>JAHHHT010000023.1 GCA_019359235.1 Oscillatoria princeps RMCB-10
CCCCGACCTGAAGGCAGATTCTCACGCGTTACTCACCCGTCCGCCACTAAATCCTTGCGGATTCCGTTCGACTTGCATGTGTTAAGCAGACCGCCAGCGTTCATCCTGAGCCAGGATCAAACTCTCCATTTTGTTTTAAGAGTTTGTATCTTTGCTATTGTCCAGGGGTTGCCCCCAAAGACTGATTTTTTTTGACGAGGATTGAATATCTTGCTTTGGCTTTCAAACTATTGGTTTTTCTTGGTTCGGGCGTGTCGTCGGGGCGCTCCCCTGACACTTTTTTAATCTAACATGACAGCTTTCACTTTGTCAAGCAATTTTCCGAATTTCCTGGAAGTTTTTTTTCACCACCCTTTCACAGGAGAGTGAATCACCTCTGGATCTCCGGCAACGCTGTCATTAGAAACACACTACTATTCCTGGTGAATGAGCGAGCGGAACCAAAATTTTACCTGCGGCTCCCATCTCTTTCCACCGGCTCATAGCGTGAGCCCAAAGCCTGACCAACAGCTTAAAAGTATTAGCGTGCTTTCTGGCTTTCAAACTATTGCTTTTTCCTGGTTCGGTGCGCCGGCAGACCCAAGCGCGAACGCTTGTTTTTTTTGGCGCTTTATTACTGTAACAGATAAATTCCGCTTCGGGAGAGACGCAACCGAACTTTTTTGTACGGATTTCACTACTTTTTTTATACGGTTCAGGGTGTGGCGGCGGCAGAGCGGGCCCTCACCCAGGGCGGGGGCTGTCCGGTACGGGACAGTTCGGGCCACCGGCAGCCCCACCGCTACCCCACTCAAGCTGCCACCGGCACCCGGGAGCTATCCCCACCGGCGGCGCGCCACATCCCTCCTACGCCGGGTGAAAATAGAAAGCCGCCCCTAAAACAATATAAGTAGCCAGCAGCAGCCCCCCCTCGAGCCAGTTAGAGCGCCCGTCCAAACTGATGAGATTGGCAATCGCCACGGCAACCGCAACAGCCACCACCTCAAAAGGATTGAAATTCAAATCCATTGGCTGCCCTATGGCCACTCCGACGAGAACCAAAACCGGAGCGATAAACAGAGCCACCAGCAGGCTAGAACCCATCGCCACCGAAACCGACAGATCCATATTGTTCTTAATGGCCACGCTCACCGCCGTCACATATTCTGCAGCGCCGCCAACCAGAGGCAAAAGAATCACCCCCGTAAACAGCGGAGTCAGCCCCAGCCCCTCGGTTGCTGCCTCCACCACGCCGACAAAAATCTCCGACTCGAAGGCCACCGCCACAGTAGAGATTGCCAGCACGCCCAGCCAGAGCCACAAATTCGGCTTGTGCTCAGCCGGCTCACCGCTCTCAGCCTTGGGCGCTTCTCCCTCCAGCTCAACCAGCCCCACATCATAAAGGTAGCTGTGAGTGCCCAGAGAAAACACCAGCGTCAGAGCGTAAAACGCAACCAGCACCACCGCCACCGTAATTGAGAGATTGGTAATCGCCCCCGGCTCCACCCCACTGGAAGTGTAAATCACCGTTGTCGGCAAAACCAGCGCCGTCACCGCCAGCGTCATCGAGGAACCGTTCACCCGCGCCACAACCGGCTGAAACTCCTGTTCCTTGTAGCGCAAACCTCCCAAAAACATGGAAAGCCCCATCACCAACAGCAAGTTACTGATAATCGTGCCAGTAATACTCGCCTTCACAATATCAACCAAGCCCGCTTGCAGCGCCACAAAGGCAATAATCAGCTCAGTCGCATTCCCGAACACAGCATTTAACAGCCCCCCAATAGAAGGGCCCGTCACAATGGCAACTTCTTCAGTCGCAGTGCTCAGCCAGATCGCCAGCGGGACAATCGCTACAGCCGACGTGACAAACACCGTCATCGTCCCCCAGTGCAAATATTCAGCCGCTATTGAAATCGGCACGAATATTAACAAAACGTAAGATAAAATTTTCTTGACTGTCATAGAGCCGGTGTGAAAAAAAATCGAGATTCTGTGATAGAATCCCCTCAACAAATTGTAGGGGCAAACGGTCGTTGCGGCGACACCGGCAAATATATCCTTTTTAGCCCGATCGGGGAAGACACTCTCGCCGCACCAGCCGCACGCTGCAGGACAGGCGAGGGACAGGCGAGGGACAGCCAGATAGTAGGGTGCGTTCCCTTGGGGGGAACGCACCCTACTGAGTTATGGGTATCACCGGCACCACAGTCCAATGGCCACCAGCGGGGCAGCTTAGAAGCAAATTTTCTATTATCCGGTAGAAAACATATATACAAAACCGGTCTAAACTCGGAGTTTTGTGAAAATCATTTAATCGTAAGCTGTAAAATTTATCGCGATATCCCGCCATCGGGGCGGTCGATCCGTGGCCCACCGGCACACCGGCACACTCAAATGGCCATTTCGGGGGCCCATCAGAAGCCAATTTTATATCTTCCGGTAGAAGACATATATACAAAACCGGTCTAAACTCGGAGTTTTTTGAAAATCATTTAATCGTAAACTGTAAAATTGCAAGCTGCCGGCCCGCCCCCAGGCACGCTGACGACATTAGGACAGGCGAGACGCCTGTCCTACGTCCTGCGAGGTATAGGCGTAGGGCAGGCGTCCCGCCTGCCCTCAAGCGGTGGGAATAGTAGGGTGCGTTCCCCCCTGGGGAACGCACCCTACAGCCTGAATGTTTTAAGCTTCACAGTGAGGGGTCAGAGGAAAATTGGTGACGTAAGGAGCGCAATGGGGTCAAAGAATGTATCGGTTTTCGAGCCGGTGGCAAAAGCTTTCTCGCTCAGCAAAGTCTTGCAAGCCTGCATCCTCCTGGAAGGCTGCTTGGTTCTGACAGTTGGCATTTCCCTGTCTCAGGGTGCGGTTTCCGTGAGTTTGGCCCAACTGTGGCAAGCCTTGCAGCACAAAGGCGATCCGATTTACCAGACTATTATCTGGGATCTGCGGCTGCCTCGGACAATGGCGGGGCTGACGGTTGGGGCGGCGTTGGGAATGTCGGGTGCGCTGCTCCAGGGTATGCTGCGCAATGGACTCGCCGATCCCTTTTTGCTGGGGATTTCTGCCGGCGCGGGTTTGGTGGCAGTGGGGCTGGTGACTTTGGGCGTGTTTGCCGCTTGGGTGCCGGTGGCAGCTTGGATCGGTGCGGTGCTGACGGCGGCGCTGGTCTATTTTCTGGCTCGCACTCGCGGCGGGATTGCGGTGGAGCGGCTGGTTTTGGGCGGCGTTGCGGTGAGCTCCCTATTTGGCGCTATTCAGTCAACTCTGCTGCTGCTGGCGGATGATGGCAGGGTTCAGGTGGCCCTCAACTGGCTGATTGGCAGTCTCAACGGACGGGGCTGGTCAGAAGTTACGGTGGCTGCTCCTTATATTGTGGCGGCGCTCCTGGGCGGCTGTCTGCTGGCGCGGTCGGTGAATGTTTTAAATTTGGGGGACGATCTGGCAGTGGGGCTGGGGTTTTCTTTGCTGCGAGCTCGCCTTTTAATTGGGGCAGTGGCCACTCTCCTGGCTGCCGGTGCGGTCAGTGTCGCCGGCTTGATTGGATTCGTGGGGCTGGTGGTGCCTCACGGCGTCCGGCTGCTCGTGGGCACCGACTACCGCTGGGTTTTGCCGCTTTCAGCCGTTGGCGGCGCTTTTGTGCTGACTTTTGCTGATATTCTGTCTCGCTTGGGGGCGGTGGAGCTGCCGGTGGGTTCTGTTACGGCACTGCTAGGATCTCCTTTGTTTGTCTGGTTGCTATCGAGTCGTTCTAGTTCCAGAAATTTCTAATTATGCCCTTAGAAGCTCAAAATCTTGCCGGCGGTTACAGCGCAACGCCCATTGTTCAGGAAATTGACTTCACTCTCGGCGCGGGCGAGTGGCTGAGCCTGGTGGGCGCGAACGGTTCGGGCAAGTCCACTCTGCTGAAACTCCTCAGCCGCATCCTGCAGCCTGTCGGGGGTGCGGTTCTTCTGGATGGGAAAGCGATTCACAGCGAGCCGGCACAGGCGGTGGCGCGAAAATTGGCGCTTTTGCCGCAACAGCAAGCGATTCCGGCTGGGCTGACGGTGCGCCAGCTGGTGAGTCTGGGGCGCTCGCCGCACCAGCCTTGGTGGCAGTGGGAATTGGATGCCGAAGATCGGGCCAAAGTTGAGGGGGCGATCGCCCAGACGGGGCTGGAACACTTTAGCGAGCGTCTTGTGGAGCAGCTTTCGGGCGGGGAGCGCCAGCGGGCTTTTCTGGCGCTGGCGCTCGCCCAGTCTCCGCGAGTGCTGCTTTTGGATGAGCCGACCACTTATCTGGATATTCACTACCAGCTGCAACTGCTGGAACTGCTCAAAGAGCTCAACCGGCAGCAAGGGCTGTCGATTATTACTGTGCTGCATGAGGTAAATTTAGCAGCGCGGTACAGTTCGCGCATCGCCCTCCTGAAGCTGGGGCGTCTTTGGGATATCGGCACGCCGGCAAAGGTTCTCACTCCGGAAAATCTCGCTCAGGTTTTTGATGTGGAAGTTCTCGTTATGGAAACGCCGGTTGGGCTGCAAATTTTTCCGGTCGCTCCCTGTGAAGTTACTTCAGATGGGAGTGTCACATTTTTGTAAAGCTATTTCTTATAGGGCAGGCATCTTGACTGTCGAGTTCTGAGATTGGGGGAGGGAGCCGGGATTGGGGGATTGGGGGATTGTGAGGGTGCCGGTGGCACCTTTTGAGGGTCAGCAAAACTCGCTCGCCAATACCGGGAGGGGGGCTTATCGTATTTCTCTTTTGACTTGCGGGGGATGCTATACTGCTAATCGAACGAGTCACCAGCGTGATGGTTATTGAGGCGGCGTCTGAGTGGCTGTGCGTTCGCCGGCAGAACTGCCACCACAACAGATAATCAAACCGATGAAAAAAAAGTGGAGAGTGTCTGTTCTCGCTATAATGGCTTTGACAGTCATGGCAACTGTAGCGGTGGCTCCTAAACTTACTCGTCGCAGTCGCTTGGTTATGGCCATTGCTCCAGTTAAACCGCACGCGCTGACGCGAGAGCAGATGCTTCAGAATGCCAGAAATTGGCTGGGAGTTCCCTATCGTTTGGGGGGCAAAAATCGAGAGGGTGTGGACTGTTCGGCGTTCGCCAGCGTTGTAGTTTGGCAAAATAACTATTATACCACAGATTTGATGTACCGTATCGCTCACCCAATTAGCAAAGAAAATTTAAAACTAGGAGACGCCCTCAATATCCCTGAACCAGGAATCAAGGGCCACATCTACATTTTTGAGCGATGGGCAAGTGAAAAGCGCGATACTGTCTGGGTGTATGATGCTTCAGTCTCTTGCGGCAGGGTGTGCCATCGCCCAATCAAATATGACAGCGCATGGGTTCCTGTGCGCTACAACTGGATTGCAGAATAATTGCGCTAGCTAGTTTTCAGGACATCACTTATCGAGCTATCCCATGAATTTTTAGGCGGAGACGCCGAGATAAAACTTTTTTGAAAGGCCGATAAATTTTGGCGGCAAATCCTCTGGTTAAATAATGCTGAAAAGCTCGAAGAGCGGTCCCAGGGGCGAAAATAAGCAAATCAAGTCCTGCCAAACCTAATTCTCTAATCTGGTGAAAAACTCGCCGAAAAGACCGTTTGTTTTGACCTTTGATTCGATACTTGAATTGAGAGGCGCGTTCGCGCATGGAAGTAATTTCCTTCCCTGAAACTTCTTCTGATTCTTGTGCTAAGGAGAGCGCTTCTTCTTTGTTGCCTTGAGCTTCAGCGAGTTCAGCCAAGCGAAGAAGCGCCCCAGCCTCCATATCAGTGCGGTGGAGTTTTTTGCTAAGTAGACGGCACTCTTGATAGTACCGCCTTGCCTGATCGTAATCTCCCTGTATAAAGTGCCACCGGCCCAAATTTAACAACGGCCCAGGCTGATAATAACAAAACTTTTCTCCCAAAGCGCGATATTGCTTTAAGGATAGATTAAGTTCGCGGTAACTCGCAGGCAAGTCCCACAGTTTTAAATAAAAATTCCCTAGAAGATTGTGGAGTTCCGCTTCGTGACCAGCCCATTTTATCCGTTGGTCGGAAGGGGCTTCTCTACCTTTAGTAGCTAGAAGCGTTACAGCTCGACGATAGTATTTTAAGGCAGAGCCAAAGAGCTTCATGCGTTGGTGCAACACACCTAAATAGCGCAGCGATTGGCACTGTCCGTCAGCATCTTTAATGGATTGAAACTTTCGGAGTGACTTGTTAAAATGCTGTCGAGCTAGAGTAAAATACTCGCGCTCCATCAAAGCCCATCCCAACTCATTTAATAGCTTCCCTTCTGTAGCAACATGATTTAGGGTTCTGGCGCATTTCAAGGCAATCTTTCCGCACCGGAAATAGTCTTGCCAATACCCCTGCTCCCACAAGTCAAGGCTGGTTTTTTCCCACACGTTTATCAAGAGGTTGAAGGCCCGCTCTTTTTCATCAGTGAGCTGTGAAAATTTTTTGGCAAGGCTTCTGAGAAAGCTAAATAAATTGTCTCTGTTATCAGAGATATGCAGGTCGCTGTTATCAATCATTTTTTTACCCAAAAGTTACACGCCATATTTCCATTTCGCTATCTCTTCTAAATCTTGCAGGGAAGGTTCCCACTTCTCTACTAAGCCCCCGCGCACGCTGCTCCTAACCCAAGGATGCAAATCGTATCGCCGTTCGCCTTTGGCATCTTGGGTTTCAGCAATTAAATACCAGCGCTTGAGTTCTTTTCGCGCAGCTTTCCACTCAGAATCCGACAGTCCCCAAGCTCCAAGAAGTTCTGCTTGAGTAATACTTGCATCC
This sequence comes from Oscillatoria princeps RMCB-10, assembly GCA_019359235.1. Taxonomy (GTDB): domain Bacteria; phylum Cyanobacteriota; class Cyanobacteriia; order Cyanobacteriales; family Oscillatoriaceae; genus Oscillatoria; species Oscillatoria princeps. The sequence goes on from JAHHHT010000023.1 coordinate 6,765, forward strand.
GCTTGACCCATATAACGCAGCGTGCTCTTGGCTGCATCAGCAATTCGCTGCCATGCTGTCTCCAGAGTGAACCGATAAAATACTTCAACCTCTCCGCTAGCTTGCTCTAGTGCGGATAGGGCCGGCTCCATTGCCTGCTCGTCACGAACAAGTCCAACCAAGAAATGCAATGCTAGCGGTGCCCCGCAAGATAATTCGTGCACCCGATGCAGTTGTTCCTCGCTGGCTTGCAGCAGCGCTTGAATTTTTTGGTATTCTGCTTCGTCGCGCAACAGCTTGTGCGACCACATTTCTTCTAATCCTTGAATTGGAATTAATCCCACAAATGAAGGGTTGGTTTGGAGCCGGCTGGTTAAGAGCGCCCGACTGGGGTTAAGCATTTTGTTTAGATTCACCAGAATATCTTCGACGTCTGCTGTCTCAGCGTTGTCTAAAACGACGAGCCGCTTTTCTTCTCTCAGATGCTGGCGAACTCGCTCAACAGGACACTCTAGTTGCTGAGCGATTTCATGCAGGAATCTATCCCAATTCAGAGCCTCAGATTGCTTGTTATTGCTAATTTTGCTATCCACTAATTCGGTGCCTCTAGCCATCACCCACAGCACTTCAGAAAAGAGATTTTTCCTCAGCGCTGCTTGTGCAATTTCGCAGGCGGCTTCAGTCTTGCCGTATCCTGGGCCTCCACTCACAGAAAAGATAGACAGTTCCTGCGGATCGGTGAGCCGGCTCAACACTTTTTCAATAAGGTCATCTCGCCCCCATACAATTCGGCAGCGGCGATCTGGTATGAACCGGCGGCGATGGAGCATCTCGTTTTCTAGAGTTTCTCCGGTATCACCGGCTGCCGGACTGGTTCCTGCCATGAATTGAGAACTTGCAGCCGCTTTTGTCCCTTGCCAAAATTTAATTCTCTCACCAAAGTTTCTGAAAAGAGGAATCTGGCGTTTGAACACGGGATTAATGTCTAATTGCTGTTCGACAAAAGCCGTGACTGTCGAAGTAGTGATCCAGTTATCTTCTGATTGTTGTGCGGGGTCAAGCGCCTGCAATAGCACCTCTGTTAACACTCCGCGCTCGCCCAGAGCATAAGCAGAGCCGTCATCTCGGCAGGCTGCAATCAAACAGCGATCTCCACCAGAGAGCCAGTCTTTTAACTCAGCCTCACTCAAAAAATTAAGCAATTCCCCGCTGTGGCAGCAATCCAGCCAGACAATCTGCTTTTTTACTGGACTGGTGAGCAATATTTCGCGCAACCAACTCAAAGGAACGCCCCACTTGTTTTTTCTCGGACAGGCGTCACTGGTGGCCAAAAAGCCTTCTGTTTTACCGTTTTGCTGCCGGCGAAAGCCATTTCTGATAAAAAACAGCAGATTGTTGACTGAAAACTTTTGTAACAGTTGCCGCAATCTATCTAAGAGAGTGAGCCACTTGTTCTTTCTCGACGCAGCAGTGTTGGGAGCAAAAAAGCCTTGTCTTGGCCCATCTGGCTCGCGACGCAGGCCATGTCCGGCAAAAAACAGCAAAGCCACATCTGGCACGCGGCGAGTCCTGGGATGCAAAAGCGATAGAATTGCCGCTGACAGCTGATCTTCACTGACAGTCTCGGCATCCCCAACCCTAAATTTCCCGTCTTGGTGGACTTCAGGGAGACGCTGGACATTCCAAGCTAAGTCGCCCTTGGGTTTTTCTAGGAGCTGGGCGATCGCCTCCGCATCAGATGCCGGGGCTGTTAGGTGTTGAGTCTTGCCATTGGCATCTTTCAGTAAGGGATAGCGGTTGATGCCTACCACTACAGCTTGCCGTTTCATTTACCGCAACTTAGCTTGAAAGTTAATAACTTTTCGTCTAGTATAGCGAGTCTAAATGATTTGCGCAACCGCTGGGGGCCCAGAACCCCGGTTTCTTTAAGAAACCGGGGTTCTGAAATTTACACGAAGGATTTAGACGCGCTATATAACTGAGTGCGCAGGGTATTAATAGTAGCGTAAGCTTTCCCCTCGTTCCGGGGCTGCTGCCTGGGAACGCTGCTCAGGACGAGTCCACTAACGCAAAAATCGTCGTCTGCTTATCTGGGGATCTCGCTTCTTTGAGTCGCTCCGCGCTAGGATTTTCGTTAGGATTGACATTGAATGTCCCGTCTGCGGTAGTGACAGGCAACCGCCGCACTTTAAAGCTGCGGTGAGTTGCGAGCCGGTGGGCAACTGGCTCCGCATCCGCAGCCGGTCGTTTCAAATTGGCGTTCGGCTCATCGTTCCTCTACGCTCGTGCAGTTCCAACAGGGTGAATGCGGCTAATCTTCATCGTGACGCTTTACTATTTGTAACCCAAGTTGCTACTTAAGGAGGCAGAGCCTCCTTTCGCGGCGTTCCCAGGCAGAGCCTGGAAACGCGGGATATCTGTCAAGGTTATGGGCGGGATTTAGACTTTAACACTGCACAAAAATTGCCTGGCTTTTGCCATGACCTCTGATTCGGAACACCGGCTAGGGCGATAGAATATGGAAATGATAGGCTGTTGCGATTTATTGCAAAGCTTTAGATATCTTTTCCCATCCTGACCGACCGCATTCCCATCCACAGGTATTTCTACTTTCTCTCCTGGCAGTTTATGGAGCCAAATTCCTACTTCTGAATCGTAAGGCTCATTCCCGCAAAGCCAGCTAAACAATTCATCCAGAAACTGGACGTTCATACTTTTTATCTTAACGGTCTGGTTAGCCACCAGCCATTGATAGGGGTAAAGACCAAAAGAAATCATGGCTAAATCGAATAAAGGTTGACCTGAAGCCGACTCTAACCTATGCCTTTTCTCCAATTCTAAATAATCATCTCTTAAATAGTTTTGAGCAGCTAAATTGTCGATTTTTGGCAAGCAAGACTTTAAAATTTTACATTGGGCCTTCAATTTCTCCCAAGTAGCGTCCGGATCTTCCATCTGGCAGTCACAAATCCGAGGAAGAATTTGGCGATAGAGTCTCTTATATTCATTATCTCCATCGCGCATCAACAATTCTGTCTCGTCTAAAATCAGTCCGTCAAGGTGCAGCAAAATCAGGTGTCTGCCGATCGCGCGGCATTGAGGAATGTTGGCATTGGTGAGTAACCAACGCACTTCCTGTAGAGGATCGAGCTTTGGATTGCTATTTTGGCAATCTTGAATCAACCACCCGATATTTTCCTTTTCATCGATAAATGTTTTGGTTTCGACTCCGAGTTCTTGCAGAACCCTAGAAAATATACCTAATGAATTTCGATCGGAGAGGACGATATCCAGTCCATTTTTCTCAGTTTTATGTTTAAAAGCAGTTAAAAAATCATTAACTTTTACCTCAGCTAGATCGTTCATCCATGCGGAGAGAATTTTGGTATCCTTACCCAGTTTGACATCCACGATCGCATGAGTGCAGCGCATCGCTATTTTCTTGGAGAGGATAGAGGCATAAGTAAGATAAACATTCGTCATCAGGTTGGTTTCTCGACGTCGTGCCATCAAGGCTTTATCGATGGGAGTTAAAGCATCATCTTGCTGACAAATCGTGCCTCCAGATTCAAGGCATTTTCGTTTGATAGCTGCAGGATCTGAGGTAAAAGTCAACCCCCCACTTGCTAAAATGTCTATTGTTCCGCCGCCTTTACCATCGGTGGAAATCTTAGGGACAACCCTAGTGTATTTGCCTTTCTGTTTAGTCTGTTCAGCGGCAACCATTAACCACAGATACCCAAAAATGGGCGTAATATTGGCCACACCTCCTGTAGAGGCGAGATCCCATCTTTGCAAACTGGTATCGTCCCAAAGATATTTCAAGATTGATGCCATGTCGGAATCAGACATGGCGGCGGTAAACGCATTGAGATTATCTTTGCTGCTTTGAAGTTGAATAAGCAGGCTATCAATTTCTTTTTGCAGGGCGGCAGATTTATCTCCCTGCTTGATTCGTGCAAAAATATTTTGAAACTCTGGCGCTTTCATAATTTGACACTCCCGATCCGTTTGAGACATTTGTATGTATGCTGTTAGGCTAGGCTTGGGATTTGCTGTTAGGCAAGACGGCATCTAGATGCCACGCGGACGCTAGGAAAGCAAAAACAGCGGTACAGCCGCTAGAGGCTTTAAATTTCTTAGTTTGGGACGGGAATTTTACAGCGTTGAAGAAGTACGCCGCTAAGGCCCACTTTAATTCCTCGGGCATCAGCTTGCACTGTTCCAAGCCAAAACGCCGAATAGCCTTGATGATTTTTAAGGCATTGCTAATGGGTATCAATAGGACATCGGAAGGGGCTGAGAACTCTTCATCGCTTCTCACTTTAGTTATAAAGAACTCGGTTTCATCGCCGAGAAAGTCCAAAGCCTGCAAGCTCCAGCAAAGTAGCTGATAGCACCTAGAGGCGTGAGAGGAACGCGATAGGGTGGCTAACACTGCTAAATAGGGAGAAAGGTGATGGTTCCAAATTTCTACCTCTAGTTTTGCTAAGTCAAAGGCAATCATTCCTTGTTCTTTGACCAATTCAAAATCGATGAGCCAGCCCACGGTTTCGTTGGCAGGATAAAGGATATTATTCAAATTTAAATCGCCGTGGATTGGCCCTGCATGGGCGGGAATTGTATAATGATGAGGCAGAATCGATTGATTTCCAAAAACCTTTAACGGCGAGGTCAGCCGTTCGCTCAAATTGTTGGCTTGTTTAAAATTACTCAGGATGTACTCAAAAACATCTGCTGATGGGTGGTTAGCCGCATCAGTTAACCAGTTAAGACTCGAAAGATTTTCGTTAATCTTCCTCTTGATTTTTTCCAGTTCTTGGTTGGTGGCATCCAGACAAGCTAACACTTTGACGCTCATGCCGGGACGAATCCAGGTTGCACCAAACCGCAAGCGGATGTCTTCGCCGCGTCCCCGCAGCAATACCTTAAATCCCAGATCGGGATGAACTAAAGTAATTGAACCGCTTCCTAAATCGCCTTCTTGCCACTCTATGGCTGACAGATACCACCCAGATAATAAAACTTGTTTATAGGGTTTTTGGAGAATCTCGTCATCCCAATGTGAAGGCTCTTGAACGGCAGCTTTTTGACATTCTAGATTGGCTGTTTCCAGATGGAAATTGAGCTGAGTCAGCGCAAAGGATGCTAATGTCCAAGCGGCTGTGTCTTTGTATCCTTGTACTGTCTGAGATGAAAGTACGATCGCGGTTGTGGTTTGTTCATCTAAAGCCTCTCGAGAAATTAGCGGCAGAGGGACGAGCGCACCCGTGTAGAGGGGGGGGAGGACATCACCCAACCAGCGCCATAGGGGTTGTTTTTTGGAGGGTTTAGAGGTGCCTGCTTGGTAGAGGGGCAATAGTACCTCTTCTAAAGTATTTCGCAAGCGATCGAGCAAAAAACGATCGCCTCCTGGTTTTTCCAGATGCTGCTCAAACAGTTCGTTGAGCGCTCGCAGATTTTTATGGTCTTCGGGGAACCCTGCTAAAGAGTACATCAACGCCCCTTTGGGCATTTGATTGTTTTCCCCGGTTGCCAAAACAGGTTTGTGAATGAGGCTGGCAGTATAACTGTTAAGCCGTGGCTGGATAACCCTTTGATAAGCTAGGTACTCTTTCTGGACGCTCAACCAGGGGCCGATTTTGATAAAGCGGGTTGCTAGTTTATCCTGTCCGGATGTGGGGCTGACAAAGAAAGTCGCCTCGGCTTTGGATTTGCCAGTGGTGAGAACTTTGACGGGTTCAACAAAATTAGCAGCCGGGAAAAGGGTGGCGATCAGTTTCTGCAAAGTTTGCCTTTGAAAGGCTTTGCTAGCAGACTGCTCTATGCCGAGTTGCTTAATTAATTGCTGTCCTGCTGGGGTATTCGGATCGAGCTTTAGCTGGTTAGGGAATGGCACTTCTGGATAAGAGCCATAGCGAACCTCGACGAATCTGCTGAGATGCCGTTCTAGGTTAATATAGGTTAGCTGTTCGGAAAGCTGTTTAGTAGTTGCTTGCTCTCTAGAATAGTGGTGACTTCTTTCTTTTTGAAACCCCCACGAGGCACCGCGAGATAAGCCGTCTTGAAGTTCTTCTGCTGGCTGCAGCCCTGTAAAAATAAAAGAGGGGATTTCTGGATAGAGCTGGGATAAAATATCAACGCACAGGCGACCCATTTTGCGCCATTGCTGGCGATCGTTCGTATTGCTGTCGGGAGCGTAATCAGTCAGGGTGGGCAGCCATTCCAGATCGACAATAAAGGCGGCTATTTGAGCGCGATCGCGCTCGATCTGCGCCAGGGGAAGTGCGGCTGATATTAAGTCATATCCTGCTTGAGTGTTGGGAATCCACAGAGGCGGGGCTTTGACGGTAAAGGCTAAGGATAAATTGTTGAGCATTAAGCAAAAGCCGGCCAGGACTTCTTTCTGAAAATCCTCGCGCTTCTCAGCCCCACAGTAATAGATAGCAACCTCCTCCGTTAAGTGGGGATTAGGAGTATAAACGCCCTCCTCAAATAGGATATAATTGTTATAATCATCAAAAACATAAATAGTTGGTTTGGGCCAACCTATTAGGTGATAAATCCCCTCATAATGAGCCATTTTTTTTAAATCATATTTTTTCAACCAAGAGAATAGGCGCTCCCAAATTATTTGACGCTGCTTTGGACTGACGATCTCCTGCTTTTTACTTAACTCTATGGCTGGGAAACATATAGAGGGCAGGGGCTTCCGTTGCTGAGTTACATAAGCAACTACTTCTTCAATATCGCTGGCTGCAATGCCCAAATTATCTTCTTCATTTTTTCGACAGATGGGCAATTCTTCTCCCTCTACATCGGGATCGCCAGAGGTCGTGAACTTGAAGACAAACTGAGCTTTCCTGTCAGTTCCCGTCCAGACAGGTTTCCAAAGTTTCTCAGTATCGCTATCGTGAACAAATGCTACTGCCACGCTTTGGGGTAATCTATCTCTTGAGATACTCTGTCCGCCCAAAACTCTTTCTGCTGTAATATCTTTAGGAGCGAACTGTTTCGGAGGTTTAGTGGTTGATGAAACTAGATAAACCTCATTAAACTTTTTGCTATCCAAAAGAAGCTTTACCAATTTAAATATGCGACTTTCTGGGTTTTGGTCGCCGCAGACGATACAAGCTGTCAGATTAGTGTCAGAGAACACAAGTAGAGATTCCTCCTACATTTATTCTATAGATGCTACCACAAGTTCGTTCCGAGTCATATAAACAACGCCCGGACTCATAAAACCAACCTTGCTGACAAACATACTGCCCAGCAGGCGCAAAATGGCATTTCTGGTGTTGGCTGCTTCCTGGGGGATGAAGATAGTTTTGCTTTCCAAAATTTGATAAGTCCAATCTGCCAGACTTTCACGCCTATCCTCTGCTGGTTCGTTGGCTCTCCAGGTAAATTCTATTCTCAGTATATTACCTGGAGCCTCAAAAAATGCACTGATGACCTGCGGTTCACTTTCTAGTTGGCGACTTTGAAATAAACAGAGAAAGAGGTCATACAAAGCCATTGCTGAAGTTCTGGCTGTCTCTGCATCTTGCAACGCAAACACCCAGGAGTTGCTAGCTCTTGTCCGTCCTATCCAATGCTCAACGTTTTCCGTCAGCGGTTCGACATTATTGGGCCAAGATTCTTGATAAGCCATCAAAGCAATTAAGTAAGCTGCCCCTACAGAAATATGTCTTCTGCCTGCAACGATCCTATCCTGCCCGGAGAAAAATTCCCCGCAAAGGCATTTCAGAGATTCGTGGAGATAGTAAACTGATTCTTCCTGCCACCAGGAGTTAGGAAGCGGAGTTCCTCCTAGAGCATTTTCTACAGACTGCCTATAGAGAACTGCTTGGTCGCTCTCAGAATTATCGGGAGAGAAGTATCTAGAAACTTTGGTGGGACTGTGTTTCATTAAGATATCGTCGTCATCGGCGCAGAACCATTCCTCTGTTTCGCGCCACAAACGTTGCAGGCGATGCTCACTCTTCCTGCGAATATTTGAAATGCCTGTTGTGCTGGTCAGGACAATTGGGTTGCCAACATTGCTACAAATAGGACGCTGAGTGGTTTCTGCTTTGAATTGCCTGTCAGCGGTTTCTGTTCCAAATTGACGGTTAACGGAGTTTGTAAGAGTGAGGCTAGTGACGATTCCACTCGCCTGTTGTGTAGGGTCAAGGCTTTCTAATAGTGCGCGGCTGAGGAATCCGTGTTCATCCTGAACAGCATTGGCTTCTTCAAATTCCTGGGTTGCGGTGATGAAACAGCGATCGCGCTTTTTATCGGGTTCGGCAAGTTCGGTAAAATTAAACAATTCCCCGCTGAAACTACAATCCAGCCAGACAATTTGCTGCTGGATGGGACTATCTTGCAATACTTGGCCCAACCATTTAAGGGAAATTCCCCACTTGTTTTTTCTGGGATTTACGTCGCTGGTTCCCAGAAAACCTTCTGTAATTCCGTCCATATTTGGTGGACGAAAACCGCGTCCTGCAAAAAACAACAAAGCGGTTTCTGGCACGTTGACTTTTGGTTGGAATAAGCGGAGGATTTCATTTTTAAGATTGTCTGCCTTAACGAGTCCTTCGGGATCGACTTCCCAAACATCTTTGGAGGGATATCGCCTTACCTCGAAATGGCCATAACGTTCTAGAAGGTGGGCAACGGCTGAAGCATCGCGATCGGGAGTCGTCAGATGCTGAGATTGGCCCTTTGCATCCTTGAGGAAGGGATAGCGATTGATTCCTATTACTAGAGCTTGTCGTTTCATGCTTGCTAAATTGAATTAAGGATGATTAAATTTAGTTAATTAAATTTAACGCAAATTTAATGGTTAATCCACTTCAGTATCATCTAAAATCTTTATCAGGAGAGGAGGGGCAATCAATGAAATTAAACAAATATGTAATAAGCGGGCTAGCGGCAATTTTGTTTTCACCAGTTTTTTTCGAGATACCTGTCTTGTGGCGTTGGGCTGAAGTGAGAGCTTCAGAGCGCTTTCTTGCCAATAGTTTACCTCAACAAGCTACTACTAATTTAGAGAAACAACCAGGCATTCACGTTTTTGGATTGCGCAGTTGCGGCTACAGTATGGCCTTGGTCAAAGCATTAGATAAGTGGGGGATTGACTATATTTACCAGGATATAGGTTCTTGGAAAGAAAGTCAAAGGACAGCGCCGGAAATGTGGGAAATAGTAAGACAGGTTCGTCCTACTCAAACGTGGAGTTTGCCAGTTGTAAACGTTAATGGAACTCTTATCGTTGGGAATGCTTCAAATATTGAAGATGTTGCTAAAGTTCTGGCCGATCAAGGTCAACTCCCATTGCAATATATACCAATCCGTGTTGGTTTGCGTATGGGTTCGCTTCTATTTCTGGAAATTTTCTTGGTCTTGTATATCTACTTAGTTTACATACTCTCAGCATTGGTGCGTAAATCATTATCTAAAAGAACTTCATAGTATCCATTAATTTTCAATCTAATATCTAAGGCATTTTTGGGTATTATGTCTTTAAAATTAATCTCAATAGATTCATCTTGATGTAAGATGAAATACTCTCCATCGTTTTTTTCAAGTTTAGAGATTGGTGGAATAGCTTCTCGCATTGTTTTAGTTATTGGATCTGTGTATAAAACTGACAAAGAATCGATATAAGTAATTTCGGGTTCTCTTTCTTCTAACTTAATTTTTGATATGTGTTCGCCTAAATTATAAGTTTCATAAGCTTGTAATGATTTATCGTGCCTACCATAAAGAACTGTCCCCAACTCTGTCCAGTCCCTATTGTGGGAATTATAAACTAGCAAGTAAGGGCAACTCCCATAAGCAAAATATACAGAAAGCGAAAACTTAGGTTCATTAAGTGGTGAAGTGGTATCATAAGTTTTTCCATCAATTACTAAAGAAGTAACGTTCATTACTGAACCAACAGAAAACCTATGAGGGATTAATTTTACAATTTCTTCAATAGATGTTGAAACCCAATCTCGATCGATTTTAATGGGTTCAGTTAGAATTTGCATAATTTCTTTTCCCATAAGTATAGGTTCTAGGCTATGCGTAGAATTGTACAATTTTATTTTTTCACGCATTTTTTTATCTGGCACTCTAGCAACATAAACAGTTTGGCCAATTATATTTTTAAAATCAATAAGTTGAGAAAAATTAATTTTTGAGTAAACTTTTGTATCAAATCCAAATTCAATTGGAATAAATAAATGTTGCTTTGGTGGAATTGTAATACCCATGGATTCGCTTGCGATAGGAATATTTTCAAATAAAGTATTCCTATTATTAATTACGGTAAGTTTATAAGGGTTATTTTCAATGATTTTATAATTTATAGAATCAATATTAATTGATGAATTAGATATATTCACAATATCGATAAATCTAACGTAAGGCTCCGGAAGAACTCGTTGAACTAAAGCTAGAGGCACACCAACACCACAATGTATAAAATTATCCGCAAGATTTTCTATATACGGATAAAGATATGCTATAAATCCTCTAATATGAGGATTATTTTCTATGATTTTTCTTATCCAAGAATCATTTAAACTAATTAAATCTAATCTGTCTTCCTCTAGAAGACCAAAATCTTTTAATGCGGCTAATTCAGGAAATTGTACGATCGATTTGTTAGATAAATTATTTATTAAAATGGTAGTCCATTTACTATTTTCTTTAGATTGTTGAAGAGGTAGCTTAATCGGTGCATATCCAAATTTTTGTTTCTCTCCGTTCTTAGGAGCTGTAGTGCTTTCAAAATTGTCTCTAGATTGAGAAAATACAGACTCTCTGTGTTGTCGTCCTTTAGCATAGCCACCTTTAGTAGTGCGATCGTTGATATTTGAGGAATAACCAATTTGTGCGTATTTTTCATAATCATATTCAGAAATCAAAGTCTCATTTCCAGTTTCGGTCTTAAAATTTTCAAGAGATTCAAATATAGGATTTTTTGTATAGATGATAGGTGGGTTTTCCAAACCCAAGATTTGAGTTAATTTTTCAGGAATTGTAGGCTCTACTAAAGAAAGAGTTGGATATTCATTGAGTGCCGTTAAATGCCTGACTTGGATTTTTTCTTTACGAATATATCCTTGTGAATCTGTTAGGGTTGGCAACCCATAATAAAAAGCAATAAAAACTGCCACAGAAATAGTTAAAGATCCCGTAAATTTTATTTGCCATTTTTTCAAGGGTATTTCTGTCTCTAAGCTAAGACTTTCTAAAACAAGACTAGCAGCTATAGCAGCCAGAACACAAGCTATCAAACGCAATATTCTAGCTGTATAACTGGTTGCTTCTTGCGGATTGAAAAACAGGAAAATGAAAATAATAACTACTAAAACACCTATTATTAACCCGATTTTACTAATAGGCTCTTTTGCTCCTTTCCAAAATAAAATCTGCTCTCCAAAATGCCTCGATAGAGGAATCTGGCGCTTCAGTACCAAATTATTATCTAATTGCTTCTCGATAAATTCCGCTAACACCCGACTGGTAATCCACTCACCTGACGAATACTGCATTGGATCGAGTCCCTGCAACAATACCTTCGTCAACACCCCATGCTCGCCCAAAGCATAAGCCTCCCGATCGCTCCGACATGATGCAATCAACAAGCGATCGCCCCCAGACAACCAATCCCGCAACTCCTCTGGGGTCAAGAAATTCAGTACCTCCCCACTGTGGCAACAGTCCAGCCACACAATCTGCTGTTTCACGGGACTGCTGAGCAACACCTTGCGCAACCAAATCAGGGAAACGCCCCACTTGGTTTTCCCATTCGCGTCACTGGTTGCCAAGAAGCCCTCGGGTTGCCCATCCTGCTGCCGGCGCAAGCCATGTCCCGCAAAAAACAACAGCGCTACATCGGGGACGTGCTGGGGTTCTGGTTGGAAAAGCTCCTTAATGGCATTTTCCAGATCGACTTGACTTACAGTGGCGGCGTCTCCTACCTTGAACTTATCATTCTGGGAGACTTCGGGTAGCCGCCGCACACTCCACGCTAACTCGCCAGTGGGTTTTTCCAGCAGTTGGGCGATCGCCTCTGCATCCCCTGCCGGTTTCTCCAGATTGAGCAGCAACCCCGTCCGCACATCTCTCAAAAAAGAGTATCTATTGATACCAACGACTAAAGCTTGTCGCTTAATATTACCCATATCGATTAATATTGGTTTAACTTGCTTATATTAACACGATTGCCCTATGGATTCAACTGTTTCTGATACGCTAGTGGCCTTGTTCCTGGCTCTGAGCCATCCCAGCATCTCCCTCAGCAAGTTTGAAAAAGAGCGCTTGTTTGAGGTGGGCGAACAGCTAGAACTCGACCCCGACGAATGGGAGTTCATCTCAGAGGGGTTAATGGCTACTATCACCAATAATCCTACCCTGGATCGGGTTTTTCAAGCAGAATTGGCTAAGTTGGCTGCTTTGCCAATGGATATGAAACAGCAATTAGTGCCTACGGAGAAGGAACTGGCACAAGTTCTGTCATCTGGAAACAAAATTGAAAAGCGCGGTTATTTTGACGGCGAAGCCGACTCAGAAAGCAGAGAACTCCTCAACGTTGCTAGAAAAGTTCTCAAAGAAGAAGACCCAGTGGCCCACATCCAGACCCTCAGTTGGATTGACCGAATAAAGAAAATGCTTCCGCCCAGATCCAACTAAAACAAGTTCTATCGATGGCTTAACCAGCCTTTTGAGTCGGAAATAATATTTTTGTCCAATTGCTAGTAGGCTCTTGGACAGGCATCGCTGGCTGCCAGATAGCCTTCGGTGACGACACCTCTGTACCCGCCGCTTCCCAACCCTGCACCTCACTAGAACCACCCTCGCTCTCTACTAGGATGGCATTTTTTGGGCGCGAGCGCTGCAAACCTTTGAGCTTTCCCACCTGCCTCACCCCTCAAACAGCGGACTCCTCAGACCGGTCAATCGACGGCAGCTGGCGGATAAAAGAACGCACTACTTGCGCAATCGGAATTCCCTGACGGGCGGACTCGGCATCGAGCCGAGCGTACTCCTCCTCGCTCACCCAAATTTGAAGTTTCTTATTGCGTTCTATTTTCATAGTTTTGTTAAGCGACTTATACTGCGGACGATTTCAGGAGTAATTTAGGAGTAATTTAGGAGTTGCTTCTACCCCGTCGGGCGGGCCACAGCCGGTGGCCTGCTCTGACGGGGTGCAGGGGGCTGCTCATTCAACTGAATCACTTTCGAGAGGGCGTATATGAAAGAGACAGACGGCCACAGCACCCGCTCTGAGGCTCAAATTGTGCCGGCATCTGAGGAACTGACTCAACCGGAGCAAATAGAACTGGAGAATCTGGAAGCTCAGGTACAGCGGGGGATAAAAGCCTTCTGGGAGATGGGAGAGGCTTTAAGGCAGATTCGGGACAAACGCCTGTACAGGCAGAACTACAGCTCTTTTGAAAAATACTGTCCCGCTCGCTGGCAGATTTCTTGGCGCTCCGCTTATCAGCTGATTGAGGCTGCTGTCCTGATGGAAAACCTGCGCCACGGCGCAGGGATTGAAACCCTGCCGGCTAACGAACGCCAAGCACGCCCCCTGACAGCTCTGCCGGCTGAGAAGCAAAGAGAAGCTTGGGTTAAAGCTGTCACTACGGCTCCTTCTGGCCGCATCACCTACCATCACGTTGTCAAGATAGCGAAAGAATATCAGGAGCCCAGACAGCTAACGAATGGCTCCAAGAAAGGTAGAAAAACCAGCACCCATGAGCAAGATCGGGAAGCGATGCCAGAAGATTTACTCCAAAATAACACAACAGCTGCCAAAAATTCAACAGAACAGCAAGAGAGCGAAAGCACTCACAATACTTTCTGCTTAACCTTGCAGATTCCTTTCTCTTGGCAAGCTGCAATTTTAGAAACAGCCAAAGCATCGGGAATCAGTGCGGAAGAGTGGGCCGTCAAAATTTTACAGTCTGTAATTAACGTAAATAGTTAGGTCGTTCCCTAGCTAGCACGGAGTCTAGAAGCTGCAGGATGTCTTGCAAAATTCGGCAGCATTTATACTAAGTTAGCAAACTTGGTACTGCCCTGCGGATCGTACCTCGTAGGACAGGCGTTCTCTCCGATCCCAGTTTAATAATGAACCGCCATAGACGCCAAGAACGCCAAGAGAAAGATATAGCAGTAGCCACTTAGGTTAGGACGTAGGACAGGCGTCTCGCCTGTCCCAGAGACCTTGAGGGCAGGCGAGACGCCTGCCCTACGCCTAGACTTCGTAGGACAGGCGTTCCCTCCGACCCTAGCTACTAAACTGACTGTCCATTGCTATAAAATACTTTTGCCCCTAAAGTTAAAAGCGTTGCCACCGCTGTTTCACTCAAACCTGTAACCCCCGTAATATTCATGTTTTCGTAAGGTTTTGGTGTCGAGAGCGTTGTTTTGCACTCTGCCGTTTTTACATCCCACAGTTTAATTGTTTCATCCGCACTGCCAGAAGCCAAAAGTTCCCCGTTCGGACTGAAAGCAACGGAATACACCCAGTCAGCGTGACCCCGCAAAGTAGCTAAGCATTCATAAGTGCTGATATCCCAGAGGCGCACTGTACTGTCGCCGCTGCCAGACGCCAAGATTTTATCATTCGGACTGAAAGCCACTGAAAATATCCAGTTGGTGTGTTCCTTTAAAATCGCTAGGCACTCACAGGTGCTGACCTCCCACAAACGAACTGTACTGTCACCGCTGCCAGAAGCTATAATTTGGCCATCCGAACTGAAAGCCAGTGAATTTATTTCTCTCTCGTGTCCCCGCAAAATTGCCAGATCCTCACCCGTACAGACATCTCGTAACTTAATGCTGTAGTCATCGCTGCTGCTGGCAATAATGTTTCCGTCCGGACTGAAAGCAACTGCGTACACCAAATCGGTTTCTTCCTGAAAAGTCGTCAGACACTGGCCCGTATCAGCATCCCACAACTTCACCCGACAATCGCGACTGCCAGAAGCCAAAATTTTACCTTTAGGGTTAAAAGCGACTGTGCGCACTCGATGAGTGTGTCCCCGCAAAGTGTGGGAGCATTTACTGTGACTGACATCCCACAACCGTACCGTCCGGTCGTCGCTGCCGCTCGCGAGAATTTGCCCGTCCGGACTAAAAGCAACTGAATACACTCGCTCGGCATGCCCTGACAAAATATTGAGGCACTTACCATCCCTGACATCCCACAGCTTGACCCCGCTATCAGCGCCACCACTCGCCAAAATATTACCTTCAGGACTGAAAGCAACTGAATGCACCGAACTGGGGCGTCCCCGCCAAGTGGCTAAACACTGACCTTCGCGAATATCCCACAGTTTTACCGCGCGATCGTCGCCACCGCTGGCTAGGGTTTGCCCGTCCGGGCTGAAGGCAACTGAGTGTAGCCAGCTGCTGTGCCCTTGGCAAATCGTTAAAACCCGACAGCTGCCCATATCTCGGATATCTCGCAGGATCGCTGTTTGGTCATAGCTTCCACTAGCTAAAATTTGTCCGTCCGGACTGAACGCCACTGAAGAAACCTCTGCGCTGTGCTCTGTTAAAGTGGCGGAACACTGACTGTTGCCGGTATTGGAGATATCCCACAGCTTGACCGTTTTGTCAGCGCTGCCGGTAGCTAGATGTTTCCCATTAGGGCTGTAACAAACCGCATAAACGGATTTTTGGTGTCCTTTGAAAGTAGTTAGGCACTGACCGCTACTAGCATCCCACAGCTTCACTGTTTTATCGCTGCTGGCACTTGCCAGCGTTTGGCTGTCGGGACTGAAGGCCACACCACGCACCCTGCCGGCGTGTCCGGCTAAAGTAGCGCGGCATTGACCAGTGGGAACCTCCCACAATTTCACCGTTGCGTCGTCGCTGGCGGTGGCTAGAATATTCCCTTGAGGGCAGAAAGCGACGGAACTTATCCGGCGGGTGTGCCCTTGTAACGTTCTCAAGCACTGATGAGTGCCGGCATCCCACAGTTTTACTGTTGCGTCGTCGCTGCCGGTGGCGAGAACCCTGCCGTCAGGACTAAAAGCAACTGACCGCACTACAGAGATGTGCCCCTTGAGGGTAAAAAGTTTTTGATTTTCTGCAACTTGCCACAAATGAATCTCGCCGGCGAAATCACTGGCAGCCAATAATTGTCCGTCAGGGCTGAATGCAACTGCCAGAATACTATCTATATTTTCAGCAAAAATAGACCGAGCTAAATTAGCGCTAGCAAAATTAACCCCGCGCAAGTTTGCCTCTCTGAGAAAAGCTTGACAAATTGTTAGGTTAGAGAAATCCCAGCCCGTTAAATCTGTTTGCCAAGACACGAGTAAATTAAGAATATTGCCGCCGGCATATCCCGGTCTAGAATTTTTCGGGAGTGCTGACAGGATTTGTTTGAGCTGGGCTTCGACCCCCGCTTGGCTGCCAAAATCTGCGAATAGCTTCTCAGCCAAAGGCTTGAGGATGAGGCGAATTTGTGTGTCCCTAATGCAGTCTTTTGCTGTCGCTTTGATCAGGGAGTGGCTATTAAAGAGTTGAAGTTGTCCCGCTCTAATTTCCGAGCGGACTTCTTCTGTAAATCGCCCGGTGACGTACTCCATGACTAGGTTTTGCAGGGTGAACTTGTCCCCTGCTTTTTCTGTGAGCGAGCGCCAGACGAGCGAGCGCAGAGCGTCAGGGACTTCTCGCTTCCCGCTAGATGAGAGAATATCCTCGCGCAATTCTGAGATCAAAACCGGCTCTCGCGCGATTGCCAGCCAGTACATGACCTGCCTTTCTGAATCTGACAAGCGATCTACTTGTTGCCTCAACAGCTTGCTGATATCTCCAAAAACGGGTTCGTCTTGCGTGAAAAATTCAGCTATTTTACCATTATAGACTTCTTTAATCCGGGCGGCAACAATCTTTAAAGCTAAAGGATTACCTTGATATAAATCAACGAGCCGTATTTTTTCATCTTCTGAACCGAACAATCCCTGGATCTGAAGAATGTTTCGTGCAGCTTCCCGCAACCCACTTAGTTGCCTGACTCGAACCGGCAGGGTTTCTCCTGCCAAGGGTGCCACATCTGCCGGTTTTTCCCGACTGGTTAGCACCAAGCAACTTTGATGCGTGGATTCTCCCAACCGTCTGAGCAGTTCGCCATAAGTCTCATAGCTTTCTCGATACTCTCCTGCGTGAGTGCCACCTTGCAGGAGGGACTCGGCATTATCCAGAACTACCAGACAGCGAGAAGCTCGTAAATAATCAATAAGCAGGGTTATCCTCTCGCCGGTTGCGTCTGGCAAATCGGTTTGCTGCTGTTCGGACAAGAATTTGATTAACTCTGCCAGTAGCTTGTCCACAGGAGGGGCTTCGCGGAGACTTCGCCAGATAACGGATTCAAACTCCCCCTGAATCTTTTGTGCCAGCTTGACAGACAAGGCAGTTTTGCCAATTCCCCCCATGCCCAACAGCGCCACCAGCCGGCAGCCATCCCGCACAATCCATTGCTCTAGTTCTGCCAGCTCATCAGTGCGCCCAACGAAACCGGAGACATCAGGCGCTTCTCCCCAACTGGCCCTAACCACGCCGCCCGCTGCCTGGCTGACGGTAATTTTGGCGTCTTGGCTGATACCGGCGTTAAAGTGGGCCATCCCCCCTTCACGTCCCACAACGTTCGAGTTGAGTTTTGACACATGGATGTTGGCCAAAACATGGTCATCCTCATCCAGCTTTCGGCCCAAGGCGCTAAAAAGGCTCTCAATTTTACTCCTGTCAGACCCAGCCCGCCGGTTCAATATATTGGAAACCGTATCAGCGGATACAAAATCGCCACTAGCGCGTTCATTGATAGTGCGGTCAGTCAGGTTTGATATATCTGCCAGAGTATGTCCATCTGGACAATTTTCTTTGACCGCATCCCAGATTTTCTTCCATCCTTTATCCGTCAGTATCCGACCGCGAGCGCGTCTTGCTTTGGATGAGGCCATTGTGTTGCGCGTGTTAACTCAAGGTTGCTGGACTTCCGCTGGTTACCAGTCCAAGGCGTAGCAACCCAACCCTCCGAGCCCCTCTCTTTCGGAGAAAGGGGAGTTTTACTCTCTTCTCCTGGTTGGGCCAGGATTGGGGAAAAGCTTAGACTGTCCCGAATTCAGCGGATGGCTCCTCTGCCAAGCATACGGCAGATAGGGGCTTTGTGTCAATTTTAAGGGATTTAAGAGAGTTAAGGCATTTACTGTCTGAGTTTAGAAGTCACAAAAACAGCTCTGGCTTTAGCTTCCCAGGAGTTTTCCAGGAATCTTTAAGTCCGTTTTTTAATTCCCTTTTCTCCCCAGCAATAATCTTCTAAATGGCAGCAAGATTGTGGTGGATGGTTTCGCACGCCTGTTTAGGAGGTAATGTCCAATGTCTCAATTGGCAGCCTGCGGGAGTGCTTGGCAGTAAGGAGTAGCAGTCCCGCATAAGTAATGATGCGCTCTTATGGAAGCCGCCTTGGAGCGCGAGATAAAAGGCAGAAATCATTACTTGTTAAGAGCTTTCCGGATTGGTTTTAGATTTTCGGCTCGTGGGGCCGATATCGATCTAATTTAAACCGGCAACCCATCGAGATATCTACTTTTATGAACTTCCCAAAGTACGGACAAAGCAGCCATGAAACGCATTATTTATATTTCAGAAATCGGGATCGCTATCATGTTGGCAGCCAATGGGTTCTCTGGAACCAAAATTTCCCCGCCGGCTGCACCAAGCACGGCAGCCGGACGGCTCATCGAAGTGGCTGCTGATTACTCTCCGTGCCCCTCGCCGGTTCCCCCCGACAGCCGCAATCAGGCATATAACAGTCAGTTAACTGGCGTTGCAAGCCAGAAAGACGATAGCCGTTCCGTGCCGGATCGCCAGCGCGGTTTGTGACGGAACAGGGGCATTTTAGCATTCGTTACAGGAGAGCGCTCTCCTATTTGTGCGACGCCCAAACAGTGCCGGCGGAGGCGACCGGCGCGTGCGCGTCACCTGTTGAGCCGCTAGCGTGTCCCACCGGCATGCCTCTAGCACTGCCCTGCTTCTGGATGCTTTCCACCGGCACCCCGACCCCCTCCGCTGCGCACCCCGATATCCCTCCAGCCGAACCACCCTGCTGGCAGCCTCGCGGTATTGGCGAGAATATCCGCTTAAAGATAGCCTGTAAAAATGCCCCTTCAAGCTATCTTTTCGGGAGATCCTTTACGTTGGCATCGCGAGCGCGATATTTCGGATATCTCGCAGAAATTAGCGGAAAAACGGGAGTTACAGCGATTAATGCCGGCGCAAGTACAGGCCAAGCCGGCATTCAAACAGCCCAGGACAGGCGTCTCGCCTGTCCAAAGGGTATGCGGCAACCGACTTGCGGCGAAGATGAACTGGCGGACTCCGCGCTGCACCACCCTGCCCCCGCAAGCACGCGCCCGTCGCCCCCATGAGCAGGAGCGCAGCCCACGAGAGCGTTTTGGGGCCAAGTCGGGCCACAGCTTTACATTAACTTCATATAAGATGGACTTTCTTTAAGATAAGCTGTTAGGCTTTTAATCTGCATGCCCCTTGAAAGGAGGCAGCAGCCCAGCGAGCGGCGTTCCCAGGATCTGCGTGGGAACGAGGGAAGCAGATGTAAATCTGTCATAAGACAGAGGTTAGAAAGCCGGTGAGCGCCGGTGAATATCCCGTATAGTAGAGATGCCGGTGCGACTGATTGCACAAAATTCGCCGGCACAGTGGGATGCTCCCCTTCAGATATACCTGTCACCGCTCTTTGAAAACAGCTGTTTTAACTCGGAGATTTTTTTATGTTTCGTCGCTGGATAGCCGCCGGTGTCACACTATTATTGAGTTTGGTTTTGGTGGCTTGCGCCACTGCCACCAACCCGCCGGCTAACACCGCTCAAAAGGTAGCGTCTAGGGTTATAACCCTGACTTCCCTCACTTCTGATATTGTCGCCAATCTGGATAAAACCAAACTTGTTGGCATCACCGGCAGCCGGTTGATGGAGAAGGACGCTCGATTTAAAGACATTCCGCGAGTCAGTCAGGGGCAGACGCCACCCAGTTTGGAAAAAATCGTGGCCCTCAAACCTGACCTCGTGGTGGTTAATGAAGAGTTTCACGCTCAGCTCCTGCCCAAATTGAAAGAGTTGAGCATTCCGACACTTTCGACTAATATTAAAAAATGGGATGACCTGGCGTCAATTACCGAAAGCGTGGCTCGCTCTATGGGTGCTGATCCCGCCCCACTGCTGGCGCGATATCAAGCTTTTTTGGGAAAACCGGCAGCCGCATCCCCATCCACACTGGTGCTGGTGAGCCGGCAGCCGATTCTGGCACCGAATAAAAACAGTTGGGCGGGGGATTTGCTGGAGAAATTTGGGGCGAAAAATCTGGTGGCGGACTTGCAGGGGAAAAGCCCTGTGGGCGGGTACGTGACGCTCTCGCCAGAAAAAATATTGGAAGCCAATCCAGAGGTGCTTTTGGTTGTGGATATGGGGGAGGGGATTGTGGGGGAGTTCAAGTCGGAGCCTTTCTGGAATAAACTGAAAGCGACTCAAAATAACCGGGTGTATGTTTTTGACTACTTCGGGTTGGTGAATCCGGGCAGTATCGACAAGATTGAAGCCGCATGCAAGCAGCTCAGAGAGGTTCTTTCGGCTAAGAGCTAAAGCGGTTTTCAGTTGGATGAAGTAGCCCTTTGAAACCCGGTTTCGTAGGGGCGGGCCCCCGTGCCCGCCCTCTTCCGGGTTTTTCAGTACCTCACAAAGGATGAAAAACGCTATAAAGCGGAGCGCACTTGAGGGGCATTGCTCACCCTCTGGCGTTCCACTTTATTTGCTTGACATAAGCTCGCAGATGTGCTATGCACGCGAGCGTGCCCTGTGCCCTGTGCCCTGTGCCCGATGCGCAGTTATTGGGAGTGGCACTTGCGCTGCGCCGAGCTGGTGCCTTATACTGCAAGTAAGCACTTGCATTTCCAAAAAAATGGATCGTACCGAGCAAAAAACCCAACAAACCCGGACTCGTCTGCTGAAAGCAGCTACGGAAGTTTTTGCCCGATCGGGGGTAGCGGGGGCGACAACTAAGGAAATTGCCCGTGTCGCCGGCGTGAATGAAGTGACGCTATTTCGGCATTTCCACAGCAAAGAGGAGCTGCTGGGTGCGGTTGTTGGGCAGGCTACAGCTCTGCAAGCGGAAGCCCTGGCGCACCAAGAGGAGTGGACTCAGAACTTAACTGAGGATCTCAGGCACTACGCATCGCTGTACAACAGCATGCTGGAAGAACATGAAGCCCTAATCCGGACATTCATCGGAGAAGCGAAGCGCCACCCGGAAGCGGCGAACCGGATTATTGCCGAAGCGGTCCAACCCCTGCGCGAAAAGCTGGTGGCTTACCTGCGCAAAGCTCAAAAGCGGGGTGCGGTGAGCGAGGATATCGACTTGAAACCGGCAGTGGATCTGTTTACCGGCATGCTGCTCGCCGGCATGCTGCGCCGCAATGCAATCCCAAACTCGCTGGGCTACAGTCGCGAGCGCTACATCGAGACTTGCGTCGATGTGTTCGTGCGCGGGATTAGCACTTTGTCAGCCAACATTACAAGTACGGACAACTTAGATGAAGCCCAACACAGCTGTTGAGTCTAGAGTCAAATCCGACGACTTAGCGCCGTCTCCCGCTAGTGAGCCGACTCTATTGAAGGAAGGTGAAAGCGAATCCCGTCCTGAAATTAAACCAGATGGAGACGAATCCCAGCCTGACGGGGAAACAACCGTTGAAGCTAAAACAAAACCGGCTTTCTTGAACCGGCACCGGTGGCTGCTGGCGGTTGTGGGAGCGAGCGTTCTTGCTTTTGGAGCTGTTTCCGGATGGCGGTGGTGGCAATTTAAAAGCACTCACGTTACCACGGAAAACGCTCAAATTGAAGGACACATTTCTACTGTCGCGCCTAAAATTTCAGCAACCGTTCAAAAGGTGCTGGTCAAGGATGGAGAACTCGTCAAAGCTGGGCAGACTTTAGTTATTTTGCAGGACGAAGACCTGCAGCTAAAAATCCAGCAAAACGAAGCGAATCTAAACGCAGCCAAAGCCCAGTTAAAAAGTGCTGCTGATACAGTATCGCTCACCGCGAATACAAACACGACTCAAATTCAGCAAGCTGAGTCCAATTTGGCAGCGCAACAAGCGGGGGTTGTTGCAGCTGAAACGAACGTCAAGCAAGCGGAATCAGAAATAAAGGCAGCTGAAGCTCAGTTGCAGCAAGCGGAATTGGGCGTGAGTGCGGCAAAATCGCAATTGGAGGGGGCACTTGCTGGAGTCGAGGCTCAGAAAGCAAGAATCCGGCAAGCCGAATCAGGCGTGAGTGCCGCCCGCGCTAAGGTTGTTCAAGCTGAGACAGAAGTCAGCAAAACTAAAACTGATTTGCAGCGCTATGAATACCTGTTCGGGCAGGGGGCTATTCCCGCTCAGCAGCAAGACACCGCACGAGCTGCTTTCAACAGTGCCCGAGCCAATTTGACGGTGGCGAATGAAGGAGTGGGACAGGCAGAAGCTCAAGTGAATGACGCCCGAGCTCAACTGCAGCAAGCGCAAGCTCAGGTTAAGAGCGTCCAGTCTCAATTGCAACAAGGCTGGGAGATTACTTCGGGAAGAAAACTTACTTTATCTTTTCTTTAGTGGGCTTCACTATAGCTTCGGTGATGTGCGGTTTGTCTTTTAACCTGCCGGCGCTGATTTTTTCGCGCATTCTGCAAGGCTTGTGCGGGGGGGGGTTGCTTGCCAAAGGTCAAGCAATTCTCTTCGAGACGTTTCCACCCCATGAGCAAGGTGTAGCTCAGGCTGTGTTTGGCGTTGGCGTGATTGCCGGCCCAGCCATTGGCCCAACTTTAGGGGGATACCTCACCGATACGATGGGTTGGCCTTGGATTTTTTACATCAATCTTCCCTTTGGAATATTGGCAACCGTGATGGCTTGGCTATTTTTGCCCCCGAATAAAATCAAGGACAGCCAGCACAGCACAGCGGTCGATTGGTGGGGAATTGGGCTGTTAGCGGTTGCAGTTGGCAGCTGGCAAATTTTCTTAGAAGAAGGCCAAAAAGAAAGCTGGTTTGAATCTCGTTTCATCACCACTCTGGCGGTGGTTGGCGCTCTCACACTCGGGCTGTTTATCTGGCGCGAACTCACCACAAAACATCCTGCGGTTGACTTGCGGGTGCTGCGTCACCGCTCTCTCGCGGCTGGAAGCATTTACTCTGGAATTCTCGGTATGGGGCTTTACGGAGCGCTCTTTGCGGTGCCCATTTTCGCCCAAAGCGTGCTTCACTTTACCGCGACTCAAACCGGCTGGTTACTCGCTCCCGGTGCCTTAACCTCAGCAATTGCGATGATACTGTTGGGTAAGATATCGACTAAAATTGATGCCAGAATTTTAATTGGTTGCGGTGCGGTAGGAAATGCCTTAGTTATGTTTCAGCTGGCAAAGATCAATCCTCAGACAGGGACTGACGAGCTATTTTGGCCCCTGCTCGATCGCGGTGGGGTTACAGTGCTGATGTTTCTCCCTTTGAGTTTGGCAACTTTGGGCTCGCTTCCCAAGCAAGATATCTCGGCTGGGTCTGGTTTTTACAACCTGACTCGCCAATTAGGGGGCAGTATCGGCATTGCGGCACTCACCACTTTGCTCGCTCAGCGGGAGGCTTTCCACCGAGCGGTGTTGCTCGCTCATATGACTCCTTACGACATCGCAACGAATCAGCGCCTCAACTTACTAACTGGGGCACTCCAGAGTCGGGGAATGGATGCTGTCACGGCGCACCAGCAAGCTCTTACCTTAATGAGCCAGACAGTCAGCATACAAGCCGCAGTTCTATCTTTCGCAGACATTTTTCGGGTGGTAGGAGTTGCCTTCCTCTGTTCGATGCCTCTGTTGCTATTTTTGGGTAAAGGTCGTGGGGGAGCAAAAGCGCCACCGGCTCACTAATAGCAATTTTGGATTTTTGATTTTGGATTTTGGATTGAAAGAAGTAGAAGTAGGGTGCGTTCCGCTGAGCGGAACGCACCCTACGAATTCGGGATATTTAAGGGGGTGTCACCGGCAGTTCTGCCCAGCTCACTGCGCAATATATCCTGCTGCTGAGCGTTTTGCATAACAATCCCGACGTGATTGTTAAATATCTCCATATACCGCAGATCCCTTTCATTGAAGCTGGCTTTGAAGCTGTCCGGGGCAGCAGGCCATTGAGCTCGGTTATATTCCGGAAAATTGCCCGGTTTGCGCTTGTTGAGCAATTGCGTGACGCCGAGAAGCTCCTGGCCATCAAAACTCAACACCGGCATGCACAGCAGGCTGCAGGTGCGATAGCCGGTTTCCCGGTCGGTTTTTTTGGCATTCTCAGCACCTTCGCACTCGTACAAGTCAAACGGGATAATCACCGGCTGGCGGGTTTGGGCGACAATGCCTGCGAAGCCAACCCCGATTTCACACCGCAATTTCCCCACACCGAGGAGTTCCGTCCACAAGTCACCCCGCTCGCGATCGACGAGCCAAAGGGTGCTGCGATCGGCATTCGTGAGTGTTTTTGCCTCCTCCATCACCCGCTGGAGTATTTCTTTTGGATTTCCGCTGCTCTGGCTGACTGAATTGAGCGCTGAAAAAAGCGCTTCTGTCGCTCGCTGTCCCTGAATAGTGCGGATTTCTTTATGAAAAGATTGGAACCCTTCCAAAATTGGTATAATTGAGTCAGCGCGGCGAGCCAGCCGCTCCTCGTCCGCACAGGTAAAGCCCTGAGGGTCAATTTTTTCGGAGAGAGGCGCACCGGCACTCCGGGGGGATTTTAATTTGTTGAGCGCCTCCACAACAGCCACTACCTCGCCCTGCTGGTTCGCCAGGGTAAAGAGTAACAAATTGTGAATATAGTAGCTGCAAAAATGACAGGCAGCCGCTTGCAGGAGGGAGGGATTATTTTTCCAGCCGCCTGCCGGTAGAGGGAGCGCCTTTATAGATTTTGACGCGACAATTTCAGCAGCCGGCCCTCGATTAGCGGGAAGGTAAATTTCTGTGGGGATGCTCCCTTCCCCCTCAGCAATCAGCGACCAAAGTTCGTCTCCCTTCCCATCCAGCAGGAAAATGGCTGTGCGGTCAGCTTCTAGTATTTTAGCGACAGAGCTAGTTAGGAAATTCAGCATATTGAAAAGAGCGGTGTAGAGCGTTTCATCACTCCGGTCGCCTGCTGCATTAATCAGCATAGCGAGGGTGTTGCGGACAGCTTGCTTGGGTTGAATTTCCGCAAGCAGCTTGAGTTCTTCATGAGTCTTGGCGTACTGGAGAATAACTCCGACTCGCTCATTGAAAACCTGCATGGATTGCCGGTCATTTTCGTCAAAGCTAGCCTTGAATTGAGCGGGCGCTTTGGGCCAGTCAGCGGGTTTGTATGGGTAAAAATTGCCCGGTTTCCGTTTGTTGAGCAATTGCGTCACGCCGAGCAACTCGCCTTCGGGATTGAACACCGGCATGCACAGCAAGCTGCAAGTGCGGTAGCCGGTTTTCCGGTCTGTTCCTTTGGCGGTTTCAGAGTAGGGATGGTCGTACAAGTCAAAGGGAATAATCAGGGGTTTGCCGGTTTCAGCCACTTTGCCGGCAATGCCGGCATTCCTGGGAATGCGGATTTCGTTCAAGGTGCCGTCCGCCATCGGGATTTTTGTCCACAGATCGCCCCGATCTTCGTCTAAAAGCCAAAGCGTGCTGCGGTCAGCGCTCATCAGTTTTTTGGCCGCATCCATCACCCGCTGGAGGATTTCTTTGGTATCCAAACTGCTCTTGTCCAGAGAGCGGGTAGCTTCTGCTAGCGCCGCCGTCGCCCGAAGTTTCTTGGTGGCTTTGTAAGACGACTGGCAGATTTCCAGAATCCGCCGAATCGGAGGGACAAATTGAGCCAATCGCTCCTCGTCTTCTTTTGTAAAGCCCTTTCTGTCAATTCTCTGGGATAGTTTCTCCTGCGGACTGTCGGGCTGTTTCAACTTGTTGAGTAACTGGACAACAGCAACCACCTCGCCGGTTTCCGTCAAGAAGGGAAAAGCCAGCATATTATAGGTGCGGTATTGATATTTCTTATCAAACTCTTTGACAAGACAGGCACGAGGGTCTTGATAAACCTTTGCGGTAATATTAATAGCTTTCTTACTGGCGGCAACTTGACCGGCAATCCCCTCCCCGACTCGCAGCTGAATATCTAGGAATTCACCCCCTTGATTTTCAGCAACAAGCG
The DNA here is from genome assembly GCA_019359235.1 of Oscillatoria princeps RMCB-10. Lineage (GTDB taxonomy): Bacteria > Cyanobacteriota > Cyanobacteriia > Cyanobacteriales > Oscillatoriaceae > Oscillatoria > Oscillatoria princeps. The sequence continues at coordinate 32,995 of JAHHHT010000023.1, forward strand.
ACCACAGCTCAGTCTTGTCTTCATTCAGCAAAAAGATAGTGGCGCGATCCGCTCCGAGTAAGTCTCCCACCTGCAAGGTGATATCCCGCACCACCTCATAGAGAGCTTGGTCGGAAATTTTCCCTTCAGCCACATTGGCGAGCTGCGATACCAAAAGTTTGGTTTCTAATTCAGCTAGAGTTTGGAGAAACTCGGAGTCGCGGGGGTGGGGATCGGGCTGGATCGCAGCCAGCACCTTTTTTACCCACTGCGAGTTAAATACGGACTGGTAAATCCGATTGCCAACCCGCAACTCGCCCTGGTGCTTGACTGCTAAACCGGACAGCCGCAGTTCCATCTGTTCTGGACTGTCATCAGCTGGGACAGCTCCCTGTCCCACGATTTGCTGGTACAGCTTCAAGAGCTGAAAGCGGCGCTGCTCGCTGCGGAGAAGCCGGTCGCGAATGGTTCTCAAATGTTCTGGCTCATCTTGGCTCTCCCAATTTTCAATGACGCGAGTTCGCACCAATTTTCCCACCCATTCCGCCTCACCGCCGGCAGGGGGCGACTCCTCAGAATCGACAATCAGTTTGCACAGCTTTTGCGTGAGGAAAGGCTGCCCGCCTGTCCATAAAAGCAACGCTGCCAGCAATTGTTTGTGGCTGGGTGATTTTATTTTTAGCCCCTCAGCTACCGGGTCAGATTTATTTAATTGAAAGCCAGCCAGCTCGATGGGTTGTCCAAAATTGAAAGGGGGACTGTGGTCTTTGTCTCTAATCAAATCGGAGGGCGAGGCGACTCCTAATATAGCAAAAGTCAGGCGGTTGTATTCTGGCTGGTCTGCGCGATTGCTGTGGCAAGCTCGAATCAACCCGAAAAAATCGCTGACCGAGAAGGGCAATCTGAGAACGCTATCAATTTCATCCAAAAAAATGACAATTGCTTTGTCTAAAATCGACGCCTCTGTGAGGAGGACATCTTTGAGAAAAATGCCCAATCGCTTGATGGGGGAGAGGGATTTGTACTTGCGCCACCAGGGGTCAAAACCGCCTATCCTGTCCAGGAGGTTAAAACTGTCGGCTAAGGTGTAAGTTAGGCTGCCGTAAAACTCGTTTCTGGTGATGTCGGGGCTAATGATTTCTGTCAGGTCAATGGCGGCGCAGACCGCACCGGCTTGCTGAAGCCGGCCCATAGTCTGCACGAGCAAACTCGACTTGCCCATTTGCCGGGAGTTGAGGACGTAACAAAATGTCCCGGCGTTCAAGTAGTTATAAAGGTCGCTATCGGCTTGACGCCAGACATAGGTGGGGGCGTCCGCCGGCAGGCAACCGCCAACTTTATATTCGTAAGGTGAATGAGTCATGCTGCCATTTGTACATTTGTAATAGTACCTCGTTCCCAGGCTCTGCCTGGGAACGGAAGTGTGGGGGCTCTGCCTCCTTTTTCCCTCGAACGAATTGAGAGCCGCTATATACAATTAATTTTTTATGCTTGGAAATGGAGGCAGAGCCTCCAGAGGGTCATTCCCAGGCGGAGCCTGGGAACGAGGTAACTTAATTATATCGGCTCACTTAACCGCCGGCAAATCCCCGAATGGCCTCAAAGTAGGGGGACTTTCCTTGCTTGGATATACCGGCTATCATTAAGTTGTTGTGGTTGCCGCGAGGAATCAGCACAAGCTGTTTTTTTTGTGCGGCGGAGCTGCGGTAGAGTTCTTGCGCCTGGGCGGGGGGGATCAGGGCGTCTTCTTTCCCGTGTATAATTAGAGTGGGGATTGGGATGCGGCTGATTTTGATGCTGTTGGCAAAACCGTCGCGCTTTTCGTCGAATTCGTCCACCGGCATCCCCAGGCGCTCTAAAAGTGTTTTTGTTTCGGCAAAGCCGCTCTCGACGATTAGTCCCGCCAGTTTGTCGGCGGCGTGCGCAGCCACTTCAATAGCTGGGGCGCTTCCGAGACTTCTGCCCATCACATAAAGCTCCTTTGGTGCCAGCCGGCTGGAGCGGAAGATGCGGTCAGCTGCTAAGAATACTTTTAGGGCATCGCACAGAAGATTGCTAGCTGCCTGCGTGCCGTCGGAAGCTCCATAGCCACGGTAATCGAGCGCCAGAAAGGTGATGCCCATCTGGGTGTAAAAATCGGCAAAGGCATCATAGTCAGCGGCAATTTCTGCATTGCCGTGAAAGAAGAGAATCGCCGGCGAATTGGGAAGAGCTGGGTACAGCCATCCCCTGAGAAAAACTGCCGGTTCCACCTCCACGGTCACCGAGCGCGTTTTTGGGTCTAAGGGGTCAAAACTGTCATCCCGTTTGGGATGGAACAGCACTCGCAATACTTCAGGCCGGTCGAGAAAGCGATCAGTCATATCGATTTTAGATTTTAGATTTTAGATTTTAGATTTGGCCATTGCAGGGGGGCTACAGGGACAGTGGGGAAGCGTTTAAGCGCTCGCTGCCAAGCAAGCGCTGGCGGAAATACTGCCGGTACAAGTCGTAAGTTACTGTGACCTGATTGCCAAGCAAGCGCACCAGTCCCATACTGTTTAATTTGTAAGCGACCGCCGGCATGAGCTGCACTGGAGAGTCTGTTTCAACAACTTGTTTAAAGGCTGAGGCTAGCTCCGGATGCTGTTCTAAATGCCGCAGGTGCTGTCGCAAGTGGTTAGCATAGATTCCCGTTTCAGTGGGGGCGTCTCTGAGGAGATCCTCTAGAGTGACGTCTTGGCGAGCAATGTTATAGAAAGCCAGCCGGACAAGATGGGGGTGTCCGCCAACCATAGCCATCAGTTGCTCTACCTGAGTGCCGGTTAAATCTAAGCCGTGCCGGTGCGCCAAGTCGCGCACCTGAGCTGAGTTAAACTCGGACAGCTCCACCGGCAGCCCCACATTAAACGGGGACTGATCGTTACTGAGGGGGATATAGACTTCTGTCCCGTGTACGATTGCCAGCCGAAAGTTTTTCCAGATATCGCTTTGCTTGGCTTTTTCATGCCAAGCCCGCAGCAAGCCGAAAAAGTCATCCGCTATTTTTTCATGGGGGAAAATCCGGTCAACTTCATCCAGCCCCAAAGCGAGGGGAGTGTCAATTGCCGGCAGCAGATACTTTTCAAAGTAATTCGTGCAGTTCTTTTTACTGCCCAAAAACTTGCTCCACCGGCTGTCTAGCTGAATGGGCAGATCCAGGTCGTCGGTTACGATGGCGCAGAACCACTGCAGGAATTTATCCAGATTGGTGAAAACTTCGCTATCGGCGAGCTCGAAGTTCAGCGCCACTGAGCGACAGCCCAGCTGTTCCGCTTCATGCAGCAGCCTGGTCATTAAGGAAGTTTTGCCCATTTGTTTGGGGGCTTTGATGCGAATTAGGCTGCCCGGTTTGCTAATTTCTTCAAAGGCGCGGGCTTCAATGGGAGGGCGCTCGATATAGAATCTGGACACCAGATCCAGCTGCCCCCCCGGCAGTTCCAGCCCCTCTGGCGGGGGATCGGGGGAGGTCTGTCGCCGGGGAGAGTGTGGGCTGGCGCTCTCCTCGGAACCTCTGCCCCCCCGCTCCAGAGCCCCCTTGCTCCCTGAAGGGCTTGCCTCTTCCCGCAATCCCTCCAGCACCAGCCGCACGGTCTTTATACTCACCTTTTTTCCAGTCACCTGTGACAGCAGCTTCCACAACTTGGGGGCGATTTCTCGCTGCACGGTGTTGCCGGTGTAGCCGGTCACTTGAATATCTTTGAGCCTCTGACCGGCGAGAGCCTGCCGCAGAATAGCCTTCTGGGCGTCATCCAGCAGATCGCCTGTCTTTTGGCCAATCCAATTGTCTGCCAGTTCTACCAGTTTTAACACCTCTACATCAGCCATTGAGCACCCTTGGTTCAATGTTTGCCTTTCCAGCATACCATGAATTTTCTGAACTTTCTGATTTTTTTGATTTTTCCAAGGGGCCTATAGCCGCAATAGTCTTGATTTTTCTGAGCTAAACTCCTGAATTTTAATCCTATAAAATACCCGGATAGCTCCTATAATTAACACTGTACCGTGCGGACAAGGAATTGCAGGTTTATTTACCGGCCCTGGAAAGTCCGTCAGAAAGTCTGGCAGTCTGCCTTCAGTTCTATCTCAGTAGCCAATCAGGGTTCGAGGAGTAATTATGGTTCACTCACCGGCTGCATTAGCGACAAGACAACCGAGCTTTTCTGAATTTCTGGCACCCCTGACAAAAAATAACTTAAAAAAAGCACTGTCAGGAGTGGAGACTAAACTCAGCGTTGTCCATCAAACTCTGTCAATGCTGAGCTTGGACAGCTCGAATTTTGAGGTCATCCTCAATGAGATGCTGAGCGCCATTACTTGGAAAACGGGAGAGATTCTGGGGGCAGACCGGACGACGATCTATATCCGGGATGAGGAGCAAAATGAACTCTGGTCGATTCTGGCCAAAGATGATGGCAAGGGTTCCTTAGAGATTCGCATGCCTGTCACCCAAGGGATTGCCGGCGAAGTGGCAACGACTAAGAAAGTTGTCAATATTCCCTTCGATTTTTATGATGACTCCCGCGCTGCCGCAGCTAAGGCGTCTGACAAGAGAACGGGATACCGCACCTATACGATGCTGACGCTTCCCCTGTTGAATGAGGAGGGGGATTTGGTGGCAGTTGTCCAGCTGCTCAACAAGTTAAAAGGCAATCCCATTCGGGGAAAATCCTTGTTAGAAAGGATTGACAAGCAGGGTTTCACGCAAGAAGATGAAGCGGTATTTGATGAATTTTCCCCTTTAATTCGCCTGATTCTGGAAAGTTCGCGCTCCTTTTATGTGGCGATGCAGAAACAGCGTGCGGCTGAGGCGCTTTTAGAAGCAACTCGCTCCCTGGCGTCGAGCAGCTTGGATTTGGAGTCAACCCTGAAGCGGGTGATGGATTCTGCCAAGAAACTGATGAGTGCTGACCGCAGCACGCTGTGGCTGCTAGACGAGCAAACTAAGGAGCTGTGGGCGAAAATTCCTCAGCCAGATGGGTCTTTAAGGGAACGGCGAGTGCCGGTGGGAAAAGGCTATGTGGGTAAAACGGCTCAAACCGGCAAGCCTCTGAATATTCCCTTTGACCTGTATGACGATGCGGATTCAGAAGTTTCTAGAACATCTGACCGGCAAAATGGGTATCGCACCTGCAGCTTGCTGTGCATGCCAATTTTTAACGCCGAAGGCGAGTTGATTGGCGTGACTCAACTCGTCAACAAGCGGAAACAGGGGGATTTTTCTGCCTACAATCCTCTTGATTGGCCCCACGCTCCAGAGTGCTGGAAGGCGAGTTTTAATCACAGCGACCGAGAATTTATGGAGGCGTTCAACATCCAAGCCGGTGTGGCGCTCCAAAATGCCAAGCTGTTTGAAAAAGTCAAGCAGCAGTACGAGACGATTCAGCAGCAGTACGCCCAAATTCAGCACCAGGAACAGCTGCAGCGAGATATTCTCCGCAGCCTGACCAATGGGGTCTTATCTACGGATACAGCCGGTCGAATTACCGCCGCTAATCTCAGTGCGAAGCGCTTGTTAGGTTTGAGCGAGGAAAACTGCTTGGAAGGTCAATCTATCTTGGATGTGATTCGGCTCAAGGGGGGTGAATTCCCGACTTGGTTCCAGGCGGCTTTGGCTGCTGGCGATGACAAATCGCGCCAGCAATATTATCCCGACCAAACTTTGGTGCCGGTTTCGGGGTGCGAGTGTCACAGCGTCCACCTGTCGATTAACTCGATTGCCGGTGCGAGCGCCGCTCAGAATGTGGGCGGCGTTCTGGTGGTGATGGATGACATCAGCGATGAGAAACGTATCAAGAATACGATGTATCGCTACATGACTCAGGAGCTGGCCGAACAGCTGCTGCAAAGTGGCAATGCTAATTTGGGAGGCGACCGCAAGGAAGTTTCGCTTTTGTTCTCCGATATTCGGGGTTACACCAAATTAGTAGAAAGCATGCAAGCCCAACAAGTCGTTAGCATGCTCAATGAATACTTCTCGGCAATGGTGGAGCCAATCTTTAAGTATAAAGGCACCCTTGACAAATACATTGGGGATGCTATTATGGGAGTGTTTGGCTCGCCGCTGCCCCTGGCCGATCATCCCTGGAGAGCGGTGCAAACAGCTCTGGAAATGCGCTCTTCTCTGGTAGAATTTAACGCTCGCCGGTTAGCAGACCAAAAGGAACCCATCCGCATTGGAATTGGCATCCATTCTGGCGAAGCCATCAGTGGCAATATCGGTCACGCTAAGCGGATGGAGTTCACCGTTATTGGGGATGACGTGAATCTGGCGTCTCGCCTGGAAGGAACGACGAAACTGTACGGTTGCGACATCGCAATTAGCGGCAGCACTTATCAGTGCTGCGGCGATCTCCTGTGGGTGCGAGAACTGGATATGGTTCGGGTGAAGGGAAGACACCAGCCGGTGTCTATCTATGAATTGGTGGGGTTGCGCACCGATCCAATTTCCGAAACCAAGCAGCGAGTGATTGAGCTTTACGAGCAAGGGCGCAAGTATTATCTCAATCGCCAGTTGGAGCGGGCTTTAGAGAAGTTTGAGGCGGTTCTGGAGATCGACAGCCACGATCTCGCCGCGCTTTTGCACCAGCAGCGCTGTCAAAACTGGATTCGCACCCCGCTCCCAGAGGGCTGGGACGGGATCGAAACCCTCACGGAAAAATAGGAATTTCCTGGTTATACCAAGTTGGTCAACCTAGTATTATAACCCTAGTTGCTCCTTATAAGTCTAAGCATCCAGATCCCCCCAAACCCCCCTTAAAAAGGGGGGCTTTGAAAATGTCCCCCCCTTTTTAAGGGGGGGCTAGGGGGGGATCTAATACTGGGTTAGCCAACTTAGTATTATAGGACAGTAGAGACGCGACATGTCGCGTCTCTACAGACAAGGCGTCTCGCCTGCCTTAACCTCAGCGCCTGACTAGATTAACCGCAAAATCTGGCCCCATTCCCTGGAAGTAAGCCAGATGAATCCAAAGCACAGCCAGGGGTTCAGCCAGCCGAGCTTTGCTCAAATCACCCGTATCCACCGGCTCAAATCCAATTTCTTGCGCTAGGGATATTACAACTTTTTTCGCCTCCGCATCATCCCCGCAAATAAAGGTATTGGCTTGCTGGGAGCCAAATGTCAAGTTTTCAAAACAGCTCGCGCCGATATTGTTAAATGCTTTTACTACTCGCGCACCGGCAGCCCATTTGGCAATCTCTTCAGCGGCTGAAGTCGCGAGCCCAATTACAAGCTCATTCGGTGCCGCTCCCAGAGGGTTCGTGCAGTCAATGAGAATCTTTCCACTCAGATCGCCGGCTTGTTGAATGGCTGACTGCGCCGCTTGCCAAGGCGTCGCCAGGATGACGACTTCTCCGTGCGCTGCGGCTTCCTGAACACTGCCGGCTTTCGCCTTTCCTCCCGTTGAATCTATCAGCGACTGCACTTTCGAGCTTTGCGGATCTCGCACCCCAAACACAATTTCGTGGCCCTTGCTGGCTAGGATGCGCCCCAGAGCGCCCCCGACGTTTCCCGCACCAATAACGCCAATTTTCATGGGTTTTCTCTCTTCTAAAAGTGAAGACTCTATAGAAAAGTATAGAGCAATTTTTATTGGGGTGAAGTGCGGGAGAGCCGGCTAAATCGATTCCTTTCTGACTGGGTGGGGCAACTGTGGCTGAATTCTCTCACATCCAGCCACCCGCACCCTTGCGTCAAGATTTGTGAAGCAAAAGAGGGCTCCGCAAGCGAGCGCTCGCGCTTTCATGGCAGGACAGCCCTTGTGAAGAACTGCCCAGATTCCGCTTGCAGCAAGGCATGCAGCCACTATAGCGCCGGCTGTTGCGGCCCTGGACACCCCGTCTTTTTTGCCGGTCACGGCTACCGCCTGTAAAGTTTTAAGGATGAATACTCAGCAATTTCTAAAAAATGTAACAAACGCTACATTTTTTTTCCGGCTCGGATTAGAATACAGCCAGTAGAGATTGACTGCTGTCGCAGTCCTATCAGTAGAGGTTGCCCTATGTCACAACTTGGCTTTACTGTTCCTGCCCTCACGAATATGCAAGACTTGGATCTAGCCGTCGAGCGCTACAAAACCAGCGATCTGAGCGGTGCTGAACTCCTTTCTCTGTGGCAGGCTATCCGCGATGCCTCTCTCAATCAGACCTTCTCTCAGCCCAAGGATGATGGGGTTCCTGTGGAAAACAGCTACTAAATTCCCCCTGTAAGTAACTAAAGTTGCTACCTACAAGTCTAAGCATCCAGATCCCCCCAAACGGGGCGGTCTCCGTGGGTGGCACCGCCCCTACAAAGGGGGGCGCAAGAGAATTCCCCCCCCCTTTTTAAGGGGGGGCTAGGGGGGGATCTCGCCTGACTCACTTGTAAGTAGCAACTTGAGTTAAGTAGGGTGCGTTACGCTTCGCGTAACGCACCCTACTGGGCAAACATTTGCTTATACCAATTTGGGATTTTAGATGCCCGGATAATGGAATTGAAAACCTCGAAATTATCTAATTCTTCTCAATCAATCCTGCTGGGTCAGGGCGAGCTTTTGCCCGCCCGAGAACAGGATAATTGATTGTTTACAATTCCCTAACCGCACCCGACGACTCAAGGCAAATCGGTGCTGCCCATCAGGTAAAGATCGCACTCGCGGGCGGCACCGCGCCCTTCATTGATAGCCCAAACCACGAGACTCTGACCGCGCCGGCAGTCCCCAGCCGCGAAAACACTGGGAAGGCTGGTCGCGTATTTACCGTGTTCGGCTTTCACATTGCTGCGCGGATCGCGCTCAACACCGAGAGCGTCGAGCAGCGGCTGTTCGGGTCCGAGGAAACCCATCGCCAGCAGAACCAACTGAGCCGGTATGACTTTTTCTGTGCCGGGAATTTGCTTGGGAATAAACTGGCCTTTCTCGTTTTTCTCCCACTGCACTTCTACAGTGTGAACGGCTTTGACGCTGCCATTTTCATCGCCCTCGAACTTCGTGGCGGTGGTGAGATAAACGCGGGGATCGGCACCGAATTTGGCGGCGGCTTCCTCTTGGCCATAGTCCATTTTGTACACCTTGGGCCATTCGGGCCAGGGGTTGTCGGCGGCGCGACTCAGCGGCGGTTGGGGCAGGATTTCTACTTGCACGACGCTGTTGCCGCCGTGGCGAATAGAAGTGCCAACGCAGTCGGTGCCGGTGTCGCCACCGCCAATAATAACAACATCTTTGCCTTCAGCGGAGATGAAGTTGCCGTTTTTGCTTCCGTCGAGAACTGCCTTTGTGTTGGCGGTGAGGAATTCCATTGCGAAGTGGATGCCTTTCAACTGCCGGCCTTCGATGGGAAGATCGCGGGGTTTTGTGGCACCAGTGCACAGGACAACGGCGTCGAATTCTTTGAGCAGCTGTTCAGCAGGCAAGTCTTTGCCAACTTCGGTATTGCAGACGAATTTCACGCCTTCGTCTTCCAGGAGTTTGATGCGGCGCAGGACAACTTCTTTCTTATCCAGCTTCATGTTGGGGATGCCATACATGAGCAGTCCGCCCGGGCGATCTGCGCGTTCCAATACGGTTACCCAGTGACCGGCTTTGTTGAGCTGGGCGGCGGCGGAAAGGCCGGCGGGCCCGGAACCGATGATGGCCACTTTTTTGCCGGTGCGCTTGGCCGGCGCTTCCGGCGCGATCCAGCCTTCTTCCCAGCCTTTTTCAATAATGGAATACTCGATATTTTTAATCGTCACCGGCGGGTTGTGGATGCCGAGCACGCAGGAACCCTCGCAGGGTGCGGGGCAGACGCGACCGGTGAATTCCGGGAAGTTGTTGGTTTTGTGCAGCCGGTCGAGGGCTTCGTGCCAGAGTCCGCGATATACGAGGTCATTCCATTCGGGGATGAGGTTGTTGATCGGGCAGCCGCTGGCCATACCGCTAATCATGGTGCCGGTGTGGCAGAACGGAGTGCCGCAATCCATACAGCGAGCGCCCTGGGTGCGGAGTTTTTCCTCCGGCATGTGCAAGTGGAATTCGTCCCAGTTGCGGATGCGTTCCAGGGGGGCGAGTTCAGAGGGCAACTCGCGGACAAATTCGATAAAGCCGGTTGGTTTTCCCACAGTTGTGTCTCCGTTTTAATTTGCGTTTTTTTGTTAATTATAGCGAATGCCGGTGGAAATCAGCTACACGAGCCCAAAGTTTGTAGTTGGGCTTTAGCCCAAAGGTTTGTAGTTGGGCTTCAGCCCAAAGGTTTGTAGTTGGGCTTTAGCCGCGCCGGCCTTAGATTTTACTCCCCTAGCCAAGCAAATAACTCTCCTACTGTCAGCTGCAGATCGCTGGCAAAAGATGGCACAGGTAGCTGCGCTTCAGGCTCGTCGAAAACCTCAGTTTCCTGTTTTTGATGATAGACCAAAACCGAACACTCCTCAGGATCGATGAGCCACCCCATTTGAGTCCCAAATTTTAGACAGTGCAGGATATTTTTCGTAACTTTTGTTTGGCTTTGCTCCGGCGACAAAATTTCAATTGTCCAATCAGGAGGAATTGAAAATGTATTGACAGCATCGCCCTTCTCATCGCGGGGAATTCTGTCTCTGAGTAATACAGACACGTCAGGCACAATTGACCGTCCGCCAAAGGTGCAGCGCAGTTCTGAAAATGCTCTCCCAATTCGCTTAGGCTTAAGGACTGCGTTGATCGCTGTAGAAAGGTCGGTCTGAATTATACTGTGTTTTCCCTGGGGCATTGGCTTCTGAATAATTTGGCCGTCGATATACTCACTAGCCGGCTTCGTTTCTGGCAGTTGCAGAAACTCCTCCAGGGTGAGAGTTTTGGGTGGGGTTTGTACCATAATTATTCTCCTTCAGCTGTCCGCGAGAACTCTTCTGGGGTGAGTCCCCTCACGCCCCGAAAGGGATTCAGCTTCCCTGTCTTAAACAGCAGCGTTTCCACAGTCGCTACTTTTGCTTGGCTCTGATTATTATACCACAGGATCTGAAAGAATAGTGTCAAACTTGCTGCGGCTCTGAAGCCGGCTGTTGGCTGTCCGTTTGTAGTTGGGCTAAAGCCCCACCGTTTGTAGTTGGGCTAAAGCCCCACCGTTTGTAGTTGGGCCAAAGCCCCACCGTTTGCAGTTGGGCTAAAGCCCTACAGCCGGCAACTCGCAGTGACATTCGATAAAGCTCCCTGTTTTTTTATAAATTACAATTTATCAGCCTGCCATGAACTCGTAAACGGGGGTTTCGATAACTCGTTTAGGTTTTTCTTCCCCCAAAATCATTTTCTGGATACGCTCTACAGTTTCAGCCGAAAAGAATTGTTCGCCAGTCTCCACACACACTCGTGCGGGGACGTTCTCAATAATAAAGAACTTCCCCTCCTTTTCCAGGGTGTAAGTAACCTTCTGTTCGACAAATGTCTCTTGCCACATATCAGCATTCATATCACGTCTTCCTTGTTTTAAAATCAAGCCACTGATTCGGATCTGGTTCGTAAAGTGTAATGATTTTAACTAGAGGGCGAGAGGGATAGCTGCACTGGATATGTAAAGGTCTCTTAGCTAGCGTATAGCCTAATATTAAGCAACTGGGGCCGTATTTGTCATGGGGATAATATTCAATAATTTCCCCAGATACAATTGCCTCTCTTATCTCCCCCACGGTAATCTTGCGCAGAATACTTTGGTCAACCGAATGTTTGGAAAACTCGTACAGCCCTGCTTCTAGCTTATCGCGAATTTCTTCAATCATGCCTTTCCGGGTTTGTTACCTCACTACTGGACGATCCAGTCTCGCCTAACAAGGCGGCTTGCAAAAGCAAGGCAGGCTTTGATATCTTCCAATGTGAGTTCAGAAAAGTCTTCCAGAATCTCAGATTCAGTCATCCCGCCGGCGAGATACTCCAAAATATCAGACACAGCGAGCCGCATTCCCCGGATACAGGGCTTGCCACTCCGTTTGCCCGGTTCAATTGTAATAATGTCGCGGCAGTCCATGAGCGCTCCGTGATTCACACAGAAACATTATAACACTCAGCGCGAGCCCGAACAATAACACCAGCCAAAGAAATGCAAGTCCTTCCGAGATTTTGCATCGCCCGGGTGCCGGTCAGCCGGCCCACCGGCATCCCTTCCAGCCCTTACTTGGATAGCCGCTCACGTGCCAGCCAGATGAATTAAGCTCTAGTAACTTTCCTTTTCCAGTTTATCAAGTATTTGTTCGCAGTATTCCCTAATAGTTGATGTATTTGACTTACCCAAATCAATTCCTTTAAAGGCTTCTTGGATGCGCCAAATTTGCTCTTCAAGTTGTCTGGCTTCATCTGATGAAAGCTTTTTTTCTCGTCCATAACCAGTATTTGACAGCCCCCATATAATAGCCACTCCCTTTATCAAAAGGGTTTTCAGTTGCTCGATGTCAATCTCGATAGTAACTGTATCACCGTGATCGGAAAAAATGCCCAGGCTTCCTATGGCACCTCCTATTGTTCCTCCAATTTGCGCCCAAGCGAGCCCGACGGGTATAGCCCCTACACCTCCAGTTAATAAACCTCCGATACCAGCCCCTAAAATACCTGATATCAGAGCAGTGACACCTCCCAAAATTGCTGCGGCTCCACCACCGATGCCTATACGATTACCCCAATGCGCTTTCGGACGCATTTTTAATAGTAATTCATCCTTTGAAGTCGTTGGATTTTCTGCTGCTATCTTATATAGATCCGTAACACAATAAGTGAAATAAGCAAAATTGCCATTAATTTTTCGGACAATATCATTTTGTACTCTCTCCTCATTAAAATCGCTCTTTTGAATAGTGTAGCTTGCTTCTTTTCTACAATCTTCAATAAATTCCGCTAAGAACTTACAAGCTTCTTGCCTAATGTCTGCCTGCCTCTTCTTAAACAGGTTTAATCCTTCTTTAAAACGTAATTTTTGCTGGTCATCAAGTATTTGGAAAATAATCTCATATATTTTCTCGACTTTTACAGGATTATCCCAATGAGCATCGAAACTAATCAGAGGTATTCCGCGCTCTTTAAACAGGGTTTCCCATTGATTAATTCTCTGCTTAACTTTTGCTTCATTGGTAGCTCTAACTGTTTGCTGATATTGATTAAGAACAGCTACTACCTTCTGATGATTTTGTCTGACGAGTAAAACCTCTGATTGGTGGGCGGGTTTTGGCACATCAGCCAAATCAGCTACATAAACAACAACGTCACTTTCTTTTACTGCTTGTATGGCTTTAAAATCGTCAGCATTGTCAGATTCAAAATTCGGATTTATTTCTAAAAATTTCTCCGGATCTCGAAAATACATCACCATTTCCCCAGCCCTTTGAAATCCTGGAGTATCTATAAATGTTGCTTGCATATCTTTAAAATAGCAGTGTTCAGCTTCCGTTGTAACACCTGCTCTATCTTCTACTTCTCCTATATTACTTTTTGTTAAAGTTCTAATTAGAGTGGTTTTTCCAACGTTTTGCTGGCCAGCTATAGCAATTTTGATAGGTTCCATAGCAACTGTTTGATTTGTGGATTGATGATTACCATTTTACACCCTTTGGATGAATTCCGCTATCCCCCCCTCCCCGTGAACGGGGAGGGGGTAGGGGTGAGGGGGCCACCCCCCCAGAAAAATCAGCCGCCACCGATCCGCGCAACGTCGCGAGCGTTCTGCTCAAATGCCGCCGCCAGCGCATCATCGCCACTCAACCCAGATTCCTGGGCTTTCTTGAGCGCCTGCAGCACCCGCTTGTAGTCCTTCGGTATCACCTTGACGAACTTCGGCAGCATCTCCTCCCAGTTGGCCAGGACTTGGGCAGCCTTATCGCTCTTCGTGTACTCCGCGTGCTTCTGGATCATCTCGCGAACTTCGGCAATCTCCTCAGCATCGTCCAGGGTTTCCAGTCCCACCATAGACATATTGCAGCGCGTCGCGAAATCGCCCTTCTCATCGAGAATGTAGGCCACACCGCCACTCATCCCCGCCGCGAAGTTGCGCCCAGCATGGCCAAGCACCACGACTTTGCCGCCGGTCATGTACTCGCAACCGTGATCGCCCACAGCTTCCACAACCGCCTTGACGCCGGAATTGCGCACGCCGAAGCGCTCACCGGCCATACCCCGGATATAAGCCTCACCGCCCGTCGCCCCGTAGAACGCCACGTTGCCGGCAATGATATTTTCCTCAGGAACAAAAGTCGAGCCCGCCGGCGGATACAGCACAATCTTGCCGCCGCTCAACCCCTTACCCAAGTAGTCATTCGCGTCGCCTTCCAGTTCCAGCGTCACACCCTTCGGCACAAACGCCCCGAAACTCTGACCGGCACTCCCTTGGAAATGCAAGTGCACCGTATCTTCCGGCAAACCTGCAGCGTGGCGCTTGGTAATTTCATTGCCCAGAATCGTGCCCACAACGCGGTTCACGTTCTTAATCGGCAGCGTCGCTGTCACCTTTTCGCCCCGCTCAATTGCCGGCGCGCACAAATCCAGCAGCACCGACATATCCAGCGATTTTTCCAGCCCGTGATCCTGCGGCATCTGGCAGTACCGGCCCACTTCTGGCCCCACTTCCGGCTGGTAGAGAATCTTCGACATGTCAATCCCCTTCGCCTTCCAGTGAGCCACCGCCTTCTTCGGCTCCAGCACATCTGTGCTACCCACCATTTCCTCCAGCTTGCGGAAACCGAGCTGGGCCATAATTTCGCGGACTTCCTGCGCCACGAACTTCATGAAGTTCTCCACATGCTCGGGTTCGCCAACAAAATTCTTCCGCAACTCCGGATTCTGCGTGGCCACACCGGCAGGGCAAGTATTCAGGTGGCACACCCGCATCATAATGCAGCCCATCGACACCAGCGGCGCAGTCGAAAAACCGAACTCCTCAGCGCCCAGCAGCGCGGCAATGGCCACGTCCCGGCCCGTCTTCAGCTGGCCGTCAGTTTCCACAGCAATCCGCGAGCGCAGGTTATTGAGCACCAGCGTTTGGTGAGTTTCCGCCAGACCCAGCTCCCAAGGCAGCCCCGCGTGCTTGATAGAAGTCTGCGGCGACGCGCCGGTGCCCCCATCGAAGCCAGAAATCAGCACAACATCAGCGTGAGCTTTCGCCACACCGGCAGCAATTGTGCCCACACCCACCTCCGACACCAGCTTCACACTGATCCGCGCCTTGCGGTTGGCATTCTTCAAATCGTGGATCAGCTCAGCCAAATCCTCAATCGAGTAGATGTCGTGGTGAGGCGGCGGCGAAATCAGACCCACACCCGGAGTCGAGTGGCGCACCTTGGCAATCCAAGGATACACCTTGCCCCCGGGCAGCTGTCCGCCCTCACCCGGCTTCGCCCCCTGCGCCATCTTGATCTGGATTTCCTTCGCCTTCGACAGGTACAGACTCGTGACGCCAAAGCGACCGGAAGCCACCTGTTTGATAGCGCTGTTCTTGGAGTCGCCGCGCTCATTCGTCCAGGTGTAGCGTTCCGGATCTTCCCCGCCTTCGCCGGTGTTCGATTTGCCGCCGAGGCGGTTCATCGCCACCGCCAGCGTTTCGTGCGCTTCTTTCGAGATCGAGCCGTAGCTCATCGCCCCCGTCTTGAAGCGCTTCACAATCGCCTCCAGCGGCTCAACTTCCTCAATTGGCACCGGCTGGCGATCCTTGAATTCCAGCAACCCGCGCAGCGTAAAGAACTTCTGGTTCTGCTCGTTTACCAGCGCCGCGTATTTCTTGTAAAGATCGTACCGGCCCTCGCGCACCGCCTTTTGCAAGCTGTGGATAGCTTCCGGGCTGAACAGGTGCGCCTCGCCGTCCTTGCGCCACTGGTATTCGCCGCCGGCATCCAGGGTGTGGCCATTGACCTCGCGTTCCGGGAAGGCGTGGCTGTGCCGCAACATCGCTTCCTTGGCGATCACTTCCAGATCCGCGCCCTCAATCCGGGATGCAGTCCAGGTGAAGTATTTGTCGATCACCGACTTGTTGAGGCCAATCGCCTCAAAAATCTGGGCCCCGCGATAGCTTTGCAGGGTGGAGATGCCAATCTTGGAGGCGACTTTGATCGATCCCTTGGTGACGGCTTTGATGTAGTTCTTGCAAGCGGTCTTGTGGTCAATGTTGACCAGCAAGCCCTGCTGGATCATGTCGTCAATCGTCTCGAAGGCGAGATAGGGATTGATCGCACCGCAACCGTAGCCGATCAGAGTGGCGTAGTGGTGCACTTCGCGCGGTTCGCCGGACTCCAGGACGAGGCCAACCCGCGTGCGCGTGCCTTGGCGGATCAAGTGGTGGTGCAAGCCGGCAACCGCCAGGAGTGCCGGTACCGGTGCCTTGTCTTTGCTGACGCCACGGTCGGAAAGGATGATGATGTTGACACCGGCATCGATGGCGCGGGAAGCCTGCTGGTAAATGTCACCCATCACCGCCTCCAGACCTCGCACACCCTCTTTCGGGTTGAACAAAATCGGGATGGTGACGGATTTAAAGCCGCCCTCACTGACGTGCTTGAGCTTCGCCAGTTCTTCGTTGCTCAGCACCGGCGTTTTCAGTTCGATCAGATGGCAGCTTTCGGGTTCCGGTTTGAGCAAGTTGCGCTCAGCACCGATCGTCGTTTCTGCCGAGGTGATGATTTCCTCGCGGATGGAATCGATCGGCGGGTTGGTGACTTGGGCGAACAGCTGCTGGAAGTATTCGTAAAGGAGTTTGGGCCGGTCGGACAGCACGGCTAGGGGCGTGTCCGCACCCATTGAGCCAACGGCTTCCACGCCATCGCGAGCCATCGGAGTCAGCAGCAGGCGCAGTTCCTCGAAGGTGTAACCGAAGGCGATCTGGCGCTCGATTGTCGTGGTCAGGTCGAGGTTGTAGTCGAGTTCCACCGACTTCGACCCGGGTAGGGGCGATGCCCCCGTGCTCGCCCCCAGATTCGCCAGTTCAACCATGTGCTGGTCGATCCACTCGCGGTAGGGGTGCTCGCTGACAATTTTGTCCTTGATTTCTTCGTCCGCGACGATCCGCCCTTCTTCCATGTTGACCAGGAACATGCGCCCCGGTTGCAGCCGGCCTTTCAAGGCCACTCGCTCTGGCTCCACCGGCAGCACCCCCGCTTCGGAGGCCATAATTACCAGGTCGTCTTTGGTGACGTAGTAGCGCGACGGGCGCAACCCGTTGCGGTCGAGCACCGCACCAATTGTCGTGCCATCCGTGAAGGCGATCGAGGCTGGGCCGTCCCAAGGTTCCATCAGGCAGGAGTGGTATTCGTAGAAGGCTTTTTTCTCGTCGCTCATCGACTCGTGGGCTGTCCACGGTTCGGGGATCATCATCATGACTGCGTGGGGCAGTGACCGGCCCGCCAGCACCAGCATTTCCAGGGCGTTGTCGAAAATGGCTGAGTCGCTGCCTTCCAGGTCGATCACCGGCTGGATCTTCTTGATGTCGTCGCCGAACAGTTCCGACTCGAACAGGGACTGCCGCGCGTACATCCAGTTGATATTGCCGCGCAGGGTGTTGATTTCGCCGTTGTGGGCGATGTAGCGATACGGGTGAGAGCGCTCCCAGCTGGGGAAGGTGTTGGTGCTGAAACGGGAGTGCACCAGCGCCAGGGCGCTTTCCATATCCGGATCTTGCAGGTCGGAATAGTATTGCCCCACCTGCTCCGGCATCAGCATGCCTTTGTAAACCAGCGTGCGGCACGAGAGGCTGGACGCATACCAGTAGGGGTCAACCTGCGCCTTGTGGATTTCGGCTTCAGCGCGTTTGCGGATCACGTAGAGCTTCCGCTCGAACGCCTTGTCGTCAGTGATATCTGCAGCCCGTTTTAGAAACACCTGCTGCATGAATGGTTCGCTGGATTTTGCCGTGTTGCCCAGCTTTGAGTTGTCGGTCGGGACGTTGCGCCAGCCGATCGCTGGCTGGCCTTCTTCTGCTGCGATTTTTTCAAACAGCCGCCGCCCGTTCTCGCGTGCCGCGGGATCGGGGGAGGAGTAGAGGGCACCGACCCCATACTGGCCCGGTTCTGGCAGCTCGATGTTCAGGGCGGCGGCAGCCTTTTTCAGGAACTTGTGCGGCATTTGCATTAAAATGCCCGCACCGTCGCCGGTGTTCTTTTCGGCACCGCACGCACCCCGGTGGTCGAGGTTCACGAGTACCGTCAGCGCCTGCTCTACGATCTCGTGCGATTTGTTTCCTTTCATGTGCACGATGAAGCCGACACCGCAGGCGTCGTGCTCGAACTGGGGATCGTATAGGCCCTGTTTTTGTGGCATTTTGTTGCTGTTCATTTTGATGGCGTTAAAGTGGCTGTGCGACGAGCCGCAACACAGCGGCTGAAAGGTTTCTAGAGCAAGATTTGCAAAAAAAATCCCGCATCTTCACTCGCGTTCAAAGGGGGAGCGATCGAAAGTTTTGTATAGGGTTTATACAATAGCTGTTCCGAGCAGGGGCGGGCACTTCGTTGCCGGTAGGGGCGATCACGGGGGCGTCGCCCCTACGGTCTTTTTCGCAGGGGCGATCACGGTGCCATCGCCCCTGCGAAACCCGTTGAGCGACAGCTGCAAGGGGAGCAAATATACCTGCTGCGCCGGCAGGAACGGGGAAATCGAGTTACAGAGTTTCGTCTTTTCATGCTGACGAGCTGTGCTGGTTCTAAATTAGATGTAATAAACGGGCTGGAGCTTTTGGTCTTCTGTTGCCGGTGGGCGGTCTCCGTGGGTGGCGGGGCGGGCAGGGTGGCTCGGCCCCTACAGGTATATGGGTTCGTCGCTCCGCGAGACGCCCGCTTAGGGCCATTTACTAATTCGGAGGCGCTCGCGGCGGAGGGTGCGATTAGCCGGTGGATAGCTGTTTTTCTAGCTTGCCCGTATTTTCTACCCAGGCAGCGTTGCAGGCTTGTATCTTAAGGAAAATTTTAGCTACTCTCGCAGAAGTTTACAAAAGTTAGTAACACAGGAGGCTGGCTGATTCTCCACTGGGCGCAGGCTGTACCTGAACTCGCTCCCTCGCGCTTTAATCAACGGATCGATGCCGATTTTGCATAGGAAGTAAGGTGCCTCCCTCTCAGTCCAGCCCCCCAAAAGCCTATTTACCAAAGTGGTGCGATCCAAACTCGCAGCTTCGCTCCTGAATCAAAGATTCAATGGTTTTGCCGCTACAATATAGGTTATAATTGTCATATTAAATGACAAGTTAGATGCGCTTTTCCTGGAGGCGTCCGGCAGGGAGCCAGAGGATTGCGAGCCGCTGGCGTTCGCTCGGTCTTTTCGCCCTGTGGATAAGGCCGGTGGGGCGCTCGGAAGTTAGAGCGCCAGTCCTGACAGCCGGCGCTGTGCCGCCAGCGCCCGGGTTTCTGGCCGCAGACGTTAACTGTCTGATAAATTGCATATAGTTTGGGTAAAATTATATGCCGGTCAGCTTGGATAATTTCGCCAGCCCCAACATGCCGGCGGCAGGAGTAAAAACCGTGGTTGCAAAAAACTTTGCACTCACAGGAGTGCCGGCAGTTCAGGCAAGCAGTGCTAGAGATCCTCGTGATGGGTGAGGGGAAAACTTACCAGCAAATTGCTGAGTTGAGCGGATGTGGCTGGCGCACTCCAGCCTGCCGGTGTCTGCGGGGCGACCCAGATAATTGAGAAAAATGAACAGACAAGCGGCAGCCAGGAAACATTCAGAGACAAGCGGCAGCCAGCCCATTCTGGAAAAGGCGCGGCATTATCCCTCAATCTGTCGCTTTTGACAAGAGATAAACAGCCGAAACAATCGCGGTGTGAGTCTGGGCGGTGGGCCGGTCAGAAGTTCGGGACTGACCGGCGCGTTCCTGACCGCCGCTGCGGATGCAGGGGCGAATGGCCAGAATTAGCCCTCACCGGCGCACCGGCACCGGATCAGCCCCGCCCTCGCACCGGCAGCCGGTCCGGCACGCAGCCGTGGGCCGGCGGCGACCGGCGGCCAAACTGTCCACCCGGAAAAACCAGCCCGCCGGCAGAAATCCTCACTCAGCAAAGGTTAGAGAGGGGGCGGACCGTAGGGTGTGCCGGTCGGAGCGGATAGTGACACTCAAGCCGAAACTGCATTCTGGGGAAGTTCCTACAGTTAAATTGTAGAGTTCAACATTACCCAGATGGAATTCACCGCCCACCTCCCCCAAATTCTCGCTCAGCCTGTCCCAGTGGGGTTTCCACCCCACGCCCGCACGCCCCCAGTCCCCAAAGCTTCCCACAGATATCTCAAATAAACCCGCCCCTGCGAATCTCCCTAGGAGCTGTCCAATCCATCAGAAGTCTTCTACTCGCGACCGATAAATTAAAAGTATATGTTTAATTATTTTGGCTTATTTGGTGCAAAAACTCCCCCCAGCCAATCTGGCAGCAAGGGCAACGCTAAGCTCAATCTCAAGGATCTGATCAATAGCCGGCAAGAGAAAGCCAGAGTTGATGAAACGATCCAAGGGCCCAACAGAAAAGGGCGGGTGCAGTTTCAGGGCAGTTGGTGGCCGGCCTTGTGTGACAGGGAAGTGGTTATCTTTCCAGAGGAAATCGTGCGCGTTGTCGGAATTAACGGCATCACTCTGCTCGTTGAGCCGGTGAGTGATTTTTAGGGGAGAGACTCGCTGCGGGGTGCGCCGGTTCAATCCAAAATCCAAAATCTAAAATCCATGCATAGGTCTTACAGCCAATTTCCCACCAGCACAAAAGCTGACCAGAAATAGGGGTGAGAGAACTGGCTATCCCGCAAAACAGCCAGTTGGGCGCGGCGGAGGGCTTCCGACTTCCCCACATTTCCTTTAACTAACTCCTCATAGAATCGAGTCATCAGCAAAGAAGTGGCTTCATCGCTGACATACCACAGAGATGCCAGGGTGCTTCGCGCCCCCGCCCGCACCGCCACCCCCGCCAGCCCCAAAGCCGCCCGCTTATCTCCTGCAGCAGTTTTGCAAGCGCTGAGGACGAGCAATTCAATAGAGCGATTCTTTCCTCTATCGGAACGCAGCAGCTCGTCTAGGTCGCTGGCGTTAATCCGCCCGTCCCAGGTGAGAATAAATGTATTTTTGGCTTCCGAACTGAATTCGCCGTGAGTGGCTAAGTGAACCACCGGGAAAGACGATCCGTTGACTGTCGCCTGGAAGTTCGATTTGGTGAAGGACTGATTCAGCAGCACCTCAGTGGGAGCCTCAGCTTTGATGCGCTGCAATTCCAATTCTACATTAGGAAGTGCCGAAAACCCCTGAACGGCTTCAGTCAAACCGGCAGAGAGAATCTTGAACTCCTGTCGCGCCAGAGGTTTGGGATCTAGCAGTTGCAAACCGGGGGCGATGGCGACGCTGTACTTTTCGGCGAGATACTGCTTGCCATCATAAAGGGAAGCGAGCGGGAGATTTCTCAGAGAGCCGTCTAGCACAAACACCAGGGTTTGCACCCCACTGGCTGCCAAATCGGCTTCGACTGGGCGGATTAACCAGTCGTACACTTTTTGCGAAGGTTCCAAAAAGCGCTGGATGGCAAATCGCAGCCGGGGAATTGTGACAGCCTCCCGCATATTGCCGATCGCCGCTTCGACTTCCTCCTGGGGTAAAGGGATGCTGTGGTGGCGCAGGGGTTTCTCGCGAAGTGCCACAATCACTTCCAGGCGATCTTTGAGAATAATCGTATAGAAAACCGCCGCAGTCGGGTCAATTTGGTCGATTTGAGCCGGCTTGCTATCCAAACAGGCATCCCGAAAGAAGTTGTCTAGCTCAGCCAGCTGCAGCGATTCAATAACTCTCCTAGCTCGCACCAGGTCGAATTGAGTTATATTTGTTCCCGGTTGCAGCAACAGCCCCACTAGCTCCCGGTAAACGGGTTCGACATTCTCTCGAAAGGAAAACTGCACATCTGAGCTAATCGCAACTAAATCGCTGCGCAGAGACTGGAGGGTGCTGACTGCGGAATTATAGCTAGCGATGGCTGCTTGTCGCTGTCCTTGAACTTTGAGAATCCTTCCCAGCTGCCACTGCCACTGATACGCAATATCCGCCGCACTGATCGCTTGCGCCAAAAGTAGGGCTTTCTCAGTCAATTCTCTGGCATCTCCCCACTGCTGGTTTTGTTCGTACAGCCCCCCCAAATTCCCCAAAGCGTAAGATTCAGCCCTTTTATCTCCTGTGCTGCGAGCCTGCTGGACTGCAGTGGCTAGCAGCTGCGATATCTCCTGCTTCCAGTCGGAAGTCTGAAAATTTTTAGCGCTGAGATTTCCGGCTTGATACTTCAGCAAGCTGCTCGCCAGATTAATGCGGGCGTAAACGGCGCTCTGGCTGGGGGGAAAATTACTAAGGCTCGACTGTATTTGCGGCACTAATAGTTGAGCCTGTGACCATTTCTTCTCGCTAACCAAGAGGCTCAGCAGGTTCAGTTGCGCCTCAATCTTCGTATTGAGTGAAGGAGATTCCTTTATGGATCGCTGATAGAAATCCAGGGCGGCTTGGGGGTTCTGCTGCGCTCTAGCTGTGTTTCCCGAGCTGAGGAGCGTGGCGGCTATCGCTTGACGCGCCTGCAATTTTTCAGCAATTGCCAAACTTTGCTGCAAAACTTCCTGAGACTGATTCAAGTCACCCACGACGCGCAGCGCGTCACCCAAGCTTTGCAGTGCGCCGGCTTTCAGGAGAGAATCCGGTTCATCCTGGAGGGTGTTTTTAATTTCTTTCAAGGTTTTGACAGCCTGAGTGTACAGCGCCAAGGCTTGCAGGGCTTGAGCCTGGTTGAGCCGGCTTCTTGTGACGCCGGTCGTGTCGCCGATTTCTCTGTAGGTTGCGCCGGCTTGTTTCCAGGTGTCTAGGGCTTCTTCCGGCTGACCGAGAGACAGTTGCAACTGCCCCTGGCTTTCTAAGGTTAGGGCTAAAAGTCTCGTGCGCTGCCGGCTCGATCCGGATTTTTGCAGGAGGTTAAAACTGTCTGCAATCGCCTGCTTTGCCTCAGACCACTGTCCGGTTTTTTGGTAAACTAAAGACAGATTCCTCAACGCCATCGCCTGACGGAGTTCATCCCCTTTGGCGGCGCTATCTGCTGCTATCTGCTGCAGCAGCCGCCGAGCTTCTGCATACCGTCCGGCTTCATAGAGTTGCTGCGCCTGTTGCTCTAGTGCCTTCGATTCTACTAGATTTTGAATGGGGGAGTTGGTAGTGTTGGGCTGCCGGTCGGAATTGACAGCCACCTGAAGCGCTGAGAAATTAGACTTGAAAGCCCCGCCATACTTCTGGAGTAAACCGGCCTTATCGAGGATCGGCAAACCCTGGAATCGATCGGGATAGTCTGTTTCGGTCTTGTCAGGGCTTGACAGCACTTGGCCGTCGCCCAGCAAGCCGGTGAAAATCCCCAAATAGATAATTAAAACCCGCCAACTTTTCATGCGTTTCTCCCTTTTCCTCTCCTGATTCCAGACGTAGGACAGGCGTCTCGCCTGTCCCCCCGCCTGTCCCCCTGACCGGCTCATGTCGGATTTGATTTGCGCCGCTGTTTGGCTAGCTGGAGCATTTTATCGAAAGCTTCATTGTTAACAATCTCGTCCACCTGTCGCTTCCGCTTCTCTTCGTCAATCTCGATGCGGAGTTGAACAACCTCTTTGCGCAGAGTTTCCTCCCGTTCTTGCACAGCTTTCACCATCTGTCCGATGGAGCCCGCCACAGCAGCCAGCGCCCGATCTCCTTTAGGATCTACTTCCTCGATCGCCTTGATGACTTGGTTGTATTGCCCATCAATAATCATCCGCGCCCAGTGTCCCAGGCGCTCGATGTATTCGGTCATGTGGCGAGCCCGTCCGCTCAGGAGTTGGATAATGCAGTTGGTCAAGATGGGGGAGTTGTGGATTCGCTGCAGGAAGTCATCCCGGTTGAGCCGCAGCAGGCTGCTGGAACCTACAGAACAGGCGCTAGCAGAGCGGGGTTGAGCGTCCACCAGAGCCAGCTCACCTAAAGTTTCACCGGCTGACAGGGTGTTGAGCGTGATTTCCTTTCCCTCCTGATCGAGGGTGAAAATCCGGATCTGCCCTGTTTGGATGAGGTAAAAAGCGTCGCCGATATCACCCCGATGGAAAAGCACCTGACCGTCTGATAGCTCCACCGTTTCCATCGCGCTCTCCATTAATTCTTTGTCTGAGAGCAGGAAATTTCGGATTAAGCTGATTGGGTCGTTCATCTTTGTTGGCGGTTTTTTACGTTCTACTGCTGTAAATGCCTTGCCCCTTACGGCTCCTGTTTCCTGACAGAGTTGGGCCTGCCCTGTCTATGCTTGAACTGCTAGCTGCCGGTCTGAATTCAGGAGAGATTCTGACAGGTCAAAAGTCTGACCTCGCTTCACAAACCCGCAAAATCCATCTTTATTTGCATCAGGAAGCTGCCCTGGCTGGTAATGGTACAGCCACATTTTATTTCTGATTCTTTCGGGCAGGGTCAGCAATTTATGGTAGTGGGCGTGAATGCTGCTGGGAAATCGGGATGTTTCGCAATCCTGGAAAATAATATCGGCTTGCTCGTAGTATTTGCCGAGTTCATCTAAACACAGCTGCGTGTCCGTCGTTAACAGGACTTTAATCCCGCTGTCTTCAAAAAATAGCCCGTAAGCCGGCATAATAAAATATCCGTTATTTACGTGCACAACCCTCACCAGATTAAACTCTATTCCTTCCCAGCAAAAATGCCCGTTGCGGCCTATTGAGTGAACCTCAAAAAAAGTTTCTAAATCGGCGATATCCCCTTCAATAGACCTCATGCCGCCGGATAAAGTCCTGTCCCACAGCTCGCTGGCTAAATCTTTGCTCAGATAGAGATTTGGCCGGTTGCATCTCGGGTCAAATTTCGTACTGAACCCGATGTATTCCAGTCCCCCCGCATGGTCTGCATGCAAGTGACTGATGTAAATATCGGTGATGTCAAGATGGCCAAAGCCCGCCGCATGCAAAGAAAATCGGATATCCGAACCGCAATCAATCAAAAGTTTATTCCCTCGGTCGCTGACCAAGAGCATATTCGATTGAAAATTGTCCGCTCCTATCGTGAAAGCTGACCCCGAACCTAAAAAAATTAATTTCATCGTTCTTGTCAGTTGTGAGTTGTCACTTGTGGATAGAGGTGAGCGAGCGTGTCCCATCCAATAGGGAGGGACAGGCGTAAGCGCAGCGGCGCGTAAGCGCGACGGCTGTCCTGCGCCGTCGCTCTATCCTGGGGACAGGCGAGACGCCTGTCCTACGCCGCCGCCACCGAGGCCAAAACTAGCTTTTCGCCGCAAGCGATTTGTAGACAGCTTCCAGCCGAGCTTCTACAGCGGGCGGTTTGGCGGTGAAACGGATGTAAAAACTTCCGCTCTCCGCCGGCTTGTCCAGAACCTTGGCATACACATCTTCGCTGGCTTGTGCTGGGTCTTCGGCGTTTAACAAGTTGAGCTTGATATTGGTCAGCGGTGCCGGCACCTCCTCCCCACCCTTGTGAGAGAGAACCGCAGCTCCCTTGGCTGAAAGCTCAACTATGCTTCCCCCGAACATGGTATTGCCAACGTGTTTCCCATCCAGTCCCACATATTGTAGCGAGATTTTTTCTGCCAGGGGAAAAAACACCTCTTCTTCTTGAGGCAGAAACAAGTTGTGTTTCCCGCCGATCCCCCCAACATCATAGATGGCGATCGGCTCTTTAACCCCTTTTGGCTGCACCTGCTTTTGCCCCCTGACTTCAACGATTGGCCCAGCTTCTTTTAAGGTCGGCTCTGAAATATAAATTTGGCCGCCTGTTGTGTAAGATTCGATACGGTAAGTCAGGTTCACCTGGCTGCCCACAATGCCGTACTTGGTGCGTTTCTCCGACCCGATATTCCCCACCACCACTTCGCCGGTGTTGATGCCGATGCCCATTTCTAGAGGCGGCAAGCCCCACTGCTTCATTTGTTCGTTCACAGAAATGAGCGCCAGCTGCATGGCCACCCCGCAAGCCACCGCTCTTTCCGCGTCGTCTTCTCTGGGAATGGGGGCACCAAACAGCACCAAAATCCCATCGCCCATGAACTCATCAATGGTTCCCCGGTACTGGGTGATTACATCCGCCATCCGCTCCAGATAGAAGTTGAGGATTTTCACGACTTCTTCAGGGGGCAGTCTTTCGGATGTGGCGGTGAACCCTCTTAAATCCGAGGTGAATATGGTGATTTTCCGCCGCTCGCCGCCGAGTCTCAGCCCTTCCGGGTTTTCCAGCAAAGTGGCTACGATTTCGTCACTCAAGTAACGCCCGAAGGTTTTGCGAATATCGCCGGCGGTGCCGGCAATGTAGCGCGTGATGCCGACGACAGACCCGAATAGGGCCACTAAGGGCGGCACCACAGGTATCCACCAGCCCCACAAGAAAGCCGCGTAGGTGCCACCCACCAAAACGCCGCCGGCCAGAAAAGGAGCCGCCGTCCGAGGCAGTGAGAACTTGCTGACTCCACCTGTATATCGCAATGTCCAAGTCAGGGTGGCTCCCACTGAGCTCCACAGCAATACCCACAGCCACTCGGCAGGCTCCGACCAACTTTTGATAGGGGTGCGACCCTCTATCGCCGCGCTGAGGATCAGGCTGGCGAGATTGGCGTGCACTTCTACCCCAGCCATGCGCTCGGGCAGGCCCACCAGACTGCTGCTGTAAGGGGTGAAGAACAAATCCTGAAAGCTCTCGCCCACGGCACCTATTAATACGATCCGGTCGCGCCCCCAGTCTGGCGGCACCCGGTCTTTGAGTATATCTGCCATCGAGACAGTCTGGAAATACCGGCTCGGTCCCCGGTAGTTCATTAATATCTGGAATCCATTGGCATCGGCTCGCACATAGCCGCCGTCATTGGCTTCAAATGGGACAAATACTGTCTTGCCCAACTGCCAATTCTCCGTCCCCTCTACTTTTTCGGGCTTAATCCCAAGTTTTTCCAGATACAGCAACGCCAGATACAGCCCAAAGCTGTAAACCGTCTCCCCGTTGCGATCCTTGACGTAAATCAAGCCGCGCCGCACTTTTTTATCGGCATCAAAGATCAGGTCATTGGCACCGACTTGATTTTTGGCCTTTAGCGCCGGCGGCGGGGCAATTGTCTCGCGCTCGCTATCCCCAACCACTTTCTGGATGCCAACCAGATTGGGAGTGGATTCAAATACCTTGACTAATTCCTTATGGCCTGGTTCTACCGGCTGGTCGCGATAGATGTCCAGACCAATGGCCAACGGCTGCCGGGCTTTCAGCTTCTCGATCAGCTCGGCGTAGACACCATCCGGGATAATCGCCTGTCCGAGCTCGCGCACGGAAGCTTCATCAATCCCGACGATCGCGATCCGGTCGTCCCGAGGCTCTAGGGGTCGCAGGCGCGTGTACTGGTCAAAAACCGCCCACTCCCAAGACTGCAATAAACCGGCAAAGCGCAGCAGGATTACCAGTCCCGCAACCGCCGGAGCGGTCACCCACACGCCGCGCCACTGCCAAAGAGGCTGCTTTAAGGTTGCCCACATCAAAGGTTGCCCACATCAAATGACACCGACGGGGATGAATTAACCTGCAGTTCATTCATCTCGGCAGCAACTCCGCCGCACTAACACCAATGAAAGGTGCTTGGGCGATTGCCTCTAGCCCCACTGACTTGAGCAGCTGCTCCCATTCCGCTGGATCGGTATTGCGCAACTGAGCCACGAGCGCCAGCGTCTCGCTCCACACCTGGGCCCGGGCATATATTTTGGCCTGCTCCAAGGGGGGTGCGTTCTCCAGCTCGCTCTTCAGGTCGGCACTCAGTTCGGTGCGCTGGAGCAGTCCCCTGACAAAAATATCACCGCTTCTTTCTTGCGCATTGCAAACTATCGAGAAGCTCCAGGTATAGTCCTTGCCAGTTTTCAGCTCTGCGCTTTCCGGCATACTCACTTTCACCACTCCCGCCTCGCCCGTCAGTTTAACTGTTTCCAGATATACGTCTTTCCCTCGATCGTCTAGCACAGAAAATTCGGCTTCCTTGGCATTCGTTTTGGGAACGTACACAAACAGTGTTGGGTTGGCAGCCACCGTTGTCCCCACATTGTTGCTTGGCATCAGCGCCGTCAGCGGCGTTGCCCCCTGCTCCACACAGTTCTCCCCCCTCACACCTCCGCCGGCTGTTCGCGCCGGTGCCCCCCGATCTGCAGCCGGCGGGAATTCCAGACTGATTCTCCCGTCGCGGGGCGGTGCCGGCAGCTGCGGTGGCAAGCTAGCGAGACTTACAAGCGCCGGCGACAGCACGCCGGCAAGTATTCCCACAGACTGAAGAGATTTTAGCCAAACCATAATAGGTATATCTCCTTTGAGTCAATTACAGGCTACCTGCTGGGAACGCAACCCTTACACTGGGCAAGGGAGCGGGCAGCGCGGCTCAAGGCACTACCGCCTCTGCCGTTAGAGGTATAAGGCGTCACACTTCTAACTTACCTCAGATAGAAGCGTTC
Organism: Oscillatoria princeps RMCB-10; assembly: GCA_019359235.1. Classification (GTDB taxonomy): domain Bacteria; phylum Cyanobacteriota; class Cyanobacteriia; order Cyanobacteriales; family Oscillatoriaceae; genus Oscillatoria; species Oscillatoria princeps. The sequence goes on from JAHHHT010000023.1 coordinate 61,375, forward strand.
CCTGTCTTCAGTCTAGTCCAACTCTGCCTTGCCTGTAAATAGCTTCCCTCTCCTGTCCCCCAAAAAAATGTCTGCAAGTCTCACGGCAAAAGGAATATTGCCCTCATGTCTCAAGAGATATTTTAACCGTGTTCCTTCAGATACCAATCCTAAAAAAATCCGTTATTATCCACCACACATCGCCCCCTCACAATCCCTTTTGAGAGGTGAAAAAATCGCTCAACTACTTGCCAGCTCATGAACGTCTCGAACGTTAAGCTTTCTTAAGCTAACAAAATTATCATATATAATGATTATTTAATCAGATCATAAATGGCGACTTCTTGAAGTTAATTATTGAGAATACCCTTTGTTCCCCCAGGAGGTCGGGTGCGAAACCGAGCGTCGAGTCCTCCGTAGAAGTGGGGGCAAGCCTGATCGGAACGCACCCTGGCGGCTCCCCGAGTCGAAACAAGCTGGGAATATTGAAAATCTCCCCCCCACTGAATTTTTAAACAATCAGGAGGTGGGGTGCGAAACCGATCAGCGTTCCCTCCCTAGAAGTGGGCCTCACGAGCAAAACGCACCCGTGCAGCTGTTGCGGCTCGCATCACCGGCGACGCAGGTAACGACACCATCACCGGCGGTACTGGCGACGACACCCAGGCCCGCAGCAGCGGAAATGACATCCTCCCGGGGGCAACGACCGTGACAGCCTCCTGGGAAACCAGGGGAGTGACTTGCTGTTCGCCCATGAGGGCGCTGACAGTCTCGATGGCGGTGAAGGCAATGATACGCTGTATGGCGGAAAGGACAGTGACGCCCTCACCGCCGGCCCGGGAGACGATCTCCGAGCGCGGGGATTTGGGCAGCGACATCCTGACGGGCAACCAAGGCAGCGATGAATTTATCTTGACATCTGGCAAAGGAAGTGATACAGCACTAGCCAAATTGGTTAGGACATTAGACATTGAGGGCCTTGCGAACGCAGTCCCTGCGGATATACCTCGCAGGACAGGCCGAAAAGCCTGTCCCTGTCCGCAGGAGCAAGGGAGATGCCCTGTCCTAAACTGACTGTCCGTTGCTCTAGCAATGGACAGTCAGTTTAAGACATGAGCAATGCTTGCCGGTGCCGTGTCCATTACTGAGCTGTCCATTGCTGTATAACCCCTCTCCCACTTTGGGAGAACCCTTCCCGCGCACGGAACAGTCTGATAATATCTGCGGAAAAACCTAACCCGACCGGCTGCATTGCCCAGTTGAGCCGCTGCATTGCTTAGTTGAGCCGCTGCATTGCCCAGTTGAGCCGCTGCATTGCCCAGTTGAGCCGCTGCATTGCCCAGTTGAGCCGCTGCATTGCTTAATTAAGCCGCTGCATTGCTTAATTGAGCCGCTGCATTGCTTAATTGAGCCGCTGCATTGCTTAATTGAGCCGCTGCATTGCCTAGTTGAGCCCGCTGCATTGCCTAGTTGAGCCCGCTGCATTGCCACGCTCGAACGAGGAAAAGTGGGGTCGCGCCGCACTAGCCAAATTGGTTAATGTCCTAACCAATATGGCTACTGCTATATCATGCCCAGTTAATTGCCGGTAACAGACCTTTTTCCGGTCGCTCGACTGGGCGTGGTAGCAACTATAGCCGTCTAAATGATTCGGACAGCCTCCGCCGGTAGGGGCAGCCACGGGGGGACTGCCCCTACAGGAATTGTCCAAATGATTTAGACGCGCTCTATATAGCAGTTCTAAATGATTTGTGAAACCCTCTCTCTTCTCTTTCCTTGGCGCTCTTGGCGCGTCCGCACTGCGGGAAGCAGCTGGCGTGTCTATGGCGGGTTCTTAAAAAAGAATTTTCACAGCTCAAGAACGAACCGCTATAAATGCCAGAATATTTAAACAGTTTGCGGAGAGATAGCCTTGACCGTCCCCAACCGTTTACAAAACTACATTAATGGAAAGTGGTGCGCCTCCAGCGCCAGAGACTGCTTGGATGTTGTGAACCCGGCTACCGCTGAGGTGCTCGCTCAGGTGCCCCTCTCACCGGCAGCTGAGGTAGAGATCGCAGCACAAGCGGCGGCAAAAGCCTTTCCCGGCTGGCGGCAGACTCCGCCAGCAGAGCGGGTGCAATATTTGTTCAAACTCAAAAATCTATTAGAAGAACATTTTGAGGATTTAGCTCGCACGATTACCCTGGAATGCGGAAAGACGCTAGCGGAGTCGGCGGGGGAGATGCGTCGGGCGATTGAGAATGTGGAAGTCGCCTGCGGCATTCCTATGCTGATGCAGGGGTGCAATTTGGAAGATGTGGCTCGCGGGATTGACGAGATGACTATCCGCCAGCCGGTGGGAGTGGCGGCTGTGATTGCGCCGTTTAATTTTCCAGGGATGATTCCGTTCTGGTTTTTACCATACGCCATCGCCTGCGGCAATACCTATATTGTCAAACCTTCGGAAAAAGTGCCGCTGACGATGCAAAAGGTGTTTGATTTGCTGGAGCGAACTGGGCTGCCGGCGGGAGTGGTCAATCTGGTTAACGGTGGCAAAGAAGCGGTGGATGCCATTTTAGACCACCCAGCGATCCGGGCGATTAGTTTTGTGGGATCGACGCCGGTGGCGCAGTATGTTTACAGTCGGGCGGCGGCTAATGGCAAACGCGCTCAGTGCCAGGGGGGTGCGAAAAATCCAATTATTATTTTGCCGGATGCGGATTTGGAAACGACGGTGCGGATTGCGGCGGACAGCGCTTTTGGCTGTGCTGGGCAGCGCTGTCTCGCCGCGTCGCTGGCGGTTACGGTGGGGGAAGCTCGCCACACATTTACAGAGGCAATTGTGGGGGCAGCTAAAAGCCGAACGGTGGGTTGCGGTTTGGATGAGGGAGTCCAAATGGGGCCGGTGATCGCTCCTGAAAGTAGAAGCCGGATTGAGGGGCTGATTGAAAAGGGGGTCAGTGAGGGGGCAAGGGCGCTCGTGGATGGACGCCACCCGAAAATTGCCGGTTACGAACGGGGGAATTTTGTTAAACCGACGATTTTGCAGAATGTCAGCCCTGCCGGTGAAATTGCCCGAACGGAAATTTTTGGCCCCGTGCTGGGACTGATTCACCTGGACACGATTGATGAGGCGATTGCTTTGGTGAATAGGGGTGAGTGGGGCAACATGGCTTGTTTGTTCACCACCAGTGGGGCGGCGGCGCGGAAATTCCGCTACGAAGCGGAAGCCGGCAATATTGGCATCAATATTGGCGTAGCCGCGCCAATGGCATTTTTTCCATTCAGCGGCTGGAAAGCAAGTTTCTTTGGCGACTTGCACGGGCAAGGTGCCCACGCTGTGGAGTTTTTTACCCAAACCAAGGTGGTGGTTGAGCGCTGGCCTAAAAACTGGTCGCGCCAATTTTGATGTTAGGGGATAGGGGTTAGGGGTTAGGGGACAGGGGTTAGGGGACAGGCTTTTCGGCCTGTCCTGCAAGGGATATCCCTAGGGACTGCGTCCAGCCTGCCCTCAATGTCTAATCTCCTAAAAAAGATCCTCACCCCTATCCCCTCTCCCCAGATGGGAGCGGAGAGAAAAAATCTGGTGTTTTTCTTGCTCCCCCCTCCCCTTGTGGGCTACGGCTTATACACAAATCCCTCTGAGCCCAATTTTCCATGAAGTTGGAAGAACTTCTTTCTCCCCCCTCTCCCCTTGTGGGAGAGGGGGGTTGGGGGGGGTGAGGGGCTTTGCTGCAGTCACATACCCAAGATGTGTATAAACAGTAGCCCCTTGTGGGAGAGGGGGTTGGGGGGTGAGGGGGATTTCTGCGGTTAATCATGACACGATATAACACCTAACACCTGACACCTAACACCTGACACCTAAGTCAGAGCGCAGTTGGGCGGCGATTTCTGCTAGGGCTTGCTTTCCCCGGTCTACCACGGGCGCTAAGCCGATAAAGTTGTGAATCATGCCGTCATAGCGCCAAAGCCGCACCGGCACTCCCGCCTCCTGCAGTCGAGCTGCGTAGGCTTCCGCCTCATCCCGGAGCACGTCGCACTCAGCAGTGACAATCAGCGCCGGCGGGAGGTGATTCAGGCTGCCGGCGAGCAGGGGCGAGGCGTAGGGATTTTGCCCCTCTGCGGCGCGAGAGAGGTAGCGATCCCAAAACCACACCATCTCTTCCTTGCTCAAGCCGTAACCCCGCTCATACTGCCGGTAAGATTCGGTATCGAAGCCGTACTGGGTGACCGGGTAGACAAGCAGCTGATACGCCAGATGGGGCGAGCCCCTATCTCGCGCCATGAGCGCCACCGCCGCCGCCAAATTGCCGCCGGCGCTATCCCCTCCCACGGCAATTCGCTCGGGATCGCCGCCGAGCGCAGCCGCATTCTGCGCCACCCAGCGAGTGGCGGCGCAGGCATCTTCCACTGCTGCAGGAAACCTGTGTTCGGGTGCCAGCCGGTAGTCGGCGGACACCACCACACACTCCGCCCCATTAGCCAGGGAGCGGCAGATTGGGTCCGCCGCGTCCAAATCGCCCAGCACCCAACCGCCGCCGTGGAAATAGACCAGCACCGGCAGTGGGGCGCTGCTTTTTGGGGTGTAAATGCGGACGGGAATATCCCCATCCGCGCCTGGAACAGGGCGATTTTCCACGCGGAAAACCGCAAGCGGTTTGAGTGGCTTGCCCCGCAGTTTGGCGGCTAGTTCTCTGGCTTCCACCGGCTCCAGGCTGGAGAGGGGAGGCAATCTATGCCGGTCGAATTGCACCAAGAATTCTTGAACTTGCGGGTCTAGGGACATTAAGCTTCCACTTGTTTCAAGTGAATGTGCTTGCGTCCCAAAGAAATTTCAAACTCATCACCCGGGTTGAGATCCATCTGCTTGGTGTACGCAGCGCCAATCAGTAAGTTCCCGTTGGACTGCACGCTAATCCGGTAGCTAGCGGTGCGTCCGCCGCGCCCATTTCCTTTTTGCTTGCCATCCAGGTCGATCCCCTCGGCATCAATCAGGGCGTTTAGGAACTTCATCATGTTGACCCGTTCCAAGTTGTTCTTGGTGAGGGTGTAGTAGCCGCAGGCTCGCGCTTTTTCTTCTTTGCTGAGTTCGGCTAGCTCTCGGACTTTCTTGATAAGGTCTTCCCCTGTTAGGGGGGTGGGGCTTTTAACTTTAGCCATTACTTTTCACGCTTTACCAACTTCTAGTGTGATTCTATCATTAAGTTACCCAGATGGGAATGAAAATTTATCACGGCTCGCTCGTGTTGGCCGGTTGCCGGTGCCGGCGCTTAATTCTAACGGAGCGGGCGGGGGTGTCCGCGCCCGCACGAGCTTGACAAACTTGGAGAGGTTGCCGGCGTGCCGCCCGGACACTTTGGAGACTGATCGATTGAGAGCCGGGGCTATTTGATTACAGACAGTAGCATTATCTGCCAGACAGTAGCGGAAGTCAATACCAGTCGAGCCGGCATCGGATAAGTGATGCCTTGGCTGAATTGCCAGACCCCCCTTGCCGAACTCTGGCAGCCCACCACTTTTGGAAATAGGCTCGCCGGGCAGTTCCCTCTGGCAGCGCCCACTACTTCTGTGGGGCGAGCGAGAGAAAGGCACCTTTATTCTGCCGCCAATCCGGTGTGGAACGCAACCCGCCGGTACGGGGGGGAGGTTAAGGTTGTCGCGCCTTTAAGCTGGGGGGTTGCTGGCATAAGGCGAAGCTTCAGAGAAACTGATACCGGCAATCAAACGACCGCCACCGCCACCGTCGGGCTGGCAAGAGCCGGCCAAAGATGGTTGCCCCCACTCGCATAGCTTTGACGCGCCAATTAGGAAAAGATCCTAAATTTTACGCAAGCGCCCCTGGCAGAAATATGCTAGCCGTTCAATCCTCCCATTTTCCGGGAGCGTACCGCTTTGGTTATTCGGCGCACTTTCTACCGGCTAGACAGACTTTAGCCGCCCCCTGTTCCCTTTCAGGGGGGCGGGAGGGGACACGAGTTTTTTTTGCCCGCGCCGGCGGGTGCAGCCGGTGGTTCGATGTCCTGTAGCCGCGATTTCAATCGCCGGGGTATATCTGCAAAAACGGAACGATCCCTTCCCTATTTCTCCGTCTGCCCTGAACCGGCTCAAACCCTGCGATCGGATTTTTGCACGCACTGGCATGCGAGCGGCTCCTCTCCCCCATTCGTTACATACGTTATATAATAGGTCGCTGCCCGACCGCGCCTCCGACCGCTGGGAAGGGGTAAAAAACTTCTGCCGGCGATCGCTGGGCAGTTTTCAGCTTGCCACCGTCTCCCGAGCGCACCGGCATCAGTCCCAGCTCCGCCGGGCGGTCGCAGGCGCTTTTCCCCGCACCCGCACCAAAAAACAACCCGCTCTAGCAGCAGGAGAGAGATGCAGATAATCAATAAAATAATTGAAGTACAAACCGGCATTGGTATAGGCATTTACAATATTACCCCACAGCTGTTGCAGCTCCTGGAGGCGAGTGGGGTCAAAAATGGCCAGCTTCTGGTCTTCTCCCGGCACACAACGACAGCGCTGGCTATCAATGAATATGAAGAGCGATTGCTGGTGGACGTTAAGGCGCATCTGGAAAAATTAGCGCCCTGTTCAGGAACCTACCTGCACGGCGGACCTCCACTTGAGAGATGTGCCCCCGGACGAACCGGCGAATGCCCACTCTCACCTGATGGCTCTGATGCTCAGCAGCAGTGAAGCGATCCCAATTGCGGACGGTCAATTGGCTCTGGGGACTTGGCAATCTGTGCTGTTCTTTGACTTGGACGGGCCTCGAAACAGGACGGTGTTCGTGCAAATATCTGGGCAGTGAAAGCAGGAGGCTGGCACTCCAGCGCCCAAAGGGAGACGCACCCTGGCGAGTGCGCCGGCATTGCCCCTCTCTACTTTTGAGAGCCGGTGCCGTCGCAGAGGTAGCGGTCGCTGTTTTTGACGCGGGGATTGTTCTTGAGATAGTCGCGCAGCCAATCACAACTGCGCCCCACTAAATTATAAAGATCCAAATTCAACTCCCCGCTGTTGGGGCTCCAGAGCCTCACAGTTTTGTCCGCACCGGCAGGGGCGAGCGTGCGGCCTTCTGGGCTCAAACTCACCCCCAAGACCCCAGCACTATATGCCTCGAGCCGGTCGGGAACCAGCTGGTGCGGCTCTTTGAGTTTCAGTGCGCCATCATAGCCGGCAGAGGCAGTCAGCTGACCCGACTGGCTAAAACGCACATTGCTAACAGTATCTGTGCCCCCTTCAAGCGCTCTGGGCAAGCTGCAGTCCTCGATCGAGAGTTTTACCGCCGTGCCGGCACTTGCTGAGGCAATCGTTTGGCCATCAGGGCTGAAACTGACCGGCGAGATCTGATTGCGATGCCCCTCCAGAGCTCTCAGCAAGTGTCCGTCAAGCTTCCAGAGTTTGACAGTGCCGTCAGCACTTCCAGCAGCAAGGAGCTGTCCGTCGGGGGCAAAACCCTCAGCGCACACTTGTTCGCGATCCCCCTTGAGAATTTTCTGCAAAGTGCCCGCACTGTTCCAGAGCCGGACGGCTGTGCGTTCGCTCGCCGGGGCGAACGTATTGCCACCGTCACGCTTCCAGAGTTTGAAAGTAGTGCCAGCCCTCACCGAGGCAAGGGACAGTCCGTCGGGGCTGAAACTCACACCCGAGACACTCTTGCTGTGCTCCGACAGTATTTTCAACAGCGCGTCCTCTTTATTGAAGCCCCACAGCCGGACGGTTGCGTCATCACCGGCAGAGGCGAGGGTGCCGGCCCGACTGAAACTCACTTTGTTGACAGCGCTGGTGTGCCCCTTTATAATTCTCAAGAGGCTGCCGTCACGGCTCCAAAGTCGGACAGTGCTGTCAGAACTGCCAGAGGCAATTATCTGACCGCTGGGGCTGAAACTGACGCTCTTGACTTTGCTGGTGTGGCCTTCGAGAGTGGTTAGCAGCTGACCGTCAAGGTTCCAGAGTTTGACCGTCTTGTCCTCACTGGCAGAAGCAACTGTCTTGCCGTCCGGGCTGAAACTGACAGCCAATACCGATTTATTGTGCCCTTTTAGAATTTTCAGCAACTTGCCGTCGCGGCTCCAAAGTTTGACGGTTTTGTCCCTTCCGGCAGAAGCAATCATCTGTCCGTCGGGGCTGAAACTCAGATCGCACACCCAGTCGCCGTGATTGAGAACTTTCAGCAGAGTGCCGTCGCGGCTCCAAAGTTTGACAGTCTTGTCCTTACTCCCAGAGGCAATCATCTGTCCTTGGGAGCTGAAGCTGACCGCAGTCACCGGCTTGCTGTGCTTCAAGTTTCTCACAAAGGTGCCGTCACGCCTCCAGAGTTTGACAGTGGTGTCATCACTCGCCGAGGCAAGGATCTGTCCGTCCGGGCTAAAACTCACCCGGTTCACCCGAGCCCGGTGACCTTGCAAACTTCTGAGCGGGACACCGGCTGAACTCCAGAGTTTCACGGTTCCGTCCCCACCGGCTGTCGCCAGCAGGGGCGCAACTTGCCGGTGCCCTTCCCCTTGTGGCTGCTCGCCGGCGGGGCTGAAACTGACATCGAAAACCGCACCGATATGCCCCTCCAAACGATTGCGCTCCTGAATTTCGGAAAGTGCCTGCCGCAGCCGGTCTGCCGTCTCCGTCTTGATATCCGGCGGCGCTTCTGTCTCCAGTATTTGCTTGCCGGCTCTGACGCTCGCGATTAATCCCTCCAGCTGTTTCCCCGAAAGAAAAAGCGCTTTTGAAGCCTGATTCAGCTGTTGAATCTCTTTGACTTCCGCTCGCTGAGTTTGCAGTTTGGCTTGCCAGCCAAATACCCCCGCTAGCGCTGCTACTACTGCCATCAAAGACAGTCCCGCCCCCCGGCGTGCTCGCCCCAGCACGCGATTTAGCTCGGACTGAGCGCGAAAGGCCAGCTTTTTCTCCTTTTTCGGAGCCCCGACTGAGACAGGTTGTTGCTGCTGGCGTATCAAAGGCACCAAATACTCGTGAGCCAGCTGGTAGCGGTCGGGGATGTTTGGCACCAAAAACACCAGCCCCGTGCCGGTTAAAATAGTGAGCGCCAAATCCAGTTGAGCCGCCGAGGCTTTTAACCCCAGCGCCTGTAAACCCGCTCTTATAGCAGCGCGATCCTTTAAAGGGCGAGTCCTGTTCTCACCGGTTAGCAAGTACAAAACCTGTCGGGCAACCCGTTCGTTCTCAGCCCCACAGTCTTTGACGGCTTCTTGCAAAAATCTCTCGACCAGTTTTTCCTTGCCCCCCCGGTTTTGATACTGCGCCAGCGCTGATATCTTCTCTGTTTCCAGCTGCAAGCCCACCACCTGCAGCTCAAGCGGACGCACCTCTCCCATATCTCCAGCCAGATCCCCCACTATTTTATCAATCAGCGCCGGTTCCAAATAATAATTAGTGCTGGCTGTTAAGCGGAGAGCTGATTTGGCCTCAGCGGCTGTAAAATAGCCTAAGTAATACAGTGTTTCTCGGTACAGAATGTTGCTGTCTGTGGCTTCCCTGTGATGGAGGCGATTGAAATCCAGCAAATAAGAGAGATAATCTTCCCGCAGGGAAAGGATGACTTTCAGGAAAGGGATATTCAGGCACTCTCGCAAGAATTCATAAAATTCTAGCCTTTTTGCCGGCTCTTTGCAAGCGAAGAAGAACTGTTCAAATTGGTCGAATATCAGAACCGTTAGCAAATGGCAATCGGCATTTTTACGCAATTGGTCGAGAATGGCTTCTGCTGAATGCGCTGGCTCAGGCGCAGAGGGGCAATCTCCCATCTTGACGCCCTGAACTTCCGCAAGCGCCTGTTTGAGAGATTTCCCCAGTTCCCTCACCCAGTTGGTGTAAACTTGCTGCACCACCGGCAGGGCGTGGCGCTGGCGGACAGTGGTCTGTTTCAGTGCCGGGACTAACCCGGCTCGCAAAATCGAACTCTTGCCGGCTCCTGAGGGTCCGTAAATCACCGTCAGTTTGCGGTCAGTCCGGCTAATTCGCTCGTCTATCAAGCGCTGGACATCTTTGTGCCGGTCCGACGCCGCAATCTCTGGCGAAATCCCCGCCGGTGGCTGTTGCAAGGTGGGCGCGGGGTTGAGCGCCTGTCGGGAAGGCGAGAGCCGCCCCGCACCAATAAAAGCGCGAAACCCGTACTGCTGCTCAATCTTTAGCCGCTCTTGCTTCAAAAGAAAAGCGTTGAGATATTCCCCCCGCTCAAAATAGAGCTGGCGCAGCGATCCCAGTATCCGGATGTAAAGCTGGGGATCGCAGTGGGGATTGCTCAGAGATCGGGCGGTTTCTAAGTTTTCCAGTGCCGGTTGAACTTCACCGAGATGCCTTTGCGCCTCGGCTAGCAATAACAAATACCAATAATGGCAGTGTCGCTGCGCCCTGCCCAAATCTGTGTTAGAATCACCGGCAGATTCGGAGTTGCGAGCGTGGATTGCCAGCGCCATCTGGGCGTATTCCTTGGCTTGCATCCAGGCTGATTTTGCCAGCGCCACCTCAGCCACAAGACCGTAAGCGTCCGCGCTCCGGATGGGATCGGCGCAGGTTTGGTGCAGCCCGACGGCTATTTCAGCAACGCTTTCCAGATCCTCCCACTGCTGCAGTCTTTGCAGTGCCGCTCCCAAGGCGTTGATAAACTTAGCCACGGCGCAGGGGCGACCGGCTTGTTGCAATGCCGCAACGCACTGGCTGAAATAATCCCTGGCTTGACGGTACGCCGGCAGGTATTCAGCGTGACGCACCTCGGCCTGCGAGTACCACCACGCTCCCAGATGGAACAGCAAACACGCCTGTCGCTCTAAATGATCGCTTTGCTGCCAGAACCGCAGACTGCGCTCATAATGCTGTCGAGCTTCCTCCATCCGATCGCTCAGGTACGCATCCCGACCTAAAATAAATTGCATGCTGGCTTCTATGTCTGGCTCTAGGGCCTGTCCGCGACGATGCCGATCGTTGAGAGCTGAGTGCAGTTCCCCGCGAGCGGGGGAATCAATCGCCAGATCGAGGTGGCAACTGTGGGGAAACCGCCCCGCGCCAGCGTCGAGCGCTTTCGCGAAGGCTCTGTCCGCCTCTCGTTGCAAAAATTCAATCAGCTGCAGCGCCGGCAGCCCAAATTCAACTGTTGTGGCCCAACTCTCGAAATCGGGCGCTAGCCGAATCAGCTTCTGCAAAATTTCATCATTCACCCACAAAAGCAGCGGAAAGGGAAAATTTTTGCGAAACTCTTCTCGAACTTGGTTCGTCGCAACCAGCATTGCGGCAATGGAACGGACTGACTCCAAACCAAATACCATCAGCGCCGGGGGCTGCTCCTCACCGAGTTCTGTCAGTATGGTTTTATACAGGGTGCTGGCAGACTCATCGAGAACTATCTGTCGCAGCTCAATGGGGCATCGAGCGAGCAGTTGCCGCACCATCTGCGTTCGCAAGGAAGCGTAGTTGCAGCGCACTAAAATCAGGGAAAATTGCCCTTGAGACAGCTCAATTGCCCGTAATAGCGTCTGGAAGGAACTCTCGTTATAGGCGGTACTTTCATCTGGACGTTGCGGGTCACTCATATTAACTTCTGCTATCCCTTTTGCCCATCTGCATACTGACTCGCAGGTAAAAAATCGGGAATTTTGCCAATAAAAATTTTCTCTGAAATTTAATCCGGCAGATCGCTTTTTGCCCGGAAAAAGCTGGCTGCCTATCAAATTAGGGCTTTTAGCAGTCTGGAGTCAAGCTCCAATCAAAAAACATCGATTCAACAGCCGCCCGTTCAATATCACTTAATTTAGCCAGTGTCAATAGTTTTTTACGATATTTAACACTTGGCCGCGCCGGCTGGCCCTCTCCCATCCAGCTGCACAACCAGCTTCATCAAGTTTAATCGCGATTCACAAGTAACTCAAGTTGCTAGTTATGAAACGGCAGCCTTTCCATCCCCCCAACTGGCAGGCACGGGGGCCTGCCCGTTGGGGGGCAATTCCTGTTCCCCCCTTTTTCAAGGGGGGGTTAGGGGGGGATCGAAGCCTGGATTTTTTGTAAGTAGCAACTTGAGTTATAGCATTTCTCATCCTTTGTGAGGTACTGAGAAACCCGGTTTCTTTAAGAAACCGGGTTTCTGGGGCGCAGTTCATCCAACTGAGAAACGCTATAAGTAGGTGGACATAACTAAACCCAACCAAACGAAACATCAAGAAACCGGGTTTTTTTAATAGGACTTACGCAGGAACCGGGTTTCTCAACCAGCAGTGACTTCAAGCCCTTCCGAACCAGAAACCCGGTTTCGTCTCACAGTTGTGCGTAAGTCCTGTTTAAGAAACCTGGTTTCTGGCAGGGGGTTTCTGGGAGAGGACGTGTTATGCTTAATTATTGCGGCGTACTTAGCACCAGCATTCTGGCGGGGTTGGGGCGGGTTTATCAATTCTTTGAGCAGCGCAACCCAGATCGCAGGCGTTCCCCGCCCCTGCAGTCTGTCTGTCTACTGATAGCCGGTTGGCTTAATCAAATAGGTCGCCCACACCGGCTGGGAATCGCTGCCGCCAACCCGACGAGCCATACGCCAGGTTTGGGCTTGTTTTTGACGCTGCAAGTAGACTTCAAAAGGTGTTTCCCGTTGCGTCACTTTCTTGGCGGGTAGCTTGACTGTCATGTCACAGGTCCCCCTGACGCGGAATGCCGGTAAATCTTGAATCTGTAAGGGTTCTATCTTAGCAATCGCCACCCGATTTATTTGCAATTCCGGCGGCTGGTTTCGCCCCAGCTGCTGCGCCAGTTGCCCTTGAGTTTGGCTGAGCTGCATCGCAATTGCCTGCTGCACCACCTGCATGCTTGGGCCAGGGCCGGCAGCGCCGCAGGCAGCCAGCAATCCTGCTAAAATCGCTATCAATAACAGTCTCACCATCAGCTTTCCTTATCCTGTGTTTACTCCATGTCATATTTTGCACCTTTTATCTGGGGGTTGAAATATTGCCGGTGCTATTATAGACTTTAATATAGTCCGATTTTCAAACCCCCCATGCCAAACAAGACTCTTGGCCTCGACAACCGGCTCTACGATTACCTGCTATCGGTTTCTTTGCGGGAGCCAGAAATTCTCCGCCAGCTGCGAGAAGAAACCGCCCGCCATCCTCGGGCTGGGATGCAAATAGCACCGGAACAAGGGCAGTTTATGGCGCTGCTCGCGCAGCTGCTGGGGGCCACAAAAACCCTGGAAATCGGAGTGTTCACCGGCTACAGTTCCCTGTGCGTCGCTCTCGCACTTCCCCCCACTGGCAAGATTGTCGCTTGCGATGTCAGTGAGGAGTATACCGCCACAGCTCGCCGGTACTGGGAAGCCGCCGGTGTGGCTCACAAAATTGATTTGCGAATCGCGCCGGCGCTGCAAACTCTCGACGATCTGCTAGCCGCCGGTGTTGCGGAAACCTTTGATTTCGCCTTCATCGACGCCGATAAAGACAATTATGACGCCTACTTCGAGCTATCGCTGCAGCTGGTTCGCACCGGCGGCTTGATTGCTATTGATAATGTTCTCTGGCGCGGACAAGTTGCCGACCCCCAAGTTCAGGATAGCAGCACTCAAGCCATCCGAGCCTTTAATGAAAAGTTACACCGCGACGAACGAGTCACCCTGAGCCTGCTTACCATTGCTGATGGGCTGACTCTGGCGCTCAAACGATAAACTCCTGTCTCTACAAGTCGGGGGCTATACGGCTATCAGAAACCAGGTAACTCCTGCGAAACCTGGTTTCTTGAGGTTGCGGCTTAATTTTGGGGTGAGTTTTGTCAGCCTGGGCGCGAGCCCGCATTAATCAGGCGCTTTCTGTTTCAAACCCAGTTCTTCCTCATCGATTTTATCTTATCAAACCTCCTGGGGAATGTCAAGGGGCTAGCAAAAAAAATTGCTGCCGGCTGCTGAAGAGCCAGTGCCGTAACTGTCCCTTCCGAGAGCCGGCGGCTGGATGAGGCGTTACAAGATGTTAAGAACTAATGACATCCGGGAGTAGATAAGGCTAAATTAGGGGAAATCAGGGATTGAGCGAGGGGAGAGGCAAGGAAGCCGGATTTTGGATGCCCGGATTTTGGATTGATTGTTTTGCGCCACGCCCCACGCCCCATGCCCCATGCCCCATGTCCCATGCGCTATGCTTGGGAGTATCCCAAAGTTTGAAAGCCAGAGGGAAACCATGCTGAGAAAACTGACGATGTGGGTCAGGTGGGGACGCCTGACGTTTATCCTGGTAGCGATGGCACTGGTCTTATTCCCAGCTAGTCCAAGTCTAGCAGAGCCCGGGTACGCGATTGCTGATGAAGCAGTTGATTGCAGCAATCCTCGCGGAACGCCGGAAATCAACTATTGCGCTCAAAAGTCTTATGAAGCCGCAGACAAACGGCTCAATGAGGTCTATCAAAAAGTCGTTTCTGGATTGAGCGCTGATCAGAAAAACCAGCTGGTTGATATCCAGCTGACATGGATTAAGTTTCGGGACACCAGTTGCGCCTTTGAAACCTACCAGGCGCGAAATGGTACGGGTTATATCGCTTATCTCAGCGAATGTAAGGAGCGGCTGACGAAGCGGCGCACGGCGGATTTGGAGAAATATCTCTCGTTTCGTGCCGGTACCACCGCACCGCCGACTTTAAAACTCGGCTCGAAAGGGGAAGAGGTCAAAGAGTTGCAAAGGTTGTTGGGCGAGCCAAAGCTCTCGCTGAAACCTGTCAAAATTGATGGTGTATTTGGCCAGACTCCCGAAGCGGCTGTCAAGGAATTCCAGCGGAAAGCCTACCTTCCCGCAGACGGAATTGTTGAGCCTAAAACGTGGGAAAAGCTGTATGATGTCCTGTCATTTTGAAAGCCAAAGGGAAACTATGCTCACCAAACGAAGGATTTCCGCCCTCACGGTCTTGTTCGCGTTTTTTGCAGTCCTGGCACCGGTTAACGCTCTCGCTCAACAGATTGATTGCAAGAACGCAACCACAACAAATGACATTAAATTTTGTGCGGAACAATCCTATAAAGCCGCTGACAAACGGCTGAATGAGGTTTATCAAAAAGTCATTTCAGGGGCAACCGGCGAGCCGAAGAAGCTACTGATTGAGGCGGAGGAGACGTGGATTAAGTTTCGCGATGACAGCTGCCGGTTTGAAATCCCTGTCTCGCCTGATGGGCGGGAATATCCGATTTTTCTCAATGGGTGCCTGGAAAAGCTGACTGGGGAGCGCACGGCAGATTTAGAGAAGTATCTGTCTCAGCGGGGTGGGAATAGCGGAAGTCAGCCGCCGGTGAAGACTTCTACCGTTGCGAGTCTCCCAGACGGGAATTACCGGTACGTCAGCGCCAAACTTCCTTCTTTTACTGTCAGTGATGACGAGTTACTCAAGGCGGGAGGCTATGAATTTCGGTTCCGCAAGAGAGGGAACAAGCTCACCGGCACCCTCGGACAAATTGACTCGGGCAACACGATTTGCATCAGTGGGGACGTGAGTGGGAATACGGTAGCCGGTCGAGCTGTGGAAGTTTCGGAACCGCCTTTCAATCCCAAGGATACCATCAGAAGCGCTGGGGAAGAATTCGTAGGGTGGGATTTGCTGGGTGGGAGTATTCTCAAGGTTCGCCGGGGCAAAAAAGTGGGCAACAAGATTGAGTATGCCAGCGCCTTGATGAACCTCAGCGGGTTGAATCGCATTAACACCGGCACCCGAGCCGCTCCTGCGAGCTGTCCGTAAACAACCTCACCCCTTATATCATGTCTGGCTGATTAATCTCACTTCCCATCCCCTCACCCCCTCCCCGCCCAGCACTTGGGGAGAGGGGGGGATAAGAAGAAAAATTGGAATTTGTTTCTGAAAGCAGTTTGTCTGGAGTGGTGGCGATCCACCGGCCCCGGCGACACCAGAAACCGAGATTGAGACACGCCAGGAGATACACCTAATGTTAAGCTAGAAATACCCTGCAAGCAAGGGACTGAGTGGTTTACTGACGACCTCCCAGAGCCGGCGCATCCGCAACTGTCCATCTTAGCAGCTAGGATGAGAGTGAAGACTGTTGCAAGTGCGTCTGCTGCTGGAGCGGGCGTTAAAAAATGTTCAGGACTGAGGCAGCAATGCAATAGATGCGAATAACCACATTAATTATACATACCGGGTTCCCGACGAGCAAATGAAGATTTATTTCCAATCCCCCCAAGTGACTCTCTACCAAGGAGATTGCCTTGATGTATTGAGAACTATACCTGATAATTCAGTCCATCTTATCCTGACAGACCCGCCTTATCATGCCACCAAAAAAGCAAATATTACGGGCGACAGAAATTTCAAAACTGACAGGGATTACCTAGAATGGCTAGACACTATAGCAGAACAGTGGCAGCGGGTGTTGGCTGCAAATGGCTCTCTCTACTGCTGCGCTTCTCCTAAAATGGCAGCCAGAGTCGAGGTGATGTTAGAGAAACGGTTCAATGTGCTAGCCTCTATCACTTGGACGAAGCCCAATGAACCCGGGTATGATGGGTGGAAGCAGAAAACTAACAAGGAAAGTCTGAGGAGTTGGTATCTGCATTCAGAGCGCATCATTTTTGCGGAGTCAGCTGCCGGTGAAGACTCAAAACTACCGGCTTTTGGAAGCTTGATCAAAAAAACCCGCTTAGCTACAGGACTGTCAACCATTGAACTGACAGAAGCGATTGGGGAGTATGGCAGTGTCAATCACGGTGGGGCTGTATCGAATTGGGAGACAGGCAGAAATATTCCAACTCCTGAGCAATACCAGAAGCTAAAAGCGGCATTTTCTAAATTTAGCCCCCAAGTGCCGGAACTGCCTGATTATGAAAAAATAATCAGACCTTTTTCTGTGACCGCTGATATCCCCTACACGGATGTTTGGGACTTCCCGACAGTCAAACCTTACCCTGGCAAGCATCCAGCAGAAAAGCCACTTGACCTGATTGCCCACATTATCAAAGCCAGTTCTCGCGCCGGTGACGTAGTGCTCGATTGCTTTGCCGGTTCGGGCGCTGTTGGGCGAGCGGCTAAAATGTTAGATCGCCAAGCAATTTTGATTGAGATTGAGGAGGAATGGTGCCAGAAAATAGCCCAGCGGTTTTCAAAACCATCGGAGCCATTGCCAAAGGTTAACAAGCCTGCTTTTGATTTGCGGGAAGAACCTTTGTTTCAGGTGTTGGAACACCGGAACCCCATGTAAGTTAACAATCACCCCCGGCACCCGACCCGCTCCTGTGAGCTGTCCGTAAAGAACCTCACCCCCTAACCCCCTCTCCGCAAGCGGAGAGGGGGGACAAGAAGAAGGTGAATTTGTTCTCAAAGCTCGCTGAACAAGTCAGGCGCTCACTTGCTACCTCAAACTCCCTTAAATCCGGCTTTCATATCCATTTCCTTGGCTCCCACCTCTGTTTCCTTTATTTTTTGCCTCAATCCCATTTGGCTGATGGCGATGCCGGCTAAAATTAAGCTACCGCCGATGTATTGAGCAGCTGTTGGCACTTCTCCTAAGAGCAAATACGCCGCCAATATGCCGGCGATCGGGCTGAAAGAAGTTGCCAGAGATACATCCGATGCTCCCGTTTTCTTCAAACCGCTAAACCACAATAACTGTCCTCCCACCACAATAACACCGCCGTAAAATAGCATCCACTGCCACAGCAGCGGCGAGAAGGCATCCATAAAATGTGCCGGCCCATACATTTGGGTGACAATTACTGCAAACACCACCGTTCCCACCGCCGTCCTAAAAATACTGAATATCCCTAAAGGAATCTGCTTGAGGGTAACTTTACTGATAATGGTGGAAACAGCGAGCGCTACCGCCCCTTGCAGCGCCATCACCTCTCCTTTTCCCAGGCTAAAGCCCGCGCCCATTTCCACCATATTTCCTGCGGGCTTTTGCAGCAAAATTGTCAGGATAACTCCCACAAATGAAACCGCCGAGCCGGTCACCACCCAGCGATTCACTCGCTCCCGCAGCAAAATCACGGATAGCGCCAGAATTAATGGCGTTTCTATCCGGCCAATTAATACGACGTTGTTGACTGCGGTTTGGGAGAGGGCCATGAAAATTAAAGATGGGGCCAAAGCCCCCGAAAGGATTGCCGTCCCGCTCAAACCCAGCCAATGTTTCCCGGAAATACGCTGGAGAGAATCTATATGCCACTGTTTGCCATAGATAGCCACTAACACCATCAAGGCGACGAGATTCCCCACAAATAATACATTACAAAATGAAATCGGATTTCTGCCGTCGATGAGGTTTATATCTCCAATCTGCGTGAGCCGGCGCAACACGGAATTAGCAGCTGCAAAAATAATCACCGCCAGCAATAAGTAAGCCCGTCCGGTAATTTTATCTCGGAAATTTTCCAGTGATTTTGATATTGATTTCATCACAATATTATACCCTGCATCCTATCTGTCTGTCAGCCCAGCCGGTCGCAATGGACAGCTCAGCAATGGACAGAGCCTTTCGCCGGCTCTCAGGGACATTGGGACAAGCAAGATGCGTGTCAAAGCGAGGCATAGCAATAGACAGCTCAGTAATGGACAAGGCATCTCACTTGCTAGTAGGGATAGGGTCGGAGGGAACGCAATTCCTACGTCCTCATCCCACCGGCACAGCGAAAGGAAGCATCCCATTATAATAACCCCATCTCTTGCAGGACCGGCCTCCCGCCTGTCCGGGAAGACTTCCCCCCTACCGCCAGCTAAACAAAATCCCCACCCCCGCCAGAGCAACCAGCACCCCGAGAATCGCCCGCAAGCTAACCCTGTCCCCCGCCCACACCGCCAGGGGGAGGACAAACAGCGGACTCGTGGCGCTCAGGGTTTGCGCAATCCCTGCCGGTGCGAATTTCAGCGCCGTTTGCTGCAGCCAAATGCCCAGATATGTGCTAGCAAAAGCAGCCACAACAATCGCCACAAGCACCCGCCGCGACTGCAGCGGTTTGAGCAACCCGTCGAGCGGTTTGCGTCCTAGGCGCGCCCACAGCAGCAGTCCCAGCACACCGGCACTCAGGCGCACCAGCGCCCCCCACACCGGCTCAATCTCCGTCTGCGCCAGCGCCGCCCGCGAGAGAACTGCCCCACCGGCTTGTGCCAGTCCCGCTAGCAGCGCCCACCTGACGCCCGCCACCCACTGTCCCGTCTTGCCGGCTGTCTCAGTCACCCGCTCGCCAATCACCCACGCCACGCCCAAAACCGTCAGCAAAATCCCAATCCAAGCCCCCGAACCCAGCTGTTCCCCCAAAAAAACCGCCGCCAGCAGCGCTGTCATCGGCGGCGCTAAAGTTTCCAGCAGCAGTGTCCGTCGCGGTCCGATGCTGTTGAGCCCCGCGAAATAAGCCGTATCTCCCAAGGTAATCCCGATAACGCCGCTCAGCGACAGCATCCCCAGGGCGGGGGCGTCGAGCGCCGGCAACAGCTGACCTCGCACCAGCACAGTCAGCAGCAAAAAGCCAATGGCAATCCCCCCCTTGAGCAGGTTCAGTTCCAGCGGTGGGATGCGCTGTCCCATCCGGGCGTAAACCACCGAGGACATCGCCCACACGAATGCAGCGCTCAGCGCCGCCAGCTCTCCTTTAAATTCACCTATCCAAACCGGCATGTCGCTCCTGCGCATAGAGGTGCGTTCCCACCGGCACCACCCAGGCACGCCGGCGACTGCCACTATACATTAATTTCTATAAAGTTTCAATAACTTTTTATACGAAATGTTGAGATATCTCAAGCCGGCAGTGGCCCGGAATCAGGGATTTATAGCGTTTTTGATCAAGCGTGAGGTACTGAGAAAGCCGGTAGGGGCGGGTCCGAGTGCCCGCCCCCTTCTGCGGGCCCTTCCGCCCTCTTCCGGGTTTCTGGCGCGCACTTCATCCAACGGAAAACCGCTACAGGTCGCGCTCCCAGATGATTCCGCCCGCACCCTACCACCGCTCAGCCTGCTTCCGGCAGGCCGGCGTCAGGGACAGGCCATCAAGTCTTTTACAGAACTTAACAATTTTGCTGTTAACTGTAACCGATATAACTGTCGGGTTTTTTCCAAACTGCTATGACATCTATTAATAGACAGCCCATTTAGGAGGTCGCCATGAATTACACCTTTGACATCCTAGGGATATCCCCCATCCTGTATTTCTTTAACCAACAGCAAGAGATTTTACAGAAAAAACCGCGCCCGCGCCTGGAATATGTGGGAACTCACAAGTGTGCGCTCGATACCTTTATTCAATCCGTCGAAACCGTTGCTCCTGAGCAAGGTTGGGAAGTGGATCGGGTCGTTGACACCGTAATAGACTACTGGATGAAGAACTCCGACAGCATCCAGTATTGGCAGCAGCGCCTGAAAGATGCCGGTCGCGAAAATGTTTTAGTGGCAAGAGTTGCAGACATTCAAGCCTTGCAGTCAACCTTTAACTCCCTCTTCGACAAAACCAGTTGAGAAGATGCCAGAAACTTGGTTTCTCTAACAAGATACCAGAAACCCGGTTTCTTCGGCGAAACCGGGTTTCTTAACCTGAAACCCGGTTTCTTAACCTTTTGCCGGCTAACTTAAGAATTAACCGATACTTTTTGCTCCCCGTTCCACTAGACGTAACGGGGGATCTGCCGGTCAGCCAGCACCAACTCTTGCTTCAGTCCCACATCCACTGCTAGTTTCAGCAGTGCCGGTGCCGGCGAAAAACTGTTCGGGCCCTCTTCCTTTGAGAAACCCCTCGCCGGTTGAGGTGACAATCCGCCCTCCCACTCTTCCCTGAGTTTCTCTTAGCAAAATCTGGCGGGGGCGGCTGCCGGTGGGTGACTGGCTGGCCTGCATTGCGTCGGCCAGACTCAGGCCGCTCATGCCCGCACCCACGATAAGAGTCTCTAAGACATTCGACGGACTTCCGGGCGGTTATTTGCATGAGGGGGACTCTTAGCGGGCACGCTGCCGCAGGCGCACACTATTCGCGCTTGCTCGATGGAACGAGCTCAATTTAGGCCGACTGCTGGAACAGCGCTTCGAGATACACCCGAGCCGCCTGACGGTAGCTTCGCGACGCCTCTGGGGTGCCACTGCTTCCATTTTGTAGCAAGAACAGTGACAGAGCGGCAGAAAAAACCCGGTCTTGATCCCAGTCCGGATGCGTGTCCAAGTAGCTTTTGAGCGATTCGTGCAGTTCTTCAGGGATTTCTGCCAGTATGCTGATGCTTGCGTTCATAGACTGTCCTCCGTCAACTACCTCTCTCCCCGGCCTTTACTGGTCACTACCCTCACTCCCAGCGCTGTCGGGGCGGATGTGGGCACCGACCAGATCGGGTGAGTGGCTCTGATAGCTCCCACCCGCACAGCACATTTTTAGGGTGCGCCGAATCATTGTGCGCTATCAGGGGGTAGTGCTGTCAATGCTGCGAAATGTTACAGCCGCCTTTATAAAAAAAAAAGATTTACGACATAATCAGCGTTTCAGCCCGGTTTCTGTTACAAAACTTAACAAAAAGCGAGAGCTGGGGAGCCTGCCGGCGCTGCGCCGGAGAAATCCCCAACCGAACAGGAAGACTCGATCCTGCCGTCTCCCCCTGTGGAAAACCCTGTCTAAATTGTGGAAAACGTTCTGACCAATTGTGGAATGGTTGTGGAATCTGTGGGGAAAAGTGCCGCGAAAAATAAGAATTGCTAATTTTTCGCCCGCGCCTGATTGCTTATTGCTTATTGCTAATGGCAGCGTGCCAGCCGGCGGCCTGCTGGCGAATTTGCGCCAGTTCTTCCGGGGGCATGCGATCGAGGTTGGCCAGAATGAAGCTCATGCGACCTTGGGAGGCGAGCTTGTCCCGGTGCCGGTGGAGGAAGTCCCAGTAAAAGAAGTTGAAGGGACAGGCGCGGGTGCCGGTGCGCTCTTTGTGAGAGTGAGCGCAGTTTTTGCAATAGTCGCTCATATTGCTGATATAATTGGCGGACGCCGCGTAGGGTTTGGACGCCAGCACGCCCCCATCGGCAAACAGCCCCATACCAATGACGTTGGTTTGCATCACCCAGTCGTAGGCGTCGATAAAGGCGGCGTGGAACCACTGCTCGACTTCCTGGGGGTTGAGACCGGCAATCAGGGCGAAGTTGCACAGCACCATCAGCCGCTGGATGTGGTGGGCGTAGCCGGTGCGCTGGATCTGGCTCAGGACTTGGCGCAAGCAGTTCATGCCGGTTTTCTCCGCGTCCCAGAAGAATGCCGGCAGGGGCTGGGTGTGGTTGAACCAGTTGCGCTGCGGGTAGCCGGCATCCGTGTGAGCGTAGGCCCCGCGCATGTATTCCCGCCAGCCCATCACTTGACGGATGAACCCTTCTGTGCTAGACAAATCCAGATGGTTTTCGCGATAGGCGCGTTCAGCAGCTTGAATTACTTCCAGCGGGTGAAGCAAACCGATGTTGAGGTAGGGGGAAATCAAGGAATGCCACATGGTTTCCTCGCCCGTCACCATCGCGTCTTGGTAAGGGCCAAAAGCCGGCAGCCGGTGGTGGATAAAGTGGTCTAACACCTGGAGCGCTTGTGCGCGGGTAACAGCCCAGCGAAAGGGTTCGGCGTCTCCGTATGTGGGGAAATTGAGAGATTTTACTTGTGCGATGACTTCCTGAGTTATCTCGTCTGGCTCGAACCAGAGGGCTTTAGGCGTGTTCAGCTTGCCTTTCGGCGGTTTGCGATTTTCCCTGTCATAGTTCCACTGTCCGCCAGCCGGCTTTTCCCCATCCATTAAAATGCCGAACCGGCGACGCCCTTCGCGATAGAAGTCTTCCATCAGCAGGCGCTTGCGCTTTTTCGCCCACTGTTTGAATTCCTCCTCACTCCAGAGAAAATGGTTGTTGGGAAGGAGGGTGAGCTGGCAGGGTAGCTGCAGGTTTTGAATTAGCTGGGAAAAGGGCCGGTCAGCCGGTGCCATCACCCGCAGTTCAGTAATGCCGCTGGACTTAATCCAATCTTGCAGGGGAGTTTGAAAGTCATCAGCGGCGCGGATGTAAGTAACAGCGAAGCCAGACTGGCGCAATTCTTCGGCAAAATGGCGCATGGCTGACCAAACGAGCACCAGTTTTTGCCGGTGGTAGGGTCGTTCTTGGACGTGGTGCAGGGATTCAATCAGGATCGCGGGGGTTTGGTTTGCCCCAGAGGACGTTTGCAGTGCGGCTTGTCCAGCCCACAGCTGGTCGCCGAGTACCCAAATGCCGGTGGTCATTGATGGTTTTTTCCTGATATGGTGTTGGCTAAGTGTAACTCTCGCGGCTTCCCTTGCCGGTGGCGTTACAGCGTTTAAGACGGTTGACCGTCTCCCTGTAATGTCCATCCCTTTAACCAGGGCTGCCAGAGGGTGAATTTAAAATCATTTTTCAAATTACTAGGGGTTGACAGAATATCTATGCTCTGCTATTAAGCACAACCAAGAGCGTGGAGAATGTTCAATCCCAAGGCCATCTAGGAGATTTTCAAAATATATACCTCTCCCCAGGTGGTTGACTTGAGAGACTCTCCGTGTTATGTTATAATTATGGTAATTTATTAACAGCTCAGGAGTGGAGTCAAAAATCAGACGGAACCGGCGCAAGATCAGTTTGCCTTGTGGCTGGGCGTGGCAGAAAATCGAGCAGCAAGCGCAATTAGATTCCGGTTTAGACAAAAAGCCGTTTGACGGCGAACCTCATAAATTTCGCATTCAGCGGTTAATTTTTGCGTTTGGTAATATAGCGGGTATCGCAAGACAAAATGAAGCGCCGTCAATTTATGAACTTAATGGCATCTTCTGTTGCCATAGTTGAGAGTAGCCATTTAGCTGGATTTAGAATGCAATCTCGACTTGAGACGAACAAATCAACTCCAAAAATAAGCAGTTCACAAGGATGGTTGATGCCTGATGAGGCTGACCACCACAAAAATACATGGATGGCTTTCGGAGCTAAAGCTGAAATTTGGGGAAAGAAATCCTTAAGGATTATTCAGGAAAACATCGCACTCATCGCTCGTACTATTGCCCGTTATGAGCCTGTTATCTTGCTAGTACGTCCCCAAGAACAATCCCTGGCGGCAAAACTCTGTGGAGCAAGCGTTAAGCTCCAGGTTTGCCCACTGGATGATATCTGGATTCGAGATACCGGTTCAGTGTTTGTGCTGAATTTACAAGGTGAACTTGCTGGAATCGATTTCAACTTCAATGGCTGGGGTAATAAGCAGGAGCATACTAATGATGCCAAAGTAGCCCGACGTGTTGCTGAGTTGGCGAACGCACAGCCGATCAACTCTTCTATTGTTGCTGAGGGAGGAGGGATAGAAGTAGATGGTCAAGGTACGGCGATTATCACTGAGAGCTGTATTTTGAACGCGAATCGCAATCCGGGCTTAACGAAAAATGAATGCGATCGTCAGCTTAAGGCTCTGCTAGGTTTACAAAAGATTATCTGGCTACCTGGAATCAAAGGCAAAGATATTACAGATGGACACACGGATTTCTATGCTAGATTTACTCGTCCTGGTGTTGTCGTTGCCGGTCTAGAACTTGATTCTGAATCATTCGATTATGATGTCACCAGGGAACACCTCAAAATTTTGAACGCCGCAACAGACGCAAAAGGTCGCAGGCTAGAGGTTGTGACTCTGGAAGCGCCTAGCAAAATCCGCTCTAATTACAGCAGCGAAAATTTTGCAGCCGGCTATATTAACTTTTATGTTGTTAATGGGGCTGTCATTGCACCTGAGTTTGGCGATTCAAAGGCGGATGCAAACGCCAGAACAATTCTCGGTAAATTGTTTCCAGAACGTGAAGTTATCCAGTTAAATATTGATGGAATAGCATCAGGTGGGGGTGGAATCCATTGCGTCACTCTGCAGCAGCCTGACAAATAGCTGCACCGCCAAAAAGTTATCTGCGGCGTGTTGCAAACTTGTCAGCCGCCGCCGATCAGTTGCGCCAAAAAATACCAACCATCTAGATTATGGATCATTGGTGATTTCCACGATCGCTTCGCCTTGCCGCAATCTTTCCAAAGCATCAGGAAAAGTAATTGTCAGGAGTTGACGTAAATTTCGGTTCGTAACATTGCCGCAAGTCAGCCAAAGAATTTGAGGAGGTGTCCCCAATCGACAAACCAAATCCACAAAATCGCTGTCTTTGGTCAGAATGACTGCATTGGCAACCCGCGCTGCCTCCAAGATTTCGACATCCTTAGCATCTCGCAATCCCAAATCTCGCAGCGCCATTGCATTTAGTTAAAATGTATTGTTAAGCCGGCTAGCCAACGCGGGAGGTAACTGAGCGTCAATCCAAATATTCATGCAGTCAGTCGAGGGAAATCGTTACGCCGTGCGGCAAATAGCAAGCAAGCTTGAATGTCTTCCAGTTCTAAATCAGGAAAATCCTCCAATATTTCTTGGACACTGACATTTTCAGCCAGCATCTCTAAAATGTCGCTGACTCTGATTCTCATGCCTTCGAGGCAAGGACGACCGCCACACTGACCAGGAGTTTGGGTGATACGAGTCAGCAGGTTAGGTAACTGGTTCATTAGGAAAGCTAGATAGTGGGTTAAACCTACTGCCTTCATAATACAACCCATCGCAAGCAGTGTAAACTTGACGCTCCCCAGTCTTGCAGTTCGCCCTCACCGGCACCTCGGACTGTCCGCACCGCCGCCGTCTAACTCCGTGCGCGAGCCCATCAGCCAACCGGCAGCAAAAATACTTACCGCAACAGCTGAATTCTGCCATCCCTCAACAGGGAGACTGCTCGCGCCCCAACCGGCAGGCAGTAGGTATGTTTGCTGGCTCAACTCGCACTCCCCAGATGCCCACAATAGGCCCACAACAGTGTCGCTCAGGCGCTTGTAAATTTATACAACAATTGCTTGACTTGGGGAAGTGGGCTTTTGTAGCATTTGTTACAGAAAATATTTTTGTTTAGCCCACTCGCTAAGACTGTTTTGCGGAAAAGCCGGTCGGAAAGCCTTAGCCGTGAGCTGCGTAAGTGGAGGAAAAACCATGAAACTCGACATCCGCAAGCCAGAATTGAACAGCCGGTTGGCAACTCACCCCCTAGCCGGTGCTTTAGACACTGACCGGCACGAGTGGCTGGAGGAACTGCAACCCGGTAAATGGGTAAAATTGCTCGATCTTCCGAGCGCCTTCAGTTTTGACGAAGCGCTGCTGCTGTGCCAGTGTTCAGCCAGCGAGTGGGTGGCCTGGATTCCGGATTGCGGTGAAGAGGTGATCCACACCAGTCAATTTTACCGGCAGTGAGAGGCTGTTTATAAAGAAAAAGTTAGGGCTGCTAAACCGGCCAGCCACGGGGGGCTGCCCCTACGCGATCGGGCCTTTAAATATGTGTTACCCCAGCAAGAGAAACCCGGGTTCTCACCCCCGGCGAGTCAGGGCTGCCAGAAACCGGGTTTCTTGTAGCTTTTGGTCAAAAATATGTGTTCCCCCAGCAAAAGAAACCCGGTTTCTCACCCCCGGCGAGTCAGGGCTGCCAGAAACCGGGTTTCTTGTGGGTTTTGGCCAAAAATATGTGTTACCCCAGCAAAAGAAACCCGGTTTCTCACCCCAGGCGAGTCAAGGGTGCCAGAAACCGGGTTTCTTGTGGGTTTTGGCCAAAAATATGTGTTACCCCAGCCAGAGAAACCCGGGTTCTCACCCCTTGCGGACTTAACAATTCCTTTATCAACAAGCTCTCAGCACAGCCAGCAAAATTACTTAGCCGGCGTGCAAGAGCACAGCATTGACTTCCAGAGATAGGGAACTCTGCCGGCAAATTTGAACTGGATATCCCTGTATCCTTCCGATTTGAGTAAAGTCGTCAGCGTGGGGACAGAGAAAAACTTAACGTGACCCATATCCCAAAGCGCAGTAAAGTGCTTGTCCAATCTTCCTGACACTGCCAGCGCCACGTTTTTGAAGTAGCCGTGATAGGGTGTGGTCAGGATTAAACGCCCACCGGGTTTCAGGCATTTTTGGGCGTACCTCACCAATTCCCTGGGGAAAAATAAGTGCTCAATCACTTCAACAGCAGTGACAATATCAAAAGAATCGAGCAGCTGGTCGTCAGGGAGATCGTAAATATCTCCTTGAATAAATTTGCACTCTGGGAAAGTTCGTCGCGCGATGGCGATTCCCCCTTCCGACAGGTCAAGACCGACAACTTCACACCCCTGCTCTGCCATCAGATGGCTCAAACGTCCGTTGCCGCAGCCCAGATCCAGCACCCGCACCGTGCCAGAGCCAGCCGGCTTTGCTTCGGAAAGGATTTCCAAAAGGGGTTTTACCAAATACGGATGATGAAATCTGGCCTTGCTGTCGTGATAAGAATATTCGTACTTGCTAGCGAGTTTTTCCACCAATCAACACTCTCCTGGGAATCTTTGATATAGCCAGAATGCAATCGTCCCTAATGGCAGAGTACGCCTTTGAGGCGGTTTATAAAGAAAAAGTGAAGGCTCCCAGAAACCGGGTTTCTTGTGGCCCCTAACCGAAAATATTAGTTCTCCCAGCAAAAGAAACCCGGTTTCTCACCCCCGGCGAGCTAGACAGTGACTTGAGCGAGACGCTCTTACTGCTGGGCGTCCTCAGGCGGTGCCGGCTGTTTGCCCAGTTGCTGAATAAGGATTTGCGCAGCTAGAGCCATGAGCCCCAAAGATGCCAGAGCAAAAACGCCGGTGGCCAGAGCGCTGACCCCCACAACGAGGGTGCGCACAGCAGAGGCAATATTCAGCACCGTAATATTATCTGAGTGCACCGGCTTGCTAGCAAAAGTTTGAGCAATCGAAGAGGTCAGGAAATAGCAGGCAGATGCCATAGCACCGGCAACCAAAGAGCCGCTGGCACAGCGCAGCGCCCCGGGCTGAGAGGGGGTTGGGGGTTGGGGGTTGGGAGCTGGAGTTAGGTCAGTCATGGTTTTTCAGGCGGATGGGTCTGGGGGGGGTGCCAGCTGAATGCCGGTGGTGCTCACCTCAGTCACCCACAGGTCTAAATCGGGGTCAGAAATGGCCGCCTTGACAAGCTCTCGCACCTGCAATGCCTGAGCTTCCGACTCGGTGAGGGCGAAGACAGTTGGCCCTGAACCGGACATCATCACGCCCAAGACACCGGGGAGTTGCAGGGCTTGCCGCAACTGGGACACTTGAGGGTGAGCCGGCAGCACTGAGCGCTCCAGATCGTTGTGCAGCAGCTGGCCAATTTTGGCTTTTTCCCGACGCACGATCGCACCCACCATTCCTCCAGAGTGTACCCGCTGCCGGCGAGCTTCTAAACTTTCGGGGTCAGAAACGTAGGTGCTGCCAAACTGCTGCCGGAACGTCTGGTAAGCCCAAGCGGTGGAAACCTCCAGACTGCGGTACTTTGCCAGCACGGCCCAGAGGTGGTTCAGCGCCGGCAGGGGGTCGAGCTCCTCACCCCGCCCCGTAGCCAGTGCCGTTCCGCCGGCAATGCAGAAGGGGACATCTGACCCCAGCCGGGCTCCGAGTTCCTGCAGTTCCGACTGAGTTAAACCC
Organism: Oscillatoria princeps RMCB-10; assembly: GCA_019359235.1. GTDB lineage: Bacteria > Cyanobacteriota > Cyanobacteriia > Cyanobacteriales > Oscillatoriaceae > Oscillatoria > Oscillatoria princeps. The sequence continues at coordinate 89,807 of JAHHHT010000023.1, forward strand.
AGATTCCACATCAAATCCAGCCCCACCAGAACCGCAGCGGCATTTGTTGACCCGCCGGCGAGCCCCGCTGCTACGGGAATGCGCTTGTGGATGGTGATGTCTGCGCCGCCATAATTCGCAAACACTTTCGGGAATTGCTCAGCCATCAGTTTCGCGGCTCTGCTGGCCAGGTTATTTTCGCCCAAGGGCACTTGCGGGTGGTCGCAGTGGAGGCGGAACTTGTCAGTCCCATTGGGGCGCAGGTCAATGGTGTCCGCTAAACCCACACTTTGCAGTATCATCGCCAGCTCGTGATAGCCGTCGGGGCGAGCGCCGAGGATTTCCAGATATAAATTAATTTTCGCTGGGGCAATTAGGGAGTAGGACTGCATGGCAAGGGACGGAAAGGGCGGAAAGGTCTAGGAAATGCCTGGATTTTCTGTGTCTGGATTTGGGCTTGCCGTCACGGCTGACTCCTCGTCCCTGCGACCGGCCAGCTGTAGCTGATTGCTCAAGCGCACCCAGTCAGCGACGCTCAGGTCTTCGGCGCGAGCTTGCGGGTCTATATTCCATTGTTCCAGCAAGTGACTCAACTCATCGCGCTCCAGTATAGCTTTTAAATTATTGCGCAGCATTTTCCGCTTGCTGGAAAAGCCCAGTTTAATCAGCGTCTCCATCTGTCGGGGATGAGATGCCGGGGGTTCTGTGGGGCGGGGGCGCAGGCGCACCACCGCTGAGTCCACTTCTGGGGGCGGCTGGAAAGCCCCGGGCGGCACGCTGCAGATTAACTCGCAGCTGGCCACATACTGGACGCGCACCGACAGAGCGCCGAAGGCTCTCGATCCGGGCTGGGCGTACAGCCGCTCTGCGACTTCTTTTTGCACCAGCAGCACGATCGTATCGTAAGGTGCTCGATTGGGTGCGGCAATGGTGCCCAAGAGTTTTTCTAGAATCGGGCCGGTGATATTGTAGGGGATATTGGCGACTACCTTATTCGGCTTTTGGAAGGCTGGGAAGGGGGCTAGCAGGGCGTCCAAATCCAGGGAGAGGAAATCCGCTTGCAGGAGTAAAAAGTTGTCAGCTTTACCCAGCTGTTTGACCAGGTGCTGGCACAAGTCGCGGTCAATTTCCACGGCGACAGCGGACGAAACCAGGGGCAATAACCGGCGCGTCAGGATGCCGGTGCCCGGGCCAATTTCCAAAACCCGATCGTCTTTAGATAATTCTGCCGCACGGATGATTTGATCGAGGACTTTTTCACTGCGCAGCCAGTGTTGAGCGAATCGTTTGCGAGGTTGGAGAGTCATGGGGCATGGGGCATGGGGCAATGGGCAATGGGCATCGGGCAATGGGCATCGGGCAATGGGCATCGGGCAATGGGCATCGGGCAATGGGCATGGGATTTTCATGCTTCCGATATGTGGTAATCGGGTGCGTTCCGCAGCGGCGCAGCAGTTGTGCCCAGGACTGGAAGAAAGCGGAACGCACCCTAATTGTAGGGTGCGTTCCGCAGCGGCGCAGCAGTTGTGCGCAAGACTTGAAGAAAGCGGAACGCACCCTACTCGCACATTAATATGTTCATCGCTCGCCGGCCCAACCATCGTCCCAGTACAGCGGATCAAAGGAACCCGCTTTGATAAGAGACGCGACTCGGCGCTCTGCATCAGGAGCAGGTCTCTGGGTGGGCCAAGAGTCCTCGGCAAGCCGCTCTAGGGGAAGCACCAGCAGCGTAATGCCTTGAATAGCAACCACGGAGACTAGCTCGTCTGGCTGCACAGTTGCTTTGCAGTCCGCATCGTAGAAGCGAGCCGGCCAGTAGGTTCCGTCAAATTTGACTCGTCCCCGCCGATTGTAGGAAATCGCTTCTTCGACAGTGCCCAGTTGGGCTTGCGGGAACATTTCAACTTTTGAAATGAATAAAGTATCCATTAGCGGAATCCCTTCCGTAGAAGTGCTACCTGCTTTTAATATAACATCCCGTGCCGCAGACAGGCGGCTTTTGTGCAAAAAGACTCACAAGTAAGCCGGCTGGCGCACACTTGTGCGCCGCGCTTGCGATATGCTAGAAGTAGGGGGGAAATGGTGCATGGAGCGAAGACAGTTCGAGGCAGCTTTTGAAAGGCTGACCTATCGGCGCAAGCAAGTGCTGCTGAAGCTATTAGCTGGCGAGACGGATGCCGCCATCGCGGCTGCCCTGACGGTTGCGGAAGCAACCGTCAGAAAACACATTGAGAACATCTGCAAGGAATTTGCTATAATAAATGAATGGCCCGCTAAACGCCGGTGCAAACGTCCGGAGTTAATCGCCCTCTTTGGCAAGTACAAGCCTGAATTAGTCAGTCGGGCTGCCGGCAGCCCGAGCGATGCATCAGGGGAGGATTCGGATTTGGCACCTGGCATCATATCTCCCCCCGAGTCGGGAGAGGGGGGTTGGGGGGGTGAGGGCAAACAGGTGCCGGTGGGAGAACCGCCGTTTTCCACCATCTACAACCGGGACGTTTTTATTTTGATTGACCGCAGTGGCTCGATGGTGAGAAAGGATGCCGATACCGGCAACCAAACCCGCTACGACTACCTGGAAGAAGTGGTGGAGGGTCATGTGGCGGCGATTCTGTCTGGCCAAAACAGCCGCCGGCAAGAATCAGGACAGACGATTTGCGATAGCGTTTCGATTTACTTCTTTAGCCGCCCTGAAGTTGCGCCCAGTCCGATTGCCATCCGGGACGCCTCGGAGGTCTGGAAGCTGTTCAGCGAGAACCAGCCCAAGACCAAAACTTTCATTGGCCCAACGCTGGAAAAATGTCTGGACACTTGGCTGGCTGAGGGAAAGCCCAACAATCGCGGGGCTTTTTTTCTCATCTATACAGATGGCCTGTTTAATGACGAGCCGCAATTTGTAGATTGCCTCGCCAAAGCTTGCGCCCACATTGAAAATCACAAGACGGTCAAGTTTTTTGTCCTGGGGTTGGGACAGGACGTTGATATCGAACACTTCTTAAACCTCGATTTCAATATCAAGAATCAACTCCCTTTCGATCTCCTGGTGTTTGATTTAGTTAACGAGGTGGATGACATTATTGAACTGCTGGAGCGCCAGCTGACAGACGATCCGCAATTGGCGTTTCCAGAATGGGTGAAGCGCCGGCATCCAGAATTTGTGCGCCAGGTGATGCGGGCGCTGTCAGGTGTTAGGTCGTAGGTGTTAGGTGCTAGGTGTGGAGTGGGGCTTGTGCCAAAAGTGCCGCGACATGTCACAGTGTAGAGACTCTTTTCATTCCTTGGCGCTCTTGGCGTCTTGGCGGTTAAAAAAACTAACCACAAACCCCAAACCCCACTCAAGAATCCAAGGGCATCTCGGCGAAATGCTCTTGCAGCAACTTGTGAGTGAACTGGTAGCGCGAACCGGCACGCTGCACAAACAGTCGCTGCGCGGCGTAGTTGAGGAAACGGGCGTAGTTCCAGGGAATATACCCGCTGCGCCAAAGAATCAGGCGCAGCACGAAATGTCGCATGAAAGCAAAACCGGGAATAAACCCACCCGCCAGCGCTGCAACCATACGGTACAGCCGCTTCTGAGTGGGAGTTTGCAACCAGTCGGGGTGCATTTTCTCAATGAAAAATTCCGCCTGATTCTCCTGTTCCATCCTTTGGGCCAGCCAGATGATCCAGTGTCGGGTTTTTTCTGGGCTGGGCTGCTTGCGGGAGTTAGTCTCCCGCCCCAGCATGCGGCGAATATAGGCGTTGAACAAATACTGGCGCATGTCTTCCTTGGAAGTCAGGCGTTTCCAAGAATGGATTAAGATTTCTTCATAGGCTAAAGTCATTACGCTCAGCAGCAGGGGCGTCCTCGCCAGGGCCAAAAGCTGCGGCTCACTCTCTATATTGTACCACAGCTCTCGACTTCTGGCAGACAGCAGATAAGCGCGAATCTGGGCGTCAGTTAGGGGGCGCAAAAAAATCGCCCCATTCAGCCGCAGTCTGGAGTTGCAGTTTTTATACTCGTTGTAGCGGGTGCAAACGGCAACTTGCGCCGGCTGGGGGCTGTCCTCCAGCAGCCGGTTAATCGCTTCAATGCATTTTTCTTTGCGGCTCGGTTCGAGCTCATCGAGCCCGTCAAGCAGCAGCAGCAACTCGCCGGCGTAGAGCCACCGGCGACCCAGATCGGCGCGGACGCCATACTTGGAGTTGAGTTCAGCCACGAGCCACTCGCCGGCAGGCTGCCACTGGTTTTTCCAGGAGGACAGGTGCAGCACCACCGGCACCCCAGCACCGGTATCGCTTTCAGCTCGCTGGCACAGCGACCGTGCCAGCTCCAGCAGGATGGTGGTTTTGCCGGCACCGGCACCCCCCAAAATCAGCAGTTTCTTGCCGGTGTCGTCAAACACTTTGGCGATGCTGTCCTCTGGCTGCAGCTGGAAACGGGGACTGTCGCCGATTTTCACGTCCGCATTCGGGCGAACGAGCTGGAGTTCTTCCTCTTTGAGCAGGTTAACCAGCACGGCGCTGTGCGCGGACTGCTTCAGCCTCGCCGTGACTTCCTGACTGACCGCCGCCAGCAACTGCTGCCGCTTCCGAAAGATTTGTCGCTCCTTGGGCGGTGCCGGTGGCAGCAAGCTGGCAATCGCACACACCATCCCGCACACCGCAGTCAGCGCCAAGAGCACGCTCCAGACATAGGGCAGGGCATTCCACAATTGGCTGCTCAGCACGCTCACTGCGCCACTGGGCAAAACTGTCAGCAGGGATATCAGTGCGGGGCTAACTCTTGGCATGGGAACGGTTAGTTAAGCTTCCTTGACACTATACAGGTGGACTTGAGACAGTGGAGCGGCTAGTTTGTCTGGCTGAGAAAGGCAGGCAAAGGGTATCATTATATAATATTCGGCTGCCTTCTTTTTTTTTTCATGAGGGCGAGAGGGAAACAGGAGGACAAGCAAATAGCGGGAGAGAAATTAGTCGAAGGTAAGTTTTATTATGTAATTAAACGTAATTTATCTCATGCTTTCGGTCGGCTGCCCGCAGAGTGGTTCCGGTCTGGCAGCGCGCACGACTTGGAGGATGTAGGGTGCGTTCCGTCTGGCTACAGGACTCGAAAGAACGGAACGCACCCTACTTCTTTTGGGTTATCTTGTAGGTATTGGAGTATCTGGCTGGAGGAGTTCGCGAGCGTGAAACATGAAATCCGATACAAACCATCCTTTGCCGCAATATTCGTCACCCTGAATCCGGGTGAGAGCATCACGGCTGAGGCCGGCGCTATGATTAGTAGCGACGCCCAAATCTCGATGGCGACTCACTTCTCAGGGGGCTTCTTCTCAGCGTTACTCAAAAAATTATTTGGCGGCGAATCGCTGTTCGTCAATACTTTTACCAATGGAACCCAGCAAGCGAAGCAACTGGTCTTGACCCAACCGGCGATAGGCGACATCGCCTGCATCGAATTGCGGGGGAATAGCATCTGTTTTCAACCGGGGGCTTACATTGCCCACACTCCAGGCGTCCGCATGGGGGTGGGATGGGCCGGTTTGGCCAGCTGGTTTGCCGGGGAGGGGCTGTTCAAGCTCAAATTAAGCGGTAGCGGTCTGGTTTTCTTTGGCGCTTACGGCGGCATCACCGAAAAGCGGATCGGCGGCGAGTTTGTGGTGGATAGTGGCCATTTAGTGGCTTACGATCCGGGCATTAAAATGAGCCTCGGTCTAGCCGGCGGCGTCTTTGGCTCGGTAACGTCAGGAGAAGGCTTGGTAAACCGGCTTTCCGGTCAGGGAGTCATTTATTTACAGTCTCGCAGTATTGATGGGTTAGTCAGATTTCTCGGCCCCAAAGTTCGTTAATTCCGTTTGAGGAGAGCATCAGCGAGATGAATGTCGAAATTTTGCAGCGACCGGACTGCGCTATTGCCCGCGTTACCCTGAATGCCGGTGAAGAATTAATGGCAGAAGCAGGCTCTATGATTGCCATGAGCGGCTATATTAATGCTAGCACAACCCTCCGCAAAGGCAAAGGCGGTGGCATTTTGGGCGGACTCAAACGCATGCTTGCCGGTGAGTCTTTATTTTTGAGTGTCTTCCGCTCTCCGACTGCCGGTGGGGAGGTGTTTTTGGCCCCCAAGTTGCTGGGCGATCTTCTGGCCTATCAAGTGTCGGGCACCGGCTTGGTCGTGCAGGCTACCTCTTACCTCGCCAGCGAATCCTCCGTGAATATGGATTTGGGATGGCAAGGGTTTAAATCTTTCTTTTCGGGAGAGAATATCTTTTGGCTGGACGTGAGCGGACGCGGCACCGTCCTGCTCAGTTCCTTCGGGGCGATTTATGAAGTGCCGGTGGACGGGGAATATATTGTTGACACCGGCCATATCGTTGCCTTTGAGAAAAGCTTGACGTTTAATGTGACAAAATCGGGGTCTAGCTGGATTGGCTCCCTCTTGGGCATCGGCGGTGAAGGATTGGTGTGCCGGTTTAAAGGGCAGGGTCGCGTTTTTTGCCAAACCCACAATCCCAATGCGTTTGGCCAGCTTGTCGGCAGCCAGCTGCCGGTGAAATCGCAATAGTTTCGCAGGGTGCGTTCCAGAGGAACGCACCCTACTGAGGGGTGAACAGGTAATTATTTTTGGGAGTTGCAATCATGGCCGGTGAAATCGCTTACGAAATTGAACACTCACCTTCTTACGCTTCCTTGCGGTTAGACCTACAGGCGAATCAAACCGTTCTCGTGGAATCGGGGGCGATGGCGGCGATGGATGCGTGCGTAAAAATGAAATCCAAAGTAAAAGGGGGCTTGCTGAAAGGACTGGGCCGGCTGGTAAGCGGTGAGTCCCTATTTGTGAGTGAGTTCACCGCTGAAGGCAGACCGGGACAATTGTATGTCTCGCCAGGAATCCCCGGAGACATCCAGCATTACTACCTGACCGGCAGCGGGTTAATGGTTCAATCTTCCGGATTTGTCGCCTGCAGCCCGACCGTGACAATTGATACCAAATTCCAAGGATTTAAAGGCTTCTTTAGCGGGGAGTCCCTGTTTTTGCTGCGGGCGACCGGCCAAGGGGATATATGGTTCAGTTCCTATGGGGGGATTGTGGAAATTCCGGTATCCGGTGATTATGTGGTAGACACCGGCTATATTGTGGCGTTTGAAGACACTCTCAACTATAATGTTGAAATGCTCGGCGGGCTGTCCTTTAAGGGACTAAAAACCGGCATCTTTGGCGGAGAGGGGCTGGTGTGCCGGTTTCGGGGTCAAGGCCGGTTGTGGGTGCAGTCTCGCAATCTGTTTCCTTTGCTGAATTTTTTAGATGCGTTCCGTCCGATTAAGACGAGCAGCAGCAGCGATTAATCTTCCTTATCCTCCTGAGCAGTAGGGTGCGTTCCGCAAAACGGAACGCACCCTACATTTCAGCTCCGCAGAGCGGAAAGCACCCTACTTTCAGCAGGAGACTTATGCCATCGCCGTGCCGTCAACTTGCATCCCAGCGCCGAACATATAGTTAAAGGTTTGCGTGTAGCTAACCTCTTCGATAGAAGCGACGCCGTAGTGCTGAATGAGCCCATTTGCATTAGAGCCGCGATAGACTTCGAGGTCAATCTGCGCCGACGGGTTGTGACCGGCTTCCAACCCAGCACCCAACATGTACGCCAAGGTTTCGGAGTAGCTAACCTCTTCGATAGAAGTGGCGCTGTAGGAGGTGAGCAAATCTTGGGCGGATTGAGAGCCTTCAGCGCGATAGCTTGCCAAGTCAATCAGCTCAGACGGGTTTTGACCTTTTTCCAGCCCCGCGCCTGTTACATAGTCGAACAGTTCAGAGCTGTCAATTTCGGCATTACCGTCAGTGTCAATCGCTTGAATGTCGGTTGACAGCGCTTGCGCGTAGGTAGTGCGATACCAGTCTAAATCAACTGCCGGTGACGCATTCAACCCTTCCTTCACACCAGCACCCAACATGAACTCAGCCGTTTGCTCCGAGCTGATATTGTAGACATTTTCCACCCGATAGTTTTCAAGGATTTTCTCCGCCCCGTGAGAGCGATAGTAATCGACACTGACAAACTCAGTGGCATCCAGACCAAGTTTCAGCCCTTCCTTGAGCATGAACTCTTTGATATCTTTCTTGTCGATATCTGCGAGCTTTTCGACTTCTACGCCGAAGTGCTTGGCAATCTCCTCGGAATATTTATCGACATAACCATCGAGATTGACAGGCGACAGATCGAACCCTTTCTCTAACCCAGCGCTGGAAGCGTATCCCAGAATCTGCACCTCGCTGATTTGTTCGGTGGAGATGCCAAAATACTGGGTGAGTTCAGCCTCGTGAGTCGTGCGATAGAACTCAGAGTCAATCTCCTCGGAGACCTCGCCACCATACATGAAGGCGACTACTAGCTCGTCTTTGAGGTTGGCAACTGAGCTAATCTCAATCTCGTAGTGTTTCGCCAGTTCGACTGAGAATTCTTGGCGCAGATAATCGACTTTGACGAATTCCAAGGGGTTGATTCCCTGTTTCCACCCTTCATGGAACATGAACTTGATGACTTCTTTGTCGCTGAGGCTGCTGACATCGAAATCACCGCCGCCAGTACCGCCAGACATATCATCTGAACCAGTACCGCCAGACAGGGTATCTGAACCAGTACCGCCAGACAGGGTATCTGAACCAGTACCGCCAGACAGAGTATCTGAATTAGTACCGCCAGACAGGGTATCTGAATTAGTACCGCCAGACAGGGTATCTGAATTAGTACCGCCAGACAGGGTATCTGAATTAGTACCGCCAGACAGGGTATCTGAATTAGTACCGCCAGACAGGGTATCTGAATTAGTACCGCCAGAGGTGTCATCTGAACCAGTACCGCCAGACAGGGTATCTGAATTAGTACCGCCAGAGGTGTCATCTGAACCAGTACCGCCAGAGGTGTCATCTGAACCAGTACCGCCAGAGGTGTCACCGCCGCCGGTCTTATTAAAGAAGCTGGATAGCTCAGCCGTGTATTTGGCGCGATAGCCATCAATATCGAGCGCGGACAGTTTGACTTCTTCGACCTGCAATAACTCCTTAAACTTCACACTGAAGGCAATGTCGATAATCTGTTTGTCGCTGAGAAGCGCGGCGTCGCTCACCTGGATAGACAAGCTGCTCAACAGCGCGGTCAGATTTTCGGGAGCCAGCTGTTCGACTTGATAGCGACAGAAGTCAATATCGATATCCGAGGCGCTGTTGGCGAACCAGTCGCGAATTTGCGCGTCGGTGACAGCAGTAGCATCCGCGACTTGCTCAACTGTTACTCCAAGGGAGCTGGCTATAGCAGCGGCGTAGGTGACGCGAGAATAGGCGACATCGACAACTCCTTCCAGGCTGAGTCCTTGTTTCGCCCCTTCGCCGAAGATAAACTCGCGGATATCTTTGATGTCAAGTTTGGCGACATCACCGGCTTCTACGTGGAAGTATTCCGCCAGCTGTTGGGCGTATTTGCCAATATAGCCTTCGATATCCACCCCGGACAAACTGAACCCTGACGCGCTGAAGCCTTCTTTGACAACCTGGCTGTAGGTGTACTCCAGAATTTGCAAATCGGTGATTGACGCAACCGAGTTAATAGTGACGCCCTGGGATTGGAAGTAAGCGAGCAATTCCTCGCCTTTTTCAGACCGGCAGTAGTCGTAGTCAATTTGCTCCGACACGCCGCCAAACTGGAAGTCGAGAACGACATCCGCGCTGAGTTTGGCCACTTCGCTAACGTCAATCTTATAGGCGCTCGCCAGTTTTTCTTTGTTGGCTTCCCGATAGAGTTCGACATCCTCAGCAGCGACAAACGCCGATAGCTTGATGCCTTCTTTCCAGCCGCGCTCAACCATGAAGTCGCGGATTTGCGTTTGACTGAGTTCTTCAATCGAGGAGACACCGTAAGCTGCGATAAGCTGGGTGGAATATTGAGTGCTGTAGCCTTCGATATCGAAAGCGGACACTTTCGCTATCCCTGCTGTCCAGCCATCGGAAAGCGCGTACTCTTTAATTTCCTCGTCGCTGAGCTTATTGACTTCTTTCCCCAGAGCAGTCGCCAGTCCTGTCAGTTGAGTGGCGTATTGCTCGCGATACCACTCGGTGTCGATATAGGGAGCCGCACCGCCGAACACAAATTCGATGACTTGCTCGTCAGCAACCCCTTCGCCAAATTGGGCGGTGAGTGCGGCTTGGTAGGTGGCTTTATAGTAGTCCACACTGACGTAAGCGGTAAGATCGAGTTTTTGTTCCAGCCCTTCGCCAGTCATAAAGTCGCGGATTTGCTGCTGGCTGATTTCTGCAACATCCTGGACTTTATAAAATGCTTTCAGTGCGGTGGCGCTGGCTTCGACAGAGATATAGCCTTCGATGTCGAATGCGGAGAGGCTCAATCCTTGGTTCGCCCCCTCGCCGAACATGTAGGACTTTATCTGGGCGTCGCTGATGTCTGCGACTTCTTCAACGGTGGCGAGTCCGTAGAACTGTTGCAGTTGGGTTGCGTATTGCTCGCGACAGAACTTGACATCGATATAGGGCGCTTCCTCGTCGGATACGGATTCGATGACCTGTTCGTCGCTGAGGTTTTCTGCGCCGGCAACATCGTAGGATTGGCCAATTTCCTTTTTGTGGAGTTTCTCAGCGTATTCGAGGTTAACGAATGGGGAGGGGTTTAACCCTTCTGACAAACCTTGGGTGCTGATAAAATCGAGGATTTTCTCGAAGGTCGGGTTTTCGCCCAGTGCGGCGGTCAGCTCTTCGCCGTAGACGGCTTTAATGTAATCGAAATTAACAGCCGGCGACGGGCTTAACCCTTGCTGCAAGCCAGTGCTGCTCAAGAAACCGATAATCTGCCCGTTGCTGAGCTCACTGACAGATTCAACGCCGAAGTGGGCGGTTAGCTGTTCGGCATAGATGGCTTTGTAAACCTCTAATCGCACGAAAGGTGACGGGTTGATTCCAGCTTCTACCCCTGCGCCACTCGCATACTGGAATAACTCCTCATTGCTGATCTCCCCGACAGCTTTGCCGAATTTTGCTTCCAGCTCTACCTTGAAGTTCAGTTTTAAGTAGCTCAGGTTCAGCAGGGGAGACGGGCTGTTCCCTCCCTCCAGTCCTTCACCGCTGATGTACTCGAAGAGTTCCTCATTGCTGATACTGGCTACGTCCTCAACTTTGAAGTGAATCTTCAGTTTTTCGGCGTGGCTTTGTTTGTAAAAGCCGAAGTCGATGAACGGGGAGGGGCTGATTCCTTGCTCTAACCCTTCGCCGCTGATAAAATTGATGATGTCCTGGTAGGTGAGCTGTTCGACTGCTTTGCCGGCGGCTTCCGCTACTTTGTCGCCCCAGTTCGATAAAACGAATTTGACATCCACGAAGGCGGAGGGGTTGATTCCTTTTTCTAAACCTTCTGTTTTGATGAACTCTTGGATTTGTTCGTCGGTGAGACTAGCAACTTCAGCGCCGGGGAAGGCTTCAGCCAGCTGTTGAGCGTATGTCTGGCGAATGTATTCAATGTTGCCAAATAGCTCGGGGTTGGATGGGGGCTGATCGGTGGGTTGAGAGTCGGTGGGTTGTTCTCCGCCTGCTAGGGTGTCTGTGGGTTGAGAGTCGGTGGGTTGAGAATCGGTAGGTTGTCCGACAGGGGAGGGTTCGACAGGAGGTAGTTCCACCGGCTGCTCTTCCACCACCGGCTGTTCCACCGGCGACTGTTGCACCGGCTGCTCTTCCACCACCGGCTGTTCGGCTGGCGACTGTTGCACCGGCGACTGTTCGGCTGGCGACTGTTCGGCTGGCGGCTGTTCGGCGGTGGGTTGAGAGCCGGTGTAAAAACTCACGTCAAGCACCGGCGAAGGGCTGATTCCCTGTTGCAAACCAGCGCCGGTCATAAATTCAAAGACCTGAGCGAAGCTGATTTGTCCGATGTCAACTTGATAGAAGCTGCTGATTTCTTGGGCGTAGCTGGCTTTATAGAAATTAATGTCAATGAACTCCGAGAATGACCGCCCTTCGGCACTCCCAAACTTGCTGAAGTGTTCCAATAGCTCCTCGCCGTTCATGTCGGCTAGGTCAGCGTTGGCTTCTTGATAGTGTTTGAGGCTGAAAAGCGGAGAAGTTTCCCGGAATTCCTTGAGCGCAAAGGTGTTCAGGTGTGCCAGCAACTGCTCGCCGCTCATGTCGGCGAGGTCTGGGTTGACTTCTTGATAGTATTTCAGGTCGCAAGCCAGGGAGAGTTTGCGGCGCTCTTTTATCCCAAACGTGTGGAGGTGTTCCAGTAACTGCTCGCCGTTCATATTGGCGAGGTCAGGGTTCAGCTCTTGATACTCTTTGAGATTGACAAATGGGGATAATTGCCGCTTTTCTTTAATTCCGAAGTCTTTCAGGTGCGCGAAGAGCGACGCACCGTTCATACCCGCAAGGTCTGGGTTGACCTTTTCATAGTAAGAGAGGTTGACTGTCAGAGAAATTTGGCGGAATTCACTAAGCCCAAAGGTGCTGAGGTGCTGGTACGCCTCCCGGTAACTCATGCCGGTGAGGTCAGCGTTGAGCGTCCGGTACTCGTTGAGGTCGATCGCGGGGTTGAAGAGACGCCCTTCGTCTTGACCAAATTTCTGGAAGTGATCGACTAATTCTTCGTCGGTAAGACCGGCTAAGTCTTCGTTGCTTGCGCGATAGTAATTTTTGTCCAGCAAGTCTGCCGGTGCGGACACTGTAGCCTCGATAGAGACAGCCCCATTCGACGAGTTAGAACTCCCTGGCTCCTCAGTCAGCGTTGCTTCCAGGTCGGCGCTAGCTGAAAAATTGTTACCGTCAGTAACTAATTCCATAAAAAAGAAAACCCCTTGTGTGATTTCAGGATAAGCGATCGGCCTTCAAAAAATATGAACAGACCGTCACTTATAAGAGACGTGACTTTCAGCATCCTTGTCTGTCACTCAGCCTGCGCATATAGCAGGGTTTGTATCAGTTTTGCTGACCGGCGGCGACAGGAACAGGTTAGCCAAAAGGTTGCCTCAGAAAATTGAATGGCTGAAACTTTAGATACACCCGGGGCAGTTGACTGAATCTTATTTCTTTCGTTGCCCTCAAGTAGCGATAGCGCTACAAGCCGCTAAGTTCCTCACACCCTTCGATTGAATCTATCTTTTTAGCGGCACGAGAAGCAAGACGGTGCTGGTATGACGTTGTTCCCATAAAGTTTCGCTAACCGATGTCCGTTAAATCACTTAAAAATTGACAGCTAAAAACGTAATATGTAAAATTACTTACGAGAAACCCCGTGAGTGGGGAGCGGCAGGAATGATATAGCGCTGTTCATATTAGTGAGGTACTGAAAAACCCGGTTTCTTTAAGAAACCGGGTTTCTGAAATTTACACGAATGATTGAGACGCGCTATATATATATAACCCAAGTGGCTACTTACAAGTGAGTCAGGTGAGATCCCCCCCTAGCCCCCCCTTAAAAAGGGGGGGAATACTCAAAGCCCCCCTTTTTAAGGGGGGTTTGGGGGGATCTAGAGGCTTAGACTTGTCGGTAGCAACTTGAGTTATATAAAACTTCCGAACTTTCCAGGTAAAACTTATCTAGGAGGCTGATTTTTTAACAGTGATTTTAAGTTGTGGCGGCTAAAAATACCCCAGAGATTTTTAGCCGCACTGCAAGCTAGACAGAGCCGGCAGAGCATTTGTTCCCAAGTGACAGTGGCCAATTGCTGCGCTCAAGGCGGGGGCTGCAGCAGCGCCGAAGCGAGCGCCACTAGGAACGGGATGCTGGCGGGCTATCGGGGGCGAGCGCGTTGAAACTTGCCTAGCAAGCCTGGAGGAGGGCGGACAGTGCCGGCTCTGCAGCAAGCCGAAAGGTTAAATTTTGTAAAAATATCCGGGAAACTTAGGCGAGTTCCTGTAAGTCTACCACTACAAGCGGCTGCTTTTTAAACAACATGCTTATCCACTTCAACAATATAGATACGAGGTATACCTGAGATGAAACGCGCCCAAATAATAGTATCCGTCCTGGCTGGACTTTCCACTGCAGTCGGGGTAGCGAGCGCAACAATTCAGTCCAAGTCACCGGCACCGAGTACCGGCAGCACAACTCCTGCAAACGCGCCGGTTCAGATTGCAAAATCTGACCCAATCGTTATCACCCCACCAACAGAAGGGTGCAAGATCGCTCAAGCCAGAGTAGCCGATCCCAACCCGCCCCTGAATGTCCGCTCCAGCCCGCAAGTGGCTGACGGCAACATTGTCGGCAAACTCAACAACGGCACCTTTGTTTCTGTCGCTGAAGAAAGAAACGGCTGGTTTCGCATTACCGATCCCGTGCGCGGTTGGGTTGCAAAAAACCGCACAGAAAGCAGCTGCTCCCAAGTCAGCCAGCGAATTACTTTTGCCGCACAAGGCGATTCCGCTATCATCAGAGGTCGGATTGTCGGCGGTGGGAGCCACCAGTACATCCTCCGCGCCACTAAAGGTCAAACCATGACCCTAACCGTTCAGAAAGGTGCCCTGCCATTCATTTATCCCCCGAATGACCCCAATGGCCGAAGCGACCTGAGCGGGGGAGGTCACTACAGCGGCAAAACCAGCTGGACAGGCAAACTTCCAGCTACTGGTGACTACACCCTAACACTCGACTCCAATTATAAGGGATTCGAGTACGAGTTTTTGGTGCGGGTGAAGTAAGAGCTGAGCTATAAAGTAATTGTTAAGCCTGAATAGAAGCCAGAAACCGGGTTTCTTGAAGAAACCCGGTTTCTTCTAAGGCTTGGGAATTGCCTCGAAAGGAATGTCAAGAATTGCAAACTTTTGCCAGTCCGCTGCATCGAAGTGCCACCATTCCGTCACCAGCGGGACAAACCCGTGTTTTTTCATCACCTCCTCAAGCAGCTGGCTATTTTTCTGCGCTTCGGGGCTGACATCGTTACCCCGGTAATCCCTGGCGGCTTTTTCTGTAAAATCATCGAATTCAGTTGGCATCTCAAGTTCTGCGCCATTGCTGTCCACCAGCGTCAGGTCAACCGCAGCGCCGCGATTGTGGCGGGAACCGTTGGCGGGATTGGCCACGTAGCGGGGGTCGGGCAGGACTTCCCACATTTGCGCTGTCACCGACAGCGGGCGGTAGCAATCATAGACTTTCAAGCCCAACCCCCTTTTTTGCAAATCTTCTTGAACCCGCGACAGCTTTTGCGCCACGCCAGCCCTCAGCGCACACCGCGCCTCCTTATACAGTTGCCTTTTCAAGAAGTTATTGGTTGTGGCGTAGCGGATATCCAGCCGGATATTGGGATTCACGGTGCCGATATCCACCAGGCTGCCCTCATCTGGCACTTGCTGTTCAGCCATCTTCTGAGGTAATATCGATCTTGTCTCTGGAGGTTGCCTCGATGTGGCCGCAGCTGACCGTTGGTAGGGTGTCAGATTCTGCCACAAAATCCCTAGCGACACAACCAGGGTGCCGGTCAAAAATTCTGTCCAGCGATTTGCCTTCATAAGTTTTTGTTTCTCCGAAGAAATTCTTCCCGGAAATTGTTTTGGGCTCAGGGTAGTAGATCAATTTTAACTGGACGGGAGATGTGGGAAACCCCACACCGGCAACAAACGCGAGCCGGCACCGGCAGCACTCCGTCCGGCTACCGGCAGCCGCCGCCAATCACACACAATTGCATCACTTCTTTATGAAAGATTCTCAGAAACGCGAGATTTCGTTTAACTCTCTTTGGTTGAAAACCGCCAGCATGGCGTGTCTGTTAAGTTTGCTCAGTATTGCCTGCTCGCCACAGCCACCGGCAGCTGAGTCACCGGCGGGAACATCGCAGACTGTCCCAGTTCCTGCGGCTCCCGCTTCCACACCGCTGGCTGCTCAAGCGCAAGCCTCACAGCCAGAGCTTTGCAAGGTTACAATGGTTAAAATTGCTGACCCCAATCCGCCCACGAATGTTCGCTCCAGCCCGGAAGTCAAGCCAAACAATATCGTGGGGAAAGTCGAAAATGGCAAATTGGTGCCGGTGAAGACTGAGAAAAATGGCTGGTTTGAGATTAGCGAACCCGCTGGCTGGATTTCCAAGAAGGTGACAGAAAGCGGCTGCAACCAAAAGCGCCTGCGGATAAGCTTCGCCCCCAACAGCAGTTCAGTCATCATTTCTGACCGGTTTATCGGCACCGGCAGCCACGAGTATTTGCTGAAGGCGAACCAAGGTCAGACTCTGACGGTGACCGCCAACAAAGGCTCCTTGCCTTTCATCTTTGCCCCCGGCGACAAAAATCGCAAACAAGACTTGGGCGGCGGGGGTGACTACAGTGGCAAAAAGAGCTGGACTGGCAAGCTGCCGGCTACCGGTGACTACCTCTTGAACCTGGATTCTAATTTCAAGGGATACGATTATTCTTTCACGGTGGAGGTGAAATAGAACGTAGGGTGCGTTAGCGAAGCGCTAACGCACCCTACTGACTAGATGCTCAAGCGCTGATAAATTTGGTCAAGGTGGCGCAGCTGGTGCTGCGGGTCGAAACAAGCTTCGATTTCTTCCGGGTTCAGCAGCGCCGTCACGCTGGCATCTTTGGCAATCAAATCGTGAAAATTCCCGTCGGGTTTGTTCCACGCTTGATGGGCGCACGACTGCACAACTTTGTACGCTTCTTCCCGGAGCATTCCCTTTTCCACCAGGGCGAGCATCACCCGCTGGCTGAACACTACGCCGCCGTAAACGTTCATATTCCGCTGCATGTTTTCGGGATAGACCAGCAGGTGTTTCACCAAGTCGGTGATTTCGTGCAGCATAAAATGCGTTATAGTGCAAGCGTCAGGCAAAATCATCCGCTCCACGGAACTGTGAGAGATGTCTCGCTCGTGCCACAGGGCGACGTTTTCCAGCGCCGCAACGGCATGACCGCGCACGACTCTCGCCATGCCGGTCAAGCGCTCAGAACGAATGGGATTGCGCTTGTGGGGCATGGCGGAGGAGCCTTTTTGCCCTTTGGCGAAAAATTCCTCGACTTCTAAGACATCCGTGCGCTGCAGGTTGCGAATTTCCACCGCAAACCGCTCAATGGAGGCGGCGAGGAGCGCCAGATGCAGGACGTATTCCGCATGCCGGTCGCGCGAGATCACCTGCGTCGATGCGGTGTCGGGTTCGAGTCCGAGATTCTGACAGGCGATCGCTTCTACGCGGGGGTCAATGTTGGCGTAAGTTCCCACCGCGCCGGAGATTTTGCCGACAGCAATTTGGCTGCGCAGCCGGTCGAGCCGGTCGCGGTGGCGCAGCACTTCCGCCAGCCAGCCGGCAAGCTTGAAGCCAAAGGTGATCGGTTCAGCGTGAATCCCGTGAGAGCGACCGATCTCCACTGTGTGCCGGTGTTGCTGGGCTTGGTAGCGAATCGCTTGGATCAAATCTTCCAGCCGGCACAGCAGCACGTCCAGACTGGCTACCAGCTGCAGCGCCAGAGCCGTATCCAGCACGTCCGAACTCGTCAGCCCCACATGAATGTAGCGACCGGCATCCCCAACATACTCGTTGACATTTGTCAAGAAGGCAATGACATCGTGGCGGACTTCGGCTTCAATTTCCAGGACGCGCTTGGGGTCAAAGTTAGCCTTGGCCTTGATTTCCTCAACCGCCTCAGCTGGGATGTAACCCAGCTCAGCCTGAGCCTCGCAAACGGCGATTTCCACTTGCAGCCAGGTTTTCAACTTATAGGTGTCAGTCCACAGTTCGCCCATCTCGGGCAACGTATACCGCTCGATCACAGTCCGCCACAGAGTACAACTGTTTTATTGTACAGCGGCTCGACACCAGGCTTGCAGCAAATGCTTTTGCGCCGGCGGGCCGGCCCGCCAGCTTTTTGATTATTTCGTCTGTTTTGGATATTGCTTTTATGGCCGGAGCCGTGTTACAGTAGAGCGAAAAGCCCAGTGCGGGACATACCCTTCCAGCTCAAGCTGGGAACACCGGCAGCCGGTGCGAGGAAAGTAGTTGGGCTAAAGCCCAAAGGTTCGTAGTTGGGCTAAAGCCCAAAGGTTCGTAGTTGGGCTAAAGCCCCAACGGTGCGGTCACCACTTGGGATCTTTTCTCCCCTCTCACCCACAAAGACATAGAAATACTGCCATGTCCAAGAAAAAAGTGCCCCTTGAGCCAGTTGCCATGCAGGAAGCGGACGCGGACGCAATCGCGCAATTGGATCAACTCCTCAGTTCAGAAGCTTCACAAGCCAAATTCGTCGGAAGCAACGGGAAAGAAGTTCTAATTCCGGAGTCTGTTTACCGCATCCTGCGTCAGGTCATTCACGCGATGGCCTCAGGCCAGCATATTTCCGTAGTCGCTCAAAATCGCCATCTGACGACGCAAGAAGCCGCTGATATTTTGAGCGTATCGCGCCCCTTTATGGTCAAGTTACTGGAAGCGGGAGACATTCCCCACATCAAAGTCGGCTCGCACCGGCGCATTCGTTTTGAGGACTTAATGGCCTACAAGGAAAAGCGGGACAGTCAGGGTCGTTTAGGACTGAAAGAAATCACTAAATTTATTCATTCTGAGGGGGTCTGCGAAGAAGAGTTGTCTGAGGTCGAGGAGTAGGATGGCAATTTATTCGGCAATTCTAGAGGGAGCATCCCGTTTTGGCAACTACCTTGGTGAGGGCGAAGCATTCGGATTATCAATTGTTGGTTTGGCACGAGAGATTCTTCGCCCGAATGCTTCGCCCCTACATAATCGGGATGCTCCCATTCTAAATTCTTGTGTAATCTTCCCTATGGCTCTGTGCGATACGCTACTGCGTGCTGCTGAGGCCAACCTCTACCGCCTTCACTTTTCACAGGAGATTCTGGACGGCGCGACTCGCAATCTCGTAAATAAGGGGAGAATGACAGATGTGAAGGCAGCACGCTTTCAGGGAATGATTAAAAATACCTTTCCGGAGGCAATGGTGGAAGTGCCTGCTGGTCTGGTTGAGGTGATGGCAAACCATCCTGGAGACCGCCATGTTGTAGCTGCTGCCAAGACTCAATGGTTGAGGTCATTCGGCAGCAGTTTGAGGCTCTCACGCCACCCCCCCACACTGTGGCCGAACTTCTTGAGAAATTAGAGAAAAATAATAAAATCCCGAAATTTGACCGGAGAGTTCGGTTCTTTTAATTCTGTAATTTTGTGGTGCGAACTGCAAAAAAAGCCTTGAGTGAGAGGGGGATACCGGCACCGTACCGGAGCAGATTTCTAGAAGAAGACCGATACCGGCTTTGGCAGCAAGAGAAAACGCTAACGATAGCAGCTAAAGATGGCCGGGGCGAGATTCTCAGGCAGCAACATGAGCGAATTGAGGGAAATTTATCAGCGGAGGATGTCCAGGCGTTTCAACTCCTGGAGCAAGAGCTAGCAAAGCCAAGAGAGCAGCAGCATGAGAGCGATGACTCCCCCGGAAGCAACCGGCTTTTGTAACGGCTTTTGTAAATAGGCTGTTTGTGCGTTCCGCAAACAGGGGAACGCACCCTACTTATCTCAGAGCCACGCCCAACCGCCTCCG
This sequence comes from Oscillatoria princeps RMCB-10, assembly GCA_019359235.1. GTDB lineage: Bacteria > Cyanobacteriota > Cyanobacteriia > Cyanobacteriales > Oscillatoriaceae > Oscillatoria > Oscillatoria princeps. The sequence continues at coordinate 109,287 of JAHHHT010000023.1, forward strand.
CCCGCAGACAGGCTCTATCCCTGCAGGGAGAACCCTCCCGCAATTTTCTAGGCAATAATCAGGTCAAGCCCATCGAGCAATAGCGGCAGTCAGATGCCACAGCCAACAGCCCGCTATCGGAAATCCGCCGAAAGGAATATGCTGAGAGTCACTCACCCCCAACTGCAGCGCTATTTTGCCGTGCTGACCGCAGCTGGCGCACTCACACTGACGCTGATCCTGTGGCCGCTTCCAGGAACACCTGTGGCGCTGTTTGTGGCTGCTGTGGCCTTCAGCGCCTGGTATGGCGGCCTGGGGCCAGGGCTGCTGGCCACCGCACTGTCTGCTGTGGCCACTGCCGGCTTCCTGACAATTTTATTCGCCAGGTTCGGGCGCTCGCCGCCGAGAAAGGGGGACAAGTGCCGGCTTCCAGATCCACCTCGCTCTGCCGGTGGAGCCGGCTAAACTGGCGGCGGCGGTGGCTTCCCTGGCGGGACGTGCCGGCTGTCTCGGAGCTTGACCTCAGATTTATATCATTGGTTTCAATCCCGTTTCCGGGATTCAGCTGGCAAAAAATCTTCTCCTCCTACCCCCTGCTAAAATCATTATCGCATTGATATGGGCTTCTTTGCACAACCAAAATGCTCGCAAGCCACCCGCTCCCCAGTGCGGCGCTACGGCATCCCTGTACTGGCAGTTTCGCTAGCCCTGCTTTTGAGGCTGCTGCTCACGCCGCTGGTTGGGGACGCCAGCCCTTTCCTGCTGTTTACGGCTGCCGTGATGGTCAGCGCCTGGTATGGCGGTCTGTTCCCCGGGGCGCTAGCCACCACCCTCAGCGCTATAGCGATCACTTTCTTGCTGCTGAATCCTCTTCCCCACTCGCCTGTCAGCACCCTGGGAAAGGCAGTGCTGATGCTTTTATTCCTGCTCATCGGGCTGACCGTCAGCTGGCTAACTGATAAGCTGCACTTGGCTACAAAGCAAGCTGAGTTCAACCTGCGCCAAGCCCAAAGACAGCAGGAAGAGTTGCGCGAAAGCGAAGAGCGCTTCCGCTTGTTGGTGGAGGGGGTGAAGGACTGCGCGATTTTCATGCTAGACCCGTCAGGACGCATTCTCAGTTGGAACGCGGGGGCAGAAACCGTTACGGGTTATGGGGAAGAAGAGATTAAAGGGCGGCATTTATCCTGCTTTTTTACCGCTGAAGATATTCAGCTGGGCAAGCCGGAACAAGAACTGAAAATAGCAGCAGAAACAGGCCGGTTTGCAGACGAAGGGTGGCGGGTGCGCCAAGACGGAACGCAGTTTTGGGCGGCGGTTGCGATTGCAGCACTGCTCGATGAAACCGGCAATCTGCGAGGCTTCTCCAAGGTGATGCGCGACATCACGGAGCGCAAGCAGGCAGAAGACAGACTGAAGCGGATTGAGTGGCTCCTGACGCAGAAAAACCCGCAAGTTGTGGAGCCGTACCAGCAGCCTTACGGCGACCTGACCGAACTCAACACGAACCGCACGATCTTAGATGCAGTCGGTGCGGAGGTTCTCTACGATATTGCCGGTGACTACCTCGATTTGCTGCAAACTTCTTCTGCAATTTACGAGAAAAATGGCGATTATGCGATGGGCATTTTTACTTCCGGGTGGTGCCGGTTTATGGACAGTGCCTCACGCCGGCTCTGCGCTGCGGGCGATCACCGAGAAGCGCTTGCCTGCGGCAAGTGGCACTGTCACGAATCGTGCTGGAATCAAGCCTCGAAGCCTTCTATGGAAACGGGACAGCCGGTGGATATCGAATGTGCCGGCGGCATCCGGCTGTATGCTGTTCCGATTTATGCCGGAGATGAAATCGTCGGCAGCATTAACTTTGGCTATGGCGATCCGCCTCAAGATCCTGAGAAACTGAAAGAACTTGCGGAGCGCTACGGCGTCAGTGTGGGGGAACTTCAGCAACAAGCCAGATCCTACGAGTCGCGACCGGCTTATATTATCGAAATTGCGAAGAAACGCTTGCAAAATTCCGCCAAACTAATCGGCGAAATCGTCAAGCGCAAGCGCTACGAAAAAGAAATCCGGCAGCTAAATGATAACCTGGAGATACTCGTCAAAAAGCGCACGGCACAGCTGGAAGAAGCCAACAAAGAACTGGAAGCGTTTTCCTACTCTGTCTCTCACGACTTGCGAGCGCCGATTCGCCACATTAGCGGCTTTGCGGACTTGCTGCAAAAAAGAGTGGCAGCCAGTCTGGATGATACCGCTATGCGCTATCTGAAGACTATCATGGAAACCACCAAACACGCCGGGAATCTCGTTGACGATTTGCTAGCATTTTCTCGGATGGCTCGCACCGAAATGCGCCAGAGTGCAGTCAATATGAACTTGCTACTTCAAGAGGTGTTGCGCGATATCCAGCCGGAAACAGAAGGGCGGGACATTGTTTGGAAAATTGAGGAGTTGCCCGAGGTGCGGGGGGACGTTTCCATGATGCGGCTTGTCCTGTGGAATCTGCTGTCTAATGCTGTCAAGTACACGCGGACGCGCGACCGAGCTGAGATTGAAATTGGCAGCAGCAAAACTGAGCAAGAGGTTGTATTTTTTGTGCGCGATAATGGGGTGGGATTTGATATGAAGTACGCCGACAAACTCTTTGGGGTGTTTCAGCGCCTGCACAGCGCTTCTGAGTTCGAGGGGACTGGGATCGGGCTGGCCAATGTCCGGCGGATTGTCCACCGGCATGGGGGTCGAACTTGGGCGGAAGCGGCCCCCGACAGGGGAGCTACCTTTTTCTTTTCACTGCCAAAGCTCCTAGAATAGGGGGATAGTTATGGAGGGATTAATGCGAATTCTTCTGGTTGAGGACAGTCCTTACGACGTGGAGTTAACCCTGGTGGCGCTGGCTGAAAGCAATCTCGCCAATGAAGTTGTGGTGGCCAGCGACGGGGAGGAAGCCCTGGATTATCTTTACCGGCGCGGCATGTACCGGCTGCGGGCGTTCGGCAACCCCGCTGTGGTGCTGCTCGACTTGAAGATGCCCAAAGTAGATGGGCTGGAAGTCCTGGCCCAGATTAAGTCTGACCCAGCACTGAAAACAATTCCCGTAGTGATGCTCACTTCTTCCCGCGAGGAGCAAGACCTGATAAAGAGCTATAATTTAGGTGTGAACGCTTATGTGGTCAAGCCGGTAGATTTCCAAGAATTTATGCAGGCGCTAAAGGAACTGGGGCTGTTCTGGGCTGTGATCAATCAGCCGCCCCCGGGCAGTGTGCCTTCCCACCGGAAATGAGTTACAGTTCGTTTTGCTCTCTTAAGCGCCCTCAGCCGACTAGCAGCTTAATAAGAGGTAATTAAACGGATATATGGCAGATATAAGTTCTGTTTAAGAATTGTGCGCTTGCATCAAGGCTGCTAGCCAAAATCAAAATTAACAGAAAGATTTAAGGAAAGCAAAACGATACAACCATCTGTATATTCTAAATTATATAAACGGTGCGGAGAAAAAGGCCAAATTGTTATGAAACCCCTGCGAATTATCCTTCTGGAAGACAGCCTGCTAGATGCGGAACTCATCGGCGCGAACCTGACTGATGGTGGAATTGACTGCGAGCTGTTTCAGGTGGAGACGCGCGACGAGTTTCTGGCGGCACTCGACGGTGACGACTTTGACTTGATTCTCTCAGACTATTCGCTGCCGAATTTCGATGGCATCTCGGCTTTGGAGATCGCGCGGCGAGTCTGTCCGGAGGTGCCGTTCATTTTTGTGTCCGGCGCTTTGGGTGAGGAGCTAGCGATTGAAACCCTCAAACAGGGCGCTACGGACTATGTGCTCAAGCACCGGCTGGAGCGACTTGTGCCCTCGGTGATGCGGGCGCTGCGAGAAGCCCGGGAGCGAGCCGAGCGCAAAGCTGTTCAAGAGGCGCTAGCCGAGAGCGAAGAGCGGTACCGGCAGCTTGTGGAATTATCCCCGGATACAATTTTTGTTCAAAGCGAGGGCGAGATTGTTTTTGTCAACAGCGCCGGCGTTAATCTTTTCGGCGCGGCCAACCCGGAACAGCTGATTGGAAAATCGGTACTCGATCTGTTCCACCCAGATTATCAGGAAATCGTCAAAGAGCGCATTCGACAAATTCTGGAAGAAAGAAAGCAAGCGCCACTCTTGGAAAAAAAGATTATCCGGCTGGATGGGACAGTTGCGGATGTGGAGGTAACGGCGTCTCCCTTCACCCATCAAGGCAAGCCGGCAGTTCTGGTGGTTGTGCGGGATATTAGCGAGCGCAAGCGGGCGTCCGAAGAGCGCGACAGGTTGCTGTTGCGCGAGCGGGCGGCTCGCGCCGAGGCGGAGGCGGCAAGCCGGCTCAAGGACGAATTCCTTTCAACACTCTCCCACGAGCTGCGGACGCCCCTGAGCGCCATACTCGGTTGGGCTGAGCTGCTGCGCAACTTGAAGTTTGACGAGGCGACGGTTTCTCACGCCCTGGATACGATCGTGCGCAACACCAAGTCGCTGGTGAAACTGATTGAGGAGATTCTGGACGTCTCGCGGATTATTAATGGTAAGCTCAACCTCAATATGGCCTCGGTTAACCTGGCACCAACCATAGAAGCCGCCATTGACAGCCTGCGCCCAGCGGCTGAGGCTAAGAACATTCGGCTTAATGCGGCGCTCGACAGGACAATCAGGCCAGTTTTAGGCGATCGCGAGCGCTTGCAGCAAGTTATTTGGAATCTGCTGTCCAACGCTATCAAATTCACCCCCAAGGGGGGGCGAGTGGCGGTGACGCTGCACTCCGCTGACTCATGTGCTGAAATTGAGGTCAGCGACACCGGCGCTGGCATCAGCCCTGACTTTCTCCCCTACGTTTTTGAGCGCTTCCGCCAAGCAGACAGCACGAGTACGAGATCCTACGGCGGTCTGGGACTGGGGCTGGCGCTGGTGCGCCACCTGGTGGAGCTGCACGGCGGAATTGTCCGTGCGGACAGTGCCGGTGCTGGACAGGGGGCGGCGTTTACCGTCAGGCTGCCCCTTGCGGAATGGGGCGCGGGGCGTCCGGCGTCGGGCGTCGGGGAAAAACAGCCCGCGCCTCCCCCGATGCCCCCATCCCCGCTTGCCGGTTTGCGGGTGCTGGTGGTGGAGGATGATGCCGACACCTCGGAACTGATCGCCACAGTGCTCGAAGGCCACGACGCCAAGGTGACGGCTGTTTCCTCAGTCCGGGAAGCGCTGGCGGAAATCGAACGCTCCAGACCCGACGTGCTGGTGAGCGATATTGGCATGCCGGGAGAGGACGGTTACAGCCTGATTCGCAAACTCAGGGCGATGGAAGCAAAGCAGGGGTGGCGAATTCCCGCTGCGGCTCTCACGGCTTACGCCAAGGCAGAAGACCGGACGCGGGCTCTTTCTGCCGGCTTTCAGATGCACATCACCAAGCCGGTGGAGCCGGCGCAGCTGGCGGCGGCGGTGGCAACTCTGGCGGAACGGCGGGGAAAGATTTGAATGGGGCATGGGGCATGGGGCATGGGGCATGTATCATTTCCCCTTGATTGCCGGTGAGTGCCAGTGATAGAGCAGCAGTCATATTGGTTAGGACATCAGTGACCTAGGGAAAAAGGCGTAGGGCAGGCGAGACGCCTGCCCTCTTGATCAAATGTCCTAACCTAAGTGCATACTGCTATATCATCTCCCTCCCATCTGTTTTGTATCTAAAGGCTTGTCGGGGCGGGTTCACCCGCAATGTGTCGGGAAAGCCGAGAATATTGATAAACCCGCCTGTGCCACCGGAAATAATATGATATAGCAATAGACAGTCAGTTTAGGACATGGGGTCGGGGGGAACGGCTGTCCTACGAGGTATGGACGTAGGGCAGGCGAGACGCCTGCCCTCAATGTCAAGTTGATTAGCACCAATATCCCCTCACCCCCCAACCCCCTCGACCACAAGGGCTACGGTTTATACACAAATCCCCAGTCATGCCAATTTTCCATGTTTCGCCCGGGGTAGGGTGCGTTCCCTCTTAGGGAACGCACCTCCATCGGTGCCGGTGGGATAGGGAACGCACCCTACGAGTTACTGTGCCACCGGACATGATATGTTATCATATGATGTTGATTAGCACCAATATCCCCTCACCCCCCAACCCCCTCGACCACAAGGGGAGGCTCGGGGCCCCCTCTGGGGATGGAGGGGAGGGGGGAGCAAGAAAAAGACGCTTATTTTTTCTCCCCTCTCCCATTTTGGGAGAGGGGATGGGGGTGAGGGTCTTTTACCCTTGTTCCCAGAACGATCTGGGAACGCGCCTCTGCCGGCTCCGCCGACTTTCTCCAAAAAGCCGATTAAAAGCCTAACAGCGAACCCACGCTATCCCACTAAAATGCTGACGATTGCCGGAATAGAAATCACAAAAAAGCTGTATGAAAGCCAATATTCCCTAGTTTATCGGGGCGTGCGGCAGTCGGGGGAGCCGGCTGTCCTGAAAATGCTCAAAGAGCCCTATCCGCCGCCAGAGCGTTTGGCTTGGTTCAAGCGGGAATATGAACTGACGCGCTCCTTAAAATTGGCAGGTGCCGTGCGGGCGCTCGCCCTGGAAAGTGACGGACAGCGCCCGGTGATGGTTTTAGAAGACTTTGGCGGCGACTCTTTGGAGCGTCTGGGACTGGCGGGGCGGATTGAATTAGCGGAGTTTTTGAAATTAGCGATCTCTGTCACGGAAATTTTAGGGGACATTCACGCCGCTAATATTATACACAAAGACATCAACCCCAGCAACATCCTCTTCAACCGCACTACCGGACAAGTCAAGATTATCGATTTTGGCATCTCCACCGTGCTTTCGCGGGAAAACTCAACGTTTAGAAGCCCTAATGTCTTGGAAGGCACGCTAACCTATATCTCGCCCGAACAAACGGGACGGATGAATCGGGCGATCGACTGGCGCAGCGATTTTTACTCCCTGGGCGTGACTTTCTACAAATTGTTGACGGGGCGCGAGCCATTTGAGAGCGCCGATCCGCTTGAATTAGTCCACAGCCACATTGCCAAACAGCCGCGCCCGCCGCACGTCGTGAAATCGGACATTCCGCTGGCGGTTTCGGAGATAATACTGAGGCTGGTGGCAAAAAATGCCGAAGACCGCTACCAGTCAGCTTACGGCATAAAGGCAGATTTAGAGGCGTGCCTGCAGCAATTGCAGGCAAAAGGGGAAATAGAGACGTTCCCTCTGGGGCGTGCGGATGTTTCAGATAAATTTCAAATTCCGCAGAAATTGTACGGGCGCGAGCGCCAGATAGAAACCTTGCTGGCGGCTTTTGAAAGAGTCAGCACCGGCACCCGCGAAATGTTGCTGGTGACGGGGTGTGCCGGTGTGGGCAAAACGGCTGCAGTCAGTGAGGTTCACAAACCGATTACCGCCAAACGCGGGAATTTTATCGCCGGTAAGTTTGACCAGTACAACCGCAACATTCCTTATTCTGCTATTTCGCAAGCCTTTAATGAATTGTGCGACCGGCTGCTGGCGGAAACGGCAGCCGTATTAAAAGAGTGGCGAGAGAAAATCCTAGCGGCTGTTGGCAGCAACGGACAGGTTTTGATAGAGGTGATTCCCCACCTGGAACGAGCGATCGGCAAACAGCCGCCGGTGGCCCGAGTTGGCCCGCAAGAAGCGCAAAACCGCTTTAACTTGGTCTGTCAAAATTTTATCAAAGCCATCAGCCAGCCGGCGCATCCGCTGGTCTTATTTCTCGATGACTTGCAGTGGGCGGATGGGGCATCGCTGAGCCTGCTCAAAACCCTAATCAGCGATGAGGAGATTGGCCATTTGCTGGTGCTGGGCGCGTATCGCGACAGCGAAGTGGACGCCACCGGCACGCTGGCGATCACCTTAGAAGAGATTAAAAAAGAACCGGCGCTGGTGTCATCGATTCATTTGGAAAACTTGAGGGATTCCGATGTCAGCGCTTTGGTTGCCGGCGCTTTGGCGTGCTCGCCAGCCGAGAGCCAGCCGCTGAGCGATTTGGTTTGCCAGAAAACGCAGGGGAATGCGTTTTTTACCATTGAATTTTTGAAATCGCTTTACACTGAAGGGCTGTTAACCTTCGCGCGTACCGAGCGCAAGTGGCAGTGGGATTTGGGGCAAATCCAAGCCAAGGACATCACCGACAGTGCCGTCGTCTTGATGGCGGGCAAGATTGGCAAATTAGCAGCCGAGACTCAAACTGTCTTGCAGCTGGCGGCTTGCATTGGCAACAGCTTCGATCTGGCCACTTTGGCGGTGATCTGCGAGCAACCGCCGGCAGCTGTTTTGGGGGATTTGTTTCCAGCGCTGCGAGAGGGGCTGGCTGTTCCCTTGAATGCGAATTACAAAGCGGTGACACCGGCAGATGAGACGCTAGCCGGTGAGGCCAAGTTCAAATTCCCGCACGACCGCGTGCAGCAAGCGGCTTATTCCTTAATTGAGGAAAGCCAAAAGCAGGCGACTCACTTGCAAATTGGGTGGCTGCTGTTGGCCAGCACTCAGTCAGAACACCTGGAAGACCGGATTTTTGATATCGTCAACCAACTCAATGAAGGCAGCGCCTTGATTGAGGAGGAGACAGAAAAGGTCAAGTTAGCCGAGTTGAATGGGAGAGCCGGTAAAAAAGCCAAGTCAGCAACCGCGTATGAGTCAGCGGCCAAGTATTTTAAGAAGGGGCTAGACCTTCTGGGCTCTGACCGCTGGCAGAGCCGGTATGACCTGACGCTCAATCTCTCGGTGGAAGCGCTGGAAGCCGAATATTTACAGCTCCACTATCAAGAAGTGGAAAGACTTTCTGACGAGATTTTGCAGCGAGCCAAGACGCTGCTCGAAAAAATTAAGGTCTATCAAATCCGGATTCAATCTTACAGCGGCCAAAACCAGGCCCGAGCCGCCGTCGATACCACGCTGGAAGTGCTGGAAATGCTGGGGGTTTCCCTGTCTAGCTCGCAGCCTGAAAACCTGAGTGTGGGGGATTTGCACAGCCTGCCTCCGATGACCGATCCGTATAAATTGGCCGCCATGCAGCTGTTAATGATTGTCTGGGGGACGGCGATCATTGTGACTCCCGAACTCGTGCCGCAGATGGCGATCACAATGGTGGATCTGTCGGTTCAGTATGGAAATTCGCCCCTGGCTCCTTTTGCCTACGCTTATTATGGCTTTAATCTTTGCGGGGTGCTGGGAGACATCGAGTTGGGCTACCAGCTCGGCCAGGTGGGGTTAAGCTTACTGGATAAGTTTGAAACCGCCGAAACAAAATGTAAGGTTAACCACGTCTTTAATGCCTTTATCCGGCACTGGAAGGAACCGGCGGCTGAATGCATAGAAGGGTTGCGGGCCACTTTAAAATTGGGGCTGGAAACGGGGGATCTGGAATACACTTGCTATGCAGCGATGCAATACAGCTGCTACGCGCTGTTCGTGGGAGAAAATCTGGAAAGCGTCAATCAAAAACACGCGCAGTGCGCAAGTCTGATTCACAAGCTCAAACAAGAATTTCAGCTCCAGTACACCCAGATATGGGGCCAGCTGGCGCTGAACTTGAGTGGCCAAGCAGGCAACCCAAAAAAGCTGGCAGGCGAATTCTTCGATGAAACTGAACGGGTGCCGGTTTTGCAGGCCAAGAATGACCGGTCTTCCCTGCTGTGCGTGTATCTGGCCAAAACTATTCTCTGTTATGTGTTTAAAGATGGCGAACAAGCGGCAGCCAACGCCCGGTTGGCGGCAGAGTGCGAGAATGCGCTCGCTTCGCTGATGCCTCGCGGCCAAATTCCTTTTTACTATTCTCTGGCGCTGCTGGCGATCTGCGCCACCGCTGACCCCAGCCGGCAGATAGAATACCTGAAGCTGGTAGAAGAGAACCAAAAGCGAATCGACGGGTGGGCGGTTTGCGCGCCGGCGAATTACCGGCACAAATACGATCTTGTAGAGGCGGAAAAGGCGAGAGTGCTGGGAGAGAACTGGAAAGCAGGGGAGTTTTACGACCGAGCGATTAAAGGAGCCAGGGAACACGGATATCTTCACGAAGAGGCGCTCGCGTATGAGCGAGCGGCAGAGTTTTATCTGGGGCGGGGTTTGGAAGAAATTGCCCAAACCTATATGACGAAAGCTCACTACTGTTACAATATCTGGGGGGCGGCGGGCAAGGTCAGGGATTTGCAAGAACAGTACCCGCAGTTTTTTGTCACCAAGTCGTCCAGAACCACCCAAACTGCTGTCAGTGTTTCGTCTACCACCACTGGGGGAACAGTCACGGCTGCTTTAGATTTGACCAGCATTTTGAAGGCTTCGCAAACTCTCTCTCAAGAGATGGCGCTGGACAGTCTTGTGGTTAAACTGATAAAACTGGCGGTGGAAAATGCGGGGGCGGAAAAAGGCTATCTGCTGATGGAGCGAGACGAGCAATGGTGGGTGATTGAGGGGTGCGGCACGAGTGACTCAGACGCCGGCGCGGTTTGGCGCTCTATGTCTTTGGGAGCCGCCGGTGACAGCAGCGAAACCGCTGTGCTGTCTCAGGGGATTGTGAATTACGTGATTCGCACCAAAGAAAGTGTCGTTTTGAACCATGCCGCCAAGCAAGGCAATTTCACGCGCGACGCTTACATACTGAAACAGCAGCCGAAATCGGTGCTGTGTGCGCCGCTGCTGAATCAGAGCAAACTGGTGGGCGTGCTCTATCTGGAAAATAATCTCACCGCCGGCGCATTTACGCCGGAGAGGTTGGAAGTGCTCTCTCTGCTGGCGGCGCAGGCGGCGATTTCGATTGAAAACGCAAAACTGTATGCGCGAGCGCGTGCGAGTGAAGCCAAACTGGCGCAATTGTTAGAAACTTTGCCGGTGGGAGTGGCGGTTCACGACACTACAGGGCGAGTCACTTACATGAATCCAACCGGACAGCGCTTGCTGCTCCTGGAGGCTCCACCAGAGGCTGCCGGCGAAAAGCTGTCAGAAGCGTATCACATTTATGTTGCTGGAACCGACCGGCTGTACCCCACCGAGCAACTGCCAGCTATGCGGGCGATAAAAGGCGAAAGCGTCACAGTTGAGGATTTTGAGCTTCGCCTGGAGGGGAAGAGTGTCCTCTTTGAGGTGCGCGCCATTCCGGTGTTCGACGAGCGAGGCAATGTTATATCCGCTCTCAACGCCTTTCACGACATCACAGCGCGCGTGCGAGCGCAGAAAGTCCTGGCGGATTACAGCCGCACTCTGGAAACGCAAGTGGCGGAACGCACTCAAGAACTGAGTAGCGCTCTGGAATCGCTGAAAGCGACTCAAGAAGAGCTGATTCAATCGGAAAAAATGGCGGCTTTAGGACAGCTGATTGCTGGAGTCGCCCACGAAATCAACACGCCCTTGGGAGCGATCTCCTCGTCGGCCAGAAATCTGGCCAGCTTCTGGAATGACTCGCTGGAGCCGCTTCTGGCATTTTGGCAGGGGCTCAAACCGGCTTCTCAGGAGCATTTCCTGGCACTGCTGCGAGCCGCCAGCGAGCCGGTGGCTCCTCTGTCCACGCGCGAGCAGCGGCAAATCAAAAAGTCTTTGGCGCAGCAGCTGGAATCCCACAGCATTGAGAACGCCGCCTCCGTTGCCAATCTTTTACTGGGCACCGGCGTTTGGGACAATCTGGAGCGTTTCCTGCCTTTGTTACAAGATCGGGAGGGCGAAACGATCTTAAAAACTGCCTATCAGCTGGCGAACGCGCAAACCAGCATCCGCACCATTGCCACCGCTGCCGAAAGGGCCGGCAAAGTCGTGTTTGCCTTAAAAACCTACGCCCGGTATAATGTGACAGGCATCCCAGTGGAGGCGCAGATTCCAGAAGGCATTGAAACCGTGTTAACCCTTTATCACAACCAGCTCAAACAGGGCGTACAAGTCATTAAGAATTATGAAGAGGGCGTGCCGGCTGTCCTGTGCTACCCCGACGAACTCAATCAAGTCTGGACTAATCTGATTCACAACGCCTTGCAAGCGATGGACTATCAGGGGACGCTAACCGCTGACATCCGCAGGGGAGAGGGCGGCATCCAGGTCAGCATCACCGACAGCGGGCGGGGCATTCCACCGGAGATCCTGCCGAAAATATTTCAGCCCTTTTTCACCACCAAGCCCCCCGGAGAAGGCAGCGGTTTGGGACTGCATATTGTTAAGAAAATTGTCGAGGAGAAGCACCGGGGAAAAATTGAAGTAGAATCAGTAACGGGGCGAACGACTTTCACCGTATTTTTGCCCCTGACGTGAAAAAAGGAGAGCCAGCCATGTCCAAAACAGCGATTTTGTGCGTCGATGATGAAGTGATGGTTTTGAGCAGTTTGGAGATAGAGCTACGCTCTGCCTTCGGAGATGCTTACCTTTACGAATTTGCAGAAAGCGGCGAAGAAGCTCTAGAATTGATAGAGGAACTGCGGGATGAGGGGGTGGCGATTGTGGCCATTGTCTCGGATTGGTTAATGCCCGGAATGAAAGGAGATGAGTTTTTAATTGAAGTCCACAATAAATTTCCTGAAATCACTTCCATCATGCTGACCGGCCAAGCGGATTTGCTGGCGATCGAAAAGGCCAAGCAGGAGGCGGCTCTCTCTCACTGCTTGTACAAACCCTGGAAGAGCCAAGAATTAATATCCGCGATTAATTCGGCGCTGCACCGAGAGTGCGCTATCAGCTGAATCCCACCCAGCAAACTCTTGAGGACAGCGGACGAGTGAAATTTTATGAATTCACCTTTCATTATTTGCGTTGATGACGATGCGACGATTCTAGACAGTCTGAAAATCGAACTGGAAGCAGCGTTTGGCGATGAGTGCTCGCTGGAAATGGCTGAAGGCGGGAATGAGGCTCTGGAAGTTCTCTCAGAACTGTTACAAGATGAGTGCGAGGTGGCGGTTATTATTGCCGACTACATCATGCGGGATATGAAAGGGGACGAATTGCTGAAGCGCTCCCACGAGATGTCCCCTAAAACTCGCACGATCATGCTGACTGGGCAAGCGGATATATCCGGGGTGGCCAATGCGATTAATTATGCTAAGCTTTATCGCTATATGGCGAAACCTTGGCAGGCGGAAGACTTGCGCCTGACTGTAGGGGAAGCCTTGCAAAGCTATTTTCAGGAAAAAGAGCTGGCAGAAAAAAATGCCCAACTTTTGCACCTGAATCGGGCTCTCCAACAAGCCAACAGCGAACAAGCAGCCTTAATTGGCCAACTCGCAGAGGCTGAGCAAAAATTAAAAAGCTACAGTCGCACCCTAGAAACTCAAGTTGCCGAGCGCACCGAAGCGTTGCGGCGCAGCGAAGCTCAGCTGAATGCTTTCTTTAGCTCCGCGCCGGTTGGACTGTGCGTTGCCGACAGGCAAATGCGATTCAGGCAAATCAATGAAGTTCTGGCGCAGCTCGGCGGTTTATCCGCCGAGGAACATATTGGGAAACCGATTCGGGAAGTTTTGCCCGATCTGGCACCGGCGCTCGAACCGCTCTACCAGCAAGCGCTCACCGCTCGCGTTCCGGTTCTGAATGTGGAAGTCAGCGGCGAAGTGGCCAGCCAGCCGGGGGTGCGGCGCTACTGGCTCGTTTCGTGCTTTCCCATCCCTGACTCGGACGAGCGCCCGTCTAGTGTGGGAGCCGTTGTCATGGAAATTAGCGATCGCAAACAAGTAGAACTCGCCCTGCAAGAGCGCGAATCCATGCTGCGCTCCCTCGGAGATCGCCTCCCCAAAGGTTTTATTTATCAGCTTGTTCAAGAACCGAGCGGGCGAATTTACTTCTCTTACATCAGTGCCGGTGTGGAGCGCTTGTTCGGAATCGCTCCCGAAACCGTCATGCAAGAGCCGGCGCTGCTGTACGCTCCGCTTGTTGAGCAGGATCGCCTGCTTTTGCAGCAGTTGCTCGCTGACTCAGGGCGCACCCTAACCGGTTTCGAGATGCAGCTCCGCAAGCGAACAGAGCGAGGCGATCTTCAGTGGTTGCAGCTTCGGTGCGCTCCCCGCCGGCTTCCAGATTGGGGGACCGTTTGGGATGGAATTGAAATCGATATTACTGAACTCAAAAAAACCGAGGTAGAATTAGCCGCAGCGAAAGAAGCAGCAGAAGCCGCCAACACAGCCAAAAGCCAATTCCTGGCAAATATGAGCCACGAACTGCGCACGCCGCTCAACGCTATCTTGGGGTTCACTCAAGTGATGAGCGCCGACACATCCCTGTCCGCCCAAAACCACCAACAGCTGAAAATTATCAACGGCGCAGGCTCTCACCTCCTGGAACTGATCAACGACATTCTGGAAATGTCCAAAATCGAGGCCGGCAAGAGCCCGTTGCATGAAAGTAGCTTTGATTTAATTGCCCTGCTCGACACCTTGAAAGAGATGCTGCAATTGAAGGCTCAAGCCAAAGGGTTGCAGCTGATTTTTGAACCCGACAAAAGCCTTCCCCAATTCGTGCGCTCGGATGAGGGCAAATTGCGCCAGGTTTTGATTAACATTTTGGGAAACGCCATTAAATTTACGGAAGAGGGCTGCGTTACGCTGCGCGTGAGAGTGGGCAAGGGCGCACCGGGCAGCGAGCAAAAAAATCAATCCCCAATCCACAATCCCAAATCCAAAATCCAAAATCCCCAGTACCCAATCATCTTTGAAATCTCAGACACCGGCCCGGGCATTGCCCTAGAGGAAATGGACAAATTATTTGAATGCTTCGCACAAACAGAAACGGGTTGGAAATCCCAGCAAGGCACAGGTTTGGGTTTGCCCATCAGCCGAAAATTCGTGCAGCTGATGGGGGGAGATATCGCAGTCAGCAGTGCGGTGGGTCGGGGAACCACCTTTAGCTTTGATATCCAAGTCACGTTGACTGACGCGACTGAAATTCAGGCTTTGCTTCCAGGGCGCAACATTCTCCACCTAGCTCCCAACCAGCCTCAATATCGCATTCTGGCGGTTGACGACCGCGCCGAAAGCCGCCTGCTTATCGCGCACATTCTCACCTCAGCAGGCTTCCAGGTTCAAGAAGCCGAGAATGGGAAGGAAGCGGTTGAGCTGTGGCAGAGTTGGGAGCCGCATTTAATTCTGATGGATATGCGAATGCCGGTGATGGACGGCTACGAGGCGACCAAACAAATTAAATCCCATTTGAAAGGTGAGCCGGCAGCCATTATTGCCCTGACCGCCAGCGCCTTTGAGGAAGACCGAGCGGCGATTTTGTCAGCCGGTTGCGATGATTTTATTCGCAAACCTTTCCAAAAAGAGCTACTTTTGGAAAAAATTGGCCAGCATTTAGGGGGGCTGTATATTTATGAAGAAGAAAGCAGCCAGACCAAAGCCGGCAAGCCAAACACCGAAACGATTTCGCCACCGGCAGACCTGAGCCTCCACCTGGCGCAGATGTCGCCTGAGTGGGTGGAAGAGGTCAACCAGGCAGCATGGTATGGCAGCGATGATATAATTTTGCAATTGCTGGAGAGCATTCCTCCTGAACACGCTCCGCTGGCGGAAGCTCTGGCCGTTTTAGCCAATAACTTCGAGTTTGAAAAAATTATTAAATTGCTCAATAATTGAAGAACCTTGTAACGTGCGTTCTGCTGCGCAGAACGCACCCTACTATCGAACTCCTAAGACATTCTATCGATCGTGCGGTACTGAATTGCTTCCGCAACGTGCTGGGGAAGCAGCTCCTCATCCCCGCTGAGATCCGCAATTGTTCGAGCTACTTTCATTATCCGGTCAGTTGCCCGCGCCGAAAGTCCCAGCTTGCGAATCGCTGCTTCTAATAAGTTGCGGGAAGCCTCATCCAGCTGGCACCACCGGCGCAGGTGCCGGCTTTGCATTTCCGCATTGCAGCGCAGCGCCGGTTCTTCCTCAAACCGGTGGCGGGCTCGCTCGCGGGCCAGCTGCACCCGCTCCCGCACCGGCGCGGACTCCTCCCCCGTTGGCTGTCGCGTGATCTCCTCTGGTTTGAGCCGGTTCACCGCCACTTGTAAGTCAATGCGATCCATCAGCGGGCCAGAAAGCTTGGCCCAGTATTGCTGCCTTCTTTGGGGCGAACAGGTGCACGGCTGCACCGTATCGCCGTAATAGCCGCAGGGGCAGGGGTTGGCGCTCGCCACCAGGGTAAATTGAGCGGGAAAGCTCACCGATTGCCGGGTGCGGGAAACCGTGACGCTGCCATCTTCCAGGGGCTGGCGCAGGAATTCCAGCACATCGCGCTTAAACTCCGTCAATTCGTCCAGAAAAAGCACCCCCCGGTGCGCCAGAGAGATTTCCCCCGGACGCGGGAAGCTGCCGCCGCCCACCAGGGCGGGGCCAGATGCCGAGTGGTGGGGGCTGCGGAAGGGGCGATCTCCGATCAGGGAGCCCCTGTTTTTCAGCAGACCGGCAACTGAGTGGATTTGAGTGACTTCCAGCGCTTCTTCAAACGTCAGCGGTGGCAGAATTCCCGGCAACCGTCTGGCGAGCATGGTTTTGCCGCTGCCCGGTGGCCCGACAAAGATGAGATTGTGGCCGCCGGCAGCCGCAATTTCCAAGGCGCGGCGGGCGTGGGCTTGGCCTTTGACATCTTTGAGATCCGGGCCGGCAAACTGGGTTCTGGCCAACTCTGACTGACCGTCCAGCTCCACCGGCGCGTGGCGGTGCGGGCTGTTCAGCAAATCCGCCACTTCCGACAGATGCTGGCAGCCGTAAACCTCCAGCCCTTTGACCACAGCAGCTTCCCGGACATTGCCGGCGGGCACAACCAAGCCGGTGACGCCCAGCTTCTGCGCCGCTGCAGCGATGGGCAGAACGCCAGCAACCGGTCTGAGGCTGCCGTCGAGGGAGAGTTCCCCTAAAAAGAGATAATCTCCCAGCAGTTCCGGACTGACTTGTTCCGAGGCGGCCAAAATGCCGGCGCTGACCGGCAAATCGAAGCTCGGCCCTTCTTTGCGCAAGTCTGCCGGTGTCAGGTTAATCACGATTTTGCGCATGGGGAAGGCGTAGCCGGCATTTTTCAGCGCCGCTTTCACCCTTTCGCGAGATTCTTGCACGGCGGTATCGGGCAGCCCTACCACGACAATTCCCGGCAACCCGCCGGAGACATCCACTTCTACCCCCACTTTCACGGCGTCGATGCCAACGATTGATGCACTCCAAACTCTAGCCAGCACGTTGATTTCCCTGAGATTGCTATAAACTATAGTATGGTGCGTTAATAGCGCCCCCCACTGTTCTGTGGTGTTTTTATCGCCCGCTCACAGATTAGCAATTTTAGCAAGATGCCCGCCACAATTTTAAACAAAAATTTGGAATTGTAACATTGTGAAATTTTTAGAGAAGGGTTGGGTTGGTGCGGAAGTGCCGGTGGGGCATTAGCCCAACTACAAACCGGTTTGCGCAGGTGCGCTCTCCTCCTGGTATGATTGTAGGGTGAGCTGCGGCGCACCCTGCTAACAGCTAAGAACTGCGTATGACTGAAACCAGAGAGACGATTTTCAGCAAGATTATTCGCCGGGAAGTGCCGGCGGAGATTGTTTATGAGGACGATTTGGCGCTGGCGTTCAAAGACGTTCGCCCCCAAGCGCCGGTGCACATCTTGGTGATTCCCAAGCAGCCGATCGCTCAACTTTCCGATGCAGAGTCGAAAGACCACGCGCTCATGGGACACCTGCTGCTGACGGCCAAGCGGGTTGCAGAGCAAGTGGGGCTGACAAATGGCTATCGCATCGTGATTAACAATGGTGACGATGGGGGGCAAACGGTCTACCACCTGCACTTGCACATTCTGGGCGGACGCCATATGAAATGGCCTCCCGGCTAAATGCCGGTGGGCGGGAATCTAGACCAGAGTCTTAAGACTCTGGGCGGCTTCGTTCAGTTTTTGAATGCCAATTTTCGTTTGAGTGATGCCGCTGGCTGTCTCCACGGCTCCCTGATTGAGGGAGTTCATTGCCTCGATCGCCTGCTCAATGGCCAGCGCTTGCTGTTTGGCGGTGAGGGAAATTTGTTGAGCGCTGACAGCGATATCGCTGATAGCCTTGAGGGAAGCTTCTTGATTGCTCAAAACGACATCGTTGATGGCTTCAGCCACGCCGGTAGAAGACTTCAAAACGATTTCGTTGATGGCCTCAGCCACGCCGTTAGAAGACTTCAACACGATTTCGTTTATGGCTTCAGCCATCCTAGCAACCGCCTCTGCTGTTTCCTGAGAAAGTTTTATCCCTGACTCAGCGGTTTTCTTGCCGTCTTCCGTCACCATCACCGTGGAATTAATGGCTGAGTGGATGCCAGCAATCAGGGCGTTAATCTTCTCCGCCGATCTTTTGCTCTGGTCAGCCAGTTTGCGGATCTCGGAAGCAACAACGCCAAACCCCCTGCCGTGATCTCCCGCACGAACGGCTTCCACTGCGGCGTTTAAAGCCAGCATATTCGTCTGGTTGGCCAGATCGCTGACGATGTTGGTGATGCTGCCGATTTGATAAGTTTGCTCACTCAAGCGCACAATTTGTTCAGCGATCACCGCCACTTTCTCTTTCAATACAGACATTTCCTCAAGGGTTCGCCCCACTGTTTTGGTTCCCCCCTCCGCCAGGGTTAACACCTGACGCGCACCGGCTGCTGAGGATTCCGCCAATTTTAACACCTGACGCGCACCGGCTGCTGAGGATTCCGCCAAGTTTAACACCTGACGGGCACCGGCTGCTGAGGATTCCGCCAAGTTTAACACCTGACGGGCACCGGCTGCTGAGGATTCCGCTTGTTCGGCTGAAGCCCTTGAGGACGCGCCTAACTCCGTCATGGTGCTGGTGGTTTGATTGACTGCGGTCGCCTGGTGCTTGGCGCTGCGTTCCTGCTGCTCTACTGTCGCCGCGATCTCGGTGGAAGAACTAACAATGGCGTTTACAGTCTGATTAATTGTCTGATTCGTCCGGGCAATTGTTGACCAGATGAGAGAAGCCGCCGCACCGGCAAGGGCCAAAGATCCCAGTGCGGTCAGCACAGCCGCTAAGATGACAAATTGGATAGAGTCGGTGGCTCTCTTCGTATGTTGCGCCAGTATCTCTTGCTCTTCGGCGTTAAAGTCTTGATTCAGTTTGTCAAGCGAACCCACCAGCTTTTTCGACTCTCTTAAGTAGAAATCTACTGCCTTTTGTTGCTGTCCCTCACCTGCCAAGCGAAATGTTTCGTCGCACATCTCCTGATACTGCTCTCCCAGCCGCACCATCTTTTGGAAAGTAGCTTTCTGCCTGGGTTCTTCAACTAGCTTATCTGTCGCTTCTAGGGCCCGCTGATAAAGCTGTTCCTGCTCCTCAAAGTCCCTTAAAGCTTCTCCACTTTTGTTCAGCAGATAGCCGCGAACTTGCCGAGCCATCATGGAAGTCCTCAAAACCATCTCATCGGTCGTTAGCAGAATTTGCTGCGCTGTATTTATTTCTTTGAAGCTGTCAGATAACTGATTTCCTATTGAGTAAACCAGCCCGCAAAATCCAAAAACCAAGACCACGGGAATAGAAAACCCCGCAAAGATGCGCCCTCTCAGCTTTAAATTGCCAAACATACAGTTTTCTCCTTGAGTGAATGGATTTTACAAGCATAAATAATTCTCTCGACTGTCTAAAGGCCCACTAGCGCCACCGTTACACCACATCCTTGAGACTTTGGGCGGCTTCGTTCACTTTTTGAATGCCAGCCTTTGTTTGACTGATGCCGCTCGCAGTTTGTGCTGCTGCCTGATTGAGGGCCTTCATTGCGGTGATCACCTGCCCGATGGCCACAGCTTGCTGTTGAGCCGTGAGGGCAATTTGTTGAGAGCTGACAGCGACATCGCTGATAGCCTGGAGAGAAGTTTCTTGATTGCTCAAAACGACATCCTCGATTGCCTGAGTCACGCTCGTAAAAGCCTCGGCTGTCTCCCGAGAAAGTTTGATGCCTTCTTGTGCAGTTTTCCTGCCTTCCTCCGTTACCGTCACGGTGGAATTGATCGCAGACTGGATAGCGCCAACGAGAGCGTTAATCTTCTCCGCCGATCTTTTGCTTTGGTCAGCCAGTTTGCGGATTTCAGCCGCCACGACGCCAAACCCCCTGCCGTACTCTCCCGCACGAACTGCTTCCACAGCGGCGTTGAGGGCGAGCATATTGGTCTGGTTGGCTAAATCGCCAACTATGTTGGTGATGCTGCCGATCTGATTGGTCTGCTCGCTCAAGCGCAAAATCTGCTCCCCGAGTGCCGCCACTTTCTCTTTCAACACAGACATCTCCTCAAGGGTTCGCTCCACTGTCTTGGTTCCACCCTCGGCCAGTTTTAACACCTGACGCGCACTCTCTGCGGATGATTCCGCCAGTTTTAACACCTGACGCGCACTCTCTGCGGATGATTCAGCTTGTTCTGCTGTAGTCCTTGCAGATGCGCCTAACTGAGTCATTGTGCTGGTGGTTTGATTCACGGAAGCTGCTTGCTGAGTGGCAATACGTTCCTGTTCCTCTACTGTGGCAGCAATCTCTGTAGAAGAACTGGCGAGCGAACTCACTACCTCCTCGATGGGACTCACGACTTTTCGGGAAATCAAAAATAAAATTGCTGAGCCTAAAATTATCCCGGCAAGGGGAACTGCCAGCGAACTAAAATTTATCCCCTGTTCAGCTTGAGAAACGGCTTTTTGCCTTTCAGCTAAAAGTTTATTCTCCACTTCAGTCATTTCAGCAAGTTGGCCCCTGATATCATCCATAATCTTCTTGCCCTTGCCTGAAAGGACTAAGGCCCTTAACTGCTGTTCCTTGCCGGCTCTTTTAAGAACTATGGTTTCCGCCAATTCACTCATCTTACGATCGGATATATTTCTCACCTTCCTCAGTTTATTGAGCTGTTCTGGGTTGTCTTTTAAGAGTGAATTTAATACGTCGTAATTATCGCCCAGCCTTTCGTTCGCATTGGTGTAAGGCTCTAGAAACTCCTCTTTCCCCGTAAAGATAAACCCCCGCTGTCCTGTTTCAGCATCTACTAATATCTTTTCTAATTCTTTCAAGTACTCCTTGACCTGATAGGTGTGCGTCACCCAACCAGTGGACGCAACCAAGGTGTTCGCACTCCACTTAGAAATTGCCCCGCTGACGATCATCAGTAAGAAAAGCGCTCCAAAACTTAAAGGCAATATTTGAGTGAGCCTGGCCTTATTTGTGGCGGGCAGATTTTGGGTCAGGTTTTTATTAAGCCCGGATTTTTCCATTTTTAGTTTACTCCGATTCTAGGGCATGTATAAAAAAAGATTGGCGCGAACCTATTATGCCCAAACTTAACAGATATATAAACAGCAGCTGGCGGCAGCCACTTACACCCTTATACTATATAATTATAGCAAGAGCAATCAAAATCCAATGCGATAAGTATAATTTTTTTGTGAAATGTATTTATCTGTATGGAAGTATAATTAACATCACAGCAACGGCCAACAGCCACGACTGTCCTCGGGGAGATTCCACTGCTGATTGTATGTTAAGGACAGTTTAGCGTTCGCCTGCCAGGTTTGTCCTGTCACACCCCCCAAGACACACCAGGGGACAGCGGGATCAGGGGAGCTTCGCGAGTGGGGGACAGCCCCCCAGACTCCCCCCACCGGCACCTCCCCGCCGTGGGCCCGATGAGATGGCCTCCGGGCCAACCATATAAGCAAAACCTATCACTCACATAAGATATAATTAATTCAAACCCCTTTACAAACCTTAACAAGGTGTGTGATACTGTAATCACGGTAGAGAAAGCACTACCGTGAACCTTGAAAAATAAATAACGGACTCATAAATCAATGACCACCACCTTACAGCGTCGCGAAAGC
>JAHHHT010000024.1 GCA_019359235.1 Oscillatoria princeps RMCB-10
CGCCCTCCGATAGGGAACGCGCTTTAAACACGCTCCGCTACATTCATGGCAACCCTAAAGCTGCCAAAATGCGCAAAGGCTTTTTCTATGATTTCAGCAATTATGGAAGTTACGAACGCCTGACAGACGATGGACTTACCCAATGGCATCCAGCTTTCTTGCAACTGGGCAGCACTCTTGAAGAGTGCGCCCAGAAGTACCGTGGATTTTGCCAAAAGTACAAACCCAAGGGAAAAACCCCAAGCCGGTCCCACTGGGGGAGCCGGCTTTTAGCTGGGGTTCATATCAACCCTTCTCCCGATAAGAAGCGCTCAAAAAAGGTCAATCACACTCAGAAAGTGGCCGGACGGGGTGCCAGGTATCGGAAAACGAGTTAGTGGCACAGGTTGTGCGGCAGTTTATCGATGCTAATCGATCGCCTTGGGAAGCGGGGAAAGACTTAAACAAAACAAACCCACCCCAACCCCCAACACCCAACAACACCCCCACCCCGGCACCCAAAACCCACCCCAACCCCCAACACCCAACCACAACACCCCCACCCCGGCACGGCAGCTAGGCACCGGCAAGGCAGGCACCGATTTTCGACCGCCTGCACCTCAAAACCTCCCAATCCACACCTTCAAAACCACCTTTTCAAAACCAAAATTCATCACCTTCCACCATTCAAAACCAAAATCACACAATTATTAAATTAAATTAAAAATCCTACCCTTAAAATTACCTACCCCCTTATCATCCAACGTTTTAATCACGCAATGTAATCAACCGTGAATTTTTGTCCATCTGGTGTCACAAACGAAAACGATCCTCTATACGTACTCCCCACCTCATCTCCTCCCACGATCGACTCCAGATCGCGATCGGACAAACTATAATATAGGTCTCGCCCTAGGTCACGACGCCCGACGACGCCCTCGGCACCGGCACCGGCAGCAGTCGCGCTCGGATTGCGCTCAAAGAGATCGGCATTATTGCTTTTATGGTTGTTCATTGTGTCTTATGGTTGTTACACCGCTGTTGCAGTGTCTTATGGTTGTTACACCTGAAAGTTTCGATTTGCGTCGTCAGTCCAAGGCTCCCCGACTTCCCCTGTGATTTCTCCCTTGGTGACGGGTTGGGTTGGCTTTCTGACTCTTGCTCTTCATTCTTGCACGCAGACACAGGAGTCGTCAAGAGGTTTTGTCAAATAATGCACATGAATTTTTCTGGCGCGGCTTTAATGGGCGCGAAGGGTGTACCGTCTCAAACCAAACCACCGCCACCGCCGATTGCTTCCCCCCAGGCTCGCCCACTCAATTTAATCTGCAACTGCCAGATAAATTTATACGTTTAACATTGACAAAATAAGCGCCCTAGTGATATGCGGCAATTGGGCCACTGATGGCCCAATATGACTGCTGCTATATCAGAGGTTAGGGGCGGGTTTATCGGTGTTGTTGTGGCACTCTTTGTGGGTGAACCCGCCCCTATGAAGGGAGAGGGGGGAAAAATTAAGACTTCTCCCCTCTCCCCAAATTGGGAGAGGGGTTGGGGGTGAGGGGGATTACAAAAATGGGATGCTCCCGGCGGGTTTTGTCTACTGCTATACATGATGCCATGCCGCCGCTTTGGGAGTGGGGGGGTACTATCTTTTTCCCCTCTGGCGTGGTAGACTTGTTCTTATAATCGGAATCTGTGCCTAAATTTTCAAACGGCTCCCACTCGATTATTAGACTGTTCTTCCCTAATCGTATCACGAGCCGGCACACCCTGTCAACTATGAACGCCGGTGCCGGTCAAACCGCCACAAAACTTGACACTGACCGGCAGCCACTGTCCCCTGCCATAGCCCCAGCTGGCTGCAGAAATTCTTTACAATCTTTTTATATGTCAGCGCCACCAAAGTGGAGGGGGGTACTATCTTTTTCCACCCTGCCGTGGTAGACTCTTTCTTATAATGGGAATCTGTGCCGAAATTTTAGGTCGGCTCCCACTCCACTATGATCTTATGCTTCTAGAAGCGTATCACCAGCCGGTGCCCCCTGTCAACTATGAACGCCGGTGCCGGTCAACCCGCCACAAAACTTGACACAGACCGGCAGCAACTGTCCCCTCTCATCGCCCCAGCTGGCTGCAGAAATTCTTTACAATCTTTTTATATGTCAGCGCCACCAAAGTGGAGGGGGGTACTATCTTTTTCCACCCTGCCGTGGTAGACTCTTCTTATAATGGGAATCTGTGCCGAAATTTTAGGGCGGCTCCCACTCCATTATGATCTTTTGATTCTAGTAGACTACCACGAGCCGGTGCACCCTGTCAACTATGAACGCCGGTGCCGGTCAAACCGCCACCAAACTTGACGGCGGACCGGCAGCAACTGTCCCCTCTCATCGCCCCAGCTGGCTGCAGAAATTCTTTACAATCTTTTTATATGTCAGCGCCACCAAAGTGGAGGGGGGTACTATCTTTTTCCACCCTGCCGTGGTAGACTCTTCTTATATTGGGAATCCGTGCCGAAATTTTAGGGCGGCTCCCACTCCATTATGATCTTTTGATTCTAGTAGACTACCACGAGCCGGTGCCCCCTGTCAACTCTTTCCCCCAGCCCTTGAAACCGCAACAAAAATTTACAAAATCAGACAGTCAGGATGGGCGGGATCTGAGTCAGCGCGCGCCGTGGTGTAGCTGCCAAAGATTTTCAGGGTTTCGGTGTGGGGGGCTAATTCCTCCAAGGCGGATTGCACCGAGGCTTCCCGAGCGTCTGCTTCGATGTCAATAAAGAAAACATAGTCGCCGAGGGAGCGCTTGGTGGGGCGAGATTCGATGCGGCTCATGTTAATATTCAGCTGAGCGAACACTTGCAAAGGTTTAACCAGGGCACCTGGAACGTTGGCGGGGACGCTAAAACCGAGTGATGTGTGACCGCCACCGGGAGAAGGCTGCAAGCTCAGCACCCAGAAGCGGGTGAAGTTGTCCGGGTAATCATTAATCGGATGAGCGAGCACCGGCAGCTTGTAGAGTTGGGCCGCCCGCAGCGACGAGATCGCGCCGGCAGTTTTGTCCTGGGTCAGATGCAGCAGCGCCTCCGTCGTCGAATTTGCCGGAATCAGCTGCACCTGCGGGAGAAATTTTTCCAGCCACCCCTGACACTGGGCCAGCGCTTGCGGGTGCGAATAAACCGTTTGAATCTCCTGCAGCGCGCCAGCTACAGACAGCAAAGCGTGGGAAATCGGCAGCACCACAGCCCGCTGAATTTGCAGCCGGTCTAGCTGCCACAGCGTGTCCAGCGTCACCGGCACACTGCCTTCAATAGAATTTTCCACCGGCACCACCGCCAAGAGCGCCTGCCCTTGGGCCACTGACCGCAGCGTCTGGGCAATACTCGGATAAGGACATAACAGGCATTCCTGCCCAGTTTCTCGGTTCAGCAGCTTGACATAAGCGAGGGCAGCTGCCTCCGCGTTGGTGCCGGTGGGGCCCAAATGGGCGACAGTAATGGTCATGGGGTTCCGTCCAGTAAAGTGGGCGTCTCAACTATTTTTATTACTTTTATCAGATATCAAGTAACATACGGAAAGCCTACAATAGGCTCGAAGTACCTGTAGAGTTAGATTCTAGCCTTTAAGCGGCCACTGCCGGCCTGAAGAGCTTGAAGCATCCCTTCACCTGCCGCAATATAATTTAACATAAGTAAATAATCTTTAAGGTTTGAACCGCCCAGCATGGACACCCGGTTTGTTGCCTCACAATCCGTTGAAATTGCCGTCCCCGAGCAACCTGTGCCCATTCAGCACTATCTGCGCCAGCCCAAGCGCCTGGTGTACGCTCTCGTTGACCCCAGTCGGATGGAGCAGCTGAGTTCTGATGTGTTTCGCCTGAAAATGCGCCCGCTGAGCTTTATGATGCTGAGCATTCAACCCACAGTAGACATGAAAGTGTGGGCGGAAGCGGACGGGACGATTAGCTTAAAGTCGGTCAGATGTGAGATTCGGGGTGTCGAGTACATCAATCAGCGCTTTGCGCTTAAGCTTGTCGGGAAACTGTATCCGCAGCAGATCGGCGGAGTCACCTATCTCAAAGGCAAAGCGGATTTAGAAGTGAAGGTGGAACTACCGCCCCCCTTCTGGCTGACGCCGCAACCGATTATGGAAGCCACCGGCAACACCCTGCTCAAGAGCGTGCTGCTGACGGTTAAGCAGAGATTGATGCACCATCTGCTGCAAGACTACTGCCGGTGGGCGTCCGAAGAAAGAGAGGCGCTATCGAGCCAGCGGGTGCTCTCGCCCAAGGGACAAATCGTGTGACAAGCTGTTGCGCATTTAATTTACGCTATTCATATCAATTACCTCGTCACCAGGATTTGCCTGGTAAGACGACTATGGAGGCTATGCCTTCTTTATACATAAGCAGATTAAAAGCGTAACAGCTTATCAAGTTCGCTCGCTCACCCATCATATCTCTGCGTGAGTGACCCCAATGCCCGAACGCCGAGTGCCCAATCCCCCACCTGATATTATTTGTCGCTTTCACTCTGGCGACACGGACTGAAAGACAGCCGGTGCTGGGGCGAGCGCCCGTACTTTTGCAGCGCTTGCCGGTGCTTTTGGGTAGCATATCCTTTGTTATTTGTCAAGTCATATTCAGGATATTTCGCAGCTAACCGAACTATCAGCTCGTCGCGCCAGACCTTGGCAACAATACTGGCGGAAGCAATCGCAACCGACTGGCTGTCTCCCCGCACCATCGTCTCTTGGGGCACAGTCAGTCAGACGCTGATTGCCGTCAATTAAACACAGTTCCGGCTGGACGCTTAGCTTGAGCACCGCCCGCTTCATCGCCAGCAGCGACGCCTGCAAGATATTGAGCCGGTCAATCTCGCGCACCTACTCCGCCCGATTTGGCAGTCGAGCGCCACATCCCGAATCAGCTGAGCCAGCCGGCGGCGCTGAGTGCCGGTCAGCTGCTTGCTGTCTTTAACACCAGCAGCCGCCAGCTCAGCCTCAGCAACCGCCGGCTGGATCACAGCAGCAGCCACCACCGGCCCAAACAAGCAGCCGCGCCCCACCTCATCCACACCGGCAACATTCCTCTGCCGGTCGGGCGGTGCCGGTGTTTCCCAGAGACTGAGCTGTTTGGGCAATTGAGGCGGCAAATTCATACAGAGATTTTATACCTATTTTGGATTTTAGATTTTGGATTTTGGATTAAAAACCCGGACATCAAGGGGTTTTAGCCGTGCGGTAGAAAATGCTATCTATAGGATTTCTAAATTATTTGTGAAATTCTCTCTCTTTTCTTTCCTTGGCGCTATTGGCTCAGGCGCGGTTTATTAAAAAAATAATTTTCACTTCTCAATTATAACCGCTATATCTCAACTTGGTATTAGAATGCGACCGGAGAATCACAAGCATAAACGCAGACAGCGCAGATATCTGTAATATCTGCGTCCATCTGCGTTTATCTGCGGTTTTTAATCAAAAATTGACTGCGAATCCGCAGCAGAAGACCGGCGGCGGCGGCGGCGAGTCACACCCGCACTGGACTCCGAGTCACTGAGTTCGGGGACGGGCTCAGCAGCGGTCGCCGGCGAGGGTGAATCGCCTGCGCCGGGGGGTTCAGCCGGCTCGGGTTCGGGCACCTCCAGCGGAGCCCGCTCGGAACGGACGATTTCCGGTTCCTCGTAGCGAGAGGAGAGGGATGCGCTTCGGGCGCTGGCAGCGGTGCGGCGCTCCGGTGCGGGCTCAGCAGCCAGAGGCAGGGCCACATCTGGATTCGGCAGCTGACCGGGCGTCAGCACCGAAATAATCGCAGATTTGGGATTTTTCACCTCGCGACTGACCAGCACCAGCGGAGAAATCCCCATCAGTGCGTAGACTTCCTGTTCTTCAGGGGTCATTTCCACCGTAACCACCTCTGGGGGTTCTGGCGCAGCCAGAGCCGTCTCGCGACTGAACACCCGCGTCCTTTCAACTCTTTCCGCCCGCAGGGGTGCCGGCATCGCATCTGGCACAGCGGGTTCAGGTTCGGGCAGCACTTCCGGTTTAGGCGTCTTCACCGGCGCGGCGGGAGTGATGCGAGGCGCAGCGACTTCTTCCTCAGCGGCGGCGGGGGTTTCAGTCAAGTCAATTCGCCGCCGGCGCCGGCGGCGGGTGTCTGCCCCTCCGCGCTCCTGATAGCTGGGATGGTTGAGCAGGTCGAGTTGAGTCAGCGGGCTGTCGTCCATATCTAGCCCGTCACTCACCACTTCCGCCAGCTCAGGCGTGCGGGGCTCCCTGAGGGCAACAGGTGCGAGGCGCTCGACCGGTTCCCCGGGCTGAGTGTCCGCTTCGCCGGGGAGGTGTACCAAGTGCCCGAGTCCCCCACAGGTGGGGCAACCCCGACCGAAGAGTTCGTAAATATTTTGACCTTGGCGCTTGCGGGTGAGCTCCACCAAGCCAAGCTCGGAGAGCTGGGCGATCTGAGGTCGAGCTTTGTCCGATTTCAGGGCTTTGTTAAAGTGTTCCAGCACCTGCAGCTGGTCTCGCCGCGAGTCCATATCGATAAAGTCAACAATGATCACCCCGGCGATATTGCGCAGGCGCAGCTGGCGGGCGATTTCAGTAGCCGCCTCGCAGTTAGTCCACAGTACCGTTTCCCTCGCCGTGCTAGAGCGGGTGAAAGAGCCCGAGTTGACGTCAATCACCGTCAGCGCTTCCGTCGGTTCGATGATGATATAGCCGCCGGAGGGCAGGTCAACTCTCGGTTTGAGGGCTTCTCGAATCGCGGCGTTGACGCGGAAGTATTCCAGAATCGAGGTGCGCTCGCGGTGATGGTCTATTAAAACCCCTTGCGGTGCCTTGCCCCCACTCCAGGAGAGCAAGTGCTGCTTCACCCGCTTGATGCCGGTGGGGGAGTCCACCACAATCCGGTTCACGTCCGTGCTGTACATGTCCCGCAGAACGCGCTGAATAAAATCGTCGTCCCGATTCAGCAGCGCCGGCGGTCGCGTGGAGTTGGCTTCCTGCTGGATGCTCTCCCACTGTCGCTGCAAGAACTCTAAATCTTCCAGAATCGCTTCTTCCGCCATCCCTTCCGCTTCCGTGCGCACGAGGAGCCCCATGCCTGCCGGCTTGATCAGGATAGCTAGAGCTCTCAGGCGGTTGCGCTCGCTTTCGCTGCGGATGCGGCGCGACAGGTTGACGCCCCGCCCAAAGGGCATCAGCACCAAATAGCGACCGGGGAGCGTGATGTTGCCGGTCAGCCTGGGCCCTTTGCTTCCTGTGGGCTCCTTCATCACTTGAACCAGGACTTTCTGCTGCGGCACCAGCAGTTCCGTAATCGAGCCGGCGGAGCGCTTCAGCCGAAGCGGGCCCAGGTCTGTGACGTGAATAAACCCATTGCGTTCGGCGTCGCCGATATTGACGAAAGCAGCATCAATTCCCGGCAATACGTTCTCAACAATCCCCAGATATATGTCACCTACCTGGTGCTGCCCCGTGGCGACGACGAGTTCTTGGATTTGATCTTCTGAAAAAACGGCAGCGATCCGGTGCTGCTCTGCGATAATAATTTGCTTTGGCATTCAATTTCCTCAAAACTTAGCTCTGCTAGAGGCAGCCGCGCTGCGGAAAGCCTCTGACTTTAGCTGGAATAGTAAGCTTGTGCGAACCAAAAACTCCCACACATTCGATCGGGAGCACCAACACCTCTAACGACCCTAAAATGGCTTAATACAGTGACAGAGGACTGAGTTAACAATCCGCAGTGACAAAGGGCGTGACCATTAACCGATAGTTCGCGCCACCTCTGGTGACATGAGGTCAGATTTGTCTGGGGGCCAAAAATGTGCGGAAAGTCTTGAAGTATTTCGGCAGCGAGTTGTTTCCAGCATCCAATGCTTGGCTTGCTAGAAGGACGCGCTTCGCCTCCCGCAACGCGGAGCGCCGGCACGACCGGCATCTCAAGCCACAACTGCTGCACCGTCAAAGGAGCGCAGGTTGTGAATTTCGCGCAAGGCAGCGAACTGTAGAGCAAAAATCTTTCGAGGGTGGGAATTTCCGAGTCGCTCTACAACACTTAGGACAGCGCCGGACATTGCTCCCCAAAGTTGCGGCTTGCTTCCGGCAACACCCTCCTCCGATCAACCGCAGTTGATGGTGGGTTTTCGCTCTTGCGTCTCCGTGTGCCGCACCGCGCCTGCCAGTCGGCTGGATAATGCTCCAGATTTACAGATGCGGTAAAATCCCTATCTGCTTCACACCCACACTGGGCGCATTTAAAGGTGCGAACGTGAAAGCGGCGTTTTTTGTCGGGGGTGGCAGTGACTGCATAACTGTCGGGAAAAAACGGTCAGCTATGACTGCTTCTAAGCCATACCCTTCCGATTTGCACAGTAATTGCCGCTTTAATTCGTAGAATCCGCGCTTCGGCTCTTGCACTAGCCAACCGGTGATTCTTGAGCGTGCCACTTACATTCAAACGGTCAGTGGCTGTCGGGCGCTTAACCTTATTTTCAATTGTCTCGTTACCAATTGCCTGTCCCCATTTCCAAGCCTTACCAGCTGCACCGGCCTGTTTGGCCAGCAGCGGAGCTTGCTTATTGTTGACTTTCAGTCTGGTTTTTATGGCCCTGTGTTCTGGCCTGACTGCGAAACGTTAAGTGATGTCCGGTTTTCTCCGGTTATTTTTGGATGAAATTTCTCCCCTCTCTATTTATATTATTGCTCTCTTCTTGACAATTTTGGTTCAATCAGGAAACCATTCCTGCCCAGTTACTCAATCCTGTTCGCCAGCCTGGCCAAAACAGCGATGCAACTTTTCTTGTTCGTTAGGGATAAAGCCTAACCAGCTGTAACGGCCAACATCCCTATCTTCGGCTCCCTGGCGCTGAGAATTGCTTTTTTCTCACCCCCGGGTAGCTTGCTATTTTATCTGCATTTGACCCCCTCTTCAAGTTTCTCACCGCTCCTGCGGCAGGCTGTGCGCCTTCCCGCAGGGTGCCGCTGCGCGTGCCGCACAAGAGAGCTGCGTAGCTCTCGCTACGATTCCGTAGCTCACGGGCGATCTAGAAGCCGGTGCGGGGTTTTCAGCCGCCTGTTACAGTTCTTTGGCTGCCTGTCGCACTTCGGGGGTTGCCGCTAGCCTTCGGGTTTATTTTAGCAATTATTAGCCCGCAGGGGCAGGCACCGGGGCACTACCCCTGCAAACATCCCTGCCGGCAGCAATTGCCCGCCCCTCACTGGCGGATCGTCGCACTCTCGCCACTCAGAAATAGCTGGTTTCGGTGAGCGTGCAGCAGCTGAAACTCCTGTCCAGTCACTTGTTCGAGCATGCAGACCAGATGTTCCGGTCGCGTGCCGGTGCCGTCATTGCGACAACTGCCAGTGTAGCGCAGAACCGCTACCTTCAGTGGTGAGTGGGAACGTTCACTGAACACTGAACAAGGAACTGGCAACTGGGGTTGAAAGCCTTTATCTTCTCGGCTCTCTACTACTTCCAACTCAAACAAGCGCTCGCGCAGATTCACGAGTTTCGTCTGGCCAGATTTCGTCGTCAGCTCTGACAAAATGGCCTCACTGGCGACTATAGCCCGCACCCAATCTTCCCAATACGCCTCACCGGCACCGGCTGCCGCAACTGTGATATAATATTCTGCCCTTTCCAGCAGCCCGCTTGCGGAGGGAGCTTTCAGGTCAACCTCCTCGACGCTGTACAGAGGGATTTCCGCCGGCAGAACACCCGCCAACTTTTCCCGAAAGGTTTCAGCATCAATTGGTTGCGTCAGCTCGAAGTCGGCAATCTCGCCGCTGCTGGTGATCCCCAGAGACAGGGCGCTGGCAATGGAAATCCTAGGGCTAGCGTGGAACCCGCCAGTGAAAGCTATCGGCAAGGTGGCCCGCCGCACGGCGCGGTCAAACAGGCGAGCTAAATCTAAATGGCCTATTAGAGCCATGTTACCCAGTTTACCAAACTTCACCCGCATTCGCACGCGCCCATTTTGATTGGGTTTAAAGTGGCCGGCAAATTCCGGAATCGGGGGCGGCTCGATGGCCGTGTTGTGGCCAAAGTCTGGCGTGCACACCCCGCAGTGAGAGCAGCCTTCAAAGGAGCAGTCCGGAACTGTCGCGGCTTCTAGCGCCCTCGCCAGGTCTGCTTTCAGCCACTCTTTGTCAATGCCGGTATTGATATGATCCCAAGGCAGCGGCGCATCCAAAGAACGATGTTCCACTGGGGATGAAACAGAAATTTCAGCTTCTTCCTTCTCAAACACGTTCCACTCGCCGCTTTCCACTTGCCGGTATTTCCAAGTCAAGCCGGCAGAGGAGTGAGCCTCCTCCCAAGCGGCAAAAGCCTTCTCCACACTTTCAAACCAGGAGTCCATACCGGCACCGAGCTCCCACGCCCGGCGCACCACAGCCCCCAGCCGCCGGTCGCCCCGCCCGATGAAATCTTCGATCGCCGATATCCTCACGTCTGTGAAGTTGGCCCTCACACCCTTGAGGCGGCGAAATTCCGCCCGCAGCATGGCTTGCTTGCGCTCAAACTCAGCGGTGGAAACCGAATGCCACTGGAAGGGCGTGTGGGGCTTGGGCGTGAAGTTGGAGATGGTTATGTTGAAGTTCAGACGCTTTCTTCCCGGTGCCCTGCATTCTTGCTGCAGCCAGCGGACTGTCTGGGCAATGCCGAGCACGTCAGAGTCCGTCTCCCCGGGCAAGCCAATCATAAAGTACAGCTTTATTTTATCCCAGCCCCGCTCGAATGCCGTTTTGACGCCGCGCAGCAGTTCCTCGTTCGTCAGCCCTTTGTTGACGATATCCCGCATCCGCTGGGTGCCCGCTTCTGGGGCGAACGTCAGAGTGCCCTGCCGCGTCCCGCCGATGATGTTGGCAATGTTTTCGTCAAACCTGTCCACTCGCTGGCTGGGCAGCGACAGGGAAATATTCTGGTCTTTCAGACGATTTTTGATTTCCATGCCCACGGAGGGCAGCGCCAGATAGTCGGAACAGCTGAGCGACAGCAGGGAAAATTCGTTGTGGCCGGTGGCGAGCATCCCCCGCTCAATGGCTTCTACCACTTTTTCCGGCTCCACGTCCCTAGCCGGTCGGGTGAGCATACCGGGCTGGCAGAACCGGCAGCCCCTCGTGCAGCCGCGCCGGATTTCCACCGTCAGCCGGTCCTGTACGGTTTGCACATAGGGAACCAGCCCGATGGAGTAGGCCGGCATGGGTGCCGCCACTCGCCGCAAAATTCGCAAGGGCACGTCGGGGCGATTGGGGCGGACGGAGCCATCCGCTGCGGCGTCGTAGAACTGGGGGGCGTACACTCCTGGCACTTGCGCCAAGTCGAGCAGCAATTCTTCTCGGCCCAGTCCGGCTGCCAACCCTTCTTCGAGCACTAGACCAATTTCTGGCAGCAGTTCTTCGCCATCTCCGAGGGCGAAAAAGTCGAAGAAGTCGGCGTAGGGTTCTGGGTTGGAGGTAGCTGTTTGGCCGCCGGCGAAAATTAGGGGCCATTTGCCCGCTGCCCGCTCTTTCCAAGTCAGGGGAATGCCGGCCAGGTCTAGCATTTCCAGGATGTTGGTAGCACCCAGTTCGTAGCTGAGACTGAAGCCGAGAATGTCGAAGTCGGTGAGGGGGCGGCGGGATTCGACGGCAAATAGTGGCGTCTGGGTGGCGCGAAGCTTCTTGCCGAGGTCGGGTGCCGGCAAGTAGGCGCGATCGCATAATTGCCGGGGCTGAGCGTTCAAGATGTTGTAGAGGATGATGTGGCCCTGATTAGATGCACCCACTTCATAGACTTCTGGGTAAGTCAGCACCCAACGCACAGCGGCTTCTTTCCAGGGTTTGTGTGCCGCTCCTCGCTCATTACCCAGGTAACGAGCGGGCTGTAGTATATCTGGTGTTAGTAATTGCTCTAGTGCGACTGCCACAGCTTTAACCCACTTCTGACTTCTGGGGGCAACCACGGGGGGATTGCCCCTACTGGTTTGCACCTATTCTTTTAATATACTGGATGTGTTGTGGGTGAAGCGCCGGTCTGGGTGATGGCGGCGGCTTGTCTTGGATCGTCGGGTGCGTTCTTGAAGCCCGGGAGCGAGGGATCTGTCCGAAGTGGCTGGCGAGTGTTTAAAGGTCAGCCGGTGGGCTGGCACCCTGGCTTCTGCTGAAAACTTGGCGTTTTTTTGGCGACTTGAGCGAAAAACGGTTCCTGGGTGAGTGGGGCTGTGAGGGCTCTTGCTTCCCGCAACAGCTCGGCAACTTGCAAATTTCAGCTCGCTTTGGGCAAGCCGAAACCGTGGCGCTCTGGGCATGTGCCGTCATGCGGCGCTACCCCAAAGCTGTTTCAAGTTCTTGCGAAAGGGCGGCCCTGCTGTCAAAAATTTCAAACACTCTGTCCAGCCCGGTGAGTTCAAAGATAATCCGGATTGAGCGTGAAACGCAGCAAAGGCTTAAGCGTCTGTTTAAACGCTGTGCTAAACTCAAGGCTGATACTATAGCCATCAGCCCCGCACTGTCGAGGGACTCCACTTGCTCCATGTCAACCAGCAAGACCGCACTGTCCTCGGACGCCACAGCTCGGAGCAGCTGGGTTTGCAGTTGCTCTGCATTTGAGGCGTTGATGTGGCCTTTGGGCTGAAGGACAGTCAGTTCAGGACGGGCGAGAAGGCTGTGCATAATTTGCTCCTCTTGACGGGTAGGAAGAACGAAAACTACCTCAGATGTATTGAACATAACCCCAGAATTTGGGCTCGACCACCCCTCTGGCCTTAGCTTTGCTGAATCTTTGTCTGAGCCCGGGTTATTTAAAGTTTTCATTAAGATTTTCTAAAGAAAAGTATCAAAACATACAAAAGGCCGGCAGAATTCAAAGAGAGTCCCGCCGGTGGGCTTGACGAGCCGGCAGTGCCGGCGGGGCTGCCCCTGCCGGCAAGCGCTAGCCAGTCAGGGAGAGGGTGCGTGCGCCAGAGCCTTATATAATTTTCCGAGGGAGATTGGCATCAGGTCTCTGGTATGCTGGCCGGCACAGCCGTCCTGTGATTTAGATCATTATTCATTAGAGTCCTGCATCACTTTTTTGTTGGGATATCCAATGGAGAATGGTGATTGTGTGGAAAGATGCTTACATCCCATCAAAGACACTGCCATGATTCGTCAACTTGTAGAAAAAGCCCTTTACATCAAGCAATTGACGCCCGATATCGAAAATGAAATCAATTACGAGCTGACCAGACTCGGGTACATTTCTGACGTTGATTATGAGGCCCTAGAATTACTGATGGCCGAGATGGATGCCGGTCGGATTGAATTAGTGCCCAGCCGCTAGCGCTGTGGCTCAGTTGTGCTGTCGCGCAGTTGTGGGACAGGTGTCCGGCTTGCGAGACGCCTGTGATATCATCTGGAGTTGCATCGGTTTTGTAAAGTTTGCGCTCCGGGGCATAGGGCCTCGGGCATTGGGCCTCGGGCGAGGTATCGGGCACGCTGCTCCTGCGGAGCTGCTAGCTACTTACGCATTGGGCCTCGGGGATTAGGCATTGGTAATTCTGGCCAGGGTGCGCCTGCCTTCGGGCCTCCGTCACGCAATAACGATGCCACCAGACTTGATAGAATTCCGCTAAAATTACAGGCCATTCTGCCTGCAGGGTGCGGGTGCTTTCCCTACCGCCATTGTCGCTATCCCTTGCCAGGGTGCTTTTGCCTCTGCCATCAATGCTGCTGCTCGTCGGGTGCCTCAGGACCGGATAAAATCGAGCGCGAGACGAGCGGGAACTATTTACACCGGCTCACGGGTGAATTAGTCAAATTGGCGGTAAACTATGTAATAATTTTTACAATTATCCCGGTTCTCGCTGTCAGTTCCCATGCAGTTGGCCAAACGCTTAGACAAAATTCCCCCGTATCTGTTCGCTGAACTTAACCGTAAAGGAAACGAACTCGCAGCCATTGGGGTTGACATCATTAACATGGGAGTGGGTGACCCTGACAGGCCCACTCCCGCTCGCATTTTGCGGGCAATGCATGAGGCGATTGACGATCCCTCCACCCACAACTACCCCCCCTACCAGGGAACGAAAGCGTTCCGGGAAGCAGCTGCGGCTTGGATGGAGCGCCGGTTTGGGGTGACCGGCTTGAACCCGAATACAGAGATTGTTTCTTCCATTGGCTCGAAGGAAGCCATCCACAATACTTTCCTGGCTTTTGTAGACCCGGGGGACCTGACGCTGATCCCTGACCCGGGCTATCCCGTCTACCGGACTTCGACGATTTTTGCCGGCGGCGAACCTCAGACTGTGCCCCTGTTGCCTGAAAACGGGTTTTTGCCGGATCTGGATGCCATTCCTGAACAAGTGGCCAGAAAGGCTAAGTTGCTGTGGGTCAATTATCCCAACAACCCCACCGGCGCTGTGGCTACCCTGGAAGATTTTGAAAAAATGGTGGCATTTTGCCGCAAGTATGATATAATCCTTTGCCACGATAACGCTTACTCGGAAATGGCTTATGACGGTTACAAGCCGCCCAGCGTGCTCCAGGTTCCGGGCGCAATGGAAGTGGCGATTGAGTTTCACAGCCTGTCTAAGTCCTACAATATGACCGGCTGGCGGATTGGCTTTGTCGCCGGCAATGCCACCGGGATTCAGGGGCTCGGGCAAGTCAAAACGAATGTGGATTCCGGGGTGTTTAAGGCGATTCAGCAAGCTGCGGTCGCTGCTTATTCGACTTCCCAGGAAGAACTGCAAGCGGTGATGTCGGTTTACCAAAAACGCCGGGACATTATCGTTGAAGGATTGCAATACCTGGGCTGGAAAATTCAGCCGCCTAAGGCGACCCTCTACGTCTGGGTGCCGGTGCCCGCGGGCTATACTTCAACTGAATTTGTCACCCTCCTGCTAGACAAATGCGGTATAATGGTTCCCCCAGGCAATGGCTACGGCGCTGCCGGTGAGGGGTTTTTCCGCATTGCGCTGACTGTGCCCGATGAGCGGATGCGCGAAGGAATTCAGCGGATGAAGGATGCCGGTATTCGGTATGCCTGAGTTCCTGCTGGAATTTTTTTACTCCACGCAGGGCGCGCAGTGAGTGCGGCACCCTACAAGCTGCGAGGCGGTTTTAATTGTACAGGGAGAATCTAAAATCTAAAATCTAAAATCTAAAATCGTTTGGGTGGGCGGTGCAGACTTGCTGGATAAAATTTCTCAGCTGCCGGTGGGCAATAATTGGGGCGTCCGCCTGCTGGTTTTTTGTTTCTGCTTGCAGCTGAGCGAGCAGGGGAATTATTTCGGTATCGAGCGCGGGGCGGAATAAGCTAACAGGCAAGAGTATATCCGCCCCTTGGCGCAAGTCGTACAGCACGGGGGGTTCTGGGGATAGCTGACCGGCATGCGGGCTGGTGCCGGCGGGCCACACTGCAAGCGTCAGCGGACGCCCCCAGCACACTTGGCGCATTTTCACAATGTCGATCACTTCTGCGTACAGGACGCTGTGTTGATGTTCCAGGCCGATAATCTGGCTGTGTTGAAATGGGCCGGCTGTGTCTGTCGCTGCTGGCTTCATGAGCGCAATCTAAAAATTTTGGGGTTTCTCTCATTTTAGGGGCCGGCTGTTGCGGCACTGAAAGCCCGTTCGCCCCCAATTGATGCGGGAAATCCCCCCGGTGCGGTTCCCTGGCGCGGGTTGGGGCGAAAGGGGTGCCGGCACCACAAGATACTCTTGCTGCGGGGAAAAGCCGAGCTGGCTTTTTTGCATGGCTGGCACCGGCAGCCAATCGGATTGCATTTTTCGGCTTGCTTGGAAACAGATAAATTCCCCTCTCCGCCTTCCAGGAGTGAGCGCCCGCTTCTGGGCTTGTTTGGGTCAGTCTTGCTGGCCGGCTGTCTGCCACCCGACTGCAGTCACCTCTCCTATTTTAATGGTATCATTATCAAATAAACCGGCAGGTAAACGAGCTATGCAAACCATAGATATCGCTGAGGCGACCGCGCAGTTGAGTTCATTACTGGCCCTCGCAATCGGGGGCGAAGAAATTGTGATTACAAAAGATGACCGTCCGGTTGTCAAACTGCTGCCGGTGCCCCTAGTCAAGCGCCCCCGCCAACCGGGGAGCGCTAAAAACATGGTAACATTGTCTGGCGACTTTGACGAACCTATAGCAGATTTTGAGGACTATCTGTAATGAGACTGCTGCTGGACACTCATACCTTTCTTTGGTACATCAGCGACAGCCCGCAAGTCAGTGAGAAAGCGCGGGAGCATATTGACGATGAGCGGAACCAAATTCTGCTCAGTGCGGCGAGTGTCTGGGAAATGGCGATTAAGCACAGTCAAGGCAAGCTGAGTTTAACGATGTCTTTTGAAGTGTTTGTGTTGCTGCAGCTGAGGATGAACGATTTCAGGCTTCTGGATATCCAAAGACGCGAGATCGCTGCGGTAGCAACTCTGCCTTTTCACCATCGCGCTCCGTTCGACCGGCTGCTGATTGCGCAGGCGATGGTTGAGCGCATACCCATCCTGAGTGCGAATTCTGCCTTTGATGCCTATCCGATTCAGCGGGTGTGGTAAGGGGGTGAGGCTGGGAAAGTATGGCTGGGGTTTATATAGCGGTTCTAATTGAATTGTGATAAAAAAATAAACCGCCAATACGCCATAAAAGCGCCAGCGGCTTACCGCTTTATTAGAGCGGTAAATAAACAAAATAGAGAGAATTTCACGAATCATTTAGAACTGCTATATTGGGGGTGTCTGTCGTGCCAGTGAGGGGTGAAGCCGGTTGTTGGCAAGTCCCAAAAAAGTGTGCGATTGGGTTTCTCCTGTGGCAGCAACCTGTTGGTTTTGGGAGAGCCTCTTTATGAAGTTAACGGTTAAAGACCTAGAAAGGCTGCAAACGAAGCTCCAAGAATAACGTCTGGATTACCAATTGGAACTGGTGGGTGGTAGTATTATCGTTCTGGGGCTTTCTGATGTTATCTAAGCGCGAAGTGAGCGCTCGGTTAATTGCGGCTCTCAATATCTGGGTAATGCCCCGGAAGTTGGGGCGAGTCACGGGGGCGGCGGCGGGCTTTCTTTTGCCCAACGAAACGGCTGACTTACGCGCTCCAGATGTTTCGTTTTTTAGGGCAGAAAGGCTGAAGCGCAGTCCCCGCGCTTTTGCGGAATTGGGTGCATATTTAATGGTAGAAATAAAATCCAAGACGGACAGACTGGAGGCGCTGCGATAGAAAATTCAATCGTTCCTAGAACTGGGAAGTGGGGATACTGATTGACCCTGACCGGGAAACTGTGACCGTCTGTCGCCCTGCAGGGGAGCAGGTGGTGTTAAGCAATAATGACATTTTGACGATTCCCGAGTTATTCCCCGGGTGGGAGTTGCCGGTTTCTGAGTTGTGGCCTCCTGAATTTGAATAGGGGGAATTAGAGAATGGGTTGGGGAGTAGGGGGGGTAAGGAGTATCTCGTTTTTGGCGAGAAGCCCTGGCGATTAGAAATTCACTGCGACAAACGAAACCCGCCTTCGCGGGTTTCAAGAAAGCTTGGGTGTATGAGTTCCCTGAGTGCACCGGCAATGGGTGAACTGCGGTGGTTGCTGTGCCTCAGGGTGCAAGTAGGGGCGGGCTCACTCTCAATCCGTGCCAAGCAGTGGCCTGTAGATGGGGTGGGGGCGGGTTTACTGTCCTCTTGC
Source organism: Oscillatoria princeps RMCB-10 (assembly GCA_019359235.1). GTDB lineage: Bacteria > Cyanobacteriota > Cyanobacteriia > Cyanobacteriales > Oscillatoriaceae > Oscillatoria > Oscillatoria princeps. The sequence continues at coordinate 17,631 of JAHHHT010000024.1, forward strand.
TTTTGTCGCAAGTCGCTCGGGTGAACCCGCCCCTACAGGTGGGGTTTATCCAAAATATCTGTGGCAGGGGGGTCGGTTCCCCCCCCGCCATCTCGCAACCGCGCCACCTGGGTGCCGGCAATTTGCGCATCCCCTACTTGACATGTCTCTCCTGCTGTGCTGTGTGCGGAGATTCAGGAACCCGGTTTCTTCAAGAAACCGGGTTTCTAACCCCTCACGCTTCCAGAAACCGGGTTTCTAACCCCTCACGCTTCCAGAAACCGGGTTTCTGAGCGCTGACTCTTCCAGCAACCGGGTTTGTCCCCCCACCTGCCGGTGCGGCGCAGCCCCACTCCTTCACCCTCTCCCCCTCACCGCAAATGTACGGTTATCCGAAAAACAGGGGGAGTTGACGAATGGGACGTTATAGGAGAATATTTTTATTATAAAGTAAACAATTGTAAATAACTGAATAGAGGGGATAAAAGCAGTGTCAGTCGAAACCGTTGAGAAGCGTTCAACAGTTCGCAAACTCGCACCGCGCTATCGCGTCTTGCTCCACAACGACGATTTCAACTCTATGGAGTACGTCGTGCAGACTCTCATGAAAACAGTGCCGGGCCTGACTCAGCCTCAGGCGGTGAGCATTATGATGGAAGCCCACACCAACGGCATGGCCTTAGTGATTACCTGCGCTCAAGAGCACGCCGAATTCTACAGCGAAACTCTGAAAAACCACGGACTCAGCAGCACCATCGAGCCTGATGAGTAATCATAACGCCTTATGTTCTCTCGTTCCCAGGCACCGCCTGGGAACGTTTTGACCAGAGGCTTGGCTTCGTTTCAATCCAAAATTTGATATACCGAATTGAAACTCAACCCCCTCCAGATAGCTGGCTACCCAGCACCGGCACGACTGGCAATCTTTGTCCTGGCATTGCTCTGCCTCTGGGTGCCTTTTGCCGGCCCAATCTACGCCATCGTCAGCGATAGCAACCTCACCAGCATCCTGACAATGGTGATTTTGTACGGGGAATTTATCCTCCTCGTCCGGTGGTGGGGGCGTCACGTTTACCAGCAGCCCCACCTGCTGCGCAGCTATGGCTTGCAACTCACCAGGCAAAATGCCCGAGAGATCCTCCGAGGTTTGGCAATTGGTTTTTTCAGCCTTCTCGCCATATTTGCCCTGCAAGGAATGCTGGGCTGGCTTGTCTGGAAAACCCCAGACATTTCTCTCCCCAAAATCATCCTAGAAGGCTTAATCGTCTCTCTCGGCATCGGTTTTGCCGAAGAGTTGCTGTTTCGCGGCTGGCTGCTCGACGAGTTGCAGCGGGATTACACTCCCACCGCCTCACTCTGGGCGGACGCCACCCTATTTGCCCTCCTGCATTTTATCAAACCGGCAGCAGAAATGCTCCGCACTTTGCCAGTATTTCCAAGTTTGCTCGTGCTGGGTTTGGCATTGGTTTGGGCGAAACGCTCCCGCTCCGGACGCCTCGGACTGCCGGCTGGACTCCATGCCGGCCTCGTCTGGGGCTATTATATCATCAACGTCGGGCAGATTGCGCGATATTCTGGCAAAGTTCCGGAGTGGCTTACAGGAATTGACCGCAACCCGCTTGCCGGTATTACCGGCTTGCTATTCCTCGGCACTCTCGCCTTCTTTATGTGGAGAGCTTCTAGTGATTTAAAACCGCAGATGTAGCCCGAAGGGCTTCCCGCAGGGTACGCAGATCAACGCAGATGAATTCAGCGCTAGCGTTTCTCAGTTGGATGAGCTATGCCTCACAGAAACCCGGTTTCTTAAAGAAACCGGGTTTCTCAGTAACTCACTAATATGAGAAAGGCTATATCCGCGTTTTTCTGCCGGCGCGAAACCTCAAACCGGCTGCGCGACAGAAGTGCCCGCCAGACAGGCACCTGCAATATTCACCCCCTCCAAATTAGCGCCTTCTAACTCAGCGCAGAGCAGGTTCGCACCGGTCAAGTTCGCACCGGCAAGATTTGCGCCCCGCAAGTCCGCCTCTTCCAGATTCGCCTCACTGAGCAGCGCTCCTTGCAAATCGGCGCGACTCAAGTCAGCGCCGGTGAGATTCGCGCCTGTGAGGTTAGCGCCCCGCAAGTCCGCACCCCGGAAATCGCCACCCTGCAAGTTGACATTCATCAGGTTCGCCCCGCTCAAAAAAGCGCCGGCAAATGACGCCAAGTTCAGCTTAGCCGCCATCAAATTCGCCCCCCGCAAATTTGCCCCTCGCAAGTCCGCCCCTGTTAAGTCGGCTTGCATCAAATTTGCGCCCAGCAGGTTCGCCCGCAGATCCGCTCCCACGAACTGCGCACTGAGCAAATTCGCCCCGTCAAGACGGGCTCTTTCCAGGTTGGAGCGGGAGAAATTCGCCCCTACCAGATGGGCACCGGCAAAATTAACTCCCTTGAGTGTTAAACCTGACAAGTCTTCGTCTTCTAGATTTGCTCCGGGTAATTGCTTTTGTTTTCCTGAGCGAATTTCTTCCAGATCCATGCCGCTTCCCAGTGATATAAAGTGTGTTACCGCCAAGACGCCAAGGACGCCAAGGGGGATAAGGCTAATAACTTCTCAACCGGATGTGGTGTAAGTGCTAGTGGGAGAGCCGGTTTTGGCTGCGCTGTCTGTGGAGAAGTCTAGCAGCCACATGGCACCTGTGACTTTGGGTGGCGTCACCGGCAAGCTCAATCCCTGCTGCAGTCCCATCACCAAAAGGGCCAGGGTGTCCGCCAGTTTCGGGTCCCAGCGCTCGCCGGCAGCCGCCTGACACTCGGCCAGAGCTTGCGCTGCGCAAACAGCCTGATTTTCCGGCGTGCCGGCGCTGCGGTAGCGAGCGGCTCGCTGCTGGAAGTCTGCGGCTAGCCCCAATATTCTGGATTCCAGCGGAATTTTCTCACCGGCAAGGCCGGCTGGATGTCCTGTCCCGTCCCACCATTCCGTTTGATGAGTTAATATTTGAGCCACGGCTCGCAGTTGGGGCATCCGGCGCAGCACTTGCACTTCTGGCACCAGGGAGCTGCTGGGCGCTTCTTCGGCGTGGCGAGAGGAGCCGGCCAAAACGCTCTCTACGCCGTGCCAGGGTTCGAGCCGGTGCAGCAAGCCGGCAAGGCGGAGTCGCTTCATCTGCCAAGCCGGCAAATCCAGCAGCTGTCCGATCATTTCTGCCAGCGCCACCACTTCCGCCGCCGCCATCGGGTTGGTGGCGTCTGCCATATCCATCAGCTGCGCCATCCGCAAATACGCCTGAATTTCGTTGGAAACCAAGTTGCGCTCCAGGGCTTGCGGGTGAGAGGATTCAGCAGTCTCCTGTTCGCCCCTCTCTAAATCGAGCTCGTTCGCCTGCAGGTAATCGACCACGCGGCAGACAATTTCGCCCAAGTCGTCGCGCCCAGAGCCACTCGCCTCTGCGGCTATGGCTTCGACTTGGGCGGTTAGGGTTTGCTGGAGTTCTGGGTTGTATTTGCCGATCTGGGCGATTGCTAATTCTACCGTTTCTTTGACTAGCTCCGGCTCAAAAGTCCACAACCCGTAGAATTTGCGCTCCAAGTCGTCTTGCGGGGGTCCCGCCGGCCCGTAAGAAGCCGGTGATAGCTCTTGACAAAGTACCATCGCTGTGTAGGTTGGCGACAAAATCATCAAGTGCCACTCTTGAGCCACTGGATCTGCAGCGTTTAAACTCACCAAGTCCACATTCGGCATCTGGCTGGTGGGGTGCTCTTGCCAGCCGGTATCCGGCGCTGCCATAATCACCACTTGGCGAGCCTTCTTTGCCAGGTCGGCGTAGCGCTCCGCTTCTTGCAAGTACCATTTGCCCTGCTGGAAGGCGGCGATCGCGATTGGCGAACTGCTGGATGTCAGGATGCAGTCCTCCAGGGCGTGGCACAGGGAAACTAAGGTGTTTTTGTAGTACACCCCAAATCTTACAGGTCTTTTGCCGGTGCGGTGAGCGGCCTCTAGCTGCTGGACAATAGAGCCTTTTAACATTTATTTACATCAAATGAGAGGCTATTATCCCTAAAAGTATCGCAGAAGTTGGCAGTTTTGCGACAGTACCATCGTAGAATCAAGGGCTGCTCCCCTGAACTGGGGAGCGGGGGGCGCGCTGTTAGGGTGCCTTCCGCGATCCCGGAACGCACCCTACTTCTAGCCAGCAGGCACCGGCACTCGTTCAAATTCCTTCACTTCCAGCGGCGCACTCAGCGCTCGCTCCAAATCAGCACATCCCAGCCTTTCCTCCAGAATCCTGATCACTTCGCGCCCGAAATCGCCCGGATTGCGACGCCAAGCTTCCAGACAAACTTCCCCGAAGAACGAGCCGAGCGGTTCTGGATTCCACAGCAACTTCCTCGCTGTCCAAGGCATCAAGCTCATCGGGTCGTAACCGGGTTTGATAATCTCCTTCTTAAATGCATACTCTTCTAAGTGGGTGTGCGGCTGCAACCCGATGAAGAAAATCGCCGGCTCGACTTTATCTTCCCCAAAAATACGCTCTAGCTCCCGGTGGTAAGCAATGGTCTGGCGGATGGTGTCATAGGTTTCGTCAATCACATTAAACGAGTAATTGACCGAAACCAAGTCGTTGAAACCGGCAGCCTTCAAGTCGCGGCAGTTTTCCAGCACCGTGCGCAGGTTGTAGCCCATGCGCATCTTGCGCACCAGTTCTTGCGAGCCGCTGGTTATCCCGATTTCAAAGTAATTCATGCCGGTTCTCACCATCAAGTCGCACAGCTGGGGCGTCAAGTTGTCCGCCCGGATGTACGCCGCCCAGTGAATGTCCGTCATCCCAGCATCGATGATTTTCTGCAGCAGCTCCACCGCGTCGTCAATAAACTTGCGAGCCGGGATAAACTGTGCGTCGGTAAACCAGAAGTTGCGAACCCCCCGGTCATATAGCTGGCGCATCTCCGCCACGACTTCATCCGCTGGGTTTATCCGCACCTGCTTTCCTTCAATCACTGTATAGATGCAGTAGCAGCAGTTGTGCGGACAGCCGCGCTTGGTTTGCACGCCGATATAGAAGTCTCTGTCTTCCAGGTAATACTGAAATTCCGGCCAGATGCTTTCTATATAATCGTAGTTGCAGGCCGTTTTCTCAATGGGGGTGGGGCGTTCGTGAATCATCCGGTCGCGGGGCGCTGTCTCTCCCGCCACATAGCAGCGCTCGTCGGTGAAATCCTCACCCCGCAGCAGTTTTTCCAGCAGCGCCTCGCCTTCGCCGACCGATATGACTGTCCCCGCCGGCAGGCTGCGCCCCAGCTGCTCGTAGAACACGCTGACCGCACCGCCGCCCACCACCGAGCGGGCCCGGGGATGGTATTTTTGAGCGCGTTTCAGCCCCCGCTTGATTAACCCCTGGTTGCGCCACAGTTCGGTGTAGTACGCCGTCGTCACGCGCAGCCCCCCGAGAGCGCCCCGCAGTTTTACCAGCGGGTTCTTGGCGTAGTAGAACTCAAAGGCGTTCTGCAGGGGATTTCCGCCTCGCCCTCCCACCGGCGCATAGATTTGAATGTCTCGCCAGGAAAATACGAGCAGCGTCGGCTGGAACTCGTCTACGCAAGCGTCCAGAGCCCCGGTGAAGTCCAGCGGCGGTACTGTCCCCAGGTCAAAGATGCGCTGCTCTACGCCTGGAAACAGCTTGTGGACGTGATCTGCCAGGTAGACTGCCCCGATCGGGAAGATGGGATTGCACGGGAGGCGAACGTAGAGGATGCGATCTTCCATACCAGTTGAGGGGTTAAGGGTTTCTGAAAGGTCTTTTCATATAACTTTACAATATCACCGCAGTCGTCTGGCGGGATCTCGGGGCTCTCCCTCCCGGGGCGCGGAGAGGCCCGCGAGCGGGGCAGCGGCAGAGCCTCTCGCTAATTAGCATATTATTTGCTTTATGTCAACACCTGAAAGGAAAGAATCTGCGGGCGCTCTCTACCTAAAAAAAAATCTGCGGCATATTTGTTAGTTGGTAGTCAGGTTTACAACACGCGGGGATCGCTGAGTGTTAATCTTTGTATAGAAAGTCGTTTGGTGCTAAGCTCCTCAGTCCCATGGTTCAAATTCTCGATCCCATCCCGTCTGGCTCCTCTGGCCAAATCGCCTGCTGCTACGTCAACGCCACCAGCAAAATCCAGATCGCTCGGATCACGAATATTCCCAATTGGTACTTTGAGCGGGTTGTCTTTCCCGGACAGCGCCTGGTGTTTGAAGCTTTCCCAGAAGCCCTGCTGGAAATTCATACAGGTATGATGGCGAGCGCCATTCTATCGGATAAAATTCCCTGCCTGCGCCTCCGGATCGGTGAAGGGAACGACGCCACCGCTGAACCCGCCGGTGAACCCAAACAAGATCGAATGAATGTTAAACCGGAAACCGCTGCAACTGCTAAGAGTCGCAACCCGAGACTTCTAGCGGCAGCTGCTTTAACTTCTGTGGATTAGAATCAAAATTTCAGATGAATGGGGGTTGCTGACCGAGGCAACCCCACTTTGCTATGATTCAGGGGCTTCTCAACAGATGGGTGAACTGCTTTGAATCTCCCTTCCTTCCTCTGGTTGTGGAAAACAGCAGCTTGGGCGATGGGACTTTCCCTAGTGGCCTACCTGCTGCTGGCCATCACCGGCTTTTACATATTTCAGTCGCGCCAGCACAGACGCCCCGCTTCCCGCAGGCTGGTTGAAGCGCATTTTGTGATTGGCGGCGCTATGGTGGGCATGGTGTTACTGCTGCTGGCGATTGGCATTGCCGGCACCCTGGGCCACTACGGCAACCTGGGCCATTCGGAACACCTGGCTGCCGGTTTAGCCGCAGTGGGTTTAGTCTCGCTCTCCGCTTGGAGCGCCCTGCAAATTAGCCCTCAGCGCCTTTGGGCCCGCGCCCTGCACCTGAGCGCCAATGCGGCGCTTTTTGTTGGATTTGCCTGGGTTTCGTGGACAGGCTGGCTGGTCGTGCAAAAATATTTGCCATAACATTCTTCGCAGTAGGGACTGATTGATAAAGAAAAAGTGAAGCCACAAGAAACCGGGTTTCTTCTGGTGGGTGAGCGGGAAAATTCTGCTTGGCTCCAGCAATAAACCCGGTTTCTGGCCCCACTCCTTCAGTCCTTACTGCCAACTTATCAATGAACAATTAACAATGAGCAATGACCGAGACTTGCCGGCGGCATTCCGCATTTCTCCCTTAATCCGGCTGACTCTTTTAAGCCTGTATGTAGCGCTGACAGTTCCCTTGCCTTTCTTGTCCCAGATGACCGGCGCGCCGGTGCCGCCGGCACTGCTGTGGGTGGGGCTGGGCTTGGGAGGCGTGGCGCTGTACGGTGCCCTGAGCGAAAGGGTAATTATAGACGAAGAAGGAATTCATGTCAACTATCCGGGATGGGTTCCCCGTGTCTTTCGCAGGGGGTGGTCACTGCCTTGGTCGGAAGTGCGAGCCCTCAAACCCCGCAGCACCGGCCAAGGGGGGCTAGTTTACTACTTCCTCAGCGAGTCGGGTAAAGGCTACTTGCTGCCAATGCGAGTGGTGGGGTTTGCCAAGCTAGTCCGGCTGGTAGAAGCCAAAACCGGCATTGACACAGCAGATGTCCGCCCCCTGGCGCAACCCTGGATGTACTTGATTTTGCTGGGATTTACCCTGCTGCTGCTCCTGGTTGATGGCTGGACAATTTCCACTGCCCTCACTCAGGGAAATTTGGTTTAAACCGCAGATGGACGCAGGTAAACGCGGATATAGCGTTTTTCATATTAGCGAGGTGCTGAGAAACCCGGTTTCTTAAATAAACCGGGTTTCTGGCACTTCATCCAGCTGAAAACCGCTCGAATCTTGGGGTGGGGATCATCTTTGCTGGCGCACCGGCAGCTCAATTACAAACTCCGTCCCCTCTCCGGGTGCGGAAAGGCAAGATAAACTGCCTTTGTGTTTTTCTACCACTATTTGATAGCTGATGCTCAACCCCAAGCCGGTGCCAGCTCCGACAGGTTTTGTGGTGAAGAAAGGGTCAAAGATGCGCATTTTAATTTTATCAGGAATGCCAGCACCGTTATCGGAAATTCGCACCGCCGCACGCGAGCCATCTAGAAGTTCTGTGCGAATCCGAATCGCAGGGTATGGGGCGTGACTGACAGGGGAGTGCGGTTTTTTCCCGCGCCCCGCGCCCGATTCCCGACGCCTCTCTTCCAAAGCGTCAATTGCATTTGCAAGAATATTCATAAACACCTGGTTCAGCTGACCGGCATAGCACTCCACATCAGGGAGCTGGCTGTAGTCTTTGATCACCCGAATTTCGGGACACTTAGGAGTTGGCTTCAGCCGGTGCTGCAAAATTAGCAGCGTGCTGTCGATGCCGGTGTGAATATCCACCGCTTTCATTTCCGCTTCATCCAGGCGCGAGAAGTTGCGCAAGCTGAGGACAATTTCGCGGATGCGGTTCGCCCCCTCTTTCATCGAGTTGAGCAGTTTAAGGAAGTCGGCTTTTAAGAAATCCAAGTCGAGCGCTTCAAGTTCGTCTTGGATTGCCGGTGCCGGTTCGGGATAGTATTTTCGGTAAAGTTCCACGAGGCGCAGCAAGTCAGACGTGTAGTCACTGGCGTACTTGACATTGCCGTAGATGAAGCTTGTGGGGTTGTTAATTTCGTGAGCTACACCGGCAACCATTTGTCCGAGAGCCACCATTTTTTCATTTTGGATCAGTTGAGTTTGGGTGGAGCGCAAGTCGCGCAGCGCCACTTCCAGCTCAGTGGCTTTTTCTCGCTCTCGCGCTTCGCTGTTCCGCAAGGCTTCTTCAGCCAGCCGGCGCTCAACAATTTCCGTTTGGGCTTGTTCAAACAGCGTGGATTGCCCGATGGCGATTGCTAGCTGCACCGAAAGCTGTCTGAGCGACTCTATCTCGTAAGAGTGCCAGTGTCTCGCACCGCTGCACTGGTGGGCGATTAGCAGCCCCCACAGTCGATTGGGGATTTGGGATTTTGGATTTTGGATTGAAGAGTCTGACTCCGAACTGCTTTGCAGGATGGGAACTACCAAGTTCGCTTTTACCTGCAGCCGGCTCAGCAACTCAACGTGGCACTCATTGAGACCGGCACTGTAAATATCATCTATTGCGCGAAGGCGACCTTTCTGGTAAAGGGGAACGTAAGTGCCGGCAAAGCACCGGTCTTGAATGTCAATTCCCAAAGTGGAGATCCAGCCCTCGCCAACTGACTCGACTGTTACCACCCCACTCCAGTCGGGATTGAAGCGGTAAATCACTGTCCGGTCAGTTTGCAAAAATTGCCGCACTTCCCCCACCGCTGCTGTCAGGACTTCATCCAGGTTGAGCGAGGAGCGAATTCGCTCTTGCATGGCGAGCGCCAGGCGCTCCCGCTTGACTTGCAGCCGCAGCGTTTCCTCAGCTTGCTTGCGCTGGGTGATGTCTTTGTGGGTTCCCGTCATCCGCACCGGCAATCCCAATTCGTCCCGCTCAAAAACTTTGCCGTGAGACAAAATCCACTTCCACTCGCCGGCTTTACTTTTCATGCGGAATTCCGCTTCAAAGACGCAGGTGCGCCCTTGCAGACAGGCGCTCAGCACGTCCATCACCTTTGGCAAATCCTGCAGATGTATCAGCCGCTGGAAGGACTGATAATTGTTCTCAATCTCCTCATCCTCATAGCCGAGCATTTTTTTCCACTGCGCGTCGAAATAGGTGGCTCCGGTGCTGATATTCCAGTCCCACAGCCCCAAGGCGCTTCCTTCGAGCGCCATCTGCAGTCGCTCTTCGCTTTTGCGCAGGGCTTCTGCGGCTCGTTTGCGCTCAATCCCCAGCGCCACCTGGTCCGCAACCGAGCCCAGGACGTCGCAGGTATTTTGGCTCAGGGGGTGTTTGGCGAATATGGCCATCACGCCGGCGAGCCGGTCTTCCACAACCAGGGGGTAGCCGGCGAACGCCACCATTCCCTCTCGCCGCGCCCACTCCCAGGTGCTGGCGCGAGGGTCGTTTTGCAGGTCATTGGTCAGGTAAGGGGTGCGGTTGGTGGCAATTAAATCAATTTTAAAGCTGCCTGCGGGGATTTTAGCCTGAGCGCCCTTCGCGTGCGCGGACATGCCGGCACTGGCTTGCAGTTCCAAGAGGCGCTCGTCCGAGCTGAGCGTCCAGATTCGCACGAAAGCCGCATCCAGGTGTTGGACGAGCGCTTCACAGCAGTGCTGCAGTATCTCGGACAAATCGCCCCCCTGAGTCAGGGCTGTCCCGATATCAGAGCGGAGAGCGGACTGTCGCGCTCGTTCGGCTAGCGCTTTGGCGGCTTGCTTGCTCTCGGTGATGTCAGTGGCGGTGCCGAGAATTTGCTGGGGTGTCCCATCCGGGGTTCTGGCGAACACCGTTTCGCGGCTGTGAAGCCAAGTCCACCCGCCGGTGGCGTTTCTCATCCGGTACTCATGTTCCAGGATTTCGCCGTCCTTGGCTGTGTTTAGCTTCTGGAAATGTTCGGGCAATTGGGCGAAATCGTCGGGGTGGATGATCGTTGTAAAAAGCGCAGATCCCATGTTTTTAATTTCTTGAGATGTGTAGCCGAGCTTCTCGGCTACTTCCCGATTGGCATACACATTGCGCTGTTCAATTATATCGTAAATATATAAAATGTGGGGGCTGGACTCGGCAATTCGCTGAATAAAACGCTGGCTGGATCGCAGCGCTTCCTCTGCCTGTTTGCTTTCGGTAATGTCTCGCCCCACGGCATAGATTAAACCCTCTTCGACAAAGGGCGCAGCCGTCCACGAAAACCACCTGTAAGACCCATCTGTGCGCTGAAACCGATTTTCCAAATAAACGGTAGGAACCCCAGCGCTCAGTTTGCGCATTTCGGCAAGGGTGGCTTCCTGGTCGTCTGGATGGACTAATTCAATAAAAGGTCTTGACAAAAGTTGCTCTTCAGTGTGACCTAAGCTCGTTTTCCAAGCTGGATTGAGCCGTTTTAAATAGCCGGTGAAATCGGCGACGCACAGCAAGTCCAGGGAGAGGGTGAAGAAGCGGTCGCGCTCCGCCTCCGCCCGCAGCCGGTGGGTGATGTCAATGGAAATGCCGCCCACCGCGTAGGGGGTGCCGGTGGCGTCGCACAGGGGAAACTTGCTGGAAATGTAGGTGTGCAAACCGTCGTCGTGAGGGGCGACTTCCTCCCACTGCGCCGGTGCTGAAGCAGCCAGCACCGCCAAGTCGGTCGCCCGAAACTTTTCAGCTATTTCTTGGGGGAATATCTCGCAGATATCTTTTCCTTGAATTTCTTCCCTGCTCACGTGAAACAGAGTTTCAAACTGCCGGTTGATCAGCAAGAATCGCCCTTCTGTATCTTTCATGTAAATTACAGCGGGGGCGTTTTCCAAAATGGCGTTGAGCTGCTGCTGGCTTGAGCGCAGCGCTTCTTGCGCCTGTTTGCGCTCGCTGATGTCTTGCACGACAGCAATCAGATACTTCGCTTCACCGGATACATCCCGCACCGCAGCGATGCTGGCGCTCACCCACACCGGCGAGCCATCTTTGCGGATGTAGCGCTTCTCGAAGGAGACATTTTGAATCTGGTTCGCCAGAATCTGTTTGTGGCGCTCCAAATTGGCGCTCCAGTCTTCTGGGTGGGTAATCTCCTGGAAGTTTAGCGCCTGCAGTTCTTCTGGCGCGTACCCGACCGTATGGCAAAACCCCCGGTTGGCGCTGAGAAACTGACCGTTTGGGCTCAGCAGGGAAATTCCCACAGCAGCTTGCTCGAAAATGGCGCGGAATTTCTCCTCGCTTTCCCGCAGCGCCGCCAACGCTTGTTTGAGTTCGGTGATGTTTTGCGTCATTAACAAACCGGCAGTGATTTCTCCGCAGTCGTCGAACACCGGCACAGCGCGCACCTGGTATGTCTTTTGGGCGTACTCCTGTTGAAACACGGTGGGTTTTCCTGCGAGCGCTTTCTTGTACACCGGCGCGAGAAAGTGGCACACTTCGGGAGGAAAACACTCCCGCACGGTTTGGCCTTCCAGGAGTTCTTTAGAAAGTCCCAACTCCGCCAACCCCGTACCGTCAGCCAGGGTGTGGCGGAGATTGGTATCGAACAGGATAACCGCACCGTTGGGGAAGTTTTTGGTGAGGGTGCGGTAGAGTTCTTCGCTTTGGCGGAGGGCTATTTCTGTGGCTTTGCGCTCCGTGATATCGAGACTCGTTCCGAATAGCTTCACGACTTGGCCATCCTTATTGAAAAGTGGCTGTCCTTTTGCGACTGTGTGTCTTAGAGAACCGTCGGCGCGGAGCAGGCGCGGCTCTAATTCATACGGTACGCCGGCGGTGATGGCTAGCTCTACAGCGCTTTGCAGGGCTTGCCGGTCTTCGGGGTGAATGATTTCCAGGTACTCTTGATAAGTGGGCGATTTCTGCGCGGACTCTAGCCCGAAGATCCGGAAGGTTTCTTCTGACCAGTAAATTTCGCCGGTGGCGATATCGAATTCCCAGCAGCCGGCGTGCGCCACTCGCTGCGTTTCGGCAAATCGAGCTTCTGTTTTTTGCAGGGAGGCGATTAATTGGGTTTTGTCCCGTTCGCCTCTAACTCGGTCGCTGATGTCCCATAAAATCCCCTGAACCCCGACAGTCTTCCCACCGGCATTGAGTACCGGCACTTTGACAACTTGCAGGTATATTGTTTCGCCCGTGGCGGGTTCCTGGTGTTCCTCAATCGCCTCGAAGATTTCTCCGGTTCGGATAACCTGCATGTCGCCGGCGCGGTATCTCTCCGCCAGCTCTGGGGGATAGAAGTCGCCAACGGTTTTGCCGGTCGCTTCTTGGAGCGTCACTCCCCAGGTGGCGAGCAGGGCTTTGTTGGCAAATGTTATTGTGCCATTTAAGTCTGTCCGGTACAGGTATTGGGGTAAGGCGTCGGCTAAGGATTGGTAGAAGGCTTCACTTTCCCCTTTGACTTTTTCGGTTTGGGCGGAGTCGCTTCCCTCGCGCAGGGCTTTTTCCACCGGCACTTGGCTGGAGGGGGTTCGGAAAACGGTGACAATTTCTCGCACTTCGCTGGTGTGGGGGTTGCGGATGGTGCGGCTGGCTGTTTCCAGTGCGATATAATGTCCGTGCCGGTGGCGGATGCGGCGGGTTGCTTTGATGCCGGTGTCGGGTGCGTCGTCTGGGTGGAAAAATTCTACAGCGCTGCGCCCGAGGAGTTCTTCCGGCTCGTATCCTAATAAATTGGAGCTGGCGGGGGAAACGTCAAGGAAATTTCCTTGTGGGGAATGCCGGCAAATCAGATCGCTGACATTTTCCGCGACTGAGCGGTAGCGATCTTCGCTATCTCGGAGCGCCGCTTCCAGGCGGGAGCGCTCCACAGCGCAGCGAATAGAGCGCACCAGAGAGTCGCGGTTTATGTGGCTTTTTATTATATAATCTTGCGCCCCTTCTCGCAGAGCCTCCAGCCCTTGATTCTCTGTTTCGGCGAGGGCTATCACTGGCACCTCTGGCGCTGCAGTCCGAGCTTTTCTTACGGTATCTAATCCGAGTTTGTCTTGCAGGGACAGGGTTAGCAGCAGCACGTCAAAAGGGGTTTCCTGCTGCCGGTTGAGGGCTTCCGCCAGATGTCGCACCGGCACGAGTTCAATCCGAGGAAGGGAGGTTGCTAAAACCTCTCGCAGCCGGTTAGTGTCTGTCTGGCTGTCTTCTACTAAAAGGGTTTGTATTGGTGCTTCGCTCATCAGGAATCTCTTAAGTGCTGACTTGTTATATATAGATCTGTACTGGCTCCCTGGCGCGACAGCTGGATTTCCGCCGCACCGTCGAGGAAGCCACTCTTGTGTCTCGCCCCGCCCTCACGGTTTCGCTCTTGCTTCTGTCGCTTTTCCTTTAACTTTGGCTACCCCTATGCCCCATTCGCTCTCTCTGTCACTCAACACTTTATTACAGCCGGTTTGCCAAAGGCAAAATATGTTCAACCAACACAAGCATGCGCATTAGGTTAACCGCAAAAGCGGCTGCCTCTGACCGCTGGCTTTCAGTATTTTACTCTAAAATAGGCTGTCTGGAAGTTTTCCCGCCGCTGCGCCGGCTCGCAACTCCCGCCACAAGCGCCGCACCCCCTCTGCCGGCAGCAGACCCAACCGTGCCGGTGTGCCTTACCTGCTGTGGGAAAAGCTGTACACTGTTAATATGCCCCCTAAGAGTGCCGGTGAAACTTGGATATCTCACCGTCTGACCATTTCGCAAGAACCCCTCACCGGCATCCCAGAACAGCTCGCTCGCCTCGCCGGCGGCGACCCCGCCTTCCCCAAGTTTTGCCAAAATCACCCCCACCAACCTTTCGCAAACTGATTAAACATAAAACGTATAATTTAAACCTGCTAAACGTAATGCCAGCGCTTATTACAGGCGTTAACATTATATTAAATCCGGTTGATTAGTATGCGAGGTGCTAGATTGTGCCCGGCGTTAGCGCTGCCCGGCGGCTTCCGCTGTACACTGTTAGGATGCCTGAGCTAACATGCCTGAGCGTACCGGTTCAAGCCCCAATACCGCACTTTTGACAATTCGCCAGCAATTTTGATCGCAATCAACCGGAAACCGTGTAATTTTGACTTCTGTAGCTTATATCCAGTAAGGCTTACAGGCTTTGCTTTTATATAAATTGCGTTTAATTAATTTCGATACGGCCTCTGGGGCGGGGTGATGGCCCGCACCGAGGGAGAGCCGGCCCCCGGGAGCGGTAGGAAACTAATTAAACATAAAACGTATAATTTTCCCCGGCTAAACGTAATGCCAGCGGTTATTACAGGCGTTAAGATTATATTAAATCCGGTTGATTAGTATGCGAGGTGCTAGATTGTGCCCGGCTTCAGTCACTGCCCGGCGGCTTCCGCTGTACACTGTTAACATGCCCCCTAAGAGTGCCGGTGTGACCCAAACATCCCACACCATGAGAGAGTCAAGCCGCTCTCACCGGCATCCCAGAACAGCTCGCTCGCCTCGCCGGCGGCGACCCCGCCTTCCCCAAGTTTTGCCAAAATCACCCCCACCAACCTTTCGCAAACTGATTAAACATAAAACGTATAATTTAAACCTGCTAAACGTAATGCCAGCGCTTATTACAGGCGTTAACATTATATTAAATCCGGTTGATTAGTATGCGAGGTGCTAGATTGTGCCCGGCGTTAGCGCTGCCCGGCGGCTTCCGCTGTACACTGTTAGGATGCCTGAGCTAACATGCCTGAGCGTACCGGTTCAAGCCCCAATACCGCACTTTTGACAATTCGCCAGCAATTTTGATCGCAATCAACCGGAAACCGTGTAATTTTGACTTCTGTAGCTTATATCCAGTAAGGCTTACAGGCTTTGTTTTTATATAAATTGCGTTTAATTAATTTCGATACGGCCTCTGGGGCGGGGTGATGGCCCGCACCGAGGGAGAGCCTGCCCCCGGGAGCGGTAGGAAACTAATTAAACATAAAACGTATGATTTAAAATGCTGTTACCTTGTTGAGGGGGCAATTACAGTAGTTGCTTTTATATGAAACCCGGTTAATCACTTTCGATTCAGTCTCTGGCGCTCCGGGTTTTTGGCTGTCCTGCGCTTCCAAAGAGGCGGCCCACAAGCAGTTCGGAAACGAATTAAACAGAACCAATCATTTTTTATTTGAGATAGCAACGTACTGCCAGCGTGTATTGCAGAGGATAAGGCTATATAAAATACGGTTAATTGCTTTGCGATTTTTTTCGGCGGAGAGACAGGGGTGCTGTTAGTCTTGCCATGCGAGCCTGCCCAATCCCCATGCGGGCGAAAATGGCTGTCATTATGGGGGCTGGACGTCAAGCGCAGCACACTCCCTCAACCCCCCGCAACTTGGGCGGGGAAAGTCGGGGGGCGTCCGAAGTCGCGGGGAAAAAGAGGGGAAAATAGAGGTTGGGAGGGTGCGCCGCAGCCATTTGAAAACCGCTAAATTAAAAAAGTGAGAATTTGAGTGTCAAATGTGCCAAGTGGACAAAATCCGCTGCTGCGGCTGGAGGGGGTAAGCCTGAGCGTGCCGGTCAAGGGCAGCAGCACCGGCGGGACGCCGGTATTGCGCGACATTTCTTTTGAGGTGTTTGAGGGCGAGCGTGCCGCAATTGTTGGCCCGTCGGGTGCCGGCAAAACTTCCCTGTTGCGGCTGCTCAACCGGCTCAGCGAACCGACAGGGGGAGCGATTTATCTGGAAAATCGGGACTGCCGGCAAATCCCTGTGATAGAGCTGCGCCGGCAAATCGCGCTAGTGATGCAAGAGTCAAAGCTGTTGGGAATGCCGGTGCGAGACGCCCTCGCCTACCCCCTGAAGCTGCGGGGGGTGAAGGCAGGGGAAATTGAGCGGCGGGTGGCGGCTTGGGTGGAGCGGCTGCGCATACCCAGCGACTGGCTGTGGCGAACAGAGGTGCAGCTGAGTGCCGGTCAGCGACAGCTAGTGGCGCTGGCTCGGGCTTTAATACTCGAGCCGAAAGTTTTGTTACTGGATGAGCCAACTTCCGCCCTGGATGCCGGTCGCGCTTCCGAGCTGGTGCGAGTGCTGGCGCAACTGGATGGGGGTAAGGCTACAGTTCTGATGGCTAACCACCAGCTGGATGTGGCGCAGCAGTTTTGCACGCGGGTGCTGCACTTGCAAGGTGGGGAACTGGTTGGCAACCTGCCGGCTGGGGAAATGGACTGGGCGAAATTGCGGGAAAGCTTGATTCAGGCAGAAGCCCGAGAAGCCCGCGAGTGGAGTTAATTGCCAGTTAAAAATTAAAAAGAGTCGGGAGTTTTGGGAGGCGAAGCCAGTCGAAAAAGGTGCGGGAGTTTTGAGAGCCTCCGCCTCTTGAGGGGCTTTACCAGGGGGAGCTTGGGAGCGAGGGGCGCGAGCGCAGGGCGGGAAGAAGAGCGTTTAAAGTTCATAGTTTACGGGTTACAGTTCTGCGGCGGCTACTTGGGAAAAAGAGCGCACCGGCTCTCTGTGGGAATTTGCCGGCCCTGCCGGTGCGGCAAGATTGGAATTGAGGATTTCCAGGTTGAGCCGGTAGCCCACATTGCGGACAGTTTGAATCAGGTTGGGCTGGCGGGGGTGGGTTTCAATTTTCTTGCGCAAGGAGAGGACGTGAGTGTCAATCGTGCGGGGATTGTCAATAGCGTCAGGCCAAGCGCGGCGCAGCAATTCGGCGCGGGAGAGGGGCGTACCGCCGGCTTGCGCCAGGACATAAAGCAAGCTGAACTCTTGCGGGGTGAGTTCAATTTGTTGCCCCTGAAAGCGGACGCGGCGCTGCACGAGGTCAATTTTCAGGTGGCCATAATCCAGGCTGACAGGGGGTGCGACGGTTTTTTGGCGTCGAATCAGGGCTTCGACTCTGGCGAGAAACTCTTGCATGCCAAACGGCTTTCTCAAGTAATCGTCCGCCCCGGATTTCAAGGCTTCCACAACATCGGTTTCTGCCGTGCGGGCGGAAAGCATCAAAATCATGGACATCTGCTGCCGGTGAAGCCACCGGCAAAACTCCAGCCCGTCACCGTCGGGCAGTTCTGCTTCCAGGATCACCAGCGAGGGCTGGCGATTGTGGAAAACTTCCCTGGCGTGGCGCAGGTCGGGGGACTGGTGGACGGTGCAGCCGACTTGCTGCAAGTGCCACCCCAACAGCGAGCGCAAGTGAGGGTTGCCCTCGACGATTTGAATACAAGCTGATCCCACAGAAGTTCACCTTCGCGTCGGTGGTCTTAAGCTTAACAGAGCATTTGTCATGATTCTGTAACTTGGACTACTGCTTGTTTGAAGCAACAGAGAAGTAACGCCGGGAATCGGTAAAGATTCGGCCAACTCTAAGGGCCCGCTGGGTAAATATCGCAAGACTCGGCGGACTAGCCGTTACAATAATTTATATAAGTCGTGCTCCTGTTTGAGCAACTTCATGCATAAACCGTCCATTTCCAGCAAGATCCCGCGCGGAGCCAGCCGGTGCGCTCACCGGCACCCGCCTGCAGCCCCGACCGCTGTCCCGGCGAGTGCCGGTGCTGTCCGCTGCAAAGGGCTTGAGACTTTTGCGACGCCCCACAGTGCCGGCCCGGCTTTGGCAGAGCCGGGGACAAAGCTGCCCAAACTGAGCCCGCTGGAAAAGGCCACCCGCAGCCAAACTGGCCTTCCCCACCTGAGGAAAGTCCCTCCCCGCTTGGCACTGGAGCAAGTTGGCATTTCGGCAGGCGCTCTTGTATATCCTTTGTTAGACTACAAATCCAACACCCCTATGAGCTACTAGCTCGCCCGAAGTGGCATTTTGCTACTGTGCCGGTCGGCTCTCCCAAGTCAGCCGAGACGCCAGACAGCCTGAGCCGGACACCCTGAAGCCGCCGGTTTGACCGAAGGAATCAGCCACAACCGGATTGCTTCAACCGCCCGCCGAACTATCTAGCAGCGGGGAGCGTCGATGAAGCTAAAGCCCCACCAACGCCCCAGCTGACCGGGCCCAAATAAACTCTTTTTACATCACTCAAGTTACTTATTCAGAGGTCAGATCATGCTTCAAGACACTCAAACCATCCGTCACTATCAAAAACTTACCGACGCCCTTGTCGAAATGTGGAACAGAGGCTATCGATTCGATGACCTGAGAATGTATTTGGATGGCTATTTAGCCGCCCTCCGGCACTCGAATGCCCTCGCACCCTATCTCATCCACCGGCTGGAGGAAGACGCAACTCGATACCTCTACGACGCCTCTAACTTTGAAATGCCAGAGCCTCAACCGGAAACGGATTACTATTAGTGATTTTTTAGTGTCAGGGGAAGCGGGATCGCTTTCGCAATAGCGCGATTCCTGAACGTGTGGGGGCGACTGAAGTCACCTCTGCACAAACGCAGCCGCCAAGGGCGGCTTCTCGCATTGCAGCCCGCAAGGCAAAGGTTTAAAAAGTCCGCGCAGGCGGACGCAAGGCAAGCACAGCCGCGATTTGAATCGCAGGAGATTGGGCAAGCCTAATCGAGATACTTTGGAAACCGCAGGCTTCAAAAGCCGGGAGCAGTTCCTAATTATAATAGCAGCTGGATATAAGCTAAAAAAAAAAAAAAAATGAAAATCCCCTCGCGAGTTAGTGCGACCGGCTTTTTGAGGGGATTTTTTAATAGGGTTTCTCTTTGAGTTGTGAGAGCGCAGAAACCCGGTTGATTTGAGAGCCCAGGTTTCTGGCCCAGGTCTCACAAATCATTTACAACCGCTCAATAAGGAAAATGAAGCTTTAGGAAGCGAGAGCGACTTCTAACATTTCCTGCAATTCGCCCTTGTTATACAGCTCTATCATGATATCTGAGCCGCCTATAAATTCGCCATTAATGTAAACCTGGGGAATGGTTGGCCAGTTAGCGTATTCTTTAATGCCCTCACGGATATCCCAATCTTCAAGAACATTAACTGTCTCGTAGGGGACTCCCATTCTGTTGAGAATCTGCACCACGTTGTTGGAGAAACCGCACTGGGGCATCAGCTTTGTGCCCTTCATAAAGATCAAAATCTTGTTCTGCTTCACCAGATTTTCAATTCGCTCTTTCAGTTCTGGAGTCATGGTTGTGCTTGGAATTGCTCTGTCTTCGTGTGGGTTTAGTGTGCGGAGTGGCTAGAAACCGCGACTGTTAATTAGTTTAACGCTCTCGAACCTAAACCGGCTGGCCGGCAGCCGCCCAGGATTCGGGCGTGTAAGTCTTGAGGGCGAGAGCGTGGAGGACGTTGGTGTCGATTGCCTTGCGCACGGCACCGTAAACGAGCTGGTGCTGCTGCACGAGGCGTTTTCCTTCAAACTGCGATGAGACGACGGTGACTTCATAGTGTTCGCCGTCGCCGGTTTGAGCGTACACCAAGGCGTCGGGCAGTTCCGCCTTAATCATCGCCTCAACCTGATCTGGACTAACCATTCGTATTCCTGCCTTGACTGTCGATTCTCAGTGTAATCTAACTTTGGCGGAGTCGCACCGGCAGCTGAGAGCGGAGAGCCGGCTGGAAGCCTGGCTTGCGGCACCCCCCTCCGGGGCGTTCTGCCAAACAGTCCGGTTCCGGATTGCGGATGTCAGCCCGCGCTCGCAATGCCGGCGGTTTTTCGGACAGTAAGGTATTATATCGCAACCGGCAGCCAGCTAAAGCAACTGTCACCCGCTACCGCCCGGGCGCTTTGACAGGGATGGTGCCGGTTGGCGCAAGGCTACAAGAACTCGCCGCCTCCGCCTCGCCCCCGCCCCCGCCCTGTTACGGATACCGCACCTCGGGGTGGGGGCGGGTTTATCAATGTTATCTATTTGTGGCAGGTATTTCGGGTGAGCCCCGCCCCTACTGGCGCTCTACAATATTTTTGCAAATTTTGCAAAAATGGGACTAGCCCGATTGAATCGCGGGCGACAGGATATGCCACCGCTAACTTTTTGGGGTGAGGACTGTCAATTGTGACTTGCGAGAATTATGGAAGAGTAAAACAGCGCCGGTTTAGGGTAAAATTAGAGTTTAGATTGGCCGGTTTGGCGGGAGTCTGACGATTATTCACTGACAAGCAGTGTGACTTCCACTTTTTTAAGTTCGTACAGAGCCTGCTTGCAAATTGCCAAAGGCGCAGTCGTGGCATAGCCCCACACCTGTCTCTCAAACCCCACTCCAAAGGGGTTCCCGGGTAAGGCTTCCTTCTCGCAACGGAACATAGCGAAGTAAGGATATTCTGTGTTTTCTAGCGCCCATATAACTAGCTCAAAAGCTGCCCTAATATCTTTTGAGTAGGGGCGTTCAGGCAAATCGAATCTGTCGGAGATAAAGCGATCTAAATCTGTGAGTGAGTCCAGCTGGACGTGTTCAAAACCGTAACGGTCAAACGAGCCTTCCATAAGAGTGCGATCCCCTTGCGGATTTGGATTGATTCGGGATTTCTAGAGAGTCGGTCAAGGAATCCTAGAAACCGGGTTTCTTTTGGCACAGGCAATCACAGTTTTTTCAGGGACACAAGCCCACTTTTTAAGCCACGATTTTTAAGACTCGACCGGCGCTCTAGGAATATAATACTAGAGCCAAACCCATCCCGTCAACTGTTGAGAGTTATGACGCGAGAATGGAGAGCCGTCAGAGGCAGTGTCCTTGCAGGGAGGCGGCGAAGTGGTTTTGGCCATTGCCGGTGAGCTGGAGCTTAAAATGTATTCCACGCAAGCGCAAACCGCTATAGGGCGCTGTTGTCAAGGTCAGCCCACAGGCTACTGCGAGTGCCAGCCGGTCGCCCACAGTTTGTGAAATTTTGTTAAGGGCCTGCGGGCAGGGCCTTAACATTTAATAAAATCCCTTGACTCGGCTCGCCGGAATTTTAAGGAAAACTTTATTTATTTTTCCAGCTGCATTGGGTAGTATAGTAAAAGATGAGTGCACCTGCCCGCTATGAACGACTACCCAGACTTTTCCAGCCACGGCTATCAAATTGTAGAGGCAAACGGTCGGAACCCCCTGCTCGGTCACAACAGTATCGGGGGGAGAGTCACCTACCTGGCTGTTAACACAAAAACCCAGCAGCCGGTGGTGATTAAGCAGTTTCAGTTCGCGCAATTGGGGGCGAACTGGGGGGAGTACGACGCGATTGAGCAAGAAATCAAAGTGCTGCGCCTGCTCGCTCACCCCAGCATCCCCCGCTATCTGGATTTCTTCCAAACAGCCGGCGGTTTCTGCATGGTGCAGGAATACAAAGACGCCGAGTCAGCCGCCACCTCCCGCAGCTTGTCACCGCAAGAAATAAAGCAAGTCGCCATCTCGGTTTTGGAGATTTTGGTCTACTTGCAATCAATGAAGCCGCCTGTCATCCACCGGGATATCAAACCAGAAAACATCTTGATAGATGGCCAGATGAAGGTGTACCTGGTGGACTTTGGTTTCGCTCGGATGGGGGGTGGGGAAGTTGCAGCCAGCAGCGTTGTCAAAGGCAGCCTCGGATTTATGCCGCCGGAGCAATTATTCAACCGGCAGCTAACAAAAGCCTCGGATCTGTATGGGTTAGGCGCAACGCTGATTTGCTTGCTCACCGGCACGAAATCCGCAGATATCGGCAACTTAATAGATGAGAGATACGGCATACATTTCCAGCATCTAGTACCGCCACAAGAGCGGGGGTGGCTCAACTGGCTGGAAAAAATGGTTGAACCCAGACCGCAAGACCGCTACGCTAATGCTGCAGAAGCTTTAGCAGCCCTCAAACCCCTCGATGTCAGCCGGTTGCCGCAAGTTAGGGTAAGCCGGGATAAAGTTGAATTTACAGCGGTTAAATTGGGCGATAAAGTGACGAAATTCATCACCGTCAGGAACCCAATTCCAGAGACAGTGCTTGCGGGGCGGTGGGAAGTAGCGCCCCATGAGAGCGATCCGCCCCACACTCCTTATGACCACGCTTGGATATCCTTTGAGCCGGTGAAGTTTGAGGGAAATGAAGCGATGTGTGAAATCACGGTGGATACCAGCCAGCTGCTGGCGGATGAAACCTACACTCGCCAGGTTTTATTGCGGACAAACTCTCAGCCGGACACTCATCCTATCGCGATTGAGGTTAAAACTGCACCCCTCCCCACACCTAAAAGAACGCCCTATTTGTCTTGGGTACAGCTTGGCTTTATGCTGTTCTTTGTCTTTGCCGGTTGGCAGCTTGTCAGTCTTCTGAATGTTGCAACCGAGAATATTTTATTGTTTATAACTGCTGGGCTGTTCGCTGGATTTGTAGCAGCACAAAAGATAATGATAGGGAAGGCGACTGGGGCTGAGGTTAATGAGGATGGAGTTTTAATTGGAGCTAGTAATGGAGCTATGCTTGGTGAGTTTTTTGTCTTTTTAAGCCTGTTAGATGACATTCAGATAAATTTACTAATAAAAACAGGGCTGGCTCTGGGAGGAGTTGCGATAGGAGCTTTCCTTGGAGCTTTCCTTGGAGCTTTAATTGGGGCTGCCAAAGTAAGAAAAATATGGCTGGTTCTTGGAGGAGTTGCGATAGGAGCTTTCGGTTTGGCTGAAATCGTCGGTTGGTCTGCAATAATTTTTCTGATCGGGGCAGGAATGTTTTGCTTTTTGCTCGCTATTCTTTGCTGCAGGACAGTCATGGGAATCGTTAATGCTATGATTAAAGAAGATCTCTATAGAGGATTTTACCCGAAATACACGAAAGATGCTGTGGCGGTCGCCTTCCTATCCCTTGGGTTTAGTATTAGCCTAGGAGCCGCGTCTGTACTGCTCTTCAAGCTGGCGTCTCAACTCCCATTTGTGGAGCCGTTGGAAATGGCTGTCGCAGGAGGAATGGCAATTGCCGGTTTAGCCGCAACCGCTATCCCACTGCTCAACCTGATTGTCTTCAAACGCTCCAGAATTATTGCCGAATACCGCAAGTCTGAACCCGATTTGATTAAACCATAATTGTTCTCATGTCCGCTTGCATCGGTTTTGTATATAAGCCTTGTAGGGGCGGGTGAGCGCCAAAATATTTCTGGCACAGGGTAGAATATGAATAAACCCGCCCCGGCAGAGGGTACAGCAACGGTGACACTCTCGCTTTTGTACATAAGTCCTGGCGATTGAAATCGCGGCTATACAGACGAAACCCGCCTGCGCGGGTTTCAAATGCACCTCTAATAAGGAGAAATTATGATGAGCGATTTCCCAAATTTTACCAACTACGGCTATCAAATCAAAAGAGAACTCGGTCAGAATCGCGCCGGCGGGAGAGTTACCTACCTCGCCACGGAAATTAACACTCAGCGCTCCGTTGTCGTGAAGCAATTTCAGTTTGCCCGCACGGGTGCTAGCTGGTCAGAGTATGACGCTTTTGAGCGGGAAATTCAAGTCTTGCGAGGACTTGACCATCCCAGCATCCCTCACTATTTGGATTCATTCCAAACGCCAGCCGGTTTCTGCATGGTGCAGGAATATAAGGATGCTCCTTCCCTGGCAAGTTCGCGCCGGTATCAACCCCAGGCAATCAAGCAAATTGCCATCTCTGTTCTGGAAATACTCAAATACCTGCAAAGTCAGATGACTCCAGTGATTCACAGGGATTTGAAACCGGAAAATATCTTGGTGGATGAGCGTCTGAATGTTTTCCTGGTGGATTTTGGCTTCGCTCGCACCGGCGGGGGAGAAGTCGCCGCCAGCAGCGTTGTTAAAGGCACTCTGGGATTTATGCCTCCAGAACAGATGTTCAACCGGCACCTCAGCGCCGCATCGGATCTATACAGTCTCGGCGCTACGCTGATTTGCTTGCTGACGAACACACTTTCCACCGAAGTTGGCACCCTGGTAGATGATGCGGGGCGGATTAATTTCAAGCAACGGGTGCCGAAACTAACTCCGGGCTTTATTGAGTGGCTGCAAAAAATGGTGGAACCGAATGTCAGACAGCGCTATGCTAACGCAGCTGAAGCTCTAGACGCTCTAATTCCCCTTCAGGTGCTTCGCCCTGTTGAAATTCCTAAAGTGCCGGTGGTTGCTGCCGGTTTGCTAGCGGTGGTTGTGGCTCTATGCGTGCCGGTTGTAATGAAATTTAGCGCACCTGAAGTAGAACCGGATAAAGTAGGAGAAGTGACTTTTACCGCAGAGCCAATACCAGCGCGTAATAGTGTCTCCTTTTCCGTCAAAATTCACCCGAATACCCAAAAAATTCAAACCATCGGGACTTGCGGTCTCTTCGATCAGAGCGGAACCCTTGTAGCAAAAAGTCAATCCCAGCTTCAAGTAGGGAAAGACGGATTGTTGTCAGCTTCCTGTTCCTACGATGACTTGCAAAAACTTGGCTACCCCAACGGACAGTGGACGTTTAAATTTTATGTAGACGGCAAAAAAGCGGTGCAAGAAAACTTTACAGTGCTGGGGCCAGAGGACGAGCACTGTAAGTGTGATATCCGCCCCGAGAAGCCTAACCCTCAGGGCAAAGGCATCTAATGTTTAAGTTTCCATATATAGAGCTGTATGGGAAGCTCAAACACTAAACCTATCATATCATGAACGGTTGCGACGGCATTGTACAGAGACGCGATTCGGCGTTCTACAAGAGTTTTGCAATAAGGATGCCACCGGACTTGATATCATATCATGTCCGCTTGCATCTGTTTTGTATACATAGCCTTGTAGGGGCGGGTTCAGCCGAGATATTTCTAGCGAGCGAGCAGAATATGAATAAACACGCTACAGACTCCCTCAGTACAACAACGGTGCCACCGGACTTGATATCATCCCGCGAATGTGCAACGCCAGATATAGGCAACCGGCAAGGTTTAACCTAACTAAACAAAAGGAGTCTGTCGCAAACAAAGCTGCAAAAGTGCTGCTGCATAAGAAATTACAGCCACAGTCTTATATTAATTGCGTTTAATTAGTTCATAAATATAAAATTCGGATAAGCAATTATCCTATTTCACCGCAGGCACCGGCACACCGGCACATTGAAGAGATGCCGGTGTTGCCCAAGGAGACAAACGCCCACAACAGAGCCTCAAACAGATTATTTATCCGGTTTTCGCGGCTGGTTCGAGCCGGACTGATCGGCAGGTTTGGACTCACCGGCAGGTTTGGACTCACCGGCAGGTTTGGACTCACCGGCAGGTCTGGGATAGGGGGCATCCACAAAACCCAGCTCAAACAGCTGCTGGTAAGCCTTCTTCCCCAACTCGCGGGTGGGCTGCTGAGAGCGAATAATCTGAACCAGCAACGGCACAGCCAGCTCCGGCTTATTTTGCGCCCGGTGTACCAGCGCCAGCTGGTAAGTCGCCTGATCGCGCATTTGCGCCGTATCGAGAGCCTTGCGGCGCAAGCTGTCAGCAATCCGGTTGTCAATCCCCGAAAAACTCCCACCCAGTTCCTGATAAAAATTGGACAGCTGATTGAACACCTGGCGAGCGTCCAGAAGCTTCTTAGCCGCCCCATCATAGTCTTGAGCAGTAACCGCCTTGCCGGCTTCATCCATCAACCGCTGTCCCCCCTCCAGACTCAAAAGAGTGCTTTCGAGCACCAGAGGAGGGGAATTGTTGGGATCTGCCGGTGCCGGCAGACTGGGAGCTGCCGGTATTGCAGGCAGAGGCGGTAGCTGCACCGGCACAGGCACCGGCACAGTTCCTGCAGGCTGCGCGGATACCTGCGCCCGGGCACTCATCGGTGGCAATAAGGTAACACTTGCCACCACCGGCAGCAGGGATGTCAAGCAGAAGAGGCGAACAGTTCCAGATGCCATGAACAACCTTTGTGTGCTTACAGAAACAGGAGCGATACAAACAAGGGGTATCTTAACATTGCTTTAACTTAACTGCGATAGAGGCAGACACCCAACCAAAGTTAGCTGAAGCAAAAACCGGCACCCCGAAGTCTTAAACCAGGCAGACCCCGACAGCCGCCAGCCGGACACGGGCGCGGGCTCCTAAAACAAAAAAATCATCCGCAAGCAGAAGACAACTGTCCACCGGCAATACCCATCTTTGCGTAAGCGTTGCGGCTCCGCAGGAGCGGCGTGCGAGCGTGCGAGCGTGCGAGCGTGCGAGCGTCTGTCACAAACACTACCAGAGAACATCCCTTTTATGATCGATCCTCTCAATCCCCTTAATACTCCCGACGCCCCTCAAACACCGGCTCAAGCCGGCGTCCCCTTTGAGAGTGTCGGTTTCATCTTGCAGCGAGGGGGAGAAGAACTCGCCCTAGAAAAAGTCTGCGATCGCTTCACTGTGCTACCCACCGGCACCCCATCCCCAGATAACTGGACAGCCCGAGTTCCCGTCCAGTTTCGCGGCTGCGCCGGCAGGACCAAACTCGAAGAATACAGCGTCGAACCCGCCCACCTGGAACAAGCCATGCAAGCCGCGCGGGAATCCCAAGCCGTCGCCTCTGTCAGCCACGTCTACCAACTCAACAACAACCCGAAAACCCTAATCTACCTCACAGACGAAATCACCGTCCAATTTGGCGAGCCAGTAGACGAAGCCACAAGAAAAGCGATCGCCGCATCCCTCGGGTGCCGGGAACTCCAACCCCTGGAAGGCATTGCCAACGCCTTCATCTACCAAGTCACCCAACTCGCCACAGAAAATCCCGTCAAAATAGCCAACCGGCTGACAGGGCGAAAAGAAGTCCTGATCGCCGAACCCAACATCGTCACCCAAGCCGCCCCCCACTACCGCCCCAAAGACACCCTCTATCCCAAACAGTGGTATCTCCACAGCAGCGACGGGCCAGAAATAGCAGCCGGCTCCCACATAGACATCGAAAAAGCGTGGGACATCACCCGTGGCGTGCGTTCCGTCGCGATCGCAGTCGCCGACGATTCCGTTGACCTCAACCACCCAGACTTTCAAGGCGCAGGTAAAATTGTAGCCCCAAAAGACTTTAAAGAAAAAGACTTTTTGCCCCTCCCCGGAGCGGAAGAAGACAACCACGGCACCGCTTGTGCCGGCGTTGCCGTTGCCGAAGAAACCGGCACCGGCATCGTCGGAGTCGCCCCCGGTTGCGCCCTAATGCCAATCCGCACCACCGGCTATCTCGATGACAGCGCCATTGAAGAACTATTTAACTGGGCCATTGACAGGGGAGCCTCCGTAATTTCCTGCAGCTGGGGACCTTCTGCAGTGTACTTTCCCCTGTCCTTGCGGCAAAAAGCCGCCCTGCACCGCGCCGCCACCCAGGGGCGCAACGGCAAAGGCTGCGTTATCGTCTTCGCTGCCGGTAACGCCAACCGCCCCACCACCGGCACCACCGACGAACAGGGCTGGCCCAAAAACGTCCTGCACGGGCCCACCAAATGGCTGGGCGGTTTTAGCGTTCATCCAGACGCAATCACCGTTTCTGCCTGCACCAGTTTAAACAAAAAAGCAGCGTACAGCAACTGGGGGCCAACCGTATCCGTCTGCGCCCCCAGCAACAACGCCCCGCCGGGGATTTGGCTGCAAGAAACAGGGTATGTCAGCACCCCGCCCGAAATCCGAAACGCCCTTGCTGGGGAAGGGATTTTCACCGACGACCGGACCGGCGCTGCCGGCTACGATCCGGGCGATTACACCGGCTACTTTGGCGGAACCTCCAGCGCTGCGCCCGTCGTTGCCGGTGTGGCGGCGCTCATCCTCTCCGCCAATCCCGACTTAACCGCCCAGGAAGTCAAGCAAATCCTCCAGAATACTGCTGATAAAATTATTGACCGCGATCCTGACCCCCAGCTGGGCAAAAGCCTGGGCACCTACGACGAAAACGGGCACTCGCAGTGGTTTGGCTACGGCAAAGTGAATGCCTTTAAAGCTGTGGGAGCCGCGCAGAAGCAGCTAGCGGCATTTCATATTTCCAGACAAATTCAGGGGCGAAATAACAGGAGCGTGGCGATTCCTGATTTCCCTGCCGAAGGATGCCGCAGCGACATCCGGGTCAGCGATTTTGGCACTGTGCGAGATATCCGAGTCAGTCTTGATATCGAACACAGTTTTATGGGCGATGTCGAGGTGTATTTAATTTCGCCCGCCGGCACGAAGGTACTGTTACAAAACCGCACCTTGGGCAGTTTCACAAAATTGCAGATGTCTTATTCCTTGCAAACGTCGCCGGTGCTGAGGTTGCTGCTCAACCAGCCGGCGAGGGGGCTGTGGCAGCTGCTTGTGGCTGACTGCGCCTTCGGAGACACCGGCACCCTGAAAAGCTGGGAATTGACGCTGGGCGTGTAGTAGAATTTCTATTTTGGATTTTAGATGCCCGGATTTTGGATTTAAAATCCACACATCCCCTCGCTCCCAGGCTCTGCCTGGGAGCGAGATCCTGGAGGCTCTGCCTCCTTTGGGCAGACAAGCAGCATTATTAGCCAGTTGCCAAGAAAAACGCCCAGAATAGCTGCGATTATCTGCGTCCATCTGCGGTTATCTGCGGTTGCAATTCCAAGCTTTTTGCTATTACCGGACGGGACATGTCGTGAGCGGCATCCAATTCTTTCAAGTCCGCTTCTAGATCGTCAGTCAGCTGTTGAGCGCTCTGTTTTGTCGATTCCTGGCAAAAGTAATCAGCCACCTGAAGAGGTTCGCCAATGTGGATACTGACACCGCAGCGCCAAGCAGGAATGAGTGTGCCATAACGGATGCTGACCGGCACAATTTTTGCGCCCAAACCGGGTTGGCTAGATTCCGCTTGCATGGCAATGCGAGCCAATCCCGGTTTGAGCAGGTGAAGTTGATTGTCGCGAAAGATGCCGCCTTCTGGAAAAATCACCAGCATCTGCTCGTTGAGCAGCAGTTCGACGCCGTGACGCAGACTAGAAATCCCTGGCTGCTTGATGTTAACCGGAAACCCGCCGAGTCGCCGAATGAACCATCCTTGCAGTCCTTTGACTTCATCTGCTGATACCATAAATCGCAGGTGGCGACCGGTAACGTGCCGTCCTGCAGCGTAGGGCACGATCAGCGCATCCCAGCGAGAGCGGTGTGCCGGAGCGAGAATTACTGGGCCATCTTTGGGGAGATGTTCCTGCCCAGTCACCTCAATGCGGCCAAAATAGAAGGGCAGAACAACAAAACGACCCAAAGGATAGAGCAAGGACATCAACCAAGGGGAAACGCGAGAAGCAACTGGCTGTCCCTTGGGGGATGCTGTGGTGTCCAGAGAATGTTCGGAGGTATTGATCTGCATGATGGCCATATGGGGGCGACTGTGGCTAGGAGGGACAAGCATCCTTAAACAATGCTTAACTCTACCCTAAGGTGGTTTGCCGGCGTTGCCTTCTGGGATAAGGACAGTTTCTGCATTGTCCTGTCGCTGTGAGCGCCGCCTGCTAGCGCCTGCGGGCAAACCAAGCTTGCAACTGCTGCCTTGAGGCAGATTCCAGGATGCCGCCGAGTACCGGCAGCCGGTGATTGGAGCAGGCGCTGTCGGGAATGTTGGCCACAGTGCGAATCGCGCCGGTTTTTGGGTCATCCGCTCCATACACTAGAAGCCCCAGCCGCGCTTGCACGATAGCACCGGCACACATCGGGCAAGGTTCCAGGGTGACGTAGAGGGTGCACTGGTTGAGGTGCCAGTTCCCCAGGACTTTGCCGGCTGCCCTAATGGCAACGATTTCCGCGTGGGCTGCCGGATCGCAGTCGCGCTCTTTGCGATTTTCCCCAACGGCTATCAAGTAGCCGGTGCTGTCAACGATCGCCGCACCCACCGACACCTCGCCGGCATCCCCGGCGGCTTGTGCCAGTTCCAGGGCGTGGCGCATCCAGTGCCGGTGGGCTTCAAGATTGTGGATTGGGGCGTGGGGCATCAAAATTTGGGATTTTGGATTTGGGATTTTGGATTGGGGCATAGCGGCGGGCCAGAGGGCATTGGGCATTGGGGCAGCCAACTGTCGGGGCTAGTTTGTGCACCATTGGCACACATTTCTTGTTTCCGGTAGAAAGCATATATACAAAACCCGTCTCAAGCCGTGTTTTGTAAATTTTATTCATTCGGATTTCCTTAAATTTAAGGGGGTTTGTCCCCACTGTGAGCGTCCTATCCCTCCCAAAACCTGGCCCTTAGCCCCTAAATGGGGCATCGGACATGGGGCGATGGGCAATTCGGGCCAGACTGTGCCAGCTATTTTCAGCCAAACTGGGGCACTTTTCTGCTCTCCGGAAGAAAGCATATATACAAAACCCGTCTGAAGGCGTGTTTTGTAAAAGCTGTTCTTCCGGAGTTTATTAAAGATGAGCGACTGTCGCCTGTACTGAAGCTATCCCTCCCAAACCCTAACCCCTAACCCCCTAACCCCTAACCCCTAAACCCTAACCAGAAACAGCGGGTTCGGTGAGGAGCCGGTCTAGCTGTCCCTCTCGATCGAGCTGGTAGAGATCGTCACAGCCGCCGGTGTGCCGGTTGTTGATGAAAATCTGCGGTACAGTTCGCCGCCCGTTGGCGCGTTCAGCCATTGTAGCTCTGGCGGCTTGATCGCCATCAATTTTGTATTCCGTGTAGTTGACGCCTTTCCACCAGAGCAGCATTTTGGCCCGGATGCAGTAGGGGCAGGTTTGCCAGGTATAAATCTCTACATTAGCTTTGATGCGCTCTGGATGGCGACCGAGAAGGGGGTTGA
The DNA here is from genome assembly GCA_019359235.1 of Oscillatoria princeps RMCB-10. Taxonomy (GTDB): domain Bacteria; phylum Cyanobacteriota; class Cyanobacteriia; order Cyanobacteriales; family Oscillatoriaceae; genus Oscillatoria; species Oscillatoria princeps. Next base: position 48,645 of record JAHHHT010000024.1, read on the forward strand.
GAAAGTCCAGCATTTTATTTTCCTTGCAGGTGGCGGGAAATCTTACATTTCTACATCTAGTTTAGATGATGCGTTGGGAAAGGGAGAGGCTGCCGGGGAGTGCCGGTCGGTGAGTGCACCCAGAGAGAAAACCGCGATAAAATCCCACAGCCCCTACAGCCAATTCCCCACCAAAACATAGGGCGACCAGTAAATCGGATGCCGGTACTCAGGATATTTGAGGAGAGACAGCTGGGCGCGGCGGAGGGCTTCAGCTTTAGTCACCTTGGAGTCTGCTAACTCGCGGTAGAACTCACTCATCAAAGGTGCCGTAGCGGCATCATTGATATACCAAAGCGTTGCCAGGGTACTTCGCGCCCCCGCCCGCACAGCCACCCCAGCCAGTCCCAAAGCCGCCCGATTATCGCCAGCAGCGGTTTTGCAAGCACTCAAAACCAGTAATTCAATAGCGCGATTTTTGCTGCGGCTTTCATCTGAAGCCCGGAGCAAGCTATCGAACTCAGTGACATTGATGCGCCCGTCCCAAGTGAGAATATATGTGTCCTCCGCTTTAGAGCTGAACTCGCCGTGAGTGGCAATGTGAATCACCGGGAAAGACGAGTGGGAAATTTCTTTTTGCAGGCTCTTGCTGGTAAACTGCTGATTCAGCAGCACCTCAGTCGGCATCTCAGATTTGATTCGCTCCATTTCCAAAGCCACATTTGGCAGCGCCGCAAAGCCCGATCGCGCTTCAGTCAGCCCAGCGGTCAAAGCCCTTAACTTCCCTCGCTGCAAGGGTTTGGCTTCTAGCAGCTGCAGCCCGGGCGTCAGAGCGATGCCATACTTCTCGACAAGATACCCCTTGCCGTCGTGGAGAGCCGCCATCGGAACATTGCGCAAGGCTCCGTCGAGGACAAACACCAGCGTTTCTATTTTGCTGCTCGCTAAATCTGCCTCAGCAGGCTGGATTAACCACTGATAGACCTTTTGAGACAGCGGCAAAAAGTCCTTCGAGGTGCGGGTGACTAAGGCTTTCCGCAGATCGCTCAGAGTGGCTTCAACTTTAGCTGCTTCCAGCGGCGTCGCCCAGTAGCGGAGATTTTCACCGGGCAGCGACAGGATAACTGCCAGCTGATTTTCCAAAATAATCGGATAAAAAACGGCTGCCTTGGCGTCAACCTTGTCGATTTCCACCGGCTTAGTATCCAAACAGGCATCCCGGAAGAAATTGTCGAGCTCAGCCAGCTGCAGCGATTCAATCACCGCACGCGCTTGCTTGAGGTTTTTTTGACTCGGCTGCTTATCTAGCAGCAACTCAACCAGCTGCCGGTAAACCGGTTCGACGCTTTCCCGAAACGAAAACTGCAACTCTTGATTGATAGCGACCAAATCAGTGCGCAGCGATTGCAGGGTGCTGACTGCCTGACTGTAAGCGACGATCGCCTCCTCAATTTCTCCCCTAGCTCTCAGCAGGCGTCCCAGCTGCCACTGCCAGCGGTAGGCAATATCTGGCGCATTAATCGCTTGAGCTTTGAGCAGGGCTTGCTGGGTCAATGTCTGGGCGTAAGACCACTGCTGGGTTCTTTCGTACAGCTCGCCGAGAAAGCCCAGCGCGTAAGCTTCTGAACGCACATCCCCCAGACTTGAAGCCTGTTGGGCGGCTGTGGCGAGTAACCGCGCAATCTCCGTTGTCGGAAGTTCGTTGCGGCTGCCTTCTGACAGCTTCCTGAGATTTTCAGCAAAGTTAATCTGGGCGTAAACTGAGGTCCGGCTCTGGGGCAAACTGGCGATTTGCAACTGAATTTGGGGCAGCAAAGCCCGGGCAGCAGGCCACTGTTTGCTTTCTACCAACAGGCTAAGCTGATTCAAAAGGCTCTCTACCTTTGTCTTAGGTAAGTTAGACGCGATAAAAGCCTGTTGAAAGTAATCTAAAGCAGCAGAGTGTTCCTCTGAGGCGTGGGCGGTATTGCCCAAACTGAACAGGGCGTCGCTTGCGGCTTGGTTTGATTGCAATCTTTGGGCGATCTGCAAACTTTGCTGCAACACTTGCTGCGACTTTTTCAAGTCACCTGTCAAGCGGAGGGCGTCGCCGAGACTGCGCAATCCAGCGGCTTTCAGCGGGGAGTCCGGTTGCGGTTCCAGGGTTTGCTGGACTTGTTCTAGGGCTCTCAAAGCCCGCCGGTATTGCCCTAAAGCTTGCAGAGCCTGCGCTTGGTTAATCGTAGCGCTGATCGCACCGGCTTTGTCAGCGGCAAGCCGGTAGGCGTCCGCTGCTTGTTGCCAGCTAGCTAGGGCTTCCTCAGGCTGTCCGGTGGCTAATTGCAAACTCCCTTGAGTGTTGAGGGCTCGGGCTCGGTGCACTGCGGTTGCGCTCTTGGGGACACCGGCCTGCAAAAGGTTCAAACTGGATGCGATCGCATCCTTCGCCTCCTCCCACCTGCCGAGCTGCTGCAGCGCTGCTGAGAGATTGATCAGTGCGATCGCCCTTTGGCTCCCATCTCCCAGGTTCTCGTAAATACCGGCAGCCTGTTGCCAAGCCGCCGCCGCCTCGGCAAAGCGGTTAGCCTCATAGAGTTCTTTGCCAGCCTGCATCAATTCCAGGGGTGCGTTTAGGGCCTTGGGGGCTGCAATGTTTGAGGCTTGGACTTGGGTGGAAGCTAAGCCCAAACACAGGGAACAAGGTAAAAGGAAAAAGGTCAGCCAAGAGCGATTCTTCATTGTTTTACTTTTAATATTTCCGGGGTAATTCTTCAGAAGAAGCTGCCCACGATCGAAAAATAAATCCCCTGTTCTTGCCAGGTTCTGTCCGAGGATTTAATATCAATTAAAGGGATGCCGTATTCCAAGCGGGCGGTGAGCCGGTCTCCCAGCTGGAAGCGCAAACCCAGACCGACAGAAAGCAGGGTGCTGTAGTCAGGTGCCTTATTGCCGGAACTGTTCCAGACGGTGCCGGCATCGATAAACGGCGTCAAGAGCAAAACACCCTGCCTGTCGGGCAAACGGTAAATGGGAACCCGGACTTCTGCGGAGCCAAAAACGCCACTGTCCGTCAGCAGGGCGTCCTGCCGGTAGCCCCGGACACTTTCAAGGCCACCTAAGCCAAACTGCTCGATAGGCAACATGGCCCGGTCGGAGATTTGCGCGTCGGAACGCAGCACCAGCACGGTTTCCGGAGCCAGCAGGCGCACCCACTGCATCTGTCCGCGCCAGGAGAAAAAGCGGCTGTCGGGAGGTTCGTCGTTGACTGTCGCTCTCGACCCCACTCCCAAACTGAACTGGGAGCGGGCGGCGAAGACTTGGTTTGCGCCCCGCTGGGTATATTCTTGGAAAAACCTGAGTGCGTTAAGCCTGGTTTTCCCCTCCTCGCTGGCTCCAGGCGAAAGGCGAAACGGGACACCCAGGAGCGTCGTGTCGCTTTCTCGGCGAGTCGCTGTCAAACCGAGGGCGATTTCTTGCCGGGGGCTTTCAACCACCGGCTGGCGCACGGTGAGTTCGTAGTTGCGGGAGGTGGCTTCGATATCCACCGGCTCGAAGGGAGGCTCAATGATATTGCTGTCTGTGCGGCTGACGAAAACGCTGACGGTGCCGTTGCGGGCGTTGACAGGCAAAGTGTAGCTGCCCTCTATGGCGTTGCTGCCCTGCGTGTTGGTGTAGGTCAAACTGAGGCTATCTCCCAGCCCCACCAAATTGCCCTCGCTCAAGCTGACCTGGCGGCGAAACGTGCCAACGCTGGGAGAGCGGCCATTATCCAGGGTGAGTTGGAGGTCGAAAGACTGGGCCTCGCTGATGGTGACCTCTAGCAAACTGCTGCCGGCCTTCGAACCGGCAGACAGTTCAGCTGAGATGGTTTTGATCAGGGGGTTGAGTTGCAGCAATTGCAGGGTTTCTAGCAGCCGGTTGACATTGAGCGGCTTGCCGGCACCGAGGGCTACGCGGCTGCGCACGTAGTTGGGGTCAAGATTCTCGCTGCCGGTGACGTTAATGACTTCCACTTCCCCTTCCACCACCTGAATTGTCACAACACCTGCGTTCAGGGTTTGGGGTGGGATCAGGGCACCCGAGGTAATGTACCCCGCCTCGGTGTACTTCTTGGTAATCAGAGAGCGAGCTTCCAGCAGTTGGGCAAATGTCACAGACGTGCCGGTGAAGTCTTTAAGTGCCTCCCTGAGCTCTTCATCGCTGAATGCGGTGTTTCCCTCGAACTCGAATCGCTCCACAACGATCGTGCCAGAAACGCCTTCCGGCAGCTGTTCAGAGGGTTGAGGGGTTGGGGCACCGGCAGGGGGCTGCAGCAGTTGTTCTGGGGGAGGCAGCTTTTGAGGGGTTTGCGGCTCGGGCAGCGGCGGTGGCGGCTGCGGCTCAACCGGCCTGGGAATTTGAGACAGGTCAGCCGCCTGCGCTATTGCCGGCCCCCCGGATATATTAAAAATTAAACTCTTTTCAGGCGTTTGGGCTTCGGGCTGCGGCGGTGGGGGGCAGCCACGGGGGGAGGGGCAGCCACGGGGGGCTGCCCCTACTGCCGGCTTGGGAATTTCAGATGGGTCAGCCGCCTGCGCTCTTGCCGGCCAGCCAGATATGTTAAAATTTAAATCCTTTTCAGGCGTTTGCGGCTCGGGCTGCTGCGGTGGGGGGCAGCCACGGGGGGAGGGGCAGCCACGGGGGGCTGCCCCTACTGCCGGCTTGGGAATTTGAGATGGGTCAGCCGCCTGCGCTATCGCCGGCCCGCCAGAGCCATTAAACATTAAACATGAACAATTTAAAATTAAAAGTCCCTTTTTTATAACTTTTAATTTGGTATTTTTAATCTCTGGCTGGAGCTTGGGAAGTTTATATAGCATCGGGTGGCACCTCTAGTCGGGAGTCTCTCACAACTATACTGGGTCGGCGAGCCTGCTGGCAAAAGTAACTTCAGTCACTAAATGCCAGCTAATCTCTGCAAAAGTGAGATGCACCCATCTGCTTGCGAATTGGGCGTGGGGTACTGGGCACTGGGCGTGGGGTACTGGGGATTGGCAATTTTTTTCATTCCCATGCCCGCTGCCCCATGCCCCTACGCCATGCCCGGTGCCCGGTGCCCGGTGCCCGGTGCCCGGTGCCCGGTGCCCGGTGGGCCATGTCCTTTGAACTTCTGGGGAACCAGCAGACCGCTGGCTCTTGACCGCATGGCCACCCTGAACGCCCCAACTGGAGATCGCGCCGGGGAGAGTTGGCGAAAGCTGGCTGGAGCTGCTGCCCTGTTGCCTGACGCTGCTATTGACAGCCGGCGTGCGCTCCGGTATAATATATTATGCACTTTTTAGGGTCTGGGAAAAACAGCAGAGAGAAAGACTGCCGGCAATCCAGAACCGGTAGGTTATCTGTTGGATTAAGCAGCAAAGGAAGCGTTCCCACAGGGCTGCAACAGGCCGGCGGGGCATGAGGGGGCGCTGGCGATCGGGGGGAGAAAGATTTTCATTTTTTTGCTGTGCCCAAAAGGCACAGAGGTCGGACGGGAAAACCCATACAGGCAATAAGATTTTTGGCATAATTTCTTGACAATTATCAAAAAGTGTGGTATGCGAGTGCCAGAAGCGACCTGGTTGCGGCGGGCACCAGCAGCAGCAGATTTGACGCTTTGTGTGGCCAGAGGGCGGGGAGTCGCGCAGCCCCCTGTGGCTGGCCGGCAGGGGCGGCTGACCCCGCGCAGCAAAACTTAACACAAACGGAATAGCGACTCTTCTTTCTAGGGTGTCCTCCCTCTGATAGACTTTAACACTTGAGGTAGCTCATAAAACGACGCCAAATCAGCAGTTGGGAGGACAGTCTTGTTAGAAAATACCCTTGGGTTAGAAATCATTGAGGTGGTTGAGCAAGCCGCGATCGCCTCGGCCCGGTGGATGGGCAAAGGCGACAAAAACACAGCTGACCACGTAGCGGTGGAAGCGATGCGGGAGCGGATGAACAAAATTCACATGCGCGGACGCATCGTGATTGGGGAAGGAGAGCGGGATGAAGCTCCCATGCTCTATATCGGCGAAGAGGTGGGCATCTGCACCCGCACCGACGCCAAAGACCACTGCAATCCGGATGAACTGATTGAGATCGACATCGCGGTTGACCCCTGCGAAGGCACCAACCTGGTCGCCTACGGTCAAAACGGTTCTATGGCGGTGCTGGCCATTTCCGAAAAAGGCGGGCTGTTTGCCGCACCTGACTTCTACATGAAGAAACTGGCCGCCCCTGCCGTGGCCAAAAACCATGTCGATATCCGCAAGTCAGCCACCGAAAATCTGAAAATCCTCTCGGAGTGCATGAATCGCTCCATTGAGGAACTGGTGGTGGTGGTCATGGACCGCCCCCGTCACAAAGAACTGATCAAGGAAATCCGAGAAGCTGGGGCGCGGGTGCGACTGATCAGCGACGGAGACGTGTCAGCGGCGATCTGTTGCGCTTTCTCCGGCACCAACATCCACGCGCTGATGGGGATTGGCGCTGCGCCAGAAGGAGTGATCTCAGCGGCAGCCATGCGCTGCCTGGGGGGACACTTCCAAGGCCAGCTGATCTACGATCCAGAAATCGTGCAAACCGGCCTGATTGGCGAAAGCAAGGAGAGCAACCTGGCTCGCCTGAAGGAAATGAACATCACCGACCCCGACAAGGTTTACAGCGCCGAAGAGCTAGCCTCTGGCGACACGGTGCTGTTTGCCGCTTCCGGGATTACCCCCGGCACCCTGATGGAAGGCGTCCGCTACTTCCACGGCGGGGCGCGGACTCAGTCCCTGGTAATTTCCACTCAGTCAAAAACCGCTCGCTTTGTTGACACGATTCACCTGTTCGAGCAGCCAAAGTCTCTGCAATTGAGGTAAGAGGCACTATCGCCAGGAAGGGCTAGAGGCACTGGGGCGAGAACTCGCAAGACTCTTTCCCCAGCCCTCAGTCCCCAGCCCCCAGTCTGCAGGACTCAATTAGCAATTAGGTTTTGAGAAATTAGCAAAGGGTAATATGAATATTGCGGTTGTAGGTCTTAGCCACAAGACAGCCTCCGTTGAAATTCGGGAAAAACTCAGCATTCCAGAACAGCAGATAGAAACAGCGAGCGCTGCCCTGAAAGCGTACCCGCACATCGAAGAAGTGGCCATCCTCAGCACTTGCAACCGCTTAGAGATTTATCTGGTAACCAGTGAGACGGAGCAAGGCGTGCGGGAAGTAACGCAGTTTCTGTCTGACCACAGCAAACTTCCAGGGCACCACCTGCGCCAGCATTTGTTCATCTTGCTGCACCAAGATGCGGTGATGCACTTGATGCGAGTCGCTGCCGGTCTTGACAGTTTGGTGCTCGGAGAGGGTCAAATTTTGGCTCAGGTGAAAAACACCCACAAACTGGGCCAGCAGCACAATGGCGTCGGGCGCATCCTCAACCGGCTGCTCAAGCAGGCGATCACCGCCGGCAAGCGAGTCCGCACCGAAACCAATATCGGCACCGGCGCGGTTTCTATCAGCTCCGCAGCGGTGGAGCTAGCTCAGCTGAAAGTGCAAAATTTGGCCGGCTCTCGGGTGACGATTGTCGGTGCCGGCAAAATGTCCCGCCTCCTGGTACAGCACCTGCTCTCTAAAGGAGCCACCCAGATATCGATTGTCAATCGCTCAGCGCGGCGAGCTGAGGAATTGGCCGCCCAGTTCCCGGAGGCGCAGCTGCGCTATGTGCCCCTGTCGGAAATGATGCCGGCGATTGCCGAAACCGACATCGTGTTTACCGGCACGGCGGCTGCGGAACCCCTGCTCGACCGCGCTAAACTAGAAGCTGTCCTGAACCCCAACCAGCCTTTGATGCTGATCGACATTTCCGTTCCGCGCAACGTGGCGGCAGATGTCAACCAGCTGCCTAACGTTCGCGCCTTTAATGTGGACGATCTGAAAGCGGTTGTGGCTCAAAACCAAGAAAGCCGGCGGGCTCTGGCAATGGAAGCCGAAGGGCTCCTCGAAGAAGAGGTGGAAGCGTTTGATGTCTGGTGGCGCTCGCTAGAAACTGTCCCCACCATCAACAGCCTGCGGGAAAAAATCGAAACCATCCGCGAGCAAGAGCTGGAAAAGGCCCTCTCCCGTCTGGGGTCTGAATTCGCTGAACGTCACCAAGAGGTGATTGAAGCTCTGACGCGGGGGATTGTCAATAAAATCCTGCACGACCCAATGGTGCAGCTGCGGGCCCAGCAGGACATTGAGGCGCGACGCCGCGCTATGGAAACCCTGCGCATGCTGTTTAACCTCGATTCCGAAGCTCTTTCGGGCGAGCAATACAGCTGAGCTGACGGGGGCGTGGCCCCGATGTGGGACTGTCAGCTGTCAGTTATTTTCGTTAAGGGCTTTAGCCCAACTGCTTTCTTTGGGCTTTAGCCCAACTGCTTTCTTTGGGCTTTAGCCCAACTGCTTTCTTTGGGCTTTAGCCCAACTACAAACTTGAGAGTTGGCGAAAAGAATTGACAGTTGACAGCTCTCTGCGCTTCGGTGTATAATGTAAAGCCTGTATGCAGGCAAAGTCTTGGAACCGGCAATTGCGGTGGGCGGTACTGCTACTGGGGCTGTGGCTGGGATTCGATTTGGTCGCTCACCTGGTGGCGGAAAGCTTGTGGTTCCAGGAAGTCGGCTATTTTCAAGTTTTTTTATTGCGAATACAAACTCAGGGCGGATTGTGGGCAGCCGGCTTCGGAATCACTGCCGGCTTTCTCCTGGGAAATCTGGCGCTGGCGCAAAAGCTCAAGCACCCAAAACCTGAAGAGACCGCCAGTGCCGGTGGGGGCTTTCCGCCACTAGAAGTCATTGGGTGGCGCTGGTTGCTGCCCTTGGTGCTGGGGCTGGAACTGGTGCTGGTGCTGCTGCTCCTCCACTATGGCCAAGAGGCTGTGAGATACTGGCATCCGGAACCACACTTGCAGAATGTCTCTCCCCCCTTGCCCTCGCCGTTCCGGCCAGAGTCTGCGGTGTCAATTGTCCGCCAGATGCTATCCCAGTCTTGGCGGCTGGGTGTGCTGCTGGCACTGGCAACCGCTTTGCTGATTGCGCCGCAGTTTTTCTTGAGCGCGATAGCGGTAGCGATGAGCTTGGGGTTCGGTCTGGCTCTCTCGGCAAACTGGGCCAAAGTGTTGCAATATTCCCACCCCATCCCCTTTCACAGCACCGACCCCCTATTTCGCCTGGATATCAGCCGGTACGTCTTTGCTTTGCCAATCGGGGAACTGCTGGAATTCTGGCTGTTCGGACTGTTTTTGTACGCGCTGCTGGCGGTCTCCCTGATTTACCTGCTCTCGGGCGATTCTATCTCTCAGGGCAGTTTTCCCGGCTTTTCGCAGGAACAGCAGCGTCACTTGCACGGGTTGGGCGGATTGGTGATGCTGGGGGTGGCGCTTTCCTACTGGCTGCGCCGCTATGAGTTGCTGTACTCCCCGCGTGGGGTGACATACGGCGCGAGTTACACCGATGTCACGGTGCAGCTGCCGGCTTATACAGGGTTGAGCCTCCTGGCTGTTGGGCTCGGTGGGTGGTTGCTCTGGCGGACGATTTTCTGGACTCCCACCCAGTGCCGGCTGCCAAATCCGGAAGAAGGAAGGAAAAGAAAAGGAAGTCAGCGCAACCGTGCCGGTGCCGTTATCGGGGACTGCCCCTACCCTCCGCAACTGATTTATGGCTTGACCGGCTATGTGGCGATAGCAGCGGTAGCGGGCGGGGTGCTGCCCTTCGCAGTGCAAAGACTGGGGGTGCAGCCCAACGAACTGGCGCGGGAGCGACCATACATTGAGCGCACTATCGCCTTCACCAAAGAAGCTTTTGATTTGCACAATATCGAAGAAAGAACCTTTGAGCCAGAAGGTTCCCTCACCCTAGCTGACTTGCGGCAGAACAGCCAGACGATCCGCAACATCCGCCTGTGGGACGCTCGCCCGCTGCTGGAAACCAATCGCCAGCTGCAGCAAATCCGGCTTTACTACAAGTTCCCCAACGCGGACATTGACCGCTACACCCTTAAGAAAGAGCAAAGAAACCCCAGCCTTCCCTCCCGCCTGCCGGATAAGGGAAAAGGGGGTTCAGCGGTTCCGGGGAGAATTTCCCCCAACCCGCCGGCTGCTGAAAAGCAACAGGTGATTTTGGCGGCGCGAGAGCTAGACTACAGCGCAGTGCCTCAGGAGGCTAAGACTTGGGTGAACGAACACCTGGTCTACACCCACGGCTACGGTTTTACCATGAGTCCTGTGAATACGGTCGGGCCCGGCGGACTGCCAGACTATTTCGTCAAGGATATTGGGGTGGGAGAGGAGAGGTTGCGCACGTCCAGCGAGCGGATTCGGGCCAGCATTCCGATTGGCCACCCCCGGATTTATTACGGCGAAATCACCGGCACCTACGTGATGGCACCCACTAAGGTGAAGGAGCTGGACTATCCCAGCGGGGAGGAAAATGTCTACAACACCTACGACGGCACCGGCGGGGTGCCGGTTGGCACCGGCTGGCGGCGGTGGCTGTTTGCCAAGTACCTCAATGACTGGCAGATGGTGTTCACCGGCAATTTCACCCCCGAGACGAAATTGCTGTTCCGCCGCAATATTAACGAGCGGGTGCGGGCCATCGCGCCGTTTCTGCGCTACGACAGCGACCCCTACCTGGTTGTCGCTCGGGCCAAGATATCCAAGGCGGCACCGGCACAGGGGGAGGAAAACTACCTCTACTGGATTGCTGACGCCTACACCACCAGCGACCGCTACCCGTATTCAGATCCGGGTAAAGAGGGGTTTAACTACATCCGCAACTCTGTCAAAGCTGTCATCGACGCCTACAGTGGCGATGTTGCGTTCTACGTGGCAGACCCCTCTGACCCGATTATTGCCAGCTGGAATGCTATTTTTCCCCACTTGTTCAGACCGCTGCGCGATATGCCGGTGACGCTGCGCACTCACATCCGCTATCCGCTGGATTTGTTCGGCATTCAGTCGGAGCGGTTGCTGACTTACCACATGACCGACCCGCAGGTGTTCTACAATCGGGACGACCAGTGGCAGGTTCCCACTGAAATCTACGGCAGCGAACCCCGACCGGTGGAGCCGTACTATTTGATTATGAAACTGCCCACCGCCTCGTCAGAAGAATTCATCCTGCTGCACCCCTTTACGCCGACAAAGCGGAACAATCTTATCGCTTGGCTGGCAGGCCGGTCGGACGGTGAAAATTACGGGAAGCTGCTGCTGTACCAGTTTCCCAAGCAGCGGCTGGTCTACGGGCCAGAACAAATTGAGGCCCGGATTAACCAAGACCCAATTATCTCCCAGCAGATTTCTCTGTGGAACCGGCAGGGTTCGAGTGCTATTCAGGGGAATCTGCTGGTGATTCCGATTGAACAGTCGCTGCTCTATGTCGAGCCCCTGTATCTGGAAGCGACGCAAAATAGCTTGCCGACGCTGGTGAGGGTGATTGTGGCCTATGAAAACCGCATTGCGATGGCAGAAACCCTGGAACAGGCACTGGAAGCGATTTTCCAGCCGGGAAAAATGAAGGTGCCGGTGATTGTCACCCCCATTGAGGGCGGGGAGGTGCCGGCTGTCCCGCCCCAGCGCTGAGAGGTCTGGTGTTGGGTTATATAGCAATGGACAGTAAGTTTAGGACATGATAGTCGGAGGGAACGCCTGTCCTACGTCCTGCGAAGTATAGGCGTAGGGCAGGCGTCTCGCCTGCCCTTAAGGTCTCGCTCGATCGGAGGGAACGCCTGTCCCACGTCCTAACCTGAGTTTTGGGCCGGAGGGGTTTTTAGAAAAGTATTCAAACAAATCTTATATAATTTTAATTAATAAAAGATATATATATAGTAAGATAAAGCTAGTTTAATTATAAAATTTACGGATAATTAGCGCTCGAAATGGCTGCCGGCGCGACTCGAGTGCTGGGCCATGCAACTGCCAAGGGAGTGGGGGAGCGGGGGAGCGGGGAAAATTGCCCATGCCCCATGCCCCATGCCCCATGCCCCATGCCCGGTGCCCTGGCTGAGGAATCCCGTCAGAGGGGTCACATTGTTAAAATTCTGCGGATTCTGCCTATTGCAGCTATCCAGTCCGATAAACTGCTCTCGGTAGACTTGTGATTGGTAAAAAAACTATAAGTTGAGGCGTGTTATGGATGCTGCTGCACTCTGGCAACGATATCAGGACTGGCTCTACTACCACGAGGGGCTGGGATTTTACCTGGATGTCAGCCGCATGAGATTCGATGACGCTTTTGTGGAAGCTTTGAAGCCCAAGTTTGAGAAGGCGTTTAAAGATATGGCGGCTCTGGAGGCGGGGGCGATTGCCAACCCGGACGAGAACCGCATGGTTGGCCACTACTGGCTGCGCGATCCAGATTTAGCGCCATCACCGGCACTCAAGCAGGAGATTGTGGGAACCCTGGAGCGGGTGGAAGCGTTTGCCCAAAAAGTCCACACCGGCGCGATCCACCCCCCCTACGCCGCTAAATTTACCGATGTGCTCTCCATCGGGATTGGCGGTTCCGCCCTCGGACCGCAATTTGTGGCGGCGGCGCTCGCGCCAGATTTCCCGCCGGTGGGAATTCACTTCATCGACAATACGGACCCCGCCGGCATTGACAGCACGCTGGCACAGCTGAAAGACCGGCTGAAGAGTACGTTGGCGATCGTGATTTCCAAATCTGGGGGAACGCCAGACACCCGCAACGGCATGGTTGAGGTTCAGCACGCTTACTCGCTTCACAACCTGAACTTCGCCCAGCATGCGGTGGCGATTACCGGACACGACAGCGGTTTGGACAAGCTGGCTAAGTCAGAGGGCTGGCTGGAGACGTTCCCCATGCACGACTGGGTGGGGGGGCGCACTTCGGAAATATCTGTGGTGGGGCTGCTACCGGCAGCTTTGCAGGGAATTGGGATTCGCGAGATGCTTGCCGGTGCCAAGGAAATGGACGTGGCGACTCGGGTGGCGGACATTAAACGCAATCCAGCCGCTCTGCTGGCGCTGAGCTGGTATTATGCCGGCAATGGGCGCGGCGAAAAAGACATGGTGGTGCTGCCTTATAAGGACACGCTGCTGCTGTTCAGCCGGTATTTGCAGCAACTGGTGATGGAATCTCTGGGGAAAGAGAAAGATTTGCAGGGGAATACTGTCTACCAGGGGATTGCGGTTTACGGGAATAAAGGTTCGACGGACCAGCACGCCTATGTGCAGCAGTTGCGGGAGGGGGTGCCGAATTTCTTCGCAACCTTTATTGAGGTGCTGGAGGACAGGAACGGACCCTCTCCGGAGGTGGAAGCCGGTGGGATTACCTCGGGGGATTACCTGTCGGGGTTCTTGCAGGGAACGCGAGAGGCGCTGTTTGAAAATCTGCGCGATTCGATTACGGTGACAGTTGGGCAAGTCAATCCGGGGACGGTTGGGGCGTTAATTGCGCTGTACGAGCGAGCGGTTGGATTGTACGCTTCTTTGGTGAATATTAACGCTTATCACCAGCCGGGTGTGGAAGCGGGGAAGAAGGCGGCGGCTGCGATTTTGGATTTGCAGAAGCGTGTTTTGCAGGTGCTGAAAGCGGAAGGTGCGCCGATGTCTTTGGAGGCGCTGGCGGAGCGTGCCGGTGTTCCCGATCGGGTGGAGTCGATTTACAAGATTGTGCGCCATCTGGCGGCGAACCGGCGGGGTGTGGTGTTGCAGGGAAATCTTGCTGAGCCGGCGAGTTTGAGGGTTTTGCTGTCTTAAAGGCGTAGACTCAAAGAGAGACGCGATTTATCGCGTCTCTACAAGAGTCCTGATGAAAGTCCTCACTACAAACATTGTAGGGTGCGTTACTATGTGAGTGCGGCACCCTACTTTCTTACCACCCACCATCAGCGGGGTGGGGTGAAATCAATAAACTTTTTGCCCAATATAATTTCCCTTCGGATTGTACTGACAGACTAAGTAGTCCTTCCCACCGGCAGTAGCCAAACCGCACCCCACTTCTGTGGTATTCCGCCAAATGACTTGGGTGTAGTGACCGACATCTTGCCACTTCCCACTATTGGAGACATCGGGAAAAGTGCCGGCGACGAAAAATTTCTTTTCGCTCCCCCAACTATCTACCATCTGCGTGAAGGAATAAGCCCCTGCAGTCCCCATCCAGAGGTTTTCTCCATAAGAGGCAGATCCACTGTGTTTAAATTGACCTGTTGAAGCCAGTTGATTTGCCCACTGCTGAGCCGCATTTGCCACAGTGTCAGACCATTTTAGTGCGGGCACGCCCACTTCTTGCCGGTATTTATTGTGAGCGGCTAAAATGTCATTTTTGTTAATTGTTCGTGTGTTTTGTGCGAACAGCTGCGAGGCATCAGATATATTCTGAGTCTTAGTTGTGGCCGGTGCCAGCGCCGCTAGGGTCAAACTAGCTGTGATAGCAGCAAACCCTAAGCCAATTCCAGCGGCTAGTGCCAGAGAAGTTTGCTTGTACAGTTTACGCATGATGGATAACTCCCCAGTAATGAGATGTGTGCGGACATGATTAAGCGTAACAGGTTGCCGCCATAAACACCGAGATAAACGCTGAATTAATCGGCGTCCATCTGCGTTCATCTGCGGTTCAAATTAGAGGCATTGCCAACAACTTCCTGCAGCAACCCGTCGCAGGCGTCAAAAAGCAAATCGATGACTTGGTTAAATCCCTCTGGCCCGCCATAGTAGGGGTCGGGGACTTCCTTGAGGTCATGGCGCGTGCAAAAGTCGCACATCATGCGCACTTTGTCGCGATATTTGCCGGCGGGGTCGAGGTAAAGAATATCCCGGTAATTCTCCCGATCCATTGCCAGAATTAAATCAAATTTCTCAAAATCTGCCTTTTGGAACTGGCGAGCTTCACCCGTGAAGGTCATTCCCCGCGCAATGGCGGCGGCGACCATGCGCCGGTCGGGGGGAAGGCCAATGTGATAGCCGCCGGTGCCGGCGGAGTCGCAGGTAAGTCGGTCGCTGAGATTGGCTTGCGCAATCAAGTGATTCATGATATTCTCAGCTGCCGGTGAGCGGCAAATGTTGCCGAGGCAAACAAACAGGAGCTTGTAGGGCATCAGGGATTCTTGCGCTTTGTAAAGTAGAAAGTCCGCACACTTCCTTTCAACAAGGCGACAAACATCGCCTCGGGCTGTCTCGTAGCGGACTGTCTTCTATATCTTAAGATACAAAGAAAACAAGGTTATAGCAACAGACAGCTCTGTAATGGACAAGGGCTCTCACTTGCTAGTAGGCACAGGGACAGGCGTCTCGCCTGGACTACGTCCTAACCTAAGTGGCTATTGCTATAAATTCTGCAACGAATTTGTCCCATAAAAGTCAAGAAACCCGGTTTCTTAAATAAACCGGGTTTCTCGCCGCACGGGGTTTTGGCACTCTCCCCGAAAATGAGAGAAGCTGGCGGCTGACTTGCCTTTATCACAAAATGGAGGCTTTGTCAACTGCCGCCAGCCAAATTATCCAGCAAGAGTGCCGGTGTTCAACCGCTAGGGAGCCCAGCCACTCTCTGAAAGGAAATTACAGACCCGGGAGGTTGAGTCCGCCTGTGAGTTCTTCCATGCGCTCCCGCATAGTGGAGGTGGATTTGTTGTAGGCATCTTTCATCGCCGCCAAGACGAGTTCAGAAACCACGTCCGCTCCTTCTCCCAGCGCATCCGGTGAAACTTCCACCCCACGGGGCTCTTGGTTCCCACTCAGGTAAACCTTGACCAAACCGCCACCGGCTTGTCCCTCGATTTCCATTTGGTCGAGTTCTTCCTGGAGCTTTTTCGCTCCTTCTTGTACCTGCTGGGCTTTCTTAAAAGCTTCGGTCAGCTCTTTCATTTTCCCCAGACCGAAGCCAAATCCCTGTCCTTTTGTCATAATTCCTTGACTCTGTATCGATTAGGCTTGTTTTTGACAGACTCTCATCTAAGCGCTGGGCGCTTGCAGCGGGCTGATAGACCGGTCGAGTGAGCGCGCCCGAGCTCGTTCTCACCGGCGCATGGGTTTGACTGGGGCAGCGAGCACTCTGCAGCCAGCGCGGACTCCCTGCGATTTTATCAGAGAGCGAGGTGCGGACCACCGACGGGTGCTACAGATAACCATCTTATCAATTGCGACTGCCCCTAGGAGAGGGACAGGCGAAATGTTACCGCAACAGACAGTCAGTTTAGGAGATGATAGTCGCAGGGAACGCAATTCCAACCAGTTATAGACGTAGGGCAGGCGTCCCGCCTGCCCTCAAGGTCTAATGTCCGTTCCCTAAGTGGCTAGTGCTATACCGAAAAAGCCAAGAGTGAAAAGTGACCGCCACAAGGGGCGCTGACTTTTCACTCTTGACAGAAATCGTCCCCCGCCGCACCGGTGCAGCCGCCGGCACAGGAAGCGAGCTAGCTGCGAGTAACGGCGCGAATGGCGCGGGATGGTTAAATCGGTTGAAACTCTCCGATTATCTTAACTTCTGGTTCTAAAAGCAGAGACCAGCGCTGTTCCACCTGCTCCTGAACGTAGCGGATCAACTGGAAGATGTCGCTGGCTTTCGCCCCACCACAGTTGACAATAAAATTAGCGTGGCGCTGGGCGACTTGGGCACCGCCTATCTGGTAGCCCTTAAGGCCGGTGTGTTCAATTAACCAGCCGGCTTTGTGGGGAGTGGGATTGCGGAACACACTGCCACAGCTGGGCAAGTGATAGGGTTGGGAGTTCTGCCGCTGCTTGAGATGGTGTTCCGTTTCCGCCATCACCTTAGCCGGGTCAGCGCCGGGGCGCAGCTGGAACGTCGCCCGGGTGACCAGGCGATTGCCCCCTTGCAGCACCGAGGTGCGGTAGCGGTAGCCCAAGTCTTGAGGGGTGAGAATTTCAACCCTGCCGTCAGGGTTGAGGACCTCGGCGCTCACCAAGATATCGGCAGCGCAGCTGTGGTGCGCACCGGCATTCATCACCACAGCGCCCCCAACGGTGCCGGGAATGCCAACCGCCCACTCCAGCCCTTGCCAGCCGAGTTCAGCAGCTTGCCAAGCGAGGCGGACGAGAGGTTCGCCGGCAGCCACGGTCACCGTGCCGGTTTCGGCATCGAAGTGGCTGTGGCGCAGGTAGCGAGTGCAGATCGTCAGCCCGGCGAGCCCCCGATCGCTGACTAGCAAATTGGAGCCGGCACCTAAAACCGTGACCGGCAGCCCTTCAGAGACCGCCCAGTACAAACCCGCTTGCAAATCTTCCAAGCGTCGGGGAGCGAGATACCACTCAGCCGGCCCGCCCACGCGATAGGACGTTAAAGTGGCCAAAGGCACGTGGGGCTTGATCTGGCAATCCGTTCCGGGCAAGTAAATTGGCGAATGTTTAAGCGTCTCTTGTTTCAAAAAATTGGCCTCTGGAGTGGCGAACGCACCAGAAGCGTTGAGGGCAACCGCAGAATCGTAGGAAAGAGTCATGATAATCCGAGTGCTTAAATTCCTATAGACCTACTTTAAAAGTTGGTCAAAGAGATTTTGTTCAGGTTTTTTTAGCAGACTAGCAGCCTGCGCCCTCTGGCTAGGCCAGATATCGGGTTTCGCCGGCTCTGAGCCGCTCAGCTGTTTGATAAAAGGCCATCACCTCTGGAATTACCTGATTCAAGTTGCCCGCTCCCAGAAACAGGGCGATGTCACCCGGAAGCAGCGTTTCAGTCAGGAACGCAGAGACTGACTTCAGGGAAGGTTGATAGTGCACCCGAGGGTGGGCAGAAGCAATCAAATCTGCAACTTGCTGACCGCTGATTTGGCCCAAGTCTGGCTCACCGGCGCTGTAAATATCTGTGAGCGCAACGATGTCGGCATCGTTAAAAGACTGGGCAAATTCTTCTAAAAATGCCCGGGTGCGGCTGTAGCGGTGGGGTTGAAAGATTGCCACAACTCGCCGCCCAGCGGTAGACCCCAGCCCTCGGGCGTGCAGGCGAGCCGCTGCCAGGGTGGCGCGGATTTCGCTGGGGTGGTGGGCGTAGTCATCCACAAACAGAATGCCGCTGTAATCGCCCCGATGCTCGAAGCGGCGGCGAGCCCCCTCGAAGGTGTGCAAGCCCGAGGCGATCGCGGAAAAGTCTAAGCCGAGCTTTCGACCGACCGCCACTGCCGCCAGGGCGTTGCTGAGGTTGTGGCTCCCCAGTACCTGCAAGTTCAGCTGGCCGAGAATTTCTCCTCGCTCCCAAATCCTAGCCGTGGTGCCGTCAGACCGGTATGCCACGCAATCTGCGGTGTAGTCAGCGCCCGAATTTGGATCGAGGCTGTAGCTAATTGCCGGTTTGAGGCGGTCGCGGACGGTGGGGCAGTCGATGGAACCCACCACGGTTTCGCAGTTTTGGGCGAACACCTGGAAGGTTGCGATCACCTGCTCCAAGGACGAGTAGTGGTCTGGGTGATCGAGTTCGATGTTCGTCACTATGCCGATCTCGGCGGCGAGCTTGACCAGAGATCCGTCCGATTCATCCGCCTCTGCCACCAGATAGGGCCCTTCTCCGAGACGGGCATTTCCTTCCCAGGCACTCACCTCTCCTCCCACCACAACTGTTGGGTCCAGCCCGGCATGCAGGAGCAGATACCCAATCATGCTGCTGGTGGTGGTTTTGCCGTGGGTGCCGGCTACGGCGATGCTCTGGTAATTCTGAATCAGGGCTGCCAGCAAATCTGACCGGTGAAAAATCGGACATCCCAACTCCAGGGCGGCTCGATACTCGGAGTTAGCCGGATTGATGGCTGTTGAGCAGATCACCTGCGGCGAGTATGCCTTTGTTGGTTTTGCGCCGCTGCACCGGCCTGGATGCCTTAAGGTTTCGGCTGTCTCACCTGCCAGTTCGCCCTGACAAACGGCCACTGCGGATAAAGCTTCGCCCTCCTCAAAGCCCTCCGGCTGGAATACTTTTAAATTGCTTGCGTCCTGACGCCAAAAGATATGAGCGCCGATTTGCTGCAACCGCTGAGTAATGTGGCTGGAGCGAAGATCCGAGCCATAAACGGGCAGCTGACGCTTAGCCAGAATATAGGCGAGGGCTGACATTCCAATTCCGCCGATTCCGATGAAATGGAATGGCCTGCCGCTGAAATCTACTGATGTCGGCATATTTAGCTCCTTACACACCACACCACGCCAATGACACGCGATATCATATCAAGAATTTCTTTTTTGCGATACAGTCCTCAAGAAAATTTGCGTAATTCCCCCAAGGCTGTTGAGGCCGCGACCGACTGGCGATTCCGCTGGAAACCGCGATTCCTTGATTATTATTTATCTATCCTGGGACTGTGTATATCTTTACGTTCTAGATACAGGGCTCCTCCAGCCATTTCCTGAAAAACTCCGGTTGACGCTGGCAGCAGCGACCTGCCGAGGGCTGTCTCGACACCCATCTTAACGGCGACTGGCACGACTGTCCAACAGACCAGCCTGACAAGAGCTTTCAGGCTGGCAATTTAATGTGCCACGGGAACCGCCGCACTGGCTGCGAAAGCCTTCTGGCAAACTGGGCGTTGAATCTTTCAGGGCTCTGGCTGCGAAATTACTTTTTTTACGCTAGATTACTTTCCTTATTCCGGTGGGGTGGATGAGGGCGCACGCAAGGCATTGCTGGCTGCCGGCTCGCTCTTATATCGGTCTGCGTCCCGATTTGCCTCTTGCGGGCGAGAGGGCGCGAGATTTTTTTGGAAATTAATTAAGCATATTACATGATCCGCTGGCTAAAGCGAGGGCAATCTGGGTTGCCAAAAGCCACCGCTCCCACTTCTGCGATCTCCCCGAGGCTTGAGGCAAGCGTCGGGGCGAATGTTAGCCGCACCGGCACGGAGGGTGTCCCAGGACAGCCGGCTCAATGTCCAGCGATCGCTGCACGAACCATCGCACCGGCCATGTCCTTGGCCACCGGCACCCCACGCGCTCTCGGTGGGATCGGCCCACAGGCACGCGGGCACACGAAAAGCCGGCGCAGAGGCATTGTAAACTTTACCCTGATGGCACCGGCTCGCAGGAACTCGCGCCGGCTCTTTTTCTCAAATCCGGTTAATTGCTTCTAAGGTTTAGCCGAGCGGCCAAAACCCTTGAACATGATGCTGGCAAAAATTTTAACTGATTTAAGCCCTAGAGAATATAAAATAAATCTAAAATCTAAGGCGGCTGGGAACAGGCTGGCCGGCAGGCCAGGAGTGGTGGCCGTGTGGGATGGGCCAGCATGGCCGTGACGGCCAGCGCGATCGTCCCGGAGGCAGCGGTTTGAGCTACTGACAACCTGTATCAGGGCGATGGGGAGCGCGGAAATTTTGCCTGAGATCGGGGGAAAAGATTGTACACCCTTCGCGATATGATGTGGGGATTACCGGGTATTTGTTTAATTACACAGAGGGCAAGACGCAGTGATAAGAGTCGCGATCAACGGTTTTGGGCGCATTGGACGTAACTTCATGCGCTGCTGGCTTGGCAGAACTAACAGCCAACTCGATCTCGTTGCTATTAACGACACTTCTGACCCAAAAACCAACGCTCACTTGCTGAAGTATGACACGATGCTGGGGACGTTGAAGGATGTGGACATCAAGGCTGATGACAACTCCATCACCGTCAACGGCCATACAGTCAAATGCGTTTCGGATCGCAACCCCTTAAACTTGCCCTGGGCGGAATGGGGAATTGACTTGATCATTGAAGCGACGGGCGTGTTTATTGACACTCCCGGCGCATCGAAGCATATGCAAGCGGGCGCGAAGAAGGTGCTGATCACCGCTCCCGGCAAGGGTTCCGACATCGGCACCTACGTCATGGGGGTCAACCATGACGCCTACGAGCACGACAAGCACACCGTCCTCAGCAACGCCAGCTGCACGACTAACTGTCTGGCACCGGTTGTTAAGGTGCTGCACGAAAACTTCGGGATTATCAAAGGCACGATGACCACTACCCACAGCTACACCGGCGACCAGCGGCTGCTGGACGCCAGCCACCGGGATGTCCGGCGGGCGCGGGCTGCGGCTATGAACATTGTGCCCACCTCCACCGGCGCTGCCAAAGCTGTGGCTCTGGTGATCCCAGAAATGAAGGGCAAACTCAATGGTATTGCCATGCGGGTGCCCACGCCTAACGTGTCGGTCGTGGATTTGGTGGCTCAGGTCGAGAAAAAGACCTTCGTTGAGGAGGTCAATCAAGCTCTGCAGCACGCTGCTGAAGGCCCAATGAAAGGCATTCTGGAATACAGCGATCTGGAGCTAGTTTCTTGTGACTATCGCGGTCACGATGCCTCTTCGATCGTGGACGCCAGCCTGACGATGGTTATGGATGGCGATATGGTTAAGGTCATAGCTTGGTACGACAACGAGTGGGGCTACAGTCAGCGGGTGGTTGACCTGGCTGAACTGGTGGCTCAGAAGTGGCCTAAATAAAAATGCCCTCGTTCCCAGTAGGGGCGCAACGGCTGTCATCGGTGTCAGGGCGGCCACGGGGGGCCGCCCCTACAGCTGCCTGGCGATTAGAAATCGCGGCTCATCAAACGAAGTCCGCCTGCGCGGACTAAGAGAAGAGTGAAATTCCTAAAACCCGCGCAGGCGGGTTTTGTCTGTATAGCTGCGGTTTCAACCGCCCTTGAGACTGCGGGACACAGCTCAGCTTAAGTTGACACCAATGAACGGCTGTTCGCCCCTACCGCCCGGGAACGAGACAGTTATTTCAAAAATGCTGAAAGCCCCGGCTGAGCGTTAGTTGCTCGTCGGGATTTTTGCTTGTGCTGTCTGCCAGCCAGACACCAGCTTCTGCATTGGTCGTCCCCACTATCTCCGCACCGGCACCGAGTTCTTTGATTAATCTCTCAGCTGCTTCCACCGGCAAGCACAGCACGAGCTCAAAGTCTTCTCCCCCGTACAGGGCCCACTCCAGGGCTCGCTCTGCGGATACGAGCCGGCTGAGTGCCGGCGGTACGGGGATTTTGCTGCGCTCAATTCTGGCTCCCACTCCGCTGGCTTGGCAGATTTGCAGGATGGCGTCTGCTAGGCCATCGCTGCTGTCCATGCCGGCCACCCGTGGGGAGTTGCCGGTTGCATACCACAAAAAAGGCAAAATGTCAAGTCGGGGTTTGGGGCGCTGGTGAGCTTGAATGAGGGCGTCTCGCTCCACTTGAGTGAGGTTTTGGCCGAGTTCTGGGTGGAGGAGCAATTCTAAACCGGCGCGGGAGGCTCCGTGGAAGCCGGTGACGAGGATGGCGTCTCCGGGTTGGGCGGCTGAGCGGCGGATGGTGCGGTGGGGGGGGACTTGGCCAAAGGCGGTGATCGAGAGGGTGTTGACCGGCGAGCGGACGACATCGCCGCCAACGATAACAGTATTGTACTGCAGCAGGCAGCCGGTGATTCCCTGGTAGAGGCGCTGCACCCAGCTGACGGGGGTGCTGCCGGTGACGCCCAAACCGACAGTGATGGCGAGGGGGGAGGCTCCCATTGCAGCTAAGTCGGACAAATTGGCGGCGGCGGCTCGCCAGCCGGCATCTTCTGGGGAGGTGGTGCGGTCGCTAAAGTGGACGCCATCTACCAGCATATCAGTTGTGACAACTAAAGATTGTGCCGGTTGGATGTCAATAATTGCGGCGTCATCTCCCACGATTTCTGGGGGACAGAATTGCTGCAATAGTTTGAGGAGTCCTTGCTCTCCTATGTCTCGAACTTGCGGGGAAGGGGATTGATTGGTCACGAGTTGTTGGGTGAGTGGGGGGTAATGAACCGCCTTATAGCAGATTTCAACCGAGTGAGGTACAGATATTAGATCCCCCCCTAGCCCCCCCTTAAAAAGGGGGGGAACATTCTCAAAGCCCCCCTTTTTAAGGGGGGTTTGGGGGGATCTCCAGACTGTACTCCACCCAGATGCAAACCCCTATAGACCCGCTTTCTCGGCTTCCCGCAGGGTAGACGCCAAGACGCCAAGACGCCAAGAGGGGATAGAAGAGAGGCCGAGGGAAGTTTGCCATCAGTCAATTGTACTTTTTTATGGTATCTTAAAGTAAGATTCTGCTGTTACGTTCTCTGGCGCGGGCCAAGATGGCAGCCAGACTCTAGTAGTCTTTTCAGTAGAGCCAAATTTTGGTGAGTTCCATGCAAGTAACTACTGAACAAATTATATATCCTTCAAGTGACGGTCAGCCGATGGCGGATAGCACAATACAGTACCAGTGGATTACCACTATTAAAGGCGGTTGTGACGCGCTGTTCAAAGACAGCGAGAATGTATTTGTTGCGGGAGATTTGTTCTGGTATCCGGTGGAGGGGAACCCGAATATCTGCCAAGCGCCCGATGTGATGGTGGTGTTTGGCAGACCCAAGGGAGACAGGAAGTCTTACAGACAGTGGCTAGAGGGTAATATAGCGCCCCAAGTGGTGTTTGAGGTGCGCTCGGAAAGCGACAACCAGATAAAGATGGATAAGAAGTTGGCATTTTATAGTCGCTACGGGGTAGAGGAGTATTACCTGTATGACCCACAGGATAGGGAGTTGAGAGGGTGGCTGCGCACGGAGGGAGTTTTAGATGTGATTGATCCAATGGTGGGGTGGGTGAGTCCTCGTTTGGGGGTGCGGTTTGAGTTGGGTAATGAGGGGTTGGAGCTCTACGCTCCTAATGGGGAAAAGTTTGTTGATTATCTGGATCTGTATGAACTTAAGGAGTTGGAACGAGAGCAAAAGGAGTTGGCGCAACAGCAAAAGGAGTTGGAACGAGAGCAAAAGGAGTTGGCGCAACAGCGAGCAGAACGATTGGCGGCGCAGTTAAGAGCTGCTGGGATTGAACCGGAGGTGTGATTCCAATTTGATTTTGGGATTAAAGATTTGCATGATGCGGGGAACCCCACCCCCCAGCCCCCTCCCCGCGCTTCGGGGAGGGGGAGAAAGAGAAGAGTTTGAGTGTCCGGATAAATAGCGTCTGTACAATATTTTGGCCGGCATTGGGATGCGGCTGCTGTCAACTTAGGGCAGTGCCAGTGGCTAATCTCTAATTTGATAGAAGGTTACAAGAACGGTGGGATAATCTGGGTTACATATCATTTTAAAACGTCGGGAGGGATAAAGTGATTTCAAGTGGCTTTCCCACATCTGGGCGAGGACTTGCCCCAGATAGAATAGGTTGTCAGCGCCTACTGTGTCCGCACCGGCAAGCAGGTCATCAATGTGCTGGTGGTTCATAACGCGCTCAATGGAGGCGATGTCATTCCCTAGCTTTGCTTTCCACTGTTCGTAGATTTGGCGATTGAACGCTTCGGATAAAAAAATGCCGCCTTCATGTTCGACAAAATCGGGCAAGAAGAGTTTTGTGAAAGCTAGGGCAATTTCTGCGTTTGCCACTCCAGAAAGATAGTCCCAGAGGGAAAAGTCGCCGCCGTTTGCTTTTTTCCACTGCTGGTAGTTGCTGAGTTTGTCTGTGTTTAATGATATCGGTTTGGTGGACATAATATCTAAGGGATTTCATCGGATGTAGCCGGTCGAACTGTTTTTTCCGCCCGCACGAAAATATCTCCCGCTGGGGTCTGGTTATGTCTGTATTCAACGACGTGAGGTGTTGGCACACCTGCATGAGCTTTTCCTGTCACGTCCACTCGCTTAATTGCGCGTCCGCTGTCATCATAGACGATATAGCTGGTTATGTTACCGCCGTCGGTGCGATATAGCACCTCTCGCGCACCGGCACCCTCAAGGGGAAATCTCCCGCTGACTTGAGTTCCACCGGCTGTGAGGGTGCTGGCTGGAATACCAATTGTCCAGTCAACTGGTTTAGACACCTCTAGATTCTAACTTGGGTTGAAAAGTGTACCTGGCACTTTACCATTACGCGCTAAAAACAGCGACGGCATTCAGGGAATTTGGGTAGATATGGGTTTGGTGTCAGGTATGGGAGGTGGGACGCCGGCGGCACTGGGCCAATGCCGGTGGGGACTGCCGGCAATTGGGGTGTGGACAGGTGCCGGTGGTTCGTTGAGGTACTCCACCGGGCTGGGGGGTGTTGCCGGTGACTGTGCAACCGGCAGTCATGGCGGGTGTTGCGGATTTCGGGGATGAAGAACCCCACCCCCCAACCCCAGCCCCTTATCCCCAGAGGGGGCCCCACCTTCCCCGCAAGCGGGGAGGGGGAGAAAGATTAGTGACATCATCTTGTCTTGCTGCAACGCCAGAGGGAAAGCTGCGATTGCGGCGAGGTTGGACAAGTTGGCGCTGGCTAACCCTGCCGGCACGCGCCACAGAATCCGCTTGAACTGTTTTTTGGGAAACAGCACAGGCGCGTAACGATCTTTTATGAAACTGGGGAAAAGCTGATAATCCTGCAAGGGTGAGTTTACAAACGATATCTGCGGAAGACAGGTTATGTAAACCGTTGGTGTCAAGTTTGAGCTACCTGGCGCGAGGTGCCGGTTGTACAAAGGAAACCACCTTTGGCGGCTATCTGGGGTAGCCGGTGCTGAGTGGGGATATCTCCTAATAGTGAGGCTCTCTCCGTCCTGGCCCTACAGGATAACATTCTTGGGAGAAAAGAAAAAAAATTTTTCCGCAACCCCCTTGACAGTGCCGGTCGCCCCAGATAAATTAGCATCATACAAGCTACTCTTATGCAGGTGTTAACTTCAGAGGGCACGAGACATAACGCGCTTCGGCGCGTCCCTAGCGCTGACGAGCCGGCAGGGAACGGGTATCGGCGCTGGTATAGGAAACCCGAACCCCCAACCCGCACCCTTTGGGCGTTGCGGTAACGCGGGGAACGGGCGAAAAGAAAGGGGTTCATTCCAGCAATGTGCCTGGTTTAGTTCCTAAGTGTCAATCAGAGGAGAGTCATTTATGCGAGGCGTATGGGGTTTTGAGCCGGTTGCCGTTTGTAGTTGGGCTTTAGCCCAAAGTTTGTAGTTGGGCTTTAGCCCAAAGTTTGTAGTTGGGCTTTAGCCCAAAGTTTGTAGTTGGGCTTTAGCCCAAAAGTTTGTAGTTGGGCTTTAGCCCAAAAGTTTGTAGTTGGGCTTTAGCCCTACCGGCTGCTACTTCTGGTTCCGCAGATATGGCTCTGCGAGATGCGCAGAGTGCGCTCAGAAGGTTTGCAGCGGAGCGCGATTTCGGTGCGGAGATGGAGATGGCCTTTGAGAGCAGAAAAAAATTTTTCCGCACCCCCTTGACAGCGCCGGTCGCCCCAGATAAAGTGGCATCATACAAGCTACTCACATGCCAGACAAGCGGCCAGTAGAGACGCGACATAACGCGCTTCCGAGCCTATTAGCGCTAACGCGCCCCTGGTACAGGCGCTAGCGCGGGGAAGGGGCGAAAAGAAAGGGATTCATTCCAGCAATGTGCCTGGTTTAGTTCGTCAGTGTCAATCAAAGGAGAGTCATTTATGCGAGACGTATGGGGTTTTGAGCCGGTTGCTACTTCTAGTTCCGTGGATATGGCTCTGCGAGATGCGCAGAGTGCGCTCAGAAGGTTTGCAGCGGAGGGCGATTTCGGTGCCAAAATGGAGATGGCCTTTGGGAATGGCATTGATAGGGCGAAGGCGGGAGTGTTGGCGCAAGCTTGGGCGGCTGGGGATTTTAGCGCGTTTCCGGCGATCGAGATTCGGGACTCCGCCGAGATTAATGGAGCGCGGGGGGCTTTTGCGCGGACGACGAATAAGATTTACCTGTCGCGGGAGTTGGTGAGCGCGGGGGATGTGGGGGCGATCTCCTCTGTTCTCCTGGAGGAATACGGGCATTATATAGACTCGCAGGTTAATAGTGGCGATGCGCCTGGGGATGAGGGGGAAATTTTTGCTGCATTGGCGCAAGGGAAGGAGTTGAGTAAGTCGGACATATTGACGCTGAAGGCTGAGGATGATTCGGCGGTAGTTGTTTTGGATGGGGAAGAGGTGAGGATTGAGCAGGATGTACAAGGACGATCCCCGGATGGTCTGTCTTATTTATTAACCAACACACCTGATACTTTTGCTGTAACTTCTGGCTTGGTGGATTCTTACTTTGGCGGAGTTCTTGGACTCAATGGCTCAGATTACATAACTGGTTCACCAGGAGTTGACATTATAAACGGAAATCAGGAAAGTGATACGATTGACGGTGCAGGTGGTGGTGATTTACTGCTTGGTGGTCAAAATAACGACATCATTTTTGGCAAGCAAGGTGATGATGGCATTGCTGGAAATAAAGGCAATGACACCCTTTACGGTGGAGAAGGAAATGACTACATAAATGGGAGTCAAGATGAAGACATAATTTTTGGCGAGCTAGGCGATGACATTTTGCGAGGTGGCAAAGGAAATGATCAAATAGATGGTGGAGATGGCAATGATACAATTATAGGTGATTTTGGTTCAGATACCCTGACTGGTGGCAGCGGATCAGATGTATTTGTAATGCGGTCTGATACGGCTGTAACCGATCTATTGACTGGAGATTTTATCACAGATTTTAACAAGGTTGAAGATTTGATTGCTTTAAGTGACGATTTAACGGAGGCTGGTTTAACTTTAGAAGGTGTTTCATTAAGATCAGGGAGTTCCGATACGCTACTCAGGGTAACTTCCACCGGCGCTATTTTGGGTGTAGTTAAGCAAGTATCACCTACCGATCTCCAGGGTCGCTTTATTAATTTAGATGCTAAACCTGCACTGACAGACAATAATGAGCCTGTGGTAACTTTTGCTGCACCGCAAGTTACGCAAACATCAGCGGATACATATCAAATGAATTTAGCTGGAAGCGATGGCAGTCGATATGTGGCAACTATAAAAAATACCGGTCAACTTGTCTATACTGAATCAGTCAAATATACTCCCGCGTCTTCTGGAAATGACCCTGTGCCAGGGTACACTCTTACTGTGTCACCAGATGCTAGTTCAGCAACGCTACAAATTGATGGTAGCGATACAACTTGGACTCTTGAAAAGCAAGGGGGAAATTCGGTAAAGCTCAAACAGAAAACTCCGCAAATTGAAAAGGATATTACTGATTTCACGATTGACCCTAGTCCCAATAATACAGACAGCGGCAACAGCTTACAAAATATTTTGTGTGCTGCCGGACAAGAGTTTTGCGACAAGTTAGAAAAATTGAACATAGCAGATAATTTGTCGCTATTAGCAGGCGGATTAACAATGACTGGAGCAATAACTGGAGTAGGAGCTTATGCTGGCGGTGTCGTAGGAGCTTTCGCTACCGGATTTAAAGCGATTGAATTGGCTTGTTTAGTGCTTTTTGGAGATGACGAAAAAATGGCTAAAGCTGTAGCAAATGCTTCTATTGTTGGGCCCTTTCAAAAAAAATTTGTTAATAAAATTCAGGTGGGAGGAGAGAAGGTACTTGAGAAAGTATTAATAACTCCAAAAGCCAAAGAAATAATAAGTAAAATTGGTGAGGAAACCGCCAAGCAGTTTTTCGACAATCTCGGCCTTGAAGATGCAGAAAAAATTCCTTTTATTCCTAAGTTTAAAGTTCAAGACTTAATTAGTTCTGCACTAAACTGGATTGCCAATAAAAAGGGAGTAACAGAGGGGGGACTGATGGATAATATTCGTAAAGCTCTAAACATTGACTTCTGTAATCCTCAAAATTCTACTCCACCGGGAGAAACCGAAGTATTTGTTGTCCCTCAAGGAACGGCTCTAGGTGCATATGCAAACCGCGAAATTTATTTTAATGGGAAGTTTGTGGGGACTCCACCAAAGTATGCAATAGACGGCGACTTTGGAAAAATGATATCGATTGGAAAATTTTCCCCTGGCACTGAATTAGTTTTTGAAGTGCGAGTTCAGCCATTAGAAGGGGATAGGGTAACACCCGCTGGCCCAGCTTATTCTGTGTTCACAAATAACCCAGAAAATGCTCATGTCTATGCATTTGGTGGGAATACTCCACAGATTGAAATTGAGGATGGTTGGGTGCCATCACGGACTTCCATAGTTTATGGGGAAAGTAAAACTGATTTTGATGATGCTGTATTCCAAGTCTATAATGCCAGGGTTGAAGGGGACAAAATTATTGTTTGATTTGGTGGCAAGAGAAATTCTGTAGCAAGTCTAAATCATTCGGAAAAAGATTGTATGGGCAACCACGAGAGGATTGCCCATACAAAAAATCTTTGAAGGAAACAGTCACTTTCTTGTCTTGCTTTAAAGCCGCTGCAATCCGCTCAAAGACTTTCTGGCCATCCCCGGACGCTATACATACCGTATCGCCGATAACTTCAGTGACAGCAATCGTGACCTCACTCTCAGTCTGGGGATGGTGGGAAGAAGTTATGGAAGTCATATTCAGCTCCTGTCAGTTGACTTTCAAGCTAATTTTAGCTTAAATATAACAAAAACGCCTCTCCTGCCGGCAAGAGAGGCAATCTCCAGAAAGCCTTACCTCTGCGGAGGAAGCTGCAGTTTGGGAAACCGGTAAAACGTATCCCCATCCGCATCCACTTCTAAAGTTGCCGCAAAAGCCTTTGCTTGGCGTTCCAAATACTGCTTAGCAACTTCCGCATCAACTCGGGCACCTGCCGCCAGCTGAATCAGCGAAATCTGGCCATTTTGCGCTTCTATCAGCCGATAAAAAGCCTCCTCTAGCTGCTTCTGGTGCTGGCTTGACCTAGCAGAATTTAGAGCGCCCAATACTAACAGCACGCCAACGCTAATGACGAACACAAACTCAACAATTGCCATAAAAGAACATCCAATAAACGACTGGTATTAAACAGTGGATTTATACTGCTTATATGTCGGGTTAATTAACCCCAATAAAATTTAGCCCGCGCAGGCGGGCTTTGTCTGTATAGCGGCAGGTTTTAACCTGCCGTATTGTGGGTATATAGCCCGACATGATATTACCCCACACTTGCATTCAATAGTCTGCCTTATATGCCCCCTTCCGGTTGTTGGAAGCAGGGACAGGGACAGGCGAGACGCCTGTCCTACGTCGAAATGCCTGTTTTTGGGACCAGGGACAGGCGAGACGCCTGTCCTGCTCTTATTCCCCCTCTCCGCACGCGGGGAGGGGGTTAGGGGGTGAGGTTTCCCCGCTAAGCGACCGGCGGTTGCACGAGATTCTCCGCCCCATCAATCACCTTGGCGGATTCAACTACATCTCCCTGCTTGAGCTTCTCCAAAATTTCCTTACCCTCCACCAAATAGCCAAACACCGCATAGCGACCGTCCAGCAAATTCAGACCGGCAGGCGTAAGTTCCGGCTCAAACAAGAAGAAGAAAAACTGCGAAGAACCCCCATTGGGTTCCGATTCCGGACGCGCCATCGCCACAGTGCCGAAGGCGGAGAAAGGAAGCACCGGCTGGTCTTTATAACGACCGGCATCTTCCAACGTAATGCCGTAAGTCGGCGCGGCATCCCCCCTCACCAAAATTTCCAAGGGAACACTGCGGTATTTGCCGGTAGCTGGGTCAATGAAACCCTGTTCGGGCCCGACCG
The DNA here is from genome assembly GCA_019359235.1 of Oscillatoria princeps RMCB-10. Lineage (GTDB taxonomy): Bacteria > Cyanobacteriota > Cyanobacteriia > Cyanobacteriales > Oscillatoriaceae > Oscillatoria > Oscillatoria princeps. The sequence continues at coordinate 79,011 of JAHHHT010000024.1, forward strand.
GATCGCCGGTTTGCAGCACATAAGACTCTTCCGAACGAATGAACGGAAGCCCGTTATAAAAACCCCGCTCAACCAGATCCACAAAATTGCCGGCAGTCACCGGCGCACTGTAGCCGTCCACAACCAGAGTCAGCGTGCCCTTATTAGTGGTCATCTCCACCGTAGCGCGACCCTTGAGTTGGGGCAGATTGCTGTATTCTGCCGGCACTTCAAACGGGAATTCTCCTACCATGAACCCTTGCAGCTGCCCCACCAGAGACAGCAGGTTTCCCCGCTGTATCCAGGTTTTTTCCTTATCTTTAGCGTCCGCGGCTTCTCGCAGCGAGACGAGCCCCTCTTTCAGCCGAGCGAGCGCAGATTCCGCTGCGGGTATTTTATCCGAGGCAACGCTAGCCAGCAGTTGTGACGGGCTATTGACAATCTTTTCCGCTTCGCCAATGTCTTTCTTAACCGCGCCCCAGCGCCGGTTTGCCCGCAGTTGCGTGGCGATATCTTCCAGACTGGTTTGCAGTTTTCGCACCGGCTTGTTATCCACCGGCAGAGAGTAGCGCAACAGCGCTCTGCCATCGGTAATCGCATTCCCCGCCGGCAGTCCGTAATCCCGGCTCGCTGCAGCGCTCAGCCCCACAGACAGGACGAGCAGCAGCGCTATAATGCCGGTGCGGGCCAGGCGTTTGCCAAAATTGAGCAAGTGGTTGATAAGCATAAAAATATCCCTGAGTGCTTGGATGCCATAACGCTTGAGGCTTGCGTCAGCCCAGAAACGCCATTTTTAATCTTGCCACACAGGTGCGCCTCGTTCCCGGGTATCCGCGTCTGACTGGAACTGTTTCTGGAATCGACCCCCACAGATACTCGCGCAGCCCGAGGCCGGCGCAACACATCGCAACACATCGCAACACATCGCCCGCCACTCACTGGCCACGCTTATCGCTGAATGGTGGCCAGAAACCTGTCCAGAAACCGGGTTTCTTGCTGTAGGAGGGCTCAGTTTTCCGGCTGAGCCAGTACAAGAAACCCGGTTTTTTGTGCTTTCACTTTTTCTTTATCAATCAGCTGTGAGGGGAGGCAAATCAGATTTTTATCTCCCTCAACACGCAGGTAATAAACAGCGCGAGCGCCTATTTTGCTCTCATATAAAATCTCAAAGCGAACTCGCGTCTTTCCCGCACATGCACCTTTTTCAGGCGGTTTTCAGCCACAATAAACCCGCCTCCCTCACTGATTTTCAAACCCTGTTTGCGCTTCTTTTTTTCAGCTTTCTTCAAGCCGTCCCGACTGGCTAGGAGAGTGCGTGGCATTATATTCCCCCCTCTCCCAAAGGGGGAGAGGGGGGTAGGGGGGTGAGGGAAAAAGTCGATTTACGGGCATTGAGATACTCCTGTTGCAATGGGAGTGTGGCTGGCTGCGCCGGCGAATTTCCTGAGCGCTTCACTCCACCCCGGGCTTTGTCCGCTTTTAGCTGCTGGTTAATGGTTTGTAACGGGTGCCCTACTTTCGGGTTACTCTATTCTAGGTGTGGCTGGCGCTTATCTTACATGGCCCGACAGGGGAACTCACGCTTTAAGTCAAGGGGATGGTAAAATCCCCCTACAGATCGTTGGAACTCTTGCTGCTCGCGGTTTCTGGGGTTTACTGAGCTTTTAGTGACTTGACCCCTGGGACAAAAAGTTTAACTTGAGAGCCAAACCCTGAAAGCCTTGCTGTGGCTGCATTCCAAATTTAAAGTATCTAGCTGAAAAAGTCAAGTCCATGATTTCTAGCAACGACTTTCGACCGGGCGTCACAATTGAATTGGATGGGTACGTTTGGCGAGTGGTGGAATTCCTGCACGTCAAGCCCGGGAAAGGATCTGCCTTCGTGCGGACAAAACTGAAAAATGTGCAAACCGGCAGCGTCATCGAGCGGACGTTCCGAGCCGGTGAGACGGTGCCTCAGGCCACCCTAGAAAAGAGTACCATGCAGCACACCTATAAAGAGGCCGAGCAGTTCGTCTTTATGGATATGGAGAGTTACGAAGAAACTCACCTCAACGAAGCACAGATTGGCGAGCGCGTCAAGTACCTCAAGGAAGGAATGGAAGTCAACATCGTTCGCTGGGGCGACCAGGTGCTGGAAGTGGAACTGCCCAATTCCGTGGTGCTGGAAGTGGTTCAAACCGATCCGGGCGTCAAAGGGGACACCGCCACCGGCGGCTCGAAGCCAGCTACGGTTGAAACCGGCGCTCAGGTGATGGTTCCCCTGTTTATTTCCCAGGGAGAGCGGATTCGCATTGATACCCGCACCGATACCTATCTGGGGCGCGAATAAAACAGCAGGCAACCGGCTACAGGCTATAGCAGACCTATGGCTGGTGGCCCATTGCCCATCCCCCACCCCCCTTTTTGCCTGTAGCCTATCTGAGAGGATCGCACCAGCCGTGCAACTGGACTTAAATCAACTCCGCGAACTGCTAGCGGCTTTCGACAACACTGACATCTCCGAGCTGACCCTAAAAAGTGGTGATTTTGAGCTGACGGTGCGCAAGGACACTCATCTGCGAGAGCGCCTGATGCCACCGGCACCGCCGGCACCGGGCGCAGCGCCTGGTTGGTCAGCCGCCCCACCCCCACTGGCGCAGCCACAAGTCCCAGCCGCCCACTCTGGCTTTGAGGCCCGAGGTACTGCTGAGGCCGGCCTCAGCGCCCCCCCTGCAACCGCCGGCGCACCACCGCCACTCGACAAAAAGTGGGTCGATGTGATTTCTCCAATGGTGGGCACGTTTTATCGGTCCCCGGCACCGGATGAGCCGCCGTTTGTGGGTGCCGGCGACCGCATCAAGACGGGCCAGACTGTCTGTATTATTGAGGCGATGAAGCTCATGAATGAGATAGAAGCCGAGGTGTCCGGACAGGTGATGGAAATTTTGGCCCAGAATGGAGAGCCGGTGGAGTATGGCCAAGCCTTGATGCGGATTAACCCCGACTAGAGAGCGAAGGGCGAGGGGCTTTAGGTGAGAAAAGATTTACAGCCAGCCACCAGAGCGCCGGTCAAGCGATACCAGAAACCGGGTTTCTTTCAATGGGAGAAGAGAAATTATGGCCTTCTAGCCGTAGGGGCGGCCCCCCGTGGCCGCCCCTGCGCGACCGGCCCCCGTGGCTGCCCCCGGTTTCTTATCACTCCAGAAGAATACTTGACCGCCTCTCTAGCCACTCTCCCCGAGCTGCTGGTCATTGGGCGTCAATCACTCTACTGTCACAGACAAATTAACTGCTACAATCTTGGGATCAGTTCTTTCAGGTCGATCCCATGAAATCAGCGCAATGCGTCCCACAAGAAGTAGTGCAACAAGTTGCTGAGTATTTCAGCATTTTGAGTGAGCCGATGCGACTCAAGATTTTGAACTTCCTGCGCGACGGCGAAAAGTGCGTGCAAGAGCTGGTCGAAGCTACTGACACCAGTCAGGCCAATGTCTCCAAGCATCTGAAAGTGATGCTGCAAGCCGGTATCGTCAGCCGCCGGACGGAAGGCACCTCAGCCTACTACAGACTGGAGGACAAGCTGATTTTCGATCTGTGTCACTTAGTTTGCGACCGCTTGGCGAGCCGCATTGAACAGCAGGCCCGCCACTTCCGCGCTTTTAGCTTGGCCACCAAAAAATAAGATAATTTACGGATGAATATTTATATAAACCGAGGCGGGCTGTTACAACGCCCGCCACAGAACCCAGATGCTGTAATGATGACTTTTTAAAAGTGTTTTAAATCAGCACATCAGAAGCTACACCCGCTCTCGCCAAAGCGCGAACTGCAAAAAGCCAGAGTGAATGCCGTGAGGACTCCGACAAGCGAAAAGTCTGCCGGTCACGGCATCCAGCAAAGGACAGCCCGGTAGAGGGACGGGAATCGGGACTAAAGGGAAAAGTTCTTCTGGAAGCTTTGGCGGGTAATCGGCTGAGCAACCTCCAAACCCTCACCCCCCAAAACTTCTAAACGTTTCCCATCCACAGAAATCCAGACCTTGGCATTTTCATCCAAACTGGTGGCCGTGTAAATCACCTGGGCCAAACGAGCGATCATCGAGGCACTGCCGCCGCCGGTCTTAAATTCCGGCGACAGATCCACGTGGACCCCATCATTCTTAACCGCCACACTCCGCAGTTTTGTCCCCTGGGGAATGGCGCTAGAGACACCTGCCGGCACAGAACCGCTTAACAAGCGATTGAACGCCGCAGTCAAAACAGCGTTGGGCTGGCTGGCCTTGTCCACATTAATCTGACCCGGAACCAAATCCAGGTTGGTGCCGGCATCCCTAACCCAGAAAACTTGCACCGCCTTCTGCCCCGGCTTCAGTGGGACAGAAGGCAGGATTGTCGGCTTGACAGCAGGGGCAGGTACAGGTATTTGCACAGAAGGAGGTTCAGGGCCCGTCCTTGAATGCGTCAGCCACCAAGCGGTGCCGCCACCGCCAGCCAAAATCGCCAGCGCCGCACCGCCTGCCAATAGGGCCGGAGAAATGCGACGTCCGGATTTTTGCTCTTGCATACAAAAGCTCTCCTTGAGGATTCAACGGGATTCACTGTGAGGGTAAGCAATCAGCCTTTACTTGGCAAGTGTTAAGCCTCCGGAGATTTTAGATTGGCCGCAGAAAATCTAAAATTTTTGCCGGCATCGATCAACTCGCCCTCAAGCTTAATGCTGTAAGCAGATAGCTTACATGTGAGGAGACCTTGCTGAAAACTACACAAGCAAAACGGCACCTTCCCGAAACGGCCACAAATTTCAGCAACGCACCCCCTCCCGATACAATTCACCGGCGCTCCACTCGCGCAAATGCCGCCAGCTCCAATTCATCTGGAGTCACATTCAATTGTAAAAGCCGCGCTGTAATTCCGTAACGCTCCAAGGTGCCGGTGTCACTCCGCCGGCTCACCCCCGAAGCCAGCCCCGCCACCAGCCTTGCCGGTGCCGGCTCCCCATTCACCAGCACCACCGGCTCTGCCAGCTCCAGCCGACGCCCAGAAACAATCCTCACTCCTGACTCTACCACCACCGCCAGCCGCTCCGGGTCACCTCGCTCCTGAATTTCCGCCCTGAAGCGCAGCCGGCTGTTTTCCAAAAGCTCGGCACTGGGATTGAGAACCTCGTAGCGCTCGGCACGCTCGCCTCCAGAACCGCCGGCCAAGCGCGCTCCCAGATTGCGCAGCCGGCTCGCCACCTCAGGCGACTGCAGCGCCCGGTTGATATCTCCCTCAGTGAGCACCAAACGCACCATCCCCTGCACCGGCTCGCGCAAAGCTTCCCGCAGCTGCGTCTTCCCGCCCCGCCTCAGGCGCTGCACGTCCACATCAATCGGATCGGTTTCCACCTCCAGCGCCGCAATCCGGATCTCCGGCGTCAGCCGCATCCCCCGACCCGCAATCCGCACCCGCTCCACTTTCCCTTGCGCCAGCTGGTAGCTGGGGGTGTTGTCGATGCGCACTTGCAGCTGCTCCACGGACTCAAAGCGAGAGCGGATGGCGTCAGCCACTACCTTGTCAGCGACGAAGCCTGCCGGTGAGACTACAGCCAGCAGGATAGATAAAAGGACGCTCAGGAATTCCATTAATCGGGTGGCGAATTGATATGGGGTCAATACCCTAGGTTAACTTTAATAATGAACCGCCAAGACGCCAAGGGGGTAGGGTGCGTTCCCTAAGAGGGAACGCACCCTACGAATCACACGCTGTCGCCCGTGCCCAAGATGTGTGTGAGCGGTAGCCTTAAAAAGGGGGGGGTCAAAGCCCCCCAAAGTAGGGGCGGTGCGGCACACGGAGACCGCCCCGTTTGGGGGGATCTAACTGTTCTCCACGCCCGCAGTAAAAATGCTATAAGATAAGATAGCAATTAAGCGGAAGTATTCTGAAGGGCGGCGTCAATCCACTGCTTTAAGGTGGGCAACACTTCATCGACCGGCATTTCCTGGGATTTGCGGGTCGCCCGCTCCACCACTTCTACTTTGCCATCTTTCAGAGATCGACCGGGGACAATCCGGTAGGGAATCCCAATTAAGTCGGCATCTTTGAATTTAACACCGGCACGCTCGTTGCGGTCATCGAGCAGAGTTTCCACACCGGCTTTATTCAACTCGCCGTAGAGCTTTTCCGCAGCCTCCACCTGTTTACCATCCGTGATGTTGGGGATTGTAATTATAGCATGGTACGGCGCAATTGCCACCGGCCAGATAATCCCGTCTTTATCATAGGATTGCTCCACCGCAGATTGAGCCAGCCGCGAGACGCCCACGCCGTAGCAGCCCATCACCAGGGGAACTTCTTCGCCCTGTTCGCTGGTGTAGGTGGCTCCCATAGCCTGAGAGTATTTCGCGCCCAGCTGGAAGATGTGGCCCACTTCAATGCCGCGAGCGCTTTCCAGGGTTTGGCTGGGGTCGTGGGTAGCGCGGTCGCCCGGTCTAGCCTTGCGAATATCCACCACCAATGCCGGTTGCTGGAAGTGTTCGCCCCAGTTGGCACCGACGACGTGGGAGCAGGTTTCATTAGCACCAGTTACGAAATTTGTCAAGTCTACCGCTGTCTTATCTGCGAAGCGCAGAAACTTGGGCGACAGGTTTTTATCCGAGGTGATGTAACTGTCTTCCAGATTGGGGGAGATATAGCCCAAAGGCAGAGGTTTCGCCGCCCATTTCTGCTGCGCTTGGGCATCCGGTACGGTGAGGGAGAGGAGGGCTTTGCCTCCAAATTGGCTGGCGAGCTTGGTTAGCTCATTTTGCAATTTAACCTCGTTGACCTCTTGGTCGCCCCGGATGCTGACGAGCGCCAGCACAGTCATACCGCTATCATACACAGCTTGATAGAGGACATTTTTCACCACATGGGCGGGAGAACACTTGAGAAATTGGCTGAGTTTCTCAATCGTATCCGTACCGGGGGTTTCCCGTTTTTCATAAGTGGAAAACGGCGACGGTAGAGCGTCAGCAGGGAGCGAGACAGCTTTTTCCACGTTGGCGGCGTACTTGCCATCCGGGGTGTAGAGCACCTCATCCTCACCGGCATCCGCCAGTACCATAAATTCTTGTGACCCAGAGCCGCCTATCGCCCCTGAGTCCGCTTCCACCGCTCGGAATTGCAAACCGCTCCGGCGCAGCATGTTGCTGTAAGCCCGGTTCATGTCCTGGTAAGTTTTTTTCAGACTTTCCGAGTCGGTGTGGAAAGAGTAGCCATCTTTCATAATGAATTCGCGCCCCCGCATTAACCCGAAGCGGGGGCGAATTTCATCGCGGAATTTGGTTTGAATTTGGTAGAGGTGGAGGGGGAGTTGCCGGTAAGAGCGAATCATCTCTTTGGCAATGGTGGTGATCACCTCTTCGTGGGTGGGCCCGAGTCCCAGCTCTCGCTCTTGCCGGTCGGTGAGGGCGAACATGATGCCCTCCGCTTTGGTGTAGGTGTCCCAGCGACCGGACTCTCGCCACAAGTCGGACGGTTGCAGCTGGGGGAGGAGGCATTCTTGTGCGCCGGTGGCGTCCATCTCTTCGCGGACAATTTGGGATACTTTTTTCAGGACGCGCCACATCAGGGGCAAGTAAGCATAAATGCCGCTGCCAATCCGGCGGATGTAGCCGGCGCGGAGCAGCAGTTTGTGGCTGGGGATTTCCGCTTCTGCTGGGTCTTCCCGCAGCGTCACGAATAACATCGAAGACAGTCGCATCGCTTATTTCTTGTAGAGGCAGGATGATTATTATTGCAGATTGTGGGGTGGGGAGGGATGGGCCGGGATTTGGGGATTTGGGGATTTGGGGTGCGGGCGAGGGCGTTCAGTGGCGGGCGAGGAGCTTGCGCAGAGGGGGATATTCAATTTTAGCATTGTGGCGCTTGTCTGTGGGGATTTTTGGCAGGACTTTGATGGCGCTGATATGAGCCCAATTCAGGGTGTTCTGGAGTGCTGCTAGGGAGACGTGAGTTTTGTGCCGGTTGAGCTCAACGGCGAGAATCCGCTGTCCTTTGTGTGAGATGGCGGCGCACCGGCGAATGCCTGGATAGTGGTGAGCGACGCACTCAACTGCAAAGGGATAGAGGGTTCCCCAGGAGTCTTCGATGCGGGCGGAACAGCGCCCCATCAGCCAGAGGCGGTTGTCGGAGTCGAGATAGCCGGCATCGCCGGTACGGTGCCAAGGAGTGCCGTCTGCTGTAAATTTGGTTTCTCGATCGCCGTATCCGTAGAGATAGCCGGGTAAGACGTGTTCGCCGCTGACGGCAATTTCTCCAACCGCACCGGCACTCAAGCAATTTTCTGCAAATTCGGAGCCGGTGAGGGGACCGATGGGTGTGCCCCACTGCTGGCGCAGAATGGCGATTTTGATGGCGGATACGGGATGTCCGACGAGCAGCCCTTTTCCGCTGAGTGTGGCGGTTGTGTCTCGGGAGCCGATTTGTGAGTGGGAAATGTGAGCGATCGGTTCGGCTTCGGTGGAGCCGTAGACGACGGTGATTTCGGCGTTGGGCGCAATTTGCTGCAATTGAGCGAGCAAGTTTGGCATGACCGGCGCGCCGCCGCAGAAGATTTTTTGCAGGCTGGGGAGGGTGAGCCGGCGCGTCAGGCAATACTCTGCTAAGCGCTCTAAAAAGGCGGGGGAGGCGGCGGCGCGAACCGGCTGGATGGCTTGTATTTGAGCGATAGCGGCACCGGCACGGATCGCGCCGGGAAAGCGCAAATCCGCATTGGGAATCAGGCTGGTTAAGCCGGAGGCGAGATTGGCGAGGAGAAAAATGGGCAGCGTGGCGAGGTCTATTTCTGCCGGTTTGAGCTGTAATGTTTCGGCTAGGATTCTGTGCTGGGCGAGCAAAAAGCCGTGGGTCCTCAGCGCTGCTTTTGGCTGTCCTGTACTGCCGCTGGTAAAGGTTAGCAAGGCGGGGGTGTCTGGGGTGCGGGGGATAATGTGGGTGCCGGGTTTCATCTGTTGGGCGCTGCGCCAAGAAATCGCCCCGGGTACGGGGCAGCCAATGGCAATTTTCACGGGAATCTGCCGCAGCGCCGGCGATTTCAGGCGCAACAAATGCGCTTTGGTGCTGGCAATGAGGGCTTTGGGCGGGTAAAGGGCGCAGCAGCGTTCGATGTGGTCAGCTCCGGCACCCGGATCTAGGAACATGGCAACCACTCCCAGCCGAAATAGGGCGGCGAGAGCAATGTAGAGCTCTGCCGACATGGGATGAAAAATGAGGGCGGAATCTCCGGGCTGCAAACCGTTCTGGCGCAATAAGGTGGCGGCGCGACCGGCTGCTGTTTCTAAGCCGGCAAATGTGGTGGTGCGGCTGCGACCTCTGTGAGTGTCGATAATCGCTGGAATTTCAGGATGAGTGGCGGCTCGCTCTTGCAGGATAGTGGCAATGTTCATTCTCGCGTAAATCACCTAAGTTGCTACTTATAAGTCTAAGTATCTATATCTCCCCAAACGGGGCGGGCACGGGGGCACCGCCCCTACGAAAGGGGGGCTTTGAAAATCTCCCCCCCCTTTTTAAGGGGGGGCTAGGGGGGGATCGCGCGTGGAACTAGCAACTTGCGTTAAAATAATTGTTTGGCAAATAGAGTGTAACCCCGGATGGTGTGAGCGTAGCGCCGGCTGAGATGGCGTGAGGCGCTCTTGTCGCGCATCAGGGCGTGAATGGCTTGGGAATAGCCGAGTTGGCGGGCAATTTCGTGACATCGAGCCACCAGCATATTGCCCAAGCCTGCGTAGGTGCGGTGGGGCAAGACCGCAACAGTTTTTATGATAACAGTCTTGACATTTTCTCCTCGATGTGCTTCGAGACAGTCGGGGATGGCGAACAAAAAGCCGGCGGGTTCGCCGCTGTGTTCGGCTATCAATATTAACTCCGGTCGCAGATAGGGGAGTAGGGGGCGATACTGGTTGAGAAATTCAGGAAAGCTGACGGGGGTGTAGAGAAAATTGTGGCGAAAGCTGATGGTGGCTACGGTGTAAATCCGGTGCAGCTCTTCGTCAAGGCGCTGCCAATCCACGGGGCGGATTTGGATGCCGGCTGCCTGGAGGCGCTGGCTGACTCGCTCCAGGCGGGGATCGGTGTGGCTGAGGTCTGTATTGAGAGCGGAACTGTAGTGCGCTAGGGGTGTGAATCCCGCCTTGAGAAAGTGTTCTGGCCAATCGTCGGGATTGTCGGGTTCTAGGAAAAAAACGGGGTGTTTGCCGCGTTCGGTGAGCAGCCGGTAGCGCCGCCATGTGCTGCCGTCCATTGGGCCAACTGCTAGGGTGCAGCCGCGACCGGCAAGTTCCTGGCTTGCGTGTTCGAGGAGACAGGCGGCGGCGTCGGCGTCAGCAACGGCGTAGTGTCCGATTAAACCGAGCTGGAAGTTCTGATAGGCTGGGGTTTGCCGCCACCACAAGGAGCAGCGCCCTGCGATATGGCTGCGATCTCGAACCAGCAGCCAGTGTGCGTCTGGGGTGTGGCTGGCGATCAGTGCGGGGTCAAGGGGTGGGAGGTGGGAGAGGTATTTTTGCTGGTGAGTGGGGAGTTCTGTTTCTAGGGGGTTGCTGAGGAGAATGAGTTGCTGCACGGTGGCGGATTTTGGATTTTGGATGCAAGGATTTTGGATGCAAGGATTTTGGATTATTGGTATTAGATGATTTCTTCTAGAATAAAGGCGCTGTAGAAGAAGGCTTTATCTTGCCGGTAGAGGTGGCTGGATAGCTCTGTGAGGGGTCGCAGCCGGTTTGCCATTGATTCGGGGCGGCGGCGCTCTGCGAGGAGGTTCCAGTAGGCGAGCCGGCTGCCGGGGCGACCGGCTCTTATCAGTTGCTCTAGCACGCGGTGATAGTTGTGGGGAGACATGTACTCGAATACGTTGCTTAAATTATAGCGGTCTATGGTGGGAATGGGGGAAGTTTCTAGGAAATCTTCTAGGGGGGTGCAGTGCCACTCTAAGCGGTCAAGGTTGGCGCGGATTGGCTGAAAATTTTCGGGGCGGAGGGCGCAGGGGAGGGCGGTTAGGTGCTGGCCGGTGGCAATCCACTGCAAGTAGGGATTTTCGGCGGGATTTAGGTCGGTTAAGGCGTAGCGGGTGCGCTCTAAAAGATGTTCGGCTACGCCGGCTTGAACGTACTGGAAAAAACTGGGGTCGCGCCCGAAGCGCCCCAGGACGAAGCGGGAAAAGAAGAGGCGGAACAAGAGTTGCCACTGCCAGTTATTCCAGTGCTGGGTGTAGAAGGTCTGTCGCTCTTCTGGGGTGAGGCTTTTCAGGATTTGGGCGATTTTATCTCTGCTGTGCGTGAGGGGCAAAATGTACCGGCGGAACAGGGTGAGATAGCGCTCGAATTTGCCGGCGCTGCCGGTGCCGGTGGCGATGGCGTTTGGGCGCTCGTCCCAAAACTGGCGGGAAGCTGCTGAGAGGTGGCTGCGACAGCGCCGGTACAAGTTAATTCTGGCAGCGGGTGCTGCCGGCACTGAACCGATCAGTTCCAGCAGTTCGGGGTGGCTGAGTTGGCGATAGGCGGCGACGCGCAGTTCTAAGCAGGCAATTTGGGCGGGGTTTAAGTCTACTGCTATCACTTTTTTTGGCGACCGGCTCAGCATTGCCAGGGTGTTGTCCCCAGCGGAGGCGACAGACAGGCAAATGTGAGCCGGCTGGATGTCGAGGGCGCTCAGCAGGATGTCTGCGTCTTCCCAGCACTGGGCGTAGCGGATTTGGGAAAAATCAGCCACCTGGGCGATTTCTGCGGGCATTATTCATCTCCGATTTTGCCCTAAATTCTATCGCGACTTACGCACAGCCGTGAAAGAAACCGGGTTTATTTTCCAGGAGCGAGGGCTGAAAGTCAAGACGGCTGGTTGAGAAACCCGGTTTCTGCGGAAGTCCTATTTAACCCAAGTTGCTACTTACCAGTGAGTCAGGCGAGATCCCCCCCTAGCCCCCCCTTAAAAAGGGGGGGAATTCTCAAAGCCCCCCTTTTTAAGGGGGGTTTGGGGGGATCTAGATGCTTAGACTTGTAAGTAGCAACTTGAGTTAAATTTTATACTCCTGACTGGGAATCTTGCACACTCTGCCGGTGGTGCCATCCATTTCTACCCAGTCACCGTCTTTTAACCACTGGGTGACGCCGGGAAGTGATACAATTGCCGGCAGTCCGAGTTCGCGGGCGACTATCGCAGCGTGCGACAGCAAGCTGCCTCGCTCGACGAGCAAGCCGGCGGCGGCGGGAAACAGCAGAATCCAGCCGGGATCGGTGCGCTCAGCGACGAGTATTGTGCCGGCTTGCAGGGGTGCGCCACCGGCTCCTACGATTTGTTTGGGATCGGAAATTATTCGCACGCAACCCCGCACCACTCCCGGCGAGCAGCCAATCCCCTGCAAGGATGAACTGGAAACGGCAGATTTTTGCTGGGCTGTTTTCTGAAAGGAGTTTCCCTGACAGACGACTCCGAAGGTTTCAAAGCGATCTGCCGGCGGCGGCATTTGCCGGTAGCGGGCAAATTCGGCTTGGCGCACGGCTGCCAATCCTTTCAAATCGGTGGTGGTGGCTGTCCCTTCGATAAATCCCAGAATTTCCCCGACTTCTAAGTAGAAAATATCGCGGGGTTCGCGCAGCAGGTCGAGGGCGTAGAAGCGGCGTCCTATCTCGACAAATACCCGCCGCGCCCGACCGAAAACGCGGGTGCGCTCAAATCGGAGATTTTCCCGGTCGCGCACTCGCTCCCGCGCGTTTTTCAGCACCCAGTTAAACACCAGCCGGCGCAGGGGGCGATTTTTCAGCGCCCTTTTCACTCGCTGTTCTGCTGCTTTCCTCAGGGAGAGCGGGGGCAAACTTTTCCCTGTCTCGCTGGCGGGATTCGCATCTGTGCAAGAAAGGGCTAATTGCCCCACCGCCCGCAATAAGGGCAGGGGGTCATCGTAAAGTGTGGGGCTTTCTAATTTGAGTTCTTCCAGGCAGCGGTCGCCAAATTTATGGAGATACTCTCGGTACTCGGACTGGAATTGCGGCAGGCGTTCCATGCTGCGCAGAATTTCATTTAAGGAACCGCCACAAAGGGTGCTGACAAATTTAGCATTTTGTGCTATATAATTTGCCATGTCGCGCAGGCGCTGAGCCGGCTCGGCGCTGATGATGCCGCCTTCGCCGCTAATCAGGTCATTTTGCAGGGTTTGCTCGGCATCGCCGCACCATTTTTCTGTGAGGCGTCGCAAGACGCCGTAGAAAATCATGGTGAAAAAATCGTTAATTAGGGGAGCGTCCCAGCGGGTGAGCAGCTGGCGCTCTATGTTGCGGTAGTAAGCCGCTAGTTCGTCGGGGCGGAGGTCTTCTAAATTGAGTTCTAAATTTAATTGTGGGGGGTTTAAAGCGGCGTCTAACCGCTGGTAAAACTGTCGGGTGCGGCGGGGGAGCTGGAAATAATTTGTGATTAAACCGGCAGCGGTTGCCAGCAGTCGCCAACTGTCTTGCAGCCGGTCTTGCCAAGTGGCGCTTTGCAGTTCGGCGACAGCGCTTTCTGGCAAGGATTCCCGCACTCCCATCATCTGCTCCATGAAGTGCCGGTTGACGGTGAAACCGGGGAGCAGTGCCAAAGTCCGATACCAGCTCAGCAGGTTATAGTAAATTCGTCCCTGAATTAGCCCGATCATGCGGCTGAATGTGTCGCTGTGGCGAGCGATTGCCGGTTGGGGAACTCCCATGAAGCGGCAAAATTGTCGGTAGACTTCTTCATAAGCTTTGCGGGCGAAGGAAAAGGTTAAAGGTGTGGTGACGCCGCTGTAACTTTCGGCAATATTGCTGTTATCCCACAGGTTGAAAACGCCATCTGGATCGGGGATGTCCGCCAGTGCGGTAATCGGGCGGGATTGCAGCAGGTAGAGCTGCCCGTCTTCTATGGCCCACTCAATATCTTGGGGGCGGTGAAAGTGCCGGCTCACCTGACGCGCTAGGGCGGCTATGTTTCGGATTTGCTCGTCGTTAAGAGCGGGTTTTTGGGCGGTGTCTGGGGGAAGTTCTACGGTGGCAATTCCTGACTGCTGATGTGCGTCAAGCCGGTGCAGCCGGCGTTTGTCCGCAATGTGCCGGTGAATAATGCGCCCTTCTCGATCGACATGATAGGTGTCGGAATCGCACTCTCCGGATACGAGAGAGGTGCCCAAACCCCAAACAGCGCTGACTGCTGTTACGCTTCGTTTTCCTGTGACTGGATCGGCGGCGAAGGCAACACCGGCTGCTGCGGGATTCAGCATTCGCTGGATGAGAACAGCGCTGGGATTTGGCAGTGGGGGCAATCCGCGCTCGCGCCGGTAAGTCAAAACGCGCTCGCTGAACGCTGACTGCCAAACGGCTGCAATTTTCTCAGCGACGGCATCAGGAGGCACTCCCAAAAAGCTGTCGAGCTGTCCGGCAAAAGAGTGCTGCTTACCGTCTTCATCACTGGCAGAAGATCGCACTGCTACGAGTTCGCTATTGGGGCAAAGTTCTGCTAGGGCGGCGCGCAGTTCTCTCCTGACGGATTCGCTGGGCTGGAGGGTTGCCAGCAAGGTTTGAATTTCCGTCGGGTTGGGCTGTAAAATGCCGAGTCTCGTCTGTTCGAGAAGCTGGCGCTGTTCGGTTGTGAGGCTGCTTTCAAAGGCGGCTGGGGAGAGTGCGAATCCGTCTGGAATCAGGAAACCGGCTCGTTTCAGCCCGGCGAGGGGTCTGGCTTTGCCGCCGAGGAGAGATTCTGCATGTCTGTCTTGCAATTGTAGAATGTAAGTCATATCGATTTTGGATTTTGGATTTTGGATTTTGGATTTTAAAAGTGTGAGAGTCTAGAAACCGGGTTTCTGGAAGAAACCCGGTTTCTGGCTCCTTCACCGCCATCTAGCGGGTGTGTAAAAAACGCAAGAGAAGGGGAAGAATCCCCAGCTGGAGATACAGCAGCAGTGTCCACAGCCCGGAAATTGTTTCTATAAGGTTTGCCCATTTGGTAGTGGGGTGCTGCAGGAAAAACCAGGCGAGCGCGACGCCGGCGCTCAGCAATATGGCGATCAGCCCGGTGACAGCCGGTGCGAAGTTGATTTGGCGGGCGGCAAAAAAGGCGGCGGTTGCTGTTAAGCCCAGGGCGAGCAGCCAAGCTAAAACCGCATGGCGACGCCCCCAGAGAGCGCTGTAGGTTTCTACGCCAACTTCTTCATCTTGGGGGGCGCGGATTTTTCGCCCGATTTCTATGACTGCGCCGTTAAAGAAACTGGCTGCCAAAAACCAGCTAAGACCTGCCGGCGGCTGCGCACCGGCACTCAGCCAGTCACAGGCTGTGGCGTAGAAATTAATCACCGGCACAATTACCATGTGGCTGCACATATAAATTAAGGGATGGGCTTTCAGCCACTCGCGCACAAAGAATTCCTGGGTCATCAAAGCTAAGTAGAACCAGGCTAAAGCCAGCAGCAGCGCTAAGGCGGGAGTCAGCCAGAGCGCAACAGCTAGCTGAATTGCGGCACCGGCTGCGCCAACTGCACCCAATTCCCGCAAACTGACTAAACCTCTGGGAACTGGACGGTAAGGCCGGTACTGCGCATCGTCCTCGAAATCTTTGAATTCATCGGCGATGCGCAGTTGCAGAAAGAAGAGAAAAAGGCTGAGAAAAGCAACCAGCAGGGAGCCGGCATTTGGCACTTTTGTTTGACCGCGCAACAGGGCGGAGTAGCTCACTGCAGAGCTACTGAAAACTGCAATGAGCAGGCCATGTTTAAAAACCGGGAAGCGCTCCCGCTGATAAACCCACCACCGATTCACCATGATTGGAAAATGCTATTGCCTCTCAGTCGCAATTCGCTGGGCTAGTTCAATTTCTTCATTAGACCAACCTTGTGCTGCCAGCCGGCTGGCAATTTGCGTTTCGCTCAGCCCTTTTGTCCGGGCGTCTCTTGTGTAGTTAGCCAGCGCTACCTGTTCGGGCGTCAATGATACCGTCAGGTTGGCTACGGTGATGGGCAGTTCTATTCTTTGCCAGCCGGCAAGCTGGGCAATCAGGGAGTAGGCTCCTGTGATTACAAAACCCACAACCCACCAAAGCGGCAGCCAGAGAGCAAGGCTAATGCCGGCAGTACAGACGACTGACGCGAATAGGATTCCCGCTGCCCCATTTACGCCGCCAGAAACCGCAGCCATAGCGATAAATGTGATTGCGAACCCCACCAAAAAGTTTGTATAATTTTTCACAGCCGGTTGTCCAAAATAATTTCCCAGTAACGGATGAAAGCAATAATCAAAGCCATGTAGCAGGGGATCGCAAAAGCCACTTCCACCGGCACACCGGTGACCGGCGTTACAAAACCCGTGAAATTATTGACAGCACTGGGCCCGTAAACCCGGTAGCCACTGACAATCAGCCAGGACTCCACCGGCCAAGCCACAGCGCCGGCGATTGCTGTGGCAATGAAAAATCTTTGAATCATCGGGTAGTGAATGAAAAACCGAGTCACCACAATTGCTGTCAGTCCGATCGCCAGAATCCACATGCCGGTCATCAGGATGCTGATGTCGTGGAAAATATACGACCACTGGGGGAGCTTTTCATTCCGCACCATTGGCTCAATCATCACTTCAAATAAAAAGACTCCCAGGAAGGTAATCAGCAAACTGCGCAGCCATTTTCTCCGCGCTAGCGGCTTGAGCGGGGCGATCAGCTCACCGTCTATCAGGAAACTCCAATACTTATAAAAGGTGATCACCAATCCGCCAAACACCGGCACATAATACAGGATTTCTACCGGCACCCCCAAGATAAAAATCCCTGACACGGCTTCTCTCACTTCTGGAGCGTAGCTGCGGATGCCGGTGTTTACGGCAATCATTTCAAAAGGGACAACCGCCAGCGTCAGCACTCCCAGATATACGCCAAATTTCTTCCACTCTTTCCAGCTTTCCAGAAACTTGTCCACTAACAGCACGACGCCCAAGATTAGCGCAGTCCACCCCAGGGTCAAAATCCAGCTGACATCGTGGTAAACATAAGCCCACCAGCCCATTTTGTGGTTATTCCACATGGGAGCGGTGAACATTTCAAACAGCAGCACTCCCGCCGCCATCACCAGAAATCGCACCAACACCTTATCTTTGATTTTTGGCAGGATGAGGAAAGCCCCAGCCACCCCCGCCAAAATAAAAACCTCAAACATCACAATCGGCAAGGTTGGCGTTTTATCGAAATTGCAGTGCGCAAGCACTGGACTTAAATAGAGGTGTGAGATCATATTCTCCTTTGTCCTTTATCTCCTTTCCGGGCCCAGGGTCGCCCGCCTCCTTTCTGGAGCGAGCAGCGTTTAATACGCTATCACACTTCGCGTTTAATGTCAAGGTTAACCGGCCCCCCTGAGACAGTTTCCTTTTGACGAAATTCCGAGTCCTTAATTTTGCACCCGCCCCACTTTGCCTGACAGAAATCCGGCAGAGTCGTCAGCCTTTCCCAGATTTTCCAGAGGGGTTCTTCCAGTATATTGCCAAACTTGGCGTGATTGAAATCGCAGGACATAATATCCCCATAGGGGGACGTGTAGAAGTAGCTAGTGCCGCAAGAGCAGCCCACACTTCGATGGCTGGTAAAGTAAGAGAAGAAGATGACGCCCGGATAATTGGGATTTTGATTGTACTTCCGGGCTGACTGGATCATGTCTTCCACCCAGTCGCTTCTGTCCACCAAGTCCTGCCGGTTTTTATATCTGCCGGTGGGCAGAGCGTCGAAAACGAGGACTTCGTGAATGCCTGCGTTTTTTGCTAGCTTGACGATTCTGCCCAGCTCTCCATTCTGATAGGCTTCCGGAGTCATGGTTGTGGAGATTCCTACAGACATCCCCAGCAATCTCGCTCTCAGGATGCCTCGCATGGCTCTTTCAAATAGACCGGGTTTCTGCCGAAATTCGTCGTGCCTCTCCGCACTGGCGGCGTCTATGCTAATATAGATGCTGTCTAAACCGGCTCTCTTTAATTCCGCTGCCCGCCCCTCCAAATCCCAGCCATTGGTAAACAGGATAGTGGTCGAAAAATCCTTGTCAACCGCTCGGATAATCTCTGGCAAGTCCTCCCGCATCAGCGGTTCGCCCCCCACAAAGTTTATCACAGACACTCCCATATCCTGAGCGTCCCTGATTAATTTTTTGGACTCTTCCAAGGTCAAAGCTTTTCTGCCTTTCTCCTCGACCGCCGTAAAGAAACTGCAGTGCCCGCACGCCGCATTGCAAATATCGTTCACCGCAAAGCTCATCATGTTCGGCAGATTCTTGTTTTGAATCGTCCGGTACAGGGCGCGAGCGATAAAGTTGGCCGCCGGCTTGCTGAACACCGCTGGAGTGGAGAGCGAATATACCGGGTATCCGTTGCGGAAATGAATTATTTTGCTGTGGTTTAGATAAATTTTATACAGAATATTGACGAAATCCGCGCTGCCGTCAAGGGCCCTGGTACTCAGGAACCACTTGAGGCGCAGATTATTCATCACAGAGCGCACGTCAACCATCTATTTGCCCTTAAGCCTAAACTTACTTTTTGCAAAGCTAGGCTTACTTTATCACAGCCCTACTCCTGCCTGCCGGGGGCTTCAAAAAAATTAACACTTCCACCTGTTTTGGGCCAGGTTTGTAGTAGGGCTTTAGCCCAAAAGGTTGTAGTAGGGCTTTAGCCCAAAAGTTTGTACTTGGGCTTTAGCCCTACAGGGAGTGCGTGGGGCGCGGCGCAAAGGGGAGCGAGCTTATTCCGCCACAGGATGACTGGTATCGGAGATTGCCGGTCGGGAGATATGGACAGCTGCCGGTGCTGTGTGGGGACGCGACATATCGCGTCCCCACAAGGCGGGATTTGCGGTTTGCTGGAAGTGCTGACAGATGGCAATTCAAACCCCAATTCTCACAGGTACTTCTCCTTTAATGCTTCCCATCGGGCTTGGTCGGGGTCAAAGTCAGGGGAAACGGGTTTAGCCTTGGCGAGCCAATCCCTGAAAATCTTAGTCCTGCAGGGGAAATTTTGAGTTTCAGGCTGTTCGCCTGCCGGTGCCGGTCGGGGGTGACTCGCCTCACCGGCATTTTCAACTTCCTGCAAAACGATCACTTCTACATCTCCAGGAGGTAGGTGGAGCGGTTCTGCAAGAATCAAGTTGCCGGTACTGTCAATTGTTCCTTTCAGTTTGTAGGCTTGCATGATTCAATCCGTCCTTGGGTTCTAAAGTTTGTAGTAGGGCTTTAGCCCTAAAGTTTGTAGTAGGGCTTTAGCCCTAAAGTTTGTAGTAGGGCTTTAGCCCTAAAGTTTGTAGTGGGGCTTTAGCCCTACCGGCTCTCTTGCCGGCTGTATCTATTATAGACTATTGCCTGCCGATATAGTCTTGAATTTGCTGCATGTGGTCAATCAGGTCGCTGTTACTCTGGAGAATTTGCCCCAAGGGATAGTAGAGGTCGAATTCTCCCCAACTGTTTGGCGCTGGGTTGGGGTCGTCGCCGGTGAGGATTGCTAAATCCCAGTCACTCCCTTGCGCCGGCGGTTCCTTTTGCGCGGGAGCAGAATAAAACCAGGAGTTTCAGGTTGGGGATAGTTTGGGCAATTTGGGCGGCGATTTGGGAGCGGGTTTCTGGTTTGAATGGGTCGGAATTTTGCATCATTATTCAAGTTTAGGGCACCGGAGTTCGGACGATGGAGCTCGGACGATGGAGCTCTGAGCTCGGACGATGGAGCTCTGAGCTCGGACGATGGAGCTCTGAGCTCGACCGATGGAGCTCTGAGCTCGACCGATGGAGCTCTGAGCTCGACCGATGGAGCTCTGAGCTCGACCGATGGAGCTCTGAGCTCGACCGATGGAGCTCCGAGCTCGACTGATGGAGCTCCGAGCTCGGACGATGGAGTTCAGAGCTCGACTGATGGAGCTCCGAGCTCGGACGATTAAATTAGCCGGTTTGATGTCGCGGTGGATGACATTCTGCCGGTGGACTTCTGCCAGCACCGGCAAGATGTCGCGCAAAAGCGCAATCGCACCAGCTTCGGTAAAATGCCGGCGCGAGCGCGAACTCTTGGTCTAGGGGCTGGCCCTCTATAAACTCCTCAACCAGATAGAACTGACTCTCTTGCTCAAAGTGAGCCAGCAGGCGGGGAATCCGGTCGTGGTGGCCCAGCCGGTATAGCGTTTCTGCCTCGCGGTCAAATAAGCGTTTGGCCACCTGTAGCGTTGCCGGATCGCTGGGTTTTGGCTTGAGTTGCTTGACGACACACAGGGGGTTTCCGGGTAGATGAGTGTCTTGCGCCAGAAAAGTCTGGCCAAATCCGCCGCCGCCCAGGTGTCTGACCACCTGATAGCGACCGGCTAGTGTGGTTTCCGTCATAGGATACCGCATTTATTTTGCAGTGGAGTTTGCACCCACTATCCATACGAATCCACGGCGCTCTGTTTGCTTGGCTGCGGCGGCGGGAACCCTGCGATTGCGGGCGGGAGTCTTTGGGAGCAACTGGGGTGCGCGCAAAAAAAAATTATGAGCTTTAGAAGTAGGGTGCGTTCCCGGCAGGGAACGCACCTCTTGCAGCCATATTTACAAAAGTGAGACACTCCCCGACAGTCAGCGCTTGCCGGTTGAGCCGGCTGGGACTGCATATAGCGGTTGTCAGTACGCTTAAGAAACCCGGTTTCTTTAAGAAACCGGGTTTCTCACTATATTTGGGGCGGGAGCATCCCGATTCCCGTAAATATACTGAATGGCAAAGGCGACCGATGCCGGTTTTTTCTCTCACCTCTCTCCCCCTCTCCCCTCAACCCTGAGTTGCGTAATATTTTTGCGTGCGTTGGGATGTCCCCTTGCGGGACTGGCGGCGGAAGTTCTATAATTTAAGTAATTTTTCTGCCTTACTGTCAGCTGCATCCTTGTTTAAAACTCGCCCCAGTCCTTGTTTCCCGCAAGGAGAGCAATTCGTCACTCGGCAAGGAATGCCGTGCTTCTCACTCCGCCTGGTTGTCGCCCCAGTCGCTTCAGTAAAAACTTGGATGCCAGCCGGTTAAACTAGAGATGATTAGGTGATACCTCTGAGGTTCAGATCACATTTAATTCTGACGACAATCACCAAATGGCGTGACGAAAAACACTGTTAATTACGAGAAAGTAGATCAGACTGAAGACAGTTCAAGAGAGCCCTCGGTCGAAAAGACGAGGCACCTGGATAAATCAAAAGTAAATCAGGGAACTCTATAGGCAAGAGAGCTGTCTAATACCTGGGCTAACTCGGAAAGTTAAACCTAGAGACAGCGAAAAACATATACCGATTTTAGAAAAAAGACCGTCACCAATACCACTAAGGAGAATTATTATGTCCCGCCATACTTCCCTAGCGCTCGCGATTACTTTAGCCCTGGCCGCAGCAGGCTGCACTTCTTCTGTTTCGACTAGAGCCGTCTCAGAAAAAACCCTCTATCAAGAACAGGCACTGCCCATTAGGGATACCTCACAAAATGCAGGGATGCAAGACTTTCTGAAGAAATTGTGCGAGCCCATTCCTTTTTGGCCTTGGTGTATTTAATAGGGAAGCCTGTAAGTAATAAATAAGAGTTGCATTCATTAGAGCGAGGGATTAGAAGCCCTCTCGCTCAATTCCAGTTCAAGTCTGAGGAAATTACTGATAGACAGAGAAAGCTCCCCCGATGTAGCATAGGGGTGCGTCAACCCACCCCTAATGGTATGAAGCCCCCTGTTTACCGACTCCTGTGGCTAGCTGGGAATTGCGCTCTGTGCTGTCTCATTTCTGTCAACTCGGCGCGAGCGCAAATAGCAGCCGATGGCACCTTGCCCACCAGCGTCACCTCCTCGGATAGCGCCAACTTTACTGTCGGGGCAGGCAGTCGCGTGGGAAATAACCTGTTCCACAGCTTTCGGGAATTTTCCGTGCCGGCTGGTGGCTCGGCTTTTTTCAATAACGCCCCAGAGGTGCTCAATATCATCAGCCGCGTCACGGGTGGAAACATCTCCAGGATTGATGGCACCCTGAGAGCCAACGGCACCGCCAACCTATTTCTGCTCAATCCCAGTGGGGTGATATTTGGCCCCAATGCCAGCCTGGACATTGGCGGCTCCTTTTTTGCTTCTAGTGCCAACAGCCTCAAGTTTGCCGATGGCACCGAGTTCAGCGCCACAAAATCCTCCTCAGCTCCGCCCCTGCTGACGGTTAGCGTTCCCACCGGCCTGCAATTTGGCTCCAATCCCGGGCCTGTCGTCAATCGCTCCCAGGCCACTGCAGTGAATTCACCCACAGGACAGCCGGTTGGCCTGCAGGTGCAGTCCGGTCAAACCTTGGCTCTCGCAGGGGGTGAAGTGCGTTTAGAGGGTGGTAATCTCACCGCTCCCGGAGGACGGATTGAGTTGGGGAGTGTGGGAGGCAACAGTTCAGTGAACCTGAACCCGAGCAATAGAGGTTTTGCTCTGAGCTATGAGGGGGTGCAAAATTTCCGAGACATTCACCTGTCTGGGGGGTCTGCGATTGACGTGACCAATTTCAGCCCTGTGGGAGGCAGTGGAGATGTCCGAGTCCAAGGCAGGCGCGTCACACTCACCGGTGGTTCGCAAATCGCCTCTTTTACAACAGGAGCGGTATCATCTGGCTCTATCGCAATAACGGCCTCAGAGTCAGTAGAACTCACTGGTACTGGTATAAGAAGAGATCCAAGAGGAGATCTGCCGGTTCGCACCAACTTGACCACCACCACAATCGGTGATGGCAATGCCGGAGACTTGACCATCAGCACCCGACGACTGATTGTCCGAGATGGTGCCGGAATATTCACAAGCTCTGTTGCGCTCCCGATGCAGACTCCTCAAGGTCGGGCGGGGAACTTGAGAGTGATGGCCTCCGAGTCGGTAGAACTCAGCGGTAGCTTGCCAACCTTGGGAGCCAGTGCATTAAGTGTTCAAACTAGAACGAATGGAGATGCCGGAACTTTGGAAATTACCACCGGCAGGCTGATTCTCCGAGATGGAGCTGAGGTAACAGCTGCCACCCTTGGGACAGGTCGGGGAGGAACTGTAACAGTAGTGGCTTCGGAGTCTGTGGAGGTCAGTGGCACCAGCGCTGACAGTCAGGGTGAGGTTTTGCCCAGCCGGTTGAAAGCAACCAGTGCCAGCGCGGGCGATGCCGGCAACTTGACACTCACCACCGGCACCCTCACCGTCCGCAATGGCGCTGAAATCACCGTCAGTGGGACGGGAACGGGAGGGGCCGGCAACTTAGACATCCAAGCGAGCCGGCTTCAACTCGACACTGCCGGTCGCCTGAGAGCCGAAACCGCAGCCGGCAACAGGGGCAGCATTCAGCTTGACACCGGCAGCACACTCCTGCGCCGCAACAGTTCCATCACCACAGAAGCCACCGGCACGGCTTCCGGCGGCAACATCACCATCAGCACCGGCACCATCACCGCACTCGAAAATAGCAAAATCATCGCCAGTGCCATCGGGGGTGCTGGGGGGAACATCCAGATCGACACCCGAGGCATCTTCCGGTCTCCCAACAGTGAAATCACGGCCAGTTCCCGGTTTGGAGTTTCCGGCACCGTCACCATCAGCAACCCAGAAGTAGACCCCAGTGCCGGATTAGTCGAATTGCCCTCTGCAGTGGAAGACCCCACCCAGCAAGTCGTCGTCGGATGCGCCGCCGATGAGGGCAACTCACTGACTGTTACCGGACGGGGCGGCTTGCCAGAAGACCCAACGGCCACTGTCAGAGGCCAGACCGTTTGGCGAGATTTGCAAGATTTTTCCCCACCCGCACAGAGCCGGCAAAATTCCTCACTGCCCAATCCCCAGTCGCCGGTGCCCCACGGCGTTGCAGCAAGACAGAACTCACTCACCAAAACCCCCATCTCTCTCTCCCCCTCCCCGCTAGCGGGGAGGGGGTTGGGGGGTGGGGTTCTCCATCCCCGGACTGCGCAACCCCTGCCCAACCCCCAACCCCAACTGGTGGAAGCCACCGGCTGGGCCATCGACGCCCGAGGCAATGTGGAATTAGTGGCTTCTGTGCCGGCTGCCGGCTCTGCCCCGCACCGGCCACCAGACTGCCACACAGCCGATCGACAGGGCACCGCTCGCGCTCGGGAGGCGGTGTTACAACTTCCTTAAAAATTTAAACAAAAACCCCACTTCCAGATGCGCCAGGTATTGGAGTATAATTGGAAATTATCCCCAACGCCTACTTGCTGGGAGCAAGGCCGGCTCTATGGTAAAATTAGATCCGAAAATCCACCTACCGACGAGCGAGGAACTGCCTTGCTCGGATGACACTCCTGTGGACAACGAAGACCAAAATTGGATTCCCAATTTCCTGTTATTCCTGCTGGAATTTATTTGGGGGAATCGCCAGGACTGGTATTTCGGGGCGGATATGGCGATTTATCACACCACTGGCGTCAGTCCGCTGGTGCCGGTTGTCCCCGACGGGTTCTTAAGTCTGGGCGTTGAGCGCCGCAAGGGCGGCAGCTCGCGCAAAAGTTATGTCCTTTGGGAAGAAAATAATATTCCTCCCATCTTTGTCGTAGAAATGGTTTCCCACACTTACGGGGGGGAATACGACACCAAAAAAGAAATTTATGCCAATTTAGGGGTGCTGTATTACCTGGTGTATAACCCGCAGTATTGGCGGCGGGACAGGCAGCAATCTTTTGAACTGTACCTGCTCGTCAGTGGCAGCTATCAACTGCAAATTGGAGAGCCTTTCTGGATGCCAGAAATCGGTTTGGGGATTGGGCGAGTGCAGTTGCAGGTGGGGGGATTGGAGCGAGAAGTGCTGTGCTGGTACGACCGGCAAGGCACTCGCTATCTGACCCCCTCTGAAGCCGAGCAACAAGCGCGGCGGCAACTCGAAATTGAGCGGCGGCAACTGGAATTAGCCCAACAGCAACTGGAACGATACCGGCAGTTATTTGGAGAGTTACCAGAAGAGTAACAGAAATCCACAATGGCAATTATCCGCTGGTTACTGAGAAGCATTCACTCTGGCGCAAGGTTAGGGCGTGCGAGGCGTAAAGCCGAGCTAGCCCAACCGGCAGCGTTGCGCAGCAGAAAAATGATGGAAACTTTTTCCACTCATCGAAAACCCCCTCTTACTCCCCCTCCCCGCGTGCGGGGAGGGGGTGGGGGGGTGGGGTTCTTGATCCCACAAATGCGCAACGCCCAACCGGCCAGACTGTATTTTGTCGGGCTGGCATTGCTGGCCCTGCTTCTCGTGACTGCGGTGCTGCCGGCAATTGCCCGAGAGCCGGCGGAGCCGGCACAGGTGGCAGCTGCGCCGGTGTCAGCTGCGCCGCAACTGTTGCAACAGGGAAAACAGCTCTACCAAGGGGGACGGTTTGTTGAAGCCGCCAGCCTCTGGCAGCAAGCAGCCATTGAATATGAAGCTGCCGGTGAATTGCTAAACCTCGCCCAAACCCTAAACTATCTGTCACTGGCGTATCAAGACTTGGGAGAGTGGGAGCGAGGGCGAGCCGCAATAGAGAAAAGCCTGAATCTGCTGTCAAATCAGAGCCAGCGAGAGGGAAAGGGCGCGGCAATCCTAGGTCAAGCGCTCAACGCTTTTGGCCGGTTGCAACTGGCGACTGGACAGACAGAAGCGGCCTTAGAAACTTGGACAGCCGCCGAAGCCGCCTACCAGCGAGCGGGGAACCAGACCGGCAGGCTGGGAAGCCAGATTAACCAAGCCCAAGCCCTGCAATACCTGGGCCACTACCGGCAGGCAAAAACGCTGCTCGAAAAACTGCTCGATGAACTGCTCGCTCAGCCGGACACTGCCCTGAAAGCTGACGGATTGCGGAGTTTGGGCACAGTCCTGCAGCGAGTGGGAGATTTGCTGCGCTCGAAAGAAATCTTGGAGCAAAGTTGGGCGATTAGCCAGCGCCTCGGTGCCACTGCCGGCACTGGGGCGGCACTGCTGGGCATCGGCAATATTGCCAGAGACCTAGATCAATATGATGTGGCTCTGGCGTACTACCAGCAGGCGGCAAAAATGGCACAAGACCCTCTGGCCCGGGCGCAAGCGCAGCTCAACGAGCTCAGCCTGCTGGTGGCAACCGAAAAGTGGTCATCAGCCACCGCCCTCGTGCCGCAAATCGAGTCGCAGCTGTCTGAACTGCCGTCCTCTCGCGCCTCTGTTGACGCCCGGGTGAATCTGGCAGAAAGCCTGATGAAGCTGTCAGCCGGTGGGGGCGAAGCATTCGGGCAATTCACCTCTGAGAGCAAGCCAGCAGGTGCGGCCCTTCTGGCGTCGCCCTTGCAGGGGTTAGGGAACAAACAGCAAACGGCAACAGCCGGGCCGGCGGGGATAGCCAAGCTGCTAGCAACAGCCGTGCGAGAAGCCCGACAGCTGGGCGATCCGCGTTCCGAAGCGTCCGCTCTCAATCAACTGGCAAAGCTCTACGAACAGACCCAGCAGTGGGAAGAGGCCCAAAACCTGGCCGAACTTTCGCTGCAAATTGCCCAGAAGATTGACGCGACGGATCTGGTGGCTCGCGCCGCTTGGCAGCTGGGCCGCACTCTCAAACAAAAGGGGGATATCGCTGGGGCGACTGCGGCTTATACTGAAGCAGTGAACGCGCTCGCTAGCCTGCGGAGTGACTTAGTGGCTATTAATCGCGAGGTTCAGTTTAACTTCAAAGAGAGTGTGGAGCCGGTTTACCGGGAACTGGTGAGCCTGCTGCTGCAACCGGGTGCCGGTGAAGCCAACCTCACGAAAGCTCGCCAGGTGATTGAAGCCCTGCAACTGGCGGAATTGGACAACTTCTTTAAAGACGCTTGCTTGGAAACTCATCCCGTGCGGGTGGAGGGGATTGACGCACAAGCTGCCGTCATCTATCCGATTATTTTGAGCGACCGGCTAGAAGTGATTGTGTCCCTGCCCAACGCACCCAGCCGCCACTACGCCACCCCACTCCCTGGCCCGGAAATCGAAAAAAATATTAAAAAATTATATTCTTCTCTTTATATAGGGTATTCTAGTAGTGAGCGACTGCGGCTTTCCCAGCAAGTTTACGACTGGCTGATCCGACCGGCTGAGGCGGATCTAGCCAGTCACGGCATAAAAACCCTGGTGTTTGTCCTGGATGGCGTCTTGCGCTCTTTGCCGATGGCAGCCCTTTACGACGGAAAGCAGTATCTCGTCGAGAAATACAGCGTCGCGATCAGCCCGGGGTTGCAGCTATTCCCACAGGGGCTGTCAAGAAATAAGCTAAAAGTCCTAGCGGTGGGGCTTGCCGAGGCACGTCAGGGGTTTTCCGCTTTGCCGGGAGTGGAGGCAGAAGTCAAACAAATTGCTGTCTTAGCGAATTCTAAGGTACTGCTGAACCGGCAGTTTACCCGCGCCAGTTTTAAAGACCAGATAAACGCAACAGCATTTCCAGTCGTTCACCTGGCCACCCACGGTCAATTCAGCTCCAATCCTGAAGAGACGTTTTTGCTCACTTGGGATGGCCGGATCGCGGTAAAAGATTTAGACGGCTTGCTGCAAGGGAGAGGGCAAGAGAATCTTAACCCCATTGAACTGCTGGTTTTAAGTGCCTGCCAAACTGCAGCCGGCGACGGGCGAGCCGCACTGGGATTGGCGGGATTCGCACTGCGGTCAGGGGCCAGAAGTACCTTGGCAACTCTGTGGGCGGTCAGCGACAAGTCCACGGCTGACTTGATGACGGAGTTTTACCAGAAGTTAACCCAGCCAGACCTGAATATTACCAAAGCGGAAGCCCTCCGTCAAGCTCAACTGGCCCTGCTGAAAAATCCGCAGTACAGCCATCCCTATTTTTGGGCCCCTTTTGTATTGGTGGGAAATTGGCTGTGAGAGCTAAATTATTAACACTTTAACTGCGAGGTTTAATTATGGTAAAATACAGAAGCTCGGTTTCTCAAACAGTTTTTTCCCTCTCCCTAGCCGGGACGCTGGCCACCGGCACCTGCTTGTGCGTGCCAGCACAGGCGCTCCAGCCGGTGTCAGGTGAGAAATTGCCCAGCGGTTTGCTCACCAGCTTGGAATTCCAGCCGCCGGGGGACAGCGCACCGGCATCCACCAACGGGGGGGGAACCCGTGGCGATGTCAAATTCCAGCCGCCGGGGGATAGCGCACCGGCTTCCACCAACGGGGGAGGAACCCGTGGCGATGTCAAATTCCAGCCGCCAGGAGACGCCTCACCCACGAACACCACCGGGGGGGGAACTCGCGGACCGGAATTCCAGCCGCCGGGAGATGCCGCACCGGCTTCCACCACCGGGGGAGGAACTCGCAGCGAAGAACTCTCCGAGCTGATCGCGCTGATTCCGCAGACTAAAATAGGGCGCACAGTGGCGGCGCGTCCGACATTTTTTGTTTACGTGCCTCCAACTTCCTCAAAACAGGTATTTTTCAGCCTGCAAGACGAAAACAGAAACGTTCAGTACCAAACTACCCTGAAGATGTCGGGTCAGGGGGGAATTGTCAGAGTCACACTTCCTGCGGACGCGCCGGAACTGGAGATAGGGAAAAATTATATGTGGTTCTTCGCCACTATCGAGCCCGGAGACATTCTCCGCCCGGACAGTCGTGGGGTCAGTGGGTGGGTGAAGCGAGTCGAAGCCCCAACCAGCAGCGCAGAAAATTCATCCCTGACTCCCCTAAAGCTCGCCACCTTGTATGCCGAGTCTGGCATTTGGTACGATACAGTTGCCGTCCTAGGTGCGGCTAAACAGGCGCAGCCTGGAGACGCCACCCTAGCAGCTGAGTGGAAAGAGCTGTTGGAGCAGGTGGGACTGAAGGGTATCGCCACTCAGCCCCTCATCGACTGACAGGGGATATTCTGATACAATGTGGCAAAAGCTGAGACAGCGAATTGGGGAATGGGGAGGGGTTTTGGCGATCGCTCCTAGCGTGGCTGCATTAGTCATTGCTGGGAGCGCCGCTGGGGTTTTCCAGATGCTCGAATGGGCAACCCTAGACCAATTTTTTCGCCTCCGTCCAGCAGAGCCAATTGACCGGCGCATTGTGCTGGTCACTATTGGGGAGTCAGATATCAGTAAGGTCGGGCAATGGCCCATGCCCGACCGAGTGATGGCGCAGCTGCTGCGCAACGTGAGAGCCCAGCAGCCTAGAGCCATCGGCATGGATATCTATCGGGACTTGCCGGTGGAACCGGGGCATAAAGAATTAGTGCAGGTGTTTAAGTCCACACCGAACCTGATTGGCATCGAAAAAGTGGGCGGGAACCGAATCGCACCAGCGCCGGTGCTCAGCAAATTCGACAGAGTGGCGGCGTCCGATCTGGTGTTAGATGCGGATGGCAAAGTGCGCCGAGCTTTGATACTGATCGGCGCTGCTGACGGTCAATTTAGAGAGGGGCTGGGGGCGAAGCTGGCGCTAGCCTACCTGGAAAAGGAGGGCGTATCTCTGCGCTCGATTGACGCTAAGAAAAAAATATATGGGTTGGGTGGCTCGGTGTTTGTGCCCCTGACGGGGAATGAGGGAGGGTATGTTGCCGGTGACACGGGCGGATACCAGATTTTGTTAAACTATCGGGGAGGACTTGACAAGTTTGCCAGTATATCCATGACTGATGTGCTGGAGAACCGCATCCCCCCAGATTTGATGCGCAACCGCGCAGTTTTAATTGGGTCAACTGCAGAGAGCCTCAAGGACGTTTTCCAAACTCCTTACAGCAGCACTTTGTTCGGAACTCCTGCCCTAACTCCGGGCGCAGTCATTCACGCGAATATAGCCAGCCAGATTTTGAGTGCCGCTCTGCAAGGGCGTCCGATGCTCCGAACTCCGACTAAGACCCTGAATTGGCTGTGGATTTTGGCTTGGTCTTTTATCGGAGCGAGCGGGTGCTGTCAATTGCTGCAGACGAACGCATTTAAAAAGAATGTCTTTTTTGGCGGAGCAGTATGCGCTACTGTACTGGGAGGTAGCGCTCTCACCGGCACCAGCTATCTCGCTTTTCTGGGCGGCTGGATAATCCCCGTATTTTCGCCCCTATTAGGGCTGACCGCCTCGGCGATTTTGATGGCCAACTACCACAGCCAGTGGCAATTAAAGCTGGCTTGCGAGAAATTAGCGAAAGCCAACGAGCAATTAGAGGAATATTCTCGCACCCTTGAGATTAAAGTTACTGAGCGCACCGGAGAGCTGAAAAGCGCCCTCGACTATCTCAAAGCCACCCAAACCCAACTGATTCAAGCCGAAAAGATGGCCGCCTTGGGGCAGCTGGTTGCGGGCATCGCTCACGAAATTAACAACCCCACAAGCTTTATATATGGGAATGTTGCCCATGCGGAAGAGTACGCCTCTAAATTGGTGAACTTATTAGCGCTTTACCAGAAGCACTGCCCGCCCAGCCCAGATATTCGAGAATTTATTGAAGAGATTGATTTAGATTACATGCTAGAAGACTTACCGAAATTGCTGGCTTCTATGAAAACGGGAGCCTCGCGCATTCGGGAAATTGTTAAGTCCCTGAGAAGTTTTTCAAGGCTGGACGAATCGGAACTCAAAAATGTTGATATCCATGAGGGAATTGACAGCACTTTAATGATTCTGCAAAACCGCTTAAAACAGCGGGGTGGGCGAGAAATTAAGGTGGTCAAAGAGTACGGGGAATTGCCTCTGGTGCCTTGCTACGCAGGACAGCTGAATCAGGTGTTTATGAACCTGCTGACGAATGCGATTGACGCCCTTGACGAGCGAAATAACAAGCTGAAACCAGAGGAAATTGCGGCCAATCCCAGCGTGATTAAAATTGCCACTGCGGTGAAGGATAGCTCGCAAATTATTATCGCGATTTCTGACAATGGCCCGGGAATTCCCGAATCGATACAGCAGCGGTTATTTGACCCCTTTTTCACGACCAAACCTGTCGGGAAAGGCACGGGATTGGGGCTGTCTATCTCACACTCAATCGTCGTAGAACAGCACGGCGGGCACTTGCGCGTCCACTCAGCACCCGGTCAAGGAAGTGAGTTTCGCATCGAGATTCCCATGCAACCGTCTAAGGTGCGCAAGCAGTTGCAGCCTCAGATGAATTGCGCTTGAATCCCTATAATTTGCAACTGCTTCTTGTAGAGACGCGATTTATCGCGTCTTTCTCTTGTATAGCAGTAGCCATATTGGTTAGGACATTAGACGGGCAGGCGAGACGCCCGCCCTACAGTTCTCCTTCGTAGGACAGGCGTCTCGCCTGTCCTTGTCCTAAACTGACTGTCCATTGCTATAGAGACTTTTATCCCAGAGACAGATTTACCAAAAAAACAAATGTTCTATCATTATAGCATTGAACTGATTATCACGGTTTAAGTATGCCTTTTCCAAGAGCGAGCGGTATTTTGCTTCACCCCACCTCCTTTCCCAGCCCATACGGCATTGGCGACTTGGGGAAAGACGCTTATGATTTCATTGACTTCTTGGCAGAAAGCAAGCAGCGGCTGTGGCAGATTTTGCCCCTCGGACCGGCAGGATATGGCAATTCCCCCTACATGTCTTATTCAGCCTTTGCCGGCAACCCCCTGCTGATCAGTCCGGAACGGCTAAAAGAAAAAGGGCTGCTGTCTGAGGGGGACCTCAGAAATTATCCGGTGTTTCCCGATCAAACCGTAGATTTCGAGCGGGTGATTCCCGCAAAGCTTGCCTTGCTCTGGCAAGCCTTCCAAAACTCCGACCCGAATTCTTACGAATACCAGAGCTTTTGCGACCGGCAATCTTACTGGCTGGATGACTTTGCCTTGTTTATGGCGCTCAAAGAAAAACACAATCAAGACCCCTGGTACGAGTGGGAAGACAAGCTGAAAAAGCGCAAGCCAGAAGCCATCAGCAAGGAACAGGAAGACCTCAGCGACCGGATTAACTTCCACAAATTCCTGCAGTTTGAGTTTTTCAGCCAGTGGTCAGCGCTGAGGCGGTACGCCAAAGCTCGCGACATCCTGATTATAGGCGATATTCCCATCTATGTGGGGGGCGACAGCGCCGACGTGTGGGCCAATCAGAGCGTGTTTTGCCTGGATGAGGAGACGGGGAAACCCAAACTCAAAGCCGGTGTGCCACCGGACAAATTCGAGCCAGAAAACGGCCAGATGTGGGGCAATCCAATTTATAATTGGAAGCAACTGGAGATGGATGATTTCTCTTGGTGGGTGCAGCGCTTCCGGACGCTGCTGGATTATGTGGACATCATTCGCATCGACCACTTCCGGGGGTTTGAAGCTTACTGGGCAATACCCGGAGAAGAAACCGTTGCCAAGAACGGACAGTGGGTGGAAGCGCCGGGGGAACTGCTGTTGGAAGTGGTCAAAGAAAAACTGGGAGTGCTGCCGATTATTGCCGAGGATTTGGGCGTGATTACCTGGAAAGTCAGGGCGCTGCGAGAGCGCTTTGGATTTCCGGGGATGAAAATTTTGCAGTTTGCTTTCGAGCCAGCGCCTGACCTGCCTTTCTTGCCTTTCAACTATACCACCCCAAACTGTGTGGTTTACACCGGCACCCACGACAACGACACCACGAAAGGCTGGTACAGCCAACTTCCCGACAAGAATAAAGACAAAGTGTGGCTCTATTTGTTGGGGAAAAAGCGCTCGGAGTGCGATGAAAGTGAAATTAACTGGGAGCTTCTAAGATTAGCTTTCAGTTCGATTGCCAATCTAGCAATAATTCCCCTGCAAGATGTCTTGGGGTTGGGTACGGAAGCGCGAATGAATTTGCCCGGTTCCCTGGGAGATTGGTGGGGCTGGCGATACCAGCGGGATGCCTTAACGCCGGATCTCAGCAATCGCCTCAGGAGTCTGACTGAAATCTACGATCGAGCCGGCATTTAAAGGTTGCCTCACCGGCAGTATATAGCGGTTTCCAGTTGGATAAAGTACGCATCCATAACCCGGAAGGGGGCGGTCTCCGTGGGTGCCCCGCCCCTACCGGGTTTCTCAGTACCTCAGTCTCGCTGAAAATAGCCGGTTTTAACCTTATTTACTGATAATTTACTGATAGCTAAATGCCGTTTTTCTCTGCCCCACCACTTCTGGCGCACCGGCTACGAAACGCAGCTGGTCGCAGCAGACTGCAAGCCAAGGCTGACCTAAACCTAACATAGCGAAAGGACTTTCTGCGGGGATTTCTAACTGAGAGCCAATCAGACCCAGACGCGACTCTAACTCACCGTGGAATAAGAGGAAATCAGAATTTAGGGCGCTCAAAAACGGCCCTTTAACAGGCAGCGGCAAGCTAAAGTTTGGCGGAGTGTAGGTGAGGCGGCACAGGAGCCGGTCGCCCTGACGGACAGTAACACGAGAGCGCTCGCCCTTTTCCCATGTAAAGTCAGCCAGTTCCTTGGGCAAGCCCCAAATTTCTCTGCCGCCGGCAGCAGAATCCGCACTGTCTACATAGATATGAGAAATCCACCCCCCCCATTTGCCTGAATAGCTCACCAAACCAGCCAGAACAATTAACTCGCTGTATTCCAGTGCGGAACCGGCACCGTAGGATGCCAGATAAACCCCGCCTAACGTTTTTCCTGGCCACACGGAGATGATTTCTAACTCTGGGGGGACGAGTGGGCGCACTGCTGCAATATCGACTAATTGCGCAGTCTGGAGAGCGCAGCCTTTGAGTGTCCAAGGTGCCGGTGGGTAGGGCATTGGAAAATCCTCCTCATTTACAGCCCCCTGATTCCCGCTGCCTGTCTGCCGGCGGATAGGGGTGTGATTTCTTTATTATATAGCGGGCGGGTTCGCCACAATTATCAGCCCTTTTGTTAGGTATTAGGTGTCTGGTTCGGAAACCAGAAACCAGGTTTCTTTAAGAAACCTGGTTTCTAGATTTACAGTGCGAGTGCGATCGAAGCCCCTGACTACTTAGTTTCAGAGAACTCAGCGTCAATCACATCGTCATCGCCGCCGGATTTGCCGGCCTTGCCAGCATCCGGAGCGGGCCCGCCGGCAGCTTCCGGGCCACCGCCGCCAGCTTGCTGGTAGATATTGCTGCCGATGGTGTAGAGCGCCTGTTGCAGTTCCGTCGTCAGAGTCTTGATGCGGTCGAAGTCTTCCTTGCTGGCTGCATCCCGCAAGTCTTTAACCAGCGCTTCCACCTTGCTCTTGTCAGCAGCCGGCACCTTGTCGCCGAGATCCTTGAGCTGCTTCTCAGCTTGGTAAGCCAAGGAGTCAGCCTGGTTCTTCATGTCTATCTTTTCGCGGCGCTCCTTGTCAGCAGCGGCGTTGCGTTCGGCTTCCTTGACCATCCGCTCCACTTCATTGCTGGGGAGGGTGCTCGCGCCGGTGATGCTGATCGATTGCTCCTTGCCGGTGCCCTTGTCCTTAGCGGTGACATTCAGAATACCGTTAGCGTCAATGTCGAACACGACTTCGATTTGCGGGACGCCGCGAGGTGCCGGTGGGATGCCATCGAGGCGGAACTGACCCAAACTCTTGTTGTCCGTGGCCAATTCCCGCTCGCCTTGCAGGACGTGGATTTCCACATTGGTTTGCCCGTCCACCGCCGTGGAGAACACTTCCGACTTCTTGGTGGGGATAGTGGTGTTGCGGGGGATAATCTTGGTCATCACGCCGCCCAGGGTTTCCACACCCAGAGACAGGGGGGTAACGTCCAGCAGCAGGATGTCCTTCACCTCACCGGCGAGCACGCCGGCTTGGATCGCCGCACCCACGGCAACCACTTCATCCGGGTTGACGGTTTGGTTGGGGTCCTTGCCCAGTACGCGCTTTACGAGTTCTTGCACCGCAGGAATCCGGGTGGAACCGCCCACGAGCACCACTTCATCAATGGCACTCTTGTCGATTTTGGCGTCGCGGACGGCGTTTTCCACCGGTATGCGGCACCGGTCAATCAAATCAGCGCAGATCTTTTCAAACTCGGCCCGCGTCAGGCTCATGTCCAGGTGCTTGGGCCCGTCTTGGGTTGCCGTAATAAACGGCAGGTTGATTTCTGTTTGAGTGACGCTGGACAGTTCAATCTTGGCCTTTTCAGCGGCTTCCGTCAGGCGCTGCAGCGCTTGCCTGTCTTTGCGCAGGTCGATGCCTTCCGCTTTCCGGAAGGCTTCGGCGAGGCTGTCAACAATCTTCTTGTCGAAGTCGTCACCGCCGAGGTGGGTGTCCCCAGAAGTCGCCAGCACTTCAAACACGCCGTCGCCCACTTCCAGGATAGAAACGTCGAAGGTGCCGCCGCCGAGGTCAAACACCAGGATGGTTTCGTTGCTCTTCTTGTCCAAGCCGTAAGCCAGAGAAGCGGCGGTGGGTTCGTTGATAATCCGCAGCACTTCCAAACCGGCAATCTTGCCCGCATCCTTTGTCGCTTGGCGCTGGGAGTCGTTGAAGTAAGCCGGTACGGTGATCACCGCTTGGGTGACGGGTTCCCCCAGGTACTTGCTGGCGTCGTCTGCCAGTTTGCGCAGCACTTGAGCGGAAATTTCTTCCGGGGCGAACTGCTTGCCCGCCCCCGGGCAGTCCAGCTTAACGTTGGCGTTGCTGTCCCGCAGCACTTTGTAGGAAACTTCCGTCGATTCGTAGGTCACCTCGTCGAATTTGCGCCCGATGAAGCGTTTGACGGAGTAGAAGGTGTTTTCCGGGTTCATTACCGCTTGGCGCTTGGCGATTTGGCCCACCAAGCGGTCGCCATTCTTTGTAAACGCTACGACTGAAGGCGTCGTGCGGAAACCTTCTGCATTGGCGATCACGGTGGGTTTGCCACCCTCCATCACAGCGACGCAAGAGTTAGTCGTACCTAAGTCAATTCCAACAACTTTTCCCATAAGGGCGTTCCGGCTCCAATCACTACAAAAATTTTGCTCTGTACCAGCCTGATTATTTAGGCATACAAAATACTGCGAATCAAACACCGTCGGGTTCGATTAGCAGCCAACCCAGCCTCAGTATTATTTAGATAAGTCTATTAATATACTGAGCTTGGTTAGGCTCCTGATGAAGGCGTATTTACCGTACCTGAGAGGGGGCGGTTTGGCACCTGCCGGCGCTCGCGCTTCAGAGCCGGCAGGCTGTTCAGCCCTCAAAAACCCGCGCTCGTCAGGCGGCTGGATTAGACGCCCACACATCTTCTAAGAGTTCAGCATCCATAGGCGCACCGGCTTGACGGCTTTCTGCCGCAGGGGGGTTGCTCTCACCGGCGTTTTCCGCTAAAATCTGTTCCTCAGCCTCAGCGACCCTGACCTTAACCACCTCGGGGCGGGCGGCGGACAGTTTCGGCTTTCGTCAGGGTGAGGATGCCGTCTTTGAATTCGTTTCAATCCCGTTTCCGGGATTCAGCTGGCCAAACATCCTCGCCTCCTGCCCCCTGTTGAAATCATTGTCGCATTGATATGGGCTTGTTTGCACAACCGGGATGCTCCCTTGAATTCCGCTTGCCGCCGGTCGTTTCGCACCGGCTCAGGGAGCTCAACCAGGCGGCGGAATCTGCCGTACTGCAACTCTGAGCGCCACTTTCGGATCTGTTGGCTTTGCGGCTGCCGGTATTCCCCAGCCAGCGAGACGGCTTCCCGGCTGACTCGCACATCTAAATCTTTTGCTTCCACCCCTGTAACTTCCCCCCGCAGAATGATCGCCGTGCCGGGGTCTTGCAATTCAACTGCCGGTGCCGGGGCTGCAGGGGCTGACTGAGCGCAGGCGCTAGGGCGAGCGCCGGTTTGAGAGAGCTCGTCAAACAGCCGGTTCAATTGACTCCGCACGCTATCAATCTCGCGCAAGGGCTGCCAGTAAATTAGTTTCGCCATAGGTTTACCGAGGTTGAGAAGATATCGCCATTCTGGGGCTGGGGTGAGTGAAGTTTGAAGCGAAAAGGTTAAGCCTCAAAAGTTTGAAACACAGCAGGTGAAGTTAAGAAATAGCCGCTGCGGGAGCGAGGTTTCAACTTGACGCGCTTATTCCTAACTGAATTCCATATTAGGTGTGCCGGCGGTTTCAGGAATTGGGGCAAACCGTAAAGCACCAGTTGTATTTGCCGCTCGCACCGGCATGCTGGCATGAAGAACCCCACCCCCCAACCCCCTCCCCGCTTGCGGGGAGGGGGAGTTTGAGTGGGTTTTCGTTCTTGTGGAAAAAGTTTCAATCATCCTTCTACTGTGCGACGACCGCACCGGCACTCTTGCCGAAAACCGCTCCCCCCCAGCTCCCTTACCCACCAGGAAAGGGGGAGAAAGACTCCTCTTTTGCTGAGCTCGGCGAGCTGCCGGTGGGCCGGAAAGCAGTTGGGCTTTAGCCCAATCGCCGGAAAGTAGTTGGGCTAATGCCCAATCGCCGGGGCTCGTAGGGGCGCAGAGAACCTGACATGATGGCAGTCTTGAAGAAACTGGCTGCAGACGGTTTAGTCAAACGCTACGCACAACCGGGCTGCCCTCGCGATCGGTGGGAGCTGACGCCGAATGGTAGTATTATATTGAAGTCCGCAAAACCGAGTGTTCCCCCTTCCGGCAAGCTTGAGGTGCCTGAGGAGATTGTATCGTGACCAATCAGCGGTTACACCTAATTGTGATTGCCGGCCCAAATGGTGCGGGAAAATCCACAGCAGCGCCCGCCTTGCTGCAAGGAACCCTGGGCGTGATGGAATTTGTTAACGCCGATACCATCGCCCGAGGGCTGTCAGCATTTCAGCCAGAAACAGTCGCTTTCCGTGCCGGACGGATTATGTTAGAGCGATTGCGACGATTGGCAAATGAACGGGTAAATTTCGCCTTTGAAACCACCTTGGCGACGCGCAGTTTCGCGCCTTGGATTGCCAATCTGCGGCAAACCGGCTACCTGTTCCATCTGGTTTTCTTGTGGCTGCCCAACCCAGAGTTGGCCATCGAGCGCGTGCGGGAAAGAGTCCGTCTTGGCGGTCATGCTGTCCCTGAAGAAACCGTCCGCCGGCGCTACCGTGCCGGCATCCAAAACTTTTTTCAGTTATACCGGCCTTTGGCAGATACCTGGCGCTTTTATGACAATTCTGAGACAGCAGCACCTCGGCTAATCGCATCTGGATGCGGTAACATTGAAACGGCTATCTGCGACAGTGAAACCTGGCAAAAAGTTGTGTTATATAGCGTTTCTTGATTCCCTGAAGGGAGCAACGGAAACTCGCTGAGCGAGAGTGGGGGCTGCCAAAAGGCGTAGGACAGGCGTCTCGCCTGTCCAAACAAGAGCTGGATAGGACACTTATTTGAGAGCCGCTATAATAGAGATTATGAATGAGCCTGAGAACAAAACAATTGATGAAATCTTTGCTGAGGGCACTTTAATCGACCGAGCTTTGAAGCGGGCCGTTCAGGAAGCCCTCTTGCGGCACAAACAGGCGGGCAATCCGGTTGTGGCGTGGCGTGCCGGCAAAGCGGTTTGGATACCGCCGGAGGAAATTCCCGTGCCGGAAAATGAGACGAAATAAGGGGGCTGCCCTCGCGAGCTGTTTGCAGCAAGCACTTTATAGCGGTTCTCAGTTGGATGAACTATGACCCAGAAACCCGGTTTCTTTAAGAAACCGGGTTTCTCATACCTCACAAAGGATGAGAAACGCTATAGTCCTTACCTGTAAAGTGGGGATGAGGGCTGAAGCCCTCACTGCAAACAGTATCTTGAGTCTCAGTCACGAGAAAATAAGATAACATAAAGAAGTCTGACTTCCATCTGGACTCTAACCATGCCCGTCCTCTCCCCTGAATTGAAGCAAAGACTGTCCACCCCCCTCAAAATCGGCTTTTTTGAGGTGAAAAGCCGCGTGCTGCAATCGCCGCTATCCGGCGTCACGGATTTGGTATTCCGCCGGCTGGTGCGCCGGTACGCGCCAGAGTCGATGATGTACACCGAGATGGTGAACGCCACCGGCTTGCACTACGTCAAGGAACTCCCGAAAATCATGGAGGTAGACCCGAACGAGCGCCCGATCAGCATCCAGCTGTTTGACTGCCGGCCCGATTTTTTGGCAGAGGCGGCTGTGATGGCGGTAAAAGAAGGCGCGGATACTGTTGATATTAACATGGGTTGCCCGGTCAACAAAATTACCAAAAATGGCGGCGGTTCTTCCTTGCTGCGGGAACCGGAAACGGCTGAGGCAATTGTGCGCGCGGTGGTGAGAGCGGTAGAGGTGCCGGTGACGGTAAAAACTCGCATCGGCTGGTCAGAGAAGGAAATTACTATCCTGGAATTTGCCAAGCGCATGGAAGACGCCGGCGCTCAGATGATTACCGTGCACGGTCGCACCCGCGCCCAAGGGTATAATGGCTCGGCTAAGTGGGAGTGGATTCGCAAAGTTAAGGAAATCCTCTCGATTCCAGTGATTGGCAATGGGGATATTTTTTCTGTTGACGCTGCTGTCCGCTGCTTGGAAGAAACCGGCGCAGATGGGGTGATGTGTTCGCGAGGAACCCTCGGCTATCCTTTCTTGGTGGGAGAAGTTGACCACTTCCTGAAAACCGGCTGCGAACTGCCACCCCCGACGCCGGTTGAGCGCCTGCAGTGCGCTAGGGAACACCTGCAAATGCTCTGGGAATATAAGGGAGATCGCGGGGTGCGCCAAGCTCGCAAGCACATGACTTGGTACGCTAAAGGTTTTCCCAATGCCGGTGAGTTGCGCGACAAACTGTCGCGGATGGAAACTGTGGGGGAAGGGTACAGGTTGATTGATGATGCGATTGAGCAGCTGGCGTCGGGTGGCGGACTGGGTGCCGGTGGGGACGAGGACATCGCTAGCTTGGAGTTAGTCGAAGTGGGTTAATTGCTGGAAAACAAGTACAAATAGTAGGGTGCAACTCTGACCCCACCCGAACAGCAATCACATCCTGGTTTTCTTGTTCCAGGAGTTTTACGATTTGGGAACCAAAACCGCACTCATCAACAAACACCAGCCAGCAGCTTTTAGTAAGGACTTTAGCCCTTCCCCCCGCTTGCAGATCGCAGCGTTTCCACGAGGGAACATAGAACCAGTCTGCAATATCCGGCTTTTTGCGTAAAGAAACTTGACGGGTATTTACAGAGTCTGCCTGTTTTTGCGGTTCAATCCAGTAACGCTGGCGCTCAAAAGGATAGGTCGGTAAGGGGAGGCGATGGCGCTGCTCACCGGCATAAAATTCCGACCAATCCACCGGCACTCCCGCCAGCCATAACCGGCCTAAAGTGTTCAGCAAAAATGCCACATCCGACTGCCGGTCTTGTGGGTGGCGCAGTGAAGAAAGCGCAACCCGACCGGCAGCTTTATCCCCATGCTGTTTGGCGAGCGTGGCAAGCGTCCGCCCGGGGCCAATTTCTAACAAAATCAAGTCCGGTTCTTTCAACAGCTGCTGCAAGCCGGCAGAAAACAGCACAGTTTGGCGCAAATGCTGCGCCCAGTATTTCGGCTGTCGCTTGCGCCGCTGCAATCCAGGTGTCGGTGACGTTAGACAAATAGGGAATTTTGGGCGGTTTCAGGTTTACATTGACTAACTGGGGGCAGGAGTCGCGGTGCCGGTCAAACCAGGGCTTCAAGGAAAGCAGTTCTAGGGCTTCGCCACCGAAGATCGCCAGGCGCAGACTCAGCTTTTGATGGCTAACAGCTGAATCCCCCACCCGAATCAGTTGGCGAAAGGCTGAAGGCGTCTGGTTGAGGACGGTCACTTGATGGGCGCACAACAGCTCGTAGAACGCCTCGGGCGACCGGCTCACCCAGTAGGGAACCACTACAAGACGTCCGCCGTGGAGCACAGCACCCCAGAGTTCCCAGACGGAGAAGTCGAACGCACAGGAGTGAAAGAGAGCAGCACCGGCACCCGGGCATCTTCTAGCATGAAGGCCAACCGTTCCTGCGGATACTCCGGATCTAGTGGCACATAAGCACCACCCGCTTTGAGAATGCCAAGGATTCCCACCACCATTTCTAAGGAGCGCTCTGCGCAGATGCCGGCGAGCACCTCTGGCCCCACTCCCAGGGCCCTCAGATGGTGCGCCAGCTGATTGGCCCGCCGGTTCAGCTCTCGGTATTGCACAGACGCGACTCGGCGCTCTGCATCTTCAAAGACTGCAACCACGGCATCGGGCCAACGCTCCACTTGGGATTCAAATAGCTCGTGGATAGATGCATCCATACAATTGCCACTCATGTTATTTTTCTTTTGACTTGCAATTTGGCTTACAGATAAATGCACCCTCACATGGCCGATATTGCCATTCTCTCACCGCTGACATTTAGTTTTTGACACACAGCGCTATCCCCCGAGCAAAATTGGCTGGGGTGTTCAAATCCGATGGCTGTCACTTACAGGTAATGGCCTACCAAAAGAAAGTCCGATACCAGCAGTGACTTCTCAAGCTGTTCCGCCCGAACAGTTGGGATAATTGCGCTTATATATAGATTCCCCTCTCGGCTGAGAAATCTATCACTTTTGGCTGGTGCAGAGGGAAAATTTATCTTTGATAATGGGTTGAATTATCAAAGATAATGTGATCTCCTGTCAGGCAGCACTGCTTTTCTATAGTTGCGGGGGCGGGGAAACCGGGATCACCTAAGCTGATTTCCCTGGGTGAGGGGAATTTCAATGATGAATTCCGCCCCCTGTCCGGGAACCGAGATACACTTCAGCTGACCCCGGTGTTTTTCCACCACAATCTGGTAGCTAATGGACAGCCCCAGGCCGGTGCCAGAGCCGACCGGTTTCGTCGTGAAGAAGGGATCGAACAGTCTGCGGCACACCTCTTCGCTCATGCCTGGGCCATTGTCAGCAATACGGATGGCTACGCGGTTACTATTGAGAACTTCCGTGCGAATACGGATGCGAGGTGAGGGAACGATTGCCTCAGAAGCGATTCGGCGTTCTGCAAGATTCTCCGCTGTTCGCCCGGGCGAGACACCGGCGCTCCGATTCTGCCCTTCGAGGGCATCAATGGCATTGGTGAGGATATTCACAAATACCTGGTTCAGCTGTCCTGCGTAACACTCCACATTAGGCAGCTCGCCGAACTCTTTAATCACCTCAATGCCTGGACTTCCGGCTTTGTCTTTCAGCCGGTGCTGCAAAATCAGCAGGGTGCTGTCGATGCCAGAGTGAATGTCCACCTGTTTCATGTCGGCTTCATCCAGGCGAGAGAAGTTCCGCAGCGACAGAACAATCTGGCGGATGCGCTCCGCCCCAACCCGCATCGAAGACAGGATTTTGGGAAAGTCTTCCTTGAGGAGGCTAATAATTTCATCACTAGATCCGAAACCGCTTGGGGAATCTCTGGATTCAACTGCCTTGGAGGCGCGGGCTGTTTAGCAATGTGGCAGTGGATTAATTCCAGAGCGTCTGTGGCAGCAAACGGCATGCCGGCTGATAAAACTTAACATTTTTTTTAGCCACTGAGCTGTGATTGTCTCACACAAGGTCAGTCTCAGTCAGCTCCGCACCGGCTTATGGGAAACCCGTTTCCAGGGCTTTCCCCCAGTGAGGTTCCCCCCGTGCTGACCCACCCCCTTCAGGGGCAGCCCCTCCCAGCCAACCGGCGCTTTCGCCCGCCCTGTTAAGATTGGCTTGGCGCAGGGATGGCGCAGCCCGAGTCAGTTGAGAGGAGGTTGGCACCGGCACGCCCAGTTGGCACTCACTGAGTGCCAGCGCCGGCTTCCTCCGCTCTGTACAGAGCTCGGCACCCGCACCGGCATTCATCCAGCCGGCAGTCCCCTGTCTTAACAGGCTAGCAGCGCTCAACGCTTGGCCATTTAACGCGAACGCGGTCAGATTAAATTAATTTTGTTTAAAATTTGCGCCTGTTGGGATGCCGGTGATAAGTTAGCATAGAGCGCAAAATAATCCCTCTCTCATCTCAACTCTGGGGGCGAGGCTCAAGGCAGATACAGCGGAGCCGCTTGCGGATGGCCCAGAAAATTTTTTGCAGGGTGCGTTACCGCTCTCGACTGGGGCACCCTATCTTTTAAGTAGCGCTCCCGCACCGGCACCACCGCCAGCCTGTTCAATCCCCTCTCCCCCCTTCTTGTCCATTTTTGTTCATCCTTGTCCATCTCTTACATCCGTTATATCCTCCGCTGCCAGTCTTTCTCCCTCTCCCACTCACAGCCAGCGAGCCCTTGCGATCCGTCGCGCAATTTTAAAAATCAGCCCCGTGCAATTCTACATTAAACGCCCGCCTCCGAACCCCGTAAATTTTTATATTTTCGCGAAGCTGGGTTAAGAAATAGTGATTTTCTCTGCCGCACGACTGCGCTTGGGCGCAGAGCGAGGCGAACAGGAGGGTGGGTTGGGATTGGCGAGCGCTAGTTGTGGCTGGCTACCCATATTTAGGAGGGCCTAAAATCCCTCGCCCTACTGTTCCTAAATTTTCTGAATGATTCGGTCGGAGGGGCGTAATGATGGGAAAAATATACCTTACCGAAATAGCAGAGTTGCGATTTTTTTATCGGCTGCTGTCCGTGAGCTTCAGAATCGTTTTGCCGGGCGGCGCTCCTGTGAGGGGCGTGCTGATTTAGGAGGCGGGCTCTTAGCAAGACTCACCCAGTTAAATTCA
This sequence comes from Oscillatoria princeps RMCB-10, assembly GCA_019359235.1. GTDB lineage: Bacteria > Cyanobacteriota > Cyanobacteriia > Cyanobacteriales > Oscillatoriaceae > Oscillatoria > Oscillatoria princeps. The sequence continues at coordinate 122,411 of JAHHHT010000024.1, forward strand.
CTCTCACCCAGACCGTGCGGACTTTGTAACGACTTGCGGGCGTGAGAGAACAAATATACCCCGAGACCGATAGTTTGAGAATAGGAAGCGAGTATAATAAATGACTGGAGAAACTAAAAGTAAGAATGCAGGCGAGACCTTGACAGAGGGAATGTTATTGAATCGGATGACCAATCGCATCCGCCAGTCCCTGGATCTGCACGAGATTCTATCCGCGACTGTGGCGGAAATGCGCTCGTTTTTGGGCACAGACCGGGTTAAAATTTATCGGTTTCATCAGGATGGCACCGGCCAAGTGATTGCTGAGTCTGTCTGTCAAAATCGGCTGCCGTCGCTGCTGGGGCTGCACTTCCCGGCCTCCGACATTCCCCCCCATATGCGCGAGATTTTTGTCAAAGCGCGTGTCCGCTCGATTGTGGATGTTGCAGCACAGCGAATTACCCTCAGCCACCCCGACGGTGTGGAGAAGATCGGCGATCTGACGCCCGAAGACATCCGCCAGCGCCCGATTGAAGAAATCCTCCAGCGACAGGTTGACCCCTGTCATGTAGAGTACCTCACGGCAATGGGGGTGAAGTCCTCGCTGGTGGTGCCGATTTTGCACGGAAAGGAACTCTGGGGCTTGCTGGCATCCCATCACGCCCAGCCGAAAACCTTTTCAGCTTCCGATTTGCAGATTGTCCAGATGGTGGCGGATCAGGTGTCGGTGGCCATCGCCCACTCGGCACTGTTGAGCTCCGCCCGCTCTAAGGCTCGCCGGGAAGCCTTAATCAATCAGATTTCCACCCTGCTGCACGCACCGCTGAAGATTCAAGAAATCCTCCAGGGAGTTTTGGAAAAAATCGTCGCTGCAGTCGGTGGCGCAGGCGGCAGACTTTACCTGAATTCGATGGAAACAGCCTCACTGCCAGAACTGTACACTACCGGCACACTGCCCAAACTCTCAGGGGAAACCGGGGAATCGGACGGGCTGGAATACCACCCCTTCTGGCAGCACCTGATGGTGCAAGCCACCCTGCCGGTGCAGGGGGCTGACGGCTGGGGTGAAAAGCCCTTTGAGCGCAACCCAAAACAAGCTGTAGCGCCGGTGCGCGTTATTAACGACCTCTACCAAGAACCCAGACTGGCGCAGGTGGCTTTTGCTTTCCGGCACACTCTCATCCGGGGAATGCTGGTGATGCCCCTGCGGTACAGCCAGCAGTCTTTGGGTTGCCTGACTCTGTTCCGCAACGAGATTGATACCGATATCTTCTGGGCCGGTCGTTTCGATCCAGATCAGCGCAACGCAAAGGTGCGCCAATCCTTTGAAGCTTGGCGAGAGTTCAAGCATGGCTGCGCCCACCCCTGGACTGAGGAAGAAATTGAACTGGTTGAGGGAGCCGGCACCCACCTGTCAATGGCGGTGATGCAGAACCGGCTCTACCAGTGGGAGCGAGAGCACCGGCTGCTGGTGGAAATGCGCAACCATGAACTGCAAGCCGCCCGCGCCGCCGCTGACGAAGCGAGCCGGCTGAAATCCGACTTCCTCTCCTCCACCAGCCACGAATTGCGCACCCCCCTCGCCTCAACGCTCAACTACCTGAAACTTCTCAAAGAAGGCTTCTACGACAGCGAAGAGGAATTCAAAGAATATATCCACATCGCCCACCAGTCAGCGGAAAACCTCGTGGCTATCATCAATGATGTCCTGGACATTGCTAAGATTGAAGCCGGTCGCATGAGTGTCACCCCGGAGCGAGTCTTGCTCGCTCCGCTGCTCGACGAGCAGCGCCGCCTCTTCAATCTCGACAGCCGCCGCAAGGGAATTCCCCTGGTTGTTGAGTGTGAAGTGGAGAGCGTTTGGGCTGATAAAGTCAAGCTCAGACAGATTCTGACAAACCTCCTCTCCAATGCCTTCAAATTTACCAGTGCGGGCGAGGTGCGCATGCGGGCTGGACTGCGCCGGGGAGGCGAGCCGGCGGCTTCCTCTCCACCGCTGGTTGAGATTTCCGTGACTGACACCGGCATTGGCATCGACCCGAGCAAAACCGATCTCCTCTTCGAGCCTTTCGTGCAAGCCGATGGCTCCATCAAGCGGCGCTATGGCGGCACCGGCTTGGGTTTAACAGTGTGCAAGCGGTTGGTACAGCTTATGGGGGGTGAAATCTGGCTGGAGAGTGCCGGTGCCGGTGAGGGAATGACCGTCACTTTCACCCTCCCTTACCGGGCATCACCCAACGACTTTGACACCTTGAAAGCACAGGGAGAAATAAGCGCGTGAATATTCTACTCGTAGATGACGATTACCTCTTGGCCAAGGGAACTGCCAAATTAATCCAGCGCATAGGAGGGCACCAAGTCACCATCACAGACACTCCTGCTGAAATTTTCCAAAAATGTCAAGCTGGAGAAGTAGACGTGGTGCTGATGGATGTCAACCTGCCCGGGGCGTTCTGGGAGGGGCAACAAGTCAGCGGGGCAGACTTGGCTCGCCTGCTCAAAACTCAACCGGCAACCGCTCACATTCCTATTATTATGGTAACAGCCTACGCCATGCTGACCGAACGGAAAACCCTACTGTCTACTTCCCGGGCAGATGAGTTATTCACCAAACCCATCACTGACTATCAGGGACTTTTACAATTGATTGACCGGCTCTGCCAGAACAAATCGGGAATTGGCTGAGGGCTAAGGTCACGTTGAAGGGTGAAGAGGAGCATCTCAAGGCATGAAAAAAACCTAACTCCCCAGCCCCTTTCCCTAAAAGGGAAGGGGTAGAAGTTCAGCCCCTCTCCTTGACGGGGAGGGGGTAGGGGTGAGAGGTTATATAGGGGTGAAGGGTGGAAAATCTCTGTTTCATCATTGATTTTTCCTGTTTCATATTATATACATTGGGAGCGATAAAAATGCACAAACTAGCGGTAGTTGACGATGACGAATACTGGTGTCTGGCAGTCCAGCGCTTCTTCAGGAAGGATTTTGAAGTTTCTGTTTTTAAAGGGGTGGACAGGTTTTTAAGTAAAGCCGGCCAGTATGACTTAGCGATTGTAGATTTTTCAATCCCCCCGGCTCGCTACGAAACAAGTATGACCGGCAGCGAATTAATCCGCCACCTCAAAGAAACGCTGCCAGATCCTCCCTTGCTGGTTTTAGCCAGCGGATTTATTAGCAAAAATGACAGTGAAGTTGGCTATCAAATTTGTCCGGAAGCGGACGATTTTATCGCAAAAGATGCTGGGCTTGACGAGATTTTGCACCGAGTTAAGACCCTGCTTGAATCGAAAAAATCTCAGCCGGTCGATTCGGAATAGGGGGCAGCTGGCCCCGGACTTGAGGTAATGGTCAGCTTCGGGAGAGGGGGAGTCCCAACATCCCCTGATTTCGGTATATTTGTACGCAATGTCAGTCTGCCAAATCTGCTAGGTTCGCAGTCAGGACTTTAGTCCTGATTATAAACGAGGAATAACGAGCGGGGCGGGCGGGACGCCCGCGCGAATCTGCTGCGAATATCAATTAGGGTAACATTACAGGATGTGATGTGAGGAGGATGTGTGGAAGCACTGAAAGGACGGGATTTCTTGAGTCTGGCAGACGTGAGTGTGGGGGAATTGGACTTTCTCCTGCAGCTGGCGGCGCAGATGAAAGCCGGCAAGGCGAACCCGCACTGTAATAAGGTTCTGGGCTTGCTGTTCTACAAAGCGTCCACCCGGACGCGGGTGAGTTTCACGGTGGCCATGTACCAGTTGGGGGGCCAGGTGCTCGACCTCAATCCCAGCGTCACCCAAGTCAGCCGGGGGGAACCTCTGGTGGATACGGCGCGGGTGCTGGACCGCTATCTCGATGTTATAGCGATTCGCACTTTTGCTCAAGAGGACTTGCAAACTTTTGCCGGCTGCGCCAAGATTCCGGTGATTAATGCCCTCAGCGATCAAGCCCACCCCTGTCAAGCTTTGGCGGATTTGCTGACGGTTCAGGAGTGTTTTGGCCGGCTGGAGGGCGTCACCCTCACCTACTTGGGCGACGGCAACAATGTGGCCAACTCCCTGCTGCTGGGCTGCGCGATGGTGGGGATGAATATCAGAGTGGCTACACCTGAGGGCTACCAACCTGCTGCCGGTTTCGTGGAAAAGGCGCGGGAAATTGCCAACGGTAAGAGCGAAGTTACTGTCACCGGCGATCCAGTGGCTGCGGTTAAAGGCGCTCAAGTGCTCTATACCGATGTCTGGGCTAGTATGGGTCAGGAGGAGGAAGCCAGGGCTCGCATTCCCCTGTTTCAGCCTTACCAGCTCAACGAACAGCTGCTGAGCTGTGCGGATGCTGACGCTATTGTGCTGCACTGTTTGCCGGCACACCGGGGGGAAGAAATCACCGATGAGGCGATGGAAGGTTCTCACTCGCGGGTTTGGGATCAGGCAGAAAACCGCATGCACGTTCAAAAGGCTTTGCTGGCAAGTTTGCTCGGTGCGGTTTGAACCCCACGCCCCAAGTCGAACATCAAGAAACCGGGTTTCTTTAAGAAACCCGGTTTCTGAGAAACTCTCTCGTGCTCTCGTTCCCAGGTAGAACCTGGGAACGCACATCGAGAGGCTCCGCCTCTCGCTGCTGTCAGGAAACAAGGCTCAAATCGAGAAAGACAAGGAACACAAGATGCAAGAAGAACAGCGCGACAGGACACTGGCAGCTTGGCAAGGGTTTCTGAATACACCGGTGGAAACTTTGCTGCAAGAACACAGCCAAGCGAGCGCACCGGCTGCTGCTATGGAATTGTTTCGCTCGGTGGCGGCTACTGTGCCGGCTTATCAGGCTTTCCTCAAGGAATATGGCATAGAACCGGCCTACATCCAGACTTTTGAGGATTTCCAAAAATTGCCGCTGACGACGAAGGAGAATTACTTGCGGCGCTACGCTTTGCCGAGTCTGTGCCGGTACGGAAAGTTGGAAACTTGCGATCTAATAGCGGTATCCTCTGGCTCCACCGGCTCTCCGACATTTTGGCCTCGCTTTCTCGCGGATGAGTTCCCGGTTGCGGCGCGGTTCGAGCAAATTTTCCGCGACAGTTTCCAGGCTGACTACCGCCGCACTTTGGCGGTGATTTGCTTCGCTTTGGGAACTTGGGTGGGAGGAATGTACACGGCGAATTGCTGCCGGCACTTGGCGGCTAAGGGCTATCCTATCACAGTTATCACCCCTGGAAATAACAAGGCGGAGATTTTCCGCGCGGTGCGGGAATTGGCACCGGCATTCGAGCAGGTGGTGCTGCTGGGATACCCGCCGTTTGTTAAGGATGTTATTGACGCCGGCATTGCGGAGGGGATAGAATGGGAAAAATACTCGATTAAGCTGGTGATGGCGGGGGAAGTGTTCAGCGAGGAGTGGCGGACTTTGCTGGGAGATCGCACCGGCTCTCAAGATATTTGCTACGATTCTGCTTCCGTTTACGGCACTGCAGATGCGGGGGTTTTGGGAAATGAGACGCCGGTGAGTATCTGCATCCGCCGGTTTTTGGCGTCTCGCCCGGATGTCGCCCGTTCCCTGTTTGGGGAATCCCGCCTCCCGACGCTGGTGCAGTACGATCCGCTGTCGCGGTTTTTTGAGGTTCACGAGGGCACTTTGCTGTTTTCTGGGGATAATGGCATTCCGCTGGTGCGCTATCACATTTCCGATACGGGCGGGATTATTCCTTTTGAGGAGATGATCCGGTTTCTGGCAGACTGGGGTTTCGATCCGCTGGTGGAATTAGAGCCTCAGACTACCCGGGGAATCTATTCTTTGCCTTTTGTGTATGTTTTTGGGCGCTCTCACTTTACGGTGTCGTATTTCGGTGCGAATATTTACCCGGAAAATGTTACAGTAGGGCTGGAGCAGCCGGGGATTCAAGACTGGGTGACGGGCAAGTTTGTGCTGGAGGTGAAGGAAGGCGGGGACAGAAATCGGTTTCTTTCGGTTGCGGTGGAGTTAGCGCCTGGGGTGGGAGCGACTGAAGAGATGCGGGAGACGATTGCCGGTTCTATTGTAACTCAGTTGTGCCGGTTGAATAGCGAGTTTGCCAATTATGTTCCGAAGGAGTATCAAATGCCGCAGGTGAGCCTTTTGCCTTTGGGCGATCAGGAGTATTTTCCGGTTGGGGTGAAGCACCGCTACACGCGCCGGTGAGTGCCGGTGGTGCTTAATAATGAACCGCCTAAGACGCGCGACAAGAAAGCGGGAATGCCTACGGCATACGGAGCGCCCGCAGTGCAGGACGATTGTGGAGAGACCGAATAAATCCGGTCTCTACAAGAGTTTTGCAATAAGGATGCCACCGGACTTGATATTCCCAGGCTGAGCCGGGTAACGAGAGAAAAACCTCCCCTTGTGGGGCAGGGGGGTGGGGGGTCTTTCGGGGGTAGGTTTTTTAGAGGTTGTCTGTTGGTAGCACCGACGTGAGGGCGAAGCATGAGCGAATGTCATCCTTTCACTGGTTGCACAAATAGTCGCGCTCATGCTTCGCCCCTACACCTGATCCCCAGATCCAATGTAGGGGCGAAGCATTTGCGCCTCGGATCTTTACGACTGCGCCCGATATTTCGATTCGCAAATGCAACGCCGTTCTTTACTTCCAATCGAAAAACCTCCCCTTGTGGGGCTGGGGTGCAGGGTGGCTGAACACCGGCACGCACCGGCTGTAATATAAGGAAAGCTACCTTTACAAAACTTGACCCCATCCTCGGACAGGGGCTAGCCCAACCCCCACCCCCCAATCCCTATGGCAATATTTCGTCAGTACATTGCACCGCTGTTGATAGTATTGGTCTTCTTGGTAGCGCTCGTAGCAGTGGGCGCTCGCAGCTTTTTGCCGGGCGACATGGCTTCCCCCGCACCCGTGGGGGAAACCGCACCGGCAACATCCCAGCTCCCAGGTGCCGGTGGGACGCTGCAGGAGCCGGTGTGCTGATCCCGGGATACACTGTGCGCACAGGCTCGCGCCTGGATCGGGCGCGGCTGCTCAAATTCATGCAGCTCACCTACCTTGAACTCTACCCGGAAGGCGATTTTTCCCATCTCGCCCAAACCGTCGAGCAATATTTTGCCAGCAGCACTCCCCTGTGGTGGGTGGAAGAAACTTCCCCATCCCAAAAGGTGCCGGTGGGCTGTCTGTGGCTGGGGAGTGCCATCGATCAGGTCAGCGGCGACCGCCACGCCCACATTTTTCTCGTCTACGTCGTCCCAGAACACCGGCGTCGGGGAATTGGCTCCGCCCTCATGCAAGAGGCAGAGACTTGGGCCAAAGACAGGGGCGACCGGCAAGTTGGCTTGCAAGTCTTTCTCACAAACCAGCCGGCGCTCAATCTTTACCGCAAACTGGGCTACGAAACCCAGTCTCTGTGGATGCTCAAACCCCTGAAACCGGAGTCAGACAGGTGAAGCGGGGCGCGTGCTGCAGTAGATTGAAAATATGAACAGTCAAGATCGCACAAGCGCACTCAATACCGAGGATGAGCTGGAAAGCCCTTTGGATCTCTTAGCGGAGTCAGAACCCCCCAAACCAGATCCAGAGGAAATGCTCCCACTCCTGCAATCCCCAGAACCGCAGCAGCGCATGCTGGCGGCGCGGGCTTTTTGCGACCTGCAGGACGCGCGGGCTATACCCCAGCTGATTCACCTGCTCACCGATGCTTGTCCCCTCGTGCGGGTGAGCGCCGCTTACGCTCTGGGACGCAATCCCAGCCCAAATGCGGTGGAGCCGCTGATTCACCAGCTCAACCGGGACTGGAATGGCTATGTGCGCAAAGGCGTGGTGTGGGCGCTGGGCAATTGCCGGGATCGCCGGTCGCTCGCCCCCCTGCTGGACGCCCTGAAAACCGATATTTCCGCAGTGCGCCTGTGGGCGGCGAGCTCCCTCGGCCAAATGGCGCAAGTGGGTTACGATGCCATTATCGCTGCAGTGCCCCCTTTAATTGAAGGCTTGCGCAGAGATCCCGTGCCGGCTGTCCGCAGTAACTGCGCCTGGGCTTTGGGACAGCTGTGCCGCGAACTGCCTTCTAATGTTGTGTACGCCACAGCCATTGACGCCCTGATAGAAGCTTTTGCCGAAGACGAAGACATGGGCGTGCGCGAAGATGCCAAATCTTCAGTGCTGCGAGTCGGCGATCCGCGCGGCTTGCAGGTAATAGAAGAATTGGAGCAAGAAGGATTCCTCTAATAGATAACCCAAGTTGCTACTTATAACTCCAAGCAATTCCGTAGGCGCAGCTCCGCGTTAGATCCCCCCAAACCCCCCTTAAAAAGGGGGGCTTTGAGATGTCCCCCCCTTTTAAGGGGGCTAGGGGGTATCTAAGAATGTTCCCCCCCTTTTTAAGGGGGGGCTAGGGGGGGATATAACTGGCTCGCTTGTAACTAGCAACTTAGGTTAATAGATATTTGCCGGCATTGGAGGCCCCCCCCCCCACCCCCCCCCCCCCCAACGGGC
>JAHHHT010000029.1 GCA_019359235.1 Oscillatoria princeps RMCB-10
GTTTGGAATTGGGGTGAACGTTATCTCTGACGCACTCGCGCCCAACGCATTAAAACCCGCCATTGACTCAATCTGCCCTGTCTTAATATCCCCAGAAGCCATCAGGGTGACAGAACCCGCGTTTCCCTGAAATGAATAAGATAATAGCCTGCTATTACCAGTATCAATCCCACCGGCACTGCTATTGAGGGCGATATTTCCCCCACTGCCGGTGCCCTCCGAATACGACCTGATGACACTTGTCTTAATATCCCCTGAAGCCGTCAGAGTGACAGAACCCCCATTCCCCTCCCATGAATAAGAAATTAGCTGGCCCAAGGCAGTATCAATGCCACCGGCACTGCTATTGAGGGCGATATTCCCCCCACTGCCGGGGCCCAACGCATACGACCTGATTTCACCTGTCTTAATATCCCCATAAGCTGTCAGGGTGACTGAATCCCCATTCCCCTCACTTGAAGAAGAGTCTAGCACGCCCAAGGCAGTATCAATGCCACCGGCACTGCTAGTGAGGGCGATATTCCCCCCACTGCCGGTGCCAAACGAATACGACGAGATGCCACCTGTCTTAATTTCCCCAGAAGCCGTCAGGGTGACAGCACCCCCATTCCCCTGACTTGAAACAGATGATAGCGTGGCACCGACAGTATCAATGCCATTGGCACTGCTAGTGAGGGCGATATTCCCCCCACTGCCGGTGCCACTAGAATACGACCCGATTTCACCTGTCTTAATATCCCCAGAAGCCGTCAGGGTGACAGCACCCCCATCCCCCTGCTTTGAAGAAGAGCGCAGCGTGCCACCGGCACTATCAATGCCATTGGCACTGCTATTGAGGGCGATATTCCCCCCACTGCCAGTGCCACCAGAAGACGACTCGATGTCACCTGTCTTAATATCCCCAGAAGCCGTCAGGGTGACAGAACCCCCATTCCCCTGTGCGGCGCTTGAGTTGAGAGTGGCGCTGGCATTAATGGCACCGCCGCTGCTATTCAAGATGATATTCCCCGCATTCTCATCAAAGATTTGACCTGTGCTGACCGGCTCGATAATCGTGATGTCCCCTGCGGCGCGTAGCGAAACGTCACCCCCACCTGATGTTGCAATCCCATAGGGAAGCTCGGTTGCGCCGCCTACCGTTACTCCCCCTTCGGGAGAGTCAAAAAACGCCCCGCCACTTCCTGCTATGGCCTCTAAATTGCTAACGCTTATGCGCAGCGGTTCCGCTGGCGAACCAAGAGCGCCGCTGTCTAATATGGATGTCTGTAAGAAAGCACTGCCGGCGGTTATTAACAAGTCGGCTGAGCTGCGCAGGATATTCCCTGTTGCGGCATTGACTGTGAGGGAGCCTGCCGTGTTTATATTGCTCAGGGTGATGTTGCCGACTTGTCCGAGCGTGCCCAATTCTATCACGATATTGCCGCTGCCGGCATTGAGGGCAGTCCCGGGTGCCATTGTCACGGAACCCGGGCCTGATTCACGATATTTCGGGTCAGCGCTGTTAGAGTTGGCTCGCAGTGCGATATCTCCGTTGCTTCCTGAGGTGTCGATGTCGGCGTTGATGTTGATGCTGCGACCGGCAATCAGTTCTAAACTGGTGATTGAAGAGGTTTTTATGGGTTGGCTGACTGTAATGTCGTTGTGAGCTCCCAAGGTGACTTTCCCTGCGACAGTATTAATCTTCCCGGCATCGGATGTGGCGCTGGCGGCTGGGTTGGCACCGATTGGCTCGTCATTGCCCCCACCGGCTATCGTAATATTCCTCAACCCGCTGATATTTCCTGGGGATTGGCTGCCGGCATAAGCATTTGTGGTGCGTTTCCCATCGGCACCACTCTCAGAAAAGTTATTCAGAAATCCCCGATAGATGATGTCACTCAACTGGCTGGTGATGGTAATGTCCCCCCCCCGCAATAAGCCCGAGGAATTGATGTTGCCTGTGATGATTGTACTGCTGGCTGTCAGGGTGACAGAACCCCCATTCCCCTCACTTGAAGAAGAGTCTAGCACGCCCAAGGCAGTATTAATGCCACCGCCCAAGGCAGTATCAATGCCACCGGCACTGCTATTGAGGATGATATTCCCCCCACTGCCGGTGCCCTCCGAATACGACCTGATGACACTTGTCTTAATATCCCCTGAAGCCGTCAGAGTGACAGAACCCCCATTCCCCTCACTTGAAAAAGAGTCTAGCCGGCCCAAGGCAGTATCAATGCCTCCGACACTGCTATTGAGGATAATATTCCCCCCACTGCCGGTGCCCTTCGAATCCGACCAGATGCTGCTTGTCTTAATATCCCCTGAAGCCGTCAGAGTGACAGAACCCCCATTCCCCTCACTTGAAGAAGAGTCTAGCCGGCCCCAGTCAGTATCGGCAGTATCAATGCCACCGGCACTGCTATTGAGGATGATATTCCCCCCACTGCCGGTGCCATTAGAAGACGACTTGATGTCACCTGTCTTAATATCCCCTGAAGCCGTCAGGGTGAGGGAACCCCCATTCCCCTGACTTGAATAAGAGGATAGCGATCCCAAGGCAGTATCAATCCCACCGGCACTGCTAGTGAGGGTGATATCCCCCCCACTGCCGGTGCCCAAGGAATCCGACCTGATGTCACCTATCTTAATATCCCCTGAAGCCGTCAGAGTGACAGAATCCCCATTCCCCTCACTTGAAAAAGAGGATAGCGTGCCCAAGGCAGTATTAATGCCACCGGCACTGCTATTGAGGATGATATTCCCCCCACTGCCGGTGCCCCACGAATCCGACCAGATGCTACCTGTCTTAATATCCCCTGAAGCCGTCAGAGTGACAGAACCCCCATTCCCCTCACTTGAAGAAGAGTCTAGTTCGCCCAAGGCAGTATCAATGCCACCGGCACTGCTATTGAGGGCGATATTCCCCCCAATGCCGGTGCCGGTGCCAAGCCATGGCCATGTATTCGTGTAAAAACCTGAAGTAGCCCTGATTTCACCTGTCTTAATATCCCCAGCAGCCGTCAGGATAACAGAACCCCCATCACTCTCCAAAGAATAAGAGGACAGAGTGCCGGCGCTGGTATCAATGGCCCCACTGCGGCTTTCTAGGGCTATATTTCCCCCCGTGCCGGTGCCTCCATTATATGAAAACTGCTCGGTGCCTGATTCATCAGTAGTTGAGGTAATCTCACCCGATGCCGATAAAATCTCACCTGTTTTAATGTCGCCCTCCGCACTCAGGGTGACATTCCCCCCATTCCCATCAACCGAACTGGAATCTACAGCACCGGCACTCGTATTAATCCCACCGGCACTGCTCACAATCGCAATATTCCCCCCGGTGCCGGTGCCCCCGCCGGCGGCTGTCCGCAGAGAACCTGTTATAATATCTGATGTGGCATTCAAGGTAATCGCCCCGCCATCCCCCGATTCCGAACTCGTGTCAATATTGCCGGCAGCTATCCCCCCTGATGCCGGGATTGTCACCCCAGAACCCGTCAGAGACACTTCCCCTGTTTCACTCACACTCAGCACAGAGGCGTGGCCAAAATCAGGTCTGCCGGTGAGCAATTGCGGTAAAGAAAGAGGCTGTAGTACCGCCGGAACCTCCGCCCCTGTTAGCGCCGCCGGCTCGATGTCCAAACTCAGCAAATGCCCCTCTTGAGAAATCCGCACCGCACTGTCACCCGGCACTGCCGCAATGGTAATATTCCCCCCAGGACTTGTCAGGGTGCCGGTGTTTATCACTGTCCCGCCCAACAGCGTTAGACTGCTCCCAGATGTTAAGGTTAAATTCCCCTCATTGACAATCGCCCCGGGCTGTGATACCGCAAAATTGAACGCACTCGGCGTCCCCACTAATATGTTATAATCATTGCTGCCAACCGCGTTAAACCAGCCCGCACCAAACCCGATGCCGGTGGCTGTTGTCGCCGTGAAGGATGCCGGCACGTTCAAACTGGAATTTGGGCCAAATAGGATGCCGGCGGGGTTCATCAGAAACAGGTTGGAATTGCCCCCCGTTACCTGAATTAACCCATTTATATAAGAGGCGTCGCCCCCAACTACCCGCCCCAGGATATTGCGGATATCGGGATTGCTGAGGAATTTGGCCGTCTCTCCAGAACTCAGGCCAAATTTCTGAAAGCTGTGGAAAAGATTCGCGCCATCGCTTGACAGGGAGCCCCCTTGGATGTTAAATGTATTTCCCTGGGGAGTGACCGTTGTGCCGGTGCCGTCGGGTGCCGGTGTGACCGATTGGGCGAGTGCCGGTTTGGCAGAGGCAAGTGAGCCGAAAAAAGAAACAATAAGCAGCAACGAGCTCAATGAGCCGGCGGCGAAGTTCATAAGGTAGATACCCCGACTTGCACTTTTTATAATCTCTCTCACTCTACATAAAATTTTCACAATTGGCAAGAGCGCTCCCCGATTTTTCTGAAAGTATTTCGCTTCGGGGTGTTTCGCCCGCCTCACGACGTAGGGGGCCGGCCCACCTCTCGCGCCCCACACCCTACTTACTGTTGGCAATCTGCAATTTGCCGGTTCAGTCTTTGGGGTGCCGCACTCTCGCGCCCCACACCCTACTTACTGTTGGCAATCTGCAATTTGCGCTAAATAGGCTAGCACATAAAGCCGAATTTGTCAAGAAATTCTGCCGGCTTTATAACTTTAGGACTTGGGCAGCGAAACTTAATGTGGTGTGGGGTGGGTTACGCTATCGCTAACCCACCCTACAGATAGAGGCGCAAGCGTAAGGCAATCTGCAATTTGCGCTCCGGACTTTAGTGTAACTCGTAGCGTTCCCTCTTAGGGAACGCACCCTACCCCGGGCTCCAGAAACTGGCATACTATTGGTGAAAGCCACACCGGCAGGGAGCATCCCATTTTTGTAATCCCCCTCACCCCCAACCCCTCTCCCACAAGGGGAGAGGGGAGAATTCTTGATTTTTCCCCCCTCTCCCGACCTGGGAGAGGGGGGGAAGGGGGGGTGAGGGTGACAGTCTTTGCAAAAACGGGATGCTCCCCACCGGCAAGCAGAGGCTAGTATTGATTAGGCAACACTGAGGCCGCTTATGATGTTATTACTAAACAGCTAAAATAGTCTTGCGCTTACCCTGCATGCCCAGCGATCTAATTTTGCGTTCCGCCACACCGGCAGACGTGCCGGCAATTTTCCGACTGATTCAAGCCTTAGCCAAATATGAAAACCTATCGCACGCCGTCACCGGCACCCCTGACGCCCTCAAAGAACACCTGTTTGGCGAGCGTCCATACGCCGAGGTAATCCTAGCAGAAAGTGCGGGAGAAATCGCTGGATTTGCCCTCTTCTTCCACAATTATTCCACCTTCCTCACCAAACCCGGCATTTATCTGGAAGACTTATTTGTTCTCCCCGAAAGCCGGCGGCAAGGAATTGGCAAAGCCCTCCTGACTTATTTATCTCAGCTAGCCGTTGCTCGCAACTGCGGGCGATTGGAGTGGAGCGTTTTGGATTGGAACGAACCGGCAATTTCTTTCTATGAGCGCTGCGGCGCAAAGATTTTGCCAGACTGGCGCATTTGCCGCCTTGCCGGTGACGACCTGACCCATTTAGCCTCCCAGGCGAGCGCATCCCAAATAGAATAAATCCGAACAATCCCAATTACAAACAAACAAGGTTTGTAGTTGGGCTTTAGCCCCACAGGTTTGTAATTGGGCTTTAGCCCCACAGGTTTGTAATTGGGCTTTAGCCCCACCCGTTTGCAGCAGTAGCCACTTAGATTAGAAAATTAGACATTGAGGGCAGGCGGGACGCCTGCCCTACGTCTATAACTCGTAGGAATTGCGTTCCCTAGGACTATCATGTCCTAAATAAACTGTCTATTGCTATACAAACTGTGCCGGCTTAACTGGACAGTCCCCCAACCAACCAAAAACACCTCAACCACTCAAGACCCGAAAAAACTATAAAACTTATAAATGTTTTTCAAATCCTCTCTCCTTTCTTCCCTTGGCGCTCTTGGCGTCTTGGCGGTTTATTAAAAAAATAATTTTCACTCCTCCAGAACGAACCGCCATAACAGCAGTCATTTTGCACAGCAGACAGACGCACCGGCTCCCATCACAGGAATTGGGGAAACACCGCAGTCCCGGAAAAATCCCCAAATCCCCTAATCCCGGCTCCATCCCCCGTCCCGCCGGCAACAGCCAAAGGCGTAGCCTGCCTGCCTTCGCCGGCGGACACAAGTTAAAGTTTAGCAACGGTTTATACAACGGATTCTGAAGACTTGTTAAATATAGTAAATTCCTCTTGCCATGTGCGCTGATTTTTTGATAAAACTAAGCATAACTGCTCATGCAGAGAAGTCCCAGGTAAAAAGTTTGAGAGGGTAATTATGACTATTTGGCTCAACGAACAGATCGACCCGTGCGGTATCCTTCAGGCTTGCATAGCCTGCTGCAGTGAATCTCAGGCCCAAGAATGCCACGAGTCATTCGAGAGCAATTTGACCGATGGCCAGAAGGCAAGCGGTTGGATGGCCAGAATCCGCACGGTCAGTTCCTGGGATGACGTGCCGGCGAGCGCCTTGAAGCTTTGCTGAAAGCAGTGACTAGCAGCTAGCCGTCTAGAGTCAGCGGGCAATTGCCAATCTCTAAAGCGCGGTCGCGGACAGGCGCGCGGTCAGCTGCTAGAAGCTCAATATCCGGTTGATTAATCTTCCTGTTCAACCGCCAAGACGAATAGAGGGAAACAAAGCCAGAGAAATTAATGTAAAAAGATTAAACGGAAAAGAGAAAGCGTCAGTCTGCCGGAGGGGCTTGCTTGGGCAAGCGCAGCCGGTTCGACTGGATGGGCCCGAGGATCTGATTGAGCGAGCGGAGCTGCTCAGCTGTGCCCATGCAGATTAAGGAGTCTGCCGACATTAATTTCGTGTCGGCAGTCGGGCCACCGATTAGGGTGCCATCGGCGCGGCGAATCGCCAGAACCAGGGCACCGGACTGGGAGCGCAGCTTTGCGTCTCGCAGGCTTTGGCCCACATAAGGGCAGGTTTGCGGGTCAATGCGAAACTCTTCCAGATAGAAAGAGCGATCTGCGCCGGTGATAATGCCGTCCACAAAGTCCATCACTTGGGGTCTGAGCGCCGCAGCCGCCATGCGCTTACCGCCAGTGATATAAGGCGAGACGACAGCATCGGCACCGCCGCGCTGCAGCTTTTGCACGGCTTCTTCGGTACTGGCGCGGGCGATGGCCCGCACTTGAGGATTGAGCGTCTTGGCCGACAGGACAGTATAGAGATTTTCCGCATCAGAAGGCAGCGCCGCCACCAAGCAGACCGCCCGCTCAATGCCGACTTCCAGGAGGGTGGCGTCCAGGGTGGCATCGCCTTCAAAAGCAATGTAACCCAGCTGCTGAGCCACATGGATTTGTTCGGCGTCGGAGTCGATAGTCACAAACGGGATACCTTCTGCCTTGAATTCCAAGGCAATCTGACGGCCAGTGCGACCGAACCCGCAGAGAATGTAATGGCCAGATAAAGTGTTTATCAAGCGTCGCTGTCGCTGCAATACGATTCCTTGTTGAAAGTAGCCCTGAATCAGGGCTTCTGTAAATCGGTTGACGATATACCCGATGTTGACCACTCCCATCAAAATCAGGGCGATTGTAAACAAACGGCCCCGGTTCCCCAGAGGGCGAGTCTCTCCAAACCCAACAGTCGCCAGGGTGATCACCGTCATGTAAAGGGCGTCTACCCAAGGCCATCCCTCGACCAGGCAGTACCACAGTGTACCGAGTACAAGGATACCTAAAAAGGCGATCGCACCGGCAACCAGCTCGGTTTGGATGCGCCGATATTTCTGCTCAAGCGTCGAGTACACCAGTTCTAGATTTTAGATTTTAGAATTTAGATTTTAGATTGAAAGGCTCCCCGATCTCACATCTTCTGGCAACAGCCGCGCTTTGTGCGGCGATGCAGCGCTGTCTCGCTTGACAGCTGACAGCTGATTGCAGCGCTGCAGCTGCGCCCCAAAGGAGGGATGGCAGCCACCAGATTGAGATTGTATTAAGCCGGAGAGAATGGCAGCTGGACTGACCTAAGATCGAGTGTAGTTGAACCCAGCTTCAGAATTCAGGAGAACAGGAGCAATCTGTGAGTCCAGAAACCCTGATTGAAAAGACACCTGTAGCCGCCGTTAGTGAAGCGGCTGTGCAGGAGCAGCCGGCACCGTTCAGTCCAGACAGCTTTGACAGCTGCGTAATGGCCACTTACGGGCGATTTCCCCTGGCCCTAGAGCGCGGTGCCGGCTGCCGCGTTTGGGACACGCAGGGGCGGGAATATCTCGACTTTGTGGCCGGTATTGCCACTTGTACCTTGGGGCACGCTCACCCAGCAATGGTGGAAGCGGTGACGCGACAAATTCAAACCCTGCACCACGTTTCCAATCTTTACTACATCCCCCTGCAAGGCCAGCTGGCCCAGTGGCTCGTGGGGCATTCCTGCGCGGATCGGGTGTTTTTCTGCAACTCCGGCGCGGAAGCGAATGAAGGGGCGATAAAACTCACCAGAAAATACGCCCACACGGTTTTAAACATCAAAGATCCGGTCATTTTGACGGCGCACGCCAGCTTCCACGGGCGGACTCTGGCCACCATTACCGCCACCGGCCAGCCAAAGTACCAGAAGCACTTTGACCCCTTGGTGCCTGGGTTCCACTACGTCCCGTACAACGATATTGAAGCGCTGGAAGCGGCGATCGCCGAGCTGGATAAAGACGAGCGGCGGGTTGCCGGCATTCTCCTGGAACCGCTGCAGGGTGAAGGCGGCGTCCGTCCGGGAGAACCCGCTTACTTCCAGAGGGTGCGGCAAATCTGCGACGAAAAGGGCATTCTGCTGATTTTGGATGAAGTCCAAGTTGGCATGGGGCGCACCGGCAAGCTGTGGGGCTACGAGAATCTGGGAGTAGAGCCAGATGTCTTTACCTCTGCCAAAGGACTGGGTGGGGGGATTCCCATCGGTGCCCTGCTGTGCAAGTCTTTCTGCGATGTCTTCCAACCCGCAGATCACGCCAGCACCTTTGGCGGCAATCCCTTCTCCTGTGCCGTGGCGCTCGCTGTGTGCCAGACGCTGGAGCGGGAAAACCTGCTGGCCAATGTGCGGGAGCGGGGCGAGCAATTGCGAGCCGGTTTGTCTGCAATTGCAGACAAATTTCCCGACCGGATTGCCGAGGTGCGCGGCTGGGGTTTAATTAATGGCATGGAGCTGGGATCTTCTGAGGGGCCCGACAGCTCCGACAGCCAGCTGACCTCGATTGATGTGGTGAGAGCGGCGATGGCGGAGGGCTTGCTGCTGGTGCCCGCCGGCCCCACGGTGGTGCGGTTTGTCCCGCCGCTGACGGTCACAGCAGCTGAAGTAGACCGGGCTTTGCAAGCGGTTGAGCGATCGCTGGCAGTCCTGACAGAGTAGGCAGCTCAGGGGAATCCCGGAGGTGGCAGCCCTAAGTGGGCGAATTTGAGCGATACAGGCTGGGTTGGGAAAAACTGGCGTAAGACGGCGCGGGCTGCGGCACGCCTGAGCGCGGCGAGTCGTGCCGGTAGCTCCCGCCTTGAGGGTCGATGTAGAGTCCAATCGCACCGTCGAGCCTGGCATTGGCCAGGTTTGCCCCACTCAAGTTCGCCCCACTCAGGTTGGCCCCACTCAGGTTGGCATTCAGCAAGTTGGCGGAACTCAGGTTGGCTCCAGCCAGGTTGGCGTCACTCAAGTCAGTGCCTACTAAGCGGGCGTCATTGAGGTCGGCATTGGAAAGATTCGCCCCCACCAGCTCAGCATGGCCGAGATTGGCTCCCCCCAGGTTAGCTCCGCTGAGGTTGGCACTGTTCAGTCTGGCCCCAATAAGGTTAGCGCCGTCCAAGTCAGCACCGCAGAGGTTGGCTTCTTCTAGTTTGGTATTGACAATATTGGCAAAACCCAGGTCCGCACCGCACAAGTTGGCTCTGTTGAGTTTGGCATCTAACAGGTTGATGCCCTCGGCGTCGATCCCCCGCAGGTCAGCACTCACCAAGTCCGCTGCTACCAAGTTGGCAAAACACATATCGGCACCGCTCAAGTTAGCGCCACTGAGATTGGCACCGTGCAGGTTAGCAAACATCAACTTAGCACCACTCAGGTCAGCGCCGCTCAGGTTGAACTGAGCTAGGTTGGCCTCACTCAGGTCGCCCCCCTGACACTGTTTCGTTTGCAGCAACCGTTTGACGTGGGCACTATTGGCTGCCATCGCTGTCTTAACCTGTGTGCTATTTCCTGCCATATTTCTCCCTTGTCATGTCAGCTTTCGGTATGTTTTCATCCGGAAAGGGCGCTTATTTTCCGTGCTGTAAATTTTTCGCCTCACCTGGCACAACCGGGGCGCTTTCAGGCCGCAAAGAGCAGGAAGTCGCTAGAAACTCAGCAAGTGTGAAATGTGAAGTTTCACCCTTCGTGCTTGTCGCTCAACCCGAGCGTGACGCCGAAAGATTTACAGGTGGTAGTTTCTCCCAAAGGGGTGAGGGGTGACACCCCTCACCTATTCTAGCGCTCACAGAGCAAAATTAGTAGGATGGGTTCTAATTACTGCAACACCGCCTCGGCGTCCGGAATATCTTTACAAGAATCCACACTTGGACAGACGGGACATTATTATTCGGGGTTCGCACACGAGCGGGGTGGGGGTGATATCCCCGCTGCCGGTTGCGCCTCAGGTGCTGAGAAATGAGGGCGAGAGGGGGAGAGGGCGAGAGAGATTCATGGTTCCGACCGCCTGGAAATTGCGCTCAAAAGTGAGAGCCCCGTGTGTAAACCGGATATTTAATCCTTAATTAAAAGTCTGCGTTCGCATGCCTTCAAAGTGAGAGAGCGGGATTATACAAGATTCTATTAACCGTATTTTCTCTAAAAAAGATGCGCTGCCCCGTTGTTGAGCGCCGCCCGCCGCATACATAAAGTAACCAAACGGAAAAAGCGATCGCACATCGCGCTACCCCGCGCCAAATGGGGAATAGCCCCCGAAAACCCCCAGATGAGTCAAAACAAACCGAGTTTACTGACGCCCGCGAATATTTCACTTACATTGCGTCCGGTTGATTAATCTGAATTACGAGCCTGGGGTGGGGAAGCGGTGATGCCCCATGCGGAACGCGAAGCGGCACCGCAGGAGCGGCGTGCGCAGTGGGGATGCGTGGATTTTTGATTTTGGATTGGGGATTGATTGTTTTGCTTTGGGTGCGGAACGGGTAGCGGCTCCGCAGGAGCGGCGTGCCCTGCGGGGGCGGGTTCACCCAAGAGATTGGCAACAGAGCACCTCGGTTAATAAACCCGCCCCCGGCGCTAAGGCAAACCAAAGCGTGGCCCAGAATATCCTTGTGAGTCAGAGTGAGAAGGTCCGGAATGAGGCAAACTCAGATAAGACATGCCGGCTTGAGCCCCGCCCGAGTTCGTCGGCGGAGTCGCCCGCCGCACAATCGGGTTATCCACATCCAGTCCAATCGCACCGTCCAGCTTGGCATTTGCCAGGTTCGCCCCACTGAGATTGGCCCCGCTGAGATTGGCCCCGCTCAGGTTAGCATTGAGCAGGTTAGCGCTGCTGAGATTGGCACCGCTGAGGTTAGCGTCGCTCAGATCGGCCTCAACTAACCGCGCATCAGAGAGATTGGCATTGAGCAGGTTAGCCGCCACCAAATTCGCCTTGCCCAGATTGGCACCCCCCAAATTCGCCCCACTCAGGGTAGCCCGAGCCAGCTGGGTGCCAATCAGGTTGGCACCCCCCATGTCGGCACCGCTGAGGTTGGCGTCACTGAGGTTGGTGTTGACGAGATTGGCCACACGCAAGTCAGCGCCGCTGAGATTGGCATTGTTGAGATGCGACTCAAACAGATTGATTCCCTTGGCGTCGAGCCCGCTCAAGTCAGCGCCGGCCAGATCGGCTCCCACCAAGTTGGCGAAACTTAAATCAGCACCGCTCAAGTTAGCCTTGCTGAGCTTGGCACCATTGAGGTTGGCAAACAGCATCTTGGCACCGCTCAAGTCGGCACCAGTGAGATTGAACCGGCTCAGGTTGGCATCCCTGAGATCGCCCCCCTGACATTGTTTCGTTTCTAGCAACCGTTTGATGTGCGCAGGATTTCCAGCCATGTTCTTTGCCTTGATGACAGCCCCCTGAGTTCCATTATCGGCTTTCCCCAGGCTCGACAGTTTGAAACGCCGCCCAGCGGGCGACAAACGATTTAGATGTCACCCCGCACGCGCTGCGTGTGGGGGCGGTGCGGCACGCGGAGACTGCCCCGCCCCTTGCTTTAACCGCTCAGTCACCGCAGAAATCAACCCAGTATGCCCGACAGCTATAACTTTAGAAACATTATCACAAAAAACAGCAGCTCCCCGCTCTCCTGCGCTGCGGGTATTGCAGCTGTAGCGTGCGTTAATAGCGAACCCCACAGCCTGAGCCGCGTCAATTCCTCTTAATTTTTCCCTTGGCTAAAATTGCTTTAATTATGCTGAAGTAGAAAGGCCAGAGCCAGAACCCTGCCCTGCCGGTGGCACAATCAAGGCCCACAGCTCACCGGCACCCGGCACGCCGCCAACGCAAGCAGCGGCTAGGGGCGCAGTTTCACAAATGGCGCGGATTGCCCCCACCGTCAGGCAACCTCTAATTCGACAGCGCAGTCCCATGACTAACTTTGCTCCTCCTCCCACCCACCGGTGCTATTGCCTCAACCCCACTTGCAAGAGTCCAGAAAATCCAGCCGACGCCCTTGCTTGCCAAAAGTGCGGCTCCCTGCTGCGGTTCGTTGGCCGCTACCGCGCCATCAAACTCATTGGTGCCAGTGAGGTGGGCCGAACTTTTCTCGCTGTGGATAACGCCTCCCCAGCGGGCTCGCCGGGGGTGATCAAGCAGTTTTTTCTGCAAAAAACCCCCCTCAGCTCAACCCAGGCGGTGCCCGAACAAGCTGGAGAGAGGGCGCTAGCCCTCACTGCCAGCTCCGAGTTCTTTCGCCAGCAAGCGACTCGCCTGGAAAAACTTGCCCATCACCCCCAGATTCCTACGCTTCTGGCGCACTTCCAGCGAAACGAGCAACAGTATTTCGTGCGGGAGTTTGTCAGTGGGCGGAACTTGGCTGATGAATTAGCTGAGAAGGGCGCTTTCGATGAAACCAAAATCCGGCAGCTGCTCAACGACTTGCTGCCGGTGCTGCACTTTGCCCACAGCCACAAACTCATTCACCGGAACATTAAGCCGGAAAACATCATAGCTGCTGACGCCGCCGCGCTTGCACGCCGCAGTTCTGACGCTCGGCTGGCTCTCGTCGATTTTGGCGCGGGCGCAGCCTCACTGTACACCGCCCCAGAACAGCTCACCGGCAGAGCCACTTTTGCCAGCGATATCTACAGTTTGGGCGTCACCTGCATCCACCTGATGACTGAGATTTCGCCCGTTGACCTGTTCGACACTACCACCGACACCTGGGTTTGGCGGCATTATTTGAGACAGCCGGTGAGTGAAAAGCTGGGCAAGATTCTCGACAAGATGCTGCACCGCAACCCCAAGCAGCGCTACCAGTCGGCATCTGCAGTCCTCCGTGACCTGAACGCACGCCACACACCGCTGGCGCAGAACAAATGGCTGCTCGGCGGCGCTGTCCTGCTGTTGGGACTGGCTACCGCAGCAGGGGCGCTTCTGCTGCGGAACCCGGCAACTCCCTACCGTGCTAACCTCCAGCAGCTTTCTGGGGGTAGCTCCCCAAATGTTCAAAAATGGCCGCCCGCCGGCTTGTTCGCCCTCTCCGATGGCGAGCTGCAAGTTTTCCCGTTGCAACAGGCGCAAGTTGAGGCGCAAATTTCTGGCAATTTGTCCCGGGTTACGGTGCGGCAAACCTTTGCCAATCCCTATCAGCAACCTTTAGAGGCGATTTATAAGTTTCCACTTTTGGGTGAGGCGGCGGTGGATGAGATGGAAATCCGCACCGGCAATCGCACTATCCGGGGCTCCATCAAAAGACGCGAACAAGCCAAGCCAGCCGGCTCGCGAACTCAACCGGCGGGAGAAATTGCCGCTCTGTTAGAACAAACGGATGACAGTGCATTCACACAGCTTGTCTCGGACATCAAGCCTGGAGAGAAAATTGAGGTCACGATTCGCTACACCGGCACCCTGAAGTTTGAGGGGGGCGATTATGAATTTGTGCTGCCTAAGGCGGTGGGGGCGGGCTACATTCCCAACTCCACCCCCTCAACCGCTAGCGCAGGGGCTAGTAGCGGCAGCGTTTCCGGCGCTGTCGGGGCAAAACAAACCGGCAACCGGCAAGATATTGACGTGACGGTGGTTCTTGATGCCGGTGTGCCGGTGGAAGTGAGTTCGCCCTCTCACGAGATAGAAGTTCAGCCCACCGGCTCAACCGTGCGGGTGAGACTCGCCCAGTCAAACGAGATTCTCAACCGAGACTTGATTTTGCGGTATCGGGCTGCCGGTGACTCCACTCAAGTCACCGCGCTCACTCAGTCGGACGAACGGGGCGGTCACTTCGCGGCTTATTTAATCCCCGCACAGGAGTACAAACCCGAGGAGATTATACCCAAAGATGTGGTGTTCCTGATAGATACCTCCGGCTCTCAAGCCGGTGAGCCAATCCGCCAGTCTCAAGAACTGATGCGGCAGTTTATTAGCGGGCTCAATCCCAGCGACACGTTTAATATTATTGATTTTGCCATTCCCGCAACCAGGCTGTCAGCCGAGCCGCTGCCGAATACGCCGGTCAACCGCGCCCGAGCGGTCGCGTATATCAATCGACTGAACGCCACCGGCGGCACCAAGTTAACCAATGGCATCCAAACGGTGCTGAATTTGCCGCCGGCACCGCCAGGACGGTTGCGCTGTATTTTTCTGATCTCCGACGGTCTGATCGGCGATGACCAGACAATTATTGCCGAAGTGCAGAAAAAACTCAAGCCCGGAAACCGGCTCTACAGTTTCGGCGCGGGCTCTTCAGCTAACCGCTTTTTAATGACTCGTCTGGCGGAGGTAGGGCGGGGAACTGCCACATTTCTTTCGCCGGATGAACCAGCTCAACCCGTGGCTGAAAAGTTTTTCCGTCAAATCAACACTCCGGTACTCAGGGATGTTGAAGTCAGCTGGACAGGTTCTGGGGAGGCACCGGAAATTTATCCCCTGCAGGCACCCGATCTGTTTGCCAACCAGCCGCTGGTGCTGTTTGGGCGTAAAGGAGACAGGCAGAGCGGTCAGTTGCGCATCAAAGGCATGGCAGCCGGTGGGAAGCGCTATGAGAAGATTCTCAATGTCAATTTCGATGGCGCGAGAGGCAATTCTGCCGTAGCCCAGATGTGGGGGCGCGCCCGCTTTGAGAATTTGATGAATCAACTTTATGCCGACGCACCTTCTGTGGGAATATGGGACGCGATTGATACGGCTATCGCCTACCGGCTGCTATCCAGATATACCGCATTTGTGGCTGTTAGTCAAGAGGTGCGAGCCGATCCCAACAATCCTCAGGAGAAGGTGGAAGTGCCGGTGGAAACACCGGAGAGGGCGAGCGCCTACGCACCTGCTGGCACGCCGGGTGGCACTGTGAGCGTTCCCGAACCCAGCCAAGGAATGGGGGCGCTCTTGCTGGGAATATATTTTGTCTGGAGGCGGCGCTTGCGAGCGGGACGCAAGCCGGTGGCGATCGAATAATCGGCTGCCTTTCTTGTAAAGACGCGATGAATCGCGTCTATTTCTCTTGTAGAGACGCGATGAATCGCGTCTCTATCAGTAGAGAATGATTAACGGCGATAATTAAGATGAATTCAGCCAATTAAAGATGAGCCGGCAAATACCGCTTTCGGTCGGAGATTAATGTCTGACTTTTCTACAATTTTCCAGAGCCAGACATTGTTGCTTTTGTCCTTGTAAATAGGTTCCAGGTTATAGTGACGCTCTTTTTCCAGTGCGGCTCGCAATTCCTCCTTGGAAGGTGCGTACAAAAACACGTCACTGAACCCATTAGGTATCTGGGGGACAGTTGATGGAACTGCAAACTGAAAGCTCACGTCTGGAGCGAGCCGGTGAGTCAGAGACAAACAGCTGCCGAGATTATCGCCAGAGAGTTCGCTCAGTACAAGCGGGCGCGTTGCTTTGTTGATGATGCGAGCTACTGGTATCTGGGCGCTCAGAGCTTGATGCCACCAAGTCTCAGCTTCGGAATTGAGCGTACAGGAGATCACTCCACCCGAAATTATCGACAGCACTATCAGTTGCCAAGCTTTTTGCAGCCGGCTGCTACCGGAGTTAACTTTAGCAGCCAGCAGGTAAGCAACAGCTATCATATTGCCTATATGAAATGGCATCATATAGCGACTCAATATAGAGCGATGCCCCCCTAAAATTAAATCGGGCAGGATGAGTGATAGGGCGGGAATAGCGACCAGGGTGAATATAAATAGCCAACTTTGTTTCCAACTGTGCTGCCAGAGATAATAGCTGGCATATACCGACAAAATAAAGAACAGCACAATCACAGGTGTGGCGGCAATTAAAAGCCGGCTATCCGAAGAAGCATTTAAACCGAAATCAACAAACTCTCGGCTAATGTTACCCGTCCAGTTTGCAGCCAAAGAGAGCAAGGATTCTCTTATTCTTGCGGATTGCCAGCCAGTTCTTTTGGAAGCGGATGTAAAGTTGTACACTAAGGCCAAAATCCAAGGCGTAAAAGTTAAAATCCCAGCTATAGACGCTAGCAGATAAGCCTTTACAGTCTTAGTACAGCGGAATTTTTCGAGAGCGCCGGCATAAATTCCGTGCGCGATGGCAACTAACCCAAACAGCAGGTGAGAGTAAATTCCAATTGCGACTGTCGCTCCGTAAATTGCCCAATTGCGCCAGTTTTTGAGGCGAATGGCTCGCAGAAGTGACGCGCTTGACAGCAAAATCATCACGACCCACAGGCTGTAATTTCGCGCTTCTTGGGCGTAAATCACCTGCAAGGGTGAGACGGCTATCAGTGCGACCGCAACCCACCCCACGAGCGGCGAATTAAATAATTCTAAGCACAGCCAATACACGCAAGGGAGCGCCAGCAAGCTAATCACAGCGGACAAACTTCTCGCCACGGCAACTGAATCGCCAAACCACCGCACCCAAAATCGCACCATTACGAAATAAAGGGGCGGCAGCTGGGGCTCTTCTACGGCCAGACCTTTAACAGTGCCGGTGACACTTTTTTCTGAATTTATATGCTGGAACTTTGTCAATTCTTTGACGCTAATTGGCAGCCCCTTGGAGACTTTCTGAATCAATTCCGCCTCTGTGTAGCCAGAAATGCGCAAGGAGGTATAAGTCTCATCAATCCAGTACACTTTGCGATCCAGATTGACGAATCGGAAAAAAATCCCCAGTGCCAGCACGGCGATCAGCAGAAATCTCAACCACCGTGGAGGCAGCGCCCAACTCTGCGTGAATCTGCGCCTTGGGGCAGGCGTTTTTGTAACCGGCACAACACTGCCTTGAGCCAGACCGATTTGTCCAGTCATAGCCAAACCTCAAAAAATCCGAAAATATACGGTTGCCCTTTAGCAGCATCTTACAGGCTTCAGCTCAAATACTGCTATACTCCCCAAGGCATATTTACCTAATATTTAAAAATCTCAATATATCCCCCCCTCTATTGTGAAGTTTCAGTAAAGTGGTTGACCGGCCCCAGGATTTTTAGTAAAATCACTGGAGTGTCAGCTTTCACAGTCCTTGTAAAAAAACTTAATCAACCTTCATAAGTATTCACAGTTGCTGGCTCCATGATCGGCACCACCGGGCGGTAAAAAAAGGAGCAGTAGGGTGCGTTCCCTCCCAGGGAACGCACCTGTTGAGCCTATTGACCTCCCGTCGCACGCCTCCTATATCATCTCCGGTCAATTGCCCCTATTAATTTTTCTATCTCTCATCCTCTTTCTTCTTCCTTCTTGGCGTCTTTAGCTCAGGAGCGGTTCATTCTTAAAAGTAAATCAATCAGACGTAATATTCGCCAGTAGTTAAACTTATAGCAGATTGCAAATAAGTGAGGTACAGATATTAGATCCCCCCAAACCCCCCTTAAAAAGGGGGGCGCAAGAGAATTCCCCCCCTTTTTAAGGGGGGGCTAGGGGGGGATCAAACTGTACCCCACGCAAGTGCAAACCGCTATAACACCAACGCACGGGGACTAGCCCCTGCGGGAGGCAATTCCAATCCCCCAATCCCCAAATCCCGGCGAGGGCAGGCACAGTGGCCTGCCCCTACCGTCGTCCCGGTTGCAGCCGCAAATTTTGGTGGCGGTTGGTGGCGGACGGCGATCAATCGCCTCTGTGCGAGAAATTCTTGCAATCCAGAGGCGATTTATCAATCGCGTCTCGACAAAACCGGCACCCCAAACACCCCTAATCCACTCCCTCAATCGGGGCAAAACCTTGCCGCTGGATATTCTCCGTCACCGTGCGCGGTTCGAGGAATTGCAGCAGGTAATCTGGGCCACCGGCCTTCGAGCCAACCCCAGAAAGCTTGAACCCCCCGAAAGCTTGCCGCGACACAATCGCGCCGGTAATCCCCCGGTTGATATACAAATTCCCCACTTCAAACTCAGCTTGCGCCCGCTCAATATGAGAGGGCGTCCGGGAATACAGTCCGCCGGTGAGGGCGTAGTTCGTGCCATTCGCCAGTTCCAGCGCTTCGTCGAAGGTCTTCGCCCGCATCACAGACAGCACCGGCCCGAAAATCTCCTCTTGGGCAATCTTCGCCGCCGGCGGCACATTGGCAAAAATCACCGGCCCGATAAAGTATCCCGTATCCGGTGCCGGCATCTCCAGCGCCAACTCCGCTTCCGCCTTCCCCTTCTCAATATATTCCCGGATGCGATCCCGCGCCGCCGCGTCAATCACCGGCCCCACCCGGGTGCCCGGCGCTTCCGCCGCGCCCACATTTAGCGAGCGCGTCGCTTCCACCAACCGGCTCACAAAAGCATCGTACACCGGCTCTAGCACCACCGCCCGCGAGCACGCCGAACACTTTTGCCCGCTGTAGCCAAAAGCCGAATACACCACACCGGCAACCGCTTGGTCGAGGTCAGCCGACTCGTCTACAATGATGGCATTCTTGCCGCCCATCTCGGCAATCACCCGTTTCAGGTGCTTCTGTCCGGGTTGCAAAATTGCCGCCTCCGCGTAAATGCGGCAGCCCACTTCTTGAGAGCCGGTGAAGGCAATCATGTGTACATCCGGATGCTTCACCATGTAAGCGCCCACAGTTGATCCTTTGCACGGCACATACTGGAATACCCCACGGGGGATGCCGGCTTCCAGCAAGATTTCTGCCAGTTTCGCCGCAATCACCGAAGAAACTTCCGCCGGTTTGAGCAGAGTGCAGTTACCGGCAACCAGAGACGCAACCGTCATGCCGGTGGGAATCGCCAGGGGGAAATTCCAAGGCGAAATCACCAAAGAAATCCCTCGCGGCTGGTAATTGTAGCGGTTAGTTTCACCGGCAACGTCGTAATTATACCCCTGTTCCAGGCGTTCCATCTCGTCGGCGTAATACCGGCAGAAATCAATCGCCTCCGAAACTTCCGCATCGCCTTCCCGCACCGGCTTGCCGGTTTCCAGCACCATCCACGCCGTCAGTTCGTGCCGGCGCTTCTCCATCAATTCCCCTGCTTTGCGCAGCACGCCCGCACGCTGCCGCACCGGCGTCCGCCGCCAGCTTTTGAAAGCCTCTTTTGCCGCTTGTATCGCTTGTTTTGCCTGTTCTTCAGACATCAGCCCGATTTTGCCAATCGTCTCGCTGGGGTTGGAGGGGTTGACAGAATCAACAGTTTGTGCTACATTCTGGTACTCGCCGTCAATTAGGGGCGGGTAAGTTTTGCCCAGTTGCTGGCGAACAGATTGAATAGCTTGCTGCCCCTTATCCCGAAGTTCCGCACTGGCGTAGTCGGTATCAGCGGCGTTGGGGAAAACTCGCTTGGCGTGATAAACTGCCTCAGAGCCGGTGGCGTCTGGCGGCGCTAGCAGTTCTTCTATCGGGCGATCTTCCATATTTTGCCGCAAGAAAGAACTGTTTGCCGTATTTTCCAGCAAGCGGCGAATCAGGTAAGCCATTCCGGGGAGCAAATCGCCATAGGGGGAGTAGACGCGCACCCGATAGCCCATATCGACTAATGCTTTTGCCAGTTTGTCGCCCATGCCGTAGAGGACTTGCATCTCGAAGCGCCGGCGGGGGATTTTCAGGGTTTCGGCAATAGCGATCGCCCGCGCTTGCGATCGCACGTTGTGACTGGCAATCGCAGCGTAGAGATACTCGTGATTTTCCAGCAAAATCTGGGTTAATTTTTCATAATTGGCATCCGTTGCTTGTTTTTCATTGAAGACGGGTTGGGGCCAATCTTTTTGGGCTGATTTGATGGTTTCCTGATCCCAGTAGGCACCTTTCACGAGGCGCACGGTGACGGGATTGCCGCGCTGTTTGGCCCATTCCACCAAGTCTCGCAAGTCGCGTTCGGTGTCGCGCAGGTACGCTTGCAGGGTGATGCCGATATCTGTGCGGGTGCGGAATTCTTCTTCGAGAAGCAGCTGTTTGAGGATGGCCAGGGTGAGGTCTTTGTAAGCGTATTGCTCCATGTCAAAGTGAACTGCAGCCCCCACTTCTTGGGCGTGGCGCAGGAGGGTGCGGATGCGCGGGAGGACTCGCTCTTGACTGCCTTTGGCGTCGAGGGGGTCAAACTGGGAGTAAAAGGCGGTTAGTTTGACGGAGACTTGAACTCGCGATAGGGTTTCGCCATCTGCAGAGTCGATTGCCGGCACCGGCGACCACTTTTTAGCGACTTCCGTCAGTTGAGTCATCAAGTCCAGGTAGCGGTCGAGGTAGGATTGCGCCTCGGCTTCTGCGATCACGGCTTCGCCCAGCAGGTCGATGCTGAAGGCCATTTTTTCCTTGCGCAGGCGCTCAACGGTTTTGATGATTTCTTTGATGTTTTCGCCGGCGATGTACTTGTGGGCCAAGGTTTCGACGGCTGTAGCGACCGTTGTAGCGGCAACTTGTCCGGGTACGGAGTCTGGGGAAGCGAAGTTGAGCATCCCTTTGAGGGCAGCGGGCAGCTCAACGGCTTCTGCGGTAAGGTATTCTTGCAGGTGGTGAGCGATTTCCGGCTTGCTGCGCAGGGCCGGCAAGCAGTCAATGAAGCGGAACAGCTGCACCCGCAAGCCCGGGTTGCTCATCGCCCAGGCGAGCAGTTTGTCGTCCCAGCGCATTTGGTCTTGCAGCTGGGCAAAGAAGGATCGCTTTTCTTTTGTTGCCGCCAAGAGTTGTTTGGCAATCTCTTGCGTTTTGGCTTCGTAGGTGGTATTGGATATTTGTACGACCACAGCTGTAAACTCCTAGTTTAAGGAAGGTTTTTGCTCCTCTGAGGCACCCCATACCGGGCGTTCCCGATAACCCCCGCAGGACAGGCGGGACGCCTGTCCCCCGAGTTTGTAGTAGGGCTTTAGCCCAAAGGTTTGTAGTTGGGCTAAAGCCCAACAGGGGGGAAGCCGATTGGCGCGTCTGCGGCGATCTGCTGTCCGGATGGGCGATGTCAGGTTGAAGCAGCAACCTTCTATATCCCATTGTCACGATTTATGGTTCAAGTTGGGCTTTAAGCTTTCTTAATATCTCAGTGAGCGCCTGTGCGCTCGCCTTGGCCGGTGGTGGCCTGGGTGGCCGGCCTGTTTTATTATAAAAAATCCGGTGAATTTATTATCTGATAATTTACTCTTGCCCATCTCTCCTCGGAATTGGGGAGAGGGAAGTGGGGGTTAGGGGCTGGCGAAAGAATTTTCCACCAGCCCCCGGACTGCACTCCAAGCCCCCAGATGCTACCCCGGTTTCCCAAATTATGAATATTCAAACGAAATTCATATTATTTCTCGTTCGCAGCAGTCAGTAGGGTGCGTTCCGGCGGAGCCGGAACGCACCCTACAGTTCGCAGATGTGGGAGGGACTCAGCGACAGTATTTGAGATAGTTCACAGCAACATAACCGCTTACGGGGGAGGAAATCGGCACCCAGCCGTTTGCGCCGCGATTGACAATAGTGACGCGCTGCATATTGGCTACCGATCCGACAATAGGGCTGGAAGCCGAGGCGGATTGCCGGATATTCAGCCCGTCAGTAGCTATCACTTGCCGGCATGTATCGCCAGTCATCGGTGTTGGGGATGGGGCTGGAGATGCGGCTGGAGCTGGGGCTGGAGCTGGGGCTGGAGCTGGGGCTGCAGCTCGGTCGCAGGGGGTGAGATAAGTGTCAAACACAACACCTTTCTGGGGGGCGGAAATTGTTACCCAACCCGGGCTGAAAGTTGCTTCGACAGTGACAGTGGTTCCATTGGCTAATGAGCCGGTAATCGTGCCGTTGGGGGTGGCGCGGACATTGATTCCGCCGGGAGTGGTAACTCGGCGGCAGGTTGCTCCTGTCTGTGCCGGTTGAGAGCCGCCAGCGGGCGGGCTGTTCTGAGAAATCTCTGTGCTAGCGGCAGTCGATAAAGCGGGAAAAGCCGCCGCAAACAGTGAAAGTGAGGCAGTCAGCGCTAGGGATCTTTGCCAAGTGTTCATTTTTTTCATGGAGGTAAGTCCTAAATCTAACTAGGAGGGGTAGACTGGTATTTGAAAGGGCGGGACTTGACGCTCTAGCTAACGCTAAAAACCCTAAACCACCCTGGCTACTGCCTGCGGGGGGAATCTTTGCCGGCGCGGCTCCACCTGGGGGCAGATAGCGGTGAGAGCCGGCATTGGAGTCCCCTCTGGCTTGGAATTGTGATCATCTCCGGTTGATTGGAGTTTGTTAGAGACCCAGAACCGCAAAATTCACACCCCATTTTAGCATATCTGGGTTTCGCTGTCAAGCCTATATATGAAATTTAAAAGAGCCAGCCAGTTTTGATAGAGACGGCTTATTGGAAAGGGCCTTTCTTCGCCTCCCGCTTTGCCAGCCGGTGTCCAGGAGTTTGGACAGTCGTCTCGCGTGTCCATTTAGCCACCGGCACCGGCACCCAAAAAACCCTCTCCTACAAGCCACCGGCTTTCTATGTCGGGTGAAGCTGATATAGTAGGGGGGGTTGATAGATATCCCCCTATTCTAGCCCGAGTAACAGAAGCGGAGATTGAAAACATCGGCTTGCGGATTCTAAAATTAGTGTGGGTTCTGTTTTTTTACCGCGAAAAAGTGATTTCGTGGCAGCTTGGCTGTGAAAAATATCGCTCCTCCAAGCCCCGCTATCAATTCAATGATGCGAAGCCTTATAGTTTTATAATAACTGTTGCAGGTAAGCCGGCATCAGGATAGAGTATTTCAAAGCATAAATCATCCCGAAAAGTGTGGCCTTAACAGAATATTTGCCGAAACGATGTTTAGATTGCTGTCAGTAGTTGACGTATGAGCCGAGCGAGTGTTTGAAGTCTAATTTAGCGCTGTTATGAGCGAGCGCGCCCATCCTCCATCCCCTCTTGCCCTAAGGAGTATTTCGGCCACAAGCGCGCTCTATTTCACATTATTTCTGCCTTCAAACTCCGTCAATTGTACCCATACTTCTTAATAAACCAAGTCTTCACAAACTGCGTCAATATGCAGTAACTCGACAGAATCACAGCCAACCATACGAAGTAGCTTTCTGGCAACGGTACAAATCCCAAACTATGTCCAATCGGAGAGAAAGGAAGATACATTCCCACCCCCATAATTGTCAGCGTTACTAGCAGCATCGGCAAAGCAGGCCAGCTTTGAATTAATGGAATCTTAGCCGTGCGAATAATATGGACAATCAGCGTTTGAGTCATCAGGCTCTCCACAAACCAACCGGTTTGAAACAAAGCTTGCTGTTGTTCAGTATTCGCCCCAAAAACAAACCACATCAGCGCATAAGTGGCATAGTCAAAAATCGAACTGATAGGGCCAATAAATATCATAAACCGCTGGATATTTCCAATATCCCATTTGCGCGGTTGTGCCAGGTATTCTTTATCCACATTGTCAAAAGGAATACCAGTTTGGGAGAAATCGTAGAGCAGATTATTCACCAGAATCTGCAGCGGAGCCATTGGCAAGAATGGTAACAGCGCACTAGCCCCCAAGACGCTAAACATATTGCCAAAGTTGGAGCTAGTACCCATCTTGATATATTTGATAATGTTGGCGAAAGTCTTGCGCCCTTCGATCACACCAGCTTCCAACACTAACAAGCTTTTTTCCAGCAGGATAATATCTGCCGATTCCTTAGCAATATCCACCGCCGTATCGACAGAAATGCCTACATCAGCTTGCCGCAAAGCTGCCGAATCATTGATTCCATCCCCCATAAACCCGACAATGTGACCCTTGCTGCGCAGCACTTGGATGACCCAAGCTTTTTGCGTGGGAGAAAGTTTAGCAAAAATTGTCGTTGTTTCAGCCAGATCGGCTAATTCATTATCCGATAAGCCTTCGATTTCATCTCCCAATACAGTATGGTGAACGTACAAGCCAACATCTTTGCAGATTTTCTTGGCAATGATCTCATTGTCACCGGTTAAAACTTTCACCCGCACGCCATTGCGATTGAGCGCGGCGAGCGCTTGGGCTGCTGATTCTTTGGGCGGGTCGAGAAAAGCCATATAACCTAGCAAGATTAAATCATTTTCATCCGCCACCGAGTAATTGAGTTTTTCAGCAGACATTTCCTTGTAGCAAACTGCAATCACCCGCAACCCATCTTCGTTCAATTCCTGCTTCAACTCGGTAACTTGTGCGCGGAGTGTATCGTCAATCGGCAAAATTTCTCCATTGGCTTCAGCATGCGTGCATATCCGGAGAATTTCTTCGACTGCGCCCTTGCAAATCAGGACGTGCCGATTTCCCTCTTCTTCAACCACGACTGACATGCGACGGCGTGCGAAGTCAAAGGGAATTTCATCAATTTTGCGGTAATTTTTCTCAACCTTCAAAGATTCATGCACTTCGATGTGATCCAGTACCGCTAAGTCCAGCAGATTCTTTAATCCCGTCTGATAGAAGCTGTTGAGATAGGCGTACTTGAGTACCTCCTCATTTTCTTCCCCATAAATATCCAGATGCATCTCTAAAATGATTTTGTCCTGGGTGAGCGTGCCTGTTTTGTCGGTACAGAGAATATTCATCGCGCCCAAGTTTTGGATGGCATCGATGTTTTTGACAATTACCTTTTTGTCTGCCATCGCCAGAGCGCCTCTCCCCAGATTCGCTGTCACAATCATGGGCAACATTTCAGGCGTTAACCCCACGGCGACTGAGAGGGCAAAAAAGAAAGCTTCCTGCCAATTTCCTTTGATGAAGCCATTGATCAGAAAAACCACCGGTGCCATCACCAACATGAAGCGCAGCAGGAGGAAGCTGACTCCATTCACCCCTTTGTCAAAACTCGTCATCGCTTTCTGACCGACGACAGTTTTGGCGAGAGATCCCAGGTAAGTATTGCTACCAGTCTCCACAACAACTGCCGTCCCAGAACCGCTGACGACAGTGGTGCCCATAAAACAAAGATTGGCCATTTCCAGGGGATTTTTTGCTGGCGCTTCCCGGTCGGGTAGTGCTGCATATTTTTCGACCGGCAGAGATTCACCGGTCAGCGAACCCTGACTGACAAATAAATCTTTGGCAGCCATTAATCTTACATCCGCCGGAATCATGTCTCCAGCAGAAAGGTAAATCACATCTCCTGGCACCAGTAACTTTATGGGAATTTCTTGTTTCTGTGGGTCGCGTATCTGTAGAGTAATTCCATACTCTTTCAAAACTTCAGGTGAAATGCTTTTGCGCTTATCTTTCCGGCTGACTGTGCAGGTCGTCCTCACCATTTCTTGGAGTTTTTCTGCGGCTTTACTAGATCGATATTCTTGAGAGAAGCGCAGAATCACGCTGAAAACAACCATTGTTATAATAATGATGGCTGCTTTCTTGTCGTCCGTCAGCCAAGCCAGGAGGGCTAGTGCGATTAACAGAATTGCCAGAGGATTTTGAAAAGTTTTAAGCAGCTGTATGTACCACGTTAGCGGTTTTTCCCTGGCAATTTCATTGAATCCATATTTCTGCAACCGGCTGTAGGACTGAAGCTCGTTCAAACCTTCTATGTCTGTATTGAGAACGCTCAGTACAGTTTCCACATCACTCTTAGCTATATCTATGAGTCGGTCAGATAAACCTATAGCTATACTAGGTATACTTTCTGCATTTTGTCTTAAATTTGCTAACCGTTCCAGGACTCCCTTAAATCCGGCCCGTTTTGTCCAAGTGAGTCTCATAGCTTTCTCCCTGGTAAATTTTCTTACTTGGCCTTATTTTTAGTAAGAACGTATTCTTACCGCACTTTCATAATATAACTCTGTCCTATTTTTTACTATTAAAAAAATATTAAGACTTTCTTGCTGACTGGGATTCGCAATTGTTTGTCATCCAGGCGATACAGAGCCAATCCTAAAACCCCCTATAGCGACACCCGAAATCTGCCTGTATTTGTAGGATAATTGCAAATCTTTGGGAATCGTGCCAATGCCGTTTGATGCCAGCAGCAGCTGCACCTGGGGAAAGAAGTGAGGCTGTAGGGCGAAATATGGTGGACAGGGCGCTAGAGCAAGTGGCCAAGAAGGCTTCGCCAAGGGCACTTTTTTATTGGAGGGCATATGCCCAATGCCCAATCCCCAATGCCCAATTTTTGTCAGTCAATCAGCGCCTACTTCTGTTGTGGATTCGTCAATCCCGCCCGCACCGGCACCCAAAAAAACGGCAGGCAAGAGCCTCCCGACAGGCATTTCCAGGCTGTAGGGGCGGCCCCCCGTGGCCGCCCTGACACCGATGGCCACCCACGGAGACTACCCTTACCCCTAGGGGCAAAAAAAACGGTCGGCTCAGCCGACCGACAAGCATTCCCAGGCGGGAGCCTGGGAACGAGAAGGAAAACGAGGGGGAAACTTTTCCCTACAGCTGCTTCACCTCAGACACCAGCTTGGCAACCGCATCCTTAGCGCTGCCAAACAGCATCATCGTCTTATTCTTGTAAAACAGCTCATTATCCACACCGGCAAACCCGGTATTCATGCTCCGCTTGATCACAATCGTGTGCTTCGCCTTATCCACATCCAGAATCGGCATCCCGTAAATCGGGCTAGCCTGATCGTGACGCGCCGCCGGATTCACCACATCATTCGCGCCAATCACCAGCGCCACATCCGTCTCATCAAACTGCGGATTAATATCCTCCATATCGTACAGCTGCGGATAGGGCACATTCGCTTCCGCCAGCAGCACGTTCATGTGTCCAGGCATCCGACCGGCAACCGGGTGAATCGCATATTTCACCTCAACGCCGAGCCGGTCGAGCTGATCCGCCAATTCCCGCACCGTATGCTGGGCTTGAGCCACCGCCATCCCGTACCCGGGCACAATCACCACAGAGCGAGCGTAGCCCAGCATCATCGCCGCTTCGTCCGCAGCAACCGTGCGGACAGTCTTGTCGATCTGAGCGCCGCCAGCGCCACTCGCAACAGCCGCCCCGCCGCCAGCACCAAAGGCACCAAACAGCACATTTATTAAGGAGCGGTTCATCGCCTTGCACATGATCTGCGTCAGGATAATCCCAGACGCGCCCACCAAAGCGCCGGCGATAATCAACATGTTGTTCATCAAAATGAACCCCGCCACACTCGCCGCTATCCCAGAATACGAGTTCAATAGCGAGATCACCACCGGCATGTCGCCGCCGCCAATAGGCAGCACAAACATCACGCCCAGGATATTGGAAACCGCCACCAGCGCCAGGAATACCGGCACATTTTCCGGGTCCGCCACCACCATATAGGCGCTGCCACCGAGAAGCACAGCCGCCAGGAAGGCATTAAAAGGTTGCTGCAAAGGGAACGTAATCGGAGCGCCGGGGAGGAGTTCCTGCAGTTTGGCAAACGCCAGCACACTGCCGGTGAACGTCACGCCGCCAATCAGCACGCCCAGAATGATGATAATCAAAGAATCGGTGCGCGGCGTTTCCGGAATGCTCAGGTAGCGCCAGAACTCACCCACGGCAACCAAAGCCGAGGCTGCGCCCCCAAAACCATTGAGCAAACCCACCATCTGCGGCATAGCAGTCATGGCAACTTTTTTCGCCATGATGGTTCCCGCAATCGAACCGATGATAATTCCAACCGCAATCAGCTGGTAACTCACCACTTGCCGCTCCAGCAGGGTGCCAATTATAGCAATCAGCATCCCAACGGCGGCGATCACATTGCCTTGGCGAGCCGTTGCCGGCGAACTCAGCTGCTTCAGACCCACAATGAACAAGGATGCAGCTACTAAATAGCTCAGCTGAATACCTGAGGGGAGAAAATCGCTCATATCAATTCTTCGCTCTCTGTTGTTAGAAGTAGGGTGCGTTCCCGGTTGAGAGAACTTCCTAGAAGGAGTGCGCGTTCAGAGGGAACGCACCCTTAGCGTGTTAGAAGTAGGGTGCGTTCCCCGTTGAGAGAACCTCCTATAAGGAGTGCGCGCTCACAGGGAAAGCACCCAATGCCAGCCACTTATCAGGCTTTAGCCTCTTTCTTCTTGAACATTTGCAACATGCGGTCTGTTACCAGAAAACCGCCCACCACGTTGATGGTAGCCAGCGCCACCGCAATCACGCCCAAAATCACAGTAACACTCAAATTGCGCTGACCGGAAATCAAGATAGCTCCCAGCACCGCAATGCCTGAAATCGCGTTAGATCCGGACATCAAAGGCGTGTGGAGCGTCGGCGGAACTTTGTTAATCACTTCAAATCCCACAAACGACGCTAACACAAATACAACTAAAGCGGCAATCAATCCTTCTGCCATTGTTCTACAACTTCCTTTCTTTTTGACTGTTAGAAACCGGGTTTCTTCCAGAAACCGGGTTTCTGGCACGGCACAATCCCTAAACTGGCTGAGTGCTGGCGGCTAAAGCTTCCCGCACCCGCTGATTGCGAATCTCACCCGCGTGCGTCAAGCAAGTGCTGCTGGTGATATCGTCTTCAAAATTCAGCTGCAGCGTCCCATCTTTTTGGATCAGGTGTTGGAGCAACGCCAAAAGATTCTTGGCATACATCTGAGAAGCGTGCGTCGGCATGGAAGCGGCCAAATTCAGCGGGCCCATAATCGTCACCCCATTGCGGACTACATCTTTGCCCGGTTGGGTGCAGGCGCAGTTACCACCCTGATCCGCTGCCAGATCCACGATCGCCGATCCGGGCTTCATCTGGCTGACCATTTCTTCCGTCACCATCACGGGAGCCTTTTTGCCGGGGACCTGGGCGGTGGTAATCACCACGTCGGCCTGCTTGACATATTCAGCAATGGCGTCCTGAGCTTGCTGCTTGGATGCGTCGGAAATTTCCTTGGCATAGCCGCCCGCCGCCGCTGTGTCCTCGTTGAGCTGGACTTCGACGAACTTAGCGCCCAAGCTCAGCACCTCTTCTTTGGCTGCCGGTCGGATATCGAAGGCGTCCACAATTGCCCCGAGTCGGCGGGCGGTGGCAATGGCTTGCAGCCCCGCAACAGCGGCACCAATCACAAACACCTTGGCGGGGCGGATCGTGCCGGCTGCTGTCGTCAGCATCGGGAAGAACTTGGGCAGAGTTGCCGCCGCTAGCAGGACTGCCTTGTAGCCCGCCAGTGACCGCTGGGAGGACAGGGCGTCCATGCTCTGAGCCCGGGTCGTGCGCGGGATCAGTTCCATCGCCAGAGCCGTCACCTGCCGGGAGGCCACCTGCTGCGCCAGCACGGGATCTCCCAGGGGATTGAGGAAGCTGATTAACACCGCCCCTTCCCGCATCTGGTTAATTTCGTCCGGCTTGGGGGGTGCCACCTTGAGCAGCACATCCGCTTCCCGCCACAGGGCACCTGTGTCCGAGACAATGGTGGCACCGGCAGCCGAGTAAGCCTCATTGGGGAAGAACGCCCCCTCACCGGCACCGGCTTCCACCCACACTTCTTGGCCCGATTTGACCAACTTGGCGACGACCTCGGGAACTAAGGCGACACGGCGTTCGCCAACTTCAATTTCTTTTGCAACCGCTATTTTCATAAATTCTCCTCTCCTCTGGTTCGGCGCACTGATCGCCACAGAAACTGGACTTGATGGGACTAAAGCGTTTTCACGCTGCAGATGCCAGCTGGCTGTCTTGCAGCAGTCTCAGCCCCCGACTGAGCCAAAGCGATTCTCTTGACAGCAGGACGGCAGACCGTCACTCTGATTGCGGTTTCCCTGTATCCGCTGCCCCGCCCATCCCTCAGGAATCTTAGCCTGCTGAAAGAGCGAGCCACTTGCTGAAAGCTGCCCCGGGGAAATCAGGCCCCTGCCAGGGTGTGGGCCGGTGTTGCCTCACAGAGAAGGCCCCGTCTGGGCGATTCTCCTCCCCCTGGCGTTTCCGCCGGCACCTTGGCGCTTGGGCGCGTTCCCGTTGTGGCCCAACTCCCGCTACAGTCCTGGCTCTTCAACAGCCGGGGGGCTGGCGCGGGCCGCTCCCGGCAGCAGCCGGTGGCCCCAGATTTTCCTCCTGGCTGAATGGGCCGGCAATTCTACCCAGCTTTTAATACAAGAGTGGCTTTTTGCATCGTATTTTCTTCTCCCAAGATTCGCCACTATTTTAAACTTTTCTTAATCTAACCCGGTGGAAAAGCAGGGCTTCTGTTCCCTGTAATACCAAATACCCCCCACTGAAATCAAGTCGGGTTAATAACCGGTCACATTCGTCAAAAAGCTTGCTCCTCAAGCATTTGATACAATTTGTCTGAAGAAGATCGCCGCCAAAGATTAGTGCCTGTTCCCAGGCATTGCCTGAGCCTGTTAGCTCCCTTAAGCCGGCTAAAAGTTACAATTTATCTCAATTTCTTTTTTAATGTAAAATAAATTAAGCTTTCGGGCGGGGCGCAGACCGGCTGCCTGCTGTTGAGTGGCATGTATTGCTTGAGGCACAGCCGGTGCGGGCTATTTTGAGAGCCGGCGGGACAGCGGGGGATCGCGGTGCGGGGGGGGGACTGGAACTTGGGGCAGCGGCGGGCGGTCACGGGGAGAGTGATTTTACTCATCAAGCCCAACCGGCTGAGCGCCGGTAAAGTTTAGTAAACTGTTGAACAGCTCCCTAAAAATTTCCTGGTGTTGAGGTATCGATCCCATGCTGTCAGTAATAGGCTCTAAGCGCCGTCTCCTCTCTGCTGTGGCCATTAGCGGCTGCCTGATTGCAGGCGTGCCGGCCCTGAGCTTGGCCCAGGGTTTGCCCGGACTGACCCTGTTTGGTGGGCCTGCCAGAGAAAATCAGCTGAACTTTCGCTTGGACTACGGCTCAGCCGGCGTGTGGGATCGCTACCGGCTGCGCATCCCAGCCAAGAAAATGAAGCTGGCGATCGCCCAGTTCTCCATCAGCTATCCAAATCACTACGAAGGCAAATTTGACAAAGACGAGATTGAGGTGCGCGTCGCAGACAAGAAAGTGCCGCTGCAAGAGGTAGTCTGGGACAAAGAGAATTACCGGGTGGAAATTTATCCCCAGGACCCGATTCCCGCCGGCAGCAAGGTGGAGCTGGTGTTCTCAAACGTGCAAAACCCCACCCGGCGAGGCATGTACAACTTCAACTGCCAGATCCTCACCCCCGGCGACGTGCCCCTGCTGCGCTACATCGGCACCTGGATGCTGAGCATTACCTAGCCTCCCCCCGGAGGGCGATCACTGCGCCCGACTTGCGCAGAAACCGGGTTTCTCAACCAGACTCCTTGACTTTCAGCGCCGGGGCTCACACCAGAAACCCGGTTTCTTTCAGGGTTGTGCGTAAGTCCTGTAGGTGCTAAGATTGGAGATTGTGACTTTTTATCAAGCGTAAGATTAGCGACGCAGGAAATGCTATGACCCAGCGCACCTTACACGGCACTAGCCGCAAAAGAAAGAGAGTGTCCGGTTTTCGCGCCCGCATGCGCACCAAAAATGGCCAAGCCGTGATTAAAGCTCGCCGGAGCAAAGGGCGGTATCGTTTGGCAGTATAGAGGGGTGATGGCGGCAAAAGATGGAGAGATAAAAGAAAAGCGCGGTGTTGCCCAAAGAGAATCGACTCAGGCACCGGCAGGACTTTAGTGCCGTATACCGAGGTGGGATTAGGCGCACCGGCGCTCACCTCACCTTGAGAGCCCGGCGGCACCCACCGGCATCCCGTGACGCCAAAAAGTCTGGCCAAACCGTGCCGGCGGCGGCACCTAAGTCCCTTGCGCCCACTCGCACCGGCATTTCTATCAGCCAGAAAGTAAGCAAGCGCGCCGTGGTTCGGAACCGGATCAAGCGGCGGATTCGAGCTGCCCTGCTCCATTTGCTGCCCCGACTGTTACCGGGTTGGGACTGCGTTGTCGTAGTCGGGCCGGCAGCGGTGGAGTGCAATTATCGTCAACTTCTGCAA
Organism: Oscillatoria princeps RMCB-10; assembly: GCA_019359235.1. Taxonomy (GTDB): domain Bacteria; phylum Cyanobacteriota; class Cyanobacteriia; order Cyanobacteriales; family Oscillatoriaceae; genus Oscillatoria; species Oscillatoria princeps. The sequence goes on from JAHHHT010000029.1 coordinate 32,436, forward strand.
GAATTAGAGCAGTTGTTGGCACAAGCAGAGGTACTCAATGGGCATTAAAGAGGAAACCTACTACGAGGGTGGCCCTCATGTTGGAGATTTAATCATTAATATCCTTCTGGGATTCACAATCATCTGCTTGCCCCTGACTGTAGGAGCCATAGTGCGGGCGCTTTGGCTGCGCTACCGCATCACCAATCGCCGCATATCAGTGACCGGTGGCTGGATGGGACGCGACCGCAGCGACATCATCTATGCGGAAATCGCCAAAGTGATCACCGTCCCCCGAGGTCTTGGCGCTTGGGGAGACATGGTGCTCACCCTCAAAGACGGGAGTCGCTTGGAACTGAGAGCCGTTCCCAAGTTCCGCGACGTTTACGCCTACATCAACGACAAATTGTCTCCCCAAGCCCAGCGCGTCAGTGGTGCCCTCGGCAGCCCCAAGGGTTGAGGCTTGTGCTTGGGGAGCGGTTTGAGCAAACAGGGAGCTCCTCGATCGCTGGCTCCCTCTCCCCACAAATATAAGATCCTCAAGCCGGTGCTGTAGCGCAGGCTGCGCTGGAATGTGCCGGGCCGGCTGGCGTGCTGGCCAGTATTTGAGTGGGTTACAGTCGGAAAGTTCCAGAACGTACAGGTTGAATTAGAACGAATGGACTTTGGTGTCGGGTTTCTTTCCAATAATGTCATGCTGCCGATCCTGGATTTCTTCTACGGGATCGTGCCCAGCTACGGTATGGCCATCGTGGCCCTGACCTTAGTGATTCGCTTGGCCCTCTTTCCCCTGAACGCCGGTTCTATTCGCAACATGCGGCGCATGCGAGTGGCCCAGCCGGTGATGCAAAAGCGGATCAAAGAGATTCAAGATCGTTATAAAGACAACCCTGCCAAGCAGCAGGAGGAGATGCAACAAGTCTACAAAGAATTTGGCAACCCTCTCAGCGGGTGCTTGCCCTTGCTGCTGCAGATGCCGGTGCTGTTTGCGCTGTTTGCCACATTGCGGGGATCGCCGTTTTCTGACGCAAATTACACCGTTTCTTTGCAAATTTTCCCGCAAGAACAAATCGAGCGGATTCAGCCACAAGCCTTTACGACGCCACCCCAGAATATTTTTGTGGCCGATAAGGTGCATGTGCCGGTGAGCGCCCTGCTTCCCGGAGGGAATAAATTCTCTGTAGGCGAAAAAACCCGGATCGAATTTCAAACAGTCGAGGGCAAACCCCTGAGCGCAATTTTGGCGGACTATCCCGAAACCAAAATTGCCCCCCACTGGAAGGTGATCAAAGGCGAAGAGCGGGTGCTAATCAATGAAGATGGCACTCTGGAAGCCCTAGAGCCCGGAGATGTGACGGTTCAAGGAACTATAACCGGCTTAGCGGCTGACAAAGGATTTCTCTTCATTGACGCCCTCGGTCGGGTAGGCGCGTTTGATGAAGACGGAACCATCCACTGGGATATTGTCGGCATGGTGCTGGGGTTTGGGATCAGCTTGTATATTAACCAGCTGCTTTCGGGTCAAGGCCCGGGAGCTAGCAGCAGCGCTAATCCCCAGCAAGACACTGTAAACAAACTCACCCCGATTATTTTCTCCGGGATGTTTCTGTTCTTTCCCCTGCCGGCTGGGGTGCTGATGTACATGCTGATAGCCAACATATTCCAGACCGTGCAGACGTTTATTCTGTCACGGGAGCCCCTGCCGGAAAACCTCCAGAAAATTGTGGACTCTCAGACGAAAGTTGAAACTGTCAAAGGACGCGAGTCACTTCCCTTTGAACCAGGGCGTTCCAAAAAGAAAGCCTGATGGTATCTATGAGCGATCAAAGTAAAATGCAGCGAGGCCAGCAGTGGTTAGAAGAACTGCTGCGGCTAGCTTCGCTCCCCGCAACCGTTACGGCAACTCTAGGCCCCGCCGGCCTGGAGGAAGCTGACAGCTACTGGCTGACTATTGATGAAACTGACCTGACGCCAGAACAAATTGAAATTTTAATTGGCCCTGAAGGCACCGTTATCGACGCCATTCAGTATCTCGCCAACAGCACGCTCAACATCGGCAGAGAGGAAGAGGAACAAGCCTCTTACACCATCGACCTGCACGGGTATCGGGTTCGCCGCCAAGCCGAACTCCGCGAAATGGCAGAAGCCGCCGCAGATCGGGCTCGCCAGACGGGTAAAGAGATCGAGCTCAAAGACCTCTCTGCAGCAGAGCGGCGGCAGGTGCACACTTTTTTGAAGGAGTGGGCGGATTTAGAAACCTACAGTCGGGGCCAAGAGCCCGACCGGCGTTTGGTGGTGCGTCTGCGATGATTTTAGCTGTCAGCTATCAGCAAGGAAAGCTAGTCTGGGCGCACTCACGCCTCACACCCGACGGGCTGGAGTGCGCTCAATCGCTGACGGCTCACCGCTAGGAAGCTTGAAGAGGCAGGCATCATGGAAACAATTTACATTCCCCAACTGGCTAAAGCGCGTGAAGGGACAGAGATAATTGAGTTTGAAGAGTTTCTGCCCGATTTAGAAACCCTCACTCCCGTCCGGGGGCGCTTGCGGGTGAAGCACCAGGGTAACTATCTGGAAGTTTCCGCCCAAGCTGAAGCGATTGTTACCCTCACGTGTCACCGCTGCTTGAAACAGTTCAATTACCGACTGAAAATAAACCCGTCTGAACTCATCTGGCTGGATGTGGCAGCTGAGCAACCCGATCGAGAACCCGTAGAACGGGAAACCGCTCTGGAAGATTTAGTGGAAACGCTTCCCCCTCACGGCTATTTCCAACCGGGCGAGTGGCTGTACGAACAGCTGTGTCTGGAAATTCCCTTCCGGCAGCTTTGCGAAAGCCAGTGTCCGGGAATTCAGGTGGCACCGGCGGGTGCCGCTGAACCGGCAGCCGACCGCCGCTGGGCTGCCCTGGAAGCCCTCAAAGGACATCTCCCTCAATAGGAGGTTGGAGATTCAGTTGTTAATTGTTAATTGTTAATTGACTCGGTAGCTGTTAGCTCGTAGCTTCAGCTAAAAGCTAACAGCTCAATGCCATCCGCTCGCAAATCATTCCTGTAACAAGTAACAGCTGATATGGCCTTCCGCGATCAATTTGAACTGCTGCTGCGAGCTCGCTATCCCCTGATTTACATCCCGACTCGCGAAGAAGAGCGAGTCGAAGCCGCTATGGCACAGTGCGCGACAGGGCTGGGAAACAGAGGCGTTTATATCTGGGATTTTGTCGATGGCTACCAGGGCAATCCCAATGACCTCGGTTTTGGCCGCCGCAATCCCCTGCAGGCGCTGGAATTTGTGGAAAAATTGCCCTCTGCCGCACCAGCCATCTTCATCCTGCGCGACTTCCACCGATTTTTAGAAGATGTCTCGGTTTCCCGCAAACTCCGCAATCTGGCCAGATTGCTGAAATCTCAGCCCAAAAATGTAGTGATTGTCTCGCCGCAGCTGCTGATTCCAGAAGACCTCAGCGACATTTTGACCGTCTTGGAGTTTCCTCTCCCAGCCGCCCCGGAAATTAAAGCCGAAGTGGAGCGCCTGCTAGCCGCCACCGGCAAATCTTTAGAGCCGCGCATTATAGATGAAATCGTGCGCTCTTGTCAAGGGCTTACGGTGGAGCGGATTCGGCGAGTGCTGGCCAAAGCGATCGCCACTCACGGCCACCTGGAAGCGGATGACGTAGAGCTGATTCTGGAAGAAAAGCGCCAGACCATCCGCCAGACGCAAATTTTAGAATTCTACCCCACCAGCGAAAAAATTTCTGACATTGGGGGGCTGGATAACTTGAAAGACTGGCTGCTGCGGCGCGGCGGCGCTTTTTCAGAACGGGCGCGGCAATACGGACTGCCCCACCCCAGGGGGTTGCTGCTGGCCGGCATCCAGGGCACCGGCAAGTCCCTGACCGCAAAAGCTATCTCCCACCACTGGCACTTGCCCCTGCTGCGCCTGGATGTGGGGCGCTTGTTTGGCGGGTTGGTGGGGGAATCGGAATCCCGCACCAGGCAGATGATTCAGGTGGCAGAAGCGCTCGCCCCCTGCGTGCTGTGGATAGACGAAATTGACAAGGCATTTGCCGGTGTGGATGGCAAAGGGGACGCCGGCACCACCAGCCGCGTCTTTGGCACCGTTATTACCTGGCTGGCAGAAAAAACTTCGCCGGTGTTTGTGGTGGCCACGGCCAACAACATCCAGTCTCTCCCGCCCGAAATGTTGCGAAAAGGCCGGTTTGATGAAATCTTTTTTGTCGGTTTGCCCTCCCGAGAAGAGCGCCGCGCCATTTTTGACGTACACCTGTCCCGATTGCGCCCCCACAATTTGAAAAATTACGATTTAGACCGGCTAGCATACGAGACGCCAGATTTTTCTGGGGCGGAAATCGAGCAGGCGCTGATTGAGGCGATGCATATTGGATTCAGCCAGAACCGAGACTTCACCACAGATGATATTTTAGAAGCTGCCAGCCAGATTGTGCCCCTAGCTCGCACCGCCTCTGAGCAAATTAAGTTCCTGCAGGACTGGGCGGCTGCCGGTAAAGCCCGTCTCGCCTCCAGGTACAGCAGTTTGACTCGCCGCATTCAGAGCCAGCCCGCTGGCCCTGATTGAAAGCGTGTGTCTGGCGGGAGTCACCTTTTCAACAGCGAATAAAGCAACGGTTTGACTGAGTAGCGTTTATGAACAAGTTCTCTCTAGCACTGCAGTTTATGCTGGGCGTGATGATGGCGCTGGCGTTCCTGGCCGGTGGCGGCATCGCTGCTGCCATCTACCTGGCGGCCAAACACTCATCACAGCCGGAAAGGCCCGTTTTTGAAGAGGAGCGTGCCACCACTAAAGCCGCATCGAGCGCCAAAAATTCTCCCAAGCAGCTGAAGTCTGTGGCGGCGAATTCAATCCAGCCGGGAGCCAAACCGGCACCATCTGCCAAGCAGCTACCGCCGGGAGCCTACCGAGCTCGCGTTATCTGGCAAGAAGGTCTGCTTTTGCGGGAGAGTCCCAACTTTGAATCCGCAAGCGTGGGGGGCGTGGAATACAACGAATCCGTTGTCGTCCTGGAAGAAAACGCTGATAAAGAATGGCAGCGGGTGCGCTTGGAGGACGGCGGTCAGGAAGGGTGGATTAAGGGCGGCAATACTGAGCGAATTACACAATAGATATCCCTCCAGAAACTCTGGAGCGCAGCAGTCAGGGGGGCCGCCCCGCCCCACACAATGTTAAGAAACGTGGCGAAGTTTATATATTAATTGCAATTCTTCAGTCAGCGGTTCAACTGGCTTGCTCGGGGGTGGTAGGATGACTCATCCGCACTTAAAAACTCCACCCCCGATACTGGATATTAAATATGTACGACAGAAATTCCAATAGCGATTTGGTAGGGGCTGCTGTCACCGCCGCCTTGGGAGCCGGGATTGTCACTTCCTTCGCCGTCAGTCAAGGGCAGCACCCCCTGATCGCTTTGGGCATTACGGGTTTGGCCGTAGCAGTCGCCCTAGTCTGCCAGCGCTTGGGACTTGTTTGAGTCCGGTGCGTTCCGCAGCGCACACAGCTCCTGTAGCTGCAATCCCGCCTCTGCACCTGAGGCGGGATTTTTGCCGGCGCTCCACCTTTCGTCCCCGACAGGGGTGGGTGAGCAATAACAGTCCATACTTGTTCTGTACCCTCTGTCGGACAAGAGGGGCTGTACACGACAAGGACGGGAGAGCCGGTCATAATAAGCTATATTGAATAATCAGGCCAGACAGACTTGTTGGGCCGGGTGCAGTTCTGTATTAATCTCGCGCTCAGGGATTGAATATTGAACCGCCATCCATTCTCCCCCGACATCAACGATTTGGGGGAAGTTAGTAACCGGCAAGATGTCACACCATTAAGGGAGAGTTGCGATAAAATAGAAACAGCGATCGACAACAATAATAGAACCGCGCAGGTGGCTCGGGTGACAGCCACTTTCCCCAGACTCTCCCTCTGCGCCAGGAGCGTCCCTTGCGGTTGATTAAATCACTACTTACCACGGCACTACCAGCTCTTGTCTTCCCTCAATTGCCTGGAAGAAGCGTCAAAAGCTTCAATCGCTTCGGTGAGGATGGGAAAACTCCGTCCTCGATCGAGCTTGTCGGAGCAGTTCACATAAACAAAAAATTATGGAAACCCTTGCTTATCTGGAACTAGCTGTCGCCCACGAGGCGCAGGCAACCGTCGAACCGATTCCTGCCGGTCGGGGTTGGAACTTTTTCCAGAGACTGACAGGCGGGACGCCTGTCCTACAAAGGAAAAAGCCTGTCATCGGAGCCGCTATTCGCTGGCTGTCCGTGGCCTTGTCTGTGGGCCTTTTGAGTGTGGCCGGAAGCGCCCTAGCGGCGCTGCAGCGCGAGGATAGCGGCTCTCAAGTGACGGCTCTCCAGGAACGTTTAGCCGCCACCGGCTACTACGACGGCCCGATAACCGGCTATTATGGCTCCTTAACTGAGGCGGCTGTGATTCGCTTTCAGCAAGCCAATGGATTGCCTGCGGATGGGGTTGTGGGTGGAGATACCCAAGCCGCACTGGGGGGTCAAAAGCCGGCAACTCCCAGCCAGAACTCTAAACCGACTCCGAGTGGCAGCGCCCTCAAACGAGACGACACCGGCTCAGATGTGAAAGACTTGCAAAGACGATTGCAAGCCGCCGGCTACTATGACGGCCCGCTGACCGGCTATTTTGGCTCCTTGACCGAAGCCGGTGTCATCCGCTTCCAGCAAGATAAGGGACTCAGACCTAGCGGGATGGCCGATTCAGCCACACTCGCCGCACTGGCAAACGGTGGCCCAGCACCTGCTCCTGCACCGGCTCCCAGCCCCAACACCGGCAGCGCCAGCGAACTCCTGCAGCAAGGCACAACCGGTCAGCCGGTCAGTGACCTGCAGGCGCGGCTCACACAGTTACGCTACTATGACGGGCCGGTGAATGGGTACTTTGACGCCCGCACTGAGGGATCTGTGATCCGCTTTCAGCGCGATAATGGATTGCGACCTGATGGGATTGTCGGTCAGCAAACCTGGAATGCGCTGCGGGTGTCTCTAGAGCGCCCGACGCCGACGCCTCCAGTTTCTCCCATCCCCAGTCCGAATGCCGGCAGGTCTAACGTGCTGGCGTTGCAAAAGCGGCTGAAAGACCTGGGCTTTTACAGGGGGCCATTAGATGGCAGCTTGAACTCTCAAACCCAAGCCGCTATTCAAGCCGCTCAAAAGCGTTACGGTGTCAGCAGCAAGGACATTTTAGTGAGACGGTTTTAACAGCGATAAACTGGGTTTGTTCGGGGAAACTGAACAAACCCAGTTTATTTTGACTGTTCGCCGGCGCTGCCTCAAGGAGCGAAAGATCGCGCGACAAAGAGGCTAGAAACGAGGTTTCTTTTTAAATAAACCGCCAAGACGCCAAGAGCGCCAAGGAAAGAAAAGAGAGAGGGTTCTCACAAATCATTTAGAACCGCTACAGTATTTTTGCCGCCCGACGAAAACCCCTTGATGCCCTAGGTTTAAATCCGGGCATCCAAAATAGGTATAAGCCGGCGCTACCGCAAGGAGCGAAACAGCACGCGACCGGGAAGCTCTTCTTGCCCAATCCGGGCGTAAACCCGCAGGCACGCCAGAACTTCTCCTGGAATGCCACCGCTGTCGAGTTCCAAATCATCTCTTGACAAATTGCACACATCGGCATATAATCCAGAAAGCTGGCGGAGACGCACGTCACAGCCGGCATTCAGCGCCCTCTCGGCGACATGCTTGAGTGTGCGCCGCGATTCCAGCTGCAGCTTACCCCACCAAGAGTCGCGCTCAGCTGGCGGTAGGAATACTAAGGAGTGAATAGCCTCGTCGAGATCGAGCCGGTGACGCAGCGCCAGCACCGGCTCTCGAAGAGCCTCCGTCTCTCGGTAGCGCCGGAAGCACTCTGCCAGCGCCGCGATGTATTTAGACTGCTCTTCCGGTGAGTTCAAAGATTTGACGCCAAAGCGATAAACGCTCTTGAAAGCGTGGTGCAAAGACGGCTCCAGCTCGATGAATTTTAAACAAACCGACACAATACCGGCGAGAAAAGACAGTTCCCCCTCCAGTGCTCCCTTTGCAATTCGCGCATCGTTTGGTTCGCTTGCGGACAAGCAAAGCCCCCTAGCTCGGACAGAGCCGGTCAGCCCTGGGTAAAGAATTTCATCGCGGCTGAAAGGAACTTTGAGCGAGAAGCTAGTGTCTGGTTTCGCGCCGGCTTCCTGCGCTAGCGCGAGAGCGCGTTCCCGCCAAGACTTCGCCAAAGTTTCTGGAACGCGGAGCAACTTTCGCTGAATTTCCCCCCACAAATCAGAGTCGGTGCTGCTTTCAAGCTGGAAATCACCCAGATAGGAGCGCAGTTCCGGATCGGAAACGAAAGCATCGCGGAGGCGGTTCAGCAATCCCGAGCCAGCCGATTTTGCCTGCGGTGCCGGCTCGAAGATATTATCCCATCGGGAGTCATCCTTTTCGGGCAAAAGAATTTTCTCGCTTGGCTCTGTTTGTGGGGGTGCCGGTGCCAAAAGCCGCTCCAGTTCGCTCAGCAGATCGGCGCAGGCGCTCGCTCCTGGATCTGAGGCGGATTCTGCCAGGGCGACCTTTAAAGAAGCCTGCAGCCCGTGCAAGCCAAACCGCAGTGTGCGGGCTAAATCTGAGCTGTCTATTTCTAATAGCTTGCGCAGGTGCTGCATGAAGAGATCCTCCGGGTTTTAGTTTGGCTTGCCGTGGGCTTTATATAGCGGTTATAAATGATTTGTGAGAGCGGGGCCAGAAACCCGGTTTCTTTGAGAAACCGGGTTTCTACCTTTTCACAACTCGAATATAAACGCTATATTAAAATCGCTACAGTAGGGGCGGTCGTGCCGCACCGCCCCGACAGAGGGAGAAGCGGGGATTCTCAATTAATGTTTGCCGCAAAACGGGTCGCGCTTTTCATCAATATCATTGGGTTGCAACTCCAGTTCAGCGCGAAAAACGCATCCCTCTTGCTGTTTGAGGACTTCCGCCCTGTCCGATGTCCAGTAGGGCACCTCACCGGCGTGCAGCCGCAGAATGCCTCTGTCGTCGAGAGTGACGTGATATTTGCAAATGTACTCCGTTTCACCCTCAGGCCGGCTCAATTGGCCAATTTCCGTCCAGGGGTCGGTTTTAGCCTTGCGGAAATAGAAAGCCTGCTTGCCAGTGCGGGGGAACTCAGGTAAGGGATCGCTGATTAAACCCTTTCCTTGCTGTTCGTCTTCATAGCGAAAATATTGGAGAGACTCGCTGCAGTCCTTGCCAGCTTCAAATACTAGATGCTCGGCATCAGTCTGGTGAGCGGTGGCGCTTTCTTGAACGTGGACAGCAATATCGCCGGCCAACTTGCTATCGACAATGACGGCTGGCGTTCCCAGCGCTTTTTTCACATCCAGGCTGGGTGCGCCTTGAGCCATGAAGTAATGGGGATTTCCCCGGCAAAGCAGCAGGCTGAAACGCAACTTGTGGTCAATCTCAAATTCGATTTTGATTTGGTCGCGAAACTCACCATCGTTCATTCCCAGTCGCTCCGCCAGCGCTTTGCCATTGAAGCTGCCCCAGAGCTGCGGGGTCATGTCTTTATAGTCTTGACGTTTGATGATACTGGATAGAGAAGCTCCCCGCCACGGACTGCGAACCTTGGCCACTGCATCGCGCGGGTCGAGCTGATACAGTTCTTGACCGGCATGAAAAATTGTCTCTCCCGCGCCAATCGTTTCCAGAATGAACGAGCAGGGCAGATAATAAAACAAGTTCTTGACATCGATGTAGAGTTGGTTCGCCCCCTTACGCAGCATGGACTTGGACTCTTTTGGGTCAAAAATCAGCCGCCGCAGCTTCTCGGCGTAGCACGCGCCAGCCGAGGTGGCAAGCTTGCTAAATTCCAGGACAAAGGTAATCCGCTCTTCATTCCACACGAAATACTTCGACCTGCTGAATTCCTGGTAAATCTCCTCCTTTACCAGCGAGAGATTGCAGGTTTTCCCAGACATAATTAACCAATCGACTTTTTCTGTGGTATAATAATTGCTGCCGTCACCCGACTTGCCCAACCTGTTCTCCATCAGTCCTTTGGCGATGCCGATCGCTTCCTTGACAGCAGGAGTAGCAGCCCGCTCAAATTGCTCCCTCTTTAGCTCCACGCGCAGACTATTAGGGTCATTGAGCGTAACTTTAATGTCGCTTTGTGCCAGCAGTTCAGAGATTTCCTGCTCGGAGAGGACAAAGGTAGTGTCTGAATGAGAGTTTTGGCCCAATTTGAGTTTGGCACTCTCAGCAAACTCCCAGAGCGTGTAAAAGGTTTGCAGGCGAGAGGGCGATTTTTCCCAGCGGGTGGGCAGCACTTTTTCCGCATCATCCAGGGCATCTTTCAAGGCGGGGTCGCTTTCCGGGTTGGGGTTTTCCTTGTCCACGCATTCCAAAAGCTTCCCTTTCTGGAATTTGCCCATTGCCAAGAAGCGCTCGCTCAAATTGCCGGTCAAATCCTCCAGCTTTTCGCTTTCCAGGCGACCTTCCGTGACTGCCGTCAGGAGACAGTCAGCTATGGCAGCTTTCAGCAGCAAAAATATCCGCAGCGTGATTAACTCGCCGCCCAACTGCAAGTGCCCAGAAGAGCCAAGCAGTTTTGGAGTCAGGACATAGTAGCGCCCCCCAAGACCTCGGTCTTCATTTTTCTCAAACGGGTCTATCTCTTCCAGCGTCAAACTCATCAAAGCGATATCAGTCGTTCCGCCACCGATATCCAAAACCATGACATTTTGCGACCATTTGTCCCCCTCGCGGTGACAGCGGGTTTTGAAAGACTCGATACCGATATTCAAATCACCGCCAAACTCTCGCCACAGGAAGAAAATTGCCACAGAAACCGCCTCATCGTAAGCGGTTTGCACGTCCGGGATGCCAAGGTTCTTGACAAGCTGCTCGACAGACCGGCGCACCATTGGTGGGGCGATAGTGGGATAAGTTACCACTGCAGTGCTGAACCGCCCCTCAGCGAACCGCCCCGGATTTCGCTTGCGGCAATCTTCAGTCAGCTGGATGAGATTAGCCCAGGCGGCTTGGATCAGCTGGTTGACGTGAATGGTGTCCTCTTGCCCATTCAGAGTTACTTTGATGGAGCGCTCTTGCCCAAAGTAGCGTTTCGGCGAGTGGTGGAACTTTCCTCGAATCTCGTTTCCGGAACTGCTCGCACCCTGCGCGATGGCGTTAAATCTGTTCTGTTTGGCTCGCTCCCCCATCAGCACCCTCAAGGGATTTTCCAGACTCAGGATTTCTAACTCGCTGGGAATTTCAATAGCGCGGCGGGAGCCGTCAAGCTCTACCGGGATCAGACTTTGCCACTCCAGGGGCGGGACGCGAAACGCTTCGTGGAAGATTTTATTCAGCCGAATTCTTGCGGCGCGGCGGAACAGCTCGCTGCGGCTGCCCAAACAGAGTTCCAGCTGGCGGATAGCTTCCAGCAAATGGGAACTCGTCCCTTGAGAAAAAATATCGCCCAACCTGCTTGAATCTTCTATCTCCAGGTTTTTGCTAACTTCAGCCAGAAAGTTTTCCCACTCGCTAGCGCTCGCACTTGGTAAGGCAGCAGCCGGTGGCTCACTCACCCATTGCGCTAACCGCTGGCGCAACCTGAGTTCTTGCTCCTTTGGCAAGCTATCCGGCGGAGAAACCACTTTGGGGTCGAAAAGCGTCACCGTAGAATTCGAGGTGCCAAAATCGAGGGCGAACCAGCCAGGAAAGCTGATTGGAACTGATTGTGCGGGGTTCATTTGAGACTGGGGAGCGCTTGCATAAATGGGGGGATTTTGTTCCACCGGCGTCGCAACTGGCTGCGGTGAGGCTTCCGGCGTCAGCAAAAGGCAGGCAGCAGCGATAGTCTTGCGCACAGAGAGGAACGGATTGCCTTCGGCGTCGGAATCAAAATATTCCACAACCGCCTGCAACGTGCACTTAACATCCCCACCCAAAGGTTGATTGAGCCGGCACTCAGATTGCCTTAATCGCTGCGGGCTGTAAATTTTGATAGGTGTGGGAGAGCTGAATTCAGGATAAGCCGATTGAATCAGCGCCGCCAGCTCTGGCGGCGTTCCCCTCACAGAGCAGGTGATCCGCGAAATATGGGGCAAGTTGCCGCCTCCCCCAGGAGCCAGTTCGATTGCGGGAAGCAGCAAGGCATTATCGTCACTGTTGACGGTACGCAGTTGGAAACGAGGCACAAGCCGGATATCAACAGGCATCTTATTTCCTTTAAAGCAGGGGATAGGGTTCAGACTGTAGCAGTTCTAAATGATTTGTGAAATCCTCTCTCTTTTCTTTCCTTGGCGTCTTTCCTTGGCGCTCTTGGCGTCTTGGCGGTTCAAAAAAATTTTCACAAATCAACTCTAACCGCTATATATCTGACTCAGAAATCGAGGCGATCTGCGACAGACTCTTTAACCAGCTGGGAGCAGAACCGCTGGCTTCTCCACCCTCTGCCGCGACAGTTCTCAGCAACGCTTCATTCTGTAAAAGCGCTTGCAGGTTATTAATAATTTCACTCAGCAATTCTCCCAGAGTGCTGTTAAGCTGCTGATTTCTCTCACTCACATACTGGACGAGGCGCAGTCTGGCGCTAGCAATCATCTCATTTTGCAGCCGCAGCACCAGCATCAGGTGGTTAAAAGGTCGCGGTTGGGTTTGGATTTGGCTGTCCCGTCCCCATTCAAAAATTTGGCCACTTCTGTGACTGTCGGCACGCGCTAGGGGAAATATCATTTCCGGGTTAATCGTGGGCGGACTGCTCTCCTGAAGCTCGCATTTCTTGAAGATGCCATCCTGCCAGCTTTGAGGCTGTTTAGCACCTTGCAGGAGAATTTGCAAGGGGCGGATGTTGATGTTCGCCTCCCGGAGCTGCGCAAACAGCTGCTTCTGCTTTTCCGCCGGCAGAATTTCTTCCAGGTTGGTTCGCTCCTCTCGCACCTGGTGAGACAGTCCGCTCAGCAAGTCTGCGACTGCTTCTCGGACGCGCTCGCGGGCGAATCTTTCCAGCTCCTTGACGGTCTTTTCAAAAGGCGGGTAAAAATCGTCACTGGTGGTGGGAATGCCACTCTCCTCAGCCGCGTCCAGCTCGCCAAAAAATTCGTCTATGAGGCTAGCCGATTTTGGCAGTCTGATGATGCCATTTTCAGCATTTTGTAACAGCAAATGCCACTTGTTCCACTGAGACATCCGAAAGGTAAGCTCGTCCCTGATCACCTCGCTGACGGCAACCCCCTGGCGGTTTTGCAGGGGCTTTTTGCCTAAATTTTTTTGAAACTCCCTGTAGGTTTTCAGCAGGCTGTCGATGCTTTGGCGCAAGGTGTTAAACCCTGGGGTTTCTGCTGTCGGTATGCCTTGCTGGTGGATTTGCTCTACGAGATTTTTCAGGCTGTCCTGCTGCTGGCGCAAAGCGCCGGCGGCGCGACGAGTGTCTTCATACAGTTGCTTGAGCCCGTGCTCAGCGACGTGTTTCTGGAGCAATTCCCGCAATCTGCCAATACCGCCATCTTGCGCGAAATAACCCAGCTGTCGCCCCAGGGTGCTGCGCGAGTCAGATTCCAGCAGCCGTTCGCTCAATTTCCCCCACTTCTGGCGCAACCGTTTGGACTGATCCAGGAAACCGGGATAGTCCAGATTAGCCAAAAACTCTGGGGAGCCGGCTCTCACCGCACCGGCACGTTTTGCTAAGTCCGCCAGCCCCAACAGCGGCGATAGCAAAACAATCCGGTCTTTTTGGTTTGTAAATGCTTGAGCGCCGGCTAGGGTTGTTTTCAAAACCCTCAGTTTTTCCAAAACGCTCTCTTCCGTCACCGGCTCTGTATCTAACTGAAAATAATCATCAAAATGACTGTCCTCCCCAATCAATTCGTCAAGAAATTTTTCGCCCCCCTCATTTTGCAGGGGCAGTTCATCGAAGCGCCCCACGCCAACCAGGATGCGATCTTTTAAGTCCTGTCCGGGTTTGCGCTGCTGCATCATCGTGAAGATGCGATTAGCTCTATCCCCTCCCGGAGATTGGGCGCTGAGCAGGATCAAAATCGTCTGCACTTCTTCTAATTCGCGCAGGGACAAGAACGTATCCCGCACTCCCGAATTCGCCGCCCCCAGTCCGGGAAAATCCAGCAAAACGAATTCATTGACGCCTTTGACTGGAGAGAGAGCCCAGATTTCCTTTGAGACTTTGACTTCCACCTCTATGCGGCGGATCAGGGGGAAGGTGTTCTTCAATAACCAAGCCGTCAGATCCTTGGGAGGATTTTGCAATCGCGGCGGTGCCGGTGGCAAACTGTTGAAGCTGAGATTTTGAATGTCGGTCGCCGCATCAGCGAGCTGAAGCCCCTCCCTTGCCGTGGCGGCATCTATTTCGTAGCTCTTGCCGGCGATAGCGGCTTCGTAAGCGTTATAGGTGCGAGCGAATAATACCAGCTCGCGGAGCAAATAGCGCAGTTCCAAGTTTTTGCTGCTGTTCCACGCTCCCTCGCAAAAGCTGAGCAAACCGTCCCAAACACCGGCATCTTGAGGGTTCAAACTTTTCAGCGCCGCCAGCTGCTGTGACGGAATTTGTGCTGCCACAGCGCGTTTTTCCGCTTCTTCTAGCATGAAGCGCAGACAGTCTTTAACGCCTTGCCGGTCGAGATACTCAACCTTAAATCCGTGCACTTGCGTCGTGTGGGAGCCGTCTTGCTGAGCGATGTGAATGGCGGTGACATTGCCGGTGGTGGGGTTAGCGCTGACTGGCAAGGCGTCCGCGTAGCCAATCAAGCTGCCCAGCAGCAAAGTTTTGCCGGCACTGAACTCTCCCATCACCCCGATTTTCACCGGTGAAGAAGCCTGTTCGACGGTTTTTTTGGCGGCATCCCGCAGGCGAGCCAGACAGTCATCGAGGCTAGCTGGAACCCAGTTTTCTTGCAAAGACGGGCGCTGGGGCACCGAATCCAGTTTCTGGAGTACCGACTCCCCATATTCTTTAAATTGTCGCAGTTTTTCTGGTTCCATAGGGCTGTTTTCGCCTGACACAAACAGTATTTTACCTGAAAAATCTGGCGAGCAGAAGCTGGCGCGCCGCACCGGCTGTAAAGATTTATTACATTTATCGCCAGCAGAAGTAGGGTGCGTTCCCCCCCCAAGGGGGAACGCACCCAAACAGCCGGCTGGCATAGCGAAGATTGGTAGGGCGGGCTCACCCGACAGTTTTATTAAATGCCGAGCTTGGCGTGCCAGCCGGCTGCCGGTCTAACCCATTCAAGCCGCCTAATATAATGTCGTTGAACTGCCGCAATTCAGTTGCCAATGTCCAATGCGATGATGCCCAATGCCCTGCCCTTACTTAGCTGAGAGACTCCAGATAGTCCCGCACGCGGTTGCGGCGTTTCGGCTGGCGCAATTTTTGCAGAGCTTTAGCCTCAATTTGGCGCACCCGTTCCCGAGACAAATCCAGAGCGCGACCAATTTCTGACAGAGAGTAAGGGTGGCCATCACCCAAACCGAACCGCATTTGAATCACATCTCGCTCCCGACTGGTCAAATCAGCCAGCAGTTGATTCAAGTCCCGGTGTAACGCTTCGTGCATCAGCATGTCTTCCGGAGACAGATCCTCAGTTTCCAGCAAATCTCCCAGTTCCGTATCTTTCTCCTGACCCACCTTACTTTCCAGAGACACAGCCCGGGGAACCCGCAACAAAACTTCTCGCACCTGACTGGGTGTCATATTTAGCTCGCCGGCAATATCATCCACAGTCGGAGTGCGACCTTTTTCTTGGGAAATCTTGCGCTGGGCTTTTTTAATTTTATTGAGCTTTTCAGTAATGTGCACCGGCAGCCTAATCGTGCGGCTCTGGGTAGCAATCGCGCGGGTAATGCCCTGACGAATCCACCAGTAGGCATAGGTGCTAAACCGGTATCCCCGCGTCGGGTCAAACTTCTCCACCGCCCGCTCCAAGCCCAAAGTGCCCTCTTGGATCAGATCCAGCAGTTCCAATCCCCGATTTTGATACTTTTTCGCCACAGAAACCACCAGGCGGAGGTTAGCCTTAATCATGTGTTCCTTCGCCCGGATGCCTTCAGTTTGGACTAATTCCAGCTCCTCAACAGTCAGACCGGCGATTTCCGCCCACCGGCGCTTTCCAGCTGCCAAAATCGGCTTCAGTTCGGAAGCCAGAACCCTTGCTTCAGCCGCCCACCGCTCCAAAGAAGGGCGCAGCCCCAGCTGAGAAGCCAGCCTGTCCCCCGCCTCCATCAACTTGACATAGCGCTGAATCAGTTCATCCTCCAGCGTGGCTGCACTATTTCGCAACTCCAACAGCCTTACGTAGCGCTGCACGTTTTGAGCTTCGGAGACTTCTTCATCGCGCCCCAGCAAGCGCACCCGACCAATCTCCTGGAGGTACAAGCGCACGAGGTCAGTGGTGCGGCGGCTGGCGGTTTGCCCGAAGCTGACAGGGTCTGCATCCTCCATTTCCAGCTCAACCAACCCATCCTCGATTAGCTCAACATCGTCGGCGATGCCGTCTGGCTGAACGCCGGAGGCATTCAGTTGTTCGTCATAGTCTGTATCAGCGAAGAAGAAGGTTCCTGGCATAGCAATCGTCTCAGTTGATCTGGGTGACAATCAGGCTCGCGCACGCTGTCGCTCACGCTTAGTATTCCCGCCCTTCAGAACTAGCAAACACTACTTACAGTTCCTTGACTGACTTAGGCTTGCGTGCGGCAGTGGTTTGGTTGGGCTGATGCTGCCTCTGATTTTAAATCCGCTTTAATTGAGCGACAGCTACTTAAGGCGACAGCAATCTCGGTATCCAACCGCCATACTGTCAGCGGCAAAGGGCTGGACTGTTATTGTGTAATTAGTATATAAGCCCTAACCGCCACAAGGATGTGACCTATGTGCCCCGCTCTCGTTAATCTCCATCACTGCTGTGAGGTTATCTCGATCACTGCTTAAAACCCGCTCACCTGTTACCCTTCCCCCAACAGTTGCCAGAAAGCTGTGCCTTAAAAGCCCTCACCCCCCCTCTCCCCCCTCTCCCAAGTGGGTAGAGGAGGGAGAAGGAGAGCGATCAGCACCTCCTCCAGCGCGGAGCTTGTAGGGTGCGTTCCCAAAGGGGGAGCGCACCCTAGTTTGGCTGATATTGGTAATGATCAGTCCGTTCTGGGAGAGGGGGGAGAAGGAGAATTACCAGTTTTTCTCCCCCTGTCCCGTTCAGAGCTGGGAGGGGGATGAGGGTTTTCTGGCTGCCCAACCGGCACCCGAGCCTCTCACTCAGGTTTGAGCGCTCGCAGCATCAAGGCTTCAACGGCGTGTTGCGGGGTAATTTCGCCCTGGAGCAAGCGATAGACTTGATATGAAATCGGAACATATATTCCCTGCAGGTTAGCCCGCTCGATCAAAACCTGAGTCGTGTTCACCCCTTCAGCGGTGCCTTCCAGCTGGGCCAGGATTGCCGGCAGTGTCTTGCCATGTGCCAGCTGATACCCCACTTGGTAATTGCGGCTGAGGGGGCTGTTGCAGGTGGCCAGCAGGTCGCCCAGCCCGGACAAGCCGTAAAACGTTTCCGCCTGCGCCCCCCAGTGGGTGCCAATGCGGATGATTTCTGTCAGCGCCCGGGTCAGTAGCGCCGCTTTGGCATTCGTGCCCAGCTGCAGCCCGTCACACACGCCGGCGGCGATGGCCATCACATTCTTTAAAGTCCCCCCCAGTTCCACTCCCAAGGGATCGGCATTGGTGTAAACCCGAAAACTGCTGGAAGAAAATACCGCTTGCACCCGCCCGGCTGCTGCAGCGTCCCTGCAGGCCACGACAGTAGCCGCCGGCAATCCCTGCTGAATTTCCTTGGACAGGTTCGGGCCCGCCAAAACAACCACCTGCTGGGAGGGAAACGCTTCCTGCCATAGTTGAGAAGGGGTAGAGGTCGTCTGGGGGTCTAGCCCTTTGGTCGCGGTGACGATCGTGGTGCCGGCGGACAATGGCCCGGACTGGAGCTGCGAAACCACCGACCTCACCCCTTTCACCGACACGGCTGACAGCACGATTTCAGCGCCGGCGACCACATCTTCCAGACTTTCCTCACACTGGCGCGACCACAACCGCACCCGGTGGCCATTAGCGCTGACCAAACCGGCTAGGGTCATCCCCCAAACACCAGCTCCAATAATTGCTAGGGTTGTTTCCTGCATTGCTCAATGCGTGAATTTTGAACCGCAGACCCACGCTGATAAACGCGGATGGATTACGATCGGGTCATCTGCGTTGATCTGCGTTGATCTGCGGTTTCGATCTAAAACCTAAAACAGCAACTCTAAAACCGGCGGCGCGGATAGCGCTCCATCAGCGCTCTCACCTGCCCTGCATGATACGACGATCTTGTCAAGGGGGAGGCGACAACTTGCAGGAACCCCAAGGACTCGCCCAGCTGCTTCCAGGCATCAAACTGGGCCGGTGTCACCCAGTTGGCCACCGGCAGGTGTTTGGGGCTGGGCTGCAGGTACTGGCCTACCGTCAAAATATCGCAATCGACAGCTCGCAGATCCTGCATGACTTGCTGGATTTCCTCAGCGGTTTCCCCCAGTCCCACCATAAGGCCCGATTTGGTGTAGACCCAAGGGGCTGTTTCCCGGGATTGCCGCAGGAGTTCCAGAGTGCGCCGGTAGTCACCTTGGGGGCGCACCCGCCGGTAGAGGCGAGGAATGGTTTCGGTATTGTGGTTGAGGACTTCAGGCCCAGCCGACAGAATCGCCTCCAGAGCTTCCCAGTTGCCGCACAAGTCAGGGATGAGAACTTCTATGGTAGTCTGGGGAGAAGTGGAGCGAACCGCCTGAATGCAGCGGACAAACTGGGACGCCCCGCCATCGGGCAGATCGTCCCGGTTGACCGAGGTAATCACCACATGGTTCAAGCGCAGCCTGCCCACAGCCTGGGCCAGTCTTTCTGGCTCAGTCGGGTCGAGGGCTTTCGGCTTTTTCTCAAAATCGATGTCGCAGTAGGGGCACGCTCGGGTACACGCCGGCCCCATAATTAAGAAGGTGGCCGTACCCGCGTTGAAGCACTCCCCAATATTGGGGCAGGACGCCTCCTCACAAACGGTATTCAGGGCCAAATCCCGGAGAATTGCTTTAACGTTGCCGACGCGCTCCCACTGAGGCGCTTTGACCCGCAACCAGTCTGGCTTGACAGTCACGCGCTTGTTTGATTTAATAAAGTTACAACTTTTCGATCCTAACTCAAGATTATGTGATACACTCGTGTTATAGTAATGATGTGGTTACGGGATGTAGCGCAGCTTGGTAGCGCACTTCGTTCGGGACGAAGGGGCCGCTGGTTCGAATCCAGTCATCCCGATTTTCCAATTTTTGAAGAATATTTTAGCTGCCCCTCTTGACAAACAGCGGGCGGTGTGCTGTGTGGGTCAGCGAGCGGTGCCGGTGTGGCCGCAGGGTGCTTTATTAACGCACCCCGCACGGTTCGTTTCCCAATGCCGGTCATCAACCGCACCCGATTTGAAGGGCCAAACAAAGCTCCCCCCAACACTCTTTAATAAGGAGCGCTGGGGGGAGACGGTAGAAGCCGCCAAATGAAAAAATCCTATAAAATATTGCCGATACTTTTTTGCTAACAACCTTTAACAGTCGCTAACAAATACATAAGCTGAGAGAGTCTCTCAACCAAGGCGTATCAACCAATGCCCGCAGTCAAATTCCACGAGCACCATTTAGATTCCAGTCGGGAGCCCGGCGGCCAATTTATGAGGCCATAAAAACGGACACCTGAATCTAGGGCAACCACCCACCTTTGGTTTTCAGGCCGGAGTGGCTGCACCAAGTAAACTATAGCATATATGGGCAAGTGGCACGCAAATCGGCTGCTGCTGGCAGCCCTTCTCTGCAGGGCAGCAAAGAGTCCGCTCAGCACGCTTGCGCCGAAGTATCAATGGCTGTCCACCTCCTCATCAGTCCTCTTTGGGGCCAAAAACCATTTGTAGAATCATAGTGGAGCCACCTTTCTGGTGATATCTGTCGGCCCAAGCGCGGATGACTTCATCCAATTCCTCTAGGGCTTGGTCAAGGCGCTCGGGCGGGATATCGAGCTCCTCCAGGACGCGCATCACTCCAGGCCGGCGCTCCGCCCAGTCCTTCATCAGTCGGAAGTACCGGGCCGTATCCTCGACCATGATATAGGTGCGCTCTTCTTCGTCGGAAGGCGAGTAAGAAGAGCGGGTGAGCGCGTAGAAAGGCATTCCCCAAGGAGAATCAATCCGCGCCACCGTACCGGCATAGATTAAACGCCGCTTGATGTGTTCTGCTAAAGCCTCGCTTAAAGGCATGCGCCGCTCTGGGGGTAAATCTTCCTGAGAGCGAGCGTGCAGGAATTCTATGAGATCCATCAACTGAAAAGAGTTGATCAGCTGGGCGTCGGGCAGGTTGGGTGGCAGTCTTTGCTCGATCTGGCGCTTTTCTTCAGACGTCAGACTGGTGCCTGGAATGCGGGGGCGACCTGGCTGCCAGGGATACTGTTCCAGCCAGACATAGGGAAACTGAATCAGATAGCGAGGCTCCTGAGAGCCCAGCATTTTCAAGAGTTTGCCTTGTGTCAGCGCCTCTTGGACTTCCTCTACAATCGCCTTAACCCGCTTGGGTTCAATGTGATGCAGGTGCCCCGTCATCCGCAGGTTTCGATCCTGCTCCTGATAGGTCTGATAAATGGCACATTTAGCAGCTGTCGCTGCTGCATCTAGAAATGCTCCGTGCCGGTGCCCACTGGTTCTCATGGCACTGAAGGCAAGATAAAACATGATCTGATCCATTGCACTGGGGCTAAGGCGTTTGATCAGATCTAAGTCGTTTGTCATCACAATCCCTAAGATGGTTACATCGGGAGGAGTCACAGACTCCTCTGTTGATTGTTGCGCATGATGGTTGCGACATAACCTAATTCGGTAATGCCGGTTTTGGCTGGTGAGTCAGCAGCCCTCCTCAGATGCGCCCATCCCTAGGAAGGGACTGGGGCTGAGGTTAATTCATGTAGCTTGCCACCCATCAAAATGACTTGACGGCGGGGGTTCCAGCTTGTTCAGGACTGAGAAAACACTTACGAGAGTGCAAATAAATGTCTCAGTAAGAACACAGATCGCAGACCGGCGGTACTCTATCAAGGAGCCGCTGCGCTGCGACAAGCTTGCGAAAGCCCTGACGGTTCCCGCGCAAGCGCTTGCCAAACGCCCTGCCTTCAAGCATGGGGTTGCTGACATGTACCTCAAAGCCTTCAACCATTTAATTATAAAAAAACCCAAAGACCCATACAGCTGTTTGTGGCTTAGATCACCACAAAAACGGGCGCTGCTCCTAAAGGAGCCGCTGCGAATCACGAAACTCGCACAACAGTCAACCCTCAGCACAGCTTCCGTTTAGGCCAGCTGTGCCAGTGGGCCTCTCCCGCGAGCTGCTGCTCTGGGCAGCAGCCAAAATGCGCCAGTTGCCAGCAGCCGGCACCACCCCTGCCACTACTCTAGCGGTGGCAAGACTCATCTGGCAGAACTCGCAACTTGAGAGCTGGAATCGTTGGGCGTCTGGCACTCCTCAAGCCGTCCACTGCCCCGATGATCGTCGCAATCTGGTTTTTCTTGCGCTAACTCCGGGAAAGTGGTGGGTGGAAGCAACTCAGTTGAATCGGACCGCATCCTTTGGGAAGCAACCGCCAGCCCAACGAACAGGAAACTTGATAAGACGATAACCGCCTGAGTCCGCATGAGATGTCCGTATCAGAGTTTCCTTTTCTGATACGCATCTCCAGCCAGTCGATCAGGACAGTTTGTCAATTTTTCGCAAACTCAACCCGCTCCCACCAGACGGAAAATTTTGTTATTTTAGCATATTTCTGCGACCAGCAGCCAATTACCAGCCCGATTCAGACGCCCCCTGACTGTGACCGGCTGCCCGTCTCGACAAGTTTGTAACTGCAGGTCTTCCTCTGGCTGGAGGGTGACGAGTGTCGGGGTTTGATTGGCCAGCTCTGGGGGGGCGGTGAGGGTGAGGGTGTAATCTTGGTCGGCGTGCCGGTGGAAGATGCCGGTGTGGGTGGATTGGGGGATTGGAAATGCCGGGATTTGGGGATTTGGGGATTTGGAGCTGTTTTGTTCTGGGCAGTCGCCGGTGGCGGGATAGGCGTCGGGACGATCTAAATAATAGAGTTGCCAGTGCAGCCAATCGGGGCGGTCAGGGGTGAGATTGAACAGGGGGATAATTGCTGCCGGTGCGGTGGGCTCTCGCAACAGCGCCTCTTGCAGGGCTCGCACCGGCAACTCCCCCGGCTGGCATCCCCGTTCGGCGCACAGGGCTGCGGCCATGCCGGCGGCTTGGCCAATACCCAGAACGGCGGGCTGCAGGCGTGCCGCACCGTTGGCAATGTGAGAGACGGAGATATTTTTTTCGCAGACTAGCAGGCCATCTGTGCCGGCTGGGATCAGGCAGCCGTAGGGGATGGTGAAGGGGGTGCCGGTCCACCGCCCGCCCCAGCGGATGGATTTGGGCTTGACCGGCCACTGGAAGCCGGTATAATGGTGGTCGTTGGGGTAGTTGCCGGTGGCGATGGCCGTTACTTGGCCATCTGGACTGACAGGCAAGCCGGCGGTGCGCCCTCCGGGCACCGGCAAGATATCTTGCTCGCGCAGGGTGACAAGTCCTTGGACGCGCCGGCTTTCCCGGCAGTAGGGGTGCGAGGCGTATGCTCCCCCACCCGGGGAGTTAGATGAGGGGAAGATGCTATCGGCCAAGCCATACCGGCGGCCCAGCTGGGTTTGGATGAAGCGGGCGAAACTTTGCGTGTGCCACCGGCTTTCCTGGAAAAATTCCTGCCGCGCCGCCTCGGATTCAATCAGGCGTCCGACACCTTCGCCGTAATCGTTGCCTTTTTGTGGCCAGTTAATCATAAAGCGATTCCCTGGCAGGCGTCCGTAATTGAGGAACTGCTCTGCGCCGTACCCGTCCCAAGCGCCGGCGAACTGGTCGGGATTGTCCAAGGGGGGCGCGGGAATTTCGGGGGCTGCCTCACCGGCACCAAAATCCTGTATAATCACAACCCAAGTAGGTGCCTGCACGGGGTAGCGTTCCGTGAGGGCGCTCTTGGCGGCGGGAGCACTGGGTTCGCCCCACTCGGATTGCAATTCCCAGCCCCATCTGCAGGGAACTTCCCCTAGGGCCAGCAAGTCTCCGAGTTCGGTGGCGTCCAAGGTCAGTTGGGCCCGGACGGTGAAGTCGCTAAACCGGACGCCGGTGATGAGGTTTCCCTGTCGCAGCACTTCTTTGGGGTGGCAGCCGGCAATCCAGTGCAAGTTGGGTTCGAGAGCGGCCCAGTCTGAAAAGATTTGGGCACCGAGGCGGGGGTCGTAGGTAAAAAAGCTGACCCAGGCGTTGTCTAAGCCGCCGGTCTGCCGCCGGTGGAGTTCCCGGAGGAAGGCACCCCAGATGCCGGTTTGAAAGGCGGCCAGTTCATGGCCATCGGGGGCGGAAACGCCGGCGGAGGTGAGCATGCCTCCCAGCCAGGGCCCTTCAGTGACCAAGATGGTTTTGGCCCCCCGGCGGGCGGCCTGCAGGGCGGCTGCGGTGCCGCCGGTGCCGCCACCAACGACTAAAATGTCAGCAGTCAATTCGTCTATCACGGGAAATCCCCAGTGCAAAAATTTTTAAGTTTTGATAAAGTGTAGTGGCACTGGCTAAAACAAGAACAGCATGAAAGCGCAGGTATTCAGAGGGGTCAATCAACTGAGCTATGAAGAGGTGCCGGTGCCGGAGATTGGGCCGGATGAGGTTCTGGTGCAAGTCCGGGTAGTCGGGCTGTGCCAGTCGGATATTAAAAAAATTCGCTATCCTCTGTATGAGCCTCCGCGCATTTTTGGCCACGAGACAGCTGGGACAGTCGCTGCGGTGGGAGCAGAGGTGGCCGGCTGGCAGGTGGGCCAGCGGGTGGTGGTGATGCACCACATCCCCTGCATGCGCTGCGCTTATTGCCTGAATGAAAATTTTTCGATGTGTGATGTTTATAAAAACATTACGACGACGGCGGGGTTTGCGCCCAGCGGTGGCGGTTTTGCCGAGTATGTAAAAGTGCCGGGCCACATTGTGGCCAACGGGGGTCTGATTCCGATTCCCGATGATGTGACGTTTGAGCAGGCCAGTTTTGTCGAACCGACGAACTGCTGTCTGAAGGCGGTGAAAAAAGCTCAGGTGGCACCTGGACAGACGGTGTTGGTGACGGGTGCTGGGCCAATAGGGCTGATGTTCATCATGCTGGTGAGGTATTTTGGGGCGCGGGCGATTGCGACGGACTTGCTGCCGTCCAGGATTGAGAAGGCGCTGAGTGTGGGGGCTGAGGCGGCGTTTGACGCGCGGGATGCGGATTTGCCGGCCAAGGTGGCGGCGCTGACTGGCGGTGCCGGGGTGGATACTACTCTGCTAGCGGTTCCGAGTGAAAAAGCATTCTTCCAGGCTCTGGACTGTACGAGGAAAGGTGGGAAAATTTTGTTTTTTGCGGAATTTCCGGATGAGGTGGAAATTCCGATAAATCCAAATATTCTGTACCGGCGGGAGGTTGACTTGATGGGAAGTTACAGTTCGTCGTATCGGGTGCAGGCGCTGGCGGCGGATATTGTGTTTAATAAGAGGATTGATGTGGATGCGCTGGTGAGTGACCGGTATCCATTGCGGGATTTGGGGGCTGCGGTGGAGCGGGCGGTGAGGCCAGGGGAGGAGACTTATAAGATTTTGATTTATCCGTGAAGAGCCAGACGACTTTCGGAAAAACTTAGTGTTTTTACAAACAGGAACCTAATTAATCCAGAAATCGTCGTCTGCTATAATAGCCGGAAAAGTTTTGAAGAAAAAGGCGGCGAGGTTGTCAAGAAGATGGCAGCCTGTTGCGTCTATTTCCAACATCCGGAATGCGGCTTAAGAAACCTTACAATTGTTCAGTCAGGCAAAGGCAGGCTTAATGGATAAAGTATGCGTGGTAGGTTTGGGCTATATTGGCTTGCCGACAGCTAGTTTGCTTGCCAATAGAGGCTATAGAGTGCGTGGAGTGGATGTCAACGCGAGGGTAGTAGAAACTATCAATCGGGGTGAGATTCACATTCACGAGCCTGATTTGGATGTTATGGTTAGGTCTGCTGTAAACAGTGGGCTTCTTACAGCGAGCCAAACGCCAGCGCCTGCCGACGTGTTTATTCTGGCTGTGCCAACGCCATTTAAGGAAGAACACGTACCAGATATTTCTTATGTTGAGGCGGCCACACAGGCGGTCGCACCTTATTTGGAACCGGGCAATCTGGTGATTTTGGAATCCACCAGTCCTGTGGGGACAACGGAAAAGATAGCCAGTCAGTTAAAGAAGCTACGCCCCAACATTGACGAAGGCTCTCCTATTTATATCGCTCACTGCCCAGAGCGGGTTTTACCCGGTCAAATTCTTAAAGAGTTAATTAGTAATGACCGGATTGTAGGCGGGATTGACCCAGCTTCAACCAAAAAAGCAGCTGCATTTTATAAAAAGTTTGTGACGGGTGAGGTTTTGGGCACAGATGCGCGGACAGCAGAAATGGCCAAGCTGACGGAAAATGCGTTCCGCGATGTCAACATAGCATTTGCCAATGAACTATCTCTGATTTGCGATCGGCTGAATATTGATGTCTGGAAACTCATAGAACTGGCCAACCGGCATCCAAGAGTAAAAATTCTAAAACCGGGGCCAGGAGTGGGAGGGCATTGTATCGCTGTAGATCCTTGGTTTATTGTAGATTCAGCACCGGATCAGGCGCGGCTGATGCGAATGGCCAGAGAAGTAAATGATAGCAAGCCCGAATATGTGTTCGACAAGGTTAAAGCAGCAGCAGCAGAATATAACCAACCCATAATTGCTTGTTTAGGGCTAGCTTACAAAGCTAATATTGATGACCTGCGTGAAAGTCCTGCGGTTGCAATCGTAAGGAAACTCGCTGTCGAGGGAGTGGGTAATGTTTGGGCGGTAGAGCCTCATATTAAATCTCTGCCAGCCAGTCTGGAGGACTTGGGTAATATCCAGATGGTTGACGTTGAAGCCGCAGTGAAGAAGGCAGATATCGTAGTGCTACTTGTGGATCACTTTGACTTTACAAACATAGATCGGGAATTGCTGAGGGGAAAAATTGTTTTCGATACCCGAGGGATCTGGCGGTAAAGCAATACCACAGAACAGGGTGGTCTTCCGGAGATGAAAACCAGAAGATAGAACTTTTTAGAGGCAATAAATAAGCATTATGGGCGTACAATGTGATAGAGTATAGCTATCTCCAAGCAACATACTGTACCTAATTTTATGCCATCCCCATACAGAAGGAGCGGAGAATTTTGAGTGATCTCCTGAGAAAAGCTGTAGACAACTCCATTTGGACAGGTATTGGTTCGATAGGGACAGTCATATTGGCTTTTTTTTTCGCCGGTGTTACTATTCGTTGGCTCGGACAGGCAGAAGCGGGATTTGCGATAGCTGTTGGCACTATAGTGGAGATTAATAACACGTTTAGTGGTCTGGGGCTTGGCACTGCGGCAACTCGTCAGATTAGTAAATTGCATAATGAAAAGGATTTTGAGTCTATCCAACAAATAGCTGGCGTTTGCATGTCTGCGTCACTCGGCTTTGGATTGTTGGGATTCGGCTTCTTTTCTCTGGGGAGTTCCTTATTGATTGAATGGACTAAATATGAGGGAAATACTTACGCTGGCAAGTGGTATTGCTTTCTGTCAGGTTTAATCTTTTTATTAAGCCAAATTTTAGTTGCATTCAATACTTTGCTGATTTCTTTACAGCGATTTGATTTGCAGACCAAACTTAATCTTGCTTTTGGAATATGTAAAGGCATTTGCGGTATTACTCTACTTAAAATATTTCCAAATCTTATTACAGTGGGTGTTGTGTCCGCGCTGCTCTCCGCTGTTAATGTGATGGTAACAGGGTTGACTGTCAGAAAAGTGTTCAGATTTATGCCCATACCTCTATGGAATTTGAAAACTTTTTTAGAGCTTTGGAATTTTGGGAAGTGGATCTATTTAACTCAAATTACGGGAAGTTTATTGGATGGACTTGATAAAATTATTTTAGTTTCTTTTTTTGGCAGCGCCCACCTGCCGCTATATACATTTGCGCAAAAGATATATAAACTTGTTCATCAAACTTTAGTCAATCAGGCTATCTATCTATTTCCTATGCTTTCAGCTCAACAAGAATTGGATGCTGTAGCAGAACGAACTCAAGAGCGTTTGCGCTGGTTTATTGGTTTGGTTTCCAGCTTAATTTTTTCCGCCACTATTATTGGTGGAAAAGCTCTGTTGGCTATAGTTGTAAATTATGACTTTGCCGATAAAGCTTCCTTTCAGCTTTTTGTGTTTTCCTGGGTTGGCTACATTCACGCTCAAGCCATAGTCCCATTCTTCTTTGGAATGAGCAAGGGCGATGCAAAAGGGAATTGGATATTTCATTTAATTTCAGGCTTTGGCATGGTGAGCTGCCTGATGTTGTTTTCTATAAGCTTAGGGTTTAGATACGCGGTTTTGGGAAACCTGGCTGTACTGATAGGAGTTCTTTTCCTTGGTTGGCGGTATAATAAAATGAAGCCAGCATTTTTTATAAGTTGGTTTTTCAATCCCCTTCATTTATCTATTTTATTGATGTGTTTGGCCAGCATTACATATTTTGTACAGTCTTACTTAAATGCCTCAATTACCGTGCATTTGGTGACAGTAGTTATTTTTTATTTTTTGTCAGGCATATTTCTGGCGCGTATTGAAAGAATGTACTTGGGGGGAGCCGAACGCATAGAAACTTTCGGAAGAGCAGCGGCTCTTGTATTCGGCAAAATTGGGGTTGCGGGAACATTGTTTTTCCAATTTACAGGAATTCCCTACAAACAAAATCAAAAAATGTGATGAGAAGAAACGTAAAAATATTTCATAGAATCGTGAAAGCATTTCTATTGAGAAAGTTAGGCTTCCAGGGAAAAATTTTCTCTGCGAACCAGGCAAAGTTAGATAAGGCGAAACAGGCAGGACGTGAATTGGTGGATATCATGCCAGGAATCTTACTTCCAATGGTAATTCACCCAGATATGTATTTTCGGTTGGCCTACACTGACCGCATTTTTGAACCCGCCTCAATATATTTCATTCGCGATTATCTTCGTCCTGGACAAACTGTTCTGGATGTTGGAGCCAACACAGGATATTTTTCACTGCTATTTTCTCAACTTGTTGGCTCTAAAGGTCAGGTGATCGCTTTTGAGCCAAGTGAATTTTCTTGTGGTTTGCTCAGGCGAAATCGCGATTTGAACAATTTTACTTGGCTTGAAATACATCAATTCGGGTTGGGAGAGGAAAATGCAATCGTTAATTTAAATGTTGGCGAACCGGGCATGGATGTATATAATTCTTTAGGTAAAATTGTTCACCCTTGTGCGGATTACAGTAAATTCCGTCAGACCCCTATTCAAATCTTTAAAGGAGATGATTGGCTTGAACAAAATAAAGTCAGCCACATCCATTTTATGAAGTTGGATGTGGAAGGCGGTGAGTACAGCGCACTCAAAGGAATGAGAGGTTTCTTCAAAGCGCAGAAAGTTTCAATGCTTTTGATTGAGATCACCTACGAAATGTCGCAGGCATTTGGTTATACTCCCTCAGATATAATATCAATGCTTCGGGATTTCGGTTATGACTGGTTTGAGCTAAAGCCTTATGGCCGATTGGTGCGGCTTGAAGGAAATATCCCAGAAAATTCAGGGATGTTTGTGGCGGTCGTGAAGGATTATAGATAATTTTTGTAGGATAGGGGTCGAGTATGTTCATTCCTGAATTGTTGAAAACCATTTCTGTTAAATTAAGGAACTTGTCAATTAAAAGCGAATTTTACTATGCTGATCCGGCCATTTTTGGAGAGCCGAGTTGCTTTGAAACTATTTATGCTTTGACACGATTATATAAACCCCAGTACCTTCTTGATATTGGTGCCCATTCGGGGAGATGGGCATATAGCCTGCATCAGTTAAATCCAGAACTGAAGCATGTTGTGTTTTTTGAACCTCAAACATGTCTTCAAAAAAAATTGCAATCTTTATCATTACCAGGAGTTTCTAAAGCGATTTATAAATGTGGGTTAGGAGAGCGGGAAGAGGTACTCACTCTTAAAGGGGGCAGTCCTTCAGCGTCATTTTTAGATGCCAGTGAAATCCAAAATCAATGCTTTCCTAACAGCATTTTAGACGAAAGTGAACAGGTAAAAATTAAAATTTTAGACAAAATATACGAGCGAGATAAGCTGCCTTATCCGGATTTGATAAAGTTAGATGTCCAAGGATTTGAGTTGAACGTTCTTAAAGGAGGGATTAATATTCTTTCAAAATCAAAATATCTGGTCATAGAACTCTCATACCGCCAGTTTTATAAAGAACAGCCGGCACTCTGGGAAGTTTTAAAGTTTTTGCAGGATAACAACTATACGCTCGTAGCTCGCGGTCACGAGTTTAGAAGCGGACAAAATTATGTAGAATTATTGCAAATGGACGGAATTTTTATCAATACGGCCTTGGTTCCATAAATTTATTCAATAAATAGAATAGTGGGAATGAAATGTATTGCCCTAGTGGACAGTGTTTGGACTGGCCATCACCCAACCTATTTCAAACTATTTGCCAAAACCTTACTAGAGCTTGGGTATGAGGTCATGGCTTTCTGCCCTGAGCCTGGCGAACTGAGCGAGTGGATTGCCCGCCACGCTGGAGATTTAGTCGCGCAGCTTCACACGTTTAAGCTGTCTGAGCCAGAAGCCAGCCGATTTCCGATTTCTCGATTTCGCGTAACACTTAGTGCTCTAGCTCGCTGGCGGTATGTAAGGGACGCTATTGAGAAAGCTTCATCGCAATTGAAAAAGGAGCCAGATTTAGTTTTTTTCGCTTACATCGACTCTTATTGGGGATACTTTATCACACACCATCTAGTCGATTTTATTTTTCACTATAGGTGGTCAGGTCTTTATTTTAGACCGCGACATCTCCGATTAAAATATCGATTTTTATCTCTTCGTCGTTGTTTTTTATACCTCGATGCAATTTTGAAGTCACCTCGATGTTGCTCTGTGGGGGTGCTTGATGAGGGGATTGCGCATAAACTGCAAGATAAAATTGGCAATAAACCTGTGATCGTTTTTCCCGATATTGCGGATGAATCACCGCCCGATAAAAATTTCACAATCGCACAGCAAATCCGAAACAAGGCTGGCAACAGAAAAATTATTGGTTTATTAGGTTTTTTGCAGAAAACTAAGGGAATTCTGACACTGTTGGAAGTTTCCCAAAAAGCGGTTGAGGAGGAATGGTTTTTTGTGTTTGCGGGCCAACTGGCTGAGAGATCGTTCCTTCCTCAAGAGTTAATGAGGATCCAGACTCTTGTCAGTCAAAATCCGCCTAACTGTTTTTTTCACTTTGAACGCATTCCTGATGAACCCCAGGTTAATTCCCTAATTAGTGAATGTGACGTTTTGTTTGCAGCGTATGAGAATTTCCCCCACAGCAGTAACATTTTAACTAAGGCCGCTATATTTAAAAAGCCGGTGATTGTCAGCAAAAACTTTTGCATGGCAGAGAGGAATGACAAATTTGTTTTAGGGATTAGCATCCAAGAAGGTGATGTTTTTGGTTGCCTGGAGGCGTTACGTCTTTTGGGAAACCGATTGGAGGGAAAGGCTCCTCACCAAGTTTATGGGTTTGAAGAATACAAGCAGTTTCATTCACCCGAAAAACTGCGCCTTTCGTTCAAGGCTATTTTAGATACAGCTAGGTTATGCAACAGCGAAGCTTGACTAAACGCCGAACGCAAATAGACTTCAGGAAAACCTTGACAAGATTGGTTTCCCTATCGGCATTTTATGCAAGCATTGCTTATTTAGGTATCAGTGATATTCAATCAGCTTACGATCCGGAAGCCAGGGTTATTGGTTTGTTAGGGCCTTCTTTCATTTCATTCTTAATGCTTGTTTGCGTTGCCTTTATTTTTGATAAAACTTTTCGCCAATTCTTAGAGAACCGATATTTTTTTGCCTGCTCAACTTTATTACTGTTTTATACTGTTGTTGGTTTGTGGCAGGGCAATGAGAGATATTTTTTAATAGCGGATCTAGTTGTATGGGTATGGCCTCTCGGTGGTTTGGCACTCTTTAGACTCATGTTAAAGGCAAAAATGCCTGCCTTACACCTTCTTGCTCTTATATGTATTGCTACTTTAGTTATGCATATTTGCCAGAGCGTGACAATCGAGATTAGGCAATTTACTGAAAAAATTGGCGATGTGAGAGTTTCAAGTTTTTCTTTGTTTAATACCTCCAATCTTCTCCTTGTTCCAAGTTCTATAGGTCTGGGAATCTGGATGCGAAAGGGGCTGATTGGGGCCCTTATCTTGCTGGTCTTGATTGGCATACATTTTTATGAAATTGTTCTTTTGAGCGCGACCCGCTCTAGTGCGGTGGTTATACTTGTCGTGTTCTTGCTTTCTTTGATTGGCCTATCCTATAAAGTGAAAAACGGAGTAATTACAAATACAAAATCATTTTCAACTTTATGGATTCTCGTTTCGGTAATGGTTGTTTCAGTTGGTTTATTTTTTCCAACGCTGATCAATATGTTATTAGAAAGTAGCGTAATATCTAGTAGAATAAATGAGGGAGATACTGGTTGGCTTCGTGTACTAGAACTTATTGACGCCTTGGAACAAATGAATGATTGGCAGTTTATTTTTGGAGGAGGTTTGGGTTTTGCATTTGACTCAATATTCGGCTATAGAGTTCACAGATTGCATTTAGGTATTTTAACTTTTTTATTGAAAGGCGGAATAATATTATTACTGCCTGTTATGATTTTAGTGTATTTTAGCTTGCCTAAATTTTTTGCTACCGCATGGCTGAGGCCAGCGGCCCTGGACCTCAAGGTTCGCAGTGCTGCTTTGGTTGTGCTTCCGGGAATATTTGGTTGGATTATATTGCTTACTATTTCCGGAGGTTATATATTGCATGCTTCTCTGGGTGCTGGGTTTGGCCTGGGAGCTTTTCTTCACATTAAAGACGAGGGTCTATCAAAATTTTTACCCTCTTGACGCAGGAGCTGTATGAGGCTATAATAAATATGGCGATTGCAAATCATTGAATATTAGGCACTCCCATTTATTTGCTATAAATAAGACGTGCCTACTACTTGGATTGAGAGAGAACAGCTTCATGAAGTGTGCTTTAATTGAATATAATAATTACCATGACCAAACCTTTCCTACGCTTGTGTATGTGCTGAGAAAATTAAATATTAATGTAGAGATATTTACGTCTCGTAAAAATATAAAAAGGGATGTTTTGTTTGATGCAGTGACGAACGATATTAATGTTGCATGCAGTGACGGAATTTTATTCAGAATGCAGGAATTATTTCATAAATACCACCATTATGACTTTATAATTGCAAACAGCATAGAGCCTCAGTTTAATTTGTCCAGAATTTTAAAGATTGGCGCACCCACTCTTGCTATTTTGCACAATTCTAGCCTGTTTTTTAAAGAAAAAAAATACAAAAATTACTTAAGTAATCGCTCTACAAAACTATTAGTTTTGACACCCTATGTATCTAATTATCTATCAAAAGATATTAAATCTTACTGGATCAGGCCAGTATATTTGGGCAATCAAATTTCTGTACCGGAAGATAAAAATGTTTTTTGCGTACAAGGAACAATAAATTTCAAAAGAAGAAACTACAGTTCTCTGATCGAGGCAGTTTTAAAATTGCGTGAAACTGGTAACACTCAATTTAAGATAAGAATTATTGGTGGGTTAAACAGTCCAGATCGTAAAAATTTTTACAAAGACATTGCCCTGAATAATATAGGTAATTTTTTTGAAGTATTTGAAGAAGATATCCCTTACCAAAAGTATTTATATTATCTCAGCACATCAGACTTTATCCTGCCATTATTGGATACCAGTTCTAGTATTTACCAACCCTATTTTGTGACAAAAGATAGTAGCTCCCTATCAACAGCTATTGCCCTTAATGTACCTGTTGTTGCCCACCAAAAATTAGCTGCCGTTCATGAAGTTACTGAAGCCTCAATAGTTTATGAGGATAATGGGCTGGCTGATGCGATGAAACAAGCTATGGAAATTAAGAAAAGCGAGAGAGAGCTTTTAAAAAAGAGAATGGCGCAAATAAAAGAAAGTTTTTTACAGCAATCAGTAGCCAATATGAAAGAAGCAATAGAGGGTTTATTTTTTGCCAAGTAATCAAATGGAGAATTGTGTGAGTGATAATTAAAAGTGCCGAAAAATTAGGGCCAATTTAGCAAATCAGAAAAGATTTACTTGCCAGCAAGACGGTTCAGAAAAAAGCTTAGTTACATCTTATGAGGCAGCAGTGTTTGAATACCACGCTTTGCGTGCTTCTATTGCCAAGTTATGTGATTTCAATATTGTTCCATGCTTGCTGCTTCGTGTACCTTGGGTGCGAATAATCCTCTCAACAGATCCAGTCATAAAACAAATTGCCATTTTCATAGAGTGAAAGGCAAGAGGGTGAGAATATGAGAAGGAAAGACAGAAAATCAACTCGTTTTTAATTTGTAAAAATACCTATTTGATGTGCCTGTAAAAGCTGGCCATTAGCCACTTTTAAATAAGGCTAAATACGGGCAGATCGTCAACTCACTGAAAGAAGTACAAAAAAATTATATAAAAAAAATAAAAAAAAATAAAAAAAATAAAAAAACACAAGTCTTTTGGCGCTATAATTATATTATATGAAAATTGTTTCTACAGTTATTCCTACTAAAAACAGACACGAATTCCTCAAAAATGTTCTAGAGTCTTTTAGAGCTTTTGTGGAAGACCTAGAGATTATCGTGATAGATGATGGGTCTTCCCCAGAACAAGCTTCTCGCAACAAAAGTATTAGCGAGACAATTCCGGAGTGCAAGTACATCTACTTTGATAAGTCAAAGGGAGCTCCTGCCGCCCGAAATTACGGTTTATCTATAAGTTCCGGTGAATATATCTGGTTCATTGATGATGATGACTTCGCGCCACCGCAAGCTATTAAGGATGTCTTGAAGTTCACTGGTGAACGCTCGTCACACAGTCTAGCAATTCTGCTCCCCATGAATGCCATGTATCAGAATATTATTGTTGAACAATTTGTGCCTGTTGAAAAAGAAAATACTTTTGATATATATAGAGATAGAGGTCATGAAGTAACCACTTCAGGAGCTATTTTTTCCAAAAAAATTATTTCTGAGATTGGGGGGTGGGATGAATTTTTGGTAGCCGGTCAGGACACAGATTTATTTTTAAGAGTCTCTAGATTGACAAATTTTACAGTTTTGAAAACTGAACCGATAATTCAAAATATAGGGCACTCTCAGAGAATAACCCGTGCAGTCATAAAGCAACAAATAGGAAAAATACAGTTTTTGAGAAAGCATTGGAAAATTCTTACACTACGCCGAAGACTGTACTACCTATTAACCCTCCTTTTTTGGATGCCGCTTTTTTTGAATTGTGGGTTTAAAGTTTACGTTCACCTCAAGATTTCAAAACAAACTTGAAATTCGCAAAAAGCTTTGCCAATATAGAGCGCCGGGAAAATATCCCTAAGGATTCATTCTCTGCGCTGTAGCTACAAATTTATCTTGTAAAACAAAACTTAAAATTGGCTGAAGTTCGTTGTCCAGCTGTTAGGTTCGCCAACTCACTTCTTTGTAGCATCACTCAAGTAAATATCTACCGGATTGAACGAATACTAAACGTGGTTGTGCCAAGGCATGCTTCGGTTTTGAAGTGGTGATGGGGGATTAGAGACTAAGTACTGGAGAAAACCTGGGGACAACGGAATACTTTTGCTTGCTGCTTGTCAGAGGACAGTCATACCGGGCCAAACCTTGGTTCCTTGTTGGCAGATGACAGGGGGAGATTGACGCATTAAGTTTAGTTATATCTGAATTGTGACCGCGTGTTCCGCTATTGACGAAGTATTAATAAAGTGTTAAACTCAAATAGTTGGACGGCTAAGCTAAAAAAAATTACCCGCTACCAGCCTAAAAAGGAGACAAGATGGAAGTTTCGTTTGAGACGAAAAAAATTAAGTTACAGATGACCAAATATAGGGCAAATGTCAAAGCTATTTTGCCCGGAGAGATACTGCCATTAGTTACAGAAATATACTATAAATTTAGATCGCTTTTTTATACAGGCAATCGTGTTTATTGTCCTTGCTGCGATCGCCAATTTCGGAAATTTATATCCTTCACTAACTTGGGTGGAAATCTCAGAGAAAACGCTATATGCCCGAGATGTTCATCTCATGAAAGGCACCGCTTATTATGGCTATTTTTGAAAAATAAAACCAATCTTTTTGATCGAAATATAAAGCTGCTACATTTTGCTCCAGAATATTACTTCTGGTTAAAATTTTCTACCTCGCCCAACTTAGATTATCACAGTGCGGATTTGTCATCTTCTTTAGCCAGTAGTAAAATGGACATTACGAATATATTATATGAAGACAATTGCTTCGATGCCATTTTATGCAATCACGTTCTCGAACATATTATGGATGACCGAAAAGCCATGAGTGAATTATTTAGAGTTCTCAAACCAGGCGGTTGGGCCATACTGCAAGTGCCACTGGACAGGCAGCGTGAGAAAACATTTGAAGACCCCCAAATAGTATCACCTGAAGAGCGAGAAAAACTTTTTGGACAGTACGATCATGTAAGAATGTACGGGCGGGATTATAAAGATAGACTTGAAGCAGTAGGGTTTACAGTGAAAGTGGATGACTATGTTAAAGAAATAGAACCTGATCTCATCAAAAGAGCTGGATTGGACAGAAACGAGGATATATATTTCTGCACCAAGCCTCAACTCAAATAAAATAACCCAAGTTGCTACTTACCAGTGAGTTAGGTGAGATCCCCCCCCTGGCCGGGGCGGGCACGAGGGCACCGCCCCTACAAAAGGGGGGGGACATGCTCAAAGCCCCCCTTTTTAGGGGGGGGTTTGGGGGGCTCTGGATGCTTGGACTTGCAGGCAGCAACTTGAGTTAAAATATAGGCGAAGGAATGCTGGTGATTCCAAGGAATCACAAAAAAAAATATTGTCAAAGGTTGGGCCAGTTAACAGTGTCAGAATCAAAGGAACCAAATCCTGCTGTCGCCGATCACGGACACGACAGCGTTTATTGAAGTACCCTGCCCTTAAGTCAAAGCATCCTACCTTATGAACCCTCGTTGCTACCCAAGGATCTCGCGATCCAGGCATGTGCAATGCCGCCACACAGAAAGATTCAAGGTTTAGATGTTCCAGGCAGAACCAGAATAGGTGAAGTATGTAACGTTATCCAACGCCTCAAATTTACAGCACATTACCCAATTGTATTGGTACAAACAACAGCGATGCCAGCAGCTTTAGGCGCGGACATTTGAGAGTATAAAGTCAATATGGCGGTTCTCAAATAAGTCTGTGATTGCGGATTCCCCATGTGATGTGTCTCTTCCAGAGACACAAGTTTATCGCGTCTCCCCTCGCTGATAGAGGGCGAAAGCGCAAAATCTAACACAGTGAGAGGAGAAACTCTAGAACTGCTTGTGTAAAGTTAATTGCAGGAGTTTTCCAGAAAAAAGCCTTATGGCCTAATTTCAGCTTTGCAATTCATTCCGCAGGCTTAGTTATGAATCTAGGATGATAAGACAGGGAGCATCCCATTTTTGTAATCCCCCTCACCCCCAAACCCTCTCCCACTTTGGGGAGAGGGGAGAATTATTTATTTTTTCCCCCTCTCCCGCCCCCGGAGAGGGAGGGAACGGGGGGTGAGGGTGACAGTCTTTGCAAAAACGGGATGCTCCCGATAAGACAAAAATAATATTGCCTGCGCCGATGCTTTGTTTAGCGCCATTCAACAGGTGAACTCTGCTCCGATTCCATTTTAGGATTGAGTGAAAGCCACCTGTGTGATCTTCGCTCTGGTCAAGCGAGTGAGAAAGTGAGGTTATTTTCTTTGAAAATCAGATATTTTATTGGAGCCAGCAGCAGATTGAAGAATCGCATCCGATATTTAATATTGATGGGCCTAATATTGCTGGTGGGAATATCGGTTAACAAGGTGGCCAGTCAGAGTGTTCCGCGTCGTCCAGACTTCTTTCCTCTGGGAGTTTACTGGATCGGGACATACACCTTCAACGATTCTCCATCTTCCGAGCGCTGGCGGCAGATCGACAAAGCTTTGGACGACTTAGCCCAACACCATGTCAATGCCATTTGGCTAACAAAATTGCCTGCTGCTGAAGGAGCAGAGTTCGCCCGCCGCGCTGCTCAACGCAACATATACCTGGTGGCATCCCTGGAAGAGTTGCAAGGCCACAGACAGAACATCCGCCGAGGCAACCACCCCCGACTGATTGCTAACACACTCAGAACTTGGAGCAACGCACCGCCTCCCATTGCCTGGGGGCTGGGTGACGAGCCGAAAACTGAATATATGAACGAAATGGCCGCTTTTGTAAGGGCTTGGAAAACCCGTGCTCCTGGCGAGCCGGTGACGGCAGTGGTCTCTGCGCGAGACGTCTTCTCAGCCGGCAAAGCAGGGTTCGATATTTTGTGTGGCAATATGTATCCATTTTACGGCAACGGCTATTCCTTGGGGGCTGAGGTGCCTCCTTGGGCAGCTTGGCTCATGGTCACTCGCAATACTGTCAGCCAAAACCCTCTGCCCTGGATGATGGCCCAGGGGTTTCAGTATCCCGAAGGTCCCTATGAACTTGATGAGCGGAACCACATCGTTTACCTGCCTGGCAGCGCAAGATTTTGGGTAATGCCCACACCGGCACAGATAAAGTGGCAGGCATGGTCGGCGATCGCCACAGGAAGCAAAGGGCTGTTCTACTTCACGTACCGCTGGCCTATCGAGAGCAACCCTCAGGCTCCCCCTACCAGATATCCCGTTGTCGTCCGGGAGCGAACCAACTCAAATGCTCCCAAAGCACTGGTGTATGATGATTTGCGCCCCACCCCCCAGTACGAAGCAGTAGGCGAAACCTTTGGTAAACTGGAAAAGCTAACACCAGTCCTGGCCCCCCTGAAGCCGGTGCCCGGCCCTGAAGCGTGGGTCACAAATCCAGTAGGCAACGGCACCATAGCCAACGTTTTGCTGCATCCCCAAACCAAGAAACGCTACCTGATACTGGTGGCGAGCTATGACAGCAAGGAGGAGCAAACGATTGAGATCGCTATGGGTCCCCACATTAAGGGTCTTAAAAGCTTGATTAATGGAAATGTAGTTGAGGTTGATGTCGCCGCCCCCTTCCGTAAAGCGACTGTTATCTTGCCGCCAGGAGAAGGCGAGGTGTTTGAATGCGAAGTGGATGAGGACAACTTACCCGACGTCTACAGCGACGATTTTACCAGTGACAAGTTTATTAAGGATTCCGTCAATGGAACTGCGAACGGGGTAGAGCGATTTGTCAGTATATACGGAAATTGGCTGTCAGCTACAGACCGAAACCAGAAAGGAAGTCAGGCTTTTTTGACTTACGATATTGACAGGTTATTCGGGGCGATGCCGCCAGGAGGAATTCGCATGCTTCTATACTCTGGCT
This sequence comes from Oscillatoria princeps RMCB-10, assembly GCA_019359235.1. Lineage (GTDB taxonomy): Bacteria > Cyanobacteriota > Cyanobacteriia > Cyanobacteriales > Oscillatoriaceae > Oscillatoria > Oscillatoria princeps. The sequence continues at coordinate 71,141 of JAHHHT010000029.1, forward strand.
ATAGCAATACCCCCCGAGAAAGGGGTGCTTTCTGGTCTGGGTCCAAGGACGGTCAGCAATACACTGCCTTGAGCAGTAACCAATTCGATATAGGTATACCCTTCTGGGGAAGGTATCTGAAAGTACAACTTTCCCAAATCCCATCGGGATTGGGCGCTCCCAGGCAGGGTTATCTCAGGCGCATAACTTTCTCCCAGTGGAAGCGCCCAGTAGAAGCTGACGGATCAATTGAGTGACGGCAGTAGCATTCGCTTTAAGATTGCAGAGGTACAATTTGGGGGATGATAAGCAAGTAGTGATAGCCAACCAGAAAAAATTTTTTCTCGGACTTTCGCGATTCGTGCGACTGAAGCGGTTGATAAAATAACTACTTATTACGCACTACTACAAACCACAACCCTCAGGGCAGGCGTCTCGCCTCCCCTGCAGTAGTGTGTAGTACAGCGATATGAAAACCGCTGTGTAATGAAATAAACTAGTAGAAAAAAAATAATCTTACTTCAGCAGAAAAATCAGTTATAATTTTAGTAGAGTCAACGGTAAAGTGAAGCAAATAGTTATGAAGGATTATACAAAACAGCCTCTGGCTTTTAATGTAAAAAAAGCATTCCGTTATGTCCAAATGTATGGACTTCAGCGCACATTGATAAAAGTAGAAAGCCACTACCATATGAAAAAAACCTACAAAAAGCTGCCGGAGGAGAGGACTAATTTTCGTTCAGAAGCCCATGTAGGCATTATTGGCTGCGGTAAATTTGCTTTTGGGAATATCGCATACTTTCTAAGAAAAAACTATGGCCATGTCCTTGGCGCGGCGATGGATATAAACATAGACAGAGCGGCATCCCTATATGAAAAATATAAGTTAAATTACTATACCGATAATGCAGAAAAGCTGATTTCAGACCCGGCTATTGATATGGTGTTCATAGTCTCCAATCATGCCTCTCATGCTGAGTATGCTATCAGGGCGCTGGAGATGGGAAAAAGTGTCCATATTGAGAAACCCCACGTGGTCAGCGAAGACCAACTAATTCGCTTGTGTTCAGCCATGTCCACATCGAAAGGGAAAGTGGCTCTTGGGTTTAACCGTCCCAACAGCAAGTTCGGGCGCGAAATAAAGCGCTATCTGGACTCGCAATCTGGGCCTGCTATGTACAATTGGTTTGTAGCAGGTCACGAAATCCCGCCAGATCACTGGTATTTCAACGAAGAGGAGGGTGGGCGCGTTCTGGGAAATTTATGTCACTGGACAGATTTTGTATATCAAATTGTCCCCCCAGAAAAACGCTATCCAATTATAATAAAGCCTGCGCGTTGGGAAAAGTCTGATTCGGATATAACAGTCACTTATATCTTTGGGGACGGCTCGATTGCCTCAATCATGTTTTCTGAGAAAAGCGAACCGTTTGAAGGGATTAAGGAGCGCTTTGTTGCCCATCGAGGCAACGTGCTAATTTCCATGTACGACTTCCAACATATGCTTGTTGAAGTAGGAGCTTGCAAGCACGTGATTGCACCCGTTTTCCGCAACCACGGTCACGAAGAGAAGATATGCAGCAGCTACGAGATGGTGCGTCCAAAGGGTAAAATTCAGCCCGGGTGTCCGATATCATACGTTTGGGAGACTGGACAGTTATTCCTCAAAACAAAAGAGGCTTTGGAGGAAGACAAGGTGATGACGCTGGCTCCATACGATCAATCCTTCCCCAAAAACGCAACTGTATGAAACAAATTCTTCAGTCACTGAACACCGGCACTACAGAAATCGTGGAAGTTCCCTGTCCGCGAGTCAAGCCCGGCCATCTCCTGATCCGTACCAGCACCAGCCTAGTCTCTGCCGGCACAGAACGCATGCTGGTGGAATTCGGCAAAGCCAACCTCCTCGACAAAGCCCGCCAACAGCCAGAAAAAGTGCGGATGGTGCTCGATAAGGTAAACACAGACGGCCTCATCCCCACCCTGGAAGCCGTGCGCAGCAAGCTGGACCAGCCCTTGCCAATGGGGTACTCCAACGCCGGCATCGTTTTGGCTGCCGGTGCCGGTGTGGGGGGATTTGCCCCAGGCGACCGCGTCGTTTCCAACGGTCCCCACGCCGAAGTCGTCTGCGTCCCCAAAAACCTCTGCGCCAAGATTCCCGATTCAGTCAGCGATGAAGCAGCTGCCTTTACCGTCCTCGGAGCAATCGCCCTCCAGGGCATCCGCCTCGCCCAGCCCACCTTGGGCGAAACCTTCGCCGTCACCGGCCTCGGCCTCATCGGCCTGATCGCTGTCCAGCTTCTGCGGGCTCAAGGCTGCCGCGTCCTGGGCATCGACTTTGACCCCAAAAAACTCGACCTGGCCAGACAATTTGGCGCGGAAACCGCAGATCTTTCCCGGGGCGAAGACCCCGTCGCTGCTGCCTGCGCCTTCTCCCGGGGACGCGGGGTTGATGGCGTCCTGATTGCCGCCTCCACCAAAAGCAACGAACCCGTTCACCAAGCAGCCCAGATGTGTCGCAAGCGGGGGCGGATTGTTTTAGTGGGCGTGGTTGGCCTAGAACTCTCACGGGCTGACTTTTACGAGAAAGAACTGTCCTTCCAGGTTTCCTGCTCCTACGGCCCGGGCCGCTATGACCCCGCTTACGAGCAAGCCGGTCAGGACTACCCCCTCGGCTTTGTGCGCTGGACAGCCCAGCGTAACTTTGAAGCAGTCCTCGACACGCTCGCCACCGGCAGTCTGGACATCGCGCCGCTCATTTCTCATCGCTTTCCCCTCGATCGAGCCGTAGCTGCCTACGAACTGCTCTCAGGCAGGGAACCCTCCTTAGGCATCCTGCTGCAATGCCCGGACACTCAGCAAAAACCTTCAGCCGAACTGCTCCACTCAACTATCCAGTTGACGCCCCCAGTACCGCCGGGCCCCAACCCCGCCACACCCGTGATTGGCTTCATTGGTGCCGGCAACTACGCCACCCGGATTTTAATCCCAGCCTTCCAACAAACCGGCACCCGCCTCAAAGCTGTCGCCACCAGTGGCGGCGTCAGCGGCGTCTATGCCGGCCAGAAATTTGGCTTTCAGCTGGCCACAACCGACACAGCCAGTTTGCTGGCCGACCCAGAAATCAACACCCTAGTGATTGCTACCCGTCACGACAGCCACGCCCAGTTTGTCTGCCAAGCGCTGCAAGCTGGAAAACACGTCTTTGTGGAAAAACCCCTGGCCATCACCCCGGAGCAGCTAGACGAAATCAAGTCCGCCCGTGCGTCAGCCCTCAGTGCTGGCTCCTCACCCGTGCTGGCGGTAGGGTTCAACCGGCGCTTTGCCCCCCAGATTGGTAAAATCAAAGCTCTACTGGCCAGCCTCAAAGAACCCAAAGCAATGGTGATGACGGTGAATGCCGGTGCCATTCCCCCAGACAACTGGATTCAAGACCCAACTGCCGGTGGCGGGCGCATCATCGGCGAAGCCTGTCACTTCATCGACCTGCTGAGATTTTTGGCAGATTCGCCCATTGTCTCTGTCCAAACAACAGCGATGGGTGCTGCTTCTGGTGTGGCGATTCGGGATGATAAAGTCAGCTTTACTCTCAGTTTTGCTGACGGCTCCTTTGGCACCGTTCACTACCTAGCCAATGGCCACAAATCCTTTCCCAAAGAGCGATTAGAAATTTTCTGTGCCGGTCGCATCCTGGAGCTGGATAACTTCCGCAAGCTACAGGGCTATGGCTGGCCAGGATTTAAAACGATGAACTTGTGGCGGCAAGACAAGGGGAATAATGCCTGTGCCGCTGCCTTTATCAGCGCCATTCAATCTGGCCAACCGGCACCGATTCCTTTTGAAGAGTTGATTGAAGTTACCCGCACCAGCTTCCAGATTGCGGAGGATGCGCAAAACTGATATCTCACCTCTCTAGGGTCTCACAACCCCGCACTAATGGGGGCGAAACGCTGTCAGCTCCCGCCCCAAAACACCCGCTCCTATTCTTTAAATCAATCTCAAAGAAACAAGCCAAATGAACCTCCCCTATGACATGTACGCATCGGGTGATTACCTGAAAGAAAAACCCTCGTGGCACAGTGAGGACAGTCCTGGGAAGGCCGGGAAAATCAGAGAGATTCTTCCCGCTTGCGAAGTCGCTCCCACCTCCATTTGCGAGGTGTGGTGCGGAAGCGGGAAGATACTGGCAGAACTGCGACGATTTTATCCTAAGCAGAACTTTTCGGTTATGACATAGCCCCTGACGCCACTCGCTTCTGACTTGAGGGGGAGCGATAAAAAATAACATTTTATCTCAGAAAATTATTCGTTAAAAACTAATAAATTATGGGCGGTATCTTGCTGATAGATGTTATAGAACATGTCGCAGCTACAATAACATTTTAATATAATTTTCGCGGCAAAGCTAAGTATTACCTCTCGGACATTCTTCTGGAGCTAAGCGCTAGCACAGGGTTAAGGAAAAAACCACTTCTAGAGGTGCGCAAAGCAGTAGGGCACATCCACTGCTTCACCTAAAATTTAGCGCTATTTCTAATGGGCGAATGCGGGTATAAGGTTGTAGAGTGGCGGTATTCGGGCGCTGCATTCAATTCGACCGCTTGGAAACAGAGGCTGGCATCCATCCCGCAACGCATAGGGTATACTTTGAATAAGGACTGAGAGGTTCGCCCTTTGGGTGGAGAGACACTTTTCGTCTTGGCACAGGACAAGGATTGATTTGCTCGTTCAGGAGAATCATTGAGTGCTTCGCGGCGTTGCTAATGAAGAATTCGTTGAAGTCACCCGCGCCGGCTTCGAGATTGCGGAGGCCGCTGCAAGGTGAACTTAGGTCGCTGGTTTCGCACGGTTAGCCAAATTCCACCGCGCCAGGTGGCAGCGCGAGTGCAGTTTGAGGTGGCGGCGCGAACGCTGCCCCGACTCCCCCTGCCACTGCGCCAACCTCTGGCTCTCGGTTTACTTACCACAACTCCACCGTTACGTCAAGGGTATCTCGACGCCCTAAAACTCTCCCAGGTACCGGCCCACTTCAACCCGCCCGAGAAACGCTACACCCTCACCTTTCTCAATCAATCGCGAGAGCTGGATTTCCCCCTGACCTGGAACAGCCTAGAATATCCTCGCCTGTGGCAGTTTAACCTCCATTACTTTGACTGGGTGCGAGACGTTCTGGCAAGCGCGTACCAGCAGGGGCGGGCGGACAGCTACAAGCTCAGCCAGATCAAACACTTAATATCTGACTGGATTGCTGCCAACCCCCTCTGTTCCTTCGACGGCTGGCACCCTTACACCACATCCCTGCGCACTGTCAACTGGACATTTGTCACCAGAGCCATCCCAACCCTGGCTGAGGCGGAAATCATGGCCTCACTCTGGTCGCAGGTCAGGTATCTGCACCGCAATAAAGAGTATTTTGCCGGCGGCAATCATCTCCTGGAAAACCTGAGAGCGCTGATTGTTGGTGGGCTCAACTTCGATGGCCCCAGCGCTGAGCAAATCGTGCGGGTTGCGGTCGGTGAGCTGGCGCAGCAACTCGCCATCCAAATCCTGCCGGATGGTGGCCATTACGAGCGTAGCCCCATGTATCACCTGATCGTCCTCAACCTCGTCGCTGAGTCAGTCGCCTGTTTGCGCAGTGCCGGCTGGCCAGTGCCGGCGGCAGCGACCGACGCACTCCGGCGCATGCTGGAATTTGCCGCCGGCGTCCGCTTGGCCAGCGGTGCCTACCCCCTGTGGAACGACGCCGCCTACAATATCGCCGGCCCCCTGGATGAGGCAGTTAGCTGGGCCAGCCAGTTGCTTGGGCAAGCGAAAGGCCAGGCCGATCCCTTGCGCGAACGCTTGCTGGTGGCTGCAAACATTGAGCCGGCAGCACCGCTTCCCCCGGCAGCACCTGCTTGCAGCAGCAGCAGTTTCCCCGATTCCGGCTATTACATCCTGCGAAATCCTAGTGGCCTGGAGCTGGCCTTCGACTGCGCCCCGCCTTGCCCGGACGAACTGCCGCCGCACGCCCATGCCGACTGTTTGACGGTAGACTTGTACTTCCAAGGCCAACCCATCATTGTGGATACCGGCACCAGCCAGTACGCTGGCGGTGCGATTCGCACTTGGGAGCGCAGCACCCGAGCCCACAACACGATTGCAATTGCTGGGCAAGATCAGTCAGAAGTCTGGGGCAGCTTCCGCGCCGGTCGCAAAGCCCAGCCCTTTGGGGTCGAATTTGGCCAATCTCAGGGCTGGCAGTGGGTGACAGCGGCCCACAACGGCTATGCCAGACCGCCCCTCAGTGCCGTCCACCGGCGTTGGGTTGGTCTGGGAAGTCAAGGGATTGTCATTCTCGACCGCCTGGACGCCGCTCGTCAAACAGAGTACACCTCCAGCCTGCACTTCGCCCCAGGCTTGGACCGGATCGACCGCCTGGATGCCGGTGAGTGTTGCTTTAAACTTGACACAGCCCCCTTGTATCTTAAAGTCCTGGGATTGGAACCGGAAGACGACGTGCAGTGGTTCAGTCCCGATACCGGCCAGTCCTGGTACGCTCCCGAGTTCGGCCTTCGCATCCCCCGCAGCGCGCTGCAGATTCAAGGTTCACTGCCACCTTCTGGCAAGACTATCTGTACGGTACTGAGCCTGGACTCGAGTCCCAAAGTTGTGTTAGAGTGTCTGGGCGGCACAGCCAAGCTGCAGTTCAATAACGGCACTTGCTTGGAATGGTCCTTTGAGCAGGGCAGCTCAATCGCAATAATCAGTCGGGCAACGGAGAGCGCACCTTGAGTCCTCGCATTTGGATTGTCAATCAATTTGCCAATACCCCTGATGTGCCCGGTCACACGCGCCAGTATGAGTTAGGTCAGTTTTTAGTCCAGCAAGGCTGCCCGGTTGATATTTTTACCTCAGACTACAATTTGGCCAAGCGGCAGTACCTGAAACTGAAATTTCCTCAACTGTGGCAGCAGGATGACTTGGCGGGATTGCAGTGGAATTGGCTCTACGCGGCTCCTTACCGAGTCAACAACTGGCGGCGGTATGTTAATATGCTGTCATTCTGCCTGACTTTATTTGTAGCGGGCCTATTTAAACCAAAACCCGACCTGATTATTGGCTCCTCGCCGCAACTGCTGGCAGCCTTTACGTGTTGGGTGCTGGCAAAACTCCGGGGTGCCAAGTTCTATTTTGAGGTGCGCGACCTTTGGCCGCAAGTGCTGGTAGAGTTAGGCGGCCAGTCAGCAAACAGCCCGGTAGTGCGCCTGTTAGGGTGGATTGAAAGTTGGCTGTATCTAAACAGCGACCGTGTTATTGTTCTGGCCGCAGGCTCGGTTGATTATGTGAGCGAGCGCGGTGCCACCCGCGTCAGCTGGCTGCCGAACGGGCCAGAAGCGAAAGAGTTTCAGATCGATCTGCCTGTCGAGGAAGCCAAAGCCTGTTATAAAATTGCTCCAGAGCGCGTTTGCCTGATGTATGCCGGTGCCCACGGTACGGCGAATGCCCTGGGCACTATCGTTGAAGCCGCACGGTTACTCGACCAAAGCCATCCTAATAAATTTTTAATTTTGTTAGTGGGGGACGGAACCGAAAAGGCCGAGTTAATCGAGCGAGCCGCTGGGATTGAATGTATAGAATTTAGAGCGCCTATTCCGAAAGCAGAAATTCCTAAGCTCCTCAGAGCAGCTGACGGCCTGATTCTTACCTTAAAAAACGTTCCCCTATTTCGTTACGGTGTCAGCCCTAATAAGCTTTACGATTACTATGGAGCGGGGAAACCTGTGGTGGTGGCTGTCGGCGGAGCGGTAAATCAGGAAGTGACTGAACACCGTCTGGGGTTCACCTCAGAACCGGAAGACGCTCGAGGTCTGGCAGATGCAATGCTCGAGTTGGCTCAGACACCGCCAGCTGAGCGTCAAGCAATGGGCGAGCGAGGTCACGATTTAGCCACTTCAACGTACTCGCGGGCCAAAGTTGCCGCCCAACTGTGGAAACTGATCCAGGAAGAGGTATGAGTGCGGATGTTTTACTGACCGGCGCGACTGGGTTTACGGGCAGCTTTGTCTGCCAGCAGCTCTTGCAGCGAGGTGTCAAGTTCGACTGCTTGGTCAGACCTTCTTCTAAGACTGCTCAACTGGAAGAACTCGGTCTGAAGTCAGTTGAAGGCGATCTGGATGACCTGGAATCGCTGCGTCGGGTCTTCACCGGCTATCGAGCTTTGATTAATGTGGCGTCTATTGGATTTGGCGCTGGGCCTAATATCGTCAAAGCCTGTCAGGAGTCGGGCATTAAGCGGGCGATCTTTGTCAGCACCACTGCGATATTCACCAAACTCAACGCCAAGAGCAAGGCTGTGCGCCAAGCGGCTGAAGACGCCATCAGGGAGAGTGACTTAGACCACACGATCCTGCGCCCCACGATGATTTATGGCACGCCTGGGGATCGCAACATGATTCGGCTGCTGAAACTGATTCAGCGCTCGCCAGTTATTCCAGTGCCTGGTTCGGGGAACTGTTTGCAGCAGCCCGTTCACGTTCAAGATGTGGCTTGGGCGATCTGCGAAGTTCTCGACAACCCCAAAACCTACCGTCGCGCTTACAATATCTCCGGCGGACAGGTACTGAGTTACAAGGATGTGATTGAGATTGCCAGTCAAGCTCTTGGCAAGCGCCCAATTCCCATACACGTTCCTGTAAATTTGTCAATACCTCTGCTGCAAATTGCCAAGACCCTCGGTCTGAAAACACCTGTGAGTGCGGAGCAAGTTTTGCGGTTGAATGAAGACAAGGTATTTGACCACACGGCTGCCAAAGAAGATTTCAATTATTCACCGAGACCTTTTACAGAAGGAATTGCTCAGGAAGTAGCTCTGCTGGCAGCCAGTCAACCAAAGTGAGAGCGAGAGTTTAATGTTGTCGCTGCTGATTTTATTACTGCTGGCTGCTGCCACCAGCCTCAGCCTCACCGGCGCTGTGCGCCACTATGCCGTCCGCACGGCTCTCCTAGACCTCCCCAACGAGCGCAGCTCCCACACCCAGCCCACACCGCGAGGCGGCGGGTTAGGATTTATCATCGCCTTTGCCGTTACCACCACCCTCACCTCCGTCCTGACCGGCTATTTCCCACAACTCCTCCCCACCGAGCTCGCCACCCCAAACCCGAGTTGCCTCTGGCTGATTCTCACTCCCCTGGCCATCACCGGCATCCTGGATGACCGGCACAGTCTTCCCGCAGCCCTCCGCTACCTAGTGCAGCTGGCAGCCGCCGGGATCGCCCTCACCTGTTTCGGCCCATTCCCCCAACCCTGGCTCACCAGTTTAGGCACCGCCGGCACGATCGCCGCCATCGCCCTCACAGCTATCGGCATGACTGCGCTGATTAACTTATATAACTTCATGGACGGACTTGACGGTCTGGTTGCCGGTACCGCCGCAGTCCAGCTCTGCTTCCTGGCCATCTACCTCAACCAGCCCTTACTCTGGCTGATGATAGCGGCAATTTTCGGCTTTCTGTATTGGAACTGGTCGCCGGCCAAAATCTTCATGGGAGATGCCGGCAGCACAGTCCTGGGGGCTACCGTGGCCCTTTCCCTGCTCAACAGCGGCAGCGACCCGGCCCGATCTTGGTCTGCCCTAGCCATCACCCTTCCCCTGATCGGCGACGCCATTTACACCCTCGTCCGCCGCCTCAGACGCAGGGAAAATCTTTTCAAAGCTCACCGCAGCCACCTGTATCAGCGATTGCAGCAATCTGGCTGGTCGCACGCACAAGTCGCCTGCACCTATATCGGCGTCACTGTTCTAGCTGCTGCCAGCATCAGCCTTTTCGGGCCCGCTGGTGCCTGGGTGAGTTTAGCCGGCACTGCCGGTGCCATCATTGTGGGAGAAACCTATCTGGGCTGGCGCTCCTCCGCAAGCCAGTAACCCGCCGCCCCCATAATATTGCTCGGTTCAAGCGCGAGAAATACCCCAGCTTCAAACACAGAAAGCAGAATGCCGGTTCAGATAATCACAGAGTAATTTCAAGTTCACTGGAATTAACTTCCTCCCGACGCCGGAGCGCGTTCGCGGTACAGCCCGGGATTCTAATAACCCAGATGATACAATCGGATGGGGCATCTCCTGCGAGCCTTTGCTCACTGGCGTGCGCCCGGCAGAAGTGTTGATAGATGTCAAATCCATTCTAGCTCCTGCTACACTACCAACAAACAGGCATTACTGGAGCTTATAGGGAGAAGACGTGGGCAGAATTTTAGTCACTGGCGCTGCAGGCTTTATCGGTTTTCATCTAAGTCAGCGCCTGCTTGCTAGGGGTGATGAGGTCGTTGGGGTAGATAACCTCAATGATTACTATGATGTTTCTCTCAAAAAAGACCGGTTAAGTCAACTGGAAGAGCACTCAGGTTTTAGTTTTCACAAGCTTGATTTGGCGGACCGTGCCAGCATGGAACAGCTGTTTTCCGAGCACCGCTTCGATGCCGCCGTCAACTTGGCAGCACAGGCTGGCGTCCGCTACTCGTTAAAGAATCCCCACGCTTATACCGACAGCAACCTGGTCGGTTTCGCCCACATTCTAGAAGGGTGCCGGCACTCAGGAGTGAAGCACCTAGTATTTGCTTCTTCTAGTTCAGTATACGGTGCTAATACTAAAATACCGTTTTCCGTCCACGATCTTGCAGATCACCCGGTCAGCCTCTATGCCGCCACCAAGAAAGCCAACGAACTGATGGCTCACAGTTACAGCCATTTGTACGGTCTGCCGGCAACTGGGCTCCGCTTCTTTACAGTGTACGGGCCGTGGGGTCGTCCTGACATGGCGCTGTTCCTGTTTACCAAAGCAATTTTGGCAGGGAAGCAGATTGATGTGTTTAACTTCGGTCAGATGCGGCGAGATTTTACCTACATTGATGATATTATAGAGGGAGTTGTGCGGGTCGTCGATAAAATCCCTGAGCCCAATCCTGCCTGGTCAGGAAACACACCCGATCCCGCAACCAGTAAGGCTCCTTATAAAATTTACAATATCGGGAACAATCAACCGGTTGGCTTACTGCAGGTCATAGAAGTGCTGGAAAATTGCCTGGGCGTGAAGGCAGAAAAAAACATGCTCCCGCTCCAACCTGGTGATTTACCTGTAACCTGTGCGGATATCTCCGCTCTAGTCAGAGATGTTGGCTTTCAACCCAGCACACCGATTGAGGTAGGTATTGAACGTTTTGTGGCTTGGTATCGGTCTTATTATAATCTCTGACAGGAAGTGAAACCTGCTGGTTCCCCTCGCTCCCCGGCGGAGCCGGGGAACCAGAATATCGAGGAAGAGCCTCCATATTCTGGCATGTGGGGTTCTGGCATATGGGGTTCGGGCACAGGGCGATTTTACGTTGATTTGCAGATTGGCAGGGGCGGGTTGAATCGATATATTTGCGGCCCTAAGGGTTGTAATAAACCCGCTCCCGCCCCTGCCACACGAACAGCGATTGTCAGCGGACATGATATGACGCGATCCTGGCAAGCAAAAAGCACCGGCATCACGCTTCTAGTTGCCGGCATCACCAGCAGGTTCGGACACGCCGGTGCCAGTCTTTGGGAGCGCCCTCGTCCGAGAACCAGTAATGTCAAATCCGGTAGCATCCTGATTGCACTAAGAGCTGATTTATAAAGTAATTGTTAAGCCTGAATGCTGGCCATAAATGGGAGCATCCCGATTTTGTAGGGGCGAAGCATTCGGGCGAAGAATCTAAGGGGCAAATCCAAAGATGTACAGCCCGAATGCTTCGCCCTTATAGATGTGCCCGCAACAAAGGGATGCTCCCGCCAGAAACCGGGAATCTTGCTGTAGTTGTAGGGGCGGGTTCACCCCAGATGTCTGTGGTCAGCCTTGATTCTTTATAAATCCGCCCCTACTTCCGGCTTCCCCAGCACAAGAAACCCGGTTTCTTGTGGCTTCACTTTTTATTTATAAATCAGGCCCACGGTTGGACAGTCCAGCCAGCAGTCCACCCTGTACAAGAGTGGACACCACCTTTGCTTTGGTAAATATGCCGGTCGTATCCTGTCAGCGATTCATCCCGACGCCAACCCGGGGGGGCACTCTCGTTGGCTCTCCTGCGGTTGATGCTAAAATCCCTATGGTTCGTGCAGATTTTAGGTATCGGAAATCCATGCGTTCCCAGATCGCCAGCAGCCACAGGTTAATTCAGCGCCTGACCCCACCTGTTACCGGGTTAACACTATCAGGTCTAATGGTAATCACCGGCACCGTCCCGGCTATCGCTCAGCTCCCCGGTATCGGGACAGTCGCGCCCAGTCCAGCAGCAGGGCCGGCTCAACTGAAAGAAGCTTACATTTTAGGCCCTGGGGATCTCATTGAAATCGATATCTTCAATGTGCCCGAATACAGCGGGCAGAATGGCCAGCACCGAGTTCTGGTGGATGGCTCACTCAACTTGCCCCTGATTGGCAGTGTTTTTGTCAAAGGGCTAACCTTGCAACAGGCTGCTAAAGTAATTTCTGATGGATACGCTCCCTTCCTCACACGTCCCATCGTGACCATGAGTCTGGAAGAACCGCGCCCCCTGAACATTGGCGTCGCAGGAGAAGTGAACCGTCCAGGCTCTTACAGCCTGACCCTGATAGGAGTGGGAAGCGGTGCTACGGGGCAGGGGATTCAAGTGCCAACGGTGACGCGGGCCCTTCAAATGGCCGGGGGAATTACACAAGCTGCGGATCTGAGGCGGATTCAGCTGCGCCGCCCCCAGGTAACTGGTTCTGAGCAAATTATCAACATCGATCTTTGGGAATTGTTGCAGACCGGGGATTTGCGCCAAGACCTCGGCTTGCGAGATGGGGACACAATTTTTGTCCCGACGGCAACGAATGTCAACTTGGCAGAAGCGTCACAGCTATCGACTACCAGCTTTTCTGGCGATCCGACTCGGCCCCTGAAGATAGCCGTCGTCGGTGAAGTCAACAGTCCTGGTTCCTACACCATACAGAGAGTTAGTGACCAAGGCGCACAGCTGGGGCTGGTCACTGTAACCCGGGCTATTGAAACGGCGGGGGGAATTACCCAAACAGCGGATGTTCGGCGGATTCAGGTGCGCCGGCCCACGAAAGAAGGCGTGGAAAAGGTTATTGATGTGGATCTCTGGCAGCTTTTGCAGTCCGGCGACCTCAGCCAAGACATGATTTTGGATCAGGGAGACACCGTTGTGATTCCGCCGGCAGAGAATATAGACTTAACGGAGGCACCCCAACTCGCCGCTGCCAGTTTTTCGCCAAAGACGATTGCAGTCAACGTGGTGGGGGAAGTGGTCAGACCGGGCGCTGTGCAAGTGCCGCCCAACACTTCTTTGAACCAGGCATTGCTAGCAGCGGGCGGATTTAACAATACGCGAGCCCGCAAGCAGGAAGTGGAACTGATTCGCCTGAACCCCAATGGCACCGTTGCTCGCCGGACTGTCAAGGTTGACTTTTCCCAAGAGCTCAATGAGGAAACCAATCCCGCCCTGCGCCCCAACGATGTGATTGTCGTAGGGCGCACTGGTCTGGCCAGTTTCTCGGACACCCTAGGTACAGTGCTAAGTCCACTGGGCGGAGTGTTTTCAATTTTTAACATTTTTAGACTCTTTCGCTAGGCACGCCAATCGCAGTTAAGTAGATGAGCAGAATTAAACGTAAAATAAACCTCTCCCCCCACCCCCCTTTCCGCAAACGGAGAGGAAGGAAATTCTCCCCCTCCCCGTTAACGGGGAGGGGGTTGGGGGGTGAGGTTCTTTGTGAAAGAACTTAATTGCTCGCTAGACGCCAGCAAGCGTGGCCGTGCAAAATAACCACAAAGCTACAATTATAAGATAGCAATTAAGAAAACATATATAGGGTTCAAGATGGAAACAGCACAAAATTCTCAGCCGCTATCGCTCAACAGGAATGGCAGTCCGCCACAGCTATTACCGTCGCCCTACGGAACTGAGTTGCAAGAGCCTGAAGAAGATGAGTTGGAGTTGGGGCAGCTTTTGGCTGCTATCCGTCGCAGAGCCGTTTTAATTGCCGGTGTCACCACGGCAGTGACGGCTGCAGCCTTGGCTTTGACCGTCAATCAGACTCCTGAGTATAAAGGTAAATTTCAGCTGTTAGTTGAGCCTGTAAACCAGCAAAATCAGCTGTCCGGTGCGGCTGCGATGGCGCAGAGCTTTGGTTTAGGTGGGGGGCTGGGAAATACCGGCTTGGATTACGACAGCCAGGTTGAGGTGTTGCAGAGCCCCAAAGTGATGGCTCCGATTATTCAGCAGCTGAAAGCTCGGTATTCTGACATGGACTACAAATCACTGTTTGGGAAAAAACCAACCTTATCGATTGGGCGGCTGAAAAAAACGAAACTGATAGAAATCAGTTACCTCGACCCCGATCCGGAAAAGGTTCAGTTTGTCTTGGAGCAAGTGGCTCAAGGATATCTCAGTTATAGTCGGGACGATCGCAAGACAAGCAGCCGCCAAGGAATTCAGTTTATTGACGACCAGCTGCCAAAACTGCGGGAGCGAGTTTACAAGCTGCAAGGAGACCTCCAGCAGTTTCGCCAGAAGAACCAATTGATTGACCCTCAAGTTCAAGGCCAACAATTGGCTCAGCAAGTTGCTGAACTCCAGAACCAGGAGTTAGAGAATCAAACCGCACTGATTCAGCAGCGAGGGATCTACCAGACCCTGCAACAGCAGCTGGGTCTGGACCCCAATACGGCGATCGCAGCTACCGCTTTAAGTGAAGCGCCTCGCTACCAAAACTTGCTCAACCAACTCCAGGGTATAGAAGCTGCGATCGCCACGGAATTAACTCGGTTTACAGAAAAACATCCAAATATTCAGGTACTGCTGGCTCGAAAGGAAAAGTTGCTTCCCCTGTTGGAGGAAGAAGCGCAAAATGTTCTGGGTAAAGACTTGGCAAGCGCTGTTGTGGGCAATCCGCAAGTGCGAACTTTCCAAAACTCGGTTCGCCGCGATCTGGCAGGGCGACTGGTGAGTACCGTGCAGACCATCCAGATTTTAGAGGTGCGCGATAGAGCTATTACTCAGGCTATCAATGATGTCAATAAAGAAATTCTAAAATTTCCAGTTACGGTGCGTGAGCTCACCGACCTGCAGCGGGAATTGGGGTTGGCGAGCAATACGTTGAACCAACTTCTAGGCCAACGAGAAATGTTGCAGGTGGATGCAGCTAAGGAGGATGTGCCTTGGGAGCTGACAGATGATCCTAAGGCTCCAAAAATCCCGCGCGACGACAAGGGCAAACTGATACCGGCTTCTCCTAAATTGCTGCAAAATGTAGCTCTCGGTACAATTTTGGGCTTGATGCTGGGCTTGGGGGCGGCAATGCTCGCCGAACGGCTTAACAATGTGTTCCACTCGCCTGATGAACTGAAAGATGCTACCAGATGGCCTCTGCTAGGGGTGATTCCCTCCAGTGAAAGGGATGCCCTACCGGCCCAACCGGCACTCATAGCTGATTCAAGCCCAACAGACCAATTCCACTCTGCCAGCACTTCGCCGTTTGTGGAAGCTTTTCGCTCTCTCAACGCCAATCTGCGCCTCCTCGGAGCGGGCAGCCCCATCCGCTGTTTGGCGGTCAGCTCACCGGCACCGGCAGACGGTAAATCTACCGTTGCCGCACACCTGGCGCTGGCGGCAGCTGCTATGGGACAGCGAGTGCTGCTGGTGGATGCAGACCTCCGCTGGCCTCAGCTCCATGACCTGTTGGGCCTCCCCAATAAGCGGGGGCTGAGCGATGTGGTTGCCACCGCACTAGCGCCGGATGAGGCGATTCAGAAAGCCCCCCACGAGGAAAACCTGTTTGTGCTGACTGCCGGCTCTGTCGCACCCGACCCTCTCCGCCTCCTCTCCTCCAAGAAAATGCACAATTTAATGGCTCAATGGCAAGCTGACTATGATTTGATTATCTATGACACGCCGCCTTTGTTGGGTCTGGCAGACGGCAGTCTTCTGGCCGGCCATACGGATGGGATTTTGCTGGTTGTCAGCATGGGTGAGACGGATCGCTCTGAAGTCAAACAAGCACTGGAAGGTTTGCAAATGGCTGGCACCCCCGTCTTAGGTGTCGTGGCCAACCGGGCTAAAGAGTATGCCACCGGCTCCTACTACAACCGCCGCCGGTATTCCGCGCCTCCTGCCGAGGAAAACAGCCCGGACCCGGATGCTGTCTCCGTCTAATCGCCGGTGTCAATTAGGTTTGTCGGTTGTGCCCGCAGGACAGGCATCTTGCTTGTCCTTGAAGGCATCTGGGACAGATGCCCTGCCGGTTGCAGATATTTGTAAAGCATGCAATTGCCAAACGCTATAACAGCATATCGGCTGAGAGTTTTAGCTTTCTCATCTTTCCATATCCTTATTACAAGGCTACAATATGAGTGGCAAATAGCGCATGTTTTGTATTTAAAATCATGGTCAATTAACCGTTGTTATATACCTGAATATACAGATTATTACAGAGGTGTAACCACAGAAATAATAGGGTTTCTGAGATTTATTGACCGGCGCTCTAGGGCGCTGATAGCGTGTTTATAAAGTAATTGTTAAGCCCGATTGAGGGCCAGAAACCGGGTTTCTCTGGCAGTCGCCTATGTTCACCCCGGTAGGGGCGGGTTTATCCGACATATCTGCTGGTAGCAAAGGATATCGATAAACCCGCCCCTACTTGTTATTTCCGCTTCCCCACCACAAGAAACCCGGTTTCTTGTTACCTAAAATTTAGATAAATTCTTCCCGCCGCACACAGGGGGAGTGGCATGAGAGCAAAAAACGCTACATTGTTGAGTTACGTTTCAAATTCCCTGGCTTTGTAGCAAAACGATCTTTTAAAAGACAAACTTAATAATAGGTGCTTGCGGGGGACAGCACCGGCTTCCTGAGTTCCCGATGCCTGTCCCCCCACATCCTGTTTAATTTGGACTCACGTTATGGCTATCGCTACGATTAACCCCGCCACCGGGGAAACCCTGAAAACCTTCGCTCCGCTGACCGATGCCCAGATAGAAGCGAAACTCGACCTTTCCGCGCGGGCGTTTGAGCAGTACCGGCGCATCCCTATCGAGCAACGAGCCAGCTGGATGAAGGCCGCTGCGGATATTGTGCAGCAGGGGAGCGAGCGGTTTGGCTTCCTTATGGCCCTGGAAATGGGCAAAACTTTGAAATCTGCGATTGCAGAGGCGGAAAAATGCGCTTGGGTGTGCCGGTACTACGCTGAAAACGCCGCAGACTTTCTGGCGGACGTGCCGGTGTCCTCTGATGCCAGCCGCAGTTTTGTCCGCTACCAGCCTCTGGGCCCGGTTTTGGCCGTCATGCCCTGGAATTTTCCCTTCTGGCAGGTGTTCCGCTTTGCCGCACCGGCACTGATGGCGGGAAATGCCGGCTTGCTCAAGCACGCCTCCAATGTCCCGCAGTGCGCTTTGGCCATTGAGGAAATTTTCCTGCAGGCCGGTTTCCCAGAGGGCGTATTTCAAACCTTGCTGGTGGGATCGGACAAGGTTGCCAATATTATAGCTGACGAGCGGGTCGTGGCGGCGACGCTCACCGGCAGCGAGCACGCCGGCATCAGCTTGGCACAAGCAGCCGCCAAGCAAATTAAAAAAACCGTCCTGGAACTGGGGGGGAGCGACCCGTTTATTGTTCTGCCAAGTGCGGACTTGGAAGCCGCTGTGGCCACCGGCGTCGCCTCTCGGATGCTCAACAGTGGCCAATCCTGCATTGCGGCCAAACGCTTTATTCTGGCCCACCCGATCGCAGATGAATTTGAGCAAAGATTCGTAGAGAAATTTAAAGCAATGCAGATCGGCGATCCGATGAGTGCTACAACAGATGTTGGCCCCTTAGCGACTCCTGAAATTCTTAAGGATCTGGATAGCCTTGTCCAAAGCTGCATTCAAAAGGGTGCCCGCGTTTTAACAGGAGGACAACCTTTGTCCAACCGCCCCGGTAATTTCTATCCCCCGACGATTTTGACGGATCTGCCGCCAGGCTCACCGGCGTACAGCGAGGAATTTTTTGGGCCGGTGGCGCTGCTATTCAGGGTGGCCGGGATCGACGAGGCCATTGAGCTGGCCAACAGCACTGTTTTTGGGCTGGGAGCGAGTGCCTGGACGAATGTTGAGTCAGAGCGCGAGCGCTTAATGGAGGAACTGGAAGCAGGTGCCGTATTTATCAACGGCATGGTCAAATCTGACCCCCGCCTGCCCTTTGGCGGCATTAAGCGTTCCGGGTACGGTCGGGAATTGAGCATCCAAGGCATTCACGAATTTGTGAATGTCAAAACCGTTTGGGTGAAGTAGTATCGCGTCCATTGCTAATGGCTAATCGCTGAGTGTCCTCAAAAATTAACAATTAGCAATTAGCAATTCAGGCGCTTGAGGAATTGTTGAGGAAAAACTGACATGGGAGAGATGAATACAGCCGAACTGCTGGTGCGCTGTCTGGAAAATGAAGGCGTGCGATACGTTTTTGGACTGCCTGGAGAAGAAAATCTCCACGTCTTGGAAGCACTCCGACATTCTTCCATCCAATTTATTACCACGCGGCACGAGCAGGGCGCGGCTTTTATGGCCGATGTTTACGGGCGTCTGACCGGCAAAGCCGGGGTTTGCCTGTCCACCCTCGGTCCTGGTGCCACCAACCTGATGACGGGAGTGGCGGACGCCAACCTCGACGGTGCGCCCCTGGTGGCGATCACCGGTCAGGTGGGAACCGACCGCATGCACATTGAATCCCACCAATACTTAGATTTGGTGGCCATGTTTGCGCCGGTGACCAAATGGAACGCCCAGATCGTCCGCCCCAGCATTGCGCCAGAAGTTGTCCGCAAGGCGTTTAAGCTAGGGCAGACAGAAAAACCCGGGGCGGTTCACATTGATGTGCCGGAAAACATTGCGGCGATGCCGGTGACGGGTGCCCCCCTGAACAAGGACAAGCTGGAAAAAACCTTTGCCTCCTACCACAGTATCAATGAAGCGGCGGCCATTATTTCCAAGGCTCAACACCCGCTGATCCTGGTGGGCAATGGGGCAATCCGCGCCAACGCCAGTTCGGCGCTGACGGAATTTGCCACCCGCCTGAACATCCCCGTGGCCAATACGTTCATGGGCAAAGGGGTGATTCCCTACACCCATCCGCTGGCGCTGTGGAGTGCCGGTCTGCAACAGCGGGATTACATCAGCTGTGGGTTCGATCGCGCCGATCTGGTAATCGCGGTTGGCTACGACCTAATTGAATATTCCCCCAAGAAGTGGAATCCCGAAGGCAAAATCGAGATTATCCATATCAGTGCCACTCCCGCAGAGGTTGACAGCAGTTACATTCCGGAAGTGGAGGTGGTGGGGGATATTTCCGATTCGCTCTACGAAATTGTGCGCCGCGCCGACCGGCAGGGGAAACCCGACCCCTATGCCATTGAGTTGCGGGCGGATATTCGCGCGGATTACGAGCAATATGCCAATGACGACGGGTTCCCCATTAAGCCGCAAAAGCTGATCTATGACTTGCGTCAGGTGATGGGACCTGAAGATATTGTCATCTCTGATGTGGGTGCCCACAAGATGTGGATCGCCCGTCACTACCACTGCGACCGGCCCAATACCTGCTTGATTTCCAATGGCTTCGCGGCAATGGGCATTGCTATCCCCGGCGCTATCGCAGCTAAACTGGTCTATCCCGACCGGAAAATCGTGGCGGCAACCGGCGATGGCGGCTTTATGATGAATTGCCAGGAGTTGGAAACTGCTCTGCGCGTCGGCACGGCGTTTGTCACTATCATTTTCAATGATGGGGGCTACGGCTTGATTGAGTGGAAGCAACAGAATCACTACGGTGATTCCGCCTTCGTCCATTTCGGCAATCCCGATTTTGTCAAATTCGCCGAAAGCATGGGTCTGAAGGGCTACCGGATTTCTTCCGCTGCTGACCTGATTCCCACTCTCAAGGAGGCTCTCGCTCAAGACGTTCCCTCGGTGATTGACTGTCCGGTGGACTACCGGGAAAATATCCGCTTCTCTCAAAAAGCGGGCGATTTGAGTTGCGCGATCTAGAATAGAGAAGCGCAAAATTAAGCGCTAGCTGGCGGGAAACCCCGGCTCGCTCCCAGATGGCCTCCCCCAGTAAGGGCGAAGCATCCGGTGAGAAATTTTTCCATAAAACCCGTAAGGGCGAAGCATCCGGTGAGAAACGTTTTCTAGAAAGTTTATCAGTTATCGCCCGGATGCTTCGCCCCTACCCGCCCGGATGCTTCGCCCCTACTTCTTCTTATTCTGACTCTGCGCCCTCTGTGGCGGTTGATTGTTCCAAAAGTAATTAACTAATTGAACATGAACAAATACGACTTTACTGGTTTGACCGGCTTGCAAGAATGGATGCGGCTTACGGGTTGGTTTGACCTGGAAGAAGCGATTGCCATCCAAACCGCTGTCAAACAATTACCCCCAGGCTCTAGAGTTGCAGAACTGGGCTCTTTTCAAGGGAAAAGCAGCGTGGCGATTGCTTCGGTGCTGCCTCCAGACAGTATCCTGTATTGTGTGGACATGTTTAGGGGGACAATTATTCGCCCCGGGGAGAAGAAGCCGCCGATAGAAGAGATAGTTAAAAAGAATCTTGACGCTATAACAAAAAATCTTGAAGCTTTTGGAGTCAAGGACAAAGTTCGCGTCCTCGTGATGAGCACCAATGAAGCGGCTGGAAAATTTGCAGCAGAATATTTTGACCTGGTTTTTATAGATGCCGACCACAGTTACGAGGGGGTCAAGGCAGATTTATTGAACTGGTATCCCAAGCTAAAACCGGGCGGATTTCTGTTTTGCGATGACTTCGGGGTTCCTGATTACCCTGGAGTTGCGCAAGCAGTGCAAACAGTTGGTCTGCAAGGTCAAGTGGTAGCTCCGTCTCTGTGGGCGCACAGGAAACCGGCAGCACCGGCAGCTAATACGGAAGCAACGCTGGAAATTATCTAAGTTGGCAGCAAGTTGAATGAAAATTGCGACGTGGAACGTTAATTCGATTCGCACCCGATTGGAGCATGTAACGGCCTGGTTGCAGGCAAATCCGGTTGATGTGCTCTGCTTGCAAGAAACTAAGGTGGTAGATGCGGATTTCCCGCGAATACCCTTTGAGCAGCTGGGCTATCACGTTTATGTTTCTGGGCAAAAATCCTATAACGGCGTGGCGATTTTCAGCCGGCTGCCGGTGGAGGATGTCCGCACCGGCTTTGCGCCAACAATAGGCCCCGATGTGGCGGATTTTGACGCGCAAAAACGGGTAATCGCCGGGGTTGTTGCTGGTGTCCGCATTGTTAATGTCTATGTCCCCAATGGCGAAGCGGTGGGCAGCGAGAAATACTCCTACAAGTTAAGCTGGCTGAAGGTGCTGCAGGAATACCTCAAAACAATGCTTGACAAAAATCCAGATTTGTGCATTTGCGGGGATTTCAATGTGGCCCTGGAAGACCGGGACATTTACAATCCGGTGGCTTGTGCCAACCAGGTGATGGCGTCTGAGCCCGAGCGGTTAGCTTTGCGGGCGGTGCTGGAGCTGGGGCTGGCGGATGCGTTTCGCAAGTTCACGGCGGAGGGGGGTCACTTCAGCTGGTGGGACTACCGGGCGGTTGCCTTCCGGCGCAATATGGGCTGGCGCATCGATCATGTCTATCTGACGCCGGCCCTTTATGAGCGGTGTGGGGGGTGCGCGATTGATAAGGCTCCCAGGACGTTGGAAAAACCGAGCGATCACGCGCCGGTGATTGTGGAGTTTTAGGGATAAACCGCACCCGTGAAGTTTGTAGGGTGCGTTCCCAAAGGAAGGAGTTAGCTTGCAGGGTGCTTTTTTCAAGGGAACGCACCCTACTTGTTTAGTAAGAAAGAGGGGGGAGAAGAAAAGTGTTAAGTTGTGTGTAGATGTTTGTAAAGGAGTTAGGGTGATGTTTTTAGTCACCGGAGCCACCGGCGGATTGGGCCGGCGAATTGTGCGGGTTTTGCGGGAGCGGGAGATGCCGGTGCGGGCGTTTGTCCGCCTGAGTTCTCGCTATGGGGAGTTGGAGGAGCGCGGTGCGGATATCTTTATTGGGGATTTGCGCCAGGAGCGGGATATTCGCAAGGCTTGCCAAAAAGTGCGATATGTGATAAGCGCTCACGGCTCGAATGAGGCGAGTGGGGGCGCTCAGGAGCTTGACTACCGGGCGAATATCGATTTGATTGATTTCGCTAAGGAGGCGGGGGTGCAGCACTTTGTGTTTATCTCCGTGCTGGGTGCGGATCGGGGCTATGAGGACGCGCCGGTGTTTAAGGCGAAGCGGGAGGTGGAAAAATACCTGCAAGCGAGTGGGTTGAACTATACAATTCTGCGTCCGTCTGGTTTCGCGTCGAATTTGTTACCGCTGGCGGAACGGTTCCGGGACACGGGGATTTATCTGCTTATCGGGGACGCGAAGAATCGCTCGTCAATTGTGAGTACGGATGATTTGGCGAAGATTGCGGTGGATTCGGTTTCGGTGGCGGGTGCGCGGAATCAAGTGTTGCCGGTGGGGGGTCCGGAGATTTTGATGAGGGAGGATGTCCCTCGCATTTTCGGGCGGGTTTTTAAGCGGGAGCCGGTGATTGTTAATCCGCCGCTGTTTGTGTTTGATGGTTTGCGGAATGGGTTGGGTCTGTTGAATCCCCGGCTGCAAAAGTCTCTGGGAACGCTGCGGGTGTTGCTGGCAAATGAGTTTTTCTGCACGCCGGATGAGATTGAGAATTTGGAGAGTATTTTTAATATGAAGATGGAGTCTCTGGAAAGTTTTGTCCGGCGGTATTTGGGAGGGTGAGGCATTGGGAGGTGCGCTGGGTTGCCGGTGATTTGCTAAGGGGTTAGGGATGTGCCGGGGCGGGTTTTTCGGCGTTGGGGCTGTGTGGCACAGGTTTTGGGTGAACCCGCCCCTACATAGTTCCTTTTCTTTGTTTCCTAGTTTCCTAGTTTCGTCGTTCCCAGCCTCAGGCTGGGAACGCCTGAAAGGAGGCTCCGCCTCCCTCTCCAGGAAAAAATTAAGCGATATTCCGCTTGGCGCGGGGTACAATTCCCCATTATAGCAATAAACAGTCAGTTTAGGACAAGGCATCTCACTTGGTAGTAGGGAAAGGGACAGGCGAGACGCCTGTCCTACGTCCGCGCCCTAAGTGGCTACTGCTATAATTCGCTAACAAGCTCATTGAATTCGCGGCTGATCGGACAAAATCCGCCCGCACCGGCTTTGTATTTTTGGGGGGGCTGATTGCCGGTGAACCCCCCAAATGTTGCCCCGGTGAATGAAATTCAAAGGCGAACAGAAAAAGCCTGCCGGTGCGATTTACAAAGCTTCTAAGCGGATATTGTCGAAGTAGACATCCCCAGCTATCCCGCCTGAAGAAACAAAATCTTCAAAAGTTAGGTGAATGCTCTCAGCAGTGGCGAATGGGATTGAGATAGACTCCCACTGTCCAGTATCGGGTAACTCACGAAAGTCGGGTGATAAATTGATGCTATCTTTACCAGTCCCAGCCAGCCATAAATCTGCGTTGCCAGACAGCGTGGCTCCATATCCCACAAACCCACCTAAGTCTCCCTCCTCACTTTGCGGACGTGCTAAACCGAGATAGTCAAAAGAGAGCCGGTATATCTCAGAGGGACTGCTGAATGACTGGAGAGTAAAGATATCCCCACCGCTTCCAAAATCAGTAAAGGAAAGGGCGCGGTCTCCTTGAAGAGGATCTGTAACAAGAATTCCGCTATGCTCTCCTCTCGATTTTCCCGTCCATCGGGACAGAGCCTCCGGCGATTCAAAGTCTTCAAAAAATAAAACGTTACTGGGGAGAGGTGGCGAAGCAATGCGCCCTTCTCGAATTCCATTTAAGACGAAGTGTTGCACTGCTTGCTGGTTGTTGAGTCCCGCCTGCCTCAAGTCAGGGTTATTAGCCAGATAAAAGCTAACACTGAACGATTCTGACGCTTGGCGTCCCTCACTGACACCAAAATTTCGGAAATGATCGAACAGTTGCTCGTTATTCAAACCGGCAGACGCCAAGTCTGGATTGGCATTCCGATAGAAAAGCGCATTAAAAACACTTGAAAACTGCCGTCCCTCGGCGACCCCCAAATTTAACAGATGGTCATACAGTTGTCTGTTGGTGGTCAAACCGGCAGCCGCCAAGTCTGGATTGCTAGACCGATAGACATTAAAATCGACATACTGTGAAAATACCCGCCCTTCGTTCAGCCCAAAATCCAGCAAGTGTTGCAAGGCTTGGCCATCGCTCAACCCCCGCAAGTCTGGATTGATGGCTCGGTAGAAATTCGCGTCAAATAAGTTAACTGCCATTGCCAGTCAGTCACAAATCTATTTTCCCTCTCAAGCCATAGGCTTGAGAGGGAAAATTTCAATTTTTTTAAACAAAATTTTATATTTCTGGGCGCTGTCCCTCATAAAGCGCCCAGAACTTTCTGTTGAATCAGCTGTGCGTGATTTCCTCGTTCCATCAGCACGCCTTTTTCCCGCACCAAAATCAAGCAGGCTCGCGCTCAGTCAGTCTGCACCGGCAAGCTGAATGCAGTTCCCCTCGCCGGCGTTTCTCTCCGAACCGGCACCCCCCACCGCCTAATACCCCTGTCTCGCCGGCAAATATCTGCCACTCATGCCGGTGGGAAAGCCGGCAAGCCATCCCGCCGGAAAAGCCGGCAGAAACCTTGAACCTCAAATCCCCCAAATCCACCCCTAAAACATCAGCCCCTGCCAGTAACTCCACAGCTGAGCTAATATAATAGCCACCAGCGCCCCCGTCAGCGTATTAATAAAATTCACCACCTCATTCGTCAGCCACTCAAACTGCGATTGCACCGTCGCGCCAATCACACTTTCTATGTTGGTGGCAACAAAAGCCGCAATAACACAAAATAGCACATCTGTCAAATCCACCATCCCCACACCCCAGCCCACCAGCGCAATCACCGCAGACGCCACCACACCGGCAAGCGTCCCCTCCAGACTCACCGCCCCTTCCGTCCCCTTGGGCACCGGCTGCAGCGTCGTAATCAGAAACGTCCGCTTCCCGTACACCTTCCCCACCTCACTGGCGCAAGTGTCCGACAGCTTGGTGCTGAAACTGGCCACATAGCCCAGCAGCAGCAGCGACACCGCCACCCCCCCCTTGACAGAAGGCTCAAAAAAAGGTATAATATAAGCTCCCAAAGCGCAGAGCGTGCCGGTGAGCGCCGAACCCCAGACATTTTCTGGCCCTCTGACACCCGACCGCTTTTCCGCAATCCCAGCCGCCTCCTTTTCGGCCATGCCGATGCGCGTCACCGCAGATCCCACGAGAAAATAGAACATCACCACCGCATATCCTTGCCAGCCCAATGTCCCCCAGATGATGACGCCCAGCGCCCAGGCGTGCAATAGCCCAGCCGGGGTGAGCAATTTTTTGGGGGCGAAGTAGGCAATTGCCAGCAAAACGGTATTTAAGCCAACCGCAACCAGCCAGGGATTTAGGGAATAAATAGTAGATAGCATTAGCAAAAAGTCAACAGCGTCTTAGGTTTGCCAAAATATAGCTTAACGCCCCCTTTTTTCCCGTAGCACAGGCGTCTCGCCTGTGCACAGGGGTAAGGTCGGAGGGAACGCCTGTCCTACGTCAGGATTTTTGCACGAGAACGAAAATCCCCTCTTACTCCCCCTCCCCGAAGCGCGGGGAGGGGGTTGGGGGGTGGGGTTCACGAGACGCCTGTCCTACGTCGCAGGTTAAAATAAATCAACTATGAACGCAGTCATATTTCATCTTGCCTTTCCCGTCACCGACATCGGCGAAACCAAAGCATTCTACGCCGGCGGACTCGGCTGCCAAGTCGGGCGCGAATCCCCCACCTCGGTGATTCTCAACCTCTGCGGGCATCAAATTGTCGCCCACCTCACCAAAGAACCCCTCACCCGCCAGAAAACCATCTATCCCAGACACTTCGGCTTAATCTTTACCTCCGAAGCAGACTGGGAAGCCTTATTAGAACGCGCACAGCAAAAACAGCTGCCCTTTAGAGAGCAGCCCAAGCGCCGGTTTACCGGCTCGCCTCTGGAACACCGCACTTTCTTTTTAGAAGACCCCTTTTATAACGTGCTGGAATTTAAATATTACTGCCACCCTGAAGCTATTTTTGGCGTTCAAGAGTGCGCACAAGTTGGCGATCCGGTTTAACCGGCACCCTGAGCGTCTCAGCCACAGCCTCCAAAGTTTTCGGGTGCCAAAGCATCAACGGGTGGGCGAAAACCGGCACCTTCACCTCTTTGCCCACCGGCATTTGCGAGCTAGCTGCCGGCACAATGATGAAATCCCAATCCGTCCAAATCGAGGTAAAATTCAGCCGTTCCAGCATGCCGGCATCCCCATTCAAATCCTTCAGAAAAGCGCTACCCGGGCGCATCTGAACGCTGGTTAGGCTTTCCAGACAGTTAGCAGTCCAGGTGCCGTTGTGAGGCGACGAAATCGCAACCAAGCGCTCCACCCGCTCAATTCCCCCCAGCCGCTGCACGTAGTACCGGCTCACCAGCCCCCCCATACTGAAGCCCACGATATCCAGCGGCTGCTCTCGCCCAAACTTATTGTTTGCATAGTCCGCCACTCGCTCTGCCATCTGTTCAAGTCCCTGAGTGGTATCGTGAATCGGCAGGTCGAGGGCGTGCACATCCCAGCCCAGCTCAGTTAAATAGGCAGACATTTTGTGGAAAACTGCCGAGTTTATAAAGATTCCGTGAATCAGCAACACTGGGTTGCGGTGAGAAGCGCTGTGCATGTGACTGTTAGTTATTAGTGCCTAGCTTGTTTCTAGTGGAAGCTCCTATTATCTCAGAAACAGGGTGCCGCACTTGCAGTACCGCACCCAAATATCCTATTTCACACCGGGATAGGGGCGGGTTGACTGCCATTCTTGGCTGCGCCCCGAATAGAGCGGTTTCACGCTTGAGGAAGTGCGCATCCATAACCCGGTTTCTTAAAGAAATCGGGTTTCTAAGTATCTCACAAAGGATGAAAAACGCTACAGAGATTTCCCGCTCACTGTTCCACTCCGAACTTTAACGGGTTCCGCTAGCGCCTCAGCCACGGCTTTGAGAACTTTGGGGTGCCTCACCATCATTGCGTGCAAAGCCACCGGCACTGTGACTTCTCGCCCCACCGGCATTCTGGAACTGGTTGCCGGCAAAATCATCAGGTCGTAAGGCGTCCAGATGGAGGTGAAATTCAGCTTTTCCAGCATCGCCACATCCCTATTCAAATCCCGCAGAAACTGGCTGTCAGGACGCATCTGCACGCAGCCCGGTCGCCTGGAACCGTAGCCGGTCAAAGTCCCGCCGTGAGGGGAGGAGATGGAGATAAAGCGCTGCACGCGGTCAATTCCCCCGAGGCGCTGCAGGTAGTACCGGCTGACAATCCCGCCCATACTG
This sequence comes from Oscillatoria princeps RMCB-10, assembly GCA_019359235.1. Taxonomy (GTDB): domain Bacteria; phylum Cyanobacteriota; class Cyanobacteriia; order Cyanobacteriales; family Oscillatoriaceae; genus Oscillatoria; species Oscillatoria princeps. The sequence goes on from JAHHHT010000029.1 coordinate 98,581, forward strand.
AAACCGACCAGATCGAAGGGCTGTTCTGGCCCAAAGGTCTTGGCTGCGCAATCCGCGACCTGTCCCGCCAGATCGTCAAGGCATTTGTCTCCATTATTGGGGGTGAGGTTGAGACCGCACACAGACCAACCCAGCTGGCTCAAGTATGCAGACATTGGGTTAAATATCGCGGAAGTGTCCCAGATGCCGTGAATCAGCAGGACTGGATTGCGGTTGTTTGAACTTTTCATTTTGCCTGAAAAAGATCGCCTGCTCCAAGCATAGACCGGCTTACCGCTCCCAGCTATGCCAGGGCAGCCAGCTGAAGATCCGGCTGGATCGTTTTATCTAAAATACGTTTAATTCGTTACTTTAAAGGCTGCGGGCGCAACAGCGGTGTGGGCCAGCGGCAGACCGGCAGCCAATTCTTAAAAGTCTGCAGAGAATTGCAAAGGAAAATTAGGGCGCTGCACCCGGTCGCGGTACGAAACCGGGTTTCTTTGGGCTCCCACGCGAAGAAACCCGGTTTCTGGCATGACGTGAGCGGCTGCCGGCCCGACGATATGTTAAATTTTATGAATAAATTCCCCCCGTCTGAGAATAAGACTTAGGAAAAATTCATAATTATTCCAGATCCGATTCTTCCACGCAGCGCAGCGGTCTGGGTCTGACCGGCCTGCTTTCCCCCCGTCCAGCTGTCTCAACAGCAGTAGCGTTCATTAGCGTCCACCTTAGGAGTTATCGCCATGTTCGGTTTCATCAAAAATTTGTTTGGCGGCATTTTTGGCTTCCTCGGCAGGCTGTTGGGCTTCAACAAGTCGGAATACGTTCTGGAACTCGACTCGGGCTCGGGCACCGTGCCAGCGGCGAAAGGCCAGCCGGCTCAGCCGGCTAAAACCCAGCCAGCGAAACCGGCAGCCACCGAGGCAAAAGCTAAGGCGGAACCGGCACCCGCTAAGGCTGCCAAATCGGCAGCCCCAGCCAAAGAGTCAAAGTCGCAACCCCCGAAGGCAGCCGAGCCGGCGAAAGCGCCCGAGCCTGTCGGCAGTTTTGCCACTCGCTACTTGGCTCCTACCCCAACTTCCACTCGCCGGCGTCCGGGTGCCAACATGAACACGTTCATGAACATGGCCAATCAAGTGAAAACTGCCCGCTAGCAGCCGGTTGGGTTGTTCCTGCGCTTTGCAGGCACAGTGGCTGCCTCACTGTTGAAACTCTCTCGTTCCCAGGGCGGGCTGCCCACTCCCGCCCGACTGGGAATGCTCCCCCGCCGGCGGAGCTGGCGGTTGGTTGGCCCCCCCTCAAGTGGCAGCCGCCACAGGGCAATTTATCTGATTAAATAACCGGATATTATTATATATAAATGTCTGTGAGCTGCGAATGGTGTGAGAAGCGGGGAACGCAGTCGCTTAATATACTTATGATTAATCTTGCTATAGTTCTTTTGGGCCGCCGGAAATTTAAGATCGGCGACCGGCAAGAGACAAGAGGGTTAATCGGATTTTAATTTTTAATTTTTAATTCCAGGGCTGCCGCCACAAGGGAGAGAGCAACCACCGGCGCGGTGACTGCTCTGAGGATGCGACGCCCCAGAGAAACGGGTTGGAAGCCTGCGGCAATGGCCCGCTCCACCTCGGCGGGCGTCCATCCTCCCTCGGGGCCGGTGGCGATCACAATATTGGGCTTTGGATTTGAGTCGTTTCCGGGCGGAACCTGGGAGAGGGACTGTTGCTCGGACAGGCAATCAAGTAGATGCGGGCTCTCAGGGCGAGCCACACAAATGTAAAGAGTTGAAACATCTGTGGCGGCTTGCTCCCTCAAAGCTTGAGAAAAAGGCACCGGAGCGAGAATGGCCGGCACCCGCTGGCGTTCGGATTGCTCAGCGGCTTCGCGAGCGATGCGCCGCCAGCGTTCGATTTTCTGGGTTCCGGGATCGAGGAGGGTGCGCTCGCTGAGTACCGGCGCGATTGCTATCACGCCCTGTTCTGTAGCCTGACGCACCACTTCGTCAAATCCATTTCCTTTCGGCAAGGCGGCTATCAGAGTCACGCCCACCGGCAGCTCGGTTTGCGCAGGCACCGGCTCGATAATTTCAGCGCCGGCTGGCGCTCCTGCCGCCAAGTGCAGCCGGGCCAGCCACCACTGACCTTGGCAGTCGATGGCGATAAAGCGATCTCCCTGCCGCAACCGCAACACCCGACACAAGTAGTGCTGCTGTTCAGCAGTCAGGTGAATCTGCAGGTTGTGGACTTGTTTGGGGGCGAGCGCCAGCCGTTGCAGTTGAGCCATCAGCCGAAGGTGCTACTTAATGGAGAAGAGAAACCAGGTGCGGCACCGGCGGTGGGAGAGGCTGTCGAGCGCAGTGATCGATAACTCCCCGTCCGCATGCCGCCTGCCGCAGCGGCAAAGCCCTTCAAGGGAAGGGAGGGCCGGCCAGACGAGGCAGCCTTTAGACTTCCCCCTTCACCTGTTTCAGGTAAGACTCGATCGCTTCTGTAGCCAGCTGGACGAGAGGCTTACCTTGGCGCTCGGCTTCTGCTTTGAGCTCGATGTAAACCTCATGGCGAAGGCTAACCCGGTGCCGGATTTTATTGGGATCGATAGGAGTTTCTTCAGCGGGAGCAGCCTCGTCGTTAGCGCTTGGAGCGGTAACTTCTGGTTTGACTTCTTGTTGTTCGTTGGTTGTATCAGTTGTCATCGTGGAAGCAGCTGAGTAGGTAGTGGTAAACTGACGGATGGATTCTAGACCGACGCGAAAACAAAAATCCCCAAAACTCTCTGCAGGTTGCCGCTTTTGCTTGAAGTAAACAAAAATCGGCTCCAGAAAAGTTTCCAGGTAACAGATGGGAAGCTTATCGACATAAACTTCTGCCAGCCGCGTCTGGTGAGGAGAACCCCCCAGCCAAACCTGATAGGCTTCGGGGGAACTGCCGACAAACCCCAATTCCGCCATATAAGGACGAGCGCAGCCGTTAGGGCAGCCGGTCATCCGCACGACAAAATGCTCATGTTCCATGCCCAGCTTGTCCAGCAGCGCCCGAATCCGATCCAGTATACCAGGCATAGCCCGCTCTGATTCAGTAATGGCCAAAGCGCAAGTGGGCAAAGCTGGGCAAGCCATAGAATAGCGCACCAGCGGGTCGATGTCGGTTTCCTTCTTGACGCCGCAGCGGTCTAGAATTTGCTGAATCTCCTGGCGATTAGCCGGTTCAATGTCGTAGAGAATCAGATTTTGGTGCGGCGTCAGCAGCATTGGCAGCTGAAACTTCTCCACGATTTCTCGCAGCGCCGTTTTCAGCTGAAAGCCGCCCTCATCCTTAATCCGGCCACTTTCGATAGAAATGCCGGCAAAGAGCTTGCCGTCGCCCTGTTCGTGCCATCCCAGGAAGTCTTCGTACTTCCAGGGCGGCAGCGGTCTGAAAGGTTCGAGCGGTTTGCCAAAATATTTCTCCACGACGGTGCGGAACTTGTCGGTGCCCCAGTCTTCGATCAGGTATTTTAAGCGGGCGTGACGCCGGTCAGCCCGATCTCCATAATCCCGCTGGGTGGCGACAATTGCCTTCACCAGGTCGTAGACATCTTCCTTGGCCACAAAGCAAATCGGGTCAGCCAGACGCGCGAAGGTTTCCTCTTTGTTGTGTGTGCGCCCCAAACCGCCACCGGCAAAAAGGTCAAAGCCCTCCAGCTCGCCGTTCGGTTTGGTGATCACCACCAAGCTCAGGTCTTGGGAGTAGAGGTCAATGGAATTGTCTTCCGGTACGGTGACGCTGCACTTGAACTTCCGAGGCATGTAGTGCTTGCCGTAAATCGGCTCCTCGCAGTCGTGGAAGGTGGTGCCGGTGCCGTTGCTCAGCCGCGCCTCTCTGACGGCAGGGTTTTCTTCACCGACGATCGCTTTTTCCCCATCCAGCCAAATCTCGTAGTAAGCGCCGGTTTGGGGTGTGAGCAGATCGGCGATGTTGTTAGCGTACCTCCTGGCGCAGTCGTAGTCGTGGCGGTTGTGGAACGGAGCCGGCGGTGCCATGACGTTGCGGTTGAGGTCGCCGCACGCTCCCAGGGTTGACCCCATGCTTTTAATAATGGCAGAGAGCGTCGCCTTGAGGTTTTTCTTGAGGACGCCGTGCAGCTGGAAGCCTTGGCGCGTGGTGGCGCGGAGGGTGCCGCTGCCGGCCTCGTCAGCGAGCCGGTCTAAGGTGAGATACAGCTGCGGCGGAATGAACCCCCCGGGACTGCGGGTGCGCAGCATGAACTGGTAGTCCTTTTCTTGCCCCTTGACCCGATTGTCCCGGTTGTCCTGCTGGTACGAGCCGTGAAATTTGAGAATCTGAACCGCGTCTTCGCTGAAGTGGCTGGTGTCTTGCAGCAGCTCAGTGGCGAGGGGTTCGCGCAAAAAGTTGCTGCGATCCTTGATGCCTTCCACCTTGGAAAGCTTGCGGTCGGTAGGAATTGCAGTCGGAGAGTCAGACATTAGAAAGATGCAGTGCGATGTGGGAAAAAGCGTTCGTCATTGAATCATGTGTCCCGCCGGATTCGCCCGAGGAGCTATCATATCGCTTTACGCCTGGATTGGAACGGTTGAGCCTTATTAGAGTCAGGAAAATCGGACATGCTGCACAGCTCGGGTTTCCGGTCTGCGCAAATGCCGGCCGGCTTTGCAATCAACACTCCGATCTTATCATGGCCATCCCCCCTGCCAGGGACTTCGCTGGAAATTCGGCAATCGCAGTCAACCGTTTGAGTCCTAGCCGCAGTCGCGCCCGACCTACCTTTTGAGCAGGAGCCACGGAATTTTATTAAATCTGTAGAAAGCGCCGCACCACGCGCCTTATATGATGTCCGATTGCTTCGTTTTTGGATAGCAGGAGAGCCGGGGAGCTCGGGAGCGGGGGCTCGGGAGCGGGGGAACTCGGCCTTTGAGAATTGCAGGTTCTTTGCATGACGGTAAAAAACACTGCCGGTGCGCTTCGGACATGATATCGGGCTGCAGGCCCGCTCGACCGCGGTCGGGGTGGACATTGCTTACTTTACAGCAGATATCTGGGAAATGTCCACCCTCCCCAAACCCGCCGAAACCGGTTTTGTTGGAGAAAGCGGGTCTGTGCGAACTGATCCCGACGCACCGTCAAAGGCTCTGCCGCCGGGTAAAAAATAATAAACCTGCATAGCAGAGCTTTATGATCCGCAAGCGAGCGGAGGCTCCGTTATGCAGGTATAGTGCAATTTAAAGGGCTGCTTTGCCGCAGGGGTGCGGCTCAGCGCGTGCGGAAGCCAAAGGAGGCGGGGTTTCAGTTATCCCACATCCTCAAAGACTTCTTCAAGCTGTTCTTCTTGAGATTCACCAGGCGAAACTGAAGTCGCTGAGACCACGGCTCCTGCATCCAGTTTTTCGCGGACTTGCTGCTCGATCTTGCTAACCACTGCCGGCTTTTCTTCCAGGTACTTGAGAGCGTTGTCCCGCCCTTGCCCCATGCTGTCACCGTTGTAGTTAAACCAAGTGCCTTTGCGCACAACCACGCCGATTTCTTCGGCGATGTCGAGCAGACACCCTATCCGGGAAATTCCTTTGCCAAACAGGATGTCAAACTCAGCGACGCGGAAAGGAGGAGCCACCTTGTTTTTAGAGACTTTGACTTTGGCGCGGATGCCGTACTCTTCGGAACCTTTTTTCAAGGTTTCCTTGCGGCGAATGTCCAGGCGCACGGAGGCGTAAAATTTCAGGGCGTTACCGCCGGTGGTAACTTCTGGGTTCCCGTAGGTGACGCCGATTTTTTGGCGCAGCTGGTTGAGGAAAATCACAAGACAGCCGGATTTGCCAATGTTGCCGGTGATCTTGCGCAGCGCTTGGCTCATCAAGCGAGCCTGCAAGCCCATGTGGGCGTCGCCCATATCGCCTTCGATTTCAGCGCGGGGAACCAGCGCCGCCACGGAGTCAACCACCACAATATCGACGGCGGCAGAGCGGACGAGCTGATCGACGATTTCCAGCGCCATTTCGCCGGTGTCGGGTTGGGAAACCAGCAGGTTCTGGGTATCGACGTTGAGCGCCGCTGCGTAAGTGGGATCTAGGGCGTGTTCGGCATCGACAAAGGCGGCTATCCCACCGGCTTTTTGCACTTCTGCGATCGCGTGCAGCGCCAGTGTCGTCTTCCCGGAGCTTTCTGGGCCATATATCTCAATCACCCGCGCCTTGGGCAAGCCACCGCCCAAGGCTAAATCCAAGGGGAGCGCCCCGGTGGAGATCGTCTCCACCTTCATGCGGGCGGCATCTCCCAGGCGCATGATTGAGCCTTTGCCAAAGTTGCGCTCAATCTGGTTGAGCACCATGTCCAAAGCTTTTTGCTTTTGTTGGACAACGTCAGTCGTTTCTGCAGGCATGCTTCGCTTCAAGGGGGGTATTTTGGGTGGTGAGGGTTTGGGCAGAGTCTCTATTTTAACGTTTAGCCTCAGGTTCGGGGCGGGCCAGGGGCGCGGGTGAACTCGGTGGCGCTTAGGGGGGGAGAGATGGAGAAATTACCTTCCTGTAAGGGTTTTAGCGCTTAGCTGCTTTCGCCTCCCCCAGCGTTGACGAAAAATTCTACCCCCCTCACCGGGCGTTTTCCCACACTTCCCTGAGTCACGCTGCCGCAGCCGCCAGAATTCCACACAAAACTTAATAAGCTGGCGCCGCTCGGTTTCGGTGCGCTTTCAGCCATTTTTCTGCTCTCGAGCGGGGGAAAGCTGGCGCTGGCGGGCCGGTGAGGGCCGTCACTTGAGACAAATAGTGAAGTTAAATAACGTTTTGTAACTCAAAGCGAGAAATCCGCAAATCTCCTGTGGCAGCTCGCTAGAGCGCGGTGAAAAGCCGGCGCGTTTGGGTAATTGCGCGCAATCGCCACCGGCATCCATTCGGCTGTCGCGCCGGTGAGCGTGGCTTTCGCTGACCGGCTTGGGTGCCGGCTGCACTGCGGTGAAGCGCCGGCACCCCCGGCGGGGGCTGAAATCTCGCCACTGCCGCTTTCGCAGCCGAAACGGCAGCCTGGAGAAAGCCGGTGGGGCACGCCACCCCGCCGCAAGCCGCTATCCCGCCGGCACTTTAGGGGAGCGCCCCCTACAGGATAGCTGCGCCTGCAGCCGGATTTCCTAGTTTTCTTCTTCTTCCGGTGGTTCCTCGCCAGGGTCAAACTGTTGCCAGAACCACAGTTCCGGTTCCGAGACAATGTGCCGGTGCTTGTCGCGCACGGCGACTGGGTGGTATCCCCGCTTCCGCCAATCTCTGCGTTTGATTTCAGGGGGACGAGTCACCAAGACGCAGTGATACTTATTGAACACCGCAACGTGGGTGCCGTTGCGCTCGTAGATTCTGTCGGCCATCCAAAAGCCTTTGATTTGCTGGGCTCTGACTCTTCCCATACTTAAAACCTCCTTTGCCGCGAGTCAAACACGCAAGGAACACTTTCTGACTTTCCCATCTTACAAAAAAGCCATCTCACCATCGCCGCCAGAAAATAGCAAAGACTGCCGAATCGCTGGCTGGCAACCTGCCGTCGGGCGGAAGCTAGAACTCCTCCTGATCATCGTAATAATCTTCCTCGTCACTGAAATCATCGAAGTCCAGATCCCAAATCATCCGGTAGTTATTCATTCTTATCCACGCCCTGCAGGTAATTTCGTGTTCGTAGCGAGCTTCCGGGTCTTTGGGGCAGTACAGAATAAACTTAGTGTGCTTGACGGTGACGGTATTTTCCAGACGGCTTTGGATGGTAATAGCTTTCTCGTTCAGCCGCTTGTACACGACCACAGTCGGACAGCAAACCACCAGTTCCGTCATGCCGCTGTCGTAGCGGGTTACCCGCCACTCGCAATGGCTGAACAGCGCTTTCAGGGAGCCGTTGAGCGCCTCGTACAAGCGCTGGCGCAGCACCCGCCCCTCTTCAATCTCCCGGGCTAGGGCAATATCCTCATCACTGATAGGTTCAGGTAGATCGGGGTTGTCGTGAGTCATGGGTGTTACCGCCTCAAACCTTTAAGCAATGCTACCTCGCTTGCGCGTTTCTTTGTAGGAAGTCCCAACATTTTTCAAACCGGCTTTGATCATCTCCCGCTGCAGCAGGGCGAAGAAGCGAGTCCTGTCCCCACCCCGCACCACCGCCTGATTGTGCGCCTCCGCCAAAGCCACGGGATAGCCGTAGCCTTTTTGCACCTGAGCCACCGTCAGGCTGAGGGCTTCCTCAAACATTGCGGGATTTTCAGCCACCCAAGCCGGCATCTCAATGCGGGCAATTTCACTCCCTACATGAACATAGCAAAAATAAATCGTGTGGGGGCCGTACAGGTCTAAAATCCCAACCGAACTGCGCCACAGGGGACTGCGCTGTCCGGGCTGCAATAGGGACGCCCACAGGGTGGTATCTCGCACCGGATCGAAAACCTGGCAGGGTGCTTTTTTCGGCATCCCGTGGGGGTCGGTTTCCAGACTGGGGGGACAGTGGGTGAAGCAGTCCGGGGTTTTGTAAGGGCAAGCTTGCAGCCGCAAGAAGTTAATGGCTTCTATGCTGCGCGAGGCGCTGACATAACCGACGATCGGAATCCCAGCGGCTTGCAGCTTGTCCCACGCTTCTAGAATGGCGTACAGGATGCGGTCGCGAGCTTCTGAGGGCAAGGGTTCCAGAAACCAGTATATCAGCGAACCGTCTACCAGCGCGATGGTTGGCACCGGCGGCGCGGTTGCTCCCGCCCACACCGCCACCGCCAGTTCTGCCAGCACTCTAGCCTCCGACACCGTGCGCCGGTAGCCCATCCACTCCTCTGTGCGTATCCCCCACTGGCGAGATTCATAAAGGTCTTCTGGCCGGTAGAATACTTCTGGCAAGCTGTCTAACAGGGGGTGCCGGCTTTGGCCATAGTGCAGCACCACCCGCCCTGTATTAATCAAATAGCAGTAGGCAATTTCGTGGTGGCTGGGGGCAATCTGAGAGCCATCCGTGGCGATCACCGTGTGCGAGCGCTCTGGTGCGGCGACGTAACTGCGAGTGTTCAGAGGCTCCACCGGCTCGGCGTTCGTAAATATTAGCCGGTGTCGCCACTCCTGCTGTCGCGCTACCAATTCGTCGTTTTGCGCTTCCGCTTGCTGCATCAGCTTCTGGGCTAATTCCAAGCGCTGGCGAGCCGAAAGTGCTTCTTGCGTCAGGTGCTTGCTGATATCGGGGATTTGGCGTGCGAGTTTGGTGAGGTCTAGCATGGGGTTTTGGATGCAAGGATTTTGAATGCAAGGATTTTGGATTTGAACCGCAGATAAACGCAGATGAACGCAGATATAGCGTCTCTCATATTAGTGAGTGTGAAACCCGGTTTCTTAAAGAAACCGGGTTTCTTGCGCACACTTCATTCAACTGAGAGCCCCTCGGAGCGCAGCGCTTATCAGCGATCGCCGGCGGTTTCAATTTCTATGGCCATTCTGAAAAATCGCTGGCAAATTGCGAGAGAGACAGCAGCTCGACGCCGGGGTTTTGACCTGCAAACACTCGCTCTTGCGGGGTGTTGTACCCCCATTCTGCCAGATAAAGCCTGACGGCGGTGAGGTCTGGCTGCTGCTGGACTATTTCCAGGGTTTTCAGCCGGTCTTCCACAAACCAGATCGCGGTATTGCCGGCAGACGCCTCTAATAAGTCTCGCAAAATAAAGTGCTTGGGGCGCTTCAATTCTTTGCCAAAGATGTACTTTTCGGGCATGTCGATTCCTTGCTGCTGCAACAGCTGGCGGACAAAGCGCCCTTCTTTGGTGGTGATAATTACCGGCAGAACTGAGTTCTCCGCGAGCAGCTGCTGCAATTTTTCGGCAACGCCGGGGTAGAATCGGTGGTAGCTCAGCCAGTCAGCCAAATCGCCGGCAATCCACTCATCTCGCAGGCGGTCGAGTTTAGCGCCGATGTCTGCAGCTTGGAGTTTTTCTTCGATTAATAGCTGCGGCGCGACGGTTAGCCAGTCTTGCAATATTTTTTCTTCAGGAATTCCCAGCAGCAAGGCGCGGATGAGCACCGGCATCTCCCAGCCGGTTTCGATAACCGGGCGCAGCCGGTAGAAAACGGGCGCTAAATCTGGGGGCGGTGTGCGGTTGGGGGGCGACCATATTTGACAGTAGGTGCGCCATGCGGCTTGGAAATATTCTAGCAGTCCGTCACAGAGGACGCCATCGAAGTCAAGAGCGAGGATTGTGGGGGCGTTTGCCGGCATGGTTGGTGGTTGGTGCGACATCCCTGTCTATGATGCCACGGGCATGCCGCATTGGGCATGGATCGCCGGGCATTGGGCATCCTCGTTTCCAGGATCTGCCTGGGAACGCCTGAAAGGAGGCGGAGCCTCGATCTCTCCAACTCATTCAGCGATATTCCGGGCTGGCGCGGGGTATAACTCCCATAAATTCGCCAACAACATCATTATATAGCGGGTCTAAACCATTCGTGTAAATTTCAGCCCCCGGTTTCCCAGTACCTATCAAAGGATGAAAACCGCTCTATATTCGGGACGGTTAAAAATCCGCAGGGTGCGTTCTTAACGCACCCTACTAAATTATTCCAGCTGTCTTTACGCCTGAATAATGAAGTCCGTTGCCGCCAGCACCGGCTGACCGGCAAGGATGGCAAATTGAGCGCCGGTGCCCAATCCCGCAACCGTTCCATTCTGGTTGTAGAACAAGTTGCCAGTCACAGAGTTGTAGACAATATCAGCAGCGGAAGTCGCGGCAGCGGTGTCTGTTGTGACAGTGGCAAATTCAGCGCCTAAGCTAGTAGCACCAGCAGCAGCACTCAGAGTTGTGAAAGTGGTCTTGTCAAGGATAATTTTGTCGCCGCTCACTCCTCCTGCGAAGTCAGCAATGACATCAACACCCACAGCAGTGGAAGCAAAGACAGCAGCTGTGTCGTAAAGGAAGCGGTCGCTACCCAATCCGCCGGTAAGCGTGTCATTACCGGCACCGCCAGAGAGGGTGTTGCTGCCGGCATTGCCAGAGATGGTGTTATTGAGGGTGTTGCCGGTGCCTGAAATAGCAGCGGTGCCGGTGAGGCTGAGGTTTTCCACCTCCGCACCCAAGGTGTAGCTGACAGAAGACTGCACCAAATCTGTGCCACCGGCAGCAGCTTCTGTTACCACATCAGTGGCAATATCGACAACTATAGTGTCGTTGCCCAATCCGCCGGTCAGGGTGTCAGTGC
>JAHHHT010000041.1 GCA_019359235.1 Oscillatoria princeps RMCB-10
CTTTAAATGGATAAGCAGATTAAAAGCCATCGGGCTGGCCCCTGAGTCGAATTCCCCGACCGCCGGCGTAGGGATGCTTGGTATCCCCCCCTATTAATTCGCCAACAGCTTCTTTGCAATCGCCAGGGGTCTAACCCCTCACGGATTCGCCAACAGTCTCTTATAAATCGCTGGGAGGATGCCGTTACCCTCGTTCCCAGGCGGAGCCTGGGAACGCCTGAAAGGAGGCTCTGCCTCCCTTTTGCTAGTTTTGCTTGTTTCCTGGCTCTATAGCAGTATTCACTCTCGGTTAGGAAACAAAGGACAGGCGTCTCGCCTGTCCTACGCCTTATATCCGTAGGGCACTGATGTCCTAATCAATGTGGCTAGTGCTATAATCCAATAATGGGATGTTCCCCCTTGACTCGCGCCGCGCTCACTTGCGGTTGAAAATGTAAAATGGATCTAACTATATTTTTGCAAAAGTTCCTAAATGGCTTGTCAATTGGCAGTGTTTATGCCATTTTCGCCTTGGGATACACGCTGATATTCTCTATCTTGGGTATTATTAATTTCGCTCACGGGGCGATTTTTACCCTGGGGGCGTATTTCACTTACACGCTGATGGGAGGGGCGTTTGGGTTTAATGGATTGCTGGCGAATGCAGCGCTGCCGGTGCAACTGCCATTCGCACTGGCGCTGATTTTGGGCAGTGCGCTGGCTGGGTTGGTTGGGGTTGCGGTTGAGCGGATTGCTTTTCGCCCTTTGCGGCGCAGGGGTGCTGACTCGCTGCTGACGGTGGTTTCTAGCTTGGGTGTGGCGCTGGTTATTGTCAACCTTATCCAGTATTTGGTTGGCGCGGAAAGCTACACGTTCCCAGCAAATACTTACGGGGCTTTGCCGGCTGCGATTAACTTTGGCACGGCGGAGAAACCGATTCCTATCCGCAGCGTGCAAGTGGTTATTTTTGGTGTGGGTGTGGTGAGTTTGGCAATCCTTACTTATTTTATAAACGCCACCAAATTTGGCAAGGCAATGAAGGCTGTAGCGGAAGATACGACCACTGCCAGTTTGCTGGGCATCAACACAGATTTATATATTGTGCTGACTTTTTTTATCAGCAGTTTCTTTGCTGGGTTGGCGGGGACTTTGGTTGGCTCTAGCGTCAGTATTGCCGGCCCCTATTTTGGGATTGCCTTTGGGCTGAAGGGTTTGGCGGTGATTGTGCTGGGCGGTTTGGGGAGTATTCCCGGTGCGGTGCTGGGCGGTTTGGCGATCGGGCTGGTGGAGGCGTTTGTGCCGGCAGATTACTCGGCTTATAAGGATGCGGTTGCGTTTGGAATATTGTTTGTGACGCTGTTAGTAAGACCGCAAGGTTTGCTGGGTCGCCGGTTGATTCAGAAGGTGTAGTGGACAGGCGAGACGCCTGTCCTACGCCATTTTGGGGGGGGGGACAGGCGAGACGTCTGTCCTGCGGCCTTTTGGAGGTGGGGGATGTAGGGGCAGCCCCCCGTGGCTGCCCTTTTATCCCCCGGGCAAAAACGGGATGTTCCCCAGGGGAGACGCCTGTCCTGCGGCTTTTTGGGGGGACAGGCGAGACGCCTGTCCTACGCCAAACCGCCTGTTAATTATGGGGAGATGATATAATAAAAACTGTGGCAGATTGGAGAGAAAGAAATGAGCTACTCTGTATCTTTGCAAACAGTAATTGAGTCGGTTGAAGCTCTTTCCCCAGAAGACCAAGAGCTGTTATTGAATTGGATTCACAGCAGGCGGGTTGAAAAGCAACTCCAGGAAAGGGCTGGGAAGGCAACCCAGACGCTGGAGGAACTGCATGCCGGCAATGCAGCTTGCGACATTCGCGCTGCTGAAGAACCTAAATTCTGGGGCGATGAGGGGGCGAAGACTTACCACGTTTTGATTAAAAAGGAACCGGAAGGAGGGGTGAGCGCGACTTTGCTGGGATGGGCTGAGTGCAAGGCTGTTGGTGTGACGCGACAGGAAGCTGTGCTGCGCCTGCACGATTTGGTGAGCGCACTCCTCGCGGAGGCTGAAATTGTGCCGGTGAAAATCCGCTCTACCCAGTCGGACAATCCTTGGATTAAGTATGCTGGGATGTTTAAAGACGATCCGCAATTCGATGATTTCTTGGCTGCTATAGAAGCCTATCGCCGCGAAGTCGATGCGGAAAGCGAAGCCTATGATCGTGAGCTAGAAGCGCAGGGTGAGGAGAAGTGAGCCGATACATACTTGATACGGATCATGTGACGCTTTTTCAAGCCAATCACCCAGCTCTCGTGCGGCGTGTAGCTACAGTTAATCGCCAAGATATTGCTGTGACAATCATCACAGCTGAGGAACAGCTGCGGGGACGGTTCAGTGTTATCAGACAGGCTTCCCAGTCTTCAGACGCTAACCAACTGGTATTAGCCTACGCCAATCTGCGGAAAACATTGGAGTATTTCTGTCGGGTCAACCTCCTTAACTTCGATGAAGACGCTCACACTCGTTTCGTCGAGTTACGCCGGCAAGGAATACGCATTGGCACGCAAGACTTGCGAATTGCAGCTATTGCGCTTTCCAGGAATAGCATCCTTCTCACCCGAAACCGGCGGGATTTTGAACAGGTGCCCGGGTTGAGGTTTGAAGACTGGACAGTCTGACTATAGCGTTGCGTAGAAACCGGGTTTCTGGAAGAAACCCGGTTTCTGGCCCTGGAGGGGAAACCCCGCCTCCACTAGCGCCGGTGCGAGATATAAATAAGAGGGCTAGGATAAATCGGGATCTATCCCCAGCGACCGCAATTGATCAGCCAGCCTTTGCGCCCGCCGCTCAGCTTCTTCGCGGCGCTGTTGCTCTTGCAGGATGCGTTCTTCTGGTGTCAGGAATCGCTGACCGGACTCGTCATACCAGTACAGCCACTCTCGCGTCACTCCTTGATAGGTTCCTATCTCTCGCCCAATCCCTAAACCGATCGCCGGCAGCCAAACGGGATTTCCCAACATTGGCAGATAAATGCCATCAACTAAGCGATAAACTTCTAGGGGGGGCTTTCTGCGCCGGCGGGGACTGTACACCGCATAGTACAAAACTCCCAGTTCGGCATACTTGTCCTTTTTGCGGCTGTATTCGCCCCTGTAAGTTTCAGAGACGACCTCTAACACCAGAATGGGCATTTGCCGCTCTTCCCAAAGCAGGTAACTGAGGCGCAGTTCTTCGTCGATAAAACGCGGCACCCCCAAACAGAGAAATCCATCTGGCACAATGGCGGGTTCGTCGGGGTGATAGTAAACCCCCATGTCAGCGCCAAAAAACCAATCGGTGCGGTTTGCCCACACGAGCGCTAGAATCGCTTCCAGCAGACCGGGAATCAAATGTTGCAGTTGATTGTCCACAGGAGTGTCGTCGGAATCGGGTAAATCTTCCGCAGAGGGCCAGTATAGTTGCGGGTTGTACTCTAACATGATAACGTTGGCAGTAACTGATAATATTATTATAGTTTGTACCCTGAATCGCGATGGATGAATTTTTCAAGACCTACGGCTTTCTCATGGTATCGATGCTGCTGGGGGCGCTGATGGGGCTGTCCCTGTACTTGCCGCTGATGGCGGGGCAGCTGTCTCTGGCCAGTCCGGGTTTCTATGCCTTGGGCGGGTACATTGCGGCAATTCTGTCAACCAAGGTTTTTCCCAAGGTTTTTCCCAGCACCGGCAGTCAATTTCCCCTTCATTTGCTACTGTTAGAGATGCTGGTTGCCGGTGCGGTCTGTGCTGTGCTGGGCGTTGCGGTGGGGATACCGGCGCTGCGATTGCGGGGGATTTATTTGGCGATCGCAACCATTGCCTTTGTGGAAGTCCTGCGCGTGCTCTCTCTCAACTTGGAGATCATCGGCGGCGCGCTTGGCATTTTCGGCATCCCCCAACCCTTTGCAACTCCTATCGAGTATTTGTGGGTGGCGGTTCCTTTGCTGCTGATTAGCATGGCTATCCTCTACCGACTGGAGCGCATCCGGGCGGGACGAGCGTTTATAGGAATTCGCGAGGATGAGTTAGCTGCCGGTGCGATGGGTATCAATCCGACTTACTATAAGGTACTGGCATTCACGCTGGGCGCTATCCTGGCGGGGGTGGTGGGTGCTCTCAGCGCCCACTTTCTCAATACCTGGAACGCCCGCCAAGGCACTTTTGATGCCAGTATTGTTTACTTAACTTCGGTGCTGATTGGTGGGACGAGAACGTTTTTGGGGCCGGTTTTGGGGGGGATGGTATTCACCGCGCTGCCAGAAGTGCTGCGAGGACTCGCCGATACCCCCAACTTGCCCACCGCTCTTGCGCAATTCCTGCGGGACGGTCGTTTGATTATTTTCGGAGTGCTGATCGTCTTGGGAACGATTTTTTTCCCCCAAGGTTTGGTAACGCCCGATTTATTTAAGAGACGCAATCTCAGCCGGCAACAGCAGATTAAAGCAGAAAAATGAGCCAAGAAAACTTCGCGACAAATAGCCCTGCTGGGGCAAGCGATCAATTGCCTTCGGCAGATGCAAAGAAAGGGCCGGCACAAGAACCGCCCCTGCTGGAGGCGAAAGAGCTAACTCGCCGTTTTGGGGGTTTGGTTGCTGTGAATAAGGTGTCCTTCACAGTAGAAAAACACGAGATATTTGGGCTGATTGGCCCGAACGGTGCGGGGAAAACAACCCTGTTTAATACGATCACCGGCCTGATCCAGCCTTCGGGCGGGAAGCTGCTCTATCAAGGGAAGGAAATTACCCGGCTCCGCCCCCACCAAATTGCCGCTAAAGGCATCGCGCGAACTTTTCAAAATATTCGCCTGTTTGGCGATCTATCGGCGCTGGAAAATGTTAAGATCGCCCGCCACACTCACATTAAAAGTACCGTATTGCAAGGGGTGCTGGGTTTGCCACCGGCTCCCCTTGAGGAGCGACAAACCAAGCAGAAAGCCCTGGAGTTGCTGGAACTGGTTGGCTTGCGCGAGCGGGCGGAGGAAAAAGCCAAGAATTTTCCCTACGGCGATCAGCGCCGGCTGGAAATTGCCCGCGCCCTCGCCCTAGAACCGCAAGTCTTGCTCCTCGACGAGCCGGCTGCCGGTATGAACCCCAGCGAGAAGCACCAGCTGAGTGAATTTATTCGGGAAGTGCGCGACCGATTCAATTTGACGGTTATCCTGATTGAGCATCATGTGCCCTTGGTGATGGGTTTGTGCGACCGCATTGCTGTCTTGGATTTCGGTCAGCTGATTGCTTTGGGGGAACCCTCTGTGGTGAGAAATGACCCGGCTGTGATTGAAGCCTATTTGGGAAATGAGTAGGAACCGCAGATGAACGAAAAACCTGTACCCCTGCTAGAGATTGTAAACCTTTCTGTCAACTATGGCGGTATTGAAGCCCTGCAAAATATAAATATCACGGTCAATGTTGGGGAGGTTGTTACCCTGATTGGTGCCAACGGAGCGGGAAAAAGCACGACGCTGCGGGCTATTTCCAAAATCGTCAGCCCGCGCGGCGGTAAAATTATTTACAGCGGGCGCGACATCACGCGCCGGCAACCTCACGAGGTGGTAAAATTGGGCATCGCCCACAGTCCAGAAGGGCGGCGAGTTCTCTCTCGGCAAACCGTCGAGGTGAATTTGGAGTTAGGCGCTTACATCCGCTCGAATGCGGCTGAGATCAAGGCGGATTTGCAGCGCCAATATGAGATTTTCCCGCGTCTGAAAGAGCGCCGGCACCAGCAGGCGGGAACGCTCAGCGGCGGCGAGCAGCAAATGCTTGCGATCGCCCGCGCTCTGATGAGCCGGCCAAAACTGTTACTGCTAGATGAGCCCAGTCTCGGTTTGGCACCGGCGATCGTGCGCGAGATTTTCTCTATTATCGAAAATCTCCGCGCCACCGGCGTGACGATTCTCCTGGTTGAGCAAAATGCCAACCTCGCCTTGCAAATTGCCAATCGCGGCTATGTTCTGGAAGCCGGTGGCATCACCCTCTCTGGCGCAGCGGGAGACTTGCTCAAGGATGAGCGGGTTAAGCAGGCGTATTTGGGGTGAGCCTCTCGCACAGACGCGATTGATCTCCTCTCCGATTTATCGCGTCTGGCTGTTTGCCAGAACGGTGCCGCTCGACTTGATATAGCGGTTTTCAGTTGGATGAAGTACATGCCAGAAACCCGGTTTCTTAAAGAAACCGGGTTTCTCAGTACCTCACAAAGGATGAAAACCGCTATAATTAAGATGTAAAATCGTTTTCAGCACACTAACTTGGTTTAGCCTATGGCACTCGAACTGAAAGTCCCCTCGATGGTCTGTGAGGGCTGTGTGGACACTGTTACCAAAGCCATCAAAACGGTTGACTCCGATGCCGGTGTGAATGTGGATTTGGAGACAAAGACGGTTTCCGTGGAATCTCCAGCCTCGGAAGAGTCAATTAAACAGGCGATCGTAGCTACAGGTCACACGATAGGGTAACGGATTCCCCCCACGAAGCGCCAAGCGCTCTTGTGGGGGGCATTCGATTTTGGTGGCCCTCCCTTGTCCGCCCAACACAATCGAGCCTCCTTGCGCTAGAATAGAAACATCAATCCGATGGGTTTTCCTTGGTTATGGTTTCTCAAATTGAATCTCCCACAAAACCAGAGGTCATCTACCCCGACAGGGACGGACAGCCAATGGCAAATAATCCCGAGCAATTTCGCTGGATTGTGGCGATAGAGCAGAATTTGGAATCGCTGTATGCAGACGATCCAAACGTATTTATAGCGGGTGATTTGTTTTGGTATCCCGTGGAGGGAAACAACAAAATTTTCACGGCTCCAGACGTGATGGTGGCGCTGGGACGCCCCAAGGGGAAACGCCTTTCTTACAAGCAGTGGGAAGAAGGTAACTTAGCCCCGCAAGTTGTGTTTGAAATTCTCTCTCCCAGCAACACGCAGGACGAGATGGATAGGAAACTGGTGTTTTACGAGCGGTATGGGGTGGAGGAGTATTACATTTACAATCCTCCCAACAACCAGCTCAGGGGATGGCTGCGCGGTGAAGCCGGTTTGGATTTAATTGAGTCAGTGGATTCATGGGTGAGTCCTCGCTTGGGGATTCGGTTTGATTTATCTGGCGAGGAATTACAGATTTACCGTCCTGACGGAACGCCATTTTTATCCTACCTTGAGATTGAGGAGCTTCTAGAGCAGGAGCGCCAGCGAGCCGAGCAGGAGCAACAGCGAGCCGAGCAGGAGCGCCAGCGAGCCGAGCAGGAGCAACAGCGAGCCGAGCAAGCCGAGCAACGGATGGCAGAAATGGAGGAGTTGTTGAAGCGCTATCGAGATCGCTTTGGGGATTTGCCCGAGTGAAAATATAGCGGTTTTCATCTGAGTGAGGTACTGAGAAACCCGGTTTCTTTAAGAAACCGGGTTTCTGGCATGTACTTCATCCAACTGAAAACCGCTATAACTGCTTGTCCTCGTTCCTTTTTTCCGCCTGGGAACGATGCAATTGCAAAACCCTCTAAGGAGCGGTGGATAATTTTTATCGCTCCTTTTTTCTCGCTTCTAACTCACCAGAGATTTCACATAAACCCGATCGCACCGGCGAGTTTCCACGCCCGTCGCCGGCTGGTATCCGCTGCTTTCATACAGCAGCACGGCTTCTTTGAGCACGCTGGCGGTTTCAATCCAGATATGGGTGAAGCCACGCGCTGCAACCGCACTCTCCAGCTGTTGCAGCAAAAACCGGCCCAACCCTTGCCCCCTCACCTGCGGGAGCAAGTACATCTTGCGGATTTCCACGGCATTTTCGCCCCGCGAAACGGGATAGTAAGCGCCGGTGCCCACCAGAAATCCCTGCTGTTCTATCACCCAGAACTCGCCGCCGGTGGCTTGATAGAATTTTTCCACCTCCAGCACGTCTCTATCCGCACCGGCTGGCTCCCAGCCCAAGCCATACTCTGCGAGAACAGAGCGAATCACCTCAGCAGCTAGGGCGCGTTCGCCCTCCGACCAGGAACGAATTATAAAATCGCGATAATCAGTTTTCATCGGCTCTGTGGTACTTGTTAAGATGATATCATATCCGCTCTTATCTGCCGGCACATCAAAATAATTAACCGCCATAGCGAAACATCAAGTTCAGCAACCGGCGCGAGCTGCAGTGGGAGCGTTCGAGCAAGAGAGTGTCCGGGTTGGCAATCGCTTGCTCAACCCATTCCCCTGAGGTGGGCTGTTTCAGAAATTTTATAGTTGGCAGTGTCGGAGATTCCACGGTAACAAATCGCTGTTAGCTGTTCCTTTTTCTATTGTCGCACCGGCAGCCACCGGCCAATCCCCCTCACCCCCAACCCCTCTCCCACAAGGGGCTACGGCTTATACACAAATCCCTCTGATCCCAATTTTCCATGAAGTTGGAAGAACCTCTTTCTCCCCCCTCTCCCCCTTGTGTGGGCGGTGAGGGGGGGTGAGGGGCTTTTGCTGTGGTCACATAGCCAAGATGTGTAAAAACGGCAGCCCGCCCCCGGAGAGGGGTTGGGGGGTGAGGGTGTGAAAATCTTTGCAAAAATGTGATGCTCCCTATCTGCCGCCCCTATTCTATCCTAATTGCAGAACTTTTCCACGCAGCGGACAAAGATTTCCACCCCCATGCCGAGGGCAGTTTCGTCAAAATCAAAGCGGGGGTGGTGGTGGGGATAAGCTAAATTCATCGACAGGTTTGCCGAGCCCAAGAAGAAATAGCAACCCGGCACTTCTTGCAGGAAGAACGACATGTCTTCGCCGCCCATTGTTTGGCATTCCGGTACAATGCCGGCAGGGGTTTCGATCGCAGATGCCGCCACACTGCGCACCAGTTCCGCGATTGCCGCATCATTGATCACCGCCGGATAAAGCGGCTTATATTGTAGCTCGTAACTCGCACCCTGGCTGGCGCAAACACCGGCAATAATCTGCTCCAGCCGCTGCGGGAGCAATTTCCCTAATGCTGGGTTGAAATACCGCACCGTGCCGCCGAGTTCCGCTGTGTTGGCAATCACGTTCACCGCTGTGCCGGCGTGGAATTTACCCACTGTCACCACTGCCGATTCTAGGGGAGAAACATTGCGGGCGACTATCGTTTGCAAGGCGTTTACCACTTGCGCAGCCACCACAATAGAGTCAACGGTTTGGTGGGGAATCGCCCCGTGCCCGCCTTTCCCTTGAATTGTGCAGTAAAAAGTCTCCGTGGCTGCCATCAGCGCCCCGCTGCGCACGCCTGCGGTGCCGAGGGGGAGATTGTTCCACAAGTGCAAGCCAATGATAGCGTCTACATCTGGATTTCTCAGCACTCCCGCTTCAATCATCGGCTTAGCGCCGCCGGGACCTTCTTCAGCGGGTTGGAAGATGATTTTCACAGTGCCGGTGAACGAGTGCCGGTGCTGGGAGAGATACCAAGCCGTGCCGAGGGCGATCGCAGTGTGTCCGTCGTGCCCGCAGGCGTGCATGATGCCGTCGTGGGAAGAACGGTAGGGCACTTCGTTCTGTTCCTGAATCGGCAAGGCGTCCATATCTGCTCGGATGGCCAGCACCCGTCCCGGTTGCCCGCTGTCAATCGTGGCCACAATGCCGGTTTTGGCGATGCCGGTTTGGTGTTCGACGCCCCATTCTTGCAACCTTTGCGAGATAAACTTCGCTGTCAGTTGCTCTTGGAAACCGAGTTCCGGGCGCTGGTGCAGGTGTCTGCGCCACTCGACCAGGCGCGGTTGCAAGTTTTCAACTGCCGGTCGCAGTTGACATGGCTTAACAGAAGTTGGAGTGATGGAGGGAGCGCTCATTGTGTAGCTGTTTACAAAATTTACTTGAGTTTATCTAATTTAACATTTTTGTAAGGTTTCCGCCCAGGGTAAAAATACGGGATTATACCAGATAAGTCAGCAGACGATCGCATTTTCTCGCTTGCGGGCGGTCGTCCGCGAACGAGAGCAAAAAGGGAGCCGGTTCAGGCGCAGAGGACTAGCTGCAGGGTGTTCCTCGCTTAGCTTGCCGGTGCGGTTTGGGTGCATGTCACTTTTGAATCCGGGATCTTGTAGAGACGCGACATGTGGCGTCTCTACAATTAGCCCGCGTTGGGCGAGAGCAATTCCCGCAGGGTAGGCGGGCGAAAGTCTCTATAGCCGCGATTTCTAAGATGCTGTTGGCGAATCCGTGAGGGGCTAGACTTTTAGCTAGTTTCCGGGCGATTGGAAAGATGCTGTTGGCGCTCTCCGTGAAAGGTTAGACCTTTTCGTTGCTCGAGCGAAGAACGGCGTTGCATTGGCGAATAAAGATATCGGGCGGGGTCGTAAAGCTCCTCGCGCCAATGCGAAAGCCCCTACAAAGCATTCTGTAGGGGCGAAGCATGAGCGCGACTATCTGTGGGACTCAGAGAAAAGATTATATTCGCTCATGCTTCGCCCTACCCCAAAGCGCTACCTACAGACAAACTGAACAACCTACCCCCAAAAGAAAGCGTAGGGTGTAAGCCCCCACATCAATTCGCCAACAGCATCTTTCTAATCGCCTGGAAACTAGCAAAAGTGACATGCTCCCGTGCGGTTGCATCTGAACCCTGTTTTAAGGTATTTTCCTGGGATAAGGATACCAAGTGGGAAAATGTCCAAGGGTTGGAGACAGCAGATAATCTGCCAAAAACCCCAAAGCAACAGCTGGGGCTGGGGTAGCGCCATCTTTGTTCCCAGCACCACCGGCAATGTTCCGAACTCGGACGATGGAGCTCGGAACTCGAAAGATGGAGCTCTGAACTCGGACGATGGAGCTCTGAACTCGGACGATGGAGCTCCGAGCTCGGACGATGGAGCTCCGAGCTCGGACGATGGAGCTCTGAGCTCGAACGATGGAGCTCTGAGCTCGAACGATGGAGCTCTGAGCTCGAACGATGGAGCTCCGAGCTCGAACGATGGAGCTCCGAGCTCGAACGATGGAGCTCCGAACTCGGACGATGGAGCTCCGAGCTCGAACGATGGGCGTAGGACAGGCGTCTCGCCTGTCCCCAAACCTCACCCCCCCAAAAGACGTAGGACAGGCGTCTCGCCTGTCCCCAAACCTCACCCCCCCAAAAGGCGTAGGACAGGCGTCTCGCCTGTCCCCAAACCTCACCCCCCCAAAAGGCGTAGGACACGTCTCGCCTGTCCCAAAAGCCCCACCGGCACCTTCTCCCCCGCTTCCCTGTCGCAGCTTCCCCCCCAACACAGTCATAAAACAGCTACAAGCGAGATATTGTGGATCGCAGGCACCCTCGAACATCGAGACTTTGGTGCCGCGCTCACTTTCGCTCAACCGTCAGTCCATTCAATCCATGAAATCCTATCTCGCCGCCGCCATCCAAATGACCAGCACAGCTGACCTGGAAAAAAACCTGGTTCAGGCTGAAGAACTCATAGATCTAGCCGTGCGTCGCGGTGCGGAGTTGGTGTGCTTGCCAGAGAATTTTTCCTTCATGGGAGAAGAAAAAGACAAAATCGCCCAAGGCGAAGCAATCGCCACTCAGAGTGAAAAATTCCTCAAAACAGTGGCCCAGCGCTTCCAGATCACCATCTTGGGCGGTGGCTTCCCCGTGCCGGTGGACACCGGCAAAGTCTACAACACCGCCCTGCTGATCGACTCCACCGGCACAGAACTCGCCCGCTACCAGAAAGTCCACCTGTTTGACGTCAACTTGCCAGATGGCAACACCTATCAAGAATCCAGCACCGTCAAAGCCGGCATCCAACTCCCCCAGGTCTACTCCTCTGAACACCTGGGCAACATAGGACTCTCCGTGTGCTACGATGTCCGCTTCCCGGAACTGTACCGGCACCTCTCCCACAAAGGAGCCCAAATCCTGTTTGTGCCAGCCGCCTTCACCGCCTACACCGGCAAAGATCACTGGCAAGTCCTCCTGCAAGCCAGAGCCATTGAAAACACCTGCTACGTCATCGCACCGGCACAAACAGGCCGGCACTACGCCCTGCGCCAGACACATGGCCACGCCATGATTATCGACCCCTGGGGCGTCATACTCGCCGATGCCGGTGACACCCCCGGAGTGGCGATCGCAGAAATTCAGCCCAGCCGCCTGGAGCAAGTCCGCCGGCAGATGCCCAGCTTGCAGCACCGGGTTTTTGTCTGAAAGGCATGGGGCATGGGGCATGGGGCATGGGGCATGGGGCATGGGGCACGCCGCTCCTACGGAGCCGCAACGCTTACGCATGGGGCATTGGCAATTTCCCCCACTCCCCAAGTCAACCTCTAACCCCTAACCCCTCACCCCTACTCCCTAATCCCTATCCTTTTCATAAATTTTTAACAAAGCTTGCCCTGCAGGCTTTTGTGAAGTAAACCTGTACATTGGGATAGAAGATTTACCTGCGGAACGAATGAGCGATTCGATTATCTGGGTGACTTCCCTGATTCCCAGCTTTTCACTCCCAGACGCCTGCTCCCTCCCGCCCCTGCTAGCCACAGCCGAAGCAGCTGAAAGCTCAATGGTGCTGGCGGGAGTGCTGCTGAGCCTAGTCGTAATTTACCTAGCGAGCAAAATAGGCGGAGAGTTCTCCAACGCCCTCGGCTTCCCCCCTGTCTTGGGCGAACTGGTGGGCGGTGTGGTGGTGGGCGTCTCCGCCCTGCACCTGCTGGTGTTTCCAGAAGCCGGTGCCGACAGTTCCAGCTCCCTGCTTGTCAGCTTCCTGCAAGCCACTGCCGGTTTGACTCCCGCCGCCGCCGAAGCCACCTTTCAAACCCAGAGCGAGGTGATTTCCGTCTTAGCCGAACTGGGCGTAATCATCCTCCTGTTTGAAATCGGTCTGGAATCCAACTTAAAACAGCTGATGGCAGTCGGCATCCAGGCAACCGTCGTCGCAGTCGTCGGGGTGACAGTGCCCTTTGCCGCCGGCACTGCAGGGCTGATGATCCTCTTTGGCACCCCCGCCGTGCCGGCCATTTTTGCAGGGGCGGCGCTGACCGCAACCAGCATTGGCATTACTTCCAAAGTTCTCTCAGAAATCCAGCGCCTGAATACAAGAGAGGGCCAGATTATCATTGGCGCTGCAGTCATCGACGACGTGCTAGGCATCATCGTGCTGGCGGTCGTTGCCAGCTTAGCCAAAACCGGCGTTGTGGACGTCACCAACGTCATCTACCTGATCCTCAGTTCCAGCATTTTCCTCGTCGGCGCGATTCTGCTGGGCAATTTCTTCAACAAAAGCTTTGTGACGATCGTCGAGAAACTCAAAACGCGCGGCGAACTGGTGATCCCGGCACTGATCTTCGCCTTCATCCTCTCCTACATTGGAGCCGCCATCCGCCTAGAAGCCATTCTCGGTTCTTTTGCCGCTGGCTTGGTTTTCGACGAAACCGACAAGCGCAAAGAACTGGAAAAGCAAATTAGACCGATTGCTGATATAATGGTGCCGATTTTCTTTGTCAGTGTCGGTGCCAGAACCAACCTCGGCGTCCTCAACCCAGCGGTTCCCAGCAATCGCGAAGGGCTGATTATTGCCACCTTCTTGATAGTCGTTGCTATCTTAGGCAAAATCGTCACCGGCTGGGCGGTGTTTGGCCAGCCCAACATTAACCGCTTGGCCATTGGCATCGGCATGATTCCCCGAGGCGAAGTGGGGCTGGTGTTTGCCGGTGTTGGCACAGCCAGTGGCGTCCTCTCAGATTCCCTGAATGCGGCGATAATTATGATGGTGATCCTGACAACCTTTCTAGCGCCGCCCCTGTTGCGAGTCGTCTTTCAAGAACCCAAGGGCGCTGAGGTTCCCCAACAGTTAAAGTAAAGCGCCGATCCCTCGTTCCCAGCATGAGCTGGGAACACCGGCTGGGATTTCCAATGCCCAATGCCCGATGCCCAGTGCCCAGTCTTTGATAGCATTCCCGGGCAGATCCCGGGAGCGAGAAAAAACCCAAAACCCATCAACCGGCACCTAAGCGCCAACGCTCACTTGATTCGTTTGCACCTCACCGGCACCGTAAACGCCCGAGGCGATGTCAACCAGCTTGTCCAGCTGTTCCTGACTGGGGACATCCCCTTTCAAAACCACCGTCGAGCCGGTTTGAGCCACCCACACGCGGTCGAGGTCGGCCACTTCGGGATTTTGGTCGAAGGCCAGAGCGACTCGCTTCGCCAGCCCGCTGTCGTCATATTCCCCTTCCAAGCCCAGCCGTTCTGGCGGGATACCGGGATCTTGCGGTTCAGCCGGCACGGAGTACCCTTCCACAGTAGCGGGTTCAGTCTGGGGCTTTTCCAGGCCAAACAGTCTTTGTAACCAACCCATCGGTTATTCCTCCAATTTGGTTTGACAGACCAGATTTACCAGTAATTTGGATTCTGGCGGATAAAGCTTATGATATGGTTAGAAACTTCTGAACGTCCGGTTATTAAAGATAAAATTAACCCTCAGACAACCCTATGCCGGTCGAAAGCCTAGGCTGGCGAGCGATCCGGCAGCTTTTAGAGCAAGCCATGAAACACACCCTTTCAGTTCTCGTCGAAGACGAAGCCGGGGTCCTCGCCCGGATCGCCGGTCTGTTTGCCCGTCGGGGCTTTAACATTGAGAGCCTAGCAGTTGGCCCTGCGGAGCAAGTGGGCATCTCTCGGATTACAATGGTCGTGCCCGGCGATGACCGGGTGATCGAGCAACTCACCAAGCAGCTGTACAAGTTGATTAACGTCCTCAAGGTGCAGGACATCACGGAAACGCCCTGCGTGGAGCGCGAATTAATGCTGCTCAAGGTAAACGCCACCAGCGCCAACCGCTCAGAGATTATCGAACTGGCCCAGATTTTCCGGGCGCGGGTGGTGGATGTCTCCGAGGAATCGGTGACCATCGAAGTGGTGGGCGATCCGGGCAAGATGGTGGCTTTTGTGCAGGTGCTCAACAAATTTGGCATTCGCGAGATTGCCCGCACCGGCAAAATTGCCCTCACCCGCGAGTCGGGCGTCAATACCGAGTTCCTCAAGTCTTTGGAAGCGAAGATTTATTGAAGTGGGCATGGGGCATGGGGCATTATCGCATGGGAGAATCGCCGCCCCCTTTCGCTGTCTCCCTACTCTCTCACCGGCAAGCTGAGGTAGAATGTGCTGCCCTCACCCAGCACACTCTCCGCCCAGATGCGCCCTCCGTGCTGCTGCACGATCGTGCGGCAAATGGCCAGACCCAGGCCGGTGCCCCCCTTATCCCGCGCATCCGAGGCATCCACCTGCTGAAAGCGCTCAAAGACACTCTCCAGCTTGTCAGCAGGGATGCCCCGCCCTTGGTCTTTGACAGCGATCAGCACGCACGGACAACCGGCACACGAATGAATTAACCTGTTTTTATCCGTGTGTGCGGCTTCACAATCCGTGTTAGCCTCTCCCTCGTCCCGCATCTCCCCAGTCAGCCAAATGGTAGACCCTGGGCGGGAAAATTTTATAGCATTACTCAGCAAATTTGTCAAGGTTTGCAGGATGCGGTCGGGGTCAGCCAGCAGGGGAACGCCTTGCGGGTGCCCGAGAACCGGCACCACCGACAGGGTGACGCCCGCCTTCTGGGCCATAGGCTGCATCGTTTCTGCAGCCTGGAGCATCAAGTCGGCGGCGTTGCAGCGCTTTTTGTCCATCGCGATCTTGCCCGACTCGATGCGCTCCAAATCGAGGATATCATTGATCAGCCGCACCAAGCGGTCGGTGTTGGAGACGGCAATCTCCAGCATGCGCTGGGCTTTTTCCGGTTGGGAAACCAGCAAACCGCTGGCAATCAGACCGAGGGCACCGCGCATTGAGGTCAGAGGCGTGCGCAGTTCGTGACTCACAGTCGAGACAAACTCCTGCTTCATGCGCTCCACCGCTTTGCGCTCGCTAATGTCCTTGAAAGTGACAACCGCGCCCACGAGTTCGCCCTGTTCTTGAATCGGGGTGCAGACGAGCTCCACGGGGAAACTCGTTCCGTCGCGGCGATAAAACACGTCTTCCCTCACCTGCTCAGCCACATCCGACTCAGACGCACCCTGAAACATCTCGGCACCGCAAACAGGACTTTCTGGCTGGGAGGGGCCGGTGCCGTCAGCGTGCCAGAGGTGAGCGCTGGCGCGCAAAGGCTGGTCAATCAGTTCTTCCACCTGAGAGCCTAGCATTTTAGCAGCCGCCGGATTGGCAAAGGTGATTTTGCCATGCCGGTCTAACCCGCAGATTCCTTCACCGGCTGAGTTTAAAATTAATTCGTTTTGATGGCTGAGCCGTTCGAGAGCCTCCTTCGCCCGTTTGCGCTCCGTCATGTCGCGGCTGACTGCCAGAAATCCCACAGGAGATCCGCTCTCATCTTTTAGCACGCTCGTCGAGATATCGACATAGAGTTCTTCACCGCTATTTTTGATATGAATAACTTCTCCATGCCAAGAGCCGGTGGTCGCCAAAGCCTCCACGGCGGCTTGTTCATCCGAGGGGTTGAGCCAGCGATACTCATAGGCTTCTTGTATGGGCCGGCCCAGCACCTCAGCTGACTGGCAATTGTAGAGCCGTTCCGCACCGGCATTCCAATAAATGATGCGGTTGTGACTGTCAATCGCCACCACCGCATCGCTCACCTGAGACAAAACATTAACCTGAAACTTGATTTGCTCTTCAGCTCGCCGGCGCTCAGTGACTTCCCGCTGCAAGTCTAGATTGGCACGCTGCAACTCTGCAGTCCGCAAAATCACCCGCTCCTCCAGTTCCGCATTGAGAGCGCAAATTTCCGCTTCCGCCTGCTTGCGCTCAGTGATATCCCGCGAAACCTCTATAATTTCGAGTTTGTCCTGCCGCTCCGGGTGGCGGACTTGACGGTAGGTTGTTTCAAACCAGATGTAACTGCCGTCCTTGCGGAGGTGCCGGTGCGAAAGCGTGTAAGTGTCTGGCAAATTGCCCACAGCCCGCAACGTTTGTTTGAGCGCCGCCGC
The DNA here is from genome assembly GCA_019359235.1 of Oscillatoria princeps RMCB-10. Classification (GTDB taxonomy): domain Bacteria; phylum Cyanobacteriota; class Cyanobacteriia; order Cyanobacteriales; family Oscillatoriaceae; genus Oscillatoria; species Oscillatoria princeps. The sequence goes on from JAHHHT010000041.1 coordinate 16,899, forward strand.
ATCTGCAGGGTGCAAAAACTCCTCCACGGAATGTCCGAGCAACTCCTCAGGCTCGTATCCGAGCAGCCTGCGGCAAGCCGGTGAGGCGTACAGATAAACCCCGTTTGGGGTGTGTCGGGAAATCAAATCGGTGGAATTATCCGCCATTATCCGGTAGCGTTGCTCGCTCTCGCGCAGCGCTGACTCCACCCGCATGTAATCGGTGATGTCCTGATTGACAGCAATCGCCCCGATGATTTCTTGCCGGTCATTTCGCAAGGGAACACCCGAATTTAAAATTGTTTTTCTCTTGCCGTCGAAAGCTTCGATATTAATCACTTCATTTAAATAAATTTCGCCTTTGGTGAGAGCGCGGGCGAGCGCCCATTCACGCGCCGCTATCCGCTCCCCCGTATCCGCCCACCAACCTTTATATTCATCATACTGGTCAGTGCCAACGTAGCGGGCCCCGCCCCAGATTTGCTCGCTGGCCGGATTGTTTTTCACGATTTGACCTTGCCGGTCTGCAATCCAAACACCCAGAGGGAGCGTATCTAAGATATTTCGCAGCAGGGCTTCACTTTGCTTGCTGGCCTCTTGCGCCCGCACGCGCTCGGTGATGTCTTCACTCACACCCACAAACCCTTTGGGGTTCCCCTGAGCGTCCCTGATTGTGGTGTCCACGACATGTGCGGTAAAGGTACTTCCATCCTTGCGCCGGACAGTAAACTCACCCTCCCAGCATCCAGCAGTTTCCAGACTCGCAAAGATTTCTCGGGCAAGCTCTTTGTTCTGCGGGAGAGAGAGCACCTCAACAATATTTTTTCCGATTACCTCTTCAGAGCTCCACTGGTACAGCCGCTCGGCAAACTGATTCCAGTAAGTGATATTTTCCTGCAAGTCTGTAGCGATAACAGCGTTGCGAACCTGGTTCAATAGCTCGGCTTGAAAAACAACTTGCTCCTCGGAGCGCCGGCGCTCTGTCACGTCACGAGAGTTGACAACAATCCCTTTAATGCTGGGCTCGTCAAGGAGATTGTTAGCGACGGATTCTATGCGCACCCAAGACCCGTTCGCATGACGCACCCGATACTCGATAACACCTTTAATACCTGGCTGCTGAAGTCTTTCCATAAAGAAAGAGCGGACAGCCGGCGCATCCTCCGGGTGGATAATATCGACGACATTGTGGCCGGCCCTTGATTCTGGTTTATAGCCCAACATCGGCTCGATAGCGGGACTCTGGAAGCGAATCGTGCCGTCAGCTTCCAGAATCGCAATCAGGTCAGATGAGTTCTCAATCAGCGCCCGCAATCGCGCTTCGCTTTTCGCCAAAGCTGCCTCAGCCTGCTGGCGCTCAGCAATCTCCAGAAGCAACTCCTTATTCGCCCGCCTCAGTTGGGATGTCCGCTCCTCGACTTGAATTTCCAAGTCTTGCAAAGCTTGTTGCAATGCCTCCTGAGCCTGTTTGCGCTCTGTGATGTCCCGCGTCACTTTCGCGAAGCCGCGCAGATTCCCGTCAGAGTCTCGCAACGCTGTAATCGCAACACTAGCCCAGAACCCAGACCCGTCCTTGCGCAGCCGCCAGCCTTCCTCTTCAAACTGACCGCTCTCTGCAGCCAACAGCAGGGCTCGCTCGGGCTTGCCTTGCTCAACCTCCTCCCCCGGATAAAAGCAGGAAAAGTGCTGGCCAATTATCTCATCAGCGAGATAGCCGGTAAGAAGCTCAGCGCCAGTATTCCAGCTGACTGTATGTCCGCTGGGGGAAAGCAGAATAATCGCGCAGTCTTTCACACCCTCCACCAACAAGCGGAATCGCTCTTCGCTCTGGCGCAGTTCTTCTTCGACCTGCTTGCCCTCTGTGATATCGATGGACATAGACAGTCTACAGGCTTGTCCGCTAATTTCCATAGTTTCTGCTGAGGCGAGTGCCAGGGATCTCTCGCCAGATTTTATCCGCACCTGGATTTCTAGATCGCGCAACCCCTATCCCCCCAGTCTCTGCATGACTTTTGAGCGCTCCTCGGGACTCGCCCCTATCCCCGGCTCAAAAGCTGTGCGATCAGTCACCTTTTCCCGACTATAACCCATCGGGGTTCTGACTAACATGCTAACAATACTAGCGCCGGGAAATGGGGTGCCGCTCCCACAAACGGTCTGCGTTGAGTCTTTAATCAGCCCCCGCTCAGAGCTCAAGGATAAATCGCCACAATCCTGTAAGAGGTATGCCTTCTCGGTTTTCAGAGCCGGTCTGGCTCACCCCTTGCGGGGTGGCAGCCGGCACCCGCTCTCATGTCCGTTTGATTGCACGCAATAAGCATTGAGGCGGTGAGGGGGAGAGAGCATCGCCAGACAAGGGGAAAGAGAGGGGGACAGGGGGAGAGCAAAAATTAATTGCCGGCAGTTGACGGGACTTGATATGACACCTAATCCCTCGGAAATAAATTCAATCTAAATTTGCCTTTCCCGAGCGCAGCCTTGACACTCCTCAGGCACTGTGTTAATCGCAGTGGGGCTGAGAAGGAGCGCTGCCGGCTCAACCCCTGCGGCTTGTAACGTTTGATCCCACCAGGTACATCCATCATCACGCAGCTCTTTGGCTGCGTTCTAGGGGAACGCACCCTATTTCTCGACGCTTCCTACTAGAAGAGTGGGGAACCTAGATCGTCAGAGCAATTTTACCCGTCACCGAACCAGTTTCTAGCAGCCGGTGAGCCTCCGCTGCCTCTGCCAAAGGGAAGATTTTGCTCAGGTGAATCTTCAACCGGCCCTCATCAATCATCCGGGCGCACTGTTGCAAAATTTTTGCCTGCTCCTGCTGGTATTCCACCAACCCTTGCAGCATCGGCGTCAGCATCAGTTCCAGACTTATCCGCAGATTGCGCAATCGAGCCGCCTTCAAATTTCCCTTATCAGCCTCAGGCTCTAAAATCGTCACCAAATCCCCATAAACCCGCACCGCTGGGGCCGTTTTGTAAAAAGTTTCCCCACCCACCGTGTCGAATCCCAGGTCTACCCCCTCCCCGCCAGTCCAGTCCAAAGCCGCTTGTGCGAAGTCCGTTTGCTTGTATAAAATCGGCAAATCCGCACCCAACTGGCGGACAAACTCAGCTTTTTCCTCCGAGCCAACCGTCGCGCAAACCGCCGCACCTTGGAGTTTTGCCAGCTGAACTGCCACATGGCCAACCCCACCGGCACCGGCATGAACCAGCACCTTTTGACCAGCTTGCAGCCTTCCCCTGTCGTAGAGAGACTCCCACGCCGTAATCAGCACCAGCGGCGCAGCTGCAGCTTCCGCAAAGCTCAGAGAAGCCGGTTTTCTCGCGGCAAAGCGCTCATCGACGACAGCGAATTCAGCATAATTGCCTCCGGGTCCGCCAAGCCCGCCATTGCAGAAATACACCTGATCGCCGGTGCGAAACAGCGTCACCCCCGCGCCGGTGGCTTCCACCACACCGGCACCGTCGCACCCCAAAATAGCCGGCGTCTTGTCGGGATAAAAAGTGCCCCGCTGGCGCAATTTCGTGTCGATAGGGTTAACACCGGCAGCCCGCAGACGCACCAATATTTCCCTATCATTTTCAATAGCCGGCACCGGCACCTCCCGCACTTGCAGGACATCTGGGTCGCCCGGTGCCGTCATCACCACTGCTTTCATCGTTCAATTTCCTCTCGCACTGCCTGATATATAGCGTTTCTCATCCGAGGTGAGGTACTGAGAAACCCGGTTTCTTTAAGAAACCGGGTTTCTGGGCCATAGTTCAGCCAACTCAGAACCGCTATATCTGCCTATAGTACATCAGCTTGCAGTGCGCCGAGGCAGGGTGCGTTCCCCACCTGCAATCCACAGAAGTAGAGTGCCGTTTTACAGGGAGCGCACCTTACCGCTTCCTTGGCGCTCCTTCACAGGGGCGGTTCAATTTTCCCTCTAGAGTCTCGGCGGTTCAATTTCCCCTCTCAATCTTAGCGGTTCAACTTTCCCTCTCATCCCGCCACAGAGCAATCCCGCCCAACAAACCGCTCACATTAGGCACAATCTTGACATTTTCCGGCAGCTCAAGAGACACCTTTTTCGCCTCACCGCCGCCGATATAAATGAAATCGGGATTGAACAGACCCTGAAGAGTCGCAATCGCCTTTTCAAGCCGGCTGTTCCATTTTTTACTGCCCACCTCATCCAGAGCCGCCCGCCCCAGCTGCTCCTCATAGGTTTCCCCCTTGCGAAACGGGTGGTGACCCATTTCCAGATTGGGCACAAGTTTACCGTCCACAAACAGTCCCGAGCCAAAGCCGGTGCCCAGAGTCACCGTCAGCTCAACCCCCTTACCAGAAATCGCCCCCATACCCTGCATATCGGCATCATTCGCCACCCGCACCGGCACATTCAAGCGTTCTTGCAGCGCCTTTGCCAAATCAAACCCCACCCAGTCCGGGTCTAAATTCACCGCCGTATAAATGACGCCGCCGCGCACCACGCCGGGAAAGCCGGCGGACACGCGGTCAAACTCGCCAAGACCGGCTGCCAAATCTGCGATCGCCGCAATCACAGCATCCGGTTTGGGCGGTTGCGGCGTATCCACACGGCTGCGTTCCGTCACCGGAGAGCCTGCAGCGTCCAGAACAATAGCCTTGATGCCACTCCCGCCGATATCAACGGCTAAGGTTCGCACAGCTTTATTTGTTTTAACCATTCCGGTAGAAAAGGTAGTTAGAGGTTTGCAATCAGGACTTCACACTCAGGGTTGACAGTGAGTATTTCGGCAGTACCATTACAGTATAGCCGTTCTAAATTCTTTGCGAAACCTTGGCAAGAAACCCGGTTTCTTTTAGAAACCGGGTTTCTCAAACCAACCCGGTTTCTTGCGCCGGCTAGCGTGAAGTTCTTCCTAAAGAGTCAGAGATTGAGAATCGGTTTCTATCAACTTAGCCAAATCCTGCAAGAAAGCAGCGGCATCGGCACCGTAGATAACCCGGTGATCGCAGGTGATATTCACCTGCATTTGCCGGCGCACGCCCAGCAAGCCGTCTTCCGTGGCCACCACTTGAGGCCGCGACGCCCCGATAGCCAGAATAGATCCCTGTCCGGGCGGCAAGATAGCGTCAAACCGGTCTACCCCATACATTCCCAGATTTGACAAAGTGAAGGTGCCTGTGGTATACTCCGCCGGCTGCAGTTGCTTAACCCGGGAGCGCTCAACCAAATCCTTCCAAGTGCGAGACAGGGAGTAGATATCTAGCCGATCCGCATTTTGCAAAACCGGCGTAATCAGTCCGCCGCCCTCCATCGCCACTGCGATAGAGACATTAATCGCAGCGGGATACTCAATCCCGTGTTCTGTATAGCGGGCGTTGAGCAGCGGATGTTTTTGCAGCGTCATTGCCACTGCTTTCGCCAGCAGTGCCGTCATCGTCACGCCCTTGGACTTAACTTGCTTGTAAAGCTTGTCCAGACTGTCCGTGGTGATGGTGTAGGCGACGCGGAAAGCCGGCACCTGCAAACTGGCCACCATATTCCGCACCACAGCCTGTTGCAGGGTGTTGAGCGGCACCACTTGACCGGCAGGCACTGCAGCCGGTGCTGCCGGTGCAGGTGCCGGGAAGACCGGCGCTGCAGGCGCTTGTTGCGCCACTGGCGTCACTGCCGGTGCCGGCGTTGCGGCGGCGGGCTGTTTGCCCTTCCCTGCAGCCGCTTCCACATCCTCAGCGACAATCCGGCCCGATGGGCCACTTCCTTTCAAGCCGGTCAAATCGACCCCCAGTTCCTTGGCCAACTTCTTGGCGCGGGGAGAGACCACAAGCCTGCCATTCTGGCGGCTGGCGGTTTCTTGGGGGGCTTTTTGGGGCGCAGCTTCTGGGGCGGGGGCGGGGGCCTGCTTTTCGGCTGCCGGCTGGCTCAAAGCTGCCGCTTGCTGCTTTGCCGTTTCTATTTCCGCTTCCGTTTCCGCCACCAGAGCGATAGCAGCGCCAACGGCAGCCGTTCCGCCGGCGGGCACGACGATCGTGGCCAGATAGCCCTCATAAAAGGACTCCACATCCATGTCTGCCTTGTCCGACTCGACCACCACGACTGTTTCGCCTTTTTCAATCTTGTCTCCTGGAGACTTTTCCCAGGACACAATCTTGCCTTCGGTCATCGTGGAACTGAGGGCGGGCATGAAAACTTCGTGAATCATAGCGTGGCGATCCGAACCGACAAATTAAACTACATCAAGGCAACATTCAATTGTATCCCTTTCCAGGCATTCCGCGACCTTGGACTTGCGCAACAGCTTTCCCGGGTTTCTGGAAACAAGGGTTGCGCCCCGAGAGCGCAGTCAGCGTGCAGAAACCCGGTTTTTGCAAGTGCCGGGACGTTTCCCCCGCTCCTGAGCGCCAGGGATTTGGGCCCGTTTGCGGAAGGCATCGCCCCTAAAGGTCGCCGCGAATTTCCTCTAGCACCCCATCGCGCAGCAGAATTTCTACCTGCATCTTTTCAACCAGGTTTTCTCCCCGTTCGATGCTGAAAAAGCTTTCAATCTGACCCTGGTTGACCTCTTGTTCGAGTTGCAGCACCTGCACTTGCTGCAGCTGTTGCAGGATCTGATTTTTCTGCTCTAGCAGCTCACTTTTCCTTTGATTTACCTGGCCTTGAATATTCTCAATTTGCTGCAGCACCTGAGGTCCGGGTGGCTGCAGACTTTGCCTTTGAATTTCCGATATCATCCGCTGCGCCTGCATTTCCATCTGCTGCAGCTGACTGTCAATTTGGTTGATTTGGGCTTGCAGTTGCTGCTGAGCTTCCTCTTTCCAGCGGGGAGTGACGACCGCTTTTACCGTAATAGATCGTTTCAGGAACAATTTGGAGGTGGGTATATCCATAAGCTTTGCTATCGCTCTGGCTTTAAAAGTCCGGCTCAAGAAAACATCCCGTTAATCATATCGCGGTAGCGTTCCATCACGACAGGTCGCTTGATTTTCAGGGTTTGCGTCAGCATGCCATTGTCTGTGGAAAACGGCTCCAAAATCAGGCGGAAGGGGCCAATGCGGTCGTCGGGCCTGTATCCTGGGCGGTTTTGCACCTCCCGATTCAATTCTTGCCGGTACAAATCTTGGACGAGCTTGCTATCCAAGTCTGCCGCCGGCAGTTCGGCTTGGCCCGGTGCCATCTCCGGCGGGTTGGCGAGCGATTCCGGCAGACGCAACCGCATGTTCTGGCTAGCCGCCCACTTTTGCAGGGCGTCTAAATTGGGCACAATCAGTGCGCCGATCACTTTCTGATCTTGCCCCACCAGCACGATCTGGTCAATATAAGAGCTGCGGGCGCAGGCGTCTTCAATCGGCTGGGGCTCGATGTTTTCCCCATTGGTGAGCACAATCGTATCTTTCGCCCGCCCGGTGAGCACCAGATCGTTCGCCGCCGTCAGCCAGCCCAAGTCGCCGGTGTCAAACCACCCGTCTTTATCAATCGCCTTAGCCGTCGCTTCGGGATTTTGATAGTAGCCCGCCATCAGCTGGGGTCCCCGCGCCAGAACCAAGCCGCGCTGGCCCACAGGAAGCTGTTTGCGGGTTTCCGGATCGACAATCTTGATTTCGGTGCCGGGAATCGGTTTGCCAGAGGAGCCCCGCAGGTTGTGCCAGTAACGCCGTGCGCTGAGCACCGGCGAGGTTTCCGTCAAGCCGTAGCCCACCAGCACCTGCAGCCCGACAATCTCAAAGAAATTTTCCAAGTACATGGCCAAAGAGCCGCCGCCGCAGATAGCGTACTTGAGTTCGCCGCCGGTCGCCTCTCGTATCTTCCCGTAAACCAGGCGTCCTGCCAGGGCGTGGATTGGCCAGAGGGCTGCGGCTTGTATCCCTGCCAGCAGCCTTTCGGGAAGGGCGCTTGGTTGGGGAGCCAACCGCAACTGCAGCCAGGTGCGCTTGTTTTCCATATAGCGCTGGCTGATATTCAAGAAGGTTTTTACCAAGCGCTGCTTACTTTCGGGCTGTTCGCGGAACTGCTTCTGGACGCCTTCATAGATGGACTCCCACAGGCGGGGGACAGCTACGAGGTACTGGGGTTTCAAGTCTTTGAAGTCTCGCTTGACGTAGCGGATGTTGGTGTATATCTGGGTGCAGCCAGAGGAGAGGAGAAAGTATTCGGCGGTGCGCCCCAGGGTGTGCCAGGTGGGGAGGAGGGTGAGGGATCGATCTCCCGGTTGCGGCTGAATCACGGCACCCAAGGAGGCGATCTGGTGCAGCAGGTTGCCGTGGGTGAGGGTGACGCCTTTGGGCTTGCCGGTGGTGCCGGAGGTGTAGAGCAGGGTGGCCATAGTTTGCCGGTTTGGCGGTGGCGGCGGCTGGAATTTGCCAGCGCCGGCTGCCATCACTTGGGAAAAGTTGCGCACCGGCAGGGCTTCATCGGGCGGCTGTTCGTCGGACAGCAGCACCACCCACTCCACTGGCAGGTCGTCCAGGCGAGGGCGCAGTTTTTTCAGCGTCGCCAGGTTTTCCACCACCAAGCCGGTGCTGCCGCTATTTTCCAGGATGTACAGCAACTCATCTCTATCTGCTTGCGAGGAGCGCACCGCATTCGCAGCGCCGGCGGCGATAATCCCCTGATCGGCGATAAACCAGCGGGGGCTGTTGTCAGAAAACAGGGCGACGCGCGGGGGCTGGTCGCCAGCCGGCGGTTGCAACCCCAGTGCCTGCAGCCCGCCGGCAAACTGCTGAATCTGCTCTGCCAGCCCGGCGTAGGTCAGCTCCACCGGCGGCTTGGCGTGGGGTTCGGAGAGGGCTAAAGTCTGGCCAAATTTCTTGGCTGCTAGTGGCCAAATTTCCGCTAGGGACTGCACTGAGCTGTAATCGACCATCCGTGCCAAGTCGGCTCGTTCTTGACCGGTGAGGTTGTAAGCATTGGAAGAGGGAGGGCGGTTCATGCGCAAGAGGAAATTTAGCTACAAATTGAGTATGAAAGAAAATAGGAAATGAAGGTGCCAGCGTCGGGACAGTTTTCTTACCTGGCCTTTTTTTCAGGGCCGGTGGCACGGTGGCACGGGGTTAGGTGTCAGGACTTTCCTCCCGCACAAACCTGAAATCCCCTTCCCCGCCAAAACCCACCCAGCCTAAAAACGCCTTCCCCGCTTTCAGGAGCGCAGTGGTGGGGCGGAAATTCCTCAGGGGTGCCGATTGCCTGCCTGTCTCTTGGGGTCTTGTTGCGCTTCGCAGGTGGACATAAATAAATTTAAGCAGAAACCTCACCTCCAGAGTTCCGCTCAGCCAGTAGGGTGCGTTCCCCTTGGGGAACGCACCCTACTTCTACTGCTTGACGCCAAGCGTCTCGCCCGCGCACACGTTTAATTTATTACTCAAAAGCCCAAGGGGTCATTTCCGCTGCGCACCCAAGCCCGCACTAGTTTGATTTCATCATAGCTGCAGCTTTCTCCCAGATATTCAAAAATCGGCTTCAGCGAATCAGCCCCCACCGTTTCGATAGCCTGCAAAATCACCTCCTGGCGCTCAGAGGGCACGAGCTGGTTTAAATCCACCGGCTGGTTCATCTCAATCAGCTGGGTCAGGTGTTCGAGAATGGTGTTGGGGCTGAGCTGCCGTTTTTGGGCAATTTCTGCCGGACTGCAACCTTTTCTGAGCAACTCCAGCGTCAGCTGCTGCGTGTGGGAGGGAAAATTTTCTCCCTCGCCCCCCAGCTCCGGGCGGGCTGAATTGGCCCCTCCCCTGCCGGCGCTCCGGGCTGGCCCTGCGCTCGCCCCTGCAACGGCTGCCGCGCTCCCCTGCTCTTGGCAGTGGGCCCGGATTTCGGCGACAAACCGCTCGCCATACTGAGCCACTTTGTAATGGCCGACGCCATTAAGTTGGCCAAATTCGTCGAGAGTTTGGGGTCGTTGCTGCGCCATCAGCCGCAGGGTGGAATCGTGAAACACCACATAGGGGGGTACGGATTGCTCGTCGGCGATTTCTTTGCGCAGCGCTCGCAGCCGGTCGAACAGCATCTCCACCTCAGCGGATCGCAGGGAGCGTTCTGTCCGGGTGGCGGTTTCCGTCACGGTACGGGCGACAAAAACGGTGCGCTGCTTGCGCATTACTTCCCAGCTGCGCTCATTGAGCTTCAGAACTCGGTAGCCGTCGCTGGTTTCATCTAGCAAACCCTGGTGCAGCAGCGTTCGCGCCAGCGTCTTCCAATCGTCCTCGCTTCTATCTTTGCCAATCCCGTAAGTAGACAGCTGCTGGTGGTCATACTGCTGAATTTTCTGATTTTTAGAGCCGCGCAGCACATCGATGATGTGTGTCACCCCAAACCGCTCCCCGGACCTGGCCACACAGGAGAGAAACTTCTGCGCCTCAACTGTCCAGTCTTCCACCGGCTTGGGATACCGGCAGTTATCGCAGTTGCCGCAGTTTCCGGGAAATTGCTCTCCGAAATAGCTCAGCTGGATGGTGCGCCGGCAGTCCGTACCTTCGGCATAGTCAATCGTGCGGCGCAGCTGCTGGCGGGCGATCCGCTGCTCTTGCGGGTCGGGTTTTTGGTCGATGATATACTCAATCGTCTTTAAATCGCCGTAGCTGAAAAAGAGCGTGCATTTTGCCGGTTCCCCATCCCTGCCGGCGCGTCCCGATTCTTGGTAATAGCTTTCCAAGTTGCGCGGCAAGTCGTAGTGGACGACAAAGCGCACGTCTGGCTTGTTGATGCCCATGCCAAAGGCAATTGTGGCCACCATGACTTGCGCGTCATCGCGAATGAAGCGGGTTTGATTGACGCTGCGCTCCTCGTCGCTCATCCCGGCGTGGTAGGGTAAGGCGGAAATCTTGCTGTTTTGCAATCTGAATGCGAGTTCGTCCACTTTCTTGCGGCTGAGGCAGTAGACGATACCGCTCCCGCCGGCACTCCGGACGATCTGCAACAGTTCTGAGTAGGACTGCCGGTGCTTGGGGCGGACTTCGTAGTAAAGGTTGGGCCGGTTGAAGCTGGCGACGTGAGTCACCGGTTGCCGCAGAGCCAGCTGTTGGGTAATATCAGTGCGGACGCGAGCGGTGGCGGTGGCGGTGAGTGCCATCACCGGCACCTTGGGGTAGCGCCGGCGCAGAGTCTGCAGCTGCCGGTACTCTGGGCGGAAGTCGTGACCCCACTCGGAAACGCAGTGGCACTCGTCGATGGCGAAGGCATTTATTCCGATCTCGGAGTCCACCTGTTCCAGAAACGGCTGAAATTTCTCGCTCAGCAAGCGTTCCGGGGCGACGTAGAGCAGTTTCACCCGACCGTTGAGGATGGCTTCTTTGACTCGCAGCTCCGCTTGCCAGCTGAGAGTGCTGTTGAGAAAGCTAGCCCCAATGCCGTTATTGCGCAGCGCTTCCACTTGGTCTTGCATCAGGGCAATCAGCGGCGACACCACTACGGTCAGGCCCGGTTTTAGCAGCGCCGGCAGCTGAAAGCACAGCGACTTGCCCCCGCCGGTGGGCATGACAATCAGCAAATCCCGATTGTGCAGAGCGTCTTCTACGATTTGCCGCTGGCCCGGACGAAAGCTGTCGTAGCCAAAAAACTGTTTGAGTGCTTGCTCTAGAGAGGACGGCTCTCGCGCCGCTGGCGGTAAGTTTGCTGACATTGCCCTGAATTAGTCGTTTACCTTCCACCTATTTTATCTGCAAATGGTCAGCCACCCCCAAGAAAATTTAATTTGAGCTGTCCCCCCTGACAAATTGGCATCTTTATGTTAAAATAGCCGCCTCATGTCTGCGGGCAAGGACTTGGATTTTAGATGGCAGTTAGATTGGCTAAAAGCCCAGTTTCTAGCAGATATCCCCTGTCTGCGTGGCGGGACGGTTCAAAAGCTAAAATCCTCGCGGGCAAAATTGCCAGAGTGGTTTACTGGCTGCCGGCGATAGGGCAAAATGTTGGGTGAGCAGTTTTCAGTGGAGTCAGCAATGCCGAAAGCCGTGTGGAACGGAGCCGTTTTAGCCGAAAGCGACAAAGGCCAAGTAGTGGAAGGCAATTATTATTTTCCGCCGGATGCCATCAACCGCCAGTATTTCCAGGACAGCGACACGCACACCACCTGTCCTTGGAAAGGGGTTGCCAGTTACTACAGCATCCAAGTTGACGGTCAGGTCAATAAAGATGCCGCCTGGTACTATCCGGCAACCAAGGATAAAGCCAAGCATATCGAAGGGTATGTGGCGTTTTGGAAAGGCGTGAAGGTGGAGCCGTAAGGTGAGAAACCGGGTTTCTCTTGCTGGGAAATTTCTGATTTTCCCAGCTAGCCCAAGAAACCCGGTTTCTGGCACAGGATGAGAAACCGGGTTTCTCTTGCTGGGAAATTTCTGATTTTCCCAGCTAGCCCAAGAAACCCGGTTTCTGGCACAGGATGTTTCAGGCGGATTTGAGATTATTTTTTGGCAGCCTTTCCTCGGCGGCGCTGGAGGAACAACCTCGCCACCCACCCCGCTGCCATGCCTGCGAGAACGCTAGCGAGTGCGGAGGCGGTAAAGGGATGGAGGGTGTCAGAAGTCAGGGGCGGTTGGATGGGATTTGCCGGTGTTAAGTGGGCGCTGCTGGAGCCAACCACCGCCGCCGTACCGATGCCAATGCCCAGCCACCCGATTGTGTCTTGCAGGTGGCGCTCGCGCTCAGCGTGTTCAATTTCTACCATGCCTCGGATGGCACCGAGCATCTTTTCCAGCAAGCCCACTCCATGCTCGAAATAGTTCAAGTCGGCTTGGATTTGTTCTTGCAGGTAAAGGCAATTTTTCTGGCTAAATGTTTCTAAAAATTCCAGGCTGTCAGATTGGATTTTGCTCTGAATTTGATTGACTTTTTCTTCATATTTCTGAGCGCTAATCCTTATCGTATGGCGGCCCTGCTGCAAGTCTCGCAGGAAGCGAGAATATTCCAACGCCCTTTTGGGGATTAGTTTGAGCTGTTCTTTGAAGCGCAGCAGCTCTGTGTCCCGCAACCGGCCTTCAGAAAGCTTATAAATTGTCTCAATTTCTCGCTCAATATTTCCATACTCTTCCGACAGCAGTTTGCAAACGGTGCGGCTGGTTTGGTAAGCTTGAACTATTTTAGAGCGGTAGGAAAACAGCTCCATTAATTCTTGATAGCACTTGCCGAACTTGATCTCGGTAACGGAGTGGCACAAGAGCCAGACCAGGATATGCCGGTAAGGCGGCGGCTGGTTAATAATGCCATACTCAAAAATGGGGCTGCCAAATAACAGACCGTCGCGATTGAAGGAAGGGCGCTTGTCTGGATCGGGAATGAAATTCTTTACGCACTGGTCAGCCAGCTCTTTTAAAAAAAGCTTGTCTTGGGAATTCTGCCCTTCGGTTAGCCAAGCTGTAATCAGCAGGGTTTGACCCAGAGAGCTGTCGATAAACTCAGGCAGCAAGCAGTGGTCTGGATTCAACTTGCCCAGCAGCGCCGGCTCTACATTCGCAGTTTTCTGGCCATTTTCTCTGTCGGGCCGGCGCAAGTTCAGCCAGAGCGCGTAACTGTCGGGAGTTTGCAGGGGATAGGCAAAGCCTGCTATTTTTACCACTTCACTCTCGTCCAAGAGAATCTGTCCGTCGAACGGGAGCGAAACATCGAACGGAGGAGAAATATTCGGCTCTTTTCCTTCCGCTTTCTGGAGCAAAACGCGGCGACTGTCTGATTCTTTGGGAGGAGCTAGCTCCTGCGTCAGTTTGAGATTCTCAATCTTGAGTTTCTCAAAAATTTGGTCGCATTTTTGCCACAGCAGGCTGTCGGCTGGAGCCACTGTAATGGAGTCATTGGCCAACCCATTGCGCTGGTGAAAGGCAAACAGGTGAACGCTGGGAGCGTATACTTTATGAGTCATAGCTAGGAGGTGGGGGCTGTCAGGCATTAATCCGGTTTTTAACTGCCTTGCGCAGGGGTGGTAAAGGGTTTTCAATAATCAGATATAGCGCTTATAATTAATTTGTAAAATCATCTTTCTTTTCTTGACTGGGTGCTCTTGGCGTCTGCCCTACGGGAAGCCGCCGCGTCCTGTGGCGGTTTATTTACAAAGGAATTTTCACAAACCATTTTAAAACGCTATATTCTCCTGTCGGGAGCGCTAGTCGCGAGCGGCGCTATTGTCTCTATGATAGCCAACCAAAACCCCATTGCTTACCTCTCGGTACTTTTACCACCAATCAAAAATAGCGCCGGCAGCTAGGTGGAGTTTGTCATCTCCTAATTCAGCCCGCGAAAGCAGGAAGTAACTGGGGACGCTGGCACCTCGGAACGTCAAGACGGGGTGAAACTAATTTCACAGGTCCTCACACTGGGGCGGAACGCCCAAAGTGCGTGCGCCGAGCAAGCAACTACTTCTTATTGTGACACCTGCGCCAGCGCTTTGCGCTAGCCGGTAAACCGGTTCGCGTGCCGCCAATGCAACTATACACCACTGCGGTACATTATAACCCCCTGCTGCGCTACATCTCAAGGCAAGTAGAGGGCGATGGCTGTGGCGCAGGCGCGATCGAATTGCCCCCTCACGCCCCGGGCTTGAGAGTCAATCCCGGTTCCGGCACAGATACCAAAAAACAAACGACTTGTCAAGGGTAACACAGCCCCACCTCCCCCGCTTTCTCTGGTTCCCACCCAGCAACCCGGATGCGACAGGTGCCCGCCCCGGGCTGCGCCGCCGGCATCCCTGTCGGCCTCCTTATCCCGCTCGCTCCCGTGAAAAGCGCCCCGCCGACCTCAGCCCGCTGAGAATGGGCAATGGGCAATGGGCAGGATCGCACGCTCGCCGAAGCGAATCTCCCGCTCCGCTTCCCGAATAGCAGTTACTCAGCCCCACATAATATTATAAACTATTGAAGGAATTGCGCATGAAAAACAATTTGTCGCGCTCTGGCTTTTTGCAAGATTTAATCGCCGGCGATCCCGTAATTGGGTTCGATCCAGTCAGTCGTTCGTGGGTGACATCCGCAGGAGCCGTATCCGGATTTGAAGCCCTCTCGCCCCTGGATGGGGTGCTTTGCGCCGGCGGTGCGGTGCGGGCTGCGGCTGCTGATGATTTCGGTCATATCGTGAATCGCCAACCGGCTGCAGTGCTGAAACCGGGCTCAATTGAAGACATCGCCCGCACGATCCAATTCAGCCGCACCCACAAGCTCAAGGTGGTAGCGCGGGGTCAGGGTCACACCACCGGCGGTCAGTCACAGGTCGATTCAGGAACAGCGATCGACATGAGTCAGCTGAACGCCATTCACGCTATCAGCGCCGGTCGCATAGAAGTTGACGCCGGCGTGCTGTGGGGCGACCTCTTGCAAGCGGCGCTCCAGCAACAGCTGACACCGCCTGTCCTCACCGATTATCTGGATCTGTCCGTAGGAGGCACCCTGTCAGCCGGCGGCATTGGCGGCGCGACTTATCTCCACGGTTTGCAGGTCGATAATGTGCTGGAACTTCAGGTAGTAACAGGCGTTGGCAACCTGGAAACCTGTTCGCCTTCCCAAAAGCCGGATTTATTTGCAGCCGTGCTGGCGGGATGGGGTCAGTGCGGGATTATCGTTCGAGCAGCGATTAAACTCATCCCCGCCGAAACGAGGGCGAGGGTGTTTCATTTATTCTACGACAATCTGGCTGCCTTTCTCCGCGACCAGCGCCTGTTAATTGCCGGCGACCGGTTCAACTTTGTAGAGGGCCAGGTGGATCCCCGCAGCAGCGGCGGCTGGGAGTTCGTGTTGCAAGCTGTGCGCTTTTACACGCCGCCGGCACTGCCAGACAACACCCGCCTGCTTGCCGGTTTGAGCTGCATTCCGGGCAGGGAAGAGATTGAGGAAAAATCTTATTTCGATCGCGCTAACCGGCTGGCTGAAGATGTTGCCGCTCTCAAGTCTCTTGGCATCTGGTCTTGCCCCCATCCCTGGATTAATCTATTTGTCCCCGGCACAGCAGTGGAGCGCTATGTTGGCGATATCCTTTCAACGCTAACGCCGGCTGATACAGGTGGCGGGCCGGTGCTGCTCTATCCAGTCAAAACAGAGCGTTTCAAGATGCCACTGTTTCGCGTGCCAGCGGAGCCGGTTGTGTTCCTGTTCGCTATTTTGCGCAACGCCTCACCAGACTCAATCGGCGCTGACCGCATGATAGCCAGCAATCGCTCACTCTTCGAGCGCAACCGCAATTTAGGCGGCACCCGCTATCCGGTCGGTTCCATTCCCTTTTCTCAACTCGATTGGCAGCAGCATTTTGGGCCGGTGTGGGACATGCTGGTCAGTGCCAAGCGCCGCTACGATCCTGACAGTGTGCTATCGCCTGGTGCCGGGATCTTCTAAAAGTTTATAGCTTCAAACTTGTAGGGTGGGTTAGCCTTGCGTAACCCACCCCACTTCAAACTTGTAGGGTGGGTTAGCGAGAGTGCGGCCCCCTCCTTCTCAGCAGACCCTGCTTTACATCCTAACGAATCAGCTCTATAATAGACACAGTATAGCAGCCGAAGTAGGGAACAGTATATGGAAGTTGCCACAATCAGCTCGCCCTCCAGCCCCACTCTCCGCTTAAAAATCGACTTGACAGACGAGCAGTTTTTCCAGCTCTGTCAGAAGAACCGCGATTTAATATTTGAGCGCACAGCCAAAGGAGAATTACTAATTATGTCCCCAACAGGAGGAGAAACCGGCAATCGCAACTTTGACATGGCCGTGGAGCTTGGAGTCTGGAACAAACAGACTAATCTAGGCAAAGGTTTTGACTCTTCGACCGGTTTCAAACTGCCGAATGGTGCGGATCGCGCCCCCGATTTAGCTTGGATTCCCCGCGAGCGGTGGGATGCCTTAACCCGTGAACAGAGACAGAAATTTCTCCCCCTGTGTCCTGATTTTGCCGTCGAGTTGCGCTCTCCCAGTGAGTCGCTGACAGACTTGCGCGAGAAAATGCAGGAGTATATGGATAATGGTACTAGACTGGGCTGGTTGATAGACCCGCAAAACAAACGAGTGGAAATTTATCGCGCCGGTCGAGATGTCGAGATTCTCCAAAATCCAGAAACCCTGTCAGGGGAAGACGTGCTGCCAGGATTTGTACTGGATCTCAAGGAGATTCTCTAGCTGAACTGAAGAGCCGGCTATCCCCCAAAAAAAGCGGGGGGAATCGCTCTTTAGCCCCCCCTTCCCGACGTAGCACAGGCCAGAGCGCCTGTGCCGTGCACCGACCGGCACCTCAATCCCCTAATCCAACTCCCGCCGCCCTTCCAGCGCCCGCGCCAGCGTCACCTCATCGGCGTACTCCAAATCGCCCCCCACCGGCAGCCCAAAAGCAATCCGCGTCACCTTTGTAAACGGTTTGAGCAGCTGACCGACATACAGCGTCGTCGTCTCCCCTTCCACACTCGGACTGATCGCCAGAATCACTTCCTCAATCTTTTGCTGACTCACCCGCCGCACCAGCGGCGAGATGTACAGCTGTTCCGGACCAATCCCATCCATCGGCGAAATCACCCCGCCCAAAACGTGGTATTTGCCGCGATACTCCCGCGTTCTTTCCAGCGCAATCACATCCCGAGAATCCGCCACCACGCAAATCGTGGTGCTGTCGCGGTTGGTATTGCTGCAAATCTCGCAAACCGGCTCAGCTGACAGGTGAAAACACACCTGACACAGCCCCACCAGCTGTTTCGCCTCAATCAAAGCGTGCGCCAGCGCGGCTACATCCGCTTCCGGGCGCTTGAGGATGTGCAAAGCCAAGCGCTGCGCGGTTTTTGGCCCAACTCCGGGCAAGCGCTGCAGTTGCTCAATCAAACGAGCTAAAGGACGTGTATAAACCTTGAACCTCCTCTCATTTTGCAGACTTACACTACTATTATAACTCAAGTTTCTACCTACAAGTGAGTCACGGGTAGATCCCCCCCTTGCCGGGGCGGGCACGGGGGCACCGCCCCTACAAAAGGTGGGGGTAGATTCTCAAAGCCCCCCTTTTTAAGGGGGGTTTGGGGGGATCTGGATGCAATGACTTGTAGGTGGCAACTTGGGGTATTATAGCAGCTCTAAATCATTTGTGAAATCCTCTCACATTTCTTCCCTTGGCGCTCTCGGCGTCTTGGCGGTTTCTTTAACAAAGAATCTCCCAAGCTCCGCCTCCCGCAGTGCCCAATCCCCTCACGGCAAGCACGGTTTCTCTTGAAACCCGCTATTCCCACTCACCGCAACGTGACACGACGCTTCTATCGCCCCACTATTATTCCCCGTGTTATTTTTAATAACGTTCCCGCTCCCTCCCCCGCTAGCTTTCGCCAAAATACCCCCACTCACCGTATTGCCCTCAATCCGCACATCCACCATCGAATGCGCACTCTTATTGGTATCAGCCATCACGTAGATCGGGAACGTATCGGTTATATTAGATAGCAGCTTATTTTCCGCAATTCGCACAGTGCGAATCTCAGGAACTTTGTAAATACCGATGTAAGAGTTGCCCTCATTCTTGCTGATTGTAGCTCCACGCACTGTCGTCCCGCCGCAGCACTCCTGAATGAGAATACCCTCCCCATCCACACTAAGATAATGCGAATCCATCACCTGATGCCGGTACACTTCATAACTATTCCCCTCAATTCGCACATTCCACCCAGACCAATCTATGGCGCGGTTCTCCAGCGTCACCGCACCTTGCGGCTGCTTGGTGCCGGTCGGGTCAGTCCACCACTGTTTTCTTGATTCATCTTTAATCTGGTTGTCTTGGATCACCAACCCGTCACCCGATGCCTGAATAGCCACTCTCATGGTATGATAAACCCAGTTGTCTCGTATGACAATCCCCTTGCGAAACAGTCCGGGCTCTGTTTGCGGGCCGGCAGCGAGGCTGTATCCGCCCGATTTTGACCTATTCACCACTATAACATAATGATTGCCATAGTGGAACGGCACTTTACTCCCTTCCGCATAAGTGATGATTTCGTTTCCTTTCAGCGCTTTAACCTTATATCCCGGTTGATCGTAATTGTCAGTGATGGCATCGTTGATGCGATTGTTGGCCACTAACACATTTTCGGAAGCATTGATTTTCAAATTAGCCGCGAACCGGTAGCTGTACCGCACCCACGGCTCCTGAAAGGACATATCGGGAACTTTTGGGTCTGGCTCTGCCACATTGTTGCTGCGAATGCCAAACACGATTAGATTTTTGTTCTCACCGGCATCCGCATCCCCCTCCCAGGAGATGCCGGCGCGATTCACATCAACATTCACAATCCCAATATTGCTGTCCCGGTTCGGCTCGGCTGTCAAGATTTTTTTGAAAGCCGTCTCGTTGGGAGTTCCGCTTCCCGATAATCTCGGTTCGTATTTGGGAAAGACTAACTTAGCCGGAGGTGCGTAAGCGCTGGATTTGGCATCTTTGACCGGCGGAGTTTCCCCCCGGATGACCACGCCATTTTTCAAGGAAATGCTGTCGGTAAAGTTGTAAGTGCCGGCGGGAAAATATACGACTCCCCCGCCGGCGGCTGCGGCGGCGTCTCGCGCTGAATTGAAGCGCTCCACCATTGAGGAGCCTTGAAAGTCACGGATATTATACACGCAATTCCACTTAATGCGGTCAGCCGGCGGGTAAGCTGAACTGCCATATTTGACTGCAATCGGATTGTCCGCCGGCCCGCCGGTGGGACTGCCGCAACTGGGGGAAGGATTGGATGTCAGTGTAGGGGTTTCTCTTTGAGCTGATTCAGCCGCGACATTGGGATTGGGCTGCGATTCCTGAGCCGCCAGATAGTTGTAGGCAGCCGAGAGAGCGTAAATCCCGCCAAAAAGGCTGAAGAGCAAAGCGCCCACTAAAAAAAGTTGCCAGAACTTTTTAGACCGGCGCTTATTAGCGCTTTTTTTCATAGAACTTTCCTCGCAAGAGTTTGCATGTATTTTGTGCCTCTAAGCTCGTGTCGGGTTGATTAACCCTCATCCTGGTAGGGGCGGGTTTACAGATATAGCAGTAGCGACTTAGGTTAGGACGTAGGACAGGCGTCTCGCCTGTCCCTATCTTAGGGCGCGGGGCTGCTGCTATACCCGAAAAAACCCCAAGAGTGGAGAAACCCGCTTTCGTGGAGAAAACGGGTTTCTATAGATTCGGGTTTGGGGTGCCGGCGTAATATCGGGAGGACTTCTCTGGCGGTGAATTTCCACCGGCACCCATCGGGTTACTTGTGCTGCAGCCGGTTTAGCCGCCGACTCGGGCGACACGCAGCGCAGCAACAGTCCAGTGCGGCGGGGCAGAAATTTTTAAGCAGTTTCCCAAAAGAGGGGCAGATGGGGAGATGCAAAAGAGGGAGGACTTGGAATAACTGGCGGGTAACTTCTGCCACGCAGCACCAGGAATATCTCACACGGCTAGCAGATACAATAGTGTTGTGAAGCGTCGCAGCGAGCAAGCCTTACAGCCAAACAGCGATTGCGGGCGATCCGATTTGTGGTATAATATCGCCACCTGTCTGGCTCGATTAGCAGTAGCGTGTCACATCTTCACCGCACTCATCGGCGAGATAGCAAAGCGCCCGGAAGCGCAGACCCACGAATTGCTCGTAGAGGGGGTTGAGCTTGCACATGGGCGGGATGTGGAACAGGACTTTACCAAACAGTGTGATGTCTCGCTCAAAGGGGCACTGGGCCGGAATCAGCCGGCACAGCAGCCGAGCGAATTGGGCATCGCGGATTTTTATCCCGTCCAGCCACTGGCGCAAGGGTTGCAGCAGGTCAAAGGTGGGGTGTTGCGAGGGATAGCGAGCAGCTGTTACTGCACTCATAGGGGTTTGTGTTTGGCGAATCCATAACCGGCTTCTTGCAGGAGCCAGAGTTTGTGTGGTATATTTGAATACACTCATGGATGTGTCCTCTGTTGGCCCGAGGTTGTGTGATCCTCTGCCGATTCTTTACGGTGTCTCTGGTGGTTCTACCGGATTTGTGCAGCCCACGGAGTTCGGGTTTAGTGCTGTTGAGCTCAGTAGCCCACAGTTTGGCTGCGTAAGTGTCATGCTTTCGCATCACACTGCTATATTGCCCGAAAGCGAATCAATCATAAACGATTTCTATCACCGGCATAAATAATTTTCCTCACTTCGCCAAGCGATCGATATCACTCAGTAGCTGGATGGCCGGCTGTCTCTGACTGAACCTGACCCCCAATACCACCTGTGATGTTCCCCGTCAAGTGGGCGCTTAACTTTAATTCTGGCGGCAGAACCGGCTCGGGTGTGGCCATTTTGCCGCTGCGGCCCGGGACAGGTGTCTGGCTGTCCTAAAAAAGCATTGTGCTGGAAACACTGTTTTCGGTTCAGGGGCTTCGCCTCTGATTGGCCAGTTATCTACAGCCTGAAATCGGCCCTGGCACACAGAGTTCCTCTGGATTGTTGGGTGAGGGACTCCGACAGCAGCCGGTCACAGTTTTTAGCTGGACAGTCCCACGCTCAACCGCCGGCTGAATCACCTCCCCGGGAGAGGGAGCCCAGCTTTTGAGTAGCGGCTGCGCCTGTTTGTCCCAGAGGTTAAGGGGACGCCCCTGCTTTCGCTTGGGGGTGCCGGTGGAGAGGGCCAGCAAGCCGGTGAGTGATGCTGTGGTGGCGCACCGGGTCAGATTCGATGTCCTTAAAGATGTGGCGCTTGTAGAGACGGGACATGTCGCCTTTCCACACTACCAGTTGACAACCACCCTGGCCCTTACTGCGTCAAAAATACACTTGCCGCCAGAGTAGGGGGTTTCGATTCTCATAGCCACTCATGCTGCAGCCGCAGAAAAGAATTCGCTAATAATCGGCACGAGCAGCGAATCGAACTGCAGGAAATCGTCCCGATTGCGTCGCTGGTGACAAACCCATTGACATAAGTCATCTTTCTGAAGCTTTGTCTGGGTTATTTCTCCTCCGTCGCCATTTGAGTTTGTGACTTTCTTCTGATAAAACCGCTCCTCAAACAAGTGAGTAGGAAGCAGATTCTCAATCCCTTTGTAAACTTTGGGTTGCTCTGGATTTTGAGGTATAGAGCGAACCCATATCGATCCTACATTCTCAGGCGGTTTCTTTGTATCGCAGTCGTAAAGGAACAGCACCCATTGAGGGAATCGGCTCTGATTGTTTTCCAAAAACTTTCGTGCGCTATCCAAATTCTTTTCTCCGCCGCCCGTCGTACCCTCCTTTCCTGATTTGCCTACCTCCTCGATGTTTAGACCTTGTACCAGGTCTGAGTGCCCTAGCAACTCCAGAGCTGTTGTGAGGTACAGGACATCCGTCTTACCCTCCATAAATACTAGCGGCTTTGTCGTTTCTAAGACCCGACGTTCGACGTTCTCCTCGAACGTCCGAGTCTGACTGTAATAATCGAACGAGCGCCGAAACTCCTCAAACCTTTCTGTGCCAATGTTGCGACCTGTAGGCATCTCCAGAATTTGGATGCCCTCGGGGCCGAACTCCTGCTCCATTCCTAGCAAAAAGAGCGGGGAATGAGAAGTTACGATGAACTGCACTTTTGGAAACAGTTTAATTAGGCGCGGAAGAACTCCGTATTGCAAATCCGTGTGCAAATGAGCGTCGATTTCGTCGATTAGCACAATTCCTTCGATCTGATTTAGCTGGATACTTTTCTTCAGGTCAGCCCGATCCGCATAACGAATGATTGTGGCAAAAAGGTTGAAGAGCAGCGCTTGCCCTGCCGAGAGATGTGTTAACGATGGGACAATGACCCCATTACCCAAACGAATGGCGACACGATTTTGTCCAGCGTTTCGGTAATTTAATACGATTTTAGCGCTCTCATCTTCAATAACTGTACAGAGCAGTTTTTCAACGTTTTGCCGACCCGCTTTAAGCCAAATCTTATCGTCCCAGTTAAACCGGGGCTGCCAGCATAATCGTTGTTCAGAAGTTGCTGGTTCTGGATTAATAACGAAATCTCCTTCTACGAGCGAATCGAGCAAGACGTCCATTAACCACTGTTGATTGTCAACGGCAGATCGCTCGACGACTAGCGGTTTGCCTAAGTACCCCATTAGTTTGCGATAGTTGCCGAACACCGGTTGGTTGGTCACGGCATCAACATTCAGCCAGTGGGGCAGCTCGTGACGAGACGATGGAAAAAAGCAAACTGAACCGTTGTAGAAAAATGTTTCAATTTGTTTTTTATCTCCCGCAGCAAACTTGTAAAACGGCTCATCTATAGGCCAGGACGGTACTGTAAACCGATCCCCCAGCTTGGTTGTGTATTGTTGGGGGTCTATTTTCCCAATCTTCTCCACATAACCAAACCGTGTGTCTGAATCTGAGAACTCTAGCAGGCTGAGGCAGGTTCCAGAGAGAGAGCGGCTATCTGCGCTACTGCAGACCTTGAGGAACGGCATGTCCCCAACCTGTTGTCCGACAACCACGTCGGTGAATGCTTTTTTCGCTAACTCGGCTAGGGCGTCAATAATGTAGGCGAGAACAATCGTCTTCCCCGTGCCGTTCTTGCCCACCAAAATTACCGGTTTCGGCTCGCCAGCGGGATTTAATTCCAAGGATACATCAAATGACTCGATTGGGCCAACATTCTCAATCAGGCACTCACGGAGATAGATTCCAGACATTTACAACAGTGTCAAACTCATACATTCAGGGTAGCAAATTATCTAGAGTTTAGCCCGCCTCTCAACGAGCGGATTCTGAGTGCGGAAGAAGTCGCGGCGATCGTTGAAGAAGAATCGAATCGGCGCAACCGGGCAATCTTGCGCTGTTTCTCCTTGGGCGGGTTGCGGGTCAGCGAAGGGCCCGCTCCACTGACAGCAACAGCGTTTACCTGCCGACTTGAGGGCGACCCCAAAAGTTTTGGCGCTGCACAGTAGCGACATATTCATTCTCCGTCAATCAAATCCTCTACTGTTGCCAAATCGTCTGTAATGAAATCCTCCTCCGAAAATCCTCCTTCAGAAATCCAGAAATTCTCTAAATCTATCAGAACTCTCTGAAAATATGAATGCATGTCTTCTTCTGACAGTTCTTGAGGTGCAGTCAAATCTGTCATATTTATTGCGAATTGTGCTACCTCTCCTCCCTCTTCTTCTTTTACTATAAATCCATACAAGGCCCTGTATTCTTCTTCTATATCTTGGACAAAAATTTTTCCTTCATTTATCAAAAATTCTAGCATATAAATTTTGATTTTTTCTTGGGAACGACCAATACAATAGTCTGATGTTTTATCTCTATAACCAACAATATAGAATCTTGGAGCAAAATCAAGTTCTTTTTTTTCTGTCATTTTAATGGCCATTATAATTATAATTGCTGCCAAAATAATATAAGGAGCATTAATCTGCATATGCTCCCAAGAAGGCAGAGCCTCCAGATATGCTTTCCCCAGGCCGTAGGGGCGGGCACACGTGCCCGCCCCGTAACGGGGAAAATAGAGATGGATAGCGCAAATTAAATGCGCAAAAGCTTACGAAGCGACCTTAGCAGCGGTGCGCCGCCGGCGTCCCGCCGCTTTCAGCGACGCTTCCTTAGAAGTTTGCATCAAAAACACCAGCAGCGGACTGCTCTGGAGTTCGCGCCGCAGCATGCGCAGCAGTTCGCGCTCCAACAGCACTTGCAAACCGGCCCAGTCAACCTCCACCTCTGCATCGCCGGTGGCTTTGGCAAATTCTGCCCAGCGGTCGCTCAGCAAGTCTTCGATCGTCTCGCTGACCCACTTTTGCAGGATGCCGCGCTCAACCGAGGACACCACCCCGCGCAGGTGCAGTTCCGGCTCTGCCGCCAGCTGGCCATTCAAGTCGATCGCCGCCGCTACAGTCACGACGCCTTCTTCCGCCAGCTGCTGGCGCTCTTTGAGCACGCGGTCTTGCACGACCCCAGAGCGAGAAGAATCCACCAGTTCCAGTCCAGAGGGCACCTTGTCGGTTTTGCGGATGCTGTTTTCCGTCAGTTCCACCACGTCGCCATTGTTGATAATCACCATATTCTCAGCGGGGATGCCCACACTCTGAGCGGTTTTGGAGTGCTGAACCAGCATGCGGTGCTCCCCGTGTATCGGCAAGAAAAACTTGGGACGAGTCAGGGAAATCATCAGCTTTTGGTCTTCCTGACAGCCGTGACCGGAAACGTGAATCCCTTTTTCTCGGCCATAAATCACATTAGCTCCCTGTATCATCAGCTTGTCAATGGTGTTCACCACCGCTATAGTATTGCCAGGGATGGGGTTGGCGGAAAACACCACCGTATCCCCCGGACGGATTTTCAGCTGCCGGTGCTCGCCATTGGCAATCCGCGTCATGGCGGACATGGGCTCGCCCTGAGAGCCGGTGGTGAGAATCAGAACTTTCTCGTCGGGCAAACTGCGGATAGCGTGCAAAGGCAGGAACAGCGAGTCCTCACACTTAATGTAGCCGAGATTGCGGGCGTGGGCGATGACGTTGAGCATCGACCGGCCCACCACAGACACCAGCCGGTTGTGTTTCTTAGCCAGATCCAAAACGATCTGGAGCCGGTGGACTGAGGAGGCAAAGGTGGTCACCATCAGGCGAGCTGGGGCTTGCGCGAAGATGCGGTCGAGATTGGGAGCGACAGACCGTTCTGAAGGGGTGAAACCGGGCACTTCCGAGTTGGTCGAGTCGCTCATCAGGCACAGCACCCCCTTTTCGCCGTACTCAGCCAGCCGGTGCAGGTCAAAACGCTCGCCGTCCACCGGCGTGTGGTCGATTTTGAAGTCGCCGGTGTGAATCACCACGCCCACTGGGGTGTGGATCGCTACAGTAAAGCTGTCGGCAATCGAGTGGGTGTTGCGAATAAATTCCACGAAAAACGAGGTGCCTACGCGCACCATGTCGCGCGGGCCCACCGTTCGCAGCTCAGTGCGGTTCGCCACACCCGCCTCGTCCAGCTTGCCTTCCAGCAAGGCCATCGCAAACCGGGGGCCATAGATAACGGGAATGTCAAACTGCTTCAGGTGAAAGGGAATCCCGCCGATGTGGTCTTCGTGACCGTGGGTGACAATCATCCCCTTAATTTTGTGGCGGTTTTCGCGCACGTAGGTCATGTCTGGCAGGACAATATTAACCCCGTGCATCGACTCAGTGGGGAAAGCCAGACCGGCATCGAGGAGTATCATTTCGTCACCGAACTCGAAGATGCAGGTATTCTTGCCGATTTCATGCAGCCCGCCCAGAGGGATAATTTTGAGGGTGGGTGCCGTGCCGTTTTTGCTCATGTTCATCCTTATAGATAAGTTGTTCCTTAACAGTTGGAAATAAATTTAGATATCAGCGGTTAACTATCACGTTTTTTTCCCAGCTTCTATCTGTCAGCTGCCAGCTTAGCGCTGCCACGGGCCCGAGGGTTTTCACCTCCAGGCTGTGGCCGCTGACTGCGGTTGGCTGACGGCTGACTTTTGACCAATACAGCTTTCCCGTACTGTCAAAAGTTAGACATGCCTTTGAGATATTCAGTTTGACAAAAAACCTGTTTAGCGCCGCCGGCGTCAGAGCAGGGACAGCTTAGCCATCTCAGCCGGTAAAATTTTGCTGAGATCAACTGCTGGGTCGTCGCACAGCGGCAAGCGCGTATGGCCCACATCCCACCCTTGAAGCCTGAGTGCGGTTTTCACGGGAATGGGATTGGTTGTTTTAAACAGGGCTTTGAACAGGGGGAAAAGCTGCAGGTGAATCTCCGTGGCCACTTTGGTTTGGCCTGTTTCAAACGCTTGAATCATCGTTTGCAGCCGGTCGCCCACCAGATGAGATGCAACGCTAACGACACCGGCACTCCCAACGGCCAGCAGGGGAAGGGTGAGGGAATCATCCCCCGAGTAGATGGCGAAAGATGCCGGCGTCATAGCTCGAATTTGACTGGCTTGATCCAGGTTGCCACTCGCTTCCTTTATCGCCACGATATTGGGTATTTCCGCAAGGCGGGCAACCGTTTCTGCCTTCATATCTTGACCCGTGCGCCCCGGTATATTATACAGTATCAGGGGCAAATCGGGGCACGCTTCGGCGATTGCCTTGAAATGCTGGTAAAGTCCTTCCTGGGGTGGCTTGTTGTAATAGGGAACCACCTGTAAAGAGCCATCTAATCCCAGTTTAGCAGCTTTTTCCGTAGCTGCGATCGCCTCAGAGGTAGAATTTGAGCCGGTGCCTGCGATCACCTTTGCCTTGCCGGCGGCGCAAGAAAGCGCCACCTGAAATAACTGGTACTCCTCATCCCAGGTTAGGGTAGGGGACTCGCCGGTCGTCCCGCAGACGACTAGGGTATCCGTGCCGCGCGCTACTAAATGGGCTGCCAGCTTTTCCGCCACAGCATAGTTGACACTGCCGTCCTCTTTGAACGGCGTAATCATGGCCGTCAGAACCCGTCCAAAATTTACCACACTCTTCTACCTAACTTTTCATTTTTAGAGTTCCGCGGGATTTTAGAACTTAGATTTTAATTCTATATTTTAGTTCCTTTCTAAAATCCCACATCCTGTCTTTTAAAATCGGGCGGCTTTTAGCTACCAGTTGCTGCAACAGATGCCGGTCGGAGCAGATTTTTTTCTACCAGCAATTCGGCAATCTGTACGGCATTTAATGCTGCCCCCTTGCGAATTTGGTCCCCGCTCAGCCACAGTTCTAATCCGCACGGGTGAGAAATATCCTGACGAATCCGGCCCACTAGAACTTCGTCCTTGCCGCTGGCTTCTGCTGGCATGGGGAAATGATTGGCCTGCCAGTCTTCCACCAGCTTGACGCCGGGAGCCTGACTGAGGAGTTCCCGCGCCAAAGCCGGACTGAACGGCTTGCCAAATTCCAGGTTAATCGCTTCTGAGTGAGCCCGCAGGACGGGAACGCGAACGCAAGTGGCGCTGACCCGCAGATTGGGTGCGCCAAAAATCTTGCGCGTCTCATTGACCATTTTCATTTCTTCCTCACAGTAGCCCTGTTCGTTGAGGGGGGTGTTGTGCGGGAACAAGTTAAAGGCCAAGGGGTAGGGAAAGATTTCCGTTTTGGGAGTAACTC
The DNA here is from genome assembly GCA_019359235.1 of Oscillatoria princeps RMCB-10. Taxonomy (GTDB): domain Bacteria; phylum Cyanobacteriota; class Cyanobacteriia; order Cyanobacteriales; family Oscillatoriaceae; genus Oscillatoria; species Oscillatoria princeps. Next base: position 44,800 of record JAHHHT010000041.1, read on the forward strand.
CTGCCAGTATAGCTCGGGCCTGCTCTTTCATTTCTTCCATCGCCCGGGCCCCGGCACCGCTGGCGGACTGGTAGGTGGCGGCGACAATGCGCTGCACCGGCTCGTGCTGGTGCAGTGGCCAAACCGCCACAGCCATTAAAATCGTCGTGCAGTTGGGGTTGGCGATAATCCCCTGGTGGCCAGCTGCTGCTTCTGGGTTAATTTCGGGAACCACTAGGGGAACCAGGGGGTTCATGCGGAAGGCGCTGGAGTTATCGATCACCGCTGCGCCTGCGGCGACGGCAATCGGTGCCCAAGCTTTGGAGACCGAGCCGCCGGCGGAAGCCAAGACGATATCGACATTTTCAAACGACCGCTCTCCTAAAGGCTCCACCGGCAGCCGCTCGCCTTTAAAAGGCAGAGTCCGCCCAGCGGAGCGCGGCGAAGCGAGGAGCTTCAAATCCGCCAGGGGAAATTGGCGGCTTTCCAGCAGTTCCAGCAGCTCTGCGCCCACTGCGCCGGTCGCTCCTAGAATGGCTACTCGATAAGATTGAGGCAAATTGGTTTCCTCCGCTTAACTGATGGCAAATATTTTTCGCTCTCGGGGGGGCAAGTTTATCCAAAAAAGCTGATTCGACTGGGATTTTAGCAAGGTTTATCGCAATTTTTAAGGAAATTTTATCTTATCTGGCCAGTCTGTGGGCGCGCTCCGGCTGGCTGCCTGAGGGGCCAGCACGCTGGTTTGCTGGCAAACCCCTGCCGCTCAAGCCACTTGTGCCACCGAGAGCGCTTGCGAGCGTGCCTGCTCGCACTCCATTATAAATCTATCTTTCCCTCGCCTGAGCGGGCGGTCGGGTGAGGCCGGCGGCCAGTCCCGGAGGGGACAGTTAACCGGCACTTCCGCCTCACACGGGCCGTAATGTGTAGTTATTTTAACAAGCTTAACACAGAACTCGCCGCCAGATGCGCTTGCGGGCGCTCGCATTGGGTCTGGCAGGCGCTGACACAGGCTTGAGCCGCCAGTCCCAGGGAGCAATTGAGCCTAATTCCTTTGCGAGAACCCGAATCAAAGGCAATAGCAGGTTCGGATCGGGTAGGATAGAAAGGTTAAACCGGTGAAGTCAGCCACGGGCCCTGCTCAGATGGCGCGGGCAGACCAATAGGTATTTTCCCTCCCGCGTGCGCCAGCCTCCCGGCAGCTTGCTTCCGTCGTGGCCGGCGGGCATCCTAAGGGATACTAGCACGAGATGCCGCCACGGGAGGGCCGGTGTTGACCCAGTAGAACGATTCAAGAACCATCACATCTGTTGTCTGAAACCAAAGCGTCCATGAAAGTCACCCAGGAAAAGCTTCCCGCCAGCCAAATTGGCCTGGAGATCGAAATTCCCCCAGAAATGTCCAAGATCACCTACGACCGGGTGCTGCAAAACCTGAGCCGAACTGCGAATATTCCTGGGTTTCGCAAGGGCAAGGTGCCTCGCCATGTGTTGCTGCAGCGTTTGGGTGCGGTGCGCGTCAAGGCCGCTGCAGTGGAAGAGCTGATTCAAAATGGGGTGGAGCAAGCGCTCAAGCAGGAATCGATAGAACCGCTCGGCAACTATCAGCTGCGCTCCTCGTTCGAGGATCTGGTGAGCCAGTTTCAACCGGGAGAGCCTCTGACGATATCAGCCTCAGTAGATGTCCAGCCGTCGGTGAGCCTGGGCGAGTACAAAGACTTGAAGGTACAAGCCGAAGAAGTCTTGCCCGAACCGGACAAGGTGGACAAGCTCCTGGAAAGTCGCCGGTCGGAACTGGCCAACTTGATTCCGGCAGAGGGGCGACCGGCACAGCTAGGAGATGTGGCGGTGGTGGACTATTCGGCTCGCTATGCCAGCCCGGCAGAAGGTGAAGCCCCGCAAGAAATTCCAGGTGCCAAAGCAGATAATTTTCAAATAGAACTGCTGCCAGAAAAGTTTGTTCCCGGCTTCGTTGACGGCATTGTCGGGATGAATCCGGGAGAGACTCGCGAGATATCAGTTCAGTTTCCGGAGGACTATCCCAACCAAGAGCTAGCGGGGCGGCAGGCGATTTTCACGATCGCCCTGCACGATCTCAAAGAAAAAGAGCTGCCCGAATTGAATGATGAGTTCGCCAAAGAGGTGAGCGAGTACCAAACCCTAGCAGAACTGCGGGAAGCCCTGGAGTCAAGGTTCAAAAAAGAAGCTGAGGAAAAAACGAAGGCCAACAAGCAGTCAGCCCTGCTGAATGAGCTGTTAAATCGCGTGGGGATGGAAATTCCAGAAACGCTGCTCAATCGAGAGACAGATGTTCAGCTCCGGCAAAAAGCTCTGGAGATGGAGAGCTACGGAATAAATGTAAAGCAGTATTACACGGAGGAGAACCTGCCGCTGATACGGAAGCAATTGCAACCGGAGGCAATCAAGCGCATCAAGGAGTCTTTTGGGCTGCAAGAAATTGCCAAGCGGGAATCAATCGCGGTGGAAACGGCAGCACTTGAGGCCCGGGTAAAAGAAGTGATGCAGCAGCTTTCGGGGCAGTCTCTCGATATCGCCCGGGTGCGGGAGTTTGTGGAAGCTGAGCTGGTACGGGAAAAAACCCTGGACTGGCTGGAAGAACACGCTACGCTGGAATTGGTGCCAGAAGGTTCCTTAGCCCCGGATGCTGCCGTGAGCGCTGAGTCAGAAACAGCCGCTGTGGCCCTTGCCAGCAGTGAGGAGCCAGCATCGGCGGGCCCGGAGGCTGGCGAGGCCGCCCCTGAGACGACTCAACTGGATGAGTCCGCACCGGCGGATTCTGGCGACCAACCTGAGGTGCCGGTCGAGTAGGCCAGCCGGTGGAAACCAGGAAAGCTGGAAGGGATGGAGGGAGTGGCGCGGTCTGGAAACGGGAAAAGTGCATAATTCCTGCCCCAGACTGCCAGACTCCTTCTAGCTGCGGCATAATAGTTACAGATACCGGGGCAGTGGCTGCCATCCCCAGGACGATTCCGTTAACAGCGCTATGCTAAAAGCGCAAGCTTTGACATCACTACCTATGCTTGTATCTCAGTCCCAGAATTCCCCAGTCACCAGCTTGTCTCCCTCAGATATCTGCTCGGCCTCCCTCGGCATTGTCCCGATGGTGGTGGAACAGTCCGGCATGGGAGAGCGGGCGTTTGACATCTACTCGCGGCTGCTGCGGGAGCGGATTGTGTTTCTGGGGACGCCAGTAGACGATGCCGTGGCCGACTCGATCATCGCCCAGATGCTGTACCTGGAAGCTGAAGACTCAGAAAAGGACATCCAGCTGTACATCAACTCTCCGGGCGGTTCGGTGACCGCCGGCATGGGCATCTATGATACGATGCAGCAGATTCGCCCCGCTGTGGTGACCATTTGTTTTGGACTGGCCGCCAGCATGGGGGCGTTTCTGCTTTCTGGGGGAGCCAAGGGCAAGCGCATGTCTTTGCCCAACGCCCGGATTATGATTCACCAGCCGCTCGGCGGTGCCCAGGGACAAGCTGTTGATATCGAAATCCAAGCTAAGGAAATTCTTTATCATAAACGTAAGCTCAATGAGTTACTGGCTCAGCACACGGGTCAGCCTTTGGACAGAATTGAAGCCGATACGGAGCGCGATTTCTTCATGTCGGCATTCGAGGCCAAAGAGTACGGCCTGATTGACCAGGTGATCTCTAAACAAAGCCTTCCCACCCCACCCCCGGCTGTTAGCGCACTGAAATGAGAGGCAGATATGTCCAAGTACGACTCCCATCTGAAATGTTCCTTTTGTGGCAAGTCTCAGGAGCAGGTTCGCAAGTTGATTGCTGGTCCGGGAGTCTATATTTGCGATGAATGCGTGGACCTGTGCAATGAAATCCTCGACGAGGAGCTATTCGATTCGGGAGCGGCTGCGCCACAACCCGCACCCCGCTCGGAACAGCCCCAGAAGCGCAGGGCTCGCTCGGCTAATCTCTCAATTAATCAAATTCCCAAGCCGCGAGAGATTAAGAAGTATCTCGACGAACACGTCATTGGCCAAGATGAGGCGAAAAAGGTTCTGTCAGTGGCGGTTTACAACCACTACAAGCGCCTGAGCTTCGCTCAGGCAAAGGCCAGCGGCAAGGTGTCTCCGGAGGACACGGTTGAGCTGCAAAAGTCCAACATCCTCCTGATTGGCCCCACCGGCTGCGGCAAGACGCTCTTGGCGCAAACGCTGGCGGACATCCTGGACGTTCCTTTTGCTGTGGCGGACGCCACCACGCTCACGGAAGCTGGGTACGTCGGGGAGGATGTGGAAAATATCCTGCTGCGGCTGCTGCAAGTAGCGGACTTGGATGTGGAAGAGGCGCAGCGCGGGATTATCTACATTGACGAAATCGACAAGATTGCCCGCAAGAGCGAAAATCCCTCGATCACGCGCGATGTCTCCGGGGAGGGGGTGCAGCAGGCACTCCTGAAAATGCTGGAGGGGACGATTGCCAATGTGCCCCCCCAAGGCGGGCGCAAGCACCCCTATCAAGACTGCATCCAAATTGACACGAGCAACATCCTGTTTATTTGCGGCGGGGCGTTTGTGGGTTTGGAGAAGGTGGTTGAGCAGCGCACCGGCAAGAAGTCAATGGGCTTTGTTCAGCCGGGAGAGGGGCAGTCGCGGGACAAGCGCATGGCGGATGTGATCAAGCAGCTGGAACCGGATGACTTGGTGAAGTTCGGGATGATTCCAGAGTTCATCGGGCGGGTGCCGATTGTGGCGGTGGTGGAACCGCTGGATGAAGAGGCGCTGATGGCGATCTTGACTCAGCCGCGCAATGCCCTGGTGAAGCAGTACCAGAAGCTGCTGAAGATGGACAACGTGCAGCTGGAGTTCAAGCAAGACGCGATGCGGGCGATCGCCCAAGAGGCTTACCGCCGCAAGACTGGGGCGCGGGCTCTGCGCGGCATCGTGGAAGAGTTGATGCTGGACGTGATGTACGAGTTGCCCTCCCGCAAGGATGTGACTCGCTGCATGATTACGCGGGAAATGGTGGAGAAGCGCTCGACTGCAGAATTGCTGCTGCACCCCTCCTCGCTGCCCAAGCCAGAATCTGCGTAAACTGGGCGCGGGGCGAAGGGCGCAGGCTATCAGTTCCTTGCCGTGCCCGATTCCCCACGCTCCCTCGCCCGTTAACAATTAGAAATTAGCTCGGTCAGGATGCCCTACATTAAAGTTCGCGGCGTTGAGCATTACTGTGAGTGGATTAAGACACCGGCAGCTTCCGACGAGAAGAAGCCGGTGATGGTTTTTGTGCACGGATGGGCCGGCTCGGCTCGCTACTGGCAAAGTACCGCCAAAGCCTTGACAAATTGGTTTGATTGTGTATTGTACGACATGCGGGGGTTTGGGCGCTCCCGGCTGCCCGAGGAGCCGGCGGGACTGGACTACGAGCTGGAAACATACGCGGAAGATTTGGCGGCGCTGCTGGATGCGCTGCAGCTGGAGCGGGTGTATTTGAACGCCCATTCGATGGGGGCGTCTGTGGCGACGCTGTTCCTCAACCGCTATGGGGAGCGGGTGGAAAAGGCGATTTTAACATGCAGTGGCATTTTTGAGTACGAGGAGAAGGCGTTTAAGGCTTTTCACAAATGGGGTGGCCAAGTGGTGAGGTTTCGACCGGCATGGCTGGCGAAAATTCCTTTGGCTGACCGGCTGTTTATGGCCAGGTTCCTGCGCCGCCGCCTTGCCGGTGAGCTGAGTCTCGCCTTTTTGGAAGATTTTCTGATGGCGGATTACGAGGCGGCTTTGGGGACGATTTTTACCTCGGTGAGCGAGAAGGCGGCGACAGTGATGCCGCACGAGTTCGCTCAGCTGCGGGTGCCGGTGCTGCTGGTGGCGGGGGAGTATGACAGGATTATCCCGGCAGAAATGGGCCGGCGGGCGGCGGCGCTCAGCGAGAAGGTTGAGTTTGTGATGGTTCGGAATACGGCGCACTTTCCCATGCTGGAAGATCCGCAGGGGTATTTGCAGCCGGTGCGGGAGTTTTTGGGGATTGCCGGTTGAACCCCACCCCCCTACCCCCTCCCCGCGTGCGGGGAGGGGGAGAAAGAAGTGGGCGTTGATGTTTTTAGCAAGAGAAAGTTACAATTAAAAGTAAAGTAAAGCTGGAAAACAATTGTGACTCTAGAGCAAGTTCTCAAGCAGGCAAGGCAGCTTTCACTGGTGGACAAAGTGCGCTTAATCCAGCAAATAGCTCCTGAGATTGAGCGCGAGTTAGTCGAGAATCGACCTGCTAAACGCCGCTCATTGTGGGGTCTTTGTGCTGACTTGGGTTCAGCACCGTCCGCTGAGGAAATTGAGGAAGCTCGCCGCAAGGCATGGGCAAGCTTTCCCAAGGAGGATATTTAGTGCTGCGTGCCGTTGCAGATACCGCCGCCCTCATCTGGTATATTTTTGCCGACGATCGCCTCTCCACCACTGCCCGAAATACGATAGAACAGATAGGAGCTGCTGGTGACTCGGTAGGGTTTTCGTCTATTACTCTGGCGGAGATTATATACTTAATTGAGCAAGGACGGCTTGCTGCCTCTACTCTTGACCGGCTTCTTGGGGAAGTAGAAAAACAGGATGCTGTACTGGTTGAGGTTCCCTTCGACCGGCAGGTTGCGCGGGCGATGCAACAAGCCGATCGGATTCAGATGCTGGAGTTGCCAGATCGCATCATCGCTGCTACAGCGCTGTGTCTTGATTTGCCGCTAATTAGCCGCGACCTCAAAATTCAACAGGCCGGTGTGGATACGATCTGGTAAGGTGGGTGGGGCTTTCCGCGCTCGCCTTTTGCTGAGAGCCGGCATTTCGGGCTGATTAAACCAAAGCTGGAGCCACCGGCACCGCCGGCGGAGAGGTTTGCTGCTCGGATTCGCCCTCTGCGGGTGAGGGTTGGGGGGATAGCGCTTCCGCATCCATGCGCTCTTTGACTTTCTCAAAAATCAAAACTTCGGCTTCTTCCTGATCTGTGAGTTTGTCGTAAAAATAGGGGTCGGCAAACCACTCCTCGAATGCTATCCTTAACACCCCATTGGGTTCTAGCTTAAGTCTCCAATACTTAGAAACCCTGTCGTCAACCACTTCAAACAGGGGAGCGGGATTCTGCATGGGATAATAGGTGTAGTTGTCATCGCAGATATAGTACCAGGCATTTTCCTGGTACGCTCTGAGGGCGTAGACGATATATTCTTTGCCTATTGTAAGGTTAAATTGGGTTTTTGGGGTGAGATAGACTCCAGGATTGAGGTAGCTCTCAGAAAGAGATGCGCCGGTGTTAGCGATACAGCGAATTATCATATAATATACTTACCTCACTGGTTTTTGGGTGCGGTTTTGGGATACAGGCGTTTGAACTTTATCTCAACGTTTTGCCCCGTTTGATTGTTCTGGAACCAATGGACTTGTACGGACGCTCCATTGATGACAAAGGCTTGCGTACTGGTCATTTTAAACCAATTTTCGGGCTGACCGCCATAGAGAGCCACAAGTCGGGGAGCATCCCCCAGCAGATCGTCCGCTCCGCCTTGAATGGGTATGGCATTGCCGGCTTTGGCGTCTTCGAGGAGGAGTTGTTCCTGTAGATTGCTGGGAGTCTCATCGGGAATTGGGCCTTTGGTCATGTGCTGCAGTAGATGAATTGTTGGCCATGCGAGGGATAGCAGGATGCCGGTGATATTGCTAGTATACTTGCGATTGGAGTGGGATAGCTACACTCTCAAAGCGTAACGATTGCCGGCGCATGCGTAACGATTGCCGGCGCATGCGTAACGATTGCCGGCGCATGCGTAACGATTGCCGGCGCATGCATAACGATTGCCGGCGCATGCATAACGATTGCCGGCAGATGCGTAACGATTGCCGGTGCATGCGTAACGATTGCCGGTGCATGCGTAACGATTGCCGGTGCATGGCGAATTGATATGGGGGCTTCCCCTACCCTATGCCCTTTGTCTGCAGGTAGCGTGAGGCGAAGGGCGAAGCATGAGCGAATGTAATCTTTTCCCTGAGTTCCATAAATAGTCGCGCTCATGCTTCGCCCCTACATCGGACTTGTGTAGGGGCGAAGCATTGGCGCGACAGGCTTTGAGACCTCGCCCGATATCTTCATTCGCCAATGCTTCGCCCTCTTTACTTCCCAGCGAAAAGCGCACCGGCATCCCCCACCGGCATCCCCCACCGGCATCCCCCACCGGCATGGCGCACCGGCATGGCGCACCGGTTGGGCTAAAGCCCAACTACGAACTTTTGGGCTTTAGCCCAACTACGAACGGCGCACCGGCTTCTTTGCCCTATTGACTCTTGGCAGGCAGTTCTTCCTCATCGATTTCACTATAGCACAGGGGCGGGCATTCTGTCAACAAAAAATCAACAAAAAATTGAATGCCGGTGCTGCCTGAAAATGGGCATTCTGGGGCGGCATTCTGGGGCAGCATTCTAAGGCGGCATTCCGGGGGACTGCCCTCTGCGCAGAAAACTGCACGACTGGCAAAGGAGACACGGATGAGCGGAGGGTTGTGTCCGCCTCGTTCAAATCCGTGTCGGGCTTTACCTTTTGTCCTGTTTAGACCAGACGTATTTTTCGCAAGTCTCTTTCGCTCCCTTCGCCTCATCAGTGTCGGGGTTTTTCAAAATAGGGTGGTCGCGCAATTTGTCGCACGCCAATGGCAGCCAAGCTTTCCAGCCAACGCGCCACAACCGCACTGTTTTGTCCCCACTGCCGCTGACGATGTACTCGCCGTCGGGGCTAAAGGCGACAGAAGTGACATCATCCTGATGCCCGACAAAGGGAGAGCCAATGGGTTCGCCCTTGAGGTTCCACAACCGCACTGTTTTGTCCCCACTGCCACTGACGATATACTGACCGTCGGGGCTAAAAGCGACAGAAGTGACATAATCCTCATGCCCGACAAAGGGAGAGCCAATCGCTTCGCCTTTGCGGTTCCACAACCGCACTGTTTTGTCACCACTGCCGCTGACAATATACTGACCGTCCGGGCTAAACGCGACAGAAGTGACCGAATCCTGATGCCCGACAAAGGGAGAGCCAATCGCTTCGCCTTTGCGGTTCCACAACCGCACTGTGTTTTCAGAACTGCCGCTGACGATGGACTCGCCGTCCGGGCTAAACGCGACAGATATGACCCAACTCTGATGCCCGATAAAGGGAGCGCCAATGGCTTCGCCTTTGCGGTTCCACAACCGCACTGTTTTGTCCAAACTGCCGCTGACGATGTACTCGCCGTCCGGGCTAAACGCGACAGATTTGACCCAACCCTGATGCCCGATAAAGGGAGAGCCAATGAGTTCGCCTTTGCGGTTCCACAACCGCACTGTTTTGTCCCAACTGCCGCTGACGATGGACTCGCCGTCGGGGCTAAACGCGACAGAAGTGACAGCACTCTGATGCCCGATAAAGGGAGAGCCAATGAGTTCGCCTTTGCGGTTCCACAACCGCACCATGTTGTCCCTACTGCCGCTGACAATGGACTCGCCGTCGGGGCTAAACGCGACAGAAGTGACAGCACTCTGATGCCCGAGAAAGGGAGAGCCAATCGCTTCGCCTTTGCGGTTCCACAACCGCACCATGTTGTCCCTACTGCCGCTGACGATGGACTCGCCGTCCGGGCTAAACGCGACAGATATGACCCAACTCTGATGCCCGATAAAGGGAGAGCCAATCGCTTCGCCTTTGCGGTTCCACAACCGCACCGTTTTGTCAACACTGCCGCTGACGATATACTCGCCGTCGGGGCTAAACGCGACAGAAGTGACAGCACTCTGATGCCCGACAAAGGGAGAGCCAATCGCTTCCCCCTTGCGGTTCCACAGCCGCACTGTCTTGTCCAAACTGCCGCTGACGATGTATTCGCCGTCCGGGCTAAACGCGACAGATATGACATAACCCTGATGCCCGACAAAGGGAGAGCCAATCGCTACGCCTTGGCGGTTCCACAACCGCACTGTTTTGTCAACACTGCCGCTGACGATAGACTGACCGTCGGGGCTAAACGCGACAGAATCGACTTGATTTTGATGCCCGACAAAGGGAGAGCCAATCGCTTCGCCCTTTCGGTTCCACAACCGCACTGTTTTGTCATCACTGCCGCTGACGATATACTCGCCGTCGGGGCTAAACGCGACAGAAGTGACAGCACTCTGATGCCCGACAAAGGGAGAGCCAATCGGTTCGCCGTTGCGGTTCCACAACCGCACTATACCATCACGACTGCCGCTAACGATGGTCTGTCCGTCGGGGCTAAACGCGACAGATGTTACCACATCCTGATGCCCGACAAAGGGAGAGCCAATCAGTTCGCCTTTGCGATTCCACAACCGCACTATGTTAAGGCTGCTGCTGACGATGTACTCGCCGTCGGGGCTAAAGGCGACAGAATCGACATAATTCTGATGCCCTTGGAAGCGATTTTGTTCGACAGGGGTTTGAACACCGGCGAGCAAGCTGGACTGAACCGGCTGCAGCACTTGCTGCAATTTCGCTTGACTCTCGCCCGTCGCCTGAATAGCCAGCACGAGCGCCTCCACCGGCTGAACCGACCGCATTTTTTCCGAACGCGCGGCTTTTTCGCGCAGGGTGGCAATGGTGGCATCTCGTTCAGCCTTCAGCCAGAGTCCAGTCACCACTATCAACACGGTGGCAAATATGCCAACCGTCAACATGCGATTGTTTCGCCGGCGACTAATACTTTTGCGAACAAATTCCCGATCTGGCTCTGACAGCGAGAGCGCCGCCGCATGATTCTGGAGAAACCCCTCCGCTTCCGCCAGTTTTAACCCGCCGAGCAGGTAATCTCCCCGCTTGCCTTTCTCTCGCCACTCCTGCGCCGCTGCCTCAATAACCCGTTTTTGCCGGAGTGCCGAGCGGTTTTCATCCACCCACTGGCGCAAGAGTGGCCAGTGGCGAATCAGGGCTTCGTGGGCGACATCCACCACCGGCACCTCCCCGGCACTATCCCCCCGCGCTCGCACTTCCCCAACCACCACCAACCGCGCCTCCGCCAATTTCTCGATCGCCCGCTCCACCACACCGGCAGATGCGCGTGCTCTGCCTTTCCCCGCCAGCAACCTCCCGACCAAATCCTCTTTAAACACCTGCCGGCGAGTGTCCTCGGTGCCCTCCCCTAACTGGGTCAATTCCAGAAAAATCCGCTTGGCAACTAACTGCTCCTCTGGCGACAGTAATTCATAGACTTCATCGGCGCGTTTTTTCAGCGCCCCCCTCACCCCACCGGAGCGTTTGTATTCCGAAAGCGTCAGCCGGTTGAGCGCCCGCTGTTCCCACAGCAGCGTCAGCGCGTACTGCACCAGGGGCAAATTCCCCGGAGATTGGGCATCGGCAACAATCTCGTCCACCAGTTCCCGCTCGATTTCCAGGCACACTCGCTCAGCCGGTTTGACAATCGCTTCCCTTAACTCCTCCTCCTGCATCGGCGTCACCAGCAGCTTATGCCTCTCAATTCGAGCCGCCAATCCGGCATAATCCGCACACTTGCCAAGGAAATCCGCCCGCATCGCCAGCACCAGGAAAAAACCGGATTTGCCACTGTCCGCCTCCCCATCCAGCGCCCCCAGCAAGCACTCAAAAAACTGCTGCCGTTCCGCCTCATCGCATAAGGTAAAAACCTCCTCAAACTGATCGATGGCCAGCACAGTGCGGGGCGCGTCCGCAGCGGCAATCAGGCACTTTAACCCCTCAGCGCCCGCCGCAATCAGATCCTGCGCTTTTTTAAACTGCGCCGCGCGGTCAACTGCTGACAGTCCAGGCTCCACAAACACCTGCGCTAAACTCTGGAGGGGATGGTTTCCAGGGGTGAAGGGGGGGTAGATTTTCCAGCCCTTGCTTTCCGATAACTTCTGCCCCAGCTTCAGCTGGTGTAACAATCCCGATCTCAGCAGGGAAGATTTGCCACTCCCCGACGCCCCCAACACCGCCAGAAAATTCCCCTGGCGATATCCCCCCACGAGCCGGTCAGTGAGTTCTGTCCGCCCGCAGAAATATTGGGGGTCTTCTTGATTAAAATCAAAATATCGCAGCCCGCGATAGGGGCAGACGCCCTCCTGCTGGCGGACTCCCTGCGGCGCGGCGGGGCTGCCGGTGAGGAGGATTTGCCCGCCAGAGTTGCGGCAGATCGGGCGCTGGGGAACTCCTGACAGTTGATTGATAAAATCGGTTAGAGTGTAATTGGTTGCCACTCCGTCGAGTTGGCGCTCTGGATCGAGTGCTTGCAAGAGCGCTCCCGTCAGCACCCCGTGCGTGCCGGTCAGCTGTTCGTAAGCCGGCTCAAATTCGCGACAGGCGGCGATAAAACACCGGTCGCGCCCGCGCCCCCGCTCTCCTGGATCGGCTTCGTCAAAATTGAAGAATTACCCAGCATAGCAGCAGTCCAGCCAGACAATTTGCTGGCGCACCTGACTTTCCTGCAGCAACTCCCGCAACCACTTCAGCGACACTCCCCACGCTTCTTTTTTCGGATTGGTATCGCTGGCGGCTAAAAAGCCGTCTGTGACACCTCTAGTTTTGCGCACCCCGTGACCGGCAAAAAACAGCAAGGCTGTCTCCGGGATACTGTCTCCCCCGGGGTTGAAGAGTTGGACAATCGCCTCTTCCAGAACTTTTTGAGTCACCTCTTGGGGGTTGGGTTCGGGATTGACGCGCAAAGCCGCCCCTTGACGGGTTTCGGGCAACCGCCGCACCAAAAAGTCACCCCTGGTTTCCAGAATGCGGGCAATTTCCTCTGCATCCCGTGCCGGTTTGTTGAGAGCCGACATAAAAGGATAAGAATTGATGCCCACGACCAACGCATCCCGACTCATGGCTGTAGAACCTGCTAAGATGGATTTAATATATAATGATACAAAATTCCCCGCTGGATCTATGCCCGCACCGGCTCCCAACCCCTGGCTGGCTGTATTGCTAGCATTACACAATTTAGAAACCCCGCTCGCGCCTGAGGAGCGATACGCCTTAAAACAGGCCGGTCAAAAATTGGCCCTGTACCCGGAAGACTCGCCGGAGTTCGCCGCTGATCTGACAGCCCAACTTGCCGGCAATGCCGGTTTCTCGCAACTGTATGCAAAGGCGCTCGCGGGGCTAGAAGCGCTCGATGGCCCAATTTCTCCAGACTTGCTGCCGGCGGAAACCGAAATCAAACAGGCACTTCCCCCGACTGAAGAAATCTCCAAACGCGCCTGGTTTGAGGGCAAACCGGAATGGGAAAGCGATGAAATTCTCAACATGACGATTAACGTCTTGGCGACTCCCGCCCCTGAGGATACGGCAAAAAAACTGAGCCGGCTGGAAAAACTCTGGCAAACTCTTATACCTATCTCAAGTCGCTAGTTATGTTCCGTGAGCCTTTTGATCCCCCCAACCCCCCTTCAAAAGGGGGGCTTTTCCAGTTCCCCCCCTTTTTAAGGGGGGGTTAGGGGGGGATCGATGCAATCCAAAATCCAAAATCCAAAATCCAAAATCGGTATGTCCAGCCCGTTATTTAAATGAGCGACCTGATTTATCCTAACCTGTATCTATTTCTCTACGACTTGCGGGAAGGCTTGGGAGAAAGCCCAGACGATTTGGACAAGAATCGGAAATTGTTTGCCGGCAAGTTGCCCGAATCCCTGCGCGACACCCTCTTCCAATTGGACATAGCGGTTGAAACCGAGTACCGCGAACTGCTGCCCAACCAAATCGAGAAATTCCCAGACAGGGACAAACCTTTTGAGGGCTATTACTATCCCGTCCGCCTGAATGATACTTATGGGCTGCTGCTGGCTTGTTCCTTCGCGCAAAACAGCACGCGCCACCCAGCCGAGTGCGTCGCGAAATTCAAAGGGATAATAGAGGAAAAACTGAACGGTTACGCAGCAACCATCGGGCAAACCTGGCTGATTTTCGCTCAGCAAGCCAACCCCAACGCCAACCCAGAAGAGATTGCCAAAAAGTGCTGTAAAGAGTTACAATTGGGATTGAACTGGGAGCAAGACTTGCAAGGACAAGGGCGGTTGCTGGGGGGAACCCTGTTTGAACTGTCGCGCTACCGCTTGGTGATGAGAGAGACTGGAGATTTGCCCTCACCGGCACAGCCGCCCAGCATTCAAGACATCCAGCAATCCCAGCATGTTATCATAGCTTTATATCCCGATGAAACGGCAGCCAAGAAAGCGGCAAAGTTGAATTTCAGCTGGATGCGCCTGTTTGGCTACCGGCACAAAATACTCTGGGCTTATGGCCAGAGCCGCTACCTGAAACAGCAGCTGAAAAAACAGTTTGCGGATAGCCAAGTTTATGTCAGAGACAGCAAAACCGCACCCCTCAAGAAACGCAGCAAAATTCTCGCTGACGCCCAGGAGACTCTTTTTAATTATACCATTGCGCTGAACAATATCGTCAACCAAAGCCGCACGGTATAAATTAATTTGCTAAACTATCAAAAGCGGCTGGCAAAAATGCAGCAAACAGCCGCAGAGGCTTTCCCCTCGTTCCCAGGCTCCGCCTGGGAACGCAGCTTTTGGTGGGTAAGCGGGAAAACTCAGCTTTCCTACAGAAGAAACCCGGTTTCTGGCCTCCTAGATCGGCTCGCCGGCACTGAAGTCACAAGAAACCGGGTTTCTTTTGGTGGGGAAGCGGGAAAACTCAGCTTTCCTACAGAAGAAACCCGGTTTCTGGCCTCCTAGAGCGGAGCGCCGGCACTGAAGTTACAAGAAACCGGGTTTCTTTTGGTGGGGAAGCGGGAAAACTCAGCTTTCCTACAGAAGAAACCCGGTTTCTGGCCCCCAAGAGTTATTAACAATTACTTTACAAACCGGCAGTAGAGACTGAGAAACCCGGTTTCTAAAAGAAACCGGGTTTCTGGCAACTTCCATCTAATTCTTCTGTTGCGCCTCAGCAGCAATTGCCGCATCAACCAATTCAGACAGGATAGCGCGAATAGCTAGCAGTGCGGTGGGGGGATTTCGGAGAAATTCTTCGCTACTGGAATTAATCACGGCATTGTAAGCGTAAACCGCCGCCAGTAACTTCGCCGGCTTGATTTTACAGGATGCCGGTGGAACACTGCTGCATTTCACAAGCCCCAACAAGCTAGACGCCAAGTCGCGGGCGAGATTTTCTGGCACACCGGCGAGAGCGCCGGTAATAGAAAGCCAAATCTCGCTGCTGACACCAGAGGGTGAATTCTCCTGTGCGCCTCTAGAGGTAGACTCACTGGTTTGTTGTGTGTCAGTAGAAATAAACCCCCTTATTTCTTCTGTGTCTCTAGAGGTAGACTGGCTAGCCGGTATTGTTAGACTGCTCGGTGCCGGCGGTGGTGCCGGCAGTGTTAAACTGATAGGAACCGGCTCCGCTGTCAGAAGATTTAGCAATATTTCCTGCGTTCCCCCTGGAAAAGAATCACCTGTTGGCGACGTCAGACTTCCGGCACCTAAAGCAGAAATCACGTCCCCAAGAGCTAGATTTACAGCTGCTTCAACATTAGGGGAGAGCGATATATTGACATTTCCGCCGGTTGCGGGGGGTGGGGAACTTACGGTGGGACTTACAGTGCGATTTGGGATTGGGGGTGGTGCTGGGGGAGGGAAATCACTGGGGGGAGGAATATCAGTGGGACTCTGATATTGAGCCAGCGATGCTGTCTGGAATAGCATCATGTTAGCCCCTAAAGCCCAACCCAGACTTGCGGAAAGCGGGAGATGTTTGATATTCATAAGGTTGGTGATAAGCTGCACTCCATTAATTTTATCAGTTGTAGCCAAAGCCTCCCTGTTTAATAAAATCGCCAGAATATAGCCGCTTATTAAAAGTCCGCGCAGGCGGACTTTGTTTGTATAGCCGCGATTTCAATCGCCCGGATATTAGCATCTTAGACCAAGTCCGATTCTCCCCTATTCTACAACCTAGAAAGAAAAATAATAATTGTACCCAACACCCAGAAAGAACCGGGCACCATCCCCAGCGCTGCCGGTGATATCGGTAAAAGCTGGAGTAATTACCAAGGGGAGATTTCGGAAAGGGACAATAGAAACCCCCAAAGTCAAATCTTGACCGGCCCAGTCGGCAATCGCAGATACCGATTCCGTCACCCTCACCGCCGCACTGCCAAAAACGTTGATAGAATCTACCCCGTTTTGAAAGTCATCTTCTGAGCGAAACCGCCCACCCCCCAACCCCAGAGATAGGGTGAGAGTGCTAAACGGTTCTGCTGGGTTTTGTTTCAGGCGGACGATTTTGCTAGCGACGCCATAACCGCTGGTGCCGGCATCCGTAAATCCCCACACAATAGCATTCTCAACCCCAACAGCCACCGCCAAGTCATTGGATATCAGCCGGTGCAGCTTCAAGCTGATACTGCCACGATTGAAAGCGCTGTCATCGCCCCCTTCTCTATTGTTCAACAGATTAAGAACTGTAACACTCACTTGCAAACCGGCAGATTTCCGAGCGTCTCCCAAACCAAATCCTGCCGCAATCGTTCCATCAGAGCTGTTAGTAAAGCGGGTTCTGCCTTGAAAGGCAGCTCCCACAAAAGCTTGACCGAAACTAGCGCCGAAAGCCGTCGGGGAAAGAGCGCTCGAACCCGGTGCCGGCAGTGTTTCCAGGGGTAGCGCTTGCCGCACCGGCGGCAAAGGGAGCAGCAATTGCTGCCGCAAATCTTCCGCTCCTGCTGCCGGCTTTCCCGGCTGTGCCGGTGGCGGCTGTTGACCAGTAAGATGTTGACTGGGCGCAGCAGCACTTTCCCCTTGTACTGCCGGCGATTTTACCGCGAATGTCCGCATCTTTTTGAGAATTCCTGACAGGGGCGGGGCGGGTGCGGTTATTAGTTCCCGATGCGCCCGACGGGAGCATCCCATTTTTGTACTCACCCTCACCCCCAACCCCTCTCCCACAAGGGGAGAGGGGAGAATTATTGATTTTTTCCCCCCTCTCCCGCCCTGGGAGAGGGGGGTTAGGGGGGTGAGGGTGAGCATCTTTGCTTTATCGGGATGCGCCCAACTGACTGTCGCCGGCAGTCCATGTTTGTGAAGCTGCAGATCCGTGTGGGAATTGGGTGTCAGAGTCCCAACCGGCTGAGCGACACCGGCAGTTTGACAGAAAATAGCACTGCCTAAAAGCGAACTAATGAGAATTTGCCCTCTGTGTCGCATCTGCCGGCTCGCTCCCTCAAAATACCCCGTGCGTTTGGCCAGCGCCATAACCGCACAATCGCTGCTCCCACTTTTTTCTATTATACCCTTTTGGGTTCAAGACGCAACTGATCATTAAATCTTAATCAACGAATTAACTTTACAGTAGGGTGCGTTCCGCAGAGCGGAACGCACCCTACTAACGTTTTTTTCAATCCAAAATCCGGGCATCCAAAATCCAAAATTGGGATCACCGGCCTAACTGCTGCAACAGGGTGCGAACTTCCTGGGCTTCAGGACTGTTGGGAGAGATAGCCTGCGCCTTTTCAAACGCCTCAAGGGCTTCTCTGTACCGGTCTAGGACAATCAGCGCCAACCCTCGCGCACTCCAAGCAGCGGCGTCGTCAGGATTGATTTCAATCGCTTTGTCGAAGCAGGCGAGCGCTTCAGCGTGTCGCTCCAAGCCAAATAGGGCAAAACCGCGCCGGTGCCAAGCATAAGGATCGTCCGGCTTGATTTGAATCGCTGTGTCGAGAGAGGCGATTCCTTCAGCATGCCGTTTCAAGAAATCACTCAGCACCGCACCTCGTTTCACCCAAGCTTGATAGAAATTGGGCTGAATTTGAATCGCCCTGTCGTAGGATGCCACCGCGTCTTCATACTTCCCCAGTGCGGCGAGGGCGTTGCCTCGGTGCATCCAAGCATATTGGTTTTCAGGTTTGAACTCAATCGCTCTGTCAAAAGAAGCCAGCGCCTCTGCGTGCCGGTTCACACCCTGGAGCGCCACACCTCGCAAATCCCAATTCACCGAGTCATCAAGATGGAGTTGCATCGCTCTGTCGAAAGACTCCAGAGCTTCTGAGTATCGTTTCAAGTTGGCTAGCATCAAACCCCGGTAACGCCAGAAGGTTGCGTAAAATTCCAAATGGCTTTGCAGCCGGCGCTGAGTTCCCCTATCCTTGCGCTGGCTCGCCTCACTGTAATTTTGACTTAATTTTTCATAAGGAAACAGTTGAATCGCCCTGTCATAGGAGCGAATCGCGTCTTCATAGCGTCCCAATTCAGACAGCACGTTGCCGCGTGCGTACCAGGCTTGATAGAAGTTGGGCGCTTTTCGCACAGCCTGTTCGTAAGCCGCGAGCGCCTCTTGGCGGAGTTCTAATGCTTTCGGATTCCCGTCATAATCATAAACGCTAGCCAGCCGCCACAACTGATTGCCGCGATTCACCCACTCCCTCGGATTGTCGCTTTCCGGAACAGCTGTTAAAAACGATTCAATAGAGCCTGCTTCTTGCAGCGTTAGCTTAGCCGGCGCAAATTTTTCTACGGTGAGTTTATCTTGAATCTCTGCCTGACGCACCAGCCTTAAAAAAGTCTTTATCGGAACGCCAATACTGTACCCGAACTTGACGCGATACTCATCTGTACCCGATTCAGATTCCGAGATTTCTTCTCCTTCCGCCCTGCCGTGAATTCCAATCACTCGCCCGCTGGAATCCAGCACTGGCCCCCCACTCATGCCCGGATAAGTGATGCTAGTATAAAAAAGCTCATACCCTTCAGAGACAGATTCTTTTGCCAAAGCCGGTGCGATATCCTCTCCCACTCGCAATCCAGGGGTAAAAAGACGAATCTTTTCTGGGATGACTTGCCCGGGCAAAGGCCACCCAGAAACGAAAACTAGGCCCTGCTGGTTCGCCCTGCCTCTCGTTCGCAAGTCATAATCCGCCAAAACCGCAACTCTGTAATTTAGGGGGCTAGTGAACCGCACAACTGCTAGGTCAACTTCCGGCAGTTTTTGGATTTTACTGTAGTCTATCGGATATCGCTGTCCGTCAGGAGTGACGGCCTCATATTCATCCTCAACCTCTACCACATGCTCGGCAGTGAGGACGTAGTACGTGTTGCCTTCCCTGGCGACAATCACCCCAGAACCCGGATAAAGCCCATCGATTAATACCGTAATGTCGCGGGCAATCGCGTTGACTTCCTGGGCGGTTAGCGCAACTGCTACTTGGGGGTGCGCTACCACAATAGCCACCCCGATAATGGCTGCCGAAATTCCATAATAATCTAAATTCATCGCTCCCCCTGAAAAAGTTCCCGCAGTAGCTGGCGAGGCGCACCCCTTACCAAGACTCGTCCATATATTGCAAACCCGGCTGGTTTATATTAGGAAATGTCCCGGCCTGTGAGCAATACGGTGAGGCATTTTCCTGCCTGCTTCTCTCTGCCTTAACAGCTGGCTGCGTGTTCAAGTAGTCATTCATATTAATATAAATCCGGGCGTAGACTTCCTCAAGGGGGCCGGCACCCCGAGTGCGGATGTCAAATAACTGCCGCACCGTGCTGTTGGCATCAGTCCCCGGCTTGAGAGTGAATAGCAAGCCGGTGCAGCGCCCGCCGGCTCTATCGGCAACGCAGACAACGGGCTGACCGTTCATTCTGCCGGCTGTGATGTAGTTGAGAGTGCCCGAGTTGTAGTAAGTCTGGAATCGTGCCGAGACTTCCTGACAGCGTTTCTGCGGCGTGTAGCCCGAATTGCTAAAATGCTCGGAAACCCAGCGGATTACCGAAATATATCCTTTTGCGGTGCGAGCAAAGGTTATTGGCACACCGTCGCAAGCCCCACAGAAGAAGGAGGTTCCCTCCCCATAGGTGGGCTGGCTGATGGTGACAGCGCCCAGAGCGATTGACGCCGCTATAAGAATGTGTGGGAGTGAGCGGAGTTTCATCGCTGACTGCCAGCTTTCTAAAGGTTGATAGTGTTGGCGTTGCACAGTTGAAGGATGATTGCTTCTCCCCCTCCCCGCGTGCGGGGAGGGGGTTGGGGGGTGGGGTTCATCCTGCAATTGTGCAGCGCCATAATGCTAGTGTACCCAATTTCCATATCTAGACGGCTTAAAACTGCATTTAAGTTCCAATCGCCGGCACCCGAGCGGGACAGCCGGCACCACCGGCCAGGATTGCACGATCGCATTTCTACAGAAATTTATGAAAAAGTTAACAATCGGATTTCATGGCGTTTCTTTTTCCTGACCCCACTTTATCTTACAGTCCATTGCCAATCAGAACAAACGGTGCCCAGTAGTAAGGGTGACTGAGATTGCGCTCGACCGAGGGCGGCAGACTGCTGCGAGTCCGATCCACTGCAGCGACGCCTGGGTGCGGAACCGTGCGGTCGCCGGTAATCAGACCTATTTGAGCTTGGCGGAGGGCTTCCGCTTTTGCGACATTCCCGTTTTGCAGCGCCGCATAGAACGCATTCATCAGCACTTGCGTGCCGCCGTCGTCCACCGACCACAGGGAGGAGATCGCCGCCCGAGCGCCGGTTTCTTGCATCTGGTAGCCAAAACCGAGAATTTCCTCCCCATTGCCCAACCGTCCGCCGACACCGGTTTGGCAGGCGCTGAGCACCACCAGATCCACAGCCGGCAGCGACCAGGTGGCGATATCTCTGAGCGTGACGCGATCTCCATCCCCCAGGAGAATAAACGAATCATCCGGACTCCCTTGCAAGAAAGCGGCATGGGTGGCCAGATGCACGATATTGTAGTCGTTGAAACCGGCAACCAGCGCTTTGCGGTTGAAGGCCAGATCCAGCAGTTTCTTCGTCCCTGGAATCGCCGCCGCCAGATTTTCCACTTCCCGACCGGCACTGGGCAGTCCTGAGAACTCAAACTCCCGCTTGCCCACCACAAAGCGATAGGTGCCGGTCGTCCAAGCTGCCGCTAAGAGTCGCAGCGGCGCACCTCCGCCCTCCCTGTACTGCGGTTGCGTGCTCAAGTCCGTGAGGCTGGCCGCTGTTATATTATTGATGCGGAAGCGCTGCGCCAGCCACCGGCTGCCATCATACAGCGCCGAGAGCGGAATGTAACGCAGCTGGCCATCAGGGGCGTAAATTATCGTTTGCGCTTCTGCTTGCGCCAAGTCATTTTCTACCGGTTTAATCAGCCACTCATAAAGCTGGCGGGCCGGCTTCTTAGCATTTGTTCCGGGATTTGTCAAGGCGGCGCGAAATTCCACAATCGCCTGCTGCAGCTGCTTGCGCCTCACCGGCACGGGCCGGTGGATGGGGGGAGCGTCCGCAGAAACCAGCACCAGTTCCAGCCGGTCTTCCAAAATCAAAGGATACAGCAGGACAGCAGTCCCTGCTGTCCGCGCTTGCTGCAAGCGCCGCAGATTGTCCCGCAAGCTGTTTAGCTGTCGCAAACTGAGATTTTGCCCCCCAGATTTTGACTGCAGCTGCTGCACCAGCGCCACTACATCGGGAGAGCGAATAAATTCATTAAACTGCTGCCGGCTCAGCTGCGAATCCCTCTCCAGTTGCTCGATGCGCTGCAGCTGGGCGGGTGTGCGCTCCCCTGGCGGAATTTCTCGCAGTCGCGCCAGTTCCTTCCCCAGCTGAATCGCCCAGGTTTGAATCCCCGCATAGCTTTCTAGAATTCTTTCCTCTTGAGGCAGATTCTCAATTTCCTGAGCCGGTTTCTCCAAACCCGCCACAGTTTGCAAGTAAGCGCCGATTTCTTCAACTTTCAGCAAATCCAGGACTTGCTGCGCCTCACTCACCCGCTGCTCCTGCAGCAATAAATCAGCCAAAGCTCGATAAATGCTGGCAAAATTTTCTGTAAATGACTGCAGTTGCTCCTTTGGCTGCGCCCGCAACTGCTGCCGCAACGCCTCAATGACATTAACGGCTCGCTTGTAGAAGGAAATTGCCAGCACCGGCTGCTTCTGTTTGTTGAGCAGCAAACCGATATTTCCCAGCGTTATTGCCTCCCCCGCCCTGTCGCCGGTTTCCGTAATAATTGCCAAAGCTTGCTGGTAGGATTCCAGCGCCTTCGCCGACTCGCCCAGCTGCTGGTAAACCGCACCCAAGTTAGCGAGAGCCACGCCTTCGCCCGCTCTGTCGCCAATCTGTCTGTGAGTCGCTAAAGCTTGCTGGTAGAAATCCAGCGCCCTCGCCAACTCACCCTGCTGCTGGTAAACCGCCCCCATGCCGGTCAAATCGGAACCGGTGCCGGCGAGATCGCCGACTTCTTTGTGAATTGCTAAAGCTTGCCGGTAGAATTCCAGCGAGCGGGAAAACTCATTTTGTCGGTGGTAAACCGCCCCAATGCTTCCCAGAGCAGTGCCTTCGCCGCCACGGTCCCCCACTTCTCGGTGAATCGCTAAAGCGCGGTTTAAAAGTTCCAACGCCTGGTTATATTGCCCCAGATTCAAGTATACCACGCCGGTGTTGTGAAGTGTTTCCCCCTCACCCGCCCTGTCACCGGCGGATTTTCGCATTTCCAGAGCTTGCTGCAAAACATCCAGCGCGGCGGAATACTGGCTGAGACTGATGTAAACTTCTCCGATGCTGTCGAGGGTTTTGCCAATGGCTGCTTTATCGCCGGTGGCGCGACGGATTTCTAGAACTTGCTGGTAGGTTTGCAGCGCTTCTCGAAACTGCCCGCTGCGAAATTGCTGTGCGCCTTTCTGGAACAGCTTGTCCGCCTCGGTTTTTTGCTCTTGAGCAGTTTGTGCCGGGGCGCTGGAAATTGCTAGGGGAGTTTCTGACAGCTGCAGGAAACCAACCAGGCAGAGGAGCAAGGTTGTGCTGAGCGGGCTGAGGGACTTAAGACGAGAGTGCATAGATAAATCCCAGAATAGTCATATCACGTCCGGTTGCGCCTTTATTTTGTTCGCAAATAGCGCTTAATATTTTGTCTGTTTAATTCATTTTAATTTAAAACCGCCAAGACGCCATAGACGCGCCAGCGGCTAGCGCTAAGAGCGCTTAGGCGTTGCGCCTACCCGCAGGGTAGGACGCCAAGAAGGAAGAAGAAAGAGTCAGAGGGATAGAAAAATTTATCTTAGGCCCTTGAGTGGGCGGGATGTAACTTTAAACCTGTTGCGCTTGCGGCTGAAAGGCAATAGTGTAATTTATGCAGGATAGAAGTATGGGCGGCTTTGTCTGAGATATCTGACCGTGGCAAATATTAAGCTGTTACGCTTTTAATCTGCTTGTTGGAGAGAGGGAGGCAGAGCCTCCCGATCCGCATTCCCAGGCGGAGCCTGGGAACGAGGTACGAGGTAAAAAAGCCCTTACTGCAGCTGAAAGGGTTCGCCAAAGCTTTCGCCGTAGAAAACGCGGTCAGTGCCAAACCGGCCACCGTAGGGCTTAAACGGTTCAGTTGCGTAACCCAGCGCCAGCAAACAGCAGACATCCACTTCAGGGGGAATATTGAACGCCTCCTTCACCCGATCGCTGACAAACCCTTCCATCGGACAGCTGTCCACGCCGAAACTCTTGGCGGCAATCATCAGGTGAGCCACGGCGAGCATGGTGTGCCGGTTCGTCCAAGCTTCCAGTGACTCAAAGCAGGGGCGGTGCTCAAACAAAGCGGGGATTTGCTGGCGCATGACCTCCGCATAAGCGTCATTGAGCGCACCGGCATCAAAGCCCAGCTGGATAACAGATTCAATGTATTCCGGTTGTGCGACTCGCCGGTCGCCGCAGCAAATCAGCACCACCGGCGCTTCCCCAACCTGCCGCTGGTCAAAGGCGCAAGCCTTCAGCTTGTCCTTGTTTTCTTGCTCCCGGACGGCAATAAACCGCCAAGGCTGCAAATTGTAACCGGATGGAGCGCGAACCCCCAGCCGCAAAATTTCTTCCAGGAGTGCCGGTGGAATCGGGTCGGGTCGGAAAGAGCGGGCGGCGCGGCGCTGTTCAATGGCCTCTTTTAAGCCAACAGAAGGTTGCATTTCAATAGTCATGATTCAGTTAGCGATTAGCTGTCACCGTTGATGGCTGACTTCTTGAGCGATCTCAACCAGCAAAAAGCTGGGCGCTTTTCAAGTTAAACCAAACCCAGTTCGCGTTTGAGCAGGTTAATCGAGGCAGCGCCGATATAATTTTCGCAGAAAATAACTTGAGGTGGGCGAATCAGATCCTCTCTGGCGGCTGCGATTGCGGTTTTCACGGCAGCGTAACTGACCTGATCGCAAACGACGGTGCGGGCAGCGCGGACAATCGCATTGACTTTGTAGGCATCTCTGGTTTGGGCCGTCATGACCAGCAAGTCGTCGCCCCGCAAGCTGTGGATGATCACTTCTGCCGCTCGCAGAATGCCCAAACTGAGGCTAACGATACCGAAGCAGGTGTCTTTCGGCAGGTTTTTCACCAGCTGGATTTCTGTGGCGTAGTCGTAGATATCCACGGGGATGACGCGGGCCGCTTTGGGTCTTGCGATCGCCTCGGCTTCTCCGATAAAATAGCGGCTGGTAACTACAGTGCTGGATTGAGCTTGATCCAGGGTTTTGCCCAGCTGGTCGAGCGGCACCAGCTGCACGGGAATGCGAAGCGCCTGCTCCAATTCCTGGGCCATCAACTCTCCGACGCCAATGTCCTGGCCCGGAGCCGTGACCAGCACCCGGGCGCTGCAGCGCAAGCGCCAGTCAATTTCGGCCAGGAACAGCTCTCTAGCCTGGTTGAGGGAGCACCCCTGGTTGAGCAATTCGTCCAGGCTGCTCTGCACCACTTTGTACGCTTGAGGGTGCTGTTCCAAGATCGGAGATTTCAGGCGAGTGCCCCCCTCGTGGCCTTGGGCTCGGACGTAAATGCCCGACCCCGCACGGGCTTCTACGAGCCCGATTTCTTCTAACTGCCGGTACACCTTGCTGATCGTGTTGCGGTGCAGGCCGGTCTGCATGGCCAGCATTCGCGTGCTGGGCAGTTGGTGTCCGGGGGGATACTGCCTCGATGCGATCGCAAATCGGATTTGATTAAACAGCTGGTTTGATGCTGGAATGTCGCTGTCTGGCTGAATGTGAAACTGAACCATCACGGAACCTCCGATGCGCTTAGAGGAAACAGACGAAACTCCCCTGGCAGACGTGCCATTTTTTTGGGATTTTGTATAGCAACTCCAACGGTAGCTGTCTAGCGCTTGTTTTTCCAATATAGACTTTGCCGGTGTGCCCCAGATATGACAATCTAGATTTTTGACACTTCTACCATATTAATTGCAATCCAGATGGCAGACCTAGAGATTCTCACCGCTCACGTTAAAATTTATAACGGAGATTTGCAAATTGCTGCTTACCTGGCCCAGCCTGAGGGCGAGGGGCCTTTTCCAGCTGTTGTGGTTATCCAGGAGATATTTGGGGTCAACGCCCACATCCGGGACGTTACGGAGCGAATTGCTAAACAAGGCTATGTGGCCATTGCACCGGCCATCTACCAGCGCCTCGCACCGGATTTTGAAACCGGCTACACTGCGGAAGCCGTTCAGCTGGGCAGGCGCTACAAGGAACAAACCGAGGTGTCAGAGCTTCTCGGGGATATCCAAGCCGCAATCGACTACCTGAAAGCTCAGCCTTTTGTGAGAGGGGACGCCACCGGCTGCATTGGCTTCTGCTTTGGTGGCCACGTCGCCTACCTGGCCGCCACCCTGCCCGATATTAAAGCCACCGCCTCATTTTACGGTGCCGGCATCACCAACTCGACGCCGGGGGGTGGCGAGCCCACCATCACCCGCACCCAGGACATCACCGGCACGATCTGGGTGTTTTTTGGCACCTCGGACGCCAGCATCCCAGCGGAGCAAGTTGACCAAATTGAGGCGGAACTCCAGAAACATCAAATCCCTCACCGCGTCTTTCGTTACACCGGCGCTGACCACGGCTTTTTCTGCGACCAGCGGGCCAGTTACAGTCCCGAAGCCGCAGCGGATGCCTGGAAGCAAGTGCTGCAGCTCTTTGGCCAGACCTTGCGATAGTGCCGGCGGCTGGCTTGGGCGGCAATCCTTTTATCAAATACGCTAATATCATGCTTGCCGCTCTCATCAGAGCCGCCTGTTGGGAGCGGGTGGGGGAGAAGCAAGTCACAGTTTTTTGCCCTTTTGCGTTTGCCCTTTTTCGTGAGTAAATCCGTTCCCGGCCTCTGTCGGCACCCGCGTGCAAGTTCTCAATCTTCTCTACCCTCCCCCAGGCGCGGGGGGCATTTTGAGTGTGGGGAGGTGAGGGCTTTATTATGATTGATTAAGCATACTGGATAGGATGTAGCCCCAGGGGCGCGTGCCGGTCTAGTAAATATACGGAAAGTCCCTGGCAGCGGGTTTCTCTCCCGTGAACCCCCTCGCACGCCGGTGAGAATATTTTTGCGTGCGCTGGGATGCTCCCCAGCCGGCACAGATCCGGTTGAGTCCGAGGACGTTCTCTTTTCAGGGAAATTCCTCTTCCCTGACAGCATTTTTACCGCTAGATTTGAGTATAACGAAGTTTGCGCTCCCCAGGAGATAACTCATGGCCACAGCTGTTAGCGTACCGCTCCCGCCCGAAAAACTCCCATTAGATATAATCGATCTCAACCTCTATCGCATTAGCAATCCAGACTTGGCTCGGTTGAGCGATGAACAGCTCCTGACACACTTGGAAACTTTTGGGCTGGCAGAAGGACGCCTGTTTTCGCTTTATTTTGACCTCCCTTACTATCGAGAACAAAATCCAGATCAGGACACTCTGAGCGACAGAGACTTGCTGATAGATTTTCAACAAGATGTGATATCACAGGGTCGCGACCCATCACCATTCTTCGATTTTACCTACTATTTAGAGAATAACCCAGACGTAGCTGAGGCTGCGTCACAGTTCGCTCTCAATTCCCTGAGGTCGGATACCTTAACTGGCGGCTCCAGCAGCAGTGGGACGGGAACGCAAGAAGATCAGATTCTTCAGATAGAGCGCGAATTTGCGTTCAATCACTATCTCAATAATGGCCTAGCGGAGGGGCGCAAAGCTTCACGGTTTTTCGACGCAAACTACTATCGAATTAACAACCCGGATCTCGTAGCAGCCGGCTTGAACAACAAGCAACTGTTTGAACACTATCTAATTAGCGGTTTGCAGGAGGGACGCCGCGCCTCGCTGGTATTCGACCCGTCATACTATCTCAACACGAACCGAGACTTAAGAGCGGCAGGTCTCAGCAACCGGCAGGCGTTTGAACACTATATAACCTTGGGCCAGGTCGAGGGTCGCCGCCCGTCTCTTTTCTTGGATGAAGAGGCAATTAAAAGCTTAATTTTTCCGGGATCTCGGTCATTTTTCGTAGACAATCCGGCAACTACTAGCACAACGACGGATGGCACGACCACGACGGACACCACACAGACGGCGTCGGTACAAGTGTGGGATGTCGCCGCCGGTGGCACGCTCACGTACAGTTTTGTGACGACTGCGAGTGCCTTTTTGTACCCGGGAGCGGAATCTGGCGTTGGGGAGGTCAGCGATGCCATCAAAAATAATGTCCGCCAGATTATGCAAAAGTATGACGAAATCCTGCCTTTCAATATCGTCGAGGTGCCAGACAGACCGCCCAGCGAAGGTCAGATCCGAATCATGTTTTCCAACGGGGTTGGGAGCAACAATTTTTACGCCTACGCCTATCTTCCCCCTCAAGAAAGTTCTGGCGTCGGCCAGCAAATTGGCGGTGACTTGCATTTAACCCGCAATTATGAAACCGATCCAAATCAGGCATTCTCCAGCGGCCCGGGCAGTTTCGGCTACGAAACTTTGATTCACGAGATCGGCCATGCCTTGGGCCTAAAACACCCCTATGACTACTCAAACTTTACCCTGAGTGACGCAAACCAGCAGGAAGTCGAAGTCGGGCCATTCCTCTCTGCGGCCAAAGATAACGACACGAACACCGTAATGAGTTACAACTTTGCTGGCACTGGAGGCAGGACGCCGATGGCGTTCGACATCCGGGCTCTGCAGAATCTCTACGGGCTCAGTGATTTAAACAGCACCGACACAACCTACAAGTTTGATATCGGCACGTTTTTCGATGTCAAGCAGAGTATCTGGGACGCCGCCGGTGCCGACACGCTGGATTTTGCTGCCCTGCCGGCAACTGACAGCTACTATTTTGACATGAATGAGGGCGGTCGCAACACGACCAACAGCGCCCTTAACGGTGCGACTTATACGGTTCAGGAACAGGTCGGCACACAGGACGGCCAGCCGCAGTTCGTGCAGAGAACTTATACGACTGACATTTACGCCACTGTGATTGCCTTTGGCACGACTATCGAAAATCTGGTGGGTTCCCAAGGCAATGACGCTATCTTGGGGAACCCTGTCGCCAACCGGATTGACGGGGGTGCCGGCGCTGACAGAATCACCGGCGCTGTTGGCGCTGATACCCTCACGGGGGGTGCCGGTGCGGATATATTCGCCTACTCGCCCGGAGATGGCGGCCAAACTCAGCCGGCGGGAGACATTATCACAGATTTTACCGACGGTCAGGATTCCATCGGTCTGGGTTCGGCTCTGACTTTTGCGGATATCCTCATAGAAGCTGCCGGTGCTGATACCGCGATCCGGCTGGCTGGCACCGGCGAAAATTTGGCGACGCTGATCGGGATTCAACCCCCGACTCTCACCGCTGCGGATTTCACGCAGATTTAGAGGGCGCTGGCAATGTAATTGCTAAGCCCGGCACGAGCCGAGAAACCGGGTTTCTCCTCAAGGGAGACTTACATGTCGGGCTTACTTACCGCAAGAAACCCGGTTTCTGGTGGCAACACGGGGCGAGAAACCTGGTTTCTCCTCAAGGGAGACTTACATGTCGGGCTTACTTACCGCAAGAAACCCGGTTTCTGGTGGCGGCACGGGGCGAGAAACCGGGTTTCTCCTCAAGGGAGACTTACATGTCGGGCTTACTTACCGCAAGAAACCCGGTTTCTGGTGGCGGCACGGGGCGAGAAACCTGGTTTCTCCTCAAGGGAGACTTACATGTCGGGCTTACTTACC
>JAHHHT010000051.1 GCA_019359235.1 Oscillatoria princeps RMCB-10
GCAAGAAACCCGGTTTCTGGTGGCGGCACGGGGCGAGAAACCTGGTTTCTCCTCAAGGGAGACTTACATGTCGGGCTTACTTACCGCAAGAAACCCGGTTTCTGGTGGCGGCACGGGGCGAGAAACCTGGTTTCTCCTCAAGGGAGACTTACATGTCGGGCTTACTTACCGCAAGAAACCCGGTTTCTGGTGGCGGCACGGGGCGAGAAACCGGGTTTCTCCTCAAGGGAGACTTACATCTTGGGCTTACTTACCGCAAGAAACCCGGTTTCTAAACTCCGCCTCAGCCGGCGAAACAATTAAAACTTAAAACTTAAAACTTAAAACTTAAAAATTTTTTAGGTGGGCACCGGAAAAGCCGCCGGCACTCCCAGAGCGCGGGAATCTCGCCCCGATGGCTCCCACAAAAAGCTGATCATTAGCTATAGTGAGGGAGCTATTGGTTTGCTCCTGTCGCCAGAGCCGGTGGCTTTCAGCCTCGGGGGGAAGGGCCAGCATCCAAGCTCAATCTCTGTTTTGTTGTTTTGAACTGTCATGAACCCACAATCGATTCGGTCTCAAGGGGCAAAGGCGTCCTTTTCGATGGACGATTTTGCCAAAGCCCTCGAACAGCACAACTACGAGTTTCAAAAGGGAATTGTCGTGCGCGGCAAGGTGTTTCAATACACCAAGGATGGCGCGTATGTTGACATCGGTGGCAAGTCCCCGGCTTTTCTCCCTGTGGCAGAGGCTTCCTTGAGACGGGTCACAAATTTGTCGGAAGTGCTGCCGTTGCAGGAAGAGCGGGACTTCTTGATTGTCCGCGAGCAGGATTCTGAAGGTCAGGTGACGCTTTCTGTCCGCCAACTGGAATCCAAGCTGGTCTGGGATCAGATGGCCCAAGTGCTGGAAAGTGGCCAAACTGTGCAGGTGCGGGTGACGGGAGTCAATAAGGGCGGGGTCACCGTCGATGTTGAGGGGTTGCGGGGGTTTATTCCCCGCTCGCACCTGATCGAGCGCGACAATTTAGAGGGGCTCGTCGGTCAGCGCCTGAGTGCCAACTTTTTGGAAGTCAATCCCGAACAGAACAAACTGGTGCTGTCCCAGCGCTTGCTGGCTCGAGCGAATCGCGTCAGCCAGTTAAAGGTTGGCCAGCTGGTGGAGGGCGATATTGTCAGTATCAAGCCTTTTGGGCTGTTTGTGGATTTGGGTGGCGTCACCGCTTTGCTGCACATCAAGCAGATCAGCCAAACCTACATCTCCTCTCTCCCCGATGCGTTTAAGGTGGGTCAGTCGATTAAAGCCGTCATCACTGAGGTGGATGAGTGGAAAAATCGCATTGCCCTGTCCACCCGGGTGCTGGAAAATTACCCGGGGGAAATGATCGAGAAGATGGCTGACGTGATGGCTGATGCCGAGGGGCGCGCTCAGAAGGTCAGCAAAAAGGAAAAGGACTCTGAGCCTCCCGCTGCATCTGAGTCTCCCGCTGCAGCAGAGTAAAACTCTTGGCGCTGCCGGCTGTCCCGCACGCGAATCCCATTTCCGGGCCATCTGGCAGCGCCACCGGCACCACCGCCTCCCTCTCCCCGCCTGCCGGTTTGAGTGGGACAGCCGGCATTATAATAAAGTAATTGCCCGGAAAACCTGACTGTTGACAAGTTCGGGTTTCTGGAGTATATTAATAAAATTTTAAAAAGTCAGATTCAGGGGAGCGGCTTTGAAAGCCGGCGCTCCTGAAAAATCCGCCTGCTGCCGGTTCTGAAAGTAGACAAAGGAGGGAACAGTGGAAAATAAGATAAACTGCGCTATTGATTGCGTCAACGGCTGCGTTTTGGGTGACAAATGCCCGAACCAGGGGTACGCAGCGGAGGCGTCAAAGTTCATCAGCGACACTTCGCTAGATCAGATGATCGAGATTGCTCAGGAAGCGCTGAGAAAGAAACTCACGGCACCCCCGAAGTGGGTTTTTCCTGACCAGGAATAGTTGGGAGCGTCCTACTTTGGTAAACAACGCGCTCAGAAACCAGGTTTCTTTAAGAAACCTGCTTTCTTAAATCAGGCTCGCCGGTGGGGGGGGAGCGCTCAAATTCCCCTCAGTCTTCTGGCAAGGCTTCAATTTCATCCCCGATTAGATCGGGCAGATTTTCCGTATGTACGTGCAAGTGACAGACAGCGCCGGTTAATTCAGCCAGAATGTCACCTTTTTGATCATCTGTCAGATTGGACAATTTCAGCTGAGTCAGCAAAAAGAGCACCGTCTGGCATTCTTCTTCGAGTTCGGTTAATAAAACAGACAGAGTGGAGTTAACCTGTAAAGGTTTATCAATTTTGGAAATCATCTACCGCGCCTCAATCGTTTTTCTGCCCTAGCTAAACTTTTCTCTAAGCCGAGAATCTCTTTTCGCCAGTATTCAATCAAGTTTTCATCGGGAATAGGTTTCTGCTGTTCTGTGACAATCTTTTGCTGATGCTTGAGAATCTGCAGTCGGATACTATCAACCGACTTTTGGAACTTCTTCTTAGACAATTTGAGTTTATAACGCTATATCAAGGGCCGGATTGTTTTTGGACATTATATATAATACCATAAAGAACTAAAACTTGCAAGCGATTGGGCGATGCCGGCTAAACACCGGCAAGATGTGGGGTGCGTTCCGCGCCCATTAATGCTCCGTGGAGAGCAGATGGTTTCGGGGCGGAACGCACCCTTCTTTGCCACCGGCAGCCGGTGGGGAGAAGGTGGGAGGCGCTCCCGCTTGCCGGTCGCGCCTTAGTCTGTGGCTCAACCTCGCTGCCAAATCTTAATTGTCTTGTCAAAACTGCAGCTAGCAAGCATCTTGCCATCAGGGCTGATGAAGGCAACAGAGGAAACAGTGTCTGAATGTCCAGAAAGAGTCTGGAACAATTCCCCTGTGTGCGGATTCCACAGCTTGACTGTCATGTCCTCACTGCTACTGGCGAGAACCTGCCCATCTGGGCTGATAGCAACGGAGTGAACACGCTTTTGATGTTTGACGACGAAGGTGCGAACTGGTTCACAGGTAAACAGATTCCAGATTCGGATTTGCCCATCGTCACTGCCACTCGCGAGAATCCCTCCGTCAGGGCTAATAGCAATAGAGCGGATATAATAACCTAAGGTACGAGTGCGGGACAGCTCTCCTGTCTTGCGATTCCAGATGATAATTTTCTTGTCACTGCTGCTACTGGCAAGCATTTGACCATCGGGGCTAAAGACTACAGAAAACACTCTATCTGAATGTTCATAAGGTGTGCCGAGCAGTTCCCCCGTGTGCGGATTCCACAGCTTGACTGTTTTATCAACACTGCCACTGGCCAGGGTCTGGCCATCCGGGCTAAAGGCGACGCTGTATACTGAGGCTGTATGCCCAGACAGAGTTTGAAGCAATTTCCCCGTCTGAAGATTCCACAGCTTAATCGTTTTGTCTTTACTGCCACTGGCAATAGTTTGACCGTCAGGGCTAGTAGCAACAGACTGAATTGCACCTAAGTGTCCAGACAGAGTTTGCAGCAGTTCCTTTGTGTGTGGATTCCACAGCTTAATCGTTTTGTCGTAACTGCCACTGACAAGAATATCGCCCTCAGGGCTAGTAGTGAGCGATAAAACCGCACCGGCATGTCCCACAAGACTGCGCGAGCATTTCCATTCAGAGACAGCAGGATAAAGCGGAGAAAGGGATTTTTTCATGCCCTCAAGTTTTTCCAAAACTTCTACGGCAGTGTTTCCCTTTCCTAGGTTTATATAAAGTTGAGAAGCTGTCACTAAATCGTTACTGGCGACCGGCTGATTGCCCAGCTTCGCGTGGGCCATCCCCCGGTAATAGTAGGCGTCAGCCACTTCGGCATCAATCCTAAGCGCCTTGGTGTAATTCTCAATCGCACCGGCCCAGTCACCCCGCTTGGCAGATTTTTTGCCGCAGCAGACTTCTGCGCTGGGTTCAATCCCACCGGCTAGGAATCCATCGGGGGTGCATTCCCGAGGTTCACGCACCGGCACCCGCACGAGCTTCGGGCCATTTTCTATGGTACAGATAACCGTGTCATCTATTTCTCCAGGTACTCAGCTATAAGCTTGGGAATTCTAAAAGCGAAGGAGTTTCCCCACTTGCCGGTGTGCGCCTTGGTGTCCATATCAAATCAACCGCAAGATATATCCTGCCGATTATATCAGTATCCCTCGTTCGCGGTCGGCACCGGCGGGAGTGCAACCGGGGTCTGCGCCACGCCGGCACCCCTCTCAGTGCGCACCGGCACCCGCACCGGCACCCGCACCGGCACCCCGCTCGCCCAAACGCGCACCATCTGTGGCAATCTGAAAAGCAGAGAGGAACAACCTACAAACCGACGATGCAAACTCTGCCCAACCCAACCACCACCGCCTACAGCAACCTCAACACAGACACCACCATCCACCGGCGCAAAACCCGCCCTGTTAAGGTGGGCGATATCACTATCGGGGGCGGCTACCCCGTGGTGGTGCAGTCGATGATTAACGAAGACACGCTCGATATAGACGGATCGGTGGCGGCGATTCGCCGCCTGCACGAAATCGGCTGCGAGATTGTCCGCGTCACGGTGCCGAGCATGGCTCACGCTGTCGCCCTGGCGGAAATCAAGCAGAAGCTGATTCAGACTTACAAGCCGGTGCCCCTGGTTGCTGATGTCCACCACAACGGCATGAAAATTGCCCTGGAAGTGGCTAAGCACGTTGATAAGGTGCGGATTAATCCGGGGCTGTATGTGTTTGAAAAGCCGAAAGCGAACAGAACCGAATACACTCAAGCTGAATTTGACGAAATTGGGGAAAAAATCCGCGAAACCCTGGAACCCCTGGTGATTTCCTTGCGCGACCAAGGGAAGGCAATGCGGATTGGGGTCAATCACGGTTCCCTGGCGGAGCGGATGGTGTTTACCTACGGCGACACGCCCGAAGGTATGGTAGAATCGGCTCTAGAATTTGTTCGCATCTGTGAATCGCTGAATTTTCGCAATTTGGTGATTTCTCTGAAGGCGTCGCGGGTGCCGGTGATGCTGGCGGCGTACCGGCTGCAGGCGTTGCGGATGGATGAGCTTGGCATGGACTACCCGCTGCACTTGGGCGTTACGGAAGCAGGTGACGGGGAGTACGGGCGGATCAAGTCAACTGCCGGCATCGGCACTCTGCTCGCTGAGGGGATTGGCGATACCATCCGCGTGTCTCTCACGGAAGCGCCAGAAAAAGAAATTCCCGTCTGCTACGGCATTCTGCAAGCTTTGGGGCTGCGGAAGACGATGGTGGAGTATGTGGCTTGTCCTTCTTGTGGGCGCACCCTGTTTAATTTAGAGGAAGTGCTGCACAACGTGCGGGAAGCGACCAAACACCTCACCGGCCTGGACATAGCAGTGATGGGGTGCATTGTCAATGGCCCGGGAGAAATGGCGGATGCTGACTACGGCTATGTGGGCAAGCAGGCCGGTTACATTTCTTTATATCGCGGGCGAGAAGAAATCAAAAAAGTCCCCGAATCGCAGGGTGTGGAGGAGTTAATTAGTTTAATCAAGGCGGATGGCCGTTGGGTCGATCCTTGAGTGTTCTGGGGGAATCCAACCCTCGGTGGGAGGACAGAAATTCTACGGAACAATTCCTCCCATCGCTTGTGCTAGAGTGGGCGAAATGCCTTTGCAATGTTTCCTTTCCGGCTCAGCAAACCTATGGAAATAACAAAACGTGGCCTCGTTGTTGGTGCGACAGTGGTAACGGTTAGCGCTGTCGCTATAGCAGGAGCCAATATTCATAAGGGTCAGGCGTTCTTTCAGAATAGCCCTAAGGAACTGGTTGACGAGGTGTGGCAGATTATTGACCGCAACTATGTGGATGGCACATTCAACCAGGTGGACTGGGACGCGGTTCGTAAGGAGTATCTGAGCCGGCCATATACCAGCAAGCCCGAAGCTTACAAGGCGATCCGGGAAATGCTGGAGAAGCTCAAAGATCCGTACACCCGGTTCATGGACCCGCAAGAGTTCCGCAACATGCAGATTGAAACCTCCGGGGAGCTCACCGGCGTGGGGATTCAGCTGGCTCAAGATGAGAAAACCAAAAAGCTGGTGGTGATTGCGCCGATCGAGGACACGCCGGCATTCCGCGCCGGTGTCGCGGCTAAGGATATTATTCTCAAGATAGACGGCAAGGACACCGAAGGCATGGATGTCAACCAGGCGGTGAACCTGATCCGTGGGCCCGCCGGCAGCTCGGTGACGCTCACCATCCTGCGGGAGAAGGAGCAATTAGAGTTTCGCCTGAAACGCGACCGGATTGAGATCCATCCCGTGCGCTACTCTTATCGCAAAACTCCGATGGGCGGCGTGGGCTATATTCGCCTGGTTCAGTTCAGCGCCAACGCCGCTAAGGAAATGCGGGACGCGATTAAGGCTTTGGAAAAGCAGAAGGTTACTGGGTATATTTTGGATTTGCGCTCCAACCCCGGTGGATTGCTGCAAGGTAGTATTGAAATTGCTCGCATGTGGCTGCAAGAGGGCCCAATTGTCTCAACGGTGGAGCGCCGGGGAGAAACCAGGCGCGAGGATGCCAGCCGTAACGCTTTGACGGATAAACCCCTGGTGGTGCTGGTGGATGGCGGATCGGCGAGCGCTAGCGAGATCCTGTCTGGGGCGCTGCAGGACAACAAGCGGGCCACTTTGGTGGGTGTGAAGACGTTTGGCAAAGGTTTGGTGCAGTCGGTGCGGGGTTTGGGCGACGGTTCGGGACTGGCGGTGACGATTGCCAAGTACCTCACCCCTAGCGGTCGCGATATTAATAAGCACGGCATTGACCCAGATGTGGTGTTTGAGCTGTCGGAGCAGCAGCGGGATGCTTTGAGGGGCGCTCGCGAGAAGATCGGCTCTCCAGAAGATCCGCAATATGCTAAAGCTCTGGAAGTGCTGCGACAGGAGATTGCCCAAAGCCAAGGAAGACGAGCGGAATCCCCAGCCGGTAAGCAGGTGAAAGGTAAGAAGTAAAAGGACAAAGGTATGTTGGCTGGCGTTGGGGACAGGCGGGACGCCTGTCCGGCGTCGAGAAGGTTTCTGCTTTACTGTGGTTTGCAAATGCCGGCACGAATCAGCCCCACGCGACGGGCGATCGCTTCGTCTGCAGAGGCATAAGGCCCCCACTTCTCTGCGATGTTGGGGGCTTCTTTGTTTTCGGCTTGTTCGCCGGGGAGGATGTCGCAGAAACCCTCGGGACGCTTGACAATATACCAACTTTGTGCTGTTTCCATGTGGGCGGCGGTTAGGGATTTTGGGTTCTGGATAAATAATAAATGGGGGTTGCGCTCGCCGAACGCGGGTTTAGGATGTAAATAAACCCCCACCGGCACCCCGCACCGGCACCCCGCACCGGCACCCCGCAATTACAATTTAGGAGCGGGGCTCACCCCAAATCTGTGCCACAGAACGGCGGATTTAGATTATTGACGCAAAAGCCCTCGCTCCAGGGCGACAAACCCGGTTTCTTTCACGGCTGTGCGTAAGTCCTGAATCAGCTATTGGATTTACAATTGTAGGGCAGGCTTTTCGTGTCCTACGGGGGAATGCCAAGAGCCTTTTTCAGCGCCTCTTGTACCCTCACCCTGATATCGGCGGGCAAGATTCCCAACTGCTTCTGGAACACAGATTTATGAACCGTGGCAATTTTATCAGCCCGGATTAAAGATGCCTTTTTAAGACCTGTTGGCCCAAACTCAGGATGCTCTTCTGCAATCAATACCCAAGTATCGCGCAATTCCTCTGCCGGTATTTTCGAGAAAATGCCGCAAATAATCAATTCTTCTCTGTGAGCGGCTAAAATAAGAGCCGGTCTGACTTTTGTGGGAGTTAGGTCGCTAAAAGGGAACCTAACCAGCCACACCTCTCCTGGCTTAGGACTCAACATCGTAGATATCTTCCTCAGGA
Source organism: Oscillatoria princeps RMCB-10 (assembly GCA_019359235.1). GTDB lineage: Bacteria > Cyanobacteriota > Cyanobacteriia > Cyanobacteriales > Oscillatoriaceae > Oscillatoria > Oscillatoria princeps. The sequence continues at coordinate 7,933 of JAHHHT010000051.1, forward strand.
TCGTTCCACTCCTGAAAACCTGTCTCTGCCAATTCCATCATCGTAACGGTTTCCAGTCTTTCTTCAATCTCTGCCATCAGTGCGGCGAGTTCCCGCACCGGCAGTTGCAAAATCATCGCTTTGATTTCTTCAACGCTGGGGTGTGATGTCATAAGGGTTATGCTTTGAGAGCGCTGCGGGCGGGTGCCGGTGTGTCACAGGCGAGACTGCTGCGAAAAGCCGGTGTACTTATATTTTACACCTGGGAAACGAAACCCGCCTAAGAAAGCGCGGCGTGCGCCAACGCGGGTTTATCATGTAAAGAAACCGGCCCCTGCAACACCCGCACCCCCTACCCGCACCCCCACAATTATAATGTAGGGGCGGGTTTTGCCGAAATATCTTCCACAGAACGCCGGATATAAATAAACCCGCCCCCGCCACACCGGCACCCCACAATAACCAACCGACTCTACGGCATCCGCCAAATCTTGATGGTTTTGTCCCCACTGCCACTGACTAAAGTCTTGCCAATCTCCTTCGGAGACGCTTCGCTAACGGGGCTGATTGCCACAGAAGTAACCCCGTCGGTATGCCCGGTGAGGGTATTTTGCAGCGTGCCGGTTTCCAGATTCCAAATCTTGATGGTATCGTCCCAACTGCCACTTACTAAAGTCTTGCCATCGGGGCTGATAGCGACAGACTTAACTCCGTCGGTATGCCCGGTAAGGGTATTTTGCAGCGTGCCGGTGTTCAGATTCCAAATTTTGATGGTATGGTCATCACTGCCACTGACTAAAGTCTTGCCAATCTCCTTCGGAGACGCTTCGCTAACGGGGCTGATAGCGACAGAACTAACCCCGCCGGTATGCCCGGTGAGGGTTTTTTGCAGGGTGCCGGTGTCGGGATTCCAAATCTTGATGGTATTGTCACCACTGCCACTGACTAAAGTCTTGCCATCGGGGCTGATTGCGACATCCCAAACCCAGTCGGTATGCCCGGTGAGGGTATTTTGCAGGGTGCCGGTGTCGGGATTCCAAATCTTGATGGTATTGTCACCACTGCCACTGACTAAAGTCTTGCCATCGGGGCTGATGGCGACATCTCAAACCCAGTCGTTATGCCCGGTGAGGGTATTTTGCAGGGTGCCGGTGTCCAGATTCCAAATCTTGATGGTAGCGTCACTACTGCCACTGACTAAAGTCTTGCCATCGGGGCTGATGGCGACAGACATAAACACCTCGGTATGCCCAGTGAGGGTTTTTTGCAGGGTGCCGGTGTCGAGATTCCAAATTTTGATGGTTTTGTCAACACTGCCACTGACTAAAGTCTTGCCATCGGGGCTGATGGCGACAGAAGTAACTCGGTAGGTATGCCCGGTGAGGGTTTTATTTAAAAAGAATGGGCTGTAAATCAGACCTATTGGATTTGACGGAAAGATTCCATAGCGAACTAGCACATAGATTTGAGATCCTGCCAATCCCAACAGCAGGATAGCACCGGCTGCCATCCAGGGATTTTTATGCAGCTGAGAAACTCTGGAAATCAGCCCTATTAAATTTAACGGAAAGGCACCGGCTGCCCCCCGGAGATTTACAGTCGGTTGAGAAACTACCTTAGGCGGCGATGGCGGTGGCGGCGGTGACGTCCGTTTTGGCTGTCGCGGCGGCGGTGGCGGCGGTGTCAGTTGCGGTTTGCGCTGCAAATCCCTCAGCACCTCAGCAGCAGATTGATAGCGCTGCAGTCGCTCTTTTTGCAACAGCTTATCCAGAACCCCCTGCAATTCCAGACTCACAGATTGCCGCAAATGCTGCCGCCAATTACCCACCCACTCATAGCCCTTATTCAGAAACAGGTTATAGGGGTTAGCTTGAGTGAGCAACTGAAAGCAAGTCACGCCCAAACTAAATAAATCGCTCTCCGGATACGCCTCACCGGCATCCATTTGCTCAAACGGCGCATATCCCAGGGTGCCAATTTGCGTTCCCCTCACCGAGAGGGTTGCCGCTAACTGCTTCGATGCCCCGAAATCAATCAGCACGAATTGACTTTGCCCCCCTTTCCCTTGAGGGTAAAGAGGCGTCTGGTTCGGGTGCGCGGTGCGGCACATAATATTCGGCGGTTTGATATCTCGGTGAATGATATCGCGCTCGTGGATAAACTGCAACACCGGCAGCAATTGCAGCAACAAATCTCTCACCTGACTCTCACTCCACACCCCCTGCTGCAACTTATCCAAAGTCTGCCCCTCAATAAACTGCTGCACGAGATACTTCCGTCTTGCTCAAAATAAGCGTATAATGTAGGAATCTGCGGGTGTTCTCCCAGCTGTTGCAGCCGCCGTGCCTCTTGCTCAAATAACTCCGTTGCCTTCCGCAGGGCGGCGGTGCCTTGCGTTTTCGGCGCTAGCTGCTTGATGACGCAGCGCTCATTGAGTTTATCTATATCTTCTGCGAGATAGGTTCTGCCAAACCCCCCCTCATTTGAAAGCAGCTGGATGGGGCGATAGTGAGTTCTCAGCAGCACCAGTGGCGTGCGGCAATTCTGGCAGAATTTTGCCCCGTCGGGGTTGTGCGGATTCTGGCAGTCGGGGTTCAGGCAGCAGTGCATAATGAGGCATAAGGGCAGATGTTGCTTTTTATGATAAGTGATGAGTGGTAACGCCGGTACTGCCGGTGGGGCTAAAGCCCAACTGCGAACTTTTGGGCTGAAGCCCAATTACAAACTTTTGGGCTGAAGCCCAACTGCGAACTTTGGGCTAAAGCCCAACTGCGAACTTTGGGCTAAAGCCCAACTGCGAACTTTTGGGCTGAAGCCCAACTACAAACTCAGGACTTACGCAAAGTCTCTATCTGTAGGGTGGGTTAGCGCTAGCGTAACCCACCACGCACCACATGAAGTGTCGCTGCGTAAGTCCTGAAACTTTTGGGCTAAAGCCCAACTACAAACAATTGGGCTAAAGCCCAACTACAAACTTTGGGCTGAAGCCCAACTACAAACGGTAAATGAACCCGCCCTCACCTCACCGGCACACATAATGGGGTGAACTCGCACCCGGAACTCACCGCTACAAAAGGGGGTGCGTTCCGCTTTATCGGTTCCCGCACACAAATAAGAGGTGCGTTCAGGCGGAACGCACCCTACAGCTACTCTTACTCCCCCTCCCCGCTAGCGGGGAGGGGGTTGGGGGGTGGGGTTCTAACGCCGCTATCAGTGTTTGCCGCTATTCCCCCCATTGCTACCGCCGCCGGTGGTGGCGATCACCCGCTTCGCCTGCGGTTCCGGCACTTCTTGCAAATGGTCGAACTTCCAATTGAAGTACCCCACCCCCAGTGTCAGGGAGCGCAATTCCACAATTAAGTCCTGCATCTCCGCTTGCGGCAAATAGGCGGAAACTTTGTCCCAGCCTTTCCATTCAGCCATCCCCTCATAGCCAAGAATTTGGCCGCGACGCCCGCTAATCAGCTGCATCATCTTTGAGGTAAAGTCGCTGGGCGCACAAATCTCCACGGAGGCAATCGGTTCGAGCAGGGTTGGCTCGCACTTGGCCATCCCTTCCTGCATCGCCAGACGCGCCGCCTGCTTGAACGCCTGTTCCGAACTGTCTACCGTGTGGTAAGATCCGTTGGTCAGCGTCACCGCCACGTCCACTACCGGGAATCCCAGCGGGCCGCGATCCAGATACTCCCGCACGCCCATTTCTACGCCGGGGATGTACTGCCGGGGGATCACGCCACCGACAATTTTCTCGCTGAAGTTAAAGCCTTCGCCGCGAGCTTGGGGTGTGATGTCCAGATAGACATCCCCAAACTGCCCGTGCCCGCCGCTTTGGTGCTTGTAGCGCCCGTGCACCGCTGTCACCGGCTTGCGGATGGTTTCTTTGTAGGGCACTTGGGGCAAGTGTGTCACCATCGGCAGGTTATACTTGCGGCGCAGCCGGTCGAGGGCCACCTTCAGGTGAATCTCGCCCTGACCCCAGAGGATGATTTCGTGGGTGTCGCCGTGCTGCTCCCACGCCAGGGCGGGGTCTTCTTCCATCAGTTTGGCCAGAGCGCCGGTGATTTTCACTTCATCGTTGCGCTTTTCTGGGGTAATCGCCAGAGCGAACACCGGCGGGATCAGCTCCGCTTCGGGCAATTCTTTGGACGCTTGGCTGCCGGTCAGGGTGTCGCCGGTTTTAATCCCTTCCATGCGCCCCAGGGCGACAATTTCACCGGCACCTGCAGTCTGCACGCCCTGCTTTTGCTGGCCGGTCAGCCGGTACACGCCGCCAGCCCGCACGCCATTGAGCACCATGCCGTCCGTCACCTGGCCCTGCCAAACCCGCACCAGCGAGAGTTTCCCGCCTTCTGGGGTGTAATAGGTCTTCAGCACTTGGGCGAGAGGCTCTTGAGCGTGCAGGACAATGCCCCGGCGCTTTGCCGTGCTCTCCGGTGCCGGCGCTTCCCGCGCCAGAGCGTCCAGCAGGGGGCGCACGCCGTAATCTTGCTCGGCGACGCCAATAAACACCGGCACCACCAAGTCCGCCCCCAAATCCTTTTTCAGGTCTTCGACAATCTCTTCTTCCGGCGGATTAATTTCCTCTAGCAGTTCTTCCAGCAGGTGGTCGTCAAAATTGGCCAGCTCTTCCAGCATTTCCGCCCGCGCCGCGTGTTCCTGCTCTTTGAGCGATTCTGGCATCGGCACGGGATCTGCCGGTGCGCCCGGATGGTAGTGATACGCTTGTTCGGTTATCAGGTCGATAAAGCCAACCAGCTGTTCGCCTTTGCCAATCGGGAACTGCTGCGGGACGATGGGCCGGCCCGACACGGACTTGAGGGCGTGCAGCACTTCCATAAAGTTAGTCCCGCAGCGCGTCTCGTCCGTGCACAGCCGCTCCATTTTGTTGATGAAGACGAGGTGGGGGATTTCCCAGTCGTCGAGGAATTTGAATAAGGGAGCCAGGGTGAGGACGCGGGCGCTGTCGGGCTCGCAGACGATAACCGCCGCATCCACGCCTACGAGGGCGCTGTAGGTTTCTTGAGCGAATTCTACCGAGCCGGGGCAGTCCACAAATGTGAAGCGAATGTCGCCGTACTCGGTGCTGGCGGTGGACACCTCCACGCTCATTTTCCGCTCCCGAGCCTCAGCTGAACTGTCTCCTACGGTGTTGCCCTCTTTGATGCTGCCTTTGCGGGAAATCGCGCCGGTGACGTACAGCAAGCTTTCCAGCAAGGTGGTTTTACCGCTTAAATACGGGCCAACAAGTGCGACGTTACGCAGGCCCGACACTACTTTTTGGGTCATAGTTCCCCCGAAAATCCATACAGTTCAAGAGGTTTGATAAAATCAGCGCCTAGCGGTTTCCGCTACAATTTTTTGAGATCAACAAGCCTGAAAATTCCGTCGGCTTCAGATATGGGCGCGTGCCGGTAAACTGTCCGGGCTGGCGGTTGGGCTGGGGGCTGGGTGTGGGGCGGCACCTGTCGGGTGTCAAGCTCCCCGCTCCCCGCTCCCCGCTCCGCACGGAGCTTTAGACAAATTTACTGCTGGGAGCTTTACTATTGCTCTATGTTTTTGAGATTACCTCATTCTTGCGTCACTGAAATCAAAATTGCAGTTTATTTTAACCTTTTTTTTATGAAATATTAAGCTTAATAAATTGTTGCGAAGTATTGCTAACTTTTGTAATGAATCTGAGTCCGGGGGTGGCAAAAACTGCCGGTGTGGCGCTCTGTGCGGGGGGGCTGGCGGGCTGTCCCGCCCTGGGGAAGAGGCCGGCAGTCTTAACATTTCTGCAAATAAGAGTTAAAAAAAATTAATATAACGCAAGAGCGCCCGGAGGCGGGTGAGAGGAGGGAGGATGGAATTGCGAGTCAAACACCGGCGGGGGAAGGGACTCAAGAGCTTCCTGCAAGGGGTGGCGCTGGGGGTGGTGCTGCTGTGTGGCGGGGTGCCGGTGGCCCTAGGACAGTCGAGTGGCCCGACCGCAGAGGATTTGGTGGCTCAGGGGCTGCAGCTGGTGGTGCGGGGGAAAATAGCAGAGGCGACAGAAGCTTTCCGCCAAGCCACTCAGCTCGAGCCGGGGCTGGCACCGGCCCACTACAACCTGGGGCTGGCGCTGCGCCAGCAGGGGCAGTTGCAAGCCGCTGCTGATGCCTTTTACCAGGCGACGCAAGCCGATCCCCGCTTCGCCCTGGCATACGCGAATTTAGGGGCGGCGCTGCTGGAGGGGAATAACCTGGCGCAGGCGGGGGATTACTTGCAGCGGGCGACAGAACTCGATCCCCAGATGGGTTTGGCTCATTACAACCTCGGTTTGGTGCTGGCGCTGCGGGGATCGCTGGAGGAAGCGATCGCCTCCTACAAGCGGGCGATCGAGTGCAGCCCCAAAGCCCCAGAGCCGGCGTACCATCTGGGGCTAGCCTACCTGCAGCAGGGGAAATTCGACAAAGCCAAAGATGCCTTCCGCAAAGCGATTCAAATCACCCCGAATTACCCGGAAGCCCACTACAATCTGGGTTCCATCCTCTTGACGGAGGGAAAGCTCGAAGACGCCCTCAAATCCTTCCGCCGCGCCTCGCAGGCTAATCCCAACTACGCTAACGCCTACTACGGCGCAGGGATCGTGTTTTTGCGTCAAGGTCGCTTCAGTGAGGCGCAACAAGTCCTGAAATATGCTAAAGACCTCTACACCGCTCAGGGCAACTCCCAGTGGGCTGCCAGTGCCGACCGGCTGCTCCAACGCGCTGGAAATCCCAGCACCCCACCGGAGTGACACGCCGGCTCATTATATATAATCCGCTTAATTACATTGCATAAAACCACCTGCGCCAGCAAAGCGCGGATATGGCGGCATCACGTATAAACAGGCATTAATTCAGCTGTTTGTGCGTGGGGCAATCTGTGGCGCAACTCCCACCCGTAACTATAATAAAGACCAATAAAACGGATATTCTGCTTTTTTACTGCCCGCAACAGATTTTTACCAATTTTAGGAACTTGGCATCTAGATTTTTCAGAGCATTTCTGTACAATGAAAGAGGTAGGTAGTTAGTGATTTACGTCACAGGCATGCTGTTACCTATCTGCCGCCGCACGCCTGAGGGCAGACGGGGGGGCTTGTCAATCAACCCTCACGTCGTTCGCCCAAAGTTAAACAGTTTTACCCCATCAAGGGCTACTTTGTCAAGTGTATGACACCTTTAAGTGCGAGGCCAGCTTGAAGCTACTGCTGTTCAGTATCAAACCGGCATATCGAGGAACTGACGCCTTTTGGCGCAAAGCTTTACCCAGGGGTAGCGCGGCTTCCCTGAGGGCAGCCGGTGTTCCCAGCCCGAAAAGCCCAGACCACCTAGCTCGGGCAGTCAGGGCAAAGCATTTGTGCGGAAAGTCAAGGGATGAGTGCCGCAAGCTTTCGGCACCAGTGCGGAAAGCAATTATATCATGTCCGCTGCCATCGCTGTTGTCTGATAGGGGCGGGTTCATTAAGAATCTTTGCTTGCCGCAGATATCTGGGGTGAACCCGCCCCTACAATGGATTTATAGATCCAAAATTGGTGCGCCCGGTGGTGATATCACTCCCGCAAGGGAAGCGCTGCAGCGGTTGCTTTGGCGGGCGGCTTTGCGGCATCTAGAAACAGGCAATCGTTTTGACTGGCATTCGGCGTCGCTTAAGTCCGGCACCCCCGATCTCCCCCAAGGTGTTGCGGGTAGGGTGGGCGAGCCCTCCGGGAAGGCTGACTGGTTTATCTGGCGGCTGAAAGTACCCTGACCGAACCCCAGCCTACTGATGAGAGCGCAAGGGAAGCTCGTGCGTTGAATTCAGCTAACAACTCAGAGCGGCGGTGCTTGCGAAGGCTTGACCTTTCCAGCAGCAGCCAGCTCGATGCCAGTAACAGACAGCCTCACCGGCCAGAATTTTGTGGATGTGAATTATAAATATCGAAACAGAGATTGCGATCCCTGGTGAGCGCAACGAGTTGTTGACTGACTCAAGGCAAGAGTGCAACGTGTCCACTCAATTATCTTCAGGGGCATTGCACAGCAAACTTAAGTCTATCCACGTTAAAGCTGCGGGGTTTTTTCCAGTGATTGCCATATCTCTTCGTCCCCAGGAACGTACCTTGGGCACTATTAGCTTTGCCTCTACTCTTTACCTGTGCCCGATTCTGGATCTGCTGCTAGCAGAGATTCCGCCTCAGTGGCGGGCAGAACTCCGGCTAGGACTCCAAGAAGCGCTAGTGAACGCTGCTAAGCACGGAAATAAGCTCGATCCCAGCAAAACTGTAGTCGTTCGTTTCTCTGCGATCGGGGATGAATACTGGTGGGCGATCACAGACCAGGGTTCTGGCTTTACCCCTCCCTTGCGCTGCAACTCTGACTACAGCGAGCAACTCCCCTGCGAGGATGGAGAGTGCGGGCGCGGGTTATTTATCCTCTATCAAATTTTCGATCAAGTCCACTGGGACAACCAGGGCACAGAGCTAAGACTCTGCAAAAATGTCAGCAGTCGTTCGAGGCTACCTCTTCTTTGTTAAACAGCCCGAACAGATTTTAGATATTAGATTTTAGATTTTAGATTGGCGATCCCCCTGCCGTTTTCCCCGCTGCTCGGGGGAAGCGACGGGAGGAACCAAAAGCCAATTACAATATCGTCTTTAGCGATCCCGCCCGTGCCCGTGAGTCGGACAGGGCGGTGCGGAGAGCGAGCGATCTAGCCAGCCAGCGGCTTGCTGGAGTCTGGGGAGCGCTTCCTCTGGGTTTTCTTTCAGGAGAAATACCAGAGCTGCAGCTGCTTGCTCGCCGGCACGCGAGAGCCGGTTAGACTTTAATCGGTGCCAATCTTTTTCGGCGATCGCTAGCCGCTCTGCCAGGGCTTGCGCTAATTCCAGGGTGCTGAATTCTTGCAAGCTGCGGGTGCTTGGGCTCTCACTGCCGGTGCTGCCGGTGGCGTGACTTGGCGTGGGGTTAGGCATACATTTGCATCAGGGATTGACTTTTAATTATACTCTACAGTGCTGATATGAACTCGCCTTCAGAACCGCCCCCTGGCGATGCCAAGACCGGCCAGTCAGGCCGCAAAAATCCCGACCGGCAACCGAGCGCTGATCCGGGAGACGACTTGGAGCGATCGCTTGCAGAAGTGGAGCGATCCCTGCAACAGCTGAAAGAGCGCTACGCCGACATTCAGCGCTACCGGCACCGGCTTCCCGAACTCCTGCAGCGCCAAGAGCAAGTAAAAAAAGAACTGCGCCAGACGCGATCCCCGCAACTTCGAGAAGAGTTGCGGCTCCTGCAGCAAGAGCTGGAATCGATAGAACTTAACCTGGAAAGCAGTCTTGTCAACTGGGGCAGCTTCAAGGAGCCATTTTGGCAAGCCGTTCGCTTTGCGGGGATCGGCATCTGCGTGGGCTGGATATTGAAGTCCTGTGCCGGTTAGCAGCAACCCCACCCCCCAACCTATGCCCCTTATCCCCAGAGGGGGCCCCACCCTCCCCGCCGGCGGGGAGGGGGAGGGTTGTAGGGTGCGTTCCCTTCGGGAACGCACCCTACTGTGCTTGTAAGCTCCCTCCGGGAACGCACCCTACTGTGCTTGTCAGGAGTGCCGGTGCGGGGGAGGGGGCGCTGGGAATAGGGGTGAGGGGTTTGTCCCCGAATGAGCTGCGCCCTACAGCGGTAACGATCCCAGGATGTCAGCTGTGAGATATTACGATTGAGGTGATAGCACTAAACGATAGAACAACATGGCGACGCAACGGATTGCGGAAATTTTGCGAAATGGCCAACCTGACGAGGCGGTGACGGTTCAGGGGTGGGTGCGCACGAAACGGGAATTGAAGGAGTTTGCCTTTGTGGAGCTCAATGACGGCTCATCGATGGCCAACCTGCAAGTGGTGCTGAATCCGGATTTGCCAGACTGGGAGGGGGTGCTCAAGCAGCTGAACACCGGCGCATCGGTGGAAGTTGCCGGTGTGCTGGTGGAGTCGCCGGCAAAAGGACAGCGGATTGAGCTCAAGGCGTCGGAAGTGAAGGTTTACGGGGAAGCAGATCCCGAGACGTACCCGCTGCAGAAGAAGCGCCACTCGTTTGAGTTCCTGCGGACAATTGGCCACTTGCGCTCGCGCACCAACACCTTTGGGGCGGTGTTCCGCGTTCGCAACGCCTGCGCTTGGGCGATTCACAAGTTTTTCCAAGAGCGGGGTTTCATGTGGATTCACACGCCAATTATCACCGCTAGCGACTGCGAAGGTGCCGGTGAGATGTTTGCGGTGACGAGTTTGGATTTGAAGGACGTACCGCGCACAGATAAACAAGCAGTCGATTACAGCAAAGACTTTTTCGGGAAACCGGCATTCCTCACCGTCAGCGGACAGTTGGAAGCTGAGGTGATGGCGATGGCGTTTGGCAATGTTTACACATTTGGCCCCACTTTCCGGGCGGAGAATTCTAACACATCCCGGCACTTAGCAGAGTTTTGGATGGTGGAGCCAGAAATGGCGTTCTGCGACTTGCAAGGGGATATGGATTTGGCGGAAGCCTTTTTGAAGTATATCTTCAAACATGTGCTGGAAACCTGCCCGGAAGATATGGAGTTTTTCACCCAGCGGATTGACAATTCCGTGCTGGCGACGGCTGACAATATTATTAACAGCCAGTTCGAGCGGGTGACCTATACAGAGGCAATCCGGCTGCTGGAAAAGGCAGACAAGACCTTCGAGTATCCGGTGAGCTGGGGGCTGGATTTGCAGTCGGAACACGAGCGCTATCTGGCGGAGGATCTGTTCAAGAAGCCGACAATCGTCACGGATTATCCGGTGGGGATTAAGGCGTTCTACATGCGCCTGAACGAGGACGAAAAGACTGTGGCGGCGATGGATATTTTGGCTCCCAAGATTGGGGAGATTGTTGGGGGTTCCCAGCGGGAGGAACGGCTGGATGTGCTGGAGCGGCGGATTAAGGCGCAGGGTCTTGACATTGAGAATTATTGGTGGTATATGGATTTGCGCCGGTACGGTACGGTGCCGCATGCCGGTTTTGGGTTGGGGTTTGAGCGGCTGGTGCAGTTTATGACCGGCATGGGGAATATTCGGGATGTGATTCCGTTCCCGCGCGCGCCGCTGACGGTGGATTTTTGAGGGAATATCACCCCCCATTCTCGTTCCCAGGCGGAGCCTGGGAACGCATATCTAGAGGCTCTGCCTCTTATTATTATAGCACCGGCGAGACGCCGGTGCTACGTCTGTTTTTTTCTTGTTTGCAGGTGTAGCAAAGCAACAAAGGAAGTTTTTGTGCACAGGCGAGACGCCTGTGCTACGTCCGTTTGTTCTCGTTTGCAGGTAGAGCAAAGGAACAAGGGAGGTAGCGCCGGCTTATCGTAGCCGGTGCGGCGTCCCTTTTTTCTTGTTCCCATCTGGAACAAAGGAAGAAGAAAAATCACCCTTTAGGAAGAAGACACCGGTCACGCTTTTATTTAATCCCGTCAGGATGGGACTTCGGTAAGCTTTCCTGAGGGGGAAATCAGCCGGCTGGTGGGCAAAAGTGCCGGTCAGTCCCGGCGACGGGTGCGGCTGTACTATAAAACTTATGCCGGTTACATAGAGAAAGTGCAATGAGCGAAAACCAGAATCCCGTTCCCCGCCTAGACTTGGCTCCCAAGCTAAAGCGCCGCCTCTTCAGGTGGAATCCGCTGGATTACCTGCGGTTGCTGTACTGGGTGTTTTTCTTTCCCCAGGCTTTGCGGTGGTATGTGGACACTTTCGGGGATGGGTATATTCCTGAAAAGGAAATGAATTTGCGAAAGGGATGGGAGCTGCTGCGACAGAATCGCACCGAGCGCAACTTGCTGTTGCAAGGGTTGGTTTTGACAGTTGTGACACCCCTCGCTGTGGGTGCATTTCTTGAGCATATAGGCGTTCCTGTTGATTGGAGGGGCGTGGCGCTGGGTGTGGGGTTGGGCGTGGGGTTGGGCGTGGCGTCGGGGGTGGCGCTGGGCGTGGCGCTGGGCGTGGCGTCGGGGGTGGCGCTGGGCGTGGCGTCGGGCGTGGCGTCGGGGGTGGCGTCGGGCTTGGCGTCGGGCGTGACGCTGGACGTGATGTTGGACGTGATGTCGGGCGTGGCGTTCGGCGTGGCGTGGGGCGTGGGGTTGGGCGTGGCGCTGGGCGTGATGTCCGGGGTGGCGTCGGGCGTCACGTCGGGGGTGGCGTGGGACGCTCTCTCGGACGCGATCTCGGAGGTGATGTCGGGCGTGGGGTTGGGCGTGGCGCTGGGGGTGGTGTCGGGCGTGGTGTCGGGCGTCGGGCTGGGCGTGGGGTTGGGCGTGGCGCTGAGCGTGGCGCTGTGCGTGGCGTCGAGCGTGGCGCTGGGCGTGGCGATCCTCCGTGTGGAAAATTGGCTGTTTTCTGTGTTGCTCACCCCACTGAAATTGGGGAATAAGCGCTTTCAGCTGTCTCACGTTACGCCACTTCCCCTTCCCTTTGTTTCGCGCCGGCTGGCAAAGTGGCTGCGGCGGGACTGGGAGGCGGGTTTGCACAACGTCAACCAAGTTTTAGCCTACACGCTTCAGTTTATCCCGGCTGTTAAGGCTGTGAATCTTGTGCTGGCGGAGACGCCGGCGGAGCAACTCATTTTTCGCGTCGCCCAGATGGCTGAAGACCCCTATGATTGGCAGTTGGTGCGTTTTGCCTCAGCTTATCAGCGCCCAATAATCGGGTTAAAGAATATAGAACTTCGCCCCGACACCCCAGCCCGCGCTGCAGCCGCCGGCTTCTGGTATCTGCACGCAAAGAATGCCCGGAAAGCCGCCGAAGCTTTTGCTGAAGTTAGCTCTCTGTTATATGGGGAGGAAATGCTCGCCATCGCTCAAACCCTGGAAGCTTTTGACACGGGTTCTGAACTCGCCGATATTGCTGCGGTGCGAGTGCCGGCTTTTCCCAAAGACGCCTCTCTCCGCCCAGCGACTTGGAAAGCGCTCGCCGGTCTGCGGCGAGTCGTGGAGGATATCCAAACTGTTGAGAAAAGTGTGTCTCCCTCTAACCGTTCGTTCGCTCTCAACCGAGCCTTGGGAGAACTGACCGGCATCCTTGACAAAACCGGCACTCTCCCAGAAGCTGAGCGAGATTTGATCGCATTCATTGCTAAAAATTGGCAAGAATCCCTGCTGGAGGTTGCTGCTGAGGTGGGGGCTGTTTCCATCGCCGAGCCGGTGCGCAATCCCTATGTTGTTGGCGACCCCGTTGAGGGGCAACTGCTTTTCGGGCGGGAAGACATAATGAGAAAGCTACAGGAAGTGTGGGGTGCCGGCAATCAGCTGCAATCTGTACTGATATTCGGACACCGGCGCACCGGCAAAACCTCTATCCTGCGCACCGCCAGCAACTCTCTCGGTTCAGGGATAACAGTCGCTTATGTCAACCTGCTGACGGTTGCCAATACCTCTCAGGGAGTTGCCGACGTGCTGATGGCGATTTGTGATGCCATTTCCAGTCAGGTACACTGCACGCCGCCAGACGAGACAAAGTTGCTGACCTTTCCCTATCATACCTTTGAGCGCTACTTGAAACAAGTGGAGGCAAATCTGGAGGGAGGCTTAATTATCGCCCTAGACGAATTCGAGTCAATCGAAAACCTGATAGAGGCGGGAAAACTCCCTCCCGGCTTTATGGGGTTTTTGCGGGGGATGATGCAAGTCAGTCCCAAGATAGCCTTTGCATTCGCCGGCTCGCACACGTTGCAGGAGATGAAAGCGGATTACTTCCAGCCGTTTTTCTCCAGTGTCATCCCGATTCGGATTGGCTTCCTGACTCCAGCAATTATCCGCCAAATCCTGGGGAACCCAGATCGTAACTTCCCCCTCGACTACACGCCGGAAGCGCTCGACCGGATTTATGCGCTGACTTCTGGACAGCCCTATCTGGTTCAGCTGATTGGATTTCAGATGGTTCGCTGGTACAATGACGTGGTTTTTGAAATGGGACGCTCGCGGGAGCCGGTGTTTAGTGTCGATGATGTGGAAATGGAGATGGATGATGAAATTTTCAAGCGGGGGCGGTATTACTTCACCGGCGTTTGGGAGGACGCGGCGCGGGGCGCTGCCGGTCAGCAGGCAATTTTGCGGGCTCTCGCACCCCACCCGGAAGGGCTAACGCTTGCAGAGATTGCTAAGGCTGCCGGTGTGGGAAGTGAGGGCGCAACTGCAGCCCTCGATACGTTGGAGCGACATGACGTTGTTGCAAAAATCGACAGCCGGTGGCGGATTGTTGTGGAACTGTTTCGCCGGTGGGTTTTGAAAATGGAAGCCGGTGAACAAAAATAAACGGAATATCAAGAAACCTGGTTTCTTGCCGCCCCTACTGGCACCCACCGGCACCCCACCGGCACCCCACCGGCACCCCACACGCCCTTTCCGGGGTAGGTTTTTTTAGGTTGTCTGTGGGTCGCGCCGGCGTGAGGGCGAAGCATGAGCAAATGTAATCCTTTCACTGATTGCAAATATCCTCACGCTCATGCTCTCTCCCCCAGGAGATTCGATGTGGGGGCTTGCGCATTTGCGCGGGGAGCTTTACTGCCCCGCCCGATATTTACATTCGCAAATGCAACGCCGTTCTTTGCTTCCAAACGAAAAACCCACCCCCGAAACACCGGCACCCCACCGGCACCCCACCGGCACCCCAGACCCCTTCAGGAAGCGCTTTCTAGCTCCTCCCCCTCTGTCAAAGAACTCAGCAACTCTGCGGCGCGTTGCTCATCCGCCGCACCGTAGCGCTCAAAATGTATCAAGTTCGCCAGCTCAGCACGCTTTTCCCAGCCTTTGAGAGACAATTCCGACTGGGGGTCGAACCGCGACACGTAACCCAAACACAAATACCCAACCAATACCATCTCTGCTGGAATCCCCAGCAACGCCCGCAATTCCTCTGGCTGGAAAATGCTCATCCAGCAGACGCCCACGCCCTCGGCGCGAGCAGCCAGCCACAGGTTTTCGATAGCGCAAACAGTAGAATAGACAGCCGTTTCAGGCATCGTCTGTCGCCCCAACCCGTGTCCGCGCTTGCTGTTGCTGTCGCAAATCACGCACAGGTTGACCGGCGCTTCCAGGATGCCGGAGAGCTTCAAAGAGCTGTATAATGCTTTTTGTTTGTCCTCGTAAATTGAGGAAGCAGCTTCGTTAGCCCGCTTGAATATCTCGTAGATGCCTTGACGCACACCGGCATCCCGAATCAAGATCAACCGCCACGGCTGCATCAGCCCCACCGAAGGCGCGTGATGGGCGGCGTCCTGCAGGCGAGCCAGAACTTCATCCTCAATGGGAGCAGGCGTGAAACTGGAGCGTATATCCCGCCGCTCGTAAATGGCGCGGTAGACGCCAAGGCGCTCTTCCTCCCCGAAACGGTGGGTATTTTGGTTGAGTTTGGTCATCTTAGCTTCCACCTTTGCACCATCCGGCAACCACCGCAAGCGACCCCATCCTAACACAGGGCAGCCCCAGAGCGCTTCTCATCCCCTGTTTCCCAGAAAATCAGATTCCCCCTTGCCCCCCCTTAAAAAGCCTTGCTCTATCTTCCCCCCCCTTTTTTCAGGGGGGGCTGGGGGGGGGAGCGCCGGTCAGGAAAGCAGTTTTACGGTTTCCGATTAAATGATTTTCAAAAATATCCGATTTCAGACCTGTCTTGTATATATGCTTTCAACCGGATATTATCAAAAATCCTCCCGAACTGCCTCCCTGACGCCCATCTCCGTGTCCCGAAGCGACTAGAATATTGGTGTGGCCGGTCAACTTGGCAATGCAGCCGGTCAACTTGGCAATGCAGCGGGTCAACTTGGCAATGCAGCGGGTCAACTTGGCAATGCAGCGGGTCAACTTGGCAATGCAGCGGGTCAACTTGGCAATGCAGCGGGTCAACTTGGCAATGCAGCCGGTCAACTAAGGTAGGGTGCGTTCCCTAAGAGGGAACGCACCCTACGAGTTACTCCCCCTCCCCGCACGCGGGGCTGGGGTTGGGGGGTGGGGTTCATCCCCGGAAGCAACGCCGCGTCTGCTGCTACACCGGCGTGAAATCCGCACCCGTCACGAGAGCCGGCTGCACCCCCACCACAGTCGCCAGCAGCTCGCTGGTACTGGTGACAGTGACAGTCGCGCCCTCGGCATTTCCGGCAATCAGCAAATCCTCGAATACCAAACCGCCGGCTAATCCCAGAAAATCTATTCCATCTTCAAAATTGAGGATTATATCAGCATTGCTGCCTTCTGTCAAGACAAGGGTGTCGCTGCCGGTGCCGCCGTTGAGGGTGTCGGTGCCCAAACCGCCGCTGAGGAGATCCGCACCGCCGCCGCCGGTGAGGGTGTCGCTGCCGGTGCCACCGTAGAGCTTGTCATCCCCAGCATCTCCGCTCAGGGTATTCTTCCCCTGACTGCCGTAAAGAATGTCATTCCCACTCCCGCCGCAGAGTTCTTCTCCGCTTTGCGGACTTTCCCCGCTGCTGGCGCTGCTATTGCCGGCAAAAAGGGTGTCCTCGCCCTCGCCACCGCAGAGAGTGTCCCTGCCTAGCTGGCCAAATAGCAGGTCGTTGCCGGCATCCCCATAGAGCAAGTCATTCTCTTGCCCGCCGACTGCAGTATCATTGCCCTCACCGGCAGAAATCGTGTCATTGTTCTCATTGCCATTGAGCAAGTCATCACCGGCATCCCCGAACAGCAAATCCAACCCGTCCGGATCGCCAAAGTTCGGATCGCTAACTCCGCCGAGAACAGTATCGTTACCGGCACCGCCCATCAGAGTGTCATTCCCGCGATCTCCAAATATCAAGTCATCCCCTGTGCCGCCACCGGCAATATCATCCTCTTTACCGGCAAACAGCGTGTCAAACCCATCCTCGCCGAACAGCAGATCGTCACCCCAGTTGCCAAACAGCAAGTCATCCTCTGGGGGGCTGTCCGAGGGGGCGTTGGTGGCAGAACCCCCATACATCGTGTCGTTACCGAGATCGCCAAACAGGGTGTCATCATCCAAATCTCCGAATATCCAATCACTGTCTTTCCCCCCACTGGCCACATCGTCGCCCAAACCCCCTTTGACCGTATCATTGCCCTGATTGCCGCCCAGGTAATCATTGCCCTCGTTGCCCTCAATCCAGTCTCGATCGTCCTGCGCGCCTGCCGAGTTTTTGCTGCCGGTGCCCCCCAAAACCGTGTCACTCCCCGCACCCCCAAAAATGTTGTGGTTGCCGGTTTTCCCGAAAACAAAGTCATTGCCACTTCCCGCCTGAATGCCTTGATTGCCATTGCTGCCCACCAGAATGTCATCTCCAGAAGTGCCGTTTTGCGTGCTGGCGACTTCTGGGGGTTCTGCTGCGGCGGCGGCGTCGAATGTCACCTGTGGCGCTTCTGGAACCGGCGGGCATTCGCAATCGATATCCTCAGCTATCGCCGACGCCGGCGTGGGGGTAGGCGTGGGAGTTCCTGTCGGCGGTGTGAGAGTCTCTGTCGGCGGTGTGAGAGTATCCGCTGGTGCGGGAGTTGGCGCGGGTGCCGGAGTTGGCGCGGGTGTGGGAGTTGGCGCGGGTGTGGGAGTTGGCGCGGGTGTGGCAGTGTCGTTGTCGGCGATACTGGCAGTGATGGGGGTAATGGCAATGCCGGTGTAATTCGCATCCGAGCTCGTTGCGCTAAAGCTAATCGCACTCGTGTGGTTCCCCTCAACCGCCGCATCATCCGAAGCCGTTACCGTCACCGTTTGGGGTGTGTTCCAGTTTTCTGGAGTGAAAGTCAGCGCCGTTAAATTGCTGCCAGACTGCGCGTCAGGAGTGATGCTGACAGTCACATTAGCAGCCGGCTGGCTGGCGATCACCACATCATAGGTATCCGTCGCGCCCCCTTCGGCGATCGCAGTGCTGCCACCCGACTGGGTAATAGTAACGCCAAATAAGGGCTGCGTTGCTAGAGAGCCACTTTTCAGGAACACCGCAGAGTCATAACTGCTGTCACCCACATCCTGAATCTTAATGCTCAGAGTGTTCTGGGCATTCTTGATCACCGCCCCCTCAAAAGTTAGGGTTTTGGTGTAGCCATCTAGCTTCGTTTCAACCTTAGGATCTTCAGGAGGGTTGTTGATGTAGTCCGGATGAAAAGAGGCTGGGTCGTTCTTGTTAGGGACAAGATCGTTAATCGTGACCGTCTTACCGTCGCTCAGCTTCGCCAGGTTTTCGCCATTCAGCAGCAGTTCAAAAGAGTCATTAAATTCCTGCCCGGCAAACTCTAGAAATTCATCAGAGCCAAACACATAGGTAAAGAATAGGTTCTCTACTGTGTTGCCAGCGTCAAAGGTGATATCCAGACTGATTGAGTCAGTTTCATCGCCAAATCCACCAGAAAGAGAAGTGCTTAAATCTCCGTCGTCCTGGTTCTGTCCCGGTATTTCTGCTGCATTGCCGGTACTCAGAACGATGCCAGACCCCAAGTCAAAAGGATCGTCCTGGAAAATCCCAAAGGCAGCTGGGTCGCCGGTCGTGGCAATCGAGAAATTGCTCAGCCCAGCTGCGTTCCCCAGCAAGGTGTTGAGCAACTCAGAAGTATTATTGTTTTGAGTGATAGAAAACGCCATGACTGATGTCTCTTTGTGATAAGTTAATAAAAAGGGGAACCGCCCGCGCCAACCCCCCAACAGCCCCAACCCCAAGCCGCCTCCCTGTTTCTGAGAGCCTGACGGCTGTCGGGCGAGGGAATAGGGCGGTGGGGTGATGGCTCGCCGGCGTGCCGGTGAGGTAAGATAAGCAATTAAAACCCCACGCTAGCATCCTCTCCCTTTGAGGGAGCCGAAATCTTGATTCTCCCGGCTCAGCTCAATAACCCGGGTTGCCTTTGATGATATTGCAATCGCAGACCGTCGTCTCCCCAGTTCTGTTTTGGGGGCGCGTCCCATGAGACGCGCCGCTGCTGCGCTGCTGGCAACATCCGCGTTGATATTCTGGTGCGGCTTGTCACCTGAAAAAACCCTAAATCCCCATCAGATTGGCACTCACCGTCTGCCGGTGCGCCAACAATTCACCTGTGCCGGCAATGCCGGTCAAAGTGCCACCGGCACTTTGACTTACGCACAGTGGCTCGAATCTCAGAGCGCCGCTCGACTTCAGGAAATCTCTGCCTTTTTAGAATAAAAATTATATCACGTTCTTTTGGGAACGATGCTCTGGGCGGCTGCTGCCTCCCTTTCCACCGCTAGCAGACTAAAACCGCTATAGTTTATCACGCTCTTTTGCAGATGTCAATAAAAATTGGTCGCACCGGCAGCCGCCGGCAGTCACTGGCGTCACCGGCATCCATCAAGTCTGGGCAAGTCAGGGGTCACACAACTTAATATAAGTCTTGGGAAAGTGCGGGGCGATTTTCCCCTCCGGGGGGAGCGCGAGAGAGCCGGCTCTGCGGGAAAGCGCCGGCAGCGGCGGCGACTGACGGCGGCGCAAGTGAGGTGGGAGCGCAGTTTGGCTTGCGGAGGGTGCCGGTGGAGGCGTCTAATCCCGCGTGGCCACACTCCTGTTTGAAAGCTGGTGACAGGATTTGAACCTGCGACAGGCTGATTACAAATCAGCTACTCTACCAACTGAGTTACACCAGCAGCTTATCTAACATAGCACACTCTCGCTCACTTGCGCAACCCTGTCTCAAAATTTTACCTTTCCCCGCCCGCCGGCATTCCTGGGGCATCCCGCCGGCTGCCGGCGAGCGAGCGCTTGCGGGCACCGGCTGCTGCCACCTGCGCCAATCCATACCGTTCCCCCTACTGCCTGCCTTACATGGTGAGCGAGATTGCAAACAATCCGCCGAAACACCGGCATTGTACCTGACTGCGAACCGGCTGGATGCCACAGCACCACAGCTTATCTTGCCCTTGACCAAACCCACTGGACAACTGGATGCCTAAAATGGTATGAATTGTCTGTTGCAGGGTGAGGGGTCAGTCCCCCCAAACCTGCCTTCAATCTGGCCACAGGGGTGGGCCAGCCGACACGCGGCACTTGTATCCAGGATCAGCGTTCTTATAAAAAGAGGCAGCAATGGCGCACTTTCCCATTTTAGAATACGACGAACTGACCGATTCAAAATCCAGAGAAGTGTATGACGAAATCCGGGCTGAACTCGGGTTTGGCATCGTCCCCAATTTATTCAAATCGATGGCAACCAACCCAGAGTTTCTGGAAAACAGCTGGAATAAATTCCGCGCTACTGTCCTGCAAGGAGATGTGCCCCGCACCCTCAAAGAGATGATTGGCGTTGCCATTTCCCAAGCCAACAATAGCCAGTACGCCCTGCAAGTGCACCTGCACGGGCTGTCAGCCCTGGGAATCAGTGAGGAAGTTTTGCGCACCCTCGTCTCAGACTTTGCCAACTGCCCGCTTCCGGATCGCGAAAAAGCCGCGATTGGCTTTGGCTTGCAAGCGGCGACTCATCCGCAGGATTTGACTGCCGAAGATTATCAGCAGCTGCGAGACTTGGGGTTGGATGATTTAGAAATATTTGAAATAATTGCCACTGCAAACTTGTTCACACAAGTCAACCAATACACGGATGCGATTGCGCTGGAGATAGACGCCCTATGACACCCAACTCCCCCTCGATGAAAGGCAGGGAGCTACAATCACAGGATCGGGAAGAACTCTTGCAAACAACCAGGCACCTCCTGGCAGAAGTTCAGGCGCTGTCTACCCGGATCGCCGCCGTCAATGAAATTGCCACGGCGATCAACCGGTCCCTGAATCTGGATGAGATTTTGCGGATCGTGGGCAAGCAAGCTAAATGGCTGCTGGACTTCGAGCACTTGAGCGTGTATGTCTGTCACAGGGGTTCTTGCCGCTTTGTGAAACTTTTTGGCCCGCCGGTTGAGTTCGATGACAGCCAGATCGCTCCCACCAGTCCGATGGGTTGCGCCATGAAAACTAAGCAACCCCAGCTAATTCGCGAGCGTGTTGCGCAAAGCCAGGAGACAGGTAGTGCAATGGGTCTGGACGCCTACACCTCCCTGATTGTGATTCCCCTGGAAAGTGAGCGCGAGGTGATAGGCACAATCAACTTTGCCAGGAAAAAGGCCGGTGCCTACACTCAGGAAGATGTCCGCATCGGCTACTTGCTGGCGCTGCAACTCTCAGCTGCTATCCGCAACGCCGATCGCTTTCAAGAGTTGAACCGGCTGTATGCCGAACTCGACGAATCAAAGCAAAAGTCTGACAAACTGCTTTTGAATATACTGCCGCTAGAGATTGCCAATGAGCTAAAACAAGCGGGGAAAGTCAAACCTGTCTATTATGAATCGGCCTCTGTTTTATTTACCGACTTCAAGGGCTTCACCCAGCTCGCTGAACAGATGACGCCAGAGGAGCTAGTTGACGAACTGGATTATTGCTTCTGTTACTTCGATCGGGTGATCGACAAATACAATTTAGAAAAATTGAAGACAATAGGGGACAGTTACATGTGTGCGGGTGGGATTCCCTCGCCGAATCGCACTCACGCAATTGATGCCGTGCTGGCTGCCCTGGAAATTCAAACATTCATGTACCTGCGGAAAGCGCAGAAGCTTAAAAAGAGCCAGCCCTACTGGGACATCCGCATCGGAATTCACTCAGGGCCTTTACTCGCGGGGGTGATTGGCCGGAATAAGTTTGCTTACGATGTGTGGGGAGACACGGTTAACACGGCCTCCCGAATGGAATCCTCCGGCATCCCTGGAAGAGTCAACATTTCCCGCTCCACTTTTGAGTTAACTGGAGATTTTTTTAAGGTTGAATATCGGGGTAAAATCCAGGCGAAAAACAAGGGCGAGATTGACATGTATTTGGTTAAGGGTCTTAAAGAGGGGCTTTCGACAGATCCGGTGGGGTTCCTGCCCAATGATGAATTTATAAAAGTTTATTTGGATATCAATTCCGACTCGAATATAACACCCCCGTTTTGCAACTGGACATTTGCCTCATCCTGATTCAGCGATAAAAATAGATATATAGCGCGTCTAAATGATTCGTACAACCTCCGTGGGTAGGGGCAGCCACGGGGGGACTGCCCCTACAGGAATTGTCCAAAGGATTTAGACTCGCTATAGCGGTTTAAAATTTGTGATGGCACTCACAAATTGAAAACCGCTATATCTACAGTCAGCATAACAGCCACCTGCTTCGACCGGCACCGCTCCAGACAGAGAGAGATTGCTAAACACGCCGTCAGTCTGTCTGTTTCGGTGAAGCATTGGGCCATTCAGAGATATTATGGGTATTCCACCGGACTAGATATGAGGTGTCCTCAAACACCGGCTGCGCAATCGCCATCAGGCGGATAGCATCAAGCTACTGATTGGGCTGACTCGCAGTCTGGCTGTCCCTGGCCAGTCCAACAGCACTTTGCAATTGAGCGCTCAGGAGCCTAGCGCCCTTGAGGTTGGCACCATTCAAGTGGGCATTAAAGAGGTTGGTGTCAGACAGGTCGGTATAGCTCAGGTCAGCACCTTTGAGGTCAGCATCTCTGAGGTCTGCTCCACTCAAATCAGCCGTCTTCAGGTTGGCACCTTGCAGGTTGGCACCTTGCAGGTTTGCTCCTCTGAGGTCAGCTCGTTGCAGGTTGGCACCTGCTAGGTGCGAACCATTCAAGTCAGCAGAAAAGAGATTGCTCTCATTGAGATCGGCGTGACTGAGATCGGAACCCCTGAGGTTCGCACCGCCCAGCATTGCCCCCGTCAAATTTGCGCCCTCCAGACTGCACCCCTGACACTGTTTGGTTTCCAGCAATCGTTTGACGTGTGCCCCCTCCGCCCAACAGCCGGTGCAAAGTGCCATCAGCAGTGCGCCGCTCGCTAAGATTCTCAGTTTCATATTTCTTTTCCCTTCAGCTGTCCCACTCACCGGGGTTCCTTGTGGTAAGTCACCCCACATAAAATTTATTGCCTGTCAATAAGGGTAACACCCCTCACCCTTTTTCACTCACCCTGTTCAAACCCCAATCAGGATGCAGGGCGTTAGGGGTTAGGGCTTAGGGGTGGGGATTAGGGGTGAGGGGTGAGGGATTAGGGGCATCATCGCATCATCGCATCATCGCATTGGGCACTGAGCACTGGGCATTGGGCACTGAGCACTGGGCATTGGGGATTGCGGCGGGAGTGAGGAACTGAACAATCTCCAATGCGCAATGCCCCATGCGCAATGCCCTATGCGCCATGCGCCATCGCCCATTCCCTGGCTACCTTAATGTGGGGATTGCATTTTTGCCGGTTTGCCTGTAATATGTGTAAACTGAAAGAACGGTATCCCGACCGAAGAACCGGGGTTTAGAGAGGAAGGTTTAATGAGTCCGTGGCAACGCATCGGGGATTGGTGCCGGCAGCAGTCCAGCAACAGGGTGAAACTCAGTCCAGTGAAAAGGTTTGTGTCCCTCTTCTTGATAGGGGTGACGTTAAGTGTGGCGGTGGCGTCGTGCACCGGCAAGTCCACCGGCGGCGGCGAGGCGCAAGTCGGCAGTGCCCAAGGCGGCGACGTGCAGCTGACCTTGGTGTCCTACGCCGTCACCCGCGCCGCCTATGAAAAAATCATCCCGCAGTTCGTGCAGCAGTGGAAGCAGGAGCACAACCAGAACGTTACCTTCAATCAAAGCTATGGCGGATCTGGCTCGCAAGCTCGCGCTGTGGTTGACGGGCTGGAAGCCGATGTCGTGGCGCTGGCCCTCGCCCTGGACACCAAGAAGGTTGAGAAAGCTGGGCTGATTCAGCCCGGGTGGGAAAGCAAAGCGCCCAATAACGCCATCGTGCACAAATCTGTGGCGGCGATCGTCACCCGCGACGGCAATCCCAAAGGCATCAAAAGCTGGGAAGACCTGGCCAAAGATGGGGTGAGCACGATTACCGCTAACCCCAAAACCTCTGGGGGTGCCCGGTGGAATTTCCTGGTTTTGTGGGGTGCGGTAACAAAAACCGGCGGCGATGACGCCAAAGCCGAGGAATTCACCGCCAAAGTCTACAAAAACGTGCCGGTGCTGCCCAGAGATGCCCGTGAAGCCAGCGATGTCTTTTTCAAGCAAGGTCAGGGGGATGCCTTAATCAACTACGAAAACGAAGTGATTCTGGCTAAGGCTAACGGTCTTAACCTTCCTTACGTCGTGCCCGATGTCAACATCTCCATTGACAGTCCTGTCGCCGTCGTCGATAAGAATGTAGACAAACACAAAACTCGCGAAGTGGCAGAAGCTTTTGTTAAGTTTCTTTACACCCCTGCCGCCCAGCGCGAGTTTGCCAAAGTGGGATTCCGTCCCATTGACCCGGCTGTAGAGCAAGAATTTGCCACCCAGTATCCCAAGATTAAAACTCTGTTCACCGCTCAAGATTTGGGGGGGTGGGATGAGATTCAGAAGAAGTTCTTCGATGACGGTGCGGTTTTTGATAAAATTCAGGCTAACCTGAAGAAATGACCGCGCCTTGCAATGGGGAGGACCTGCCTCCCAGCTCTCATTCCCGGGCGTGCGGACTTAAGCGGCAAGCGCGGAGCCTGGGAACGAGAAAAAGGGAAAAGAACGAAGCTCACCTTCTTTTTTTTCCCAGTACCCAGTTCTTAGTCTGTAGTCTGTATGACTGTATCTGTTCCTCCATCCAATCCGATTGGGCCAAACCCTGTGGGCCAGCTGTCGAAGCTCTCTTGGCCTTGGCGCATCACCCTGGGGTATCTCACCCTGATGCTATTTCTGCCGGTGGCGGCGCTGCTGTTGAAAGCCAGCACTGAGAATCCGCTTAACTTCTGGAAGATTGCGACCGATCCGGTGGCAATGGCCACCTATGATGTTACCTTCGTCACAGCGCTGGTGGCGGCGCTGGTGAATGGAGTCTTTGGCACTTTAATTGCTTGGGTTTTAGTCCGGTACGATTTCCCTTTCAAGCGGTTAATTGATGCGGCGATTGATTTGCCGTTTGCCCTGCCCACCTCGGTTGCCGGTTTGACCCTGGCAACAGTGTACAGCGATAACGGCTGGATTGGGTCGTTGCTAGCGCCCCTGGGAATTAAGGTGGCATTTACCCGCCTGGGGGTGGGGGTGGCAATGATTTTTATTTCCTTGCCTTTCATCGTGCGCACATTGCAGCCGGTGTTGCAGGAAATGGAAAAGGACGTTGAGGAAGCTGCTTGGTCGCTGGGCGCTTCTCAATGGCAAACCTTCTGGCGCGTTGTTCTGCCTCCCTTAATCCCAGCTATTTTGACCGGGGTTTCCTTGGGGTTTTCCCGCGCGGTTGGCGAATACGGTTCAATTGTAATTGTGGCTGCCAATATTCCCTTTAAAGATTTAATCGCCTCGGTGCTGATTATCCAAAGGTTGGAGCAGTACGATTATTCGGGCGCGACGGTTATCGGCACCGTTTTGTTAGCTATTTCGCTGCTGATGCTGTTGGCAATTAACCTCTTGCAAGCTTGGAGGCGTCGCTATGAATCCTGAGGTTGGACATTTGAACAATAAGGTCGCACCGGCAGCCGGCTCGCCCGAAAAGGAGCGCCCGTGGGTGAAACCCACTTTGATTGCTGTGGCGGTCGCCTATTTATCCTTAGTGATGTTCATTCCAGCGCTCAACGTGTTCGCGCAAGCGTTTAAGGGAGGTGCCGGGCCGTTTTTTAGCAACCTGACGGAACCGGCGTTTATCAATGCTGTAAAGCTAACCGTCTTAATCGCCCTGATTGTTGTGCCGGTGAATACAGTTTTTGGGCTGTGCGCCGCTTGGGTGATTGCGCGGAATCAATTTCGGGGGCGGGCTTTGCTCATTAGCATTTTAGACGTGCCCTTTGCGGTATCGCCGGTGGTGGCGGGGCTGATGATTGTGCTGCTTTACGGGCGGAATGGCTGGTTTGGGCCACTGCTAGAAGCCGCCAACATTAAAATTGTGTTTGCCATGCCGGCAATGGTGCTGGCAAGTGCGTTTATCACCCTGCCTTTCGTCGCCCGCGAAGTGATTCCGGTTTTGGAAGAAGCCGGTGAGGATCAGGAGGAAGTCGCCCGGACTTTGGGCGCGAATGACTGGCAAATCTTCTGGCGCGTCACTCTGCCGAATATCAGGTGGGGGCTGCTGTATGGGGTGATTTTGACCAATGCGCGGGTGATGGGCGAGTTTGGCGCTGTGTCGGTGGTATCTGGGAATATTGCTAACAAAACGCAAACTCTGCCTCTGTTTGTTGAGGAAGCCTACAAGCAGTACCAGACGCAATCGGCTTTTTCCGCTGCGGTTCTGCTGGGTTTTCTCGCAGTCGTTACGCTAGTATTGAAGGAAATTCTAGAGCGCAAAACCAAAATTAAAGAGGTTGAATAGCGCGAATTGTAGGGTGGGTTCCCCTCCCAGGGGAACCCACCGCTGGTTTTGGACAGTTTTGGATCGGAGGGAACGCCTGTCCAACGTCGGGACAGGCGAGACGCCTGTCCAACGTCGGCGATAAAACGAGATAGGTTTTGGACAAGCCGAACGCAGCTCTGCGCGACGGCTAAAGGTTACTAAAAAGTTTTTTAGTAAAGGAGGAAAATATGACAATTTCTGCTGCCGGTGAAAATCAGATAGCTCGCATACGAATTCGGATTCCCCCAAAATACCATCAGGAGCCGGTAATCTCTCGACTCGTCTCTCAGTACGGCCTAACCGTCAATATTGCGGCTGCCTTACTTGGCCAAAATGCCAGAGATGACGGCTGGTTCGACTTGCAACTCCAAGGCAATAGCGCTCAAATTCGCAGCGCTTTAATTTACTTGAATGATTTAGATTTGGAAGTTTGGGATGATTCAAATAAGTAGGAGACTAAGATGATTGCTCAGGACAGACAAGATTCTGAATACACGCTCATTCATCCTGCCGGCGAGACAGCAGATGTCGCAGGGGAGGACAAAAGGCCGACTCAAATCCGCATCCGGATTCAGATCCCTCAAAAATATCATGAGGAGCCGGTGATTTCCCGCCTGATTTCTGATTTCGGCTTGAGCGTGAATGTCAATGGTGCTCTACTGGCCGGCAACGCTCCCAGTGATGGCTGGTTTGATTTGGAACTCCGGGGAGCGAACAGCCAAATCCAGCGGGCTCTGGTTTACTTGGATGAAATAGATGTGGGAATCTGGAGCAAATCCACCGATCCGGATGAGGAGAATTGGTGAGTGGCTGTTGCCGGTGCTTGTGGGCTAATGTTTGTAGTTGGGCTTTAGCCCTACCGACTCGCCTGCTGCCGGCCAAGTTTTCATGGGTGGCGGTGTGCGCCGTTCCGAAGCGACTGCCTCCCCCCTCTTGCAAGATCCCGCTGGCAAGGGCACCGCTGCGCGGGCCGCACGCGCACACGAGTGGCCATTCCCTGCCGGTGCGGGGAACGAGAAGTCCTGAGGGGATGAGAGCGACAAATGATAAGAAAACCTTATCACTCTCATAAGTAAATTTTTACTTAAACCCCCTTTACAAACCTTAACAAGGTGTGTGATACTGTAATCACGGTAGAGAAAGCACTACCGTGAACCTTGAAAAATAAATAACGGACTCATAAATCAATGACCACCACCTTACAGCGTCGCGAAAGC
>JAHHHT010000033.1 GCA_019359235.1 Oscillatoria princeps RMCB-10
TAAGGGTTGGATGGCCAACGGATTGATTCTTTGGATTTAGCTATACTTATTTTAGCCAATCTGGAGTCGGGCCGGCTCCGGGGGGTGTAACCCCCCATCGATTCGCCAACAGCTTCTTGGAAATCGCAGCTATACAAACAAAGTCCGCCTACGCGGACTTTAGAGAGCGTGGCAAAGTAGACACCGGCTCTTGGAAATTCACGCTCGACTTGCCTTGCGGGAGCCGGCGCGGACGCCAGGAGAAAGCAAGGGCGTGTTATACTTGAATTTGGGGCGGCTGAGTCACCGGCAGCAGTCTAAAATTTGGCAATTAGCCGGTGTTTCGTCTAATGCCTCAGCACCGGCTCCCCCTGCAAGGTCGATGGCTGTAGTCGATTAGTTTAATCCAGGACTTCAATTGCCAAGGCGCTGGGAATGCACCCCCGGTATCATGCCGGCATCGCTGCCGGCGGCAGCCGGTTTAATCACCAACAGTTTTGCCGGAAAAGCTGAGGCTTTTCCAGCCACCATGATAAAGATATCGCATCAATGCCAGCTATTTTAAGCTTCATACAAAAGCGCTAAATTGCATCGGGCAGTTCGTCTTCTATAAAGCGCAAGCGAGGATATCGATAGGCGGCAAAAGTTATCAGCATGGCTAGCACTTCCAGCGTAATAAATAGCAGTCCAATTCCCCGACCTGGCCCCACGCCAATGATTTGTCCAACGCTTCCGGCTAATAAACCGTCAGCTGCCATTAAAGGTTCAAAGATTCGGTCGGCTAGAGGGCCGGCGACGAGAGCAGCCAACGGGTAGGAAGACCAGCCGATCGTGCGTCGAACTGCAAATACTCTTCCCTGCAACTCTGGCGCGACTTTAGTCTGCAAAATTGTGTGGGTGGAACTCAGAAAAATTGCGGCGCTGAAATAGGCAGCAAAGCCCGCTACAATAATCAGGGGAATGGAAGCCCGCAGTCCGAGGAGTAAAATGCCCAGACCGAGCAGCAGCTCAAAACCCAATACCCCGTACATGCGACGTTTTGGGCCTCCCCAAACGCTCATCAGAATGCTCCCGACTACCATGCCGCTGCAAGCAATGGACTGCACAGTGCCCAGGACAGCGACAGGTGCGAAAGCTAGGATTAGCGGTGGGAACAACACCTGAGCGATACCAATGGCGAAGTTGCTGACAGCGATGAAAATTAGCAGCCCCAGCAGTCCCGGGCGGGCGGTGATGTAAGTCCAGGCGTAAGCCATTTCTCGCACCAGGCTTTGAGCGCCTGGTTTCCTGACAGTGGATGTCTTGGCATTAGGAAAGCGGATGCTCAGCAGGGTTGCTAGGGAAAACAGGAAGGTGGCAAAGTCGGTGAGGATAATGCCCGGAAGGTGGATGAGGCTCAGAAGTCCAGCCGCCAGCATCGGCGCGAGGAACTGGGCAGCGGCTTCTCCTAGCTGAATCATCCCGCTGGTTCGATTTATAGCAAATACAGAAATGAGAGCGAACTGAGTGACTGAGCCGGTGTTTCATATACCCACACACCCAGAGCAAATTTAGTCAGAGCAGACCCCATCAGGGAGACAAGGTGTCCGAACCAGATGAGGAGGAAAACCCGCATTACTTGAGCTACAGGGCGACTTTCCATCTCATTGATTCCCTGCCTTGAGGCAAGTTGCTAGCTGTTGAGCTACAAGTTGAACGTGGGGGGCTCGGAGAATGGCGTAGTGGTCGCCTGGAATTGGCTGGATATCTAATAAACCGCCAGTTGCTAATTCACCCCAGCCTTGGGTTGGGTCAAGCTTTACTTGCAACGGTTTCTCGCTGGTAGAAAAGAGGATAATTTTGCCCGGATACGGTTGGGGGATGTAGCTCGACATGGCTGCGCTGTTGGCTTGGAAACCCCCAGCAAAAACGCATCTAATTTGCCCTCATTCGCTAGTGAGGTTAAAACTTCCGGATTTCTTAAGGTAGTTTTTGATAATCCCTGGCAAAAGCTTCTGCAATGATTTCAGACATCAGTTGTGCAAAAGGAATACTCGCCTGATGCAAGATGGTGCCGACGCAGGTTTGTCCATCCTCAAATAACGGAGAGATAGGCTGAGAAGAAATCCCGCAATTTGCGTTTACTTCCAGTACAAAAAGCTCTTCAGATGCGTTATTCATTCGGATGTCCACTCGTCCATATCCATTGCCATTTAGCGCACAGTAAGCACCCTTGCCTAATTCGCAAATTTTGTCAGATAAAGGAGGAGTGACTAGATGGCAATGGAAAAAGCCTTCTATGCTTGTTTCCAAAAGGATTTGGTGAGATTTAACTTTCTCAAAGTTAGACAAGCTGTAATGAAATATAATTTCTAGAGGTGGATAGATTTTGAGTTGGTTGGGTTTGTCGGCGGAGCCTACAATCAATACAGTGAATTCACGTCCGTCGATAAAGCGTTCTACAAAAATATTGCTGAGATTAAAGTTGTATTCTATTTCTTCTTGAAGTAAATATTGTAAATGTTGACGAATTTCGTCATCATTATGAACAACGGATTGCCTAGATAGTCCTATTCCTCCATAGTAATCAGATGGCTTGACAAGCAAGGGAGTCTTGAGACGATCGCAAGTCCCCTCAATATCGTTGAAAGTTGAAATAACTTCGTAGGGTGCAGTTGATACACCGGATTGAAGAAAAGCCCGTTTCATGGAAATTTTGGACGAAGTGATATCGAAAAAATTAGAATCTGCTCCCGTAAAAATTATGCCTTTCTCTTCCAGCAGTTGAATAACGGAAATCCCAGGAAAACCGTCGATTTCATTGCCATCGCAAAAATTTAGGACGATCGGAATAGACTCGTTTCTGGAAGCGGCTACTTCTTCTACAACCCCGTGCATATTTTCCAAGGTTATTGGCTGCCACTTCCACGCTAAACCCAGTTCGGCAAAGACATCTGCCAGCTCTTGACGACACCCTGGAGTGTCGTACTCTTCGCTCACCAATTCTTCACCTTTAATCTTGTAGGGAATAAACGCCCAGACAAACAGCTTATCTCTAGATAAAGGCACTTCCTTTAGCCTCGATATTTCCTCCGTTATTTGTTTGCAAAAGATTAGCATAAAGCCCTCCTTGTTGAATCAAATCTTCATGGCGACCTCTAGCTACGATCCGCCCGTTTTCCATCAGAAAAATTACGTCTGCACGCAACGCCTGAGCGATCCGGTGGGTGATAACAATGACTGTGATATTTTTAGAGATGCGATCAATCGTAGCAAGAATGCCTGCTTCCGTCACCGGATCTAGGGCAGATGTCGCTTCATCAAGAATCAGAATAGCTGGCTCTCTGACTAATGCTCTCGCGAGGGCGATTCTTTGGCGTTGTCCCCCTGATAGCTGTCCGCCTCTATTTCCTACAACTGTATCATAGCCTTGGGGTAAGGTCAAGATAAAATTGTGAATTTCTGCGGATTTAGCTGCGGCTTCTATCTGCTCGTCAGTCGCTTCTAGATAGCCCATGCGAATGTTTTCTCGCACGGTCGTGTTAAACAGAATTACCTCTTGTGAAACCAGTCCAATTTGAGACCGGAGCGAGCTTTGAGTGCCAGTTCGCAAATCCACTTTATCAAACATAATTCGCCCATCATCAGGATCGCACAGTCGCATCAGTAAATTGACAATTGTACTTTTACCCGCTCCAGAAGTCCCGACAATGACGACAAATTCACCCGCTCGGATCTTCAGAGATAGGTTTTTAATCCCTACTCTCTCTTTCGAGTAGCTAAAGCTGACATTATCAAAGTAGATTTCTTTCTGTAAATGAGGCAGATTAACCGCCTCATTTACATCTCGCACTTGCGGCATTTCCGCCAAAATAACGCAAATGCGTTGCAGGGATGTCACCCCTTCTATCAAATAAGGCAGTGCCGAAGTAAAGCTGAGGATGTTGAGATTCAATCCTAGCAACAAAACCTGATAAGAGACCAGCGTTCCTACGGTAATCCAATTCCAGTAGGCCATCGCTGCACTGATACTGAAAATAATCACCTGCACTAGGGCAAAAGTTACAGTGGGAAGTTTTTGCACCAGATAGGATAGAAATTTAGCCCGGACATAAACCCTTTTTAAGTCATTGAGATCGTCTAAAAACCGAGCAGACATTTGTTTTTCCAGTCCGAATGCCTTGACAACGGACTGGGAGAGAATATTTTCTTCTACTATGCTGGCAATGTATCCTTCCTTTTGCCGCAATTGATAACCTTCCTCAGTAGCGCGTCGTGCAATTTTGACGGGGCGATGGTACAGACCGTTAAACCCATACAACTGAGAACAGCCAACTGCCAGTTGAGGGAGAAAATAAAAATAGCAGACAACAGGATATTACTCAAGTCTAAAACAACGATTGCTAACCCCCTAGTCAGACTATTTTCTACTTTATCGACATCGGCTATAAAACAGTTGACAATATCACCGGGTGAACGCCGCCCAAAAAATTCCATCGAAAGACTTTGGATGCGATCGAATAGAGAACGGCGGATATCGTTGCTCACTAGAACGCCAAAACGTGCGGTAAAAAATTCTCCCAACAAACCAACCAATGCAAATAGAATCGCTCCTCCGCCCAATAGCAACAGAATTCCTACCAAAAAACCATACCTTTGAGGGATAATTGCTTCGTCAATGATGATTTTTAAACTTATCCTCATAACCGAGTCAAAGGCGGCTTCAAAAATTTGACCGCTCAAGAGGAAAAACGCCAGCCATCGATAGGGGGCGATATATTGATTGACGACTTTCAGGAACCAAATAATCTGCATTTAACTGGGTGTATAGGGAGTTTAAACTAACCTAAAAAAAATTCTCTAATGAATCGATCGCCAATTGTCTTTTAGTAAAATACCTAGTCAAAGCCTCGGCGATGATTTCTGACATCAGTTGCGGAAACGCAATCTCGGAAAGGTACAAAATAGTGCCAACAGAGGTGGCATTCGGATCGGAAAAATCAAACAGAGGCTTAGAAGAAATGGCGCAGTTAGAATTCACCTCAAGAACGAAGAGTTCTTGGGACACTTTATCCATACGCAAATCAACCCGTCCATATCCATTGCCATCTACTACACAGTAGGCACGCTGGGCTAAATCGCCAAGCCTCTTATGCAATTCTGGTTCAGTCAGTTGGTAATAGCAAAACTGTTCTTCTGGTAATAAAGAAGCTTCTCCTTCATTTTTGCCCCAATAACGATAATGAGACAAAAATCTTTCCGTTTCAGGCAAGCTAGGGTGAAATACCCGCTCCAAAGATGGATAGATTTTGAGATTTTCTGGCTGTTTTGCAGACCCCAAAACGAAGAGAGCAAATTCTCTGCCATTGATAAATTGTTCTACAACAATACCGTTTTGCGGACATTGCTTACCATGTTCTGCTTGCAGCAAACGTTGAACTTGTACCCTCACCTGTTCATCATTTTCAACAACCGAATCTAGCCAAATTCCCTGACTCGCAGTAGAAACTGCTGGTTTCACAATCAGAGGAGTACCCAGACGCTGGCAAATTCCCTGA
This sequence comes from Oscillatoria princeps RMCB-10, assembly GCA_019359235.1. Lineage (GTDB taxonomy): Bacteria > Cyanobacteriota > Cyanobacteriia > Cyanobacteriales > Oscillatoriaceae > Oscillatoria > Oscillatoria princeps. The sequence goes on from JAHHHT010000033.1 coordinate 5,517, forward strand.
ATGCAGTTCGAGTCTGAAATTGCTTCATAGCGAGCAGTCGCTACACCAGTTTCAACAAAGGTACGTTTCATTCTAATTTTGGATATAGTCAGGTATTCAAAATTAGAGTCTGCACCTGTAAAAATAATCCCTTTCTCTTCCAGCAGCTTGATTACAGAAAGACCGGGATACCCGTCAACTTCATCAAAACCATCGCAATAGTTCAGCACCACAGGAGTATAGTCACGACTAGAAGCTACTACCTCCTCAACAACTGCGTGCATATTCTCTAAGGTAATTGGCTGCCATTTCCATTTTATGCCGAGTTCCGCAAAAACTCTTGCTAGTTCTTGACGATAGCCCGGATTGTCATAGAATTCTCCTATTAACCCTTGTGGTGTCATTCGGTAGGGAATAAATGCCCAGACCAAGAGATTCTCTTTCGGTATAGGTAAGGTCTGAAAAGTTGTCATGTTTCTCTCTTTCCCAGTTTATTGATAGTAATCTTCCAAATTTCCACTTCGCCGCACGTCCAGGGTCACGCAGTGAAAACCTCCGCCTAACGTCCTGGCGTGTCGGATTTGCAAAGGAATCACATCAACGCCATGTTTCTCAAGCTCTCCGATCAGTGGACGTTGGTTTCGATCGACAATGGCTAAATTGGGATTTACCATCAACAGGTTCATCCCAACCCATTTAGAGCTTAACTCGGTCTTTGTTTGATAACCAATGTCAACAATATCTTCCAAATAGATAACATCCCAATTTTTGAATAGTTCTGGCAAATTTTGTTCGCCTACTCTTTCGGCATTCACTACGACCAACCCAGGGCGAATGAGCGCGAAAGTAGAATCTATATGAACTCCAGAGTAGAGGTTGTCATAGATGTGTACTCTGTACTCATCGCCCAAAACTGTCTGTAGCCATTGCGCTCCCAACTGATTTCCACTATCGGAAACCAGATAGATTAAGTCTCGTCCCATTCGCAATACATTGGCGGCATCAAATACCGGCTCGTGGTCTTTGATAGCAAAGGAGTTAGGGTCATCAAGGTTATAAATATCGTCAGCTAATCGAGGCTTGGGTGCTGAAATCCATTTCGCTCCACTCTGCAAGTAATCTAGAAGAATGGATTTGTAAGAGAGGGTTTCAAAAAAGCGGGAACGAAAGACCATTGGAGTTTCGATAATCCACGTCCCAATGGCCAGCATTAAATCTCTGGGACAGTAATTATATTGACCGTCGGCTTTCCAATCAGGAGTACGAAACTTGACAGAATGATCGGCGATATCAGGACGCTTAACCGTAACGCCTAGTTTTTGAAGAGTTTGTATGAGTATGTCCAAATCTTCTTCAGTTTCTTCGATAATGCGATCGCTATATCGACCAGATGGGATATTTTCAAGGCTGCCATAGTTTCTGTAGTCGATGGCAAATAGTCCTAAGTCAGGGCTAGGAATCTGTGCGTCGGTGGCACGTCCGACAATAATTTCTTCAAGAGGGTCCCACTCGTTGTGAACGTTGACTTTGCTCATTGATATTTAGTCGCAGTAAATTTTAGGTTTGACCAAAACAAATCACTTTAAAGGTGTAAATTGAATCTGGTTCTGGGGCGACCGCCCCGCCGATTTGTTTGAGCTGTGAAGATAGATTGTTTCTATAGTCATTGTCATCCCAACCCTGCGGTTAAACACACTCCTAGTAAATTCGATAGCCAATGCTCCTGTAGGTTTTGCCGTACAGCCGCCATGTTATTAAGACGATTCCCAAGAGCCATTCCTGAATTTTTTGAGTTAGATCACCCATTTTATCTGGGCGAACGCATCCAAATCCGCATCGACGATAAAAGGGCTAGACTAACTCATAAAAAAGTGTTTATGGTTGTGTAGTTGCGATGGGGCGCGTTCATCGCAACTGCGAACCCAAGCTTTCAGTTACCCGCCAACATTAAGCAAAAGGAACGGAGAACAGGAAACCGCCCTCGGTGTAATGTCTAAGCGTTAATCGAGTCGCGATCTCTCACCCTTATAGCGGTTCTCGAATAAATGAGGTACAATCGTAAAAATTGTTGTTTTTTTTGTAAAAATGAAAGCCTACTCCCTTGACTTCATATGCCAATAAATACTTCTGTTTTTGACCCGGCAAGTTTTTCCGGCATCTGCCCCCCATCTTCCAGGGCTTCCCAGGCTACTTCCAGCAACAGCCGCTGCTCGGGGTCTATGCTTGATGCCTCTCGCGGAGAAATCCCGAAAACTTCCGCATCAAATTCGTCTATTTTATCTACGAAGCCGCCCCAGCGGTTTCGGATTTTGCCCGGTTTGGCCCCGTCTGTGTCATAGAAATTATCCAAGTTCCAGTGGTCTTCTGACACCTCGGTAATGCATCTACGCCATCTCGCAGCAGTTTCCAGAAGGCTTCTGGACTGTTGGCACCGCCAGGGAAGCGGTAGCCTGTACCTATAATAGCGCTCGGCTCCTTTTCTGAGGAATTTGCGGAATTTGATGTATTTTGAGTCATTGTTGGCGATTTGGGGTAGGTGGAGCGCGTTGGCGTAGCCGCCGCGAAGCGGCATCGCACTCTCTACTTCTTCAAAGTTGTGCCAATTCCAAGAAAAATAGAGGGGCGATCTTTTCCTAGCTGCCGTAATTTTGATATTTAACCAGGGGGCGATCGCGCTCTCTACTTCTTCAAAGTTAGGTCAATACCCAATGAATCAGCCTGGACAAGCTACTACAGGAGCGACCCTTGTACTACGATACTATCCGAATAGTTATTTCGTAGATACTCCCTTCATCGGGATTACTGACTGCATAAGTAAAATAGCCGGATTGGTGATCTTGCGGTATGTTTAGGTATCCGACTTTGTCATCCGAGCTTACCGAGTCATAATCCCACAATTCAATTGTGGTTCCATTTTGGGGCATTTGGAAACTATAACCCAGCTCTTTTGTTTGCTGCGAATTGATTTCTTTGTATTTTCCCGAATCCGGCCATATTTTCTTGCCGTCCACTTTTACGTACAGATCATCGGCTCCTGCAAAAAAGTGATCGAGTCCTTCGATCACCGAGACTCCTGCACCTGCGCCACCAGCAGCACCACCAGCAGCTGCAGCAGCAATAAGTACAACACCAGCACCCGTAGCAAGACCTGCAACAGCCACACCAGCAGCTGCAGCAGCACCAATTGCACCAAATATGCCTCTTGCAACGTCGCTAATACCTGAAGATGGTTTGATACACTTTACACTGACAAGGGTTAAAGTTTTGTTCGTGAGCTTGTCCACTCGGATTGATGATGTGAGGTCATTAAAATCTGCGCCTACGAAAGGAGTATCACTCGTAAAACTCTTAGAACGGCCTGAAAATCCTGCATGTTCATAGAGAATAGAGAGTGACCTTTAATCCGTTAGGAACTTTCAATGAACTCAGTTGATCGTTACCGATTGTCAAGCTAGAGATATCATAACTTCCCTCATCAAGTTCCTGACTGGGGCCGCTATAGTTCTCATCTCGGTAAATCACTACCTTGAATGACATATCTTAATCCTCCTGAACTTTGAAACTGATTACCTACATTATTAAGACGCTTCAGAAGACAATTCCTGAATTATTATATCGGTAAAATCTGCTTTTTGACTCTCTACACCTGTTTGGCTGGGGAGTTAACAGATAGCGTTCCAAACAGTCCAATAATTGGCATCACTTCCATCTGATGTCGCCACAATACCTACCCTAGCCGCACAGACAGTGCAGCCACCGAGAGAATGCCCCTACTACCGGCTTCCCGATAAAACCAAATTCCTCCAACCTACCCCCAGAACTCCCCGCAACAGAATCCGACTCAGAATTCCCCACAGATACCGCAACCACCGGCAACTCCTCACCCCCAACACTCTCCACTTCCACCACCGCAACAGATAACCTCACCGGCACCCCCACAACCGGCTCAAATCCCGCATTACCCTGGGACATTTCCTCAAGTACCAACTCCCTTCCCACCGGCATCACAGCCAATTCCATTGTTGTCCCATCCTCCCCTTCCAGAATAGCCGGCACTTCACAGATGCGCTGTCCCACATTCTGGCAATAAATCTCTTGCCGGTTCCCCATCTCTTGATGAGACACCTCTTCATCTTCCTCCAACTTTTCGGAGAAAGTCACAGTCTCAGGCAGAATCGGTTCAACTTGAGCAGCCTTCTTAAACTTGGCTGGTTTTGCCGGCACCTTGGCTGTATCCGGTTCAGTCCCATCCTCCTCGATAAAATATCCCCGCAACTCAAAAGCCAGAATTTCCCGCGCCTGGGAGATGCGCTTGCAGACATTCTGGTAGGTAATATTTTGCTGTTCGCTTATCTCTTGATAAGAGAATTCTTCATAAAAATGCAGAATAAACGTCTCGCGCAGTCGGGGCTGTAAATTATCAATAGCGCGGCGAATCACCATTTTTTTATCTTCCCGATCCAGGGCGCTGGCTGGAGTGTCGCCAACAGCAACCAGTCCCAGATCCTCTTGAGCCGCGTAAGCTTCTATATCCTCAACTTGATTCGCACCTCGGCGACGTTTTATATCGATCCAGAAGTTCCGAATCAGCGTGGCCAGCCAAGATTTGAAGTTATCGACTTTTTCCGCGAACTTTTGCACCTTTTCCCAAGCTTTCAGCATCGCCTGACTCAGCAGGTCTTCCGCTTCCACAGAGTTGCCGTTCGTCCAACTCAGACAGCAACGAAACAGGTAGTCTCGGTACTGTTGCCAGAGTGGCCAGAAGGCACGGATGTCACCGGCAGCAAGCCGCTGTAACAGCTGCTGCTCTTTGTCCGGGGTGTCTTGCAGGTAGATGGTTTTGTTAAAGCTAGTCACGGCCATAATCCGGGAAATAGATAACTTCTGTGGTCAATTGCCTGGCGTTATGATAAGCGCTCACCCCTGCTACAGCCAGAGCAGCGAGCCGGTGCTGTGCGCTTCTATTAGCTAGACGTTTTTGTCTGGCAATTTGTGAATTCGCCCGTTGCTAGAGAACTAGCCAAAGGGGTTCGGACACTAGACATTGAGGCTACACCTCGCAGTCACCAGCATCAAGCCTGTCCCCATCTCCGGCGTGCTGAGCGCACCGGCTTATATTACGCTGCGACATTCCCTGTCCATTCCTGACGGCCATAATCCGGGAAATAGATATAGCACTTGTCACTTGAGTGGAGTACAGTTAGATCCCCCCAAACCACCCTTAAAAAGGGGGGCGCAAGAGAATGTTCCCCCCCTTTTTAAGGGTGGGCTAGGGGGGGATCTAATATCTGTACCTCACTCTGCTGAAATCTGCTGTAACTTCTCCGGTCAATTGGCCGGCGTTACGATAAACGCTCGCCCCTGCTACAGCCACAGCTATAGCCGGTGCTGCACGCTTCTATTAGCTAGACGTTTCTGTCTGGCAATTTGTGAATTCGCCACTTGCTATAAGACTAGCCAAAGGGTTTCCGACATTAGACATGGAGGCCATACCTCGCAGTCACCGGCATCAACCCTGTCCCCATCTCCGCAAGTGCGTTATGAGCGCACCGGCTTATGTTACGCTGCCAGATTCCTCGTCCCTTACTGAGCTCTCCATTGCTAGAGCAATAGACAGCTCAGTAATGGACAAGACATCTCACTTGCTAGCAGGGATAGGGACAGGCGAGACGCCTGTCCTACGTCCGTGCCCTAAGCGACCGCGCATTTTTTCGCATGTCAAATCCCGCGATTCGCACTCCCAAAAAAAGTGCTCGCGCCACCAATCCTAAACACTGATTCAAAGCCAATTTCTCCCCACCTATTTTTCAGATGGAAGACAGCCAATAGCCCCCACTGTCCGCCCAAACCCTCCAGCACAGTCCAAAAAGCCACCGCATCTCCCGCACACTGGCGGAAGGCTCTTTCTGGCCCAGGTGCCCATCCCAGACAGATGCGCCAACCTCTGGACGTAGGACAGGCGTCCCGCCTGTCCCGAGCTCTCGGCGTAGGACAGGCGTCCCGCCTGTCCTCCCCCCTGTCCCCCAACCGGCTTTCAGGTGTGAGAGTGGGGTTCCCAGGACTGTGCAAAGAATTTTCATAATCCTTCCAGTGTTTAACCCCCCCAAAAGAGGTTCCCCACCGGCAGCAATCCCCAACTCCCCTTTAGCCGCCTCCCCACAAGCCGGTGCTATAGGTGCAACAAAGCTCCCCGCTTCTCGCGAGAACCCACCGGCAACAATACCTAACGCCCCATCTTCCAGGCGCTGCACAGTATAAGGATAATTGAAACTTTTTCCACGATATCCAAAACCTCTCAAACTCCCCCTCCCCGCACGCGGGGAGGGGGTTGGGGGGTGGGGTTCATCCCACAATTGCCCACCGGCAGCAATCCCCAACTCCAAATCTAAACAAGTCTCCCCTTGAGCCGATGCCACCGGCACAACCAAGCTCCCCGCTTCCCGCGAGAACCCACCGGCAACAATCCCTAATGGCTCCTCTTCCAACCCCTCAAAAGGAGCCGGTGCAACAGAAACCGCCGCCTCCATCGGTTCCCCACCGACAACAATCCCCAACTCCTTATCTACACAAGCCTGCTCAGAAGCCTCCGCACCCACCGGCTCCCCACTTCCAACCGGCAACACCTCCTCTAATTCCCGAGACGGTGATGCCAAAGTTTCCCCAACAGCCGGTGCAGCGAGCGTTCCCTTCTTGGACTTCCTCCCTTTTCGAGGTTGCCGAGGAACATCATCTTCCTCCCCCACAAACTCGCTCAACTTCTCTTTCAAAATTGCCCGCGCCTGCGATATGCGCTTGCGCACATTATCGTAGCTAATCTCAAGCAATTCGGCAATTTCTCGACAAGACTTCTCCTGATAATAGTGCAAGCGAATAGGCTCGCGCAGTCTGGCAGGCAAATCATTAATTGCCTCCCCCAAAATTTTTGCGCGATCCCGCCGCTAAGCGGCGGGATCGATTTCTTCGTCCTGATAAACCAGGACTTCATTTTCAAAGGAAGCTACGGATTCAATGCTCTCAGTTCTCTTAGCCTCCCTTCCCAGAGAGCGCAACACATCTGTACAGTGGTTATCAATCACCCTTCTGAGCCAAGCTTTCAAATTAGCAATCCGGGCACCAGCTTGTACCTTCTCCCAGGCTTTCAGCATCCCCTGACTTAGGGCATCCTCAGCCAAGGTTGGGTTGTTCCCCATCTGCTTCAGACAGCAGCGGTAAAGAGATTCCCACTCTTGCTGCCACAGCTCCCAAAAATTATCTTTTATATATTCTATACTACCGCTTTCGTATGACAGGGTGAGTGTTTCTGACACCTATTTCCTCCTTTTTAGTCCTGGCCACTCCCGGGGAGCGCTTGCATGCGAAACACACTTCTAGCTGTTCTCCGCTTCCTCTCCTGAACTTTTCTGGTTTTCACACATCCTCTACTCTAACCACCCCTTACCTTGATGTCAATCCCCTTACTCTAAACTTTATATTTCCTTTACATGCCTGCTAACAAGTCTGGACGTCCATATCTGGATATCCTCTGACTGTTAAATTCGGTGCGAGTCAAATTTTCGACTCGCTCTCCTAGCCCGAAACAAGGCCAATTTCATCCCCCTAGGACGTAGGACAGGCGAGACGCCTGGTAACTACTAGCACGTGATATTCCTTAGGCATTACTGAGCTGTCCATTGCTATAGAACAGCCGAGTCATCTCTCAATTGCTCGCGCCCAGTCGCTCAAATAGAACGCCTCATCGCGTCTCCAATTGCACGCCTCTGCGCCAAAATATCCTGACCGAACTCACCGGCACCGCCACTTGACAGTTGCCTGCAAACTCAGCCCTTGACAGACGTTAATTTTGTGTGCTATCCCTTTCGCACAAGTTAACTGCCGCTCACCTGCCAAAAGACACATATCTAAGCTATGCCTTCTGATAGATGACTGTCAATGGCTAGTATGTAAAGTTTCTGTAAAGAAAAGTCCTGTAATGTAAAGTAGGGACCGACCTTGTGCCCGCCTGCCGGCACCTGCCGGCCTGGCCCATGCCGGCGTGCCCTTAAGGGGTTAGGGGGTAGGGGGTAGGTTTCAGAAGGTAAGTGAGAATTGACCCCATGCCCGATTGCCGGTCGCCTATGGCCCAATGCGGGCCTGCCCCATGTTAGGGGTTAGGGGCCAGGTGTGAGGGGTTAGGTGTGAGGGGAAAGCCAATGCCCCATGCCCAATGCCCAATGCCCAATGCCCAATGCCCAATGCCCAATGCCCAATGCCCCATGCGCCATGCCCCATGCCCCATGCCCCATGCGCCATGCCTCATGCCCCATGCCAGGCTATGCCATTTCCGGGGGTGCGAGGGGGAAAGATGCCGGTGAGCCGACCGGCAGGTGTTTTTCCACCATTTCCAGAACCTTTTTCGCGTCCGGGGGTTTACTTAAAAAATCAGAAGCGCCGGTAAATTTAGAGCGGACGCGCTCGACAACGCTATCGTGGCCGGTGAGAATAATAATCGGCGTATTGCGAAACACAGAAGTTTGCCGCAAAAAAGCGCAGAGGGCGTGACCGTCCGCATGAGGCATTACCAAATCCAGAAAAATTAAAGCCGGCTTGTGCTTGACAAGGACAGGCATTTCCAGAAGCGGCTCTTGAATTTTCAGCACTCGGTAGCCTGCCGGCACCAGAATACTCTCTAAAGTGTGGCAAACAACAGCACTGTCATCAATACAGGCGATCGTCGGTGCCGAGAGTTTAACCGCATTGGAAACCAAGCGCAATTGCTCCATAGGAGAAAGCAAGTCCGGCACCTCTCGGAATTCAATCAGTCCCTGCTGTAAAAAGTGATGCAAAATTCTGCTCACCCCTGTCACAGATTGCTGCCTTTCCAAAGCAATATCCCAAAGAGTATTCTGACCGTTGAACAGAGTCTTCATGCCGAAGAAAGTGTCAGAAGAAACAGGAGGTTGGGAAGTGGGACGCTCTTTTAAAATCGGTGCGAGGTCAGGAGAGATATAGCTTAAACCCATCGCGTGCCACTGCTGCCATGTCTCCCCCGTTTTCTGGAGAAGTTGCTTGAGCTCCACTGAGGACAAAGGCAAGGTGAGAGTTTTTTGAGAGTCAGGCTGTCGGGGGGAAGGAAACCACCGGCTCGCCAAATACGGCTGGCCAACCATCGTAAACAGCACCTCCCTGACGATGGATTGAATGACACCCTTAGCTTGAGAGAGGCTCAGCTGCGCTTGAGTGACACCTTGGTGGAGCAATTGATACTCCCAGAGGTGAACAGACGAGAGCTGGTTGGGGTCAGCCGCAAAGCCAGGACAGAAAAGCGACACAGCTCTGTTCCAGCGCCTGACTCGGTGGGAGCCGCCGGTGGCATAGACAAGCTGACCGAGGCGGAAGAAAAATTGCCATTGGCCTTCCCCCTGAGCGAGAATCAATTTGCCTGTGGCTCGTTGCTGGGTCAGCGCTGCTAGCTTCGTGGCAAGCTTGGCAAACTCTGATGAATCGAATTCCATAGGAAGCCCAGCTACACAGATACAGGGGATTTTAAATTATCTGGATATAGTGCTGCCTCAGTAATTTTCCGGATATTGCCCCTCAGTAATTTTCCGGACATTCAAGGACAGGGGGCAGGAAAAAGAGCCGCCAGCAAAAACCCGCGCTCTCTTACTGCCGCGAGCGCAAAGGTTCGTGCCGGCGCTAGCGGCCTTCTTGCCTGTTGCTCCCTTCGCCACGCGCCCTGTCCTAAAAATCACCGGCTGAAAGCCGTTTTCTGGCTAGCTGAGTGCTGGGCTACCCGCTGGCCAACCTCTGGATTGTAAAGCCGCAGGTAATTCCAGTAGTTCCCAAAAACCGCCTTCACATAGCCTCGCGTCTCATCAAAAGGAATCTTCTCAATAAACAGGTCAGGGTCGCCCAAATCCGACTTACTCAGCCAGTCCGACACACTGCCGGGTCCGGCATTGTAACTCGCCACTGCCAAAAGGGAGTTATTGTTATAGGCCCTGTGCGTAAAATCCAGATACGCCGTGCCCAGCTGAACGTTATCGTCAGGATTGTCCAGCTTATATTGCGCCAAACCGATTGATTTCGCCATCTCAGCGCCGGTTTCTGGCATCACCTGCATTAAGCCGACCGCACCGACAGAAGATTTAATCCCCGGCATAAATCGCGACTCCTGCCGGATTAAACCCGTCACCAGCATGGGATTGATATCTTGTTTTTCAGACCAGGTGAAAATGCTCTCCACAAAAGGGAACGGATAAAGCGCCTGCCAGTAAGCCGGTTGCTGCCGGAGAGTCAAGTATTGCGCTCGCTCCTCAGGCACCTCTCGCTGCCTCAGGTAAGAAACCATGAAAAGCCCTTCTAAATTGTCCCCGACAGCGAGACGCATCAGGCCATCTGTGAACTGTTCGGCCACGCTAGGCTTGATCCGGTTTTTATACTCCCCCTGCCAAAGCGTCCAGGCATCGCGGTCCTGACCCAGCAAGTAGAGTTCTTTCAAAACGTCAGACCCCACCGGCAGTGTCGGTCGCAGCGGAGGGCGCACCACTTGGGGAAGCCGCTGGCGCACCGTCGTGAAGTCTCCCACATCCCAGCCCAAGAATACCGCAGCCCGCCACGCATAGTAAGACTCTGGATACTTGCCCAGCAGATATTCAAAAGTTTTCTTGGCGTCTTCCCCCCGCCCGAGATTCTTCGCCCATTTCCCCACCCAGAAAGCCGCCTCAGGAGCCAGATCGCTGTCGGGATTTTGCACAGCAAGCTCCTGCGCCCACTTCCACGCCCCTCTCCAATCGCTAGCCGCTGCCTGTTTCTGGGCCAGACTCCAGCGCAGTTGGGCGGCGGCGTCAGAATTGCTGTACTTGCTCAGCAGGGTTTGACGGGCTTGTTCCGCCGCCTGGAGCTTTTGCAGGGTGTCGAGAACTTTCGCTTTTTCCAAAAGCGCCTCAGGTGCTTTTTGTGGGAACTCCGCGATCACCCGGTCGAGATAGGGGATTGCCAGTTTCACGTCCAGCATCTTCTCCAGGCGCAGCAGGGCGGTGGCGGTTTCCTCGGATTTGGGGAATTCCCGTATCAGCTTCAGATAAGCCTCCCGGGCCGGTTCTATCTTGTCGCCCAGCTGCAGCCCCCTGCCGGCGCGGTAGAAATTGCGGGGCGAACGGGGAGCTTTGGCGTAAGCGGCACCGGCTTTGGCGTACTCCTGTTTTTCCCAGTAGGCAAAAGCAACGCTCTCCCAGTCTTCTGGAGAGAGCTGGTCGCCAAATTTGCTCTTGAGCCGGTCTAGCGCTGAGACAATATCCGGGTGGTAGTGGCCATATTTGGCCAGCACCAGCAGCGGCTGCTGCTGGTTGGGATTTTTCTGCAACCTGAGGCTGGCAATTTCAACCGTCCGGGGGTGGGCGGGAAATTGCTCTAGGGCTCGCTCCCAGTACTGCGGCTCTTTCTGGCCCAGTGCGTAGAGGGCTTCCGCTGCCACCGGCTCCTTGGGATAGCTTTTCAGAAGCTCCTGCCAAGCGGCGCTAGCTTTTTCCGCGCTGCCGGTCAGTTCGTAAGCTCGGGCGCGTTTGAAAGCAATGTGGCCAGCTAAGAGGGGATACTCCTTCTCTAAGCCTTCCAGCAAGCTGAGCGCCTTGTCCCCCTGGTTTTGCTCAATCAGGTCACTCGCCAGCAGATAGCGGGCTTGGCTGCGAGAGTGGGATTTTTCTCCTTGCGCCAAGGCTTCCAGCTGCGAAGCTCGCGCGGAGGGTGACAGCTGCGCCAGCTGGTACACTTCCGAGTCGGAAGTGTGGCTGTCCACCAGCGCCAGCGGGTCGCGGAACAGACCGGAGCCCGTCCGGTTGAAGACAGGCAGGGAAACCCCGATTAACAGGACACAGACTCCTGTGCTGACCGCCAGAGGCAATTTGAATTTGCGTCGCTTCTTGAACATGGATTGGGTTTAGCCTTTGGGAGGAAGTAGATTGCAATCGCAGCTTCTGCGGAGCAGCTGCTCCGTACGCGCTCGCAAAGCTTGAGCGGCTGTGAGTCTTCCAGAGTTTTCAGGAATCAGGAAGCACGCTTTTGCTGCATGACTGCTGACTCCTGAGTCCTGACTCCTCATTTTGACGAGCTGACCGCACAGAAGGTGACATATAACTTTTATTTTGCTATATCCTGCTGTAGCTAGAAAACAAACGCCACCAACGAGCCGCTGCACGCCAGCTATCTTTTCAGGGTGCCGGTGCAGATCCCCACCGCCCGACGGGGGAAGACGAGCCGGCAGGCTTACAGTTAAAATGCTTAAGTCCTGAGGTACTTTAAGGCAGAAGAAGGAATGGAATTTCGCGCGACTGAACTGGGCTACTTGGACTGGTCTGGGGACGCCCTAGCAATTGGCTTGTTTGAGGAGGCTGTTGAGTTGGCTGGCTCGCTGGCGCAGCTGGATGAAAAGCTGGCCGGCACGATCAAGGAACTGATTTCTGAGACGGATTTTAAGGGCAAGGAAGGCAGCAGCGCTGTGACTCGCGTTGGTGCCGGCAGTCCCATTCGCAAAATCGCTCTCGTCGGTCTGGGCAAATCGGAAAGTCACCCTAAATTAGATACCTGGCGTCGCGCCGCCGCAGCAGCAGCCCGATTGGCCAAAAAGCAAAAGTGCAAAACTCTGGGAATTAGCTTCCCAGTCTGGAATGACGCACCCGACGCCACGGCTCAGGCTGTTGTTGAAGGCGCTGAACTGGCTCTCTACCAGGATAACCGCTTTAAGTCAGAATCCGATGACAAAGGGCTGCCGGTGGAGCGGGTCGATTTGCTGGGGCTTGCCGGCACTGATGCGGCTGTCGCCCGCGCACAGCAAATCGTCTCTGGCGTTATCCTGGCGCGACAGCTGGTGGCAGCACCGGCTAATATTGTGACGCCGGTGGCTATGGCGGAAACGGCTCAAGCTATCGCCGCTGAACACGGCTTGCAGCTAGAAATCCTGGAACAAGAAGACTGCGAAAAGCTTGGCATGGGCGCTTTTCTCGGCGTGGCCAAAGCCTCTGACCTGCCCCCCAAGTTCATCCACCTCACCTATAAGCCAGAGGGGACTCCCCGCCGCAAATTGGCCATAATTGGCAAGGGCCTCACTTTCGACTCTGGCGGTCTGAATATCAAAGTCGCCGGCGGCAGCATTGAGATGATGAAAGTGGACATGGCCGGCGCGGCGGCAACTCTGGGTGCCGCTAAGGCCATCGCCGGGCTCAAGCCAGATGTGGAGGTTCACTTCATCTCCGCTGTGACTGAAAATATGATCAGCGGTGGCGCTATCCACCCGGGCGATATCCTCACGGCGTCTAACGGCAAGACCATTGAGGTTAACAATACGGATGCGGAAGGTCGCCTGACGCTTGCAGATGCCCTCGTGTTCGCAGAAAAGCTGGGCGTTGATGCGATTGTCGATTTGGCTACCCTGACCGGCGCTTGTGTCATCGCTCTTGGGGATGATATTGCCGGTCTGTGGAGTCCGGACGACACTTTGGCGGCTGAACTGTCCGCCGCCGCCGAGAAAGCCGGTGAGAAACTCTGGCGCATGCCTTTGGAGGAAAAATACTTTGAGGGCATGAAATCCCTTGTGGCGGACATGAAAAACACTGGCCCTCGCCCCGGCGGCTCGATTACGGCTGCTATGTTCCTCAAGCAGTTCGTCAAGCAAACCCCTTGGGCTCACTTGGACATTGCTGGGCCGGTGTGGACTGACAAGGAGAATGGCTACAACAGCGCCGGTGCCACCGGCTACGGCGTCCGCACTCTGGTCAACTGGGTGCTGTAGAGCCCTCAGTCGCGTCTGGTGCAAAGGGAGCCCCTTGAACTGGCCGCCTTTGTTCTCTCCCTTCTGCTTAATCGCACATAATTGCTAATTTGGGGCTATGGACTGGAAAATAGCTATTTTCTTGCCCCTAGCCCGTAGCCCCTACAACCCCTTTGGCATGAGCCAATTCAACGGTTAAGCTATTATAGCATAAAAATTTTGCCGGCACACATTATTTAATAAATTAATAAAATTTATGAGAAGGAAAAAGTGGCAAGCCCGCCGGCTAGCAGGGAGGCGAGCGCCTGTCAGTGACTGATACTGTTAGGCTAATAATGCTGCATGTGGTCGAAAGGAGGCTCTGCCAAAGCGAGCGGCGTTCCCAAGTTCCGCCTGGGAACGAGGGGTAGTCTATTCATTTTCTGAAGCACAGGCGTCTCGTCTGTGCCAGAAAAAACTCTGGTACAGGCGAGACGCCTGTCCTACAAGAGAGGGATTTATATTTTAAATAAGAGTGAGAGCTGTAGCGGAACGTTGCACCATTTTCATCTGTTTCAGGATAAACTAAGAGATAAGCCAAAGGTTAGAACGGTGGCGAGAGGTTGCCACCGGCAGCCAGAAGCGAGCGCGACAAACAGCGTCAAGCCGTCCAGCCCACTGAGCGGAATTTTTCCCCTTTAAGTGTCATTTAAGGAGTAAAGTCGTGGCAGAATTGCCCCGAACGAGTTTGGCGGACAATTTGTTAGATAGTCACACCCTTGCGCAGACATTAGAGGCGGGGCTAAAATCAGCCCGAGATTATCTGAGAGAATTGACCACAGACCCGGAGTTTAGCGCCAAGATGCAGCTGAGCTTTGGCACTGGTGCCGGTGGGTCGGAAGTAGAGACGCGACATGTCGCGTCTCTACAAGACTGGGTTCTGGGAGATTTGAGCGCCCTCCCGAGGATTGAGATCCGCCCCTCTGCTGAAATTAATGGGGCGATGGGGGCTTTTGCCGGCGCGACAGACACGATTTATATATCGCAAGAGTTCCTCAGCCAGAATGCCGGCAACATTGAAGCCGTGACCGGCGTCCTGCTGGAAGAAATTGGCCACTCTATAGACTGGCGGCTGAATCGTGCGGACACCCCAGGAGATGAGGGTGCCATTTTCTCAGCCCTGGTTCGCGGGGAATCGCTTGACTCTCAACAGATGCAGCAGCTTTTAGCTGAGGATGACACAGCCACCGTTACTTTGGACGGCAAACAAGTTAAAATTGAGCAGGCAGCTTACACCGGCACGAACCTGGGAACTGTCAGCGCCGGGATAGACTCCCTGCTGAATACCCTGCAAGCCGCAGTAAAAGACCAGATTTACGGAAACAGCCTGCCCCTTCTGGGTGACGAGCTGGAAAACTCCACGGCGAGCGCCCTGCAATTCCTCACAAATCTCAAGAGTTCTATCCAAAACAATCTGCAGGGATTGACAAACCCAACCCCGACACAGATCCAGAACGCTCTAGCGGCGGCTCTGGGGCCAAGCGGGCTGGCAGTGCTGCAAAATTTTAACAGTGATGGAATCGTTAACAGCCAAGACATCCAGATTGTCGAAACAGCGGATGATGTCAAGTTCAACCTGCGGATAAAAAAGGGAGCGACTTCCTTCACCGCCCCCATTGACTCCCAGCTTGGCTTGCCAAACTTAGGGCTAAATGTCAGCGGCAGTTCCAGCGCCAATCTGGGCTATGATTTTAACCTGAAGTTCGGCGTCAATAAGACAAACGGATTCTACCTGGACACGTCAGCAGCTGACGAACTCAAAGTTGACCTGAACGCCTCGATTCCCAACCTGACCGCAGCCGGCAAACTGGGAGCCCTGCAACTCAACGCTACAGACAAGAGCAGCACATTTAACGGCTCTTTTGCGGTAGACTTAAAAGACGCCGACAGCCAGCTGCGGTTTTCCGAACTGACGGGAGTCAATTTTGCCAACCTGATTGACGCCAAACTGAATGGCGCAGCAGATATTAACCTGAATCTGCTCACAAACTTCGGGAGTTCAGCAGCGCTGCCGGCAATTCGTTCAGATTTCAATTTAGACTGGAACTTCAGCAATGCCAATGCTGACCCAGCGCTCAGCCAGACCTTTGGCAGCCGGCCCACTGTTGCTTTCAACAATGTCAAGGTAGACCTGGGCACATTTTTTAGCAGCTTCGCACGCCCGGTTCTGGAAAACGTCAAAAAAGTTACCGAGCCGGTGCAGCCGGTGCTCAGCGCCCTCAGCACGCCCATTGACCTGGGAGTTGCTAAGTTCGACCTGCTGGATATCGCTGAAAACCTCGGCTATCTAGACCAGTCAGACCGCGACTTCATCGCAGCAACTTCCCAGCTTGTTCAGCTCGTCAACGCCATCCCGACAAGCAGCAATATTTCCATCGACCTGGGCGACTTCAATCTGGGGACTTCTGATGTTCGCGCGACAGGTTTCAAGCTGAACAGCGCCAGCCCTACTGTCACGGAAACCGCCCCTTCTTTAAACAGCCAGCTCGCTGCAGGCAGCCCAGAGGCGAACTTTTTTAACAGGGCAAATAGCCTTGCTGGTGGGGGATTGCAGTTCCCCATTCTCAATAACCCCGCGCAAATTTTCAACGTGCTGCTGGGCAAACCGGCGAATTTGTTCGCCTACGACATGCCGGCGCTGGATTTCAACTTTAACCACAGCCAATTTTTCCCGGTAATTGGGCCGCTGGGCGCAGAAATTCAGGGGAACGTTGGAGCTGCCATTGATTTGGGGTTTGGCTACGACACGCAGGGCCTAACAGACTACGGGGCGAGCGGCATCGCAGCGGACATATTTAATGGCTTTTATGTCAGCGATCCAGCTGCTCCGGAACTCACCCTGAATGTCGGTCTGGACGCCTTAGCTGCAGTGAATCCCGGGATCGCTTCAGCGGGAGTGGGCGGCGGCATTAATGGGGATATTAACTTCGACCTGAAAGACCCGAATAATGACGGGAAAGTCAGGTATAAGGAGTTCTCCCAGCTGATTCAAAATCCGCTCAACCTGTTCAACACATCGGGCGAGCTAACTGCAGGTTTGAGCGCTTATGTTACATTCGGTTTTGACCCCTTCTCCTACACCCAGCGCTTTGACAGCCCCACAGTGACGCTGCTCAATTACGAGAACACCGGCACGCAACAGCCGGTACTGGCGACTGCTCTCGGCAGCGGTGTCCTGCAGCTGAATATGGGGCCAAATGCAGCAGCCAGGCTGACAGGAAATAAAACCGATGGGGATGAAGTGTTTGCGGTGGCGCACCTGTCTGGGACGGCTAGCGCGGAAACCGTCTCCGTTACCGCTTTCGGCTTGACGCAACAGTACAGCAGCGCTGCCAAAATTGTGGCGAGTGGCGGGGAGAAAAACGACAGCATCCAGCTGGGCGATGCGGTTTTGGCACCGGCACAACTTGCCGGCGGAAACGGTCAAGATTTGCTCACCGGCGGCAGCGGGAATGATTCCCTAACGGGTGGGAGTGACTGGGACAAACTCACTGGCGGTAAAGGAAACGACACGCTGCAGGGCGATGCGGGAGACGACTTGCTCACCGGCGGTGCCGGCGCTGACAGTCTCAGTGGCGGCGACGGTGCTGATATTGCCAGCTACCAAACAGCGACAGCCGGCATATCGCTGAATCTGGCGGCGGGTGTGGGGACAGGTGACGCCGCAGGGGATGCCTTCCAGTCGATTGAGCGCTTCGACGGCTCCAATCTGGGCGATACTCTGGTGGGGAACGCTTCCCGAAATATCCTGGGCGGTTTGGCCGGCAGTGACTCGCTTCTCGGTGGCCTTGGGGATGACCTGCTGGTGGGCGGTGCCGGTGCGGATACCTTAAATGGCCAGGAGGGCGCGGATGCGGTTTCTTACATCGATTCGGGAGCGGGTGTCAGTGTGAGTTTGGCCACCGGCACCGGAGCCAGCGGCAGCGCTGCAGGGGATGTCCTCCAGTCGATAGAAGGTTTGGAAGGTTCGGAATACGCCGACAGTCTCACCGGCGACAGTTTGAACAATATCCTCAGCGGGTTGGGTGGGGCGGACTCCCTGAATGGCAACGCCGGCAATGACTTGCTGAGTGGGGGTGCCGGTGGGGACACGCTCAATGGCGGTGAGGGGAGCGATACGGCTTCTTACCTCACCTCAGATGCCGGTGTCAGCGTCAACCTGGCAACCGGCAAAGCCTCCGGTGGACACGCCGGGGGAGATGTGCTGCTGTCGGTGGAAAATGTTACCGGCTCATTAGCCAGTGACACCCTGATTGGCAGTGCCGGCGACAACACCCTCAATCCGGGTTTGGGAGCTAACGATACAGTAGATGGGGGAGTCGGGAGTGACTTGCTGGTGCTGGACTACTCGGCAGGCGACACCGGCAGCGGCGTCAGCAATTCTAGTGGCAGCAGTTTTTACCGGCTGACAGGGGGTGGCACCACTTACCTCGATTACCTGTCTTACTCGGGCATCGAGCGCTTCTCTGTCACCGGCACGAGCAAAAATGACACGCTCTATGGCGGCGCGTACAGTGACAGTTTCAGCGGCGGTGCCGGCAGTGATAGCCTGTACGGTAGCGACGGCAGTGACAGTCTCAGCGGCGGCGACGGCAATGACTTGGTGAGCGTTGAGTACAGCTCGTCAGCAAGCAATGCCGACAGTGTGGATGGCGGTGCGGGAACCGACACCCTCAGCGCTGACTTGTCCAATCAAACCGCTGGCATCAGCCTCGACAGCAGCAGCCCGCCGCCCCCGCTCAGCTTTAGCAATGGGGCTCGGATCGCCGGTTTTGAGGTGTTTCAAAATATCTATACCGGCAGCGGTGCGGATCGCCTCGTGCAGCTGGGGCGGATGGATAATGACTTTTCCACGGGTGCCGGTAACGACACGATCAATCCGGGCGTCGGAGCTAACGATATCGTAGATGCCGGAGCCGGCACTGACTTGCTGGTGCTGGACTTCTCTGCCGGCGACACCGGCGGCGGCGTCACCGGCGGCGGGGGCGGGTTCGGGAGTTTTTACCGCATGTCAGGCGGTTGGTTCACCCAGACCTATCTCGATTACTTGAATTATTTGGGCGTCGAGCGCTTTTCTGTGACCGGCTCCAGCAAAAATGACTCCCTTTCTGGCGGCGCGGACAGTGACACGTTCAGCGGCGGTGCCGGCAATGATAGCCTGAACGGTGGCGATGGCAGTGACAGCCTCAATGGCGGAACTGGCAGTGACAGCCTTAATGGCGGTAATGGCAATGATGTCTATGTGGCGGACAGCGCCGGCGATATGATCGCAGAAGCGCTCAGTGCCGGCACTGACACGGTGCAAACTTCTGTCACGCTCACTCTGGGTGCCAACCTGGAAAACCTGGCGCTCACCGGCACGGCTGCTATTAATGGCACCGGCAACGCTCTGAACAATAGCCTCACCGGCAATAGCGCCAACAACACCCTCAATGGGGGTGCCGGTGCGGACACCCTGATCGGTGGCAATGGCAGCGACATCCTGGTGGGGGGTGCCGGGAATGACAGCCTCACCGGCGGTGCAGGGAGCGATAGCTTCCTTTACGATACGGGTGCTGCCTTTAGCAGCGCCTCGGTTGGTATAGATGCGCTCGCTGACTTTGTTAAAACTCAGGCAGACAAAATTATCCTCGACAGGACAACGTTCACATCGATTACCAGTGCGGCGGGGACGGGTTTTAGCATTGCCGGTGAATTTGCCACTGTGACAACAGACGCCGCCGCCGCCACTTCCGCTGCGGATATTGTTTACAATTCTGCCAGTGGCAAATTGTTCTACAACCAGAATGGAACCGCTGCCGATTTTGGCACCGGCGCTCAGTTTGCCACCTTGACGGGGAATCCTGCTTTAGCTGCTACCGATTTCATGATTCAGCTGTAGCAGCTGAGGGTGGGGCGTGGGGCATGGGGCTCACGCCCTCACGCGCATGGGGCATGGCGCTCACGCGCTCACGCGCATGGGTGTGATTTTCAACAATGCCCAATGCCCAATGCGTTAGCGAAGCGGCTCCGTAGGAGCGGCGTGCCCACTATCGCGGTACAGTCTTCTGCTAGACTGATAGCGCATTAGCTGCTTGCTGCGATTATGACCGACACACCACAAGACACGCCCAATCCCCCCATCCCGCCTGAAGACTTGCTGTTCGCCCTCCGGCGCAAGGAAGGCACTTGGGTGGAATGGGGGCAAGCCTGCCAGACTCTGCAAAAAGCCGGCTTCAACCCCCAGAAAATTTTTGAGGAAACCGGCTTCGAGCCCATCCACCAAAATCAGGTGATCGTCGGTGCCCAAGTCTACTCCTCGATGGTGAGTGCCGGCGTGTCCGAGCCGGCGCGAGCTCACTTCGGGGTGCGCGGTAGCGATATCCTGTACGAATTGCGCATCCTCACTCAGCCGGAACGCGCCGCCGCTGCGGAATTCATTCTAGCCCAACAGCTCGACGCTGATGGGGCTCGCGAAATCGCCAAAGCCATCAAAGAGTTTTCCCGCCTCTTTGAAGCGCCAGAGGGATTTTCCAGCCATCCGGGTGATGCCGCCGCCTATCAATACTGGAAGGCAGCCAAACAAAAATCTGACTTGCAGGAGCGCTCGCGGCTGATCGCTCAGGGGTTGCGGTTCGCCCACTCTCAAACCGCCCGACACCAAATCGAAAAGCTGCTGACCGATTTTAGCGTAACACCGGCTCGACAGGCTCCCCGGTTGCCGGTGTACCGCCTGGAATCTGAGGAGGAATTGCCCCGGTGTCTGCCGGTGGTAGGCGAGCTCCCGCTGGCGCTAGAAGACTTGCAAGCGGTTCCCAAGGTGCGGGAAACCGGCCAGTTTCAGATGGTGTCTTTTTCCGGAAATCAGGCGTGGGTGCCTGTTCCGGGCTGGCAAGTGGTGCTCAAAGCAGAAGATCCGGTGGCAATTTTGTGCCAGAGTGACCGGCTGCCGGCAAAACTTCCCGGTAAAATTGAAACTGTGCTGCTGGTGATAGACCGAGCGCAACAGGAATGGGACGCTAACAGCTATTTCCTGGTTGAGGGAGCTGGTTCGTTGCAATTGCAGTGGTTCGAGAGCGCACCGGAAACCCCCCTGTTGGGTCAAGTCATCTTAGTCATGCGCCCCAAGAAAATTTTCGATGAGGAGTTCACGAAAGAGCCTTGGCAGATTGATGAGTGATACCCATTTTGGATGCAAGGATTTTGGATTTTGGATTGAAAAGGCAGCAGTAAAGCTTTTTCAGCTTATTTCCCAAATCCGATATATCCCAAATTGGTATAATTTTAATGCCCAATCCCCTCGTTCCCAGGCTCCGCCTGGGAACGCAGCCCTGGAGGCTCTGCCTCCCTTTCCGACAGGAAACTAATTAAAACATAGCCGGTCGTCTCGCAGGCATGAAACTCGTTAAAAAGACACAAGCGCATGACAGACACTGAAGCGATTCCAGGGAGAAAGATTCCCCAAATGAATATGCCCTGGGTGGACTCACCCTTTTTCAGTCAATTGCTGGAGCGCTCCAGTTTGGATGACGCTACAAAAAAGCTTGTCCAACAGTTTGCTGAGGACGGCTATGTAATTTTCGACCCGGAGATAGAAGACTTTGACCGGCTCGCTGAGGACATTATCCAGAATTTAACTCCGGAATACCTGCGCCGGCAAGCCGACAGGATTCAAGACGCTTGGACTTTTAATGAGCCGGTGAAACAGATTGCGGTAGCTCCCAAGGTTTTATCCTTGCTGAAGGTTCTTTACCAGCGCGAACCCATTCCGTTCCAAACCTTAAGCTTTTATAAAGGCAGCCAGCAAAAAACTCACAGCGACACCATCCATTTCCATTCCGTACCGGCTCGCTTTATGTGCGGGGTGTGGGTGGCGCTAGAAGATGTGGACTCTCAAAATGGCCCCCTGCACTATTACCCGAAAAGTCAGAAACTTCCGATTTTTGACTTGCACGATATCGGGCTGAACAGTTATAATAGGGAATGGCAGGAGTTTTACCCGCTTTATGAAAACTTTATAGAAGCTTTAGCTGTTTCGCAAGGGCTGGAAAAAGTGGACGTGTCTTTGCGGAAGGGGCAGGCGATCATTTGGTCGGCCAATTTGCTGCACGGAGGCAGCCCGATTCTGGATTATAACAGAACTCGCCACAGTCAGGTGACTCACTACTTCTTTTCGGATTGCATGTATTACACGCCGATGTATTCAGATCCGTTTATAAACCGGCTGTACTTGAGGTCAGTTCAGAATATTGCCACGGGAGAGCGAGTCGAGCCGGTGTACAATGGGAAAAAGATAGAAGCCGGTGGGGGAAAGGCGGATAGAGAGCCGGTGTTGGTTGACAGTGGTTTGCCGGCAGATAAAATAAGGTTGGAGGCAGGTTTAGGGAATTTTGTCAAGTCATCTCCGGAAAAATCAAGGGGGCTGAACCCCCTGATTTCAAAAACTGTTAGCTTTGCCAAACGAGTTTTGGCAAGAAAGCGCTGAGATACGGGGGGGGATAAAGCCCGCCCCTACCGGCACCGGTAATGCTGGTAAGGAACGCCAACGCGGCGGTAGCCCTTGTCGTCGCGGGCGCAAACCGGCTGCAGGGGAGAGCTGAGGGACAGCTGCTGGGGATAGTCTGCCGGTTTCAGACCGGGCGCAACCACCCACAAGTTGAGCGGGGGAACCGGCAGATTTTCCAGCTGAGAAAGCTTTTGCCAGACGGGCTTGTATTCTGCGGCTGGCTCGCCGGCGGTGCTGTTTCTCTGCAAGAAAGCCAAGTAGGCTTGCGGGCGTTTTTCAGAATAGCGCTTGTCAATTTCTAAGGCAAAACTCAGCCCCAAAGCCACATCCTGCAAGTCGTTGTATCCGACTGCGAACACAATGGGAGATAAGGAGTCGCGCAGCACGTCGCCGGCAACTATATCGGGGAAAAATGGCTTCTTAAATACCAAGTCAGAACCCACGAAGACGCAGCTGAGAGCGCCAACGATTAAAAGGATGAAAGGTGAGCGATCCCTGCTGACTTGTAAAACTGTTTGTGGCAGGCGCTTTAGCGCTTTCTTCTCACTTGTGACTTCTGAGTGCTGGCTGGTGACGGCTGCTTTCCAAAGACCGGCTCCCAACAGGGCGCAGACGGCTGGGTAGTAGACAAAGTGATACCGAAAAGCAACCGTCATGTCTTTGCGCAGCAGGTAGACGATGGCGAAGAATTCCAGCAGCACCCAGAAGGTAAAGCTCAGCAAGGTTCGGGTGGCGAGCTGAGTTTCTGGGTTCCTAGATAGCTGCTTGAGCGGTTGCCAAATGAGTCGGGCGAGCCAGATGCCAAACGCAAGCATCAGCAGCAGCGACGGAATCTGAACCCACAGCGGCTGCTTTTCCACCGGCGCGACGATTGCCATCGTCAGCCAGGCTAGTACGGTTTGGTACAGGGGAGCGATGTTGTGTGGCGGCGGAAGCCAGCCGGTTTCTGAACGCCCCGAATGGTTCAAGAATGTCTGCAGCCACGGAATCGAGCTTATTCCAACGCCGGCAATCGCCAGATAAACGCAAAAACAAAGGTAGCCGAGGGGAAAATTTGTGCCCGCTTTTGATTGCAGATTACCCGCAGTATGCGCGTTTTTATTGAGTTGGTAAAGCAGCCCGAGAAGAGTGGCGACTTGGGCGGTGAAGGCGAGGAGGAAAAAGTAGTGAGTGTAGACACCAATGCTGTTCACAGCCACCCAGCTCAGCCAAACTGACGGTCGCAGTTTTAGGGTGCGGATGTCTTGCTGGATT
This sequence comes from Oscillatoria princeps RMCB-10, assembly GCA_019359235.1. GTDB lineage: Bacteria > Cyanobacteriota > Cyanobacteriia > Cyanobacteriales > Oscillatoriaceae > Oscillatoria > Oscillatoria princeps. Next base: position 29,018 of record JAHHHT010000033.1, read on the forward strand.
TGTATTAGCAACTGCAGCGCCAGAGCGATTAGCAGCACCGGCAAAGTGTAGTGTCGGGCTTCTTGGGAAAGGTAGACGCCAAAGGGAGAGACAGCCATCACCGCAGCAGCCATCAGCCCCGCAGCCGGTGAGAAGGCGACGCGATTTAGCAAGTAAACGGCAAAAATTCCGCAGACGCCGAAAAGTGCCGGCAGAGCTCGCAAGTTCCACGCCAGAGCGTGAAATTGTTCTGCGGCGTCTCGCCCAGCCGCAAGCCAGTTCAGCCACTGGTGCGTCAAGCAAAAAAACAGCGGCGGATGGGTAGACTGGGCAGCCACCGCGCTAGCTATTTGGCTGCAACTCGCCTGCGGGTTGAGGGTAAAGATTTGCTGCAATCGGTCGAGGGGAAACAGCACATCCAGGGGTACGCTATCGTAACTGCTTCCCAGACTGAACAGAGCGGTAATCGCTTCATCCAGCCACAGGGGTTTGAAGTCAAGATGCCAGAAGCGCAGGGCTGCGCCGGCGGCGATCGCCCCAGCTAGCGCCAAGAAATGTTGGAAGCGTTGCATACTGTCAGGCTAGAGGCAATAGGCAGTGGGAAAGAGATAGGGAGGGAATCAGTAAAAGTTCCCTCTCGCCAATAGCCTACAGCCTGTAGCCTACTTTAGCAGGGTTTTTCCCAGGAAATCGGCCAATTCTGCGACTAGCCACTCTTTTTCCACCGGCGTCAGCACGCTCGCCAAAATGGCGGTTTTGCGCATGGGGCATGGGGCATGGGGCATGGGGCATAGGGCATGGGGAAGATTTTCAACAGTGCCCAGTGCTCAGTTCCCAGCGCCCAGCGCCCAGAAAAATGGCGTGCCGGTGCTGGGGAGCGGACAATCTCTCGCTCGCCGCGCAGCAGTGAACCGCGCTTCCTTGGCGGAGGCAAACCTGTCCTCAGCTGCCGGTTCGAGGGCGGTTTCCAGCCAGCCGGCAAAGTCATCGGAGATATAGCAGTTCTAAATCATTTGTGAGAACCCTCTCTCTTTTCTTTTGTTCGCGCTCTTGGCGTATTGGCGGTTAATTAAAAAATTTTTACCGATCAATTTTAACAGCTAGATCATGTCAACTTAAGAGCCCGTTGAATGGAATTTTTGGCGAATTGATAGAGTGTTTAATAATGAACCGCGCCTGAGCCAAGGACGCCAAGAAGAAAGAAGAAAGAGTAAGAGGGATAGTAAAATTAATGTTACGGGCAATTGACCGGAGATGATATAGGAGGCGTGCGCGGTGGAATGTGGGGTGTCACCCTTCAGGGATTCGCCAACAGCATCATGGAATTCTCGGCTCATCAAACGTAGCCGCGCGGTTCGGCGTACCCGTTGGGCAGTCCGCCTATGCGGACTGAGAGAAGAGCAAGACTCTTCAAATCTGCCCGGTTTTGGAAGTGGCTGTTTTAACCGCCCAGTGGTAGAGACGCGACATGTCGCGTCTCTACCAGACACCAAGGCCCTTGCCGTCGCCCCAAAAAGGAGAGAAAATGAGAGAAATATGAGGCTGTAGGGGAGACTATTGCGGGGGCTCTGGGAACGAGATAAAATCAGAACAGGAGGACGCCGGTGAAAAGTAAAGTGAAACGGTACAGTTGGGTGATTGCGGGAGTTATGGCAGCCGCAATCATCCTTTCAGGGGTTGGCGAACAGGGAAATACAGCAGTGAAGGATAGCGGAAATAATTACGATATAATAGCACAGGCGGAACTGCCCTGTCAAGTGAAAGAGGAAAACACGGCAAATCCCTACTCCAACGATGCCGAAATCGACCGGGCGGTGGCAGAGGAAATGTGCGCTCAGAAGCTGTACGGCTTAGCAATTGGCATCGTGAAAGATGGAAAAATTATCTATCTCAAGGGGTACGGCTACGAGGACTGGGAAAACAAAATCCCTGTGGGGGCGAAGAAGACGATGTTCCGCTGGGCGTCGCTGTCAAAGTCGGTGACGGGGGTGGCGGCGGTGCGAGCGGTGTTTGCCGGCGCTCTGGATTTGGATGCGGATGTGAGAAAATATGTGCCGGAGTATAAACTTCCCGCAACATACGCTTACCCGTTAGAGGATGGCAAGTTCGATATCCGACCCCTTCCCGACTCTCCCAAACCGGTCATCACTACGCGCATGCTGCTCAGCCACACTTCGGGCATTAAGAATTTCAGCAATGGGCCAAGTAAGGCGGGCACGCCGCCAGATAGTTTGGTGAACGATCCCAATGCGAATACCGGCATTTTTTGGGCGGGGAAGTATTTTTGGGACGACCCGAATCATTTGCTTTACATTCCCGGAACGAAAGAGAGCTATTCGGTTTTCGGCTACACGCTGGCTGGGATGGCGATTGAAAGAGCCGGTGAGCCGAAGACCTACTGGGAAAAAGTGCGCGACGGAATAGCGGTTCCTTTGGGGATGACACCGGCAGATTTTCCCAATCATCCGGGAGCGGGCTACCAGTCGGGCTCGTTTTTCCAGCCGGATTACGAGTGGGTGAATATCCCGCGCCGTGCGGTGGGATACCGCTACGATAAAGAGACGGGAACGTATAAGAACTCCGGGAGTGTGGATGTGAGCTGGAGGGTGCCGGCTGCCGGTTTTATTTCCACGGTGGAGAATCTGGCGCAATACTGCAACGGGTTGATGAATCGGGAAGATGTGGTTTCGGCTAAGATGAAAGAAGATTTCCTCTGGAAAGGAAGCCAACTTAGCGATGGCACCTTTATCAGCGCCAGCATGGGTTTTGGTATGGGCGAGGCTGACGGGAGAAGGCGGATTGGAGCTGTGGGAGGTCAGCAGAAGACGAGAACCCGCATGGCGATGTACCCGGATGAAGGTCTTTGTTTTGTGGTGATGACTAACTCGGAATGGGCGAAGATAGATGATATTTTTAATGTTCTGGAAACGGCTTACCGGAATAAGAAGTTGCCCATGAATGGCGGGTAGTTCGTGTCCGGTGAATTAACCGCACTTCCCGTCCGCCCCTCACCCCCCAACCCCCTCTCCCACAAGGGGAGAGGGGGAGTAAGAAAAAGACTGGATTTTTTCTCGCTCCCAGGCTCCGCCTGGGAGCGAGGGGTGGGAGGCTCTGCCTCCTTCTGGTTTTCTTGGGGTGGGTTACGCAACGCTTGCCCACCCTACTTTCTACTTTTTGGGTTTTCTGAGCCGGTTTACGCCGTAGACGGCACCGGCACCCAGCAGGAGATAGGGGCTGAAGACGAGTAACCAAAGGATGAAAGCAAATAAGCTAAAGGTGAATTCGCTGAGGGAATTGGTTGCCTTGCCCCAGGTTTCTTGCACCCGCAAGCCGAGGGAGGGCTGCGCCGGCGCGGCGGCAGAAATAGCAGCTTCCAGGTTTAAGTTAATCGTGGAGTATGCAACTTGGTTGCGCAGGCTTTTCAGCTGAGCGTCGAGCCGCTCAATCGACTCGCGAATGGTGCTCAGTTCTTTGGCGGCTTTGAGGACATCGCCAACGGAGCCGGAGCGCTCCATAATTTTTAAGACCATTTCTTCGGATTTGCGCAGATTCCGCAGTCTCGCCTCGCTATCGACAAGTTGAGCGGTCACGTCTTCAACGGTGAGGGAGCGGTTCTGCACGGTGCCGAGTTTCGCCATAGCGTTAATGGCTGTTTCCAGCTTATTTTGCGGAACCCGAATCTGCAGCGAGGCGGTGGGGCGGCTGCTGGGATCTTGGGGTTTGCTATCTTGCAATCCCAGGATGTCTCCCTGCTGTTTTTGGACGATGGCGGAAATTTCTCGAATGCTCTGGTCAATGGATTTGACAAGGAGGTTTAGCTGAGCCTTTTTGATGAGTTGGGGTTGCGATCGCGGCACTTCTGCAGCGGCTGCCTGCTGGTTAGCCGGCGCAGGTGGAGCCATTGCCGACTTCGATGCCGGTGCAGGGCTATCCATTTTCATGAAACCTACAGAATATTGGTCTGAGCCACCACCGCAACTCGGCAAAGTCAAGGCAGACAGCAGCCCGAGCAGGGTGAGCGTCAGGAGACGCTCGGTGCCGGTGTTATTGGTTTTGTTGAAGAAATGTTGCGGTTGCTTGGCTTTGAGGTGAGTGTTCATGGCGGGTTTCTCCTGAGGAAATTGAGTGGGTTGTGCCCTGCTATATCTAAGTTAACCTGCCGCAGATGGGAGGGGTGCGAGTTGATACAAAAATTGAAACGGCGGCGAGAAACCCGGTTTCTTTAAGAAACCGGGTTTCTGCTGCGCAAGCATGCGATCGGGTTATAAACTCAGAGTTAGTACCGGCAAAACATTCGCTCGCCAAGCCAACGATGCCAAAAGATTCGGACAGGAATGGAACTCCTCCAGAAGCGGAATCGCTCTCACCGGCAGCCTTGCGGGAAGCGGCGCGGAGCTGCATCCGCGACGGACTGCGATCGGGACAGCAGCAAATGGCCGACTGGCAGGGTGGCCCGCTGGCGGTTTCGGCTGTGCCCGGTGCCGGCAAGTCCACCGGCATGGCGGCGGCGGCGGCTTTAGCGATAGCGCGTCACCAGCTGCACCCGCGCCGCCAGCTAGTCGTCGTCACCTTCACCCGCGCTGCCGCGCATAACATAAAAAGCAAAATTCGTCAATACCTGGAGAAGCTGTCTTTACCGCAAATTGGGTTTGCTGTCCACACGCTGCACGGTTTGGCGCTGAATATTGCCATCCGCCACCAGGATCTGTCGGGTTTGAGTCTGGAGAGTGCGACGCTGGTGACGCCGAACCAGAGTCACCGGCTGGTTCGCGCCTGTGTGGAGCAGTGGATTGCAGGCAATCCGCGCCGGTATCAAATGCTGGTGGAGGGGCGGCAATTTGACGGGGAGGAGACGGAGCGGCTGCGCCGGCAGTCGGTGCTGCGCACGGATGTGCTGCCGAATCTGGCGCTGACTGTGATTCACGAGGCGAAGTCGTCGGGGCTGCAGCCGCACCAGTTGCGGGAATTGAGCGAGCTGGCAAGGGATGAGTACGAGATTCTGGCGATCGCAGCTGGGCTGTACGAGAATTACGAGAAGTTGCTGCGAACGCGCCAGTTTATCGACTACGACGACATGATTTTGGCAGCGCTGCGGGTGCTGGAGAATCAAACCGCCCGCCGGCTGGAACAAGCCAAAGTGTTTGCGGTATTTGAAGATGAGGCGCAAGATTCTACGCCGCTGCAAACGAAGCTGCTGGAAATTCTGGCGACTGACCCCGCACAGCCGCACCTCCCCCCCAATCTTATCCGAGTGGGCGACCCGAATCAAGCGATTAACTCGACGTTTACACCGGCAGATCCGATATATTTTCGCCAGTTTTGCAGGGAGTGCGAGGATCGAGGTCTGCTGGCGACGATGGATAGAGCCGGTCGCAGCAATCACATTATTATAGATGCGGCTAATTTTGTTCTGGAATGGGTGAATCGGCAGTGGTTAGCGGGGAGTGGGAATCCCCCCCTCAATCCCCCGGGCGACGGAAGGGGCGAGTGGAACAGCGAACGGGCTCACCCTCACCCCCAACTCCTCTCCCATCAAGGGAGAGGGGAGAGCGGAGCCAACAGCGAGACACCTTTTCGCGACCAGAAAATTCGAGCGGTTGACGACGGCGATCCCCAACCCGACGCCAACCCGGATCAAGTCGGTCGCGGTCTGGAAATTTACGCGCCGCGAGATATATTTCAAACTGCAGAACTGATTGGGAAGCGGGTGATTGAGCTGTTTGACGGACATCCCGACCGGTCGGCGGCGGTGCTGGTGCGGGAAAACCGGCAAGGCGAGTGGCTAGCCGGTGAGCTCAGGCGTCTGTATCAAGACAGGATTAAGGTTTATGAAGTGGGTCAGCAGGAGCGCCGGTCGCACGTGCCGGCGGAAATTATGGCGCTGCTGCAATTTCTTGACCGCCCCCACTCGCCTGACTATTTGAAAGCCGCTCTCACGGTGTTAGTCGCTCGCAAGCTGATCCCGGCGCAAGACCTCGACGCTCTCGCTATTTTACCAGAGCAGTTCCTGTATCCGGGACCCCTGGCGCAGCCGCAACCCGAGCCGGTGCTGCTGGCGCGGCGGTTTTGCTGCAGTTTGCTTCGCGCTCGCCTGGAATTGCCGATCTATAATTTGATTTCGTTTGTGGCTTTGGCGCTGAATTACGACCAAGCAGAGCTAGCAACGGCTGACAAGTTGGCGGAAAGGGTGGCGCAGCAGACGGCTGGGAATAATTCTATGAGCGCTTTGCTGGCGGTGCTGAGTGAAATTGTCAGTTCCGAGCGGTTTGAGCCGGTAGATCCGGATGAGGCGGAGTCGATTTACATTCGTGCCGATCAGCTGACGATTATCACCATGCACAAGGCAAAAGGGCTGGATTGGGATTATGTTTTCCTGCCCTTTTTGCACGAGCAAACGATTCCGGGGCGTCTGTGGGTTCCGCCGCAGATGCAGTTTCTGGGGGAGTTCACGCTGGCGGAGGTGGCGAGAGCGCAAATTCGGGCCAGTTTGCACGGTCAGTATCCTTTGCCAGATGTGGGCGGTGCGTGGGAGCAAGCCGGTTATTTGAAGACGGCGGAGGAGTACCGGCTGCTGTATGTGGCGATGACGCGGGCGAAGCGCTTGCTCTGGGTTTCGGCTGCTCAGCAAGCTCCTTTTACTTGGAATAAGCCGAATAATTTGCAGCAGCAAAAACCCTGTCCTGTGGTGCCGGCGCTCAAGAACCGGTTTCCGGAGTCGGTGGTGTTTGTGCCGGCGATGTTGAGGTAGGTGCTATACTGAGAGCAGGCACCCAGCCGCCCGTTTAGTTTTTTGGGAGTGAAGATTAATGATGTCTAATCTGCCGGTTCAACCAGAACCGTGAGTCGAGGGGGTTGTCTGGAGGGCTGAGAAACCGGGTTTCTGAATAAAGGTTTCTGGAGTGAGGCAAAGTGGGTCGCAGAAACCCGGTTTCTGGGGGATCTCCTAAAAGCCAGCTGCTGGTTTGGGGGTTGGGATGTTGGTATAATTAGGAGAGCCGGTCAGTTCAGGAGGGCATCAATCATTTTTAGTGACAGTGCAGAAGTTGTCGAAGTTGTAGAACAGGATATAATAGATACGAGCCTGGAAGTAGGCAGCGGTTGTGAGTGGCGCGGAAGTGGAGCCGAACCCCAGTGGGACAATCCTAAATCCACCAAAGCTTATGACCATATAGCTCGCCATCATGGCCCAAAACTGAAAGCCGATAATTTGAGAGGAAGAGCAGCAGGGACTAATACTGACCAAGGACAGTGGTTCAATGAGCTGGACTGGGTAAAGGCTGAGAAAGGGGTTCCTAAATATCCGGGCGAGTATATCATCGATTTCAAGCGTCCGATTGGGAGAGTTTATCACCCAGATGGAACGATTAGTGAAAACGTGAGCCGCGCCTTTATTCAACGAAATTATGATGGGGCGCTAAATTCTGGCTATCCGATCCTAGATAATCTGACGCTCGTTTCATTGAAGAGAAGGAGAGACAGAAATGAGTGAAGTGCAAAAAATTGAGATTCGTTTAGGAGAGCTGTGTTTAGAAAACTATGCCGGCCCGCCAGACGACCCGCTGGGAGAGCTCTCTCATTTTGAGCTGGGACTGCGGCTGTTTTGCTATGAATGCAACCGGCATGTTTTGATAGAAATTGGTGAGGAAAGGATTGAGGTATTTTTAGATCCTGATATTTGCATGGTTTTGGAGGGCGACTTGCCCCAACAAATAGCTCAACTCGAACGGGGCAAGGAAATAGAAATGTTTTTTGCTGAGAGCTGTCACAAACAGGTTCAATTAGTTCCAGAAGGCCATCAAATTAACTGTACGGTTAGGGAGTGGGGATACTCCAGTGGAAAGAAACATTTTAAACTGGACAAAGAGCAAGTTTTAGGAGTGTTGAGGCGGTTTGTTGAAGAAGTAATGGAAATGGCTGTGGGTGGGGGGTACATCACGCCGGCGGAAAAAGAAGAGTTTCTCAAACCGATGCAGCAGGAGCCGGTGAGTCAGGAGGTGCTCGCCTGAACGCAAGTTGCCCCTGTTTTACTAGGGATGACCAGCCTATTCCCGTAAACTTGATGCGGAGGAGCCGGCGAAGTGACGCAAGCCATGTGCCGGCACAACCATTCTTTCTTGCTGTTAAAAAAGTTCTCCCTTTAAAATCGGCTATATCATAAAAGTATGAGTAATATAAGTGGCATGGCACAGCAACTGCAACCCGAAACCGAAGCAGAAATCATCTACCCCGAAAGCGACGGACAGCCAATGGCAGACAACACGAAGCAATTCCGCTGGATTGTAACGATCAAGGAAAACCTAGAAATCCTGTTTGCCGCCATCGCCGATGTGTTCGTCGCCGGCGACCTTTTCTGGTATCCCGTCCGGGGAAGTCTCCACCGGCAAGCGCCCGATGTCATGGTTGTCTTTAACCGACCGAAAGGAGACCGGGGTTCCTACAAGCAGTGGGAAGAAGAAAACATCCCCCCACAGGTGGTGTTTGAAATCCTCTCCCCTGGCAACACCGTCACAGGGATGACCAAGAAACTCCTGTTTTATCAGCGCTATGGCGTCGAGGAATATTACATCTATGACCCAGACACAGTGGAACTGACCGGCTTGCTGCGTTCTGGGAACAACGTATTAGAAGAGATTGAGCAGATGAATGGTTGGGTGAGTCCTCGCTTGGGGATACGATTTGAGCTCAAAGAAGACACCCTGGAAATTTATCGCCCTGACAACCAGCGGTTCCTGACGCCGGTGGAACTGGATCAGCTGCGCGAACAGGAGCGCCAGCGGGCTGAGCAAGCACTCGCCCAACTGGCACAGGAGCAACAGCGCTATCAAGCTTTGATAGAGCGATTGCGAGAAAGGGGGATTGACCCAGAACAGCTGTAAGAGCTGATTTATGAAGAAAAAGTGAAGCCAAAAGAAACCGGGTTTCTGGTATTGAAACCCGGTTTCTTACCCTGTCTGACCTCTTGCATCTAGACTCGATATCGCAGTATCTACTTAGGTTAGGACGTAGGACAGGCGTCTCGCCTGTCCCTATCTGACCCTCTCTTGGCGGAGCGGAGGTCGAGGGTTTGCACTCACAATAAGATGTGCCGGCACAACCCTTATCTCTTGCTTCTTCAGGACTTACGCTTGCGCCACTATCTGTAGGGTGGGTTAGCGATAGCGTAACCCACCCCACACCACATTAAGAGTCGCTGCGTAAGTCCTGTTCTTGTTAAAAAGTTATGGCTGTGATATGATCTGAGGGGACAGTATAAAAGCCGGCTGCTGAGGGGAGGAAATTAAGAGTTATGTTGGAGCGCATCACGTTTGACCCGCAGATAATGGGGGGACGCGCCTGCATTCGGGGGATGCGGATTACGGTCTCCCTGGTGGTGAATCTGATGGCCAATGGCATGAGCGTTGATGAGATTCTCAGGGAGTATCCCAGCTTAGAAGCTGAAGATTGCCGGTGGGCGCTTCAGTATGCGGCATTTTTGGCGAGTGAGGAAATTCGTCCGCTAACAGGGAGCCGTCCATGAGATGTCTTGCGGATATGAGTACGAGCGAGAATTAACTTCTGGGGCGATTGTGATAGTAGAAGACACGCGCTACCGACTGCGCCGGCTGCCAATTCAACCGGCTGGAGATTAGACATTGCCGGCAGCGCGGCTAGTATGGAGAGGTGGTAAAATTAAAGGTGGGCAGCGCCCACCCTGCGCTCATGTCCGGAATCTTGAAATCTGGACATTTTAAAATTAGATGCGTTTGACCGGGCTACTTGTTAGGGTTTATAACCTCTCGAACCGTCACCATTAATATCGTGTCCTTGGCATGGGCCAAGCCAACATCCTACAGGCTCTCGACTTCCGTCATACCAGACATCCCCACCATTATAGGTAGTCACTATTCCTAAACTGCCATTTGTAACTAGCCCGTTCAGTTCTGTGTTTACTTCATTAAACCCTGCCGTCATTCCAGCTCCTACTACAGGAATAAACGGAAGAAGAACGCTGTTGATTTTCTGGAAAACTGAGCCAGCTGTAATAGCCCCGGTATCTACTGAACCCTTCAGCATTGCAAACGATGTTTTACCATAACGCCCATCGGCATCCTTAGTACATGAACTCTCTTTCCAGTTACAGCAAGCGTTATCTTTTGGAGGAATCACTTTTTTGAAAGAGCGAGGGCTAATTGGTAATTGAAGTGCAGAAATAGTCTCGTTTGACTCGTTATAAACACAGTAGGCGTGCGCGGCTTTAGCTGTAAACAGAAAGCTGCCAGATACCAACAAAATTACCAAAATACCTGACATTAAAATTTTGGAGAGCATCTTTTTCATTTGCGTGTTACTACAGGAAGTAAGGTTTACAATCGCTTGGTTGTTACCAAACGACTTTGTTTATTTGAGTACACTCAATTCCGCAACTGTAACAGCCTTGGAATATTAAGGGGTTTAGTGACATCCACACAAGAGCAGTTTTCCCAAGCTGCAAAGGACTGGGACTTGGAAACTGAGATACGCTCTAGCCGTGCTATAGTCAGATACTAGCGGTGTCACAAATCGAACTTGTGAGGCTAGGGGAAATCCCACGCCCACCGGCTCGACCCCTCACAGCGTCCCAGCCTCCGAATGCCTGAATCCTGGCCCATTCAGCCTGTCCGCTCGCTTGGTTACATTAATCGTAAGCTAGCCACAACCGGCATGACAACTAGCCGGCACTAGCAAACACATTATAATTCCATTAGTAATTTTATCAAGACTACCGGCAATGGCCACCGACGAGCTTTTTGCCCAGGCTGCAAAGGACTGGGACTTGGACACGCTGTACGCAGACCTGGCCTCGGCCAAGGGCAAGCGCCTGACACCCATTGAGAAGCTGCACCTGCGCGGCTTGCTTTGTGGCCACAGTCCCGCCGAGATAGCCGAAAGGCTCAATAAGAATGTCAAGGGAGTTGAAGTTAACTTTTGTAACACAATATATCAGTACGTTAAGAACCTTTTAGGCAAAGCCAGCGAAAAGGTAGAAAACTGGAGGAATATCTGTGAGTGGCTTGAGGAAGCCGGATATAAAAACCAGTCCTCTCCTCAATTTCAAATAAGTGATGGCTTATCCTTGGATATCGCCGTAAATAAATTGGATATTTTAGTTAAAAAAGCCCATATCAGTATCGAGAAAAATCAAGTCCTAATTGATATTAATATCCGACTGGCAGCCTCAGTACCTATAGAACCCCCAATAGAAGACACAGACATCGGCAACGGTGCTGGGCTCTAGATGCGGGGAAAAGCCCCAACCGCAAATACCAAAAACCCGTTTTCTTAGAAACTCTCGATGAATCAGCTGTTGGGGTGGATCGCCGGCACTTGCAGCCTCCAGTCAGCTGTGCCGGCGGTGCCGGTTGCCAGAAAGGTTGAATGGTAGTAAGATAATACTAGAGTTGCAAAAGACTTAACCCTAAAGATATTGGCTCCCATTTAGGAGGGGCTTGGCAATGGCTGAGACAACTGCAAATGCTGTGGCGGATTATATTATCCACTTCTGCCACAAGCGGGGTGACTTAATTACCAACTTGCACCTGCAAAAGCTGGTATATTACGCTCAGGCGTGGTATCTGGCTCTGTATGACACACCCCTGTTTGAGGAAGAATTCCAAGCGTGGGCGAGTGGGCCGGTGCAGCCTGAACTTTACGAGCGGTTTAAACCGTTTAAGTGGAATCCCATTAGTGAGGAGACTGAAAAGGTGAGCTTGCCAAAGCATGTGGAAGACCACCTCCTAGAAGTCATGGATGTTTATGGCAAGTATAATGCCTTTTACTTGGAAAGGATGACTCAGGAAGAGGAACCGTGGGTCAAAGCTCGCGGTGGGATACCGAGAGATGAACATGCAACGGCTGTGATTGCCATTAGAGCGCGGGGAAATCGAGAGAATATAGCAGTAGTCACTTAGGTTAGGACGTAGGACAGGCGTCTCGCCTGTCCCCAGAGACCTAGAGGGCTCGGAGGGAACGCCTGCCCTACGCCTATACTTCGCAGGAGAGGCGTTCCCTCCGACCAGTGTCCTAAACTTACTGTCTATTGCTATAAAAGGGAGGCAGTTACGATGAACTGCGCACACCGCCACCGATGAAAATTGTCCCGGGGGCGGGGCGGCCACGGGGGGCCGCCCCTACAAGATTATTTTCAAGTCAGAGCCTCCCAAAAAGCATTCCCAGCCTGTAGCCGCAGGCTTCCCGTAAGGGTGGCTGGTAACGAGAAACGAGGCCCGCCGATTGGGCTAAAGCCCAACTACAAACATAATCAAGCCTTGCTTCCCGCCTTCTTCTCCTTCTCCTTAGCCCGCTTCGCCGCCGCCTTCTCCGCAGCCTTCGCCGCCTTCTCAGCCGCAATCTTCTCCAGCCGCGCCTTCTCCTTCTCCTCCTCAATCTTGCTCAAATAATAGTGATAGTCCCCCTGATACACCCGCAACTCGCCCTCGCGAATCTCAACAATCTTATTCGCCACCTGCGAGATAAAATAGCGGTCGTGGGACACAATAATCACCGTCCCCTCGTAATTCTTCAGCGCCTCCTCCAGCATCTCCTTCGCCGGAATATCCAAGTGATTCGTCGGCTCATCCAAAATCAGCAAATTCGCCGGGCGCAGCAGCATCTTCGCCAGCGCCAGCCGAGCCTTTTCCCCACCGCTGAGCGCCCCGACTTTCTTGAGCACCGTGTCCCCGCTAAATAGGAACCGGCCCAACAGCGTGCGGACTTCCTCATTTTTCCAGTCCGGCACCTCGTCGTGGACAGTCTCCATCACCGTTTTGTTCAAATCCAGCGCTTCCGCTTGATTTTGCTCGAAGTAACTGGGAATCACATTGTGAGGGCCCAAATTCACAGTCCCCTCAGTGGGCAGCTCCATGCCCACAATCATGTGCAGCAGCGTCGATTTCCCGCACCCGTTGGGTCCCAGGAACGCCACCCGATCTCCCCGCTCAATCAGCAAATCCGCTCCCAAAAACAGGATTTTTTCACCGTAAGCGTGGGTCAAATCCTTGACCATCACCACTTCTCGCCCGCTGCGGGGAGGATCTGGAAACCGGAAGCGCAGAGTGCGCACATCGGACACCGGCGCTTCAATGCGCTCGATTTTTTCCAGCTGTTTCTCCCGGCTTTTGGCTTGCGTGCTGCGCGTGGCGCTGGCGCGAAATCGGTCAACAAACGCTTGCTGCTGCTCCAACTCTTTTTGCTGGCGTTCGTAGGCGCTTAACTGCGCGGTTTTTAGCTCGGCTTTCTGCTGCTGGTATGCGGAATAGTTGCCCAAGTAAGTCGTCGAGACGCCGCGCTCGGTTTCCACAATTTGCGTGCATAGCCGGTCTAAAAACTCCCGGTCGTGCGCCACAATCACCATCGGAATTGTCAGCCCTTTGAGATAGGTTTCCAGCCACTCAATGGTTTCCAAATCCAGGTGGTTTGTCGGTTCGTCCAGCAGCAACAAGTCGGGTTTTTGCAGCAGGATTTTGCCCAAACTCATGCGCATTTGCCAGCCCCCGCTGAAGGCGCTGACGAGCCGGTCGCCATCCTCTGGCTCAAACCCCATTTCCGGCAAAATCTTCTCAATCCGCGTTTCTAAGCCGTAGCCATCCAGCGCTTCAAATTGCCGCTGCAGGCGATCCATTTTGCGCAGCAGCAGCTCCAATTCCTCTGGACTCGCAGTTTCCATCTCCCGGTGCACCTGCGACAGCGAGTGCTGCACTTCGTTCGCTTCCTCAAACACCGTCCAAAACTCTTCCCGCACCGTGCGGTTGGGATCTACCTCAAATTCTTGCGTCAGGTAGGCGATGTGCAAACTGCCCGGGCGAATGACTTCACCGGCTGTCGGCTCAACTTCACCGGCAATAATCTTCAGTTGCGTGGACTTGCCGGCACCGTTGACGCCCACTAAGCCGATGCGATCGCCCGGCTTGACTTCCCAGCTCACGTCTTTGAGAACTTCGCCGGTGGGGTAGATTTTACTGATACGCTCTAGTCGCAGCATCGAGACTCTCCAGAATAAACAACTTAAGGGCCAATCAAATTTCAGGTCGGCTATCAGCTCTCAGCCAAAAAGCTATACGCTCTCTCTTGCGCTCCTCAATCAGCCCGGTGCGCCCGAAGCGTCCAGCGCAAGCCGGCTGAATGCTTGCGCCCTGCACCCAAAAAGGAATTCGTGGAGAGTTGATTTAGAAACTGAAAACACGGTGGCGACTTTTATGATATACTGACCTCTTAAATTTACTTAACACAGAGATTCTCTGTCAACGGTTTGGTAGAATTTTCTGTGGCAGTTTCGACGCCCCACCGGCACCTGACCCCAGAAGCCCTCGTGCGGATGCCGATTTCGCGCCGGCACCCGAGCCCCACACGCCCGCCCCGCCAGCAGAGGGGTGGGGGCAGAAGTTTGACGCGACCGGCTGCCGGTTTTGCCAAAGGGGCGAGACTGTGATATGATAGTCGATTGTGTCCAATTAAAACCAGTCCATGCCCAAACTGAAAACCCGCAAGGCAGCCGCTAAGCGCTTCACAGCCACCGGCAGCGGCAAAATCATGCGCCGCAAAGCTTTCAAGAGTCACCTCCTGCAGCACAAGAGTTCAACTCGCAAGCGCAGCCTGTCGATGATGGCTGTCGTAAATGAGCGCGACGAAGAAAACGTGCGTCTAATGCTGCCATATTTGTAAACCATAAGGAAACCAAGCCATGACACGGGTAAAACGCGGCAATGTCGCTCGCAAGCGCCGCAAAAAAATTCTCAAGCTCGCCAAAGGATTTCGGGGATCGCACTCCAAGCTGTTCCGCACAGCCAACCAGCAGGTGATGAAGGCGCTGCGCAGCGCCTACCGGGATCGCAAGCGCCGCAAGCGGGACTTCCGCCGCCTGTGGATCGCCCGCATCAACGCCGCCGCTCGCCTGCACGGCATGAGCTACAGCCAGCTGATCGGGAAATTGAAAAAGGCCAACATCCTGATCAACCGCAAGATGCTGGCTCAGCTGGCTGTCCTTGACGCTGACAGCTTCAACAAAGTGCTGGAATTGGCCAGTCAAGCTAAGTAGGGGGCCTTGCACAATTGCCGGATAAACCCCACCCCCCCAACCCCCTCCCCGCCTGCGGGGAGGGGGAGTGAGAGGGGGTTTTCCAGGAGTGGAAAAAGTTTCAATCATCCTTCTACTGTGCAACGCCAACTAGGGGCTATGGGGAAGCACCCCACCAACTCATCTCTCCTTCCCTGGGCGGGCACGGGGGCACCGCCCCCGGAACGAGGATCTCTTTCTCCCCCTCCCCGCGTGCGGGGAGGGGGTTGGGGGGTGGGGTTCATCCCCGGAATATGCAACACCAGATTTTTAATTGCTTTGGCCATTGCGCTGCTGCCGGTGGCAGCGCCCTTAATCGCACCGGCACCGGCACCCGCCGCAGAGCTCAAGCAGATCCACAAGCGCGGGCGGCTGATTGTAGCGGTCAAAGATAATGTCCGCCCCCTGGGATTTACAGACGCCACCGGCAAGCTGCAAGGGCTGGAAGTCGATATCGCCCGACGCCTCGCCGAAGAACTGTTGGGGAGTCCGGATGCCGTGGAGCTGCGACCGGTGGCCAATCAAGACCGGCTTTCTGTTTTGCTAGACGGGAAAGTTGACATAACCATTGCCAGAGTCACCGCAACCGAATCCCGCAGCCGGCTGGTGGATTTCAGCATTCCTTATTATATGGACGGCACCGGCTTTGTGACGAAAGATGGGTCGGTGCGGCGACTGGAGGAGGTTGGCAGATCCACAATTGCCACGCTCAACAACTCCGACACGATCGCCAACGTCAAATATTTTTTACCCAACGCCAAACTCGTCGGTGCCGATTCCTACGAAGCGGGGCGAACGCTCATAGAGACGGGGGCTGCCGGTGCCTTCGCCGCCGACGCCAGCGTCCTCGCCGGCTGGGTGCAGGAATATCCAGAATACCGCATTTTGCCGGTGCTCCTGACAGCGGAACCCCTGTGCGTCGTCATGCCCAAGGGCTTGCAGCACGCCGAGTTGCGGCTGCGAGTAAACCAAGCCATCGGGCGCTGGAAAACCGAGGGCTGGCTGCAAGAACGGATTAAATACTGGGGCTTGCCGGTGCCTGACGAGCAAACCTCACCCCTAACCCCCAACCCCTGACCCCTATCCCCTAACCCCGATACAATGGTTAACATAAATTGGACTGCACGCTGACTCATGACGCTTTCCCCAGACCTGGAGACTGCACCCCAGCCGGGTTCCGACACCAATCCAGAAGGCCCAACCCGAGAAGACTTGAGTGTCGCACCGGCACCCGACGCCACGGACATCGCCGACAACCCAGAAGATGACTATCTCAACGAAGCGCCCGATGACGTTGAGATGTCCCTGTTCGACCACTTGGAGGAATTGCGCCAGCGGATTTTCTACTCCCTGATTGCCGCTGTCGCCGGCATAGCCGGCAGCTTCCTGTTTGTCAAGCCCATTGTGGAACTGCTGGAAGTGCCGGCAAAAGGGATCAAATTTCTCCAGCTAGGGCCTGGGGAGTATTTCTTTGTCACCCTGAAAGTTGCCGGCTACAGCGGCTTGCTATTGGCCACGCCGTTTATTCTCTACCAGATCGTACAGTTTGTTTTGCCCGGGCTGACTCGCCGGGAGCGCCGGTTTCTGGGCCCGATTGTGCTGGGATCGAGCGTTCTCTTTGTCGGCGGGCTGGTGTTTTCTTATGTAGCGCTGATCCCGGCTGCTTTGCAATTTTTCATCAGCTACGGTGCCGGTGTGGTTGAGCAGGTGTGGTCAATTGAGCGGTACTTTGAATTTGTCCTGCTCCTGATGTTCAGCACCGGCCTAGCGTTTCAGATTCCGGTTATCCAAATGTTGCTCGGTTTGCTGGGGATCGTTTCTTCTGGGCAAATGCTCTCTGGATGGCGGTATATTTTGCTGGGATCTGCTATTTTAGGAGCAGTGCTCACCCCCTCTACCGATCCCCTCACCCAAAGCTTGCTTGCCGGTGCTGCGGTCGGGCTTTACTTCGGCGGTATCGGCTTGGTGAAGCTCCTGGGGCGCTGAGAAAAAGCCGGTGGCACCTGCGGACACTCCGTATTACCGGTGACGAGTACCGGCGGGCTGTCCGCAATAGTGCCGGTGCGGGGAAACGCCCGCATTCCGGCGGACGATTGGCGGGCCGCATACAGAAAAGCCACTGGTTTTATGCCATAATTGCAGGGTGAGAAAGTTTTTGGGATAGTGGTAGAGAAGTAGTGACTCATCCCTGGCTAACCCTTGCTTTACAAGGCTTTCAGCCACAGACATCATCACTTTTTTACCACTGCCGTTTTTGGATCTCTCGCCTTTCGAGTGATAAGCAAAACTAATTGATTGTCTCAAATGCTTGCCGGATAAGGCATTTGCCATGCCCGAGGCCGCAGCTGCGGGTTCCTAAAAACCGGGGAGCTTCCCAAAATTTAGGCCCAGCCAAGTTTTTGTAATGCCGACTACAAATACAAACACTCAACCCCTGTACTTTACTACAGGAACTGTTGGCGGTTGGATACGACGACAGCAACTGAATCTACCTGTGTTTGTAAATGAGCCTCCTGGGGGAACCCTAAATAAGTATGTGGGGCGCAACCTCTCTACTGGTGCGTTCTATCTGGATTAACTCAAGCAAAATCAGGTGTGTTACCCATGTTTTGTCCCTGTTACCGCTATCTGACTGATTTTTTATCCTGTTGATTAATTTGCGAATACACCCGAGCGCAGCTCGCCCACAACCAATTTCTCTCCCTTTCTCGCCCTCTCCCCCTGTTTCGCTCAGTCTGCCGGTGAAATGCGCCAGTCCAATTGAGATCGCCCCTTAAGTTTGCCCAGCAGAGCAGGTCTTGTATTCTTCTGAAGCCGTAACAAAGCGGGGGCGGGCACTGCCGCCTGCCCCCACGGCTAGAAGGCCAGAATTTCGTTTCTCCCATCCAAAGAAACTCGGTTTCTGGTATGACAAGACCGGCTAGCAGAGCGCCGCAGGACTGTTGACCGCTTCCGTATAACTTTAGTCAATCATGGAGCGTGCTAAACCATGTCTTTAAATGTCGAAGTTTTGGAACCTTGCGTCACAGAGTATGCCTCCAGCTTCTATGGCAGCACAGACCGAAAAGAGCAAACGTTACGGCAAAGTGAAGCGCGTTATCGCAGCTTTTTTGAAAACGCAGTGGTGGGGCTATTTCAAGCAACGATTAAAGGACGGTTATTGATGGCGAACCCGATGCTAGCTCACATCTGCGGCTATCCATCGCCCGCCGAACTGACGAATACTGCTATCAACCTTAAGGAGCAACTGTACCTAGAGCCGGGCCGGCATGGAGAGCTGATCCATTTGTTGCAGCAGCAGAAAGCGGTCTGGAAATTTGAGTCGCAGGTGCGCCGCTGCGACGGCAGTGTTATCTGGATTTGTGAGAACGTCCGCGCTATCTGCGATGCCACCGGCCTCCTTATAGGTTACGAAGGCACGCTGGAAGATATCACCCACCGCGTACAGGCTGAGGCGGCACTGCAAGCCTCACTGCAAAAAGAAAAACAGCTCAAAAGCCAGTTGGTCTCAATGGTGTCGCACGAGTTACGCTCCGCCCTAACCGTGATTGCAGCCGCCAGCAGCTTGCTGAAGCTTCACAGTCAAAAAATGACCGCTGAAGCCCGACATAAATATTTTGATAAAATAGCAGAAAGTGTCAAAAACACTACGGAGCTTATAGAAGGATTTTTAACCGTTAGCAAAACCGAAAAGGAGAGCGTAAAACTTAAACCAGTTCCCCTTGATTTGCCAATTTTTTGCCTGGAAGTTTGGCAGGATGTTCAAACCGTAACCAAAGCCACCCACAGCCTTGAGTTTGCCGACACCTGCTGCCGGGGTACTGTGCTAGCGGACAAGACACTGCTGCGGCAGCTCCTGCTGAATCTGCTGTTGAATGCTGCTAAATATTCGCCTGAAGGCAGTCCAGTCTACTTGGAATTAGCGGGAACCAATAGCGAGATTATTTTGCGCGTCAAAGATATGGGGATCGGTATCCCGCCAGAAGATCGGGAACACCTGTTTGAGGTGTTTCACCGCGCCCAAAATGCTTCCACTTTTGCCGGTACAGGGTTGGGACTTGTCATTGTCAAGCGAGCGGTGGATCTGCACGGCGGCAAAATCTCCGTTGACAGTGAGCTGGGCGCTGGCACAACTTTCACCGTAACGCTGCCAGTTATAGGTTCTTGCATCGGCGCTCCCCGCCAGGGAGCCGGTTGAGCGCTCGCCTGCAGCGGGCTGCGTCTCCAATTAGCAATTAGCAATAAGCCTCCTCTGCAAAGCAAGCGCAGGGGAGGTTTTATTGTCTCTGCTGGGCAAGCCTAGTATTTTAACACAATCTCCGTTCGCTCGCTCACAATTAATATCATTTCCGGCTGCATTTGAAGAGTGGGGTGCGTTAATAACAATCGCAGCAGTGAGTTTCTCCGGAACGATATGACAAGGAGCCGATGAGAACTATAGCAACACCGGCACGGGCACAGGAAGTAGCATGCGTCCCGGAGGGCCAAAGTGGCCGGTTTTAACTGTTCAGGCAGTTGCAGGCTACCGGGAAGCCTTAATTACAGTTGCCAAGCCCTAATTATTCGGGAGTATCGAGTGGCTTTAGCCAGAGAGAGCGCAGCCACTCGAAATTCACCACCGTAATTTTCGGCTATGGCTCCACACCCCTGAATTTAGTTAAAATTGAGTTTCCTCGAAATCCCCATTTCTCCGCCATCAGGGGAAAAGCTATGATCACAAAGGAGCCGGCTGTGAACATCTTAATTATCTTGGCTGAACTCAGCCTTGCGATCTTTATTTTATTTGTGCTAGACTGGCTTGCAGGAAAAGTATTCAAGCAGCTTGCGAAAGTTTATTTCCTCAAAAAGGGGGACAAGAGAACCAAAACTCTGCGCCGGACTGTGCGGCGAATTTTGATTGTCTCTTGTGCGGTGCTGTGTCTCTTGCTTGCCGGTGCAAATGGCGTGCTGATTTATCAAGGCGAAGACATTCAGCAATACACCCTACAATTGATTCGCCGCATCCCGCCGGCATTCTGGGTGACGCTAGCCACCGGGATCGCCAAAAGCACAGGCATTCTGATTGCAGCAGCGCTCGCCCTCCGCTCCCTCAACCGGCTGCTAGACGTGGCGTGTCAGCGAGTCAAGAAATTCGAGCAACTCACCGCCACCGACGAGAGCGTCGAAGCATTCTTTCGCTTCCTGAACAAGAGCCTGAGCAACAGCATCTGGCTGCTGTCCGCGAACTGGTGCGCCGGGGCTCTCGGACTGCCGGCAGCAGTGCCTCAGTATCTCTATATTATTCTCAGAATCTACCTGATTGTTGCCTTCGGGTTGCTGGTTTTGAAAGCCAACGCCACCATCATCGACAGCGTGGATGCCCTCAGAAAAAAATACTCCAGCTCCGACGACAACCTGCTGCGGTTCTACGACAGTCTCAGTAACCTGATCCCACTCTTAAAGCGATGTCTTGAATACGTCATCTATGTCAGCATGGCCACGCTGGCGCTACAGCAGGTGGATTTGATCGCCAAGTTAGCAGACTACGGGCCCAAAATCATCAAGATCGTCGGCATCATCTTCCTGAGCGGCGTCCTCGTTGAGTTGATCTACCTGGGTGTTCAACAGGCGCTGCTCAACAATAAGGATCTGACTGACTTGCAGCGACAGAGACGGTTGACTCTCATCCCTCTAATAGAAAGTTTCCTGAGATACCTCCTCTACTTCAGCGGCGGCGTCGCCATCCTCAAAACCATCGATATCGACCCCACCCCCATTTTGGCCGGTGCCGGCATCGTCGGTCTGGCAGTCGGGTTTGGAGCGCAGAACCTGATCAACGATATGGTTTGCGGATTCTTTATTCTGTTTGAAAACTACTACTTGGTGGGGGACTGGATTGAAATCGGCGAGGCAATCGGGACTGTCGAGGCCATCGACCTGCGAACCACCCGCATCCGGCATCCCAATGGCCAGCAGTACATTATCCGTAACGGACAAATCGGCAACATTGTCAACTACTCCAAAAAATATGTTTATGCCGTAGTGGAAATTGGTGTGGCGTATGACTCCAACCTCGATCGGGTCTACGAGGTTCTAGAGGATGTGGGAAAGCAGTTAAAGCAGCGTGACAAAGATGTCTTAGAACCCACGCTGGTGGACGGACTGGAGAAATTCGGGGAGTCGGAGCTGTCGGTGCGCACGATCACCAAAGTCAAACCCGGAAGCCACCTCCGCATCCAGCGACTCCTCCGCAAGACGATCAAGGAAGCGTTTGACCGGCAAGGAATTGAAATTCCCTTTCCCCGTCGCGTGCTGATTGTTAAAAAGGAAAAGCACAGGGCTCGCTCCGATTAGAAACTCAGTGCTTGATGGGGCATGGGGCATGGGGCATGGGGCATGGGGCGTGGGGCGTGGGGCGTGGGGCATGGGGCCATGCCCAGTGCCCAGTGCCCGATTCTTAAAAATTTTCCAGCAGCCATTCGGAGGCTCGCTCGCCCAAGTCCAGGGGAATGCTGACGGCTTTGCCCTGGCGGGGGCGCTCCCGCGTTTCTTGGATGTAATCTCGCACCTGCTCTACCGCACCCCAGGCGTGGAGATAGCCGGCGATGGCCTCTAGATGGGCCAAATACTCCGCCTCCGTCATGGGAAAAGAGGCTTGCTCCAGGTACTTCCACATTACCTGGACAAATATCTTGCCCTGAGTCCGCCGCAGCTGGATGTCATACGAGCGTCCCCATTTAGCCAGCAGCAGCTGGCGTAGGTCGTTGCCGGTCATAGCTTCCCCTGCCTGAATGCCCATCGTTTACATTTCTTAAGAATTCGTTCGCAACTTCAAAAAATGCAATAATGCTCTCAGAAAGGCGGTAAAGTGCGTTCTGAAAGCAATTGTAGTACCCTGTACGGGTGGTGCGGACTGGCCGGACTGACGGATGCGGTTCGCACAGGCCAATTGACTTGCGGTTGGATTAGACAAATAAGTTAACACATAGCTCAGCACAGGTCATGACTCAAGTATCTGGATCTGCGGACGTACCCAGCATGGGGCGTCGTCAATTTATGAACTTTCTGACGTTCGGTGCGGTCACCGGCACGGCGCTGGGTGCCCTGTATCCAGTGGTCAAGTATTTTATTCCGCCATCGACCGGCGCAGCCGGCGGTGGGGTCACAGCCAAGGACGCCCTGGGCAACGACATCAAGCTCAGCGAATTTTTGGCCAGCCACAATACCGGCTCCCGCACCCTGGCGCAGGGTCTGAAGGGCGACCCCACCTATATTGTGGTGGAGAGTGAGTCATCGATTGCCAATTACGGCATCAACGCCGTTTGCACCCACTTGGGCTGCGTTGTCCCTTGGAACACCAGCGAGAACAAGTTCATGTGTCCATGCCACGGCTCCCAGTATGACGCCACCGGCAAAGTGGTGCGCGGGCCCGCACCCCTGTCCCTGGCACTGGTTCACGCCAATGTGGAAGATGATAAAGTAAGCTTCACGCCTTGGACGGAAACCGACTTCCGCACCGGCGACAATCCTTGGTGGGCATAAGCCGATTTGAGATTTGAGATGTCAGTTGCCAGCTCTGAACAGTCTGGCTAGTGACCCGTGACTGATCGCAGTCCCCAATCCTGGCATCTCGTTGTTTGACCTTTGTTGCTGAAATCTTCCCATTCCAGATGAAAAAATTTTCCTTATCAGTGATGTTGCCCGGCAGCTACAGGGCGGCTGTCAAAAGCATGCTGCTGGCGATTGCAACCGCAGCGATTTTCCTAGCCGGTGACCTGGCCCTGCCCCAGTCAGCTGCAGCCTATCCCTTCTGGGCGCAGCAAACCGCTCCTGAAACACCCCGCGAAGCTACGGGACGGATTGTTTGCGCGAACTGCCACTTAGCTGCTAAACCCACGGAAGTGGAAGTGCCGCAAGCCGTTCTGCCGGATACGGTGTTTGAAGCGGTGGTGAAAATTCCCTACGACACCAACACGCAGCAGGTGACAGGCGATGGCAGCAAAGGCGGACTGAATGTGGGTGCCGTGGTGATGCTGCCAGAAGGCTTCAAGATTGCCCCCGAAGACCGAATTCCCGAAGAGCTCAAGGAAAAAATCGAGGGTCTTTATTACCAGCCCTACAGCGAGGACAAAGAAAACGTCGTTATCGTAGGCCCGCTACCGGGCGAGCAATACCAGGAGATTATTTTCCCGGTGCTGTCTCCCAATCCGGAAGCGGATAAAGGCATCCACTACGGCAAATATTCCATCCATGTGGGCGGGAATCGCGGGCGCGGTCAGGTTTACCCCACCGGCCTAAAGAGCAACAACACCGTTTATAACGCTTCCGCCGCCGGTACAGTGACTGAGATTGCCCCTGTGGAAGAAGAAGGCGGCTATCAAGTGACCATCCAAACCGCTGACGGCAAGACGGTAGTTGACACCATTCCGCCGGGACCTGAACTGCTGGTTTCGGTTGGGCAGGAAGTCGCAGCCGGTGCCGCTCTCACCTCCAACCCGAATGTGGGCGGTTTCGGTCAGAAAGATGTTGAAATCGTCTTGCAAAGCTCGACCCGCATCAAAGGGTTGCTGGCGTTCTTTGCCATTGTCACCCTGTCTCAAATTCTGCTCGTCCTCAAGAAGAAGCAGGTTGAGAAGGTGCAAGCTGCTGAGATGAATTTCTAGGTTTGTCTATAAGCACCAAGATGGGGGGTGAATTTCACCCCCTTTTTTTGTTGGTGAGGGATTGCCAGAGCGAATGCGGGAATTACTCATTGACAAACGCTGCCTTTTCTGTTTTCTTAACAAGGATGCCCAATAACCCGTCGGCGTGGGGGGGCGGGTTTATTTATGTGTTTCGTGGTGTCCCAAAGATTGTGGGTGAACCCGCCCCTACAAATTCCCCATGCGATGATGCCCGATGCCCCATGCCCAAAGAAAGTAGGGTGCGTTCCCTCAAGGAACGCACCTGAAGAACCTATTGACAGGCATTGGAATGCTCCCAGCCGGTTCAGGCGGACTGGAAATGAGTCTGGCAAGACTCTCACTTCGAGCCGGTGCGTCTCGCTCCCGAAGCTGCTTCTGAAAAATTTCTTGTGACAAACAGACCGGCTGACAGCAGCAAAAGTGCGGAAAGCGTCCTATAATATGTGGCACTGTCTGGTGCTAGGGGTTGGATGGGCGGACAAGCCGGGTGTGGGAGTGGAAGCCAGAAAGCCGGCTGGCACTAGCCTCCCCGATCAGTTGAAGCTGATGGGTGTCGGACGTAATAACTTGAAAAGGGTGTTGAGCAATGAGTGTTCCTGAAGAAAAACCTAGCCCCACTCTAGAAAAGAGCGCTGAGAACGGCGAGGGTGCGCCAGCAGCGATTGTGGCAGAGAATGTGGCAGAGAAAATTGCCCCTGTGTCAGATAATGCCACGGCACCGAGCGGGGCGCAACCCGGAAAGATTGAACCTATTCCTGAGGTAGAAAAGACTGCTGAGCGGGATGAGGAGCGGCTGTTCGGGGCGATTATTGAAGGAAACCCCACCCCTGAATTAGACAAGAAGATCGAGGAGTGCCTCAAGGCTCTTAGGGAGATAAGCACAGAGGTTTCAGGCGCGGATATTTCAGGACAAGTCAAGAGAATTGCTAAGGCTTTTTGGTTGCGGGATGCTGTAGAGAGATTGCGGCGTAAAGAAAAATATATAACGGCGGGGACTTTGGAAAAGCTCGCCGATTTAGATGCTTGCTTAGAGGTGCGGGTGAAAGCAATAGCCAAGAATAAAGAATTGGCGAAAAAACTGGCTGCCCTTCGCAAGCAACTGTACAAAAAGCCACAAGAGACACTATCGTGGTGGAACCTGATTTCTCGCCAGGAACAAGAAAACTGGAATCGCTGGGACTGGCTGTTTGACTGGGGAGCGTGGCTGTGCCTGGGTTTTTCCACAGTCATTATCATCCAAGGGGTTAAGGTCGATCTGACCAATCTTAAGACCGATGAGTTAAACTTAGAGGAAATGCTGGGAACCGCTCTCCAGAGTGGGGCGCTGGCTGGAGGGATTAATGCGCTGCTTCGGGGAACAGCAGCGCAGTCTCAGAAAAAGGAGGATGAAGAGAAGCACAAACAGCCGGGGGAAGGGAAAAGCCAAAATATCGAGCAGATCAAAGAGAAGGCGGAGCTAATCAGCAAGCAAGCTACGACTAAGCTGGAGGAGCTGCTAGACAGGTGGAATATTCCCCGCTACTGGCAATCAGAGGTGAAGTGCCTGATCTCGCTGACGGTCTTGGGAATTACCTGGAGCACTCCCTATATTTTGTCTGGGTGGGGGTACTGGGTGCAGTACAAATTTTGGGGCGAGCTTTATCTGCAACAGGGGGAATATAAATCGGCTGAGAAAGCTTTGCAGAAGGCGCTGGACTTGAAAAGCAACGATCCGGATATTTTGTTCGCTCTGGGCCAAACTTACGAAAGTCTGAAAAAGCCCGAACAAGCGCTAGTCAAATACGAGGAAGCCAGCCGGCAAAGACAGTTCCCCCAAATCCTGAACGCTCTGGCGCTGATGAAAATAGTGTCGGAGAGAGTCAAGACGGGAAATTGGACGGCGCAGCTCGACCGGCAGGCTAAGGAGGCTGAAGATTTACTCTATGACGCCACAATAAATCTGGCAGAAGACCTCCAGAATAAGGCCAAGGATGGGGAAATAGAAACTCTGCCGTTTTCCGAAATGAAGTTTAAACTGCAATCGGAAATAAACACAAACTTTGGCATCGTTTACTGGAGCAAAGTCAACTTGGCGAAAGCCGGCCTTGATGAGGCCGAGAAAAAAGATTTGGTTGAGGCTCTGAGTTATTTTAAAGAGGGCGCTATCTTGGAGATCCAGGATAAAATAGTGCGCCAAAAAGGGAAGGAAGTAACAAAGGATGCGCTAGCGGTAGCCGAGGCGGATCTGAAGAAGGTCAGCAAGGATACGCGGGGGAGGGCTGTCTGCTATTATCGGCTCGCACACCTGATTAATTTACTCAAAGTCAGCCCAAATCCAGCACCGGCAGAGCTGAAGACAGCGGACACTGCGGTGGGAGTGACTTGCTACAGCTCTTCTGGCGCTCCCATAAAGCAGTTGAGGCTGTACGATCGGGCCTTGGTTTACAATTTGAGGCGGCTCCCAGGATTGCCGAAAAACCCTGCGGTGCGAGCACCGGCATCACCTCGCAACCCAGATAAACCTGAAAATTAACTGCCGCCGGCATAAGAACCCCACCCCCCAACCCCCTCCCCGTGAAAGACTGCAGTAGTAGGGTGCGTTCCCTCAGAGGGAACGCACCCTACCCCGGGCGAAACTACCCCGGGCGAAACTTTGAACCCCACCCCCCAACCCCCTCCCCGTGAACGGGGAGGGGGAGTAAGCTATTACGCTAATAATGCTGCTTGTTGGAAAAGGAGGCAGTCACTTCGGAACTGCGCACACCGCCACCAATGAAAATTGTCCCTAGGGCGGGGCGCGCACGGGGGCGTCGCCCCTACAAGACTATTTTCAAGTCAGAGCCAAAGGAACACCTCCCGGGAGGCGCTGACTTGAAGAGGGCTAAAGCCCAACTACGAACCTTTTCAAGGCAGAGCCAAAGCGAGCAGCGTTCCCAGGCGGTAGGGGCGGGTCCCCGTGCCCGCCCCGGAACGAGGGGAATCGTCCTTCTGCTGTGCAGCGCCGGCACTCTTAAGCCGGCTTGCCCCTTGCCTAGCGATCCCCACCGGCGGTAAGCTCAAACAGTAGCTCAAGGGGAGAGATTGTGGCCATTGACGAGCAAATCATTCAAGTCGGATCGCTGCAGTGGTTTTATCGGGAGGCAAAGCCGGTAACGGATTCCGAAAAACCGCCGGTGCTGCTGCTGCACGGAATTCCCTCCCTGAGTTACAGCTGGTCGGAAGTGATGCCGGCGCTCGCAGAGCAAGGGTTTCGCGCTATCGCGCCCGACTGGATTGGCTTCGGGCGCTCCAGCTTCCCAGACCGGCGCGACTTCGCCTACACCCCCGACGCCTTTATTGACGCCCTCGCCGCTTTCCTCAAAACTCTGGACATCCAGCAATTTTACCTGGTGGTGCAAGGATTTTTGGGGTCTGTGGGGCTGCAATACGCCCTGCGCCACCCGGAACAAGTCGAGCGCTTGGCGGTTCTCAACGCGCCGGTGTCGCCGGATGCCAAGTTGCCCTGGAAAATCAAGCAGCTGGGACTGCCCCTGGTGGGGGACATGATGACCCAAGATCCCCTCTTGGTTGACCGCACCCTGGAAGGGGGGAGCAGGTTCGTGATCTCAGACGAAGATTTGGATGTCTACCGGCGTCCTTTCCTGAAAAGTTCTGACGCGGGGCGCAGTCTGCTCGCTACGGTGCGCAACCTCCAGCTCAAGCAGGCAATGGCCGAGATTTCATCCGGGTTCAGCCGGTGGGCCCAGCCAACCCTGATTGTCTGGGGGATGGCCGATCCCTGGCTGCCCTTCTCCCAGGCGGAAACTTTCGCCGGCACCCTCAAGAACGCAGAAATCGTCAAACTCGAAAAGAGCGGGCACTACCCTCAAGAGCACTGGTCTGTCGAAGTCAGCAATGCCCTCATCCCCTTTCTGCGCCGGCAGCCGGTTTAGCGCCACAGGAGGCAGAGCCTTCTTCAGGGAAAGCGCTCCCAGCCGGTAGGGGCGGTGCGGCACGACCTCCCTGGGAGCGAGGATAAAGGCCAGAGCAAGAAAAAAAGGATCTCCCCCTGGGAACGAAGATGGATATGGGAGCATCCCATTTTTGCACTCACCCTCACCCCCAACCCCTCTCCCACAAGGGGAGAGGGGAGAATTATTGATTGATTGTTTCCCCCCTCTCCCATGAAGGGCTACCGCTCACACACATCTTGGGCACGGGCCACAGCGTGTAACTCGTAGCGTTCCCTATCCCACCGGCACCGATGGAGGTGCGTTCCCTAAGAGGGAACGCACCCTACCCCGGGCGAAACATGGAAAATTGGCATGAATGGAGATTTGTGTGTAAACCGCAGCCCATGAAGGGAGAGGGGCGTTAGGGGGGTGAGGGTGAAATCTTTGCAAAAAGCGGATGCTCCCGATCGATATGACGCAACATCTTGATATATTTTTTTGAGAAAACTAAATCCTCAGTTATTGGCAAAGATCATCCTTATGTCACGTCAGCGTTCTATTTTGGCCTTGATTCTGGCACTTTTTGCAACGTTCGCTATCAGTTTTAGCAGCTTCGCCGCCACCCCGAAGGCTGCGACTTACACCCCGGCTCAGATTGAGCAAATTCAGAAATACGTTCCCAAAATTACTGAGTTCCGGGGGCGCATGGACGAACTGCAAACTCTGATCCAAAAGCGCAACTGGATAGATGCGCGCACGTTTATTCACGGGCCTCTGGGCCAACTGCGGCAAGACATGGCCTACGTTAGCCGCTATCTGCTGCCGAAAGACCAGCCGGCAGCCCGCAAGGCAGCTAAGGATGTTTTCGGCCACCTGGAGAGCATCGATAAAGCCGCCGAAGCCAACAGCTATCAACAAGCTTCCCTAAACTACCAGGAAGCTTTGAAGGATTTTGACGCTTTCTTGCAGCTGCTTCCCAAGGCTTAATCCATTCTGGATTTGAACCGCAGATAAACGCGGATCAACGCAGAACTAAGCTGTCTTATATCTGCGTCGATCCAGAAACCGGGTTTCTGGAAGAAACCCGGTTTCTACGCTTTCATAGTATCTGCGTTCATCTGCAATTATCTGCGGGTTTTAAATATAAACTAAAATCTAAAATCAATATGAGTCAAGTTGCAGTAATTGGGTGCGGTGCCGTGGGTGCGGCGATTGCTTATGAACTCAGCCTGGTTCCAGGGTTGGAAATCACGGTCTTCGACCGGCACTCACCGGCACAGGGAGCCACCGCCGCCTCTCTCGGGGTGCTGGTGGGCGCGATCAGCCAGAAGGTAAAAGGCAGGAACTGGCAATTGCGATATTCTAGTATGCAGCGCTATGAAACTTTGATTCCCGAATTGGAAGCGCTCACCGGCTGCCACATCCCTTTCAACCGGCAGGGAATTTTGATGCTTTGCTTTCAGGAAGAGGAGATGAAAGGCTGGCAGCAGCTAGCAGAAATTCGCCGCACTCAAGGTTTTCAATTGGAAATTTTACAGCCCTCTGAGGTGGTGTCCAGGTGCCCTCAAGTGGAGTGCTCGCATCTCGCCGGCGCGGTTTATTCTCCCCAAGACCGGCAAGTTGATCCAGTTGCTTTGACGCGGGCTTTGGTTGCCGGTGCTGAGCGCAATGGCGTCAGTTTCCAATTTGGTGTGGCGGTGGAGGGGTTTGAAATCGCTACAACTCCAGACAGCCGGTGTGTCTGTCAAGTGAAAACAGCCGGGGGTGGGGTGCCGGCAGATTGGGTTGTGATAGCAGCCGGTTTGGGTTCGGCGCAGCTGGCGGAAAACCTGGCGCAGCCGGCTGATATCAGACCTGTTTTGGGACAGGGGATGCGGGTGCGGTTGGAACGTCCTTTGGGCAATCCAGATTTCCAGCCGGTGATTACGGGCGATGACGCTCACATTGTGCCGGTGGGTGGGGGAGACTACTGGGTGGGGGCGACGGTGGAGTTTCCCGCCGGTGGGGGGGAGCTGGTGGCAGATGCGAAATTGCTGGATGCGGTGATGGAAAAAATTGTCTCGTTCTGCCCAATTTTAGGGGAAGCAACTGTTATCGAAAAGTGGTCGGGTTTGCGCCCCCGCCCGGAAAAACAAGCCGCGCCGGTGATTGGCCGGCTCTCCGGTTACAGCAATGTTTTTCTCGCCACCGGCCACTATCGTAACGGCATTTTGCTCGCACCGGCAACCGCGCAAGCCATTCGCCAGCTAATTGCAGCACCGGCTTGATAAGTGGGCGGACATAAATAACCCTAGTGGCTAGTTATGAAACCTTGGCATTTCGATCCCCCCAACCCCCCTTAAAAAGGGGGGCTATTGATTGCTCCCCCCCTTTTTAAGGGGGGGTAGGGGGGGATCTTCTATGCGATTTGTGAGCGAACAGGACATGCTCTGACTACTTTTCCCTGCCAATATCATCACACAGGTGCCGGTCGCCCTCTCTAACATTAGGATTATTCTCCAGATAATCCCGCACTAAATCGCAACCGCGCACCAACAAATCATCGAGATGCAAATTCCACAGGATCACCGTACCGTCTGAACTCGCACCGGCAAGCAGCTCGCCGTCGGGGCTAAAACTCACAGCTGTCAGCTTTTTTGCGTTTTGGCGCTCTTGCCGGTTTAAAGTTTTGAGCAGCGTACCGTCTCGGTGCCAAAGTCTCACCACCCCACCGGCACTCCCCGTGGCGATAGTTTTGCTGTCCGGACTGAAACTGACGCTCGTCACCGGCTCTGGATGTTTTAAGATACTCAGGAGGGTGGCGTCTTTGCTCCAAAATCTCGCCGTGGAGTCAGCGCTAGCCGTTGCCAGCATCTGGCCATCCGGGCTGAAAGTTAGGCCCAGAACTCGATCGCTGTGCCCATATAAAGTATAGAGCAATTTGCCGTCACTGAGCCGCCAGATTTTGACAGTCTTGTCATCGCTAGCGCCAGCCAAGGTTTTGCCGTCGGGTGAGACGCTCACTGCTCTTATTATATCAGGGTGCCGGTTAAACGTCAAGAGCAATTTGCCGTCACCGGCACTCCAGAGTTTGACGGTTTTATCCTGACTGCTGGAGGCAATAATATCACCTTTCGGGCTGAAACTCACGCCGGTGACAGCAGCTTGATGTCCTTTTAAAGTCAGGATTTCCTGACCGTTTGCCGTCCTGAGTTTGACCGTCTCCCCACTTGCTGAGGCCAAGGTTTTGCCGTCGTGGGAGAAAGTGACGCTGCTGACAGGGAGAGGTTCTTTGAATGTGGCGAGTAAGGTGCCATTTCTGCGCCAGAGCTTGACAGTGCTGTCATCGCTGCCGGTGGCAATTGTTTGGCTGTCCGGGCTGAAAGAGATGCTCCTGACAGCACCGGTATGTCCTTGCAAGCGTTCCAGCTGTTTTCCATTATAAACTGCCTGGTGCAGGGCTGTCAATACCCGAATTCTAGTATCTGAGGGCACTCCCAGATAGCGGTTCATTTCTTTGGCCGCTTTCAGACTTTCTATCAGGGCATCCACCGGGCGATTTTCTGATAAAATAGCTTCTGAGAAGGAACTGAGAGCGTTGAGTTTGGCGTTGGAGTCATCAATGGAGGCTTTCACCCAAAATACTCCGATGAGGAAGGCGGCGATTGAGATGACTGCACCTGTGGTTCTGCCAATGATTTCGGCTCGCAGCAGGCGCTCGCGCAAAAACTTGTATTGGGCGATTTTGCGGCGCTCTTGCTCTTTATTGAGCTGTTCGAGCAACTCCTTTTCTCTGTAGAGGCGCTCGATTTCAAGCTGGCGCTGTTCTTCTCTTTTTCGGAATTCTTCTAATTCGGCATCGCTGCTGGCTGCTAGGAACTGGTAGTCGGAATTGCTCAAGCTTTTGCCTGCAGCCCACTCTCGGGCATCCTGCAAGGCTTGTCCGCGCAGCAATCGGGAAGAATCCTGACAGTTGGAAGCCAGCCAAGCTGCGAGGGCTTCGGCGTATGGGCGCAAGTCAGAGAGGGTTTTTTCTACCCAAGTGGGGTTAAAAACTTCCCGGTAAATGCGGTTGCTGACTGTTGATTTTCCGTCGCGCCTGAGGGTTAAGCCGCTCAGCCGCAATTCAGTGTTTTCGGGGCTGTCGCCGGCTGGAATTTCTCCCTGCTGCAAGATTTTTTGATATAATCCTAGAAGGCGGCTGGCGCGTTGGGGATTCCGGAGGAGCCGGTCGCGAATGGTTTTCAAATGTGTCGGCTCATCCCGGTATTCCCAGCTGTCAATGATGCGGTTGCGGACTAAGTTTTCAAGCCAAGCTCCTTCCCCTTTTA
Source organism: Oscillatoria princeps RMCB-10 (assembly GCA_019359235.1). Classification (GTDB taxonomy): domain Bacteria; phylum Cyanobacteriota; class Cyanobacteriia; order Cyanobacteriales; family Oscillatoriaceae; genus Oscillatoria; species Oscillatoria princeps. Next base: position 60,948 of record JAHHHT010000033.1, read on the forward strand.
TACTCGCTCCTGTTTCCTCTTGTTCCTCAGCTTGTTGAGCGACAATTTTGCAGAGTTTTTGGGTGAGAAAGGGTTGCCCACCTGTCCATTTTAAGATTTCGGCGAGAAGTTCTTGGGGGTTGCCGGTTTTTCCTTCTAATCCCTTAGTGAGTGGTTGCGCTTCTTGCAGGGTAAAGCCATACAAGTCAATGGCGTGACCGATATTAAAGGGGGTGCGGGTGGGATCTGAAATTAAATCCGATGGGGTGCCAACTCCCAGCAGGGCAAAGGTGAGCCGGTGGTATTCTGGATTTTGGGCGCGTTTGTTATAGCAAGCGCGAATCAGGGCGAAAAAGTCGTCGAGGGGGGTTTTGAAACTGAGTACGCTGTCGATTTCATCGATAAAAATAACAATTTTACCCGTTTGGTTTTGGGGCGCATTTGGGGAGGGGCGGATTTTTGCGAGCAGGACAGTTTCAATCAGATCGCTCAATCGCTGCACCGGCGACATTAATTCCCTGTCTTGCCACCAGGTTATAAACTCCACCGGCTCGAAGAGGTTGAAACAGGTGATGAGTTTGTAGGCGACGCCGCCATACCACTGTTCCAGGGAAATTTGCTTGCTGCCAATATCAGAGATGTCGATACTGGCGCAGTCAAAGCCTTCAGCTTGCAGCCGGTGCATGGTGCGCACGAGCAGGGAAGATTTGCCCATCTGCCGGCTGTTGAGGACGTAACAAAATTCGCCCGCTTTTAGCTTATCATAGAGTTGGGAGTCTGCCTGACGCACCGCATAAGTGGGCGCATCTTCGGGGAGGCTGCCCCCGACTTGATAGGGACATGAGTTTATCATATGTTGGATTGTAAGGGGTTTAGGGGGCGGTTGGTTAGTTGGTTTATGTTTGGGTTTATGGTATCATATATTTAGTTCGTGTTGGCGGGGGGTGAAATTTCCCTAGTCTGGATCGGGTGAAGCCGGTACAGACGGAACCTGCCGGTGGGGGTTGCAAAATTCGGGCCGGTTGAATCTGCGTCTATATAGACGAAACCCGCCGGTGCGGGTTCCAAAAGTCCGCGTAGGCGGACTTTGTTTGTATAGCCGCGAATTCCATTCGCCAGGTGCTATTTTGTTGCTTGGCGGTTGAAACCGCGTCTACCGAAACCCGCCTGCGCGGGTTTCAAAATTCGGGGCGGTTGAAACCGCGTCTATACAGACGAAACCCGCCTGCGCGGGTTTGAAAATCCTGGGGCGGTTGAAACCGCGTCTATACAGACGAAACCCGCCGGTGGGGGTTCCAAAATTCGGGCCGGTTGAATCTGCGTCTATATAGACGAAACCCGCCGGTGCGGGTTCCAAAAGTCTTATACCCCTAGCTGTACTGTGCCCTCACCGCAGACATAACGGCCATTTTCATAAACTGGATCTGCCGGTTTTGTTGCGACAGGCTCTTTCGCTTCACACAGGATTGATTGCGGTGTCTTTTCCCCATTAGTATCGGTTACTTTCCAGACAGCGCCGGCATAGCTTTTAAGCTTTGGCACTTTAGGAATGGCGTAGTAAAATACAGCCCGTTCGTTCACCCGACTAAAATAGCTGTAGTTTTGTGTCTCAACTTTAATGCCAATCCCCAATTTCTCAATGGAACCGGCAAAGGCACCTTTCTTTTCTTCAAAGTAGGCTTGCTGGGCGCGGTTTAGTGCACCAAGATTGTTTCTCGCTTCCACCTGCTTCGCCTTACCTGTTGAGCTAGTTAAGCTTGGCAAACTAACAGCAACAAATACTAAAATAGCTCCGAAAATTAAGAGATTAACGAGACAGTTAATCCATACTGCTCCTTGAGTTTTATTATTTTGACACATTAGCCAAATCGATAGAGCGTAATTTTGATGCAGTTTCATAACATTACTCCGAAATAAGTTGAACAAATGTCACGTTCAGATGGCGGCGGAGAGAGCCGGCATGTATTCAATTCCGATCCGAGAACGAGGGGGGAGAGGAAAACCGGCACCGGCAACTTTTGGCATTCCCCGCCTGTAGGGGCAGCCCTCCGTGCCTGCCCTCGAAACTAGGGAACTAGGGATGGCTTCGGTGAGCCGGTGGGTTGTCAATTGGGAGGCGCTATTGCCCCAATATTACTGCGCTATTAGGGCAGACAAAACCGCCATTTTCATAGACTGGTTTTGCCGATATGCTAATTCCAGGCTCTTTAGCTTCACACAGGATAGCTCGCGTCGTCTTTTCCTTTATTCCATTGCTCTCGGTGGTTTCTGTCCAGACAGCGCCGACATAGCTTTTAATGTTCGGCACCTTGGGAATCGCATAGTTAAATGCAACCCGGTCAGTCTTCTGAGTTAAATACCTGTAGTTGGTTGAATCCTTAATGCCAATCCCCAGTTTCTCAATAGAACCGGCAAAGGCATTTTTTTCTATATAGTAGGCTTGCTGAGCGCGGTTCAGTGCGCCAATATTGTTTCTCGCTTCCACCCAGGGCCCGCGTTTAGGAGTTTGACTCAGCAAACTTGGCAAAGCAACAGCAGCCAATATTCCAATTACAAAGACGACAACAAGAAACTCAATTAATGTCAAACCTTGAGTTTTATTCCACCGGCACAGTAGCCAAATCGATAGAGCGTAATTTTGATGCAGTTTCATAACATTACTCCGAAATGAGTTGAACAAATGTTTTCAATTCCGATCCGAGAACGAGGCGGGAGGGGAAAGCCTGCTCCGCCGACTTTCGGCATTCCCAGGCGGAGCCTGGGAACGAGGGAAACCCTCCTCTCACTCCCCCTCCCCGCACGCGGGGAGGGGGTTGGGGGGTGGGGTTCTTCAACACCCTAATTACCTCACCGGCAATTCCTTATAAACGTTGCGATTTAAGAACGCTTCATGCACAACCTTACTGCCCAGAATAAAATCCCGTAGTTCCACTCGCGTCACCTTCACACCCCAAGGTTCAGTCGCAATATCCAGCTCTCCTACCAGCACTTGATTGATTTCAGACCGAGCCGTAAAAATATCCTCCAGATCCAGTTTAGCTATCTCACACCGAATCATCGTCTCCAGCAAATTCAACAGCGCTAACTTCAAATTTAGCACCTTGTAAAAGGCTTTTTCGATGTCCATAATTCGCCAGTAAACCACAATATCAACTGAAATCCCAACCCGGTCGCGAGTGATGCACTGTTTGGGCGGAATCTCTAACATTTGCTCCCGCAGGCTAGCTTGATAAGCTACCTGGTCTATAAATGGAGTGATAAACGTCAGACCTGGTTCAAGTTTCTTGCCGTCATATTTGCCCAGAGTTTCCACTATCGCTTGGTCGCCTTGCCTGACAATCTTGACGCCGCTGGCAACCGTTCCACTAGCAGCTAACATGAGCAGCCAAAAAAGTTGATAAAGTTCCACAGCAATTCTCCTGAATTTTCAGTCTCAATTAACAAACCTGTAAACTGCGCCTAAGGATGAAACAGATTTTCTGGCACCACAATCAGCGTATTGCCTTCCCGGCGCAAAACGTAAACTTTCTGGTAGGGGGGGATCGGACCGGCACTCCCCTCACAAGTCGCTTGCCAGGAAGTTCCTTCATAAACAACTCGTCCGATTTGCCCGGGCAAAATCTCCGTTAAAGTTTTCGCCTCCATTGCATCTGGCACAACAGTGCTCGAACCTTTGCCTTTCAGCAACATAGGGCGCACCCAAATCACGCAAGCTGTTGACAGCCCCATCCAGTATACAATCTGCCAATTAAACCCCGCCATGCGCTGCGCTCTCCACACCAGCACCGCCACTATCAAGGCAGTAATTCCCAAAATCATGGCGACAAGTCTGTATCTTTTTGCCAGAGATTTTGGCAGCAACATCTCTATCAGGCAAAAAACCACTCCGCTTCCAGCCCAGAAGGCGACATGACTGTATGAAAGTGCTGATTTAAGCGCTGCTTGCGCCACAAACCACATGGGGTTAGCATAGTGCAGTATCGCATTTATATTTACGTCAATTACACTCACAGCTGATTCTCCTAATAACAGAATAGATTGTCTCGTGTTTCATCCCACTTTTGTAAATAGGAGGGTGCGTTCCTCCAGTCAGGTACGTTCACCGCAGAGAGTCCTTTCAACGGGGAACGCACCCTACTGTCTGACGCCGCATCCCTAGAAAAGCTCGAATCATATTCGCCATTTCCATCTTTTCTTCGCCATTCGAGTTTGTCCCCTTTAGGGGCACCGGCTTCTCGTATCGAAAGGCGATAATTATCTGAAAATCACCAGTTTGAGTCTTTCTCACATTCCAGTTAGGCTGCACAACATAAACATCTTCAATGTCAGTCAGCCTGTATTCGCTCACATCAGTGTGGAACAAGCCGCGCCGTTTCACCGTGAACTTATTGAGAGATTTGTCAAAAAAATAGGTAGCGGTTCTCCCAAAGACAATCAGCGAGCCACTTCCCAGAAGTATCGCTACAAATAAAAAGAGTGGCAGCCACCAAAAATAGAGTATCCAGGTGAGAGCCAGTCCCAGCATGATGACGCTAAAAGGAACTCCTATCGCCAAACAGCTCGTGATTATCCAAACCGAATAGGGGCGGTGCTGGAGTGTGAGTTGAGTTGGGCTTTTCTCTAAAATCACCATTTTTCGACCTTCCTAATACCTGTGATCTCGGCGGCTTTCTGCCCTTCTTTCTATATTGATACCGGCAGCTATACGAGTTCCGCACTGAGAAATTCGACTTCTCATCGATTTCTCATCGACTTTGTGGGAGACTGGCAGATAATATAAGTGTGGTGTCTTCCCCTCCCAGCCGCCATGCCCAGATCCCTGCGGGTGCGTCACGAGTCCGTGCCAAAAGTCAAGTCCTCCCTCCTGCGCAATGGCTTCCCCAGCCAGAAAATCCTCTCTGAGAATCTGGGCGTCGCCCAGTCCACCGTCAGCAACTTCCTCAATGGCAAACCCGTCGATTTTGCCAATTTCGTAGAGATTTGCCGGGTTTTGGGGCAGGAATGGCGAGATATCGCCGATTTGGAGGGCAACCCCCACCCCGATCCACCACAGGACGTTATCACTTGCATTTTAATCGCCGATCGCTGCCCCCACCCCAGCCTCGCGGGGCAATTGCAGCAAGCCCTGAGCGCCGCAGGGCACCAAGTCCGCACCGCACCGGCACTCACCGCCACACACCTCCAGCAGTGCGATTACCTGCTGCTGCTGCTCTCCGAGCAATCCGCCGGCAGCGAAATGCTCCTCGAAGAAGTCCGCGCCGCCAAGGAATTGCGCGACACCGCGCCCCAAAAGCCGGCAATTTTACCGATCTGCCTGGACTTGCCCTGGGCGCTCCCCCTCTCGTTCGACTTGCACCGGCTGTTAGAGGGAGTTCAGCCGTGGGAGTGGCGCTCTGCCTGGGACATCTCAACCCTCGTCGGCGGGAATGGCTCTTCCCCCCTGCTCAGCCTGATCAAAGAATCCCGCACCTCCCTGCCGGCTGACCATAAATTTGCAGTGCGCTGGAGCGACATAACCGGCAGCAAAAATCGGGCGTGGCAAAATGAAAAGTCAGTCTTTAATTTCCCCCCCTTGCCCGCAGCAACCCCAGAATTGCCAGAAGGGCAAGTCGAGCTAGCTTCTCGCTTTTATATCGAGCGCCCCCCTATCGAATCCCGCTGCTATGATACTATTATACAACCCGGTGCCCTCATCCGCATCAAGGCTTCCCGGCAGATGGGCAAAACCTCCCTGCTCGCCCGGATTCTCCACCGCGCCGAACAGCTAGGCTCTCGAACTGTAGCGGTGAATTTTCAACTCGCAAATCAGAGAATTTTTCACAGCTCTGATACCTTTTTGCAGTGGTTTTGTGCTAGCATTAGTCTAGAACTCGGCATGCTGGATTCCGAGCAACTGGCGAAGTACGCCCAGCTGGCTGATCTGATTGGCAGCAACCAAAGCTGCAAGGCATACTTCGAGCAGTACCTGCTGCCAAACCTGCCGGCACCCCTGACGTTGGGGCTGGATGAAGTCGATCGGGTGTTTGAATCACCTGAAATCGCCGATGACTTTTTTGGGCTGTTGCGCTCGCTGCATGAAGAGGCAAAGCGGCGGGAAATCTGGAAAAATCTTCGCTTGATCGTCGTTCACTCCACAGAGGTTTATATTCCTTTGGATGTGAATAAATCGCCGTTTAATGTGGGGTTGCCGGTGGAATTGCCAGAGTTTACAATAGAACAAGTGCGAGAGCTGGCAAAACGGCACGGACTCGATTGGAATGCCGGTGAGGCAGAGCAACTGGTGGCTCTTGTGGGAGGGCATCCCTATTTAGTGCGGCTGGCGATGTACGCAATTGCCCGCCAGGAAATGGGCCTAAACCGGCTCGTGCGAGAGGCTGCCACAGAGGCTGGACTTTACAGCGATCACCTGCGACGCCACTTGTGGAATCTGGAAAAGTATCCCCAGATAAAATCTGCTATGCGAGAGGTTGTAACAGCTGCCGGTGCGGTGCGGCTGCCGGCGGAGCGGGCGTTTAAATTAAACAGTATGGGATTGGTGAAACTGCAAGGCAATGATTGCACTCCCAGATGCGATTTGTACTGTCAGTATTTTCGCGAGCGTTTGGGATGCCGGTAAATAGGGGGGACAGGCGGGACGCCTGTCCTGCGCCATATCCTGCTGCCTCCTCAAACCCATCCGTAGAAACACCATCCGTAGAAACACTGGCAACTGCTGTAGCCATTTGTCAGTCGCTCGCCCCCAACGCAGTTTAACTAACGAGCAGCGTCTGATCCGCGCCGGTGGAAGCCAGATTCTTGAAAACCGTGCCTTGTATGCGAATTTTCAGCTGAGGGCCAGAGCGAGCCAGCTGTACGATCATCCCATCTTCCACAGAAGCTTCGGTGATGGGCCGGTCGGCAAAATAAGTACCATTACTGCCCAAATTAATGATATTCCACCGGCAGCCCCGGCACTGCAATTCCAGGTGGTGGCGCGAGACAACGGCGCTGTGGAGAATGACGTCATTATCTGTTGACCGCCCAATGCGAATAACAGGTTCGTCCTTAAAAGTCCAGCTTTGGGCCGGAAGATGTGAGATTCGATGCACCAAGGTCAGAGTAATCACGGTGTCCTCTGAAAAATTTAAAAATTATCCCCTATATGACTTAATTATTCCCCAACAGGTTTCTCAACAAACATCAGATGGCAGCAATTTAAAAAATACTTAATAATTGGTGGCGGTAGCCAATTGGTGATATACTAATGTCCCCGCTAGTAGGATGCCAACTGAGACTTACTTGAGACTTTGGACTTTAGTTTCAAGGGCTATCCACTTAAGCCTGAACCGTTGAGGCGATAGAGGGTTTATCCCCCTCTACCTCTCGCCCCCTCTACCTTTAACCCCTCTCCTCCCTTCCCTCTCGCTACAGCCCCAGCACTGCCGGCGGGTCTAATTAAGCCGCAATGTTTTTTCACAGGTTCCTGTATATTGCAAAATATTAATAACCTCTAAAAATCTTTAGTCCTTGAAAGCATGAATATATCTGCCAACCGTGCCGGTAAACCCCGCCGCTTATGGCGAGCGATACTTCTGTCGGGAGTCACCCTGCTGCTGCACATCTTCGAGCCGGACGTTCTCAGATGGTTTAACTGGTTTTCCTTGCTGGGCATTGTCTCGATTTATCTCGTGCAGTTGAAGCTCCACCGGACAGTCACTGAACTTTACAGCCAAGCCGGCATCCAGTAACCCGCAGTCTTCTGGTAGCTTTCTCAGTAGGGTGGGTGACGCGCTTCGCGTCACCCACCGAAACACATCTCATATCATGTCCGCTTGCATGGGTTTTGTGTGCATAACCTTGTAGGGGCGGGTGAGCGCCAAGATATTTCTACCACAGGGAAGAATATGAATAAACCCGCCCCCACCCCCTCAGTACAGCAACAGTGCCATCGGCACATTATATAGCGCGTCTAAATCATTCATGTAAATTTCAGAACCCCGGTTTCTTTAAGAAACCGGGGTTCTGGGCCCCCAGCAGTTGCGCAAATCATTTAGACCTGCTATATTCCCCAGCGAAACGCACCCAAAGAACTCTCACAGAAGAAAGTAGGGTGCCTGCAGGGCTTTAGCCCAACTACAAACTTTGGGCTTTAGCCCAACTACAAACTTTGGGCTTTAGCCCAACTACAAACTGCTCACCGGCATCTCCAGAACCCGCACCAAAAAAGCCCACTTGTCTGCAATTTCCTCAATAATCTTAGCAGTCGGCTTGCCGGCACCGTGTCCCGCCTTCGTTTCAATTCGGATCAGCACCGGCTTCTCACCCGCGTCAGCTTCTTGCAAAGCAGCCGCAAACTTGAAACTGTGCGCCGGCACCACCCGATCGTCATGATCCGCAGTAGTAATCATCGTCGCGGGATAAGCTGTGCCGGCTTTGAGATTGTGCAGCGGCGAATAGGCGTAAAGAATTTCAAACTCCTCCAGATTCTCAGGCGAACCGTATTCAGAACACCAAGCCCAACCAATAGTAAACTTGTGGAAGCGCAGCATATCCAGAACGCCGACAGCCGGCAGCGCAGCGCCAAACAAATCAGGGCGCTGAGTCATGCAAGCACCCACCAGCAATCCCCCATTGCTTCCGCCGCCAATCGCCAGTTTTGCCGGTGACGTGTAGCCATTAGCAATCAGCCACTCAGCAGCCGCGATGAAATCATCAAAAACATTCTGTTTTTGCAGCTTCATACCCGCTTGGTGCCACTCCTCGCCGTACTCGCCGCCGCCGCGCAGATTGGCAATCGCCAACACCCCCCCGAGTTCCATCCAAACCAGCTGCCCAACCGAAAAGCTAGGCGTCAGGGAGATACTGAATCCGCCGTAGCCGTAGAGATAGGTTGCGTTATTCCCATCCAGCTGAATCCCCTTTTTGTGGGTGATGAACATCGGCACTCGGGTGCCGTCTTTGCTGCTGTAAAAGACCTGCTCAGTTTCGTAATCCGCTGGGTTGAAATCGACTTTAGGCTGGCGGTAAAGGGTGCTCTCACCCGTCACCATATTGTAGCGGTAGATAGTGGAAGGTGCGGTGTAGCCGGTGAAGCTGTAGAAGGTTTCCGTGTCGTAGCGCTTCCCGCCGAATCCGCCGGCAGAACCGATTCCCGGCAATTCGACTTCCCGCACGAAGGAGCCATCTAAGTTAAAAATCTTAAGTTGACTGCGGGCGTCTTTCAGGTAGTCAGTCACAAATTGGTTATTGAGCACACCGGCACCTTCCAGAACTTCATCCGCCTCAGGGATGATTTCTTGCCACCGGTCGCGGGATGGGTTTTGGGTATCAATAGCAATAACCCGACCGCGAGGGGCATCCAGGTCAGTTTGAAACCAGAAAACCGAGCCATCATTATCGATGACGCTGTATTTAGCGTCAAACTCGCTAATTAATTCTATCACAGGGGCGGCAGGCTCTGTCAAGTCTTTGTAAAAGACCAAATTTTTGGGTTCAGTTCCCCGCCAAACCGTAATAATCAGGTACTTCCCGTCTTCGGTGACATCGCCGGAAAAGCCCCATTCTTTTTGATCGGGCCGGTGATAGATGAGGACATCTTCCGATTGGGGCGTTCCCAGCCGGTGGTAGAACAGTTTCTGGTAATAGTTAACGTCTTCCAGCTTAGTTTTCTCGTTTGGCTCGTCATACCGGCTGTAGAAAAAGCCCTGACCGTCGAGAGTCCAAGAAGCGCCAGAGAATTTAATCCACTTCAGGTGGTCAGAAAGGTCTGAGCCGGTTTCCACATCGCGAACCTTCCACTCTTGCCAGTCAGAACCCGAGGCAGACAAGCCATAAGCCATCAATTTCCCATCTTCAGTAATGGCCACACTGGAAAGGGCAACCGTGCCATCTTCTGAGAGTGTATTCGGGTCGAGCAGCACTCGCGGCTCCCCGTCGAGAGAAGTCAAAGTGTACAGCACACTTTGGTTCTGAAGTCCATCATTTTTGTAATAAAAGTAGCGGTTTCCTTTTTTGTAGGGGATGCTGTATTTCTCGTAATCCCACAGTTGGGTGAGGCGCGGCTTGATTTTTTCCCGTGCGGGGATTTCTTTGAGGTAGCTAAATGTCACCTGGTTCTCAGCCTCGACCCAAACCTTAGTTTCGTCAGAGTCGGGATCTTCCAGCCAGCGATAGGGGTCGCTTACAGATGTGCCGTGGTAATCATCAACTTGCTCAGCTTTGCGGGTTTGCGGGTAAGTCAGGGGTTTCTCAGGATACGTCATCGTGCGGTATTGTTGGCAACACTCTACAGTTTAGCGTCACAGGAACCCGATGCGCCTCTGCAGACTGTAGAAACTCTTGCCTTATGGGTTTTGGCGCAGCCTGCTGCCAAACTTTAGCACTTCCTGTTTCAAATTTTACCGCATCACTGTCCGATCAAAAGTCGAAATATTGTACTCGCACATCAACTCCGACAGTTGCGAGCGGTTTATCCCTAAAATCTCTGCCGAACGCCCAGCACTGATGTCACCCAGCCGCAGCAACTCGATCGCAAAAGCCTCCTTCGCCCCAGCTTCAGCAGCCGCAATCCGTTCCACCGGCACCCCCTGAGGAACATCCGCCACAATAAACCTCACCTCCAACAAATTTCCCATTTCTCTCACCTAAACCCTTGACAAGTTTCCTCACTTAATGTATAATCCCAACCCACCCAGCCACACCGGCCAGATGGGAGCCATTGCCATTGCCACTGTAGGGGCTGCCCCCCTTGCGGGTGCCCTTTTACCCCACCGGCCAACTCCTCCCCCTCTCCTTTCCCGCTGTAGGGGCGGCCCCCGTGGCCGCCCCCCCGTGGCCGCCCCCGTGAGGGTGCGGAGGTCGGGTTCACGCCTGCGTCTCAGCCTTAGCCGTCACAAGCACCTCACCCTTGAGCATCCGCGAAGCCGCCTCAAGCAGCGCCTCTTCCAGATAGGGCTTAGTGAAATAACCCCGCGCCCCCAGCTGAATCGCCATCTGCCGGTGCCGGTCAGCACCGCGAGAGGTGAGCATAGCAATCGGCAGATCCGTGAGGATCGGGTCTTTCTGCATTCGGGACAGCAGCTCCAGACCGTCCATCCGAGGCATCTCGATGTCGCAGAACACAATATCGCAAGGCAGTCCAGAGCGGAGTTTTTCCCACGCTTCCTGACCGTCACGCGCTTGTTCCACCCGGTAGCCGGCCTTATTAAACGTCATCGACAGCAACTCGCGCACCGTAATCGAGTCATCCACGATCAGCACAGTCGGCTCCTTCTTTTCCACCGGCTCCACCGGCACAGTCGGCTCATCCCACAGAGAGCCACCCTTGTCGCGTGTCAGGTGTCCCAGCGCCAGCTCAAGCAGTTCCAGCACGTCAGCAATCGCCACAATCCGGCCATCCCCCATCACCGTCGCACCGGCCACGCCAACCGGCTTGGGCACCGGCCCTTCCAGCTGCTTGATCACAATTTCCTGCTCGCCCAACACCTGATCCACCTGGAGAGCCAAGTAGTTGCCGGCACTGCGCAGCACCACCACCGAAATCACGTCATCCTCTGGATTAGTGCCGTAGACGATGCCCCGACCGAGATGCCGGTTGTACCCCAGCAGTTGCCGCAAGTGCCGGAACGGCAGCATCGTATCCCGCCAAGGAATGCACTGCTGCCCATCAGGCCCCGTTTGAACGCGGTCTTTAGGCACATCCAGCATGTCTTCCACCCCATCCATCGGGAAAGCAATCCGGGCCCGGTCGCTAATGCACACCAGGGCCTTAGAAATACTCAGCGTCAGCGGCAAGCGAATCGTGAACGTCGTGCCCAGGCCTTGGGTGGAGTCGGTGCCGATCGCCCCCCGGATTTCATTAACATCCTCCAGCACCACATTCAGGCCCACACCGCGACCCGCGATATCATCCACCTCGTCCTTCGTGCTGAAACTGGGCAAAAACAGCAGCTCGTACACCTCTTGTCGGGTCAGAGCCCTAGCTTGCTGCGGCGTAATCAGCTTCTTTTCAATCGCCTTCTGCTTCACCCGCTCCAGATTAATCCCCGCTCCGTCATCCGAGAACGAGATCACAGTCTGGTTGCCTTGGTGGAAAGCCCGTACCGTCAGCCGGCCCGTCTCCGGCTTCTTGGCCGCCTTGCGCACCTCTGGCTGCTCAATCCCGTGAGCGATAGCATTGTTAACCAAGTGATTCAGCGGCGTGAACAGCTGGTCGGCGATCATCTTGTCAATCAGCGTCTCCCGCCCTTCTATCTGCAGTTCTGCCTGCTTGCCTTCCTTAATGGCAACATCGCGCACCGAGCGGGGCAGCCGGTCTGCGGTCTGGGCAAAGGGCACCATTCGGGAGCGGGTCAAACCTTCTTGCAGCTGGGTTGTGATCTGCCGCAGCATGCGCGTCACCTGCTCGGTTTCATCCACCAGGAACTCAATGTCCGAAGCCGACTCCCGCACTCGCACGATCAGCTCAATAATCTCCTGCGACTGGGTGTGGAAGCCGGTAAACCTGTCCATTTCCAGAGCGTCAAAGCTAGCGCCGGTCGAGTGAGAGTCGCGAGCGGCGGACCGCCCCCCGCTCAAGGCGCTGTAGCTCTGCCGGCTGGCCAGCAGGGAGATTTCCAGCAGCGAGCGCTCGTAGAGGTCCTGCATCCGCTGGCCCACGTCAGAAAGCTGCTGCACTTGGTGCAGCAAGTTGTCCAGGAACTGCCGCAGCCGCTCTTGGTTCTGCTCCAAGCTGTTGCGGTTCACCACCAGTTCCCCCACCAAGTTGCTGAGGTTATCCAGCTGCTTGATGGGCACCCGCATGCTTTGATCCCCCAGCTGGCGCTTCACCGGCGACGCCGACTGTCCCTGTCCCGGCCTGTTTTTTATAGTCGTCGGCCCACCTGGTATGTCAAAGCCGCTCACCATCTTTTCCAGCTCAATAAACTCGTCTTCCTCCTTTGATTTGGCCGCCTTAACCGCTACCTTGGCAGGCGCTGGCTCTGCAACCGGCATCACCCGTGGTGGCGGCTCACCGATCAGGTCTTCGAGCGCAGAGAAGACATCTGAATCAGTTTCGAGAAATGGGGCGGAGTTCAAGGCTGCCGGCTCTTCTTCGAGCAGGGCTTCTAAATCGGCAAACCCATCTGGCACCAGCAGCGTCAAATCATCTGGTGACCTGAGGTTCGTGACTGAGGACTTCTCTGAGTTCGCCGAGGCATCCTGTTCTGCCGCCTCCAAGAAGCTGTTGAGAAACTCTAAATCGTCCGCACTCGCATCCGTTGCCCCATCAAACACCTCCAGTGGAGCTTCTGCCTCCGCTGAACTGCCCTCGGAAGTAAAATCGGGAAACTCCAGCTCCAGAGTCGAGTCCTCCTCGTAAGACCAACTGTCCGAGAAATCTTGGCTCTCTCTGTCGCCGTCCAACCGGTTGTCGAAAAAGGCTTCCAGGTTTTCAGATAAATCCAGCGTTTCCTCAGCAGCAGTGGCTAGCCGCCCGTCTGAGGGCCAGTCCTCACCGAGCTCTCCGCCCCTACCGGCGGCGGTTTCCAACCCAAACAGGTCGGTTTCGTCAAAGTCCAAGCCCTGAGCGACCTGCGTCCCCAAATCTTCGACCTCTTCTTCCAGGCTGGTTTCAAACAAATTCTCCAGAGAGTCGGAAAAGTCCTCGCCCTCCTCCTGCTGTCCGCGCACCTTGAGCGGCGCATTAGCTCCCCTATCGCGAAATATGTCTTCTGTCAAGTCCTCGCTGGCGGGCGCTTCCAAGTAGAACAAATCCTCGTAATCCAGACTGGCATCCTGTTCCTGCGGTGCGGCTGCGGTCAATTCAGGGGTGCGGCTCTGAGAACTATTTTTGTCACCCCAATCCTGGGAACGGGATTGAACCGGCACCTCGTCCGCGTTCGCTTCGCCCTCAAACAAACTGCTGAACTCCAAATCAGACAAGTCTTCGGCGTCGCCATTATTAGAAGTCTGCATTTGCCCGAGCCAGTCCAAGCTGGCCACTTCCAATTCAGGCGCTTGAATCTGGCGTGCCGAATCCGGCGTTTCTTCCGAGTTTTGCCACAGCTCCTCCCATTCGCTTGCGAATGTTGCCGGTTGCGCAAAGCTTTCCGAAGAAGTCTCTCCGGTCACGTCTTTTGTGTTAAAATTGTCTTCAAACTGACTTGAGACTTCGGGCGTGTCTTCAAAGAGGTCTGCGAGTTCGTCTTGGCTGACAGGGGATGGCTCAGACAAAACGTTAAGGTCCGCTTCTAACAAGCCGCTCTCTTCGTCGAGCCCCTCAAAAAGTTCGTCGAGATTGCCCACATCAGCTAACGGCTCTTCCCTGCTTTTTGACTCCTGCGCCCTTGCCGGATCAGAACTCTCCGCTGCCTCGAACGGCTCGAATCTGTCGCTCGTATCGTTGCCCCAAAGCTCGTAGGCAACTCTAGCTGCCGGTCTTTCCGGTTCTTCTAATATCTCCTCATCGAGCAAGGCGTCACCAAACAAACTGTTGATATCGTCGCTCTCAGGGGCTAAATTCGCTCTCGTTTCTGAGGTTTCTTCATCAAACAGGAGGTCGGAAAAATCAGTGTCTGCACTTTCAGCGAGCGAGGTGCCGGCTGAGGCATCTGGGATTAAATCCGCACCGCCCGGCTCCATAGAGAACGAGTCAATGACTTCCTCCGCTTCCCACGTTGTGTCCAGATCGGGCGTGTCGCCTTGAAACAAGTCCTCTAAAGTGCTCAATTCTGCTATTCCCACTTCCGGTCCAGTGTGAGCCACCCGTCTGGCTGCTGGGGGTTCGGCAGACCGAGGGGGTAGGGCCTTTTCCCTCACCTCTTGGGCGCTGCCTTTGGGTGGCGTCCCGGCTGGGTTTGCCGCAGCGGCTTTCGGCTTTTCGCCTTCGCTGCTGGCGGTTTTTGGCTCGGTGCGGGGTGAAGAGTTAGCATTCGCTGGTACAGTGATTTCCTTTGGCGGCGGGGGAAGACTATTTTTGCCTGCTGAATCCCGGCGACGGGATTGCGATTTCAGGGCGTCAGAAGCCCGTATTTCTGCCCACCGGCCCGCTAAAACCAATTCTTGCGCCTGTTTGATGTCCTTAATCACAGTGGGAGCCAGAGCGCGATAGGCGATCTCGGGATTGCCAATCGCACCCGAAGCCGTCTGTAGCAGTTCGCACCAAGCCGGCAGGTCGAATGCAAGGCCGGCAGTCACCAAGCTGCGACAGATTTCTTGGAGTTCCTGCCGGCTGTTAGGTTGTTCAGGCCGCTTGAACAGCTGCAGCATCTCCCGCAGCCGCGCCGGCACGTCACTTTGAAAAATCAGCTGCAGCGCACTTTCTTCCTGAGAGGCGGTTGACCGGTCTGGGTTTTTTGACTTGGATGACGCTCCTGCTGGTTTTCGAGCGCTTTGCTTTGCTGGGGCGGATTTGGCAGCCGGTTTGCGCCCCCGCGCCTGGGCCTTAGCTGGTGCCGGTGCCTTAGCTGGTGCCGGTGCCTTAGCTGGTGCCGGTGCCGGTATTGCTGCAGACTGGCTCGCCAGCGAGTTCAGGTGAGTGCTGAGTTCTTCAAACACCGGCTCTGCGGCGGAGATAATATTGCCAGCCACGTCCTCAGGCAGCCCCGCCGGCCCCGACAGCTGTTCGAGCTGCTCTTGCAGCGTGTCAAACACCCGCAAAAAAAGAGTTTCTAGTTTCTGGTCTACTTTAACCGGCCCTTCTTTGAAGACTTTGAAACAGTCTTCCAGCCGGTGAGCTGTTTTCTGAATGCTGCCCAGCCCCAGCATCGCCGCCCCACCTTTGATCGAGTGGGCGGCGCGGAATATTTCATTCACCTGTTCCGAGTCTGCCAGGGTGTTTTGCAAATGCAGCAACCCGCGCTCTATCGTACCCAAATGTTCCTTTGACTCTTCAATAAAGTAACCCAAAATTCTTTGATGCTGTTCTGGCAACATATAGATATTTTTTTTGTGTTAAGTTAGATTAACCTCTGATGCCGTAAGGCGTTGCTCGCCGATGGGCCAACCACAACTCCCTGTAATTTTGCTCCCGATTGGGGAGCCAAATTCCCCAAGTCCCGCTCGACCCCACTTAAAGTTTAGCCCATCTGAATTTCACCCCCAGCTACATTCTGCTGTTGCGCATTTAATTTGCGCTATCCATCCATAGGGCCTCGTTCCCAGTATCCTTCTGTCAACCCGACTCAGAAGGCTATTTCCCCTTTCTACAACAAGCAAATTAAAAGCCAGTTACCTCTCCGCAGCGTCAACGCGGAATCGCTCCACCGAAGTCAGCAAGTCTCGCGCCACTCCCACCAGATTTTGCAGAGCGCCGGACACCCGCTGCGCTTCTTGACTGGTTTCTTGTGCGGTTAACTCGACTGCGGACATCACCTGGGCGACGGCGCGGGAAGTTTCGGTTTGTTCCACCGTGTCAGCCGTAATCGAGCGCACCAGAACGTCAATGCGATTGGCCACCTGAATGATGTCTTCCAGGGCCCGCTTGGCTTGTTCGGCCAGCTTAGTGCCTTCAATCACCTGCTGCGTCCCTTCTTCCATCGCCAGCATCACCGAGCCGGTTTCGCTCTGGATTTGCATCACGATTTGCTCAATTTCCTTGAGGGCTTTAGCCGAGCGATCTGCCAGCTGGCGCACTTCATCGGCGACGATCGCGAAGCCCCGGCCCGCTTCACCGGCGCGGGCGGCTTCGATACTGGCGTTGAGTGCCAGGAGGTTTGTCCGGGAGGCAATCGTCGAAATCAGGGCCACAATCTTGGAAATTTCTTGGGAAGATTCCGCCAGCCGCTTGACTTTTCGGGTTGTTTCTGCTACTGTTTCGCGAATTGCCAGAATGCCGGCCACAGTTTGCTCCACAGCTTCCCCGCCCTTAACAGCAGTGGCGGAAACCGATCTAGCCACCTCTTCAGCCTGTCTGGCGCTTTCAGCCACGCGCTGAATGGCGTCCGTCATCACCTGGACAGAATTGAGGGTGGCGGCGAGTTCTTCCGCCTGGCGCAGGGCGTCTGAAGACAAACCGCGAGCGAACATCTCGCTGTCAGAGGCTCCTCTATTCACCTGTCGCGCCGTCTGCTTCACCTGCAGCACGATTTCCCGCAGGTTTTGAATAGTCAGGTTAAATGCGTCGGCAAGGGCCCCGAGGACGTCAGGGGTAACAGGAATTATTACAGTCAGGTCGCCTCTCGCCACCCCTTCCACGTCGTCGAGAAGCCGGATCACCTGGCGCTGCAGGTCTTCCTTCGCCTGCTCTTGCTCTTCCGCCTTCCGCTGCGCCTCGTGAGTGGTGGTGAAGATGACGCGGGCCATCTGGTTGAATTTCGCCGCCAGAATGCCAAATTCATCTTCCGAGTACACCGAGGCCCGAGTGCTGAGATTGCCCCCGACTACGGCATCAAACTGCGCTTGCAGGTCTTGTGTGGCTCGCTTGATCTGCTTGGTCGTCAGCTGCCCCATGCCCAGCACAGTCAGACCGCCGGCCAATCCCGCGCCTGCTGCCATAGCGGCATTTTTCAGTTGCTCAATCGGATAGATAGCCGCCGTGTAGCTCACAGCCGCCGCTGCTATCGCTGAAACTCCCCCTGAAATCAAAGCCGTCCACACCTGTTTCGTGGCCAGGGGGGCGTTTTCAAAGAAGGCCAGCCAGCCCTGCTCTTGGGTAACGGTCGGCTCTAACGCACCGCTCTTGGGGAGTGTGAGGCTGGGCACCGGGTCGGAATCGTCTAAGAAGTCATCAAAACCCTCAAATTTATCAAAAAATTCAATAGCTTGAATGCCTGGTGGTTTTTGGGTGCCGTCGCGCAGGGGCGCTTGCGCGTGCGCCCCTACTGGCGAGCTTTTTTGCACTCCTGAGACGGGGGGCACGTCAAAAGGCTCCTGGGACGCATCGGGGTCGAAACTGCCGTTGGAGTTAAATTCGTTCGGATCGAGGCTCTGATGAGTATAGGTCTGCCCCGATCGGGAATCGGGTTTGTCCGTGCGGGGATTCCAGTTTTCTTCCCCATCTTCAGCCAGAAAGTTTTCATCCAAGGCAAAAGGATCTTGGAAAGGGTTAGCCGCCTCAAGGTTGAAAGTTCGGTTTTGCTGCTGCCTTGCAGTCGGACTGGCATTGGGACTGCCGGACGCCTCTGAGGGGTCTCGCCGGGCGGCCAAATTTGGGGCGCTGTTAAAAGCCAGGGAGCCCAGATCCAAATCACTTTCTGGAGCCCGTTCTTCTAGATTTTGCCACTGCGAGCTTTGCTCCTCAGACGCCGTTGAGTAATCGCCGGCCATTTCCAGCTCAGCCGGCATGTCTGGTTGATCAGCCGCCTGTTCGCTTGCTTCCGCCGCTGCGGTTTCAAATTGAATGGCGTCAGTCAGGCCATTGTTGGCAAAATCAATGAAATCTGGCTCCTTGGTCAGGCGCAGCACCAACTCGTACTGTTGCTTGGCCACTTGATACTGCTGCAGACCGTAGCAGTAAATGTGGCCCCGCAGTAAACAGGCGCTTGGATATTCTGGGAAATCCTCCACCAAGCGATCGACAATCTCCGCCGCCTGTGCGTATTTCCCCTGCATGTAGGCCAGTTGAGCCTGTTTGTAATCCTGTGCGCAGTCCGTAGTTGCTGGCATTTCATTTGCCCCTCCCTGCCCGAGATGCTATTATTTAGAATGCCCCGATTGGGAATTTTTGACTAATTTTGGGGGATAAAAATAAATAGGTTATTATCTCTCCGCTGCGTCAACACGGAATCGCTCCACTGAAGTCAGCAAATCTCGCGCCACTCCCACCAGATTTTGCAGAGCGCCGGACACCCGCTGCGCTTCTTGACTGGTTTCTTGTGCGGTTAACTCGACTGCGGACATCACCTGGGCGACGGCGCGGGAAGTTTCGGTTTGTTCCACCGTGTCAGCCGTAATCGAGCGCACCAGAACGTCAATGCGATTGGCCACCTGAATGATGTCTTCCAGGGCCCGCTTGGCTTGTTCGGCCAGCTTAGTGCCTTCAATCACCTGCTGCGTCCCTTCTTCCATCGCCAGCATCACCGAGCCGGTTTCGCTCTGGATTTGCATCACGATTTGCTCAATTTCCTTGAGGGCTTTAGCCGAGCGATCTGCCAGCTGGCGCACTTCATCGGCGACGATCGCGAAGCCCCGGCCCGCTTCACCGGCGCGGGCGGCTTCGATACTGGCGTTGAGTGCCAGGAGGTTTGTCCGGGAGGCAATCGTCGAAATCAGGGCCACAATCTTGGAAATTTCTTGGGAAGATTCCGCCAGCCGCTTGACTTTTCGGGTTGTTTCTGCTACTGTTTCGCGAATTGCCAGAATGCCGGCCACAGTTTGCTCCACAGCTTCCCCGCCCTTAACAGCAGTGGCGGAAACCGATCTAGCCACCTCTTCAGCCTGTCTGGCGCTTTCAGCCACGCGCTGAATGGCGTCCGTCATCACCTGGACAGAATTGAGGGTGGCGGCGAGTTCTTCCGCCTGGCGCAGGGCGTCTGAAGACAAACCGCGAGCGAACATCTCGCTGTCAGAGGCTCCTCTATTCACCTGTCGCGCCGTCTGCTTCACCTGCAGCACGATTTCCCGCAGGTTTTGAATAGTCAGGTTAAATGCGTCGGCAAGGGCCCCGAGGACGTCAGGGGTAACAGGAATTATTACAGTCAGGTCGCCTCTCGCCACCCCTTCCACGTCGTCGAGAAGCCGGATCACCTGGCGCTGCAGGTCTTCCTTCGCCTGCTCTTGCTCTTCCGCCTTCCGCTGCGCCTCGTGAGTGGTGGTGAAGATGACGCGGGCCATCTGGTTGAATTTCGCCGCCAGAATGCCAAATTCATCTTCCGAGTACACCGAGGCCCGAGTGCTGAGATTGCCCCCGACTACGGCATCAAACTGCGCTTGCAGGTCTTGTGTGGCTCGCTTGATCTGCTTGGTCGTCAGCTGCCCCATGCCCAGCACAGTCAGACCGCCGGCCAATCCCGCGCCTGCTGCCATAGCGGCATTTTTCAGTTGCTCAATCGGATAGATAGCCGCCGTGTAGCTCACAGCCGCCGCTGCTATCGCTGAAACTCCCCCTGAAATCAAAGCCGTCCACACCTGTTTCGTGGCCAGGGGGGCGTTTTCAAAGAAGGCCAGCCAGCCCTGCTCTTGGGTAACGGTCGGCTCGACGGCGGCGCTGTCGGTCTGCGCGAAGCTGGGCACCTGCTCGGAGCTGCCGGCAATGCTAAATATTTCGTCATCCCGAATCAGCGAGCCATCGGTCATGTCGCTGAAGCCGGAATCTTTGCTGGAAGACGAACTGCCGATATCCGAGCCAAACCCAAAGCCCGCACTCGGGCGGGTCGCCCCTGTAGAATCTTCTGAGAGGTCAAAATCTGGAATTTCGCCTAAGTCGTCAAAATCCTCAAATTCATCCAAAAAGTCAATGGCTTGACCTCCTGCGGGCCTTTGGGGCGCAGCTGAAGAAAGCGAGTTTTTTTGCACTCCTGAGACCGGCGGCTCGCCAAAAGGCTCTAGAGACGCATCGGCATCGAAATTGCCGTTGGAGTTAAATCCCTTGTGGTCAGGGCTTGATGTGTGGGGCGGCCTGGAGCGGGAATCGGGTTTGGCCGTGCGGGCACCGTTTGATGCCGGTGGCTTCGGGCTGTAGTCGGCTTGCCGGAACTGGGCCCCAGCGGCCTCTAAAGCTTGCGATCCCATCAGCAGGGTGGCGTCTTCAGCTGCCGGATAGCCTGGGCTGAACCTGTCCCCTCTTTTTTGGCCGGAGGCGGACGACGGGGACTTGTCGCCTAGCGGCTCCGTAGGTTCCTCGCTCCCATCTTGATACTTGGGAGCTTTCGGCGGCAGGCCGCTAGATATGTCCGCACGTTGGCTTGCCTGCCACAAAGAAGGATCTGCCGCCCCCTCAAACTGATCGGGCGTCCCTGGCAGATCCTCTGAATCGAAATCAGCCGTCGTGCTGAAGGGGGAAACGTAATCCCCGGACATTGCCTCCGCCCTGCTGTCGGGGTCGGGCATTTCATCCGCGCTTAAAAACTCAGCTAGCACCTGCTGGTCATTCCAGTTTTCCTCCCCCTCTTCAGCCAGAAAGTTTTCATCCAAGGCAAAAGGATCTTGGAAATGGTTAGCCGCCTCAAGGCTGGAAGTTGCCCTGTTTGGCTGCGGCCTTGCAGTCGGACTGGCATTGGGACTGAGTTCCGCCTCGGAGAGATCTGCGGCGGCGAAACTGTCGGCGCTGTCAAAAGCCAGCGATCCGAGATCCAAATCACTTTCTGCTGCCAGTTCTTCGAGATTTTGCCACGGCGAGCTTTGATCCTCATACGGCGTTGAGTAATCGCCGGCCATTTCCAGCTCAGCCGGCATGTCTGGTTGATAAGCCGCCTGAACGCTTGCTTCCGCCGCTGCGGTTTCAAATTGAACGGCGTCAGCCAGGCCATTGTTGGCAAAATCAATGAAATCTGGCTCCTTGGTCAGGCGCAGCACCAGCTCGTACTGTTGCTTGGCCACTTCATACTGCTGCAGACCGTAGCAGTAAATGTGGCCCCGCAGTAAACGGGCACTAGGGTCTTCCGGGAAATCCTCTACCAGGCGATCGACAATCGCCGCCGCGTCTTCGTATTTCCCCTGCATGTAGGCCATTTGAGCCCGTTCGTAATCCTGTGCGTAGTCCGTAGTTGCTGGCATTTGCCCCTCTCTGCCCAATATGCTTCGATTTTGGATGCCTGGATTGGGAATTTCAGACTCACTCGGGCGTCTAAAATTTAAAACTCTTTATGCTGCCCACCGCGCTGAGCGCAGAATTTTCACCTGATCCAGCAGTCGGAGAACCCGATCGCCCTCCGCGTTCAACACCCACTCACCTTCTAGAAATGGCTCCATACTGTCTGGTGCGCTGGTTCGCCTCTGCAACTGAGCCACATCTAGCCACTCCATTCCCACAATTCTGTCAACTGCTAACCCTAGTATAGTGTCAGAGTCTTCCACCGCAATCACCGGCAGCTCGGGTCTGTCCGTATTTAGGGGAGTCGCGTCTCCCAGAAATTGACCCAGATCCGCCACCCAGATCACTCGCCCCCGCAAGTTTAGGGTTCCCAAAAGCAAGGCAGACACGTTGGGGATCGGGGTAATTCGGTCTGGCGACGGCGAAATCACTTCCCTGATTCCCTTTGCCTGTAAGGCGAACTCGTTGCCCGAAGGAACGTAAAACCTCAGGTGCAACTCACCCTCAGGACTTTCCAGCTCCTGGAATTCGTCGGGAGCCCGATCGGGCCCTATGCCGGTTAAAAAGTCCGGATTCCCCACCATTGGGCTGACCTCCCTGTTTGCGCTGCCTGCATTTTCTCCTGTTAAAAGTTCGATAGCTTTTGTGGCTGGTGGCTGGTGCCGTCGTGCCGGCCTCAGGTTAGGCTCTGGGGGCCTTGAGGTTGGTGCCTGACTTGTTAACCCGCCTGCCAGTCCCTCTCCACCGCTTTTCCCCTGTCAAGAGCCTTCGGCCCTCATCCCTACCCTCGCAGCAGCTGTTTCACCGTTCCCACCAGCTCGGTTGGTTGAAAAGGTTTAGCGATATACGCATCCGCACCCTGCTTCATTCCCCAGTAGCGGTCGAACTCTTCTCCCTTGGAAGAGCACATCACCACCGGCACGTTCTGGGTTTTGGGATCTGCTTTCAGCCTGCGACAGACTTCGTAGCCATTCATCCTGGGCATGACAATATCCAGTACGACTAAATCTGGGCAATTATCCTTAATTCGCTCTATGGCTTCTACGCCATCACTGGCCACGGCAACGGTTAATCCACTCCCTTTCAGGAGGTTTGAGATCATCTCCCGTTGCGTAACGCTGTCTTCCACAACCAGAACTGTACTCATAGCTAACTACCTGCTTGCTGGCAAAAACTCTTAATGGGAAATACCCACCGGCAGGCATTGGGGAACCTCGCTGAAAGCCTGACCCCACGGGCTTCAGGAGGGATCGGCGACGCCTGTCGATTGGGGGTAAATGCTTTGATGCCTTTGATGCTCAAATGCGAAAACACAGGTCTTGACGGGCAGTTTTGGGGATGGGCGTAAAGATATATAATATATTATTATATGGACATCCTCCTTAGGGAGTAGCTGAGGGGCACCTCCTGAGGGCCTTTGACTCACAGCTCCACATTAGCAAAGCTTTTGCAGGGATTGAGCGATCTCAGCCACCCACAACAGCCAGAGAACTGCTGGAACTGCCAAGAGCGATCCCCCGCCCCCGGTCTAGCGTCTGGCAGCTCGCTCCCGAGCGGGGAGAAAGGCCAGGGCAGGGAATCACCCGCGCCGGCACTGGCTCAAGCACAGTTTAGCTTGTAGCGCTGGAATTGGCTGTCCGCCCCTTGCCGCAGGCCAGCGCCGCCGCCAGCGAGCGATGCCTGCCCCGATGTGGATTTTCCTGGGAGTGCGCCAGATTCTCCCGGGCCAGATTTGGGAGCTGTCAGCCCGAAGCCCGCAGGGAATGGACAAATTCTATCTCCACCGGCGACGCATCAATGGCAGGTCAGAGGCCAAACCCAACAGACCTGAAAATCGGCATCAGCCGTTTGAGTCCGGGGCGGATTCAGGTGAGAAGCATGTCCGGGCTATTGCGCAGCCCAACTCGGGAAAACTTCCAGCGGGCCCTAGGCCGCCAGCCCGTGGGGTCGGGGAGTCAGGAAATCCCAGCCCGGAAGGCGGCAAGCTGTTAGGCTTTTAATTTGCTTGTTGGAGAAAGTCGGCGTAGCCTCCATATCCTAGTTACCAGAGCGTGCTGGTAACTAGGGGAGAGAGATAGATAGCGCAAATAAAATGCTAGACAGCTGGCTGCGCCAGAGCACCCCTTTCGGGTTATATCAAGTCCGGTTAATTGCCTGTGATTAATTTTTATCGCCCTCTCCCCCTCTCCCCACCGTTGCGCTCAATCAATAGGATCTGATATGAGCCGGGGAAGGAGTCACAGAAAACGCGGCTCCTCTGGTGCGCCCCACTGTGGGGGACTTTTGGCGCTCGCTCTCAGGGCCGGTGCTGGCGCTCAGATCAAAGGCGCTGATGGGGTAGACGGGGCATCTGGCATATCTAAGTCTAATTCTGTTTGTATGTCTTTTTCTAGCAATCTTTCAGGTTGAGGGTGTTCGGGATCTCCCAGTCCGACATATTTTTCCACCAGCATCAATAACTCACTTTCGCCAAACGGCTTGGTGAGGTAGTCCGTAGACCCAACCATCCGCGCCTTAACTCGGTCAATAAAGCCACCTTTGCCGGTGAGCATGACGATCGGAGTCTGGCGAAAGGCTGTGGATCTGCGGAGCATGGCACAGATTTCGTAGCCGTCGAGTTCGGGCATGGTAATGTCGCACAGGATCAAGTCAGGTTTGAGCTGAAAAACCAGACTGAGGGCCTTCAGGGGATTGCTGATGGCGGTGGCTTCGTAACCGTGCTGGCTGAGGATATACTCCACCGACTTGCGGACGGCCACCTCGTCATCTATACAGACGATGCGGGGCACTTTTGCCGGTTGGCCCAGCCCCAAGTCCCATTTACAGGCGGTGCTGGCTTCTGAGGCGGGATAAGACAGCTGCACTAACCCCTGTTGCACGTAAGGGTAAATGGCTCGCGCCACTGTCAAAACATCTCGATTGAGATAGCGAGCCAGGCCCAGTATGGTGGTTTTGCCATCCGCCCAGCGAGTCAGGGTCTTGAAGATGTTTTCTGGCAAGGCTTCCCGCAGCTTTTCCGGCTCTGAAATGACTGGACACTGATTGGGCGACTGAATGTGGGGGTGAAACTGTTTCCACTCCTGGACGCGCTTCATTATCTTCGTCACCAGAGATCCAATCTCCAAGGTAGTCAGTTGCGGTGCTAGAGCCGATCCCATCTCAAAGATGAACGAACCTTGGTGGAGGCTGAGCAGGTCAAACAGGGTTTCGTGCACCATACTCTGGATGATGTTGCGCCCTTGGGCTGGGGTCAGGACGCGGTTTTCTAGCAGCGCCCACAGGTAGCCGTACTCTGGTGCGTTGGTGGAGGCAATCGCGGATACCTTGATGCTGTCTAGGGCTGTGTCTGCCTTGTAGCGGCGCAGATAGTCGCGCAGGCGAGACAAATTGCTGTCGCTATCAGACGCCGCATATATAATCTGACCGTTGAAGAAGAAGACAAACCACGACTGCCCCGGTGGCCTGGTATCGCGGTTTCTCTGGTGATCTCGCACAGCACACAAGGGTGTTAAGGGGTAACTATAGGCTTCTACGAACAGTTCGCCGGTTCGCTGTCCCAACTCAATGAGTTCCAGGATGCTGCGGATATCGATTTCATTTAAATTTCCCTGCATGCCGCTAAAAAGCTCTCCTTAAAACTGTTTGCGTCCGCCGGCATCTGTTGAGCAGCGGTCTGTTGGCTGTTCGAGAATTGCCACGGCCCGCCGCGACCCTCTTGGCAGCCCGCTCGCACACAGCAACTAACCAGGCGGATTTTACCCTATTATGTGAAATTCCGGCGCTATTACTCAGTGGTAGCATTTTGAGAGGCGCTACAGTCGCCACGCGGCTTCCACAAAGCCTTTTCTTGGAGTGCCGCTCTCAATAGCAGGCGTTAAGGGAGAATCTGCCTAATCTCAGGTTCAAGGCTACCAGTTTAAAGCAGGACACTTGGGAAGAGGGGGGAGACGGGCGTTGGGACTAGAGGTTCCTGGCTCGGCAGTCACTGCGCGTTTTGAGGTGAGGGCGTTGGGGCGCTGCCGCTAGTGTGAGATTCTCTTTCCTGCCCCCAGAACCCCGCTCCCGAACCCCGTCCTCAGTCCGGCGCTCGGGTTCGACAAGTTTCCAGGCGGCACTTGCGCAGCCGCCCTAATTTTTAATCAGGCCGGGGATTCTTAAGAGATTCACTCTTAAGGAGTTCTTCAACAACCCCCTACTAAGGGCCAATTTACAGATATTCTGACTTTCCAGGAAAGATATTGATAAACGCGCCCCTACAAGCTCGATATAGCAATGGACAGTCAGTTTAGGACAGGGCATCTCGCTGGAGCTCAAGGACATTGGGACACGCAAGATGCCTGTCGAAGCGGGGTGTGTCCGCAGGGACTGCTTTCGGCCTGCCCTCAATGCCTAATGTCCTAACCAATTTGCCCAGTTCTATATCGAGTCTGCGGTACATTCCGCGCAGGATATTGGCGGCTCCGTTCAGAGCCGCCCTGACTAGCAGCCACTGTTGGGTTCCGCACAAGTCCCGACCGATTCCCTGGCTGCTGCTTTTAATATCTCTGACAGCTCCCCAGGCTTTTCTGGGGATTTCGTCGCCTAGACATTGCTCTTGGCGAGAGGGGAAGCTGACTCCAAAAAGATAATGCGCCGCTGCCAATAAATAACTCAAATAAGCCTCCGGTATCCCCTGTGATAGCTTCTTGTCGCTGAAACTGGCTTGAGAAGTGTCAGACTCTTCCCGAGCCGCATACTGCAATCCGTATCGCAGCTCGCTGATCAGCATCCCTTTTGCGCACATCGCTTCAAAAGTTTGAAGCGAAATGACTGTAACTCTCGGGCTTAAATTCCCATATTCTTCTCCCTTTTGCTTCGCCCCTACAATACCTGCATGCTCCCGCTCGCTGAGACGAGCCGCAACGCCTGCGCCTGAACCCTTTACCTTCTGTCGGAGGGAAGCTATCTGTATTTGTGCGAAGTTGCGACCGCAGCGCTTTCCCATGTGGATTTCTGGCTTCTGTTCCCAATGGCCGCCAACCATAATCTCGCCAATTTTTCTGGCGTTGCAGGAGTTAATTATTAATCTAACTGCTGGGTTGAGGAAATCTCGAATCCGACCGGCACGCTTTTTAGTTAGTAGGGGCAGTAGCGCAAATCTTCTCCACTTCACGGCCCAATATATAGCTAAAACGGCCCCTACTTTGCGCCGGCTGAAATGGCAGAACTTTTGCTTGTCCAGGAGGCTGTGAGGCCAGACTTTCTCTTTCTTATCCCAGCCCTTAATTGATTTCAGGTACTTTCCGTCTTTCCCGTCTGGATCGTACTGCTTTTTTAAAGCCGGCAGCGCCGGCATGTAAAAATAGAGGGAAGCGAGTCCGCAGACAGCATCCCAAGTTGGCAAAAATATTCTGAGCCCGGCTGGGGGCCGCCCTTGTACCCGCCCTGTAAGGGCCGCCCTTGTGCCCGCCCGGCAGGGGGGGGCGACTTCTGCCCGCCCGGTGCGGGGAAAGCCGGCATTTTTCCACTTGATTTCGGTATAGCTGCCAAATCGGCACGCACTCAGTCCGCAAGCGCTTTCAAGGAAATTAGCTTCAATTTTTACTCGAAAAAATATTAACTCAAAATCTTCTTTTTTATCCACTTTATTCGACCCTTTTACTTTATTAGCTGGTAATTCCCCAGCTTTAACTCGCTCTAATAAAGTTTAAAATAATTTAAACTGTCGTTCTGCAACCTTGACCGTCTGCTGACTGGTGCCTGAATGCAGCAACTTGCAATTATCCCTGTGCTTGCCACTCTGAACGTTGCTGTTATAGGTCAGTAAAGGTGGTGTCTTAAAAAAAATATGCCTCACCTCGTAACTTCCGACGCTGTAAATGTTCTTGGACAACAGGCAAAGCGCCCTGAGAGCTTTTTCTTCCCGGCGGCTTAATCCTTTTATCTGGTTTTTTTGCGTCAGGTACATTGGCTTATCACTTCACGTATCTGTTAGTTTACACGAAAATTCGACCCCGCTTTGTTAACTTCTGTAAAGCCACAGGCCATCGAGTCCCGCTTTTGGCCGCCTCACAGACGGCAAATCGTCCGCCAGCGTCTGCGCTGGCTCTCTTGGGAAGGGGTATTTCCGGCGGATGCGAGCGATGGGGGTTTAAGCCGCGCCGGAAAGGTTGGCCCACACGGCTGCCCAAAGACGCTCTCCAATGGCTGTAACACCATTCCGGTTGGAAAAACGCGACCAACCCTTGTGTTTCCGGCGCACGCACCCGCAGGTAGGAGTTTCACTCCTTGGGGAACGCTCCCCCGATGAGTCTGCAAGCTGCAAGGCTCGAGTCCGCTCAATCGGGAAGCGTTCCTTGCGCACGCTACAGACCAGCGCCAAGCGCTTCGGAAGGATCTGGCTGTACCAGAGACCCACTGGCGTTTATCCACAGGGGAAGCGGTGGGCTGTTGGCGGAAAGCCGATACGGGCACGCCGGTGGGGGCTATGGCGCTAGCGCGTTGCTGTCTTTTGAGTTTTAACTTTTAGTTTAATTTAACACTGACCTGGGCTGCGGCTTTCTTCCCTGCCCATTGGCTGCTGCTGAGGGGTGCCAAGGCGGGGGTGTCACCGGAAATCAGACCCATTCCCCCATCCGCCGGCGCACCGCCTCCCTTCGTTACATTCGCTCTGCTTTTCCGTGCCGCCCTCTCCGCAACTCCCCCTCCTCACACCATCCAGGCGCGAAAGCCGCTTCCCCCCAGGTAGGGGATGAATTGCGGGCTTCCCGATTAGGTGCTGTGATTCAAAAACTGCTGGCTTCTCAAAGCCCAACAGGTGGCGCAAGGGCTGAATAGTGCCGGCCCGACTGGACTGCAGTGTGCGATTCCCTAAAAAATACGGAAACATTTAACCGGATTGCGGGCCGGCAAAACTGCTTAACCTCTGTCTGAGAGGAGCCGTCGCATTTGTGCCGGTTTGCCCCTAAGGATAGCTATTTTTTACAGCTTCTAAAGGGCGCTGTTACAGGACTGTAGAGCAGTTGCGGCTACTTGACTCACTCGGAACGCAGGACACTCAAGAGGGTTTCCCGTTTCCAAGGCTTCTCAAAAAGTTTGGGCAGACCGGATGAGCTGTTATTTATTTGTCCGGGTAAGACTTCAGATTAGAGCGCTAAAAAAAATATAATAAACTCACTGGAGTGAGAGCGGCTGGGAAGTAGAGTGCAAAATAAAGGTAAAATGGTGTCTGGCTGCGGGAAGCAGGCGTGGGGGTGCCGGCCCAAAAGAAAAGTCGGAGCTTGTGGGGGAGAGGAAGCTCCCGCCTCCGAACGCTAGTTTCGGTTTTGTTGCGGTTATCCACTTACAGGAGACTGTCCGTTTTGGAAGACCTGCCGCCAGCATCAGCTTTTCCGCCGAAGGCAACGCCCTTGTGGAAAAACAATATTCCGCCGCCGGATAAAACTGCTAGGGGGAAAAGAGCCGGTGTCACCTGAGGGGTGCGGGTTTCTTAACTTGGACTGCCGGCACGAGCGGCACTTACCTGGAGTGGTATAATAATCGAAGGTTTGAGAACTGCAGCGGCAAGTCCTGCAAAGCCAAGGATACTGCTGCAGGTTCCCTGTCGAGCGCCGAGCGCCCGCAACCCGCCAGTGCCGGCCTGTCCCACAAAGGTTCTGCAGGTAAAAGGGGAATTTTTCCACACCGGCTTTAAGCCGGGCGGCAGTTTCAAAGAAGGGATCAGTCCTCTGGCAAAATAAAAAAACAGCACAAAGGAAAACCGAAAAAGAAAGAATTCTTCTTTTGCCGGTTTTCTTTGGCCTTTTTGCCCCGAGCGAGCGGGGCGGCAGGTGGGATGAGGAAATTCGTCCGGCGGTTTCAATCCCGTTTCCGGGATTCAGCTGGCCAAAAATCTTCTCCTCCTACCCCCTGCTGAAATTATTGTCGCATTGATATGGGCTTCTTTGCACAACCGGGATGCTCCCGTGAGGCGTCACCCCGCGCCCCAGGGCGCTGCTGGAGATCCGAGTCATTGGTTCGAGGACTGTTATTGAGAATCCTCCAGTGGAGGGTGTGATGTTTTCCAGTGTCGTAAACTGGTTTGGAAAGGCAAGTCTGGCTATGTCAATTCCCCAACCCTGTCGCAGAGCTGCACCCTTAAATCTCGGGCTCGCCAGCCGGCACTCGTGTTAGCTCAGCTGGCGATGGGCACCTCGGTTAGACTGGAAGCTAGGTGGTGGGATGGCTTTGTCCTCCTAAGCTGGGTTTAGAGATGTACTAAATCCTTAGGGGAAGGGTTAGTCAAAAATTGGCCATAGAGATATCAAGAGGACGATCGGCGTGCTGTATCTAGCAGAAGTACAAAAACAGAAAACTGGCTTTGGCCTTGGTGGCGGCAAGACTGAACTCAAACTGCTGGCCAGTCAGCGGGGGGAACAGCAGAGTTGGTTTGCCGTGACGGGTGAAGAGGTCGTTCCCGCAGAGGAAGCGACCAACTTCAGCCCGGGGGCACTGGTGCTCGTGGAGCTGACGGCTAACAAACAAGTGCAGCGGGTGCATCAGGATACGGCTCGTCAAATGGTCAGCATTTTGCAAAGTTTCTCCCGCCAGCAGGACAAGTTCAAGACCCAGGAAGAAGAAATTGAACAGTGGAAGCAGTCGCTAACTTACCAGAGTCAGGAGCTCAATCGCCGGGAGATGGAATTGCAAGCCCGGGAAGAACAGCTCGAACAGATGGAGGAAGAATTTGAGCGGCTGGAGGCGCAGCGACAGGAAATTGAAGGCAGCCGCGAGGAGGCGAACCGGCTGCGAGAAGAACTGGAGCGCAACCGTCAGGAACTGGAGGGAGCCTGGGAAAACCTGCGAGGTGAGATGCGGCGTCTGGAGGAGCTGCAGGGGCAAGTGCAGCAGGGCTCGGGGCAGATGCTCGACGAGCAGCAGGCTAACTATATCAAGGAATTGCTCGACCGGCTCTGCGCGCAGGCACCGGCTTCCCCAGCACTGGAGATGCTGAAAGGGGCATTTGAGAGGGTTGGGGAGCAGCAGTCTGTCCTCAACCACCACTGGCAGCAGCTGGAACAAAAACGGGCGGAAGCCGAGCGGGGGCAAGAGCAGGTAGACCGGCAAGCTAAAGAGCTGCACAACCGCACTCAAGAGTGGCAGCAAGCCCAGTCGTCTTTAGAGCAGGCTCGCTCTGAGTTGAAGGTGCAGCACAGCAGCCTCAAACTCAAACAGGAGTATGCTGAGACGCTAGGGCTGAACCTGCAGAGCTTTGAAGAGCTGCACCAGCAAGTTTACCGGCTGGCAGAGACTACCGATAAGGTCAGTGTCAGCCAGAAAGTGGATGTGGAAGCGCTCGAGAGGATGCCTTTAGACGAGCTGCAGGATGCGGTGGGGAAGCTGCAGCAGGATTTGGAAAAGGTGCGCCGCTTTGTGGGGGATCAGGAAGAGGAGCTGGGGATGCAGCGCCAGACTCTTGAAGAGGTGCAAGCGAAACTCCAGCGAGTCAGTGATTACGATCGCAGGCAGGTGGAAGCGGAACTGGCAGAGGAACAAGATCGCTACCAGATGCTGAATGAAACGCTGGTGGGACAGCGCCGCAATCTCCGAGAGCGAGAGGAGATTCTCAGCCAGCACCAAGCCGTGCTGTGGCGGCGTATTGGCAAGCCCGCCGGTACCGGTCAAGACGGTCAGCTGGATTTTGGCTCTGTCCTGACTCAAATGGAGGGGCAGCGGCAACAGATGGCTGAGGAGCTGCAAAAGCTAGAAAGGCAAATTGAGCAGATGCGGCTGAGCATTGAGCAAACGGAGGAGATGATCTCCCGTGAGGCGGCTGAGCTGGCGGCGCTTCGCCGCGATCTCGATCGGCTGGAGAAACAGTTGCTTGAACAGCAAACAGCAGCAGCTCAACTCTGGGGTAAGGTTAATGTCTATCAAGAGATGCTCCAGCCGGTACAAGATCAGCTCAACGATCTGCGGCAAAAGCTGGAGGCGGCTCTGGGCGGTCTGCATGAGCTTCAGCAGACGGATGAGTACCAGCAACAGCTGTTGGCCCAGCTCAGGGGGCTATTCTCCAGTTTGATGGGCGAGCCGGCGCAACAGCTGGCAGTTTCTTAGAAACATGAACGATGAAGGGTGAAGGCATAATTAATTGGGCTTTCATCTTTCTAATTTCTAACTCGGGCTTTGGCTTTTGCTGGAATCACCGCCAACTTCTGCTCACGGGATTTTTGGGAATGGGCTGGTATCTCGCAGGGTGCGTTCCTCCGGAACGCACCCTCCTGACTTCTGCTTTTCTACCGTCAATCTGCCTGTAGCAAAGGTTCTCGGCGCTCAAAAAGTTTAGGGATGTCTTCTCTGAGCGTCAAATCCTATAATAGTTTTTTCCCTAGGCCCAAACTTTTTGTTAAAAGCATGTCCCAACCCAAAGTGTTCGTTACTCGCCGCCTTCCTGATGCTGGACTGGAACGGCTGCGTCTTCTAGCTGAAGTTGAAGTCTGGCCAGAGCGCCTGCCGCCCCCTTACGAATTGTTACTAGAAAAGGTCACGCATATCGATGGTTTGCTGTGCTTGCTGACTGACCGGATTGACAGACAGCTGATAGAGGCGGGGGCGTCTCTTAAGGTTCTCAGCCAGATGGCGGTTGGCTACGATAATATTGACATTCCGGTGGCTACCGCACGGGGAATTCCGGTTGGGAACACTCCTGATGTTCTAACTGATGCGACAGCTGATTTTGCCTGGTCGTTGCTGATGGCAGCTGCGCGGCGGGTGGTGGAGGCGGCTCAGTTTACTCGCGCCGGTTATTGGCAGACTTGGGAGCCCGATTTATTGCTGGGTTCTTCGATTGCCGGTGCCACGCTGGGTATCGTCGGTTTTGGACGCATTGGTCAGGCTGTCGCCCGTCGCGCATCAGGTTTTGACATGCGTGCTCTCTATTTTAGCAGGCACCGGCGCGACTCAGAACTGGAACAATCCATTGGTGCTGAGCCGGCAGAATTTGATGTCTTGCTGAGGGAATCGGATTTTGTCACGATTCACACTTCCCTTTCTGAGGATACTTATCACCTGTTCAGCGACCGGCAGTTTGAGTTGATGAAGCCTGAGGCTATCCTGATTAACACGGCACGGGGAGCTGTCGTAGATCCAGACGCACTTTACCGGGCGCTGAGTGGTGGTAAAATTGCCGGTGCCGCACTGGATGTAACTGAACCAGAACCGATTCCCTTGAATAGCCCGTTGCTGACACTGAATAACCTGATTGTCACCCCCCACATTGGCAGTGCGTCGCGCCAAACTCGCTTGCAAATGGCTATTATGGCTGCTTCTAACTTGGCTGCTGGACTTAAAGGCGAGCGCTTGCCTTATTGCGTCAACCCTGAAGTCTATGAGCGAGGGAAAGGGGAGTAGTTTTATGCTGCGGGTGGGAGTATCAGGCTACGGGAGCATCCCAGTTGTGCAAAGAAGCCCAAATGAATGCGACAATGATTTCAGCAGGGGGTAGGAGGAGAAGATTTTTGGCCAGCGAATCTTTGGAAACGGGATTGAAACTCAGGCTACTCACATCAAAAATCCCCCTCTCGCTCCCACTGTTGCTCCCCATCCGCGCCAAACTGCCTGCCGGTAGCCTAGTGATATTATATCCGGTTGTGTGCTCAGGTAGCGGCAGAATGTAGCGGCAGAATGAATTCTGCCGCTATATAAACAAAGCCCGCCTGCGCGGGCTAAGATTTATTTACTGATTAAACGGATTAAATAAGAGGGGTTGCTGCGGCAGCCTGGAACCAAGGGCCACGGGGCGCGGTTGCTGCAGCCGGCATTTTGTATTATAATTGTAGTATTAGGGGCGAGCTCGCGCGTGGGGCTGGCTCTTGCAGGCTGCTTTGGTGGCAAGCCGGCTGTACCGACCGCGACAGGAGGATGATTAATGGAGAGAATCGCCGTAGAGTCCAGATTAATTTTACTTGCCCTTACAGGCAGTCACGCCTATGGGACTTCTAGACCGGAGTCGGACTTTGACTATAAGGGCGTTTTTATCGCGCCGAAAGATTATTACTTGGGGTTCAAGACGTTTGAGCAGAAAGATACCGGCTGGGACACAGAGCCAGGAACGGGGCTTTACCCGATGCTCGATGGGGTGAAAGACTGTACAGTCTATGAGTTAAGGAAGTTTTTGTCGCTGGTTTTTAACAACAATCCAAACATTCTAGAAACGCTTTGGATGGACAGGGAGTTCTACGCCCACATATCTCCTGTGGGTGAAAAGCTGCTCTCTTACCGTTCCGCTTTCCTGTCTCAAAAAGTCAGGGGGTCTTTTGCCGGTTACGCTTACGCGCAAATCAAGCGGGTTGAAACTCACAGGAAATGGCTGCTGCACCCCCCTGAAAGGAAACCTGTTCCCCAGGACTTTGGGCTGGATGACGATAATTACAAGCCTTTAACGAAGGCTGAGATGAACGCTTTTCTGGAATTCCTTTACATGCTAGTCCGGGACTGCATCGAGTTTTTGGAGCCGGCGCAGCAGCTGAGAGATTTGCTTTTGGAAAAGATTGACTATAAGGCAATTCTCAAGCAGCACCCCCTGGCAGAAGAGGTCTTGCCAAGGGTTAAAGAATATACGAGAGCTACGAATGACTTTATCCATCTGCTGCACGTCTCGCAAGGCTACCGGCAGGCGCTCAATGAATGGGATGCTTACTGCAAGTGGAAGCTGGGAAGAAATCCAGAGAGGAAGGCTTTGGAGAAGAAATGCGGATATGACGCCAAGCACATGTCGCATTGCATTCGGCTGCTGCGTATGGGGATAGAGATCCTGAGAGATGGGGTGCTCAATGTCAGCCGGAAGAAAGCCGGTGATGCGGGCTTTCTGCTGGCCATCAGAAACGGGGATGTGGCTTATCAGGAAGTAAAAGAGATGGCTGATTCTCTTTTTGAGGAAATCAAAAGTGTGGCGTCCAGTCTGCCAGAGCAGGTGGATCAAGAATTCCTCAACCAAGTTTGTGTGGAGTTGGTGGAAATGGAAGGTTGGGAGCGGGGAGCGATGTCTGGGTGTTAGCCGGCACCGGAAACAGTCTTATTTAGTTGCCAGAAATAAGCTGGGTTTCAAACTTTGAGAACCTGCCGGTCTGAGAGGCGGTTTAGAAACTAATTGTTAGGCACACCGAGGGCAAGAAACCGGGTTTCTCTGGAAGTTGTTTTGATATTTTCACTTTTCCGGCATCAAGAAACCCGGTTTCTCTGACATTCAGATTTGATTGATAAACATCCTCTTTGAGGTGGAAAGTGGGAACTTGAGGCTCTTGTTGCAGAACGCCGAATCGCGTCTTGAGCAAGGGGAGAACTTTTCTTCCAGGCAATGTGCGGTCAGGCTTTGTGGGCCATTGCTAGATACAGCACGGTATATCCTCGCTCCACGAGAATTCGCGCTTCCCGCACCGCTCTCAGAGCGGCCAGAGTGCCGATTTATGGCTCATGCCGGTCTTTCCCATGCCTCTGCATGAAGGTAGAATCACACACCCCACCCCGCTTTTGTTCGCTACAGCTAGAATTTTAAAGGCTTTTATTAAACGGATTTCAGTTTTGTGGCGTTCCAGGAGATTGCAAGCTGGTTCAGGGTTTGAGGTGAGTCAGGAATGCCGTGGAGCCGTATGGCCAGTGTTGGGGCCTAGCCTACCAAGATGACGCTCGGCAGCCGGTCTAAGAGGACGACCAGCCACACTGAGAATAAGACACGGCCCAGACTTCTACGGCAGGCAGCAGTGGGGAAGGTCAAGGTAAGCGGCCTGAACAAGAGTTCCGGCAGCGAACTGGCCCTCAAGCTGGGCTTCGCTCTTGACGGGAAGCAGTACCATCACTACCGGCCTCAACGGGAAAGCCGCGCGCTCCAATCTAGCTCAAACCCCAGCCGGCAGGGAGATTCAGGGTTTCCGAAAACTTTTTCAAAAAAGTTTGGAAAAATGCTTGACAAACTCAGATAGGGTTGTTACAGTAGTAAAGCGCGGTGAGGAAAGGGGAAGCGCGAGCGACCCGACGGCCCTCACAGCACCGAACCAAGATAAAAGAATAGTTTGAAAGCCAGAAAGCATCAAAAACCTCGTCAAAACAATTAGAGGT
>JAHHHT010000034.1 GCA_019359235.1 Oscillatoria princeps RMCB-10
TTTGTCGGTGGTGGGGTGCGTTGCCGTTTGGCGTTTTGATGCCGGTGATTTTGTCGGTGGTGGGGTGCGTTGCCGTTTGGCGTTTTGATGCCGGTGATTTTGTCGGTGGTGGGGTGCGTTGCCGTTTTGCGTTTTGATGCCGGTGATTTTTTCGGGTGCCGGCAACGCACCCTACTGGGGGGTGCGTTGCCGTTTGGCGTTTTGATGCCGGCAATCTTGTCGGGTGCCGGCAACGCACCCTACTGGGGTGTGGGGTGCGTTGCCCTTCCCGCTCTTGTGTGCCGGCTAAGAACCGCCTAACAAGGGATTGCATGGCATTCATTACCTCTGCTGCGGATAAGTGGCTCGTCTGGCAAAGTTGCGGTAAGGCAACCGGCTCACCTTCATTCGCCAGCTGAGCCATTAGCTTTTGCTCTCCCTCGGTGAGGCGCTGAAAGTGCCGGTCTAACTGTTCTTGCAAAGATTCATCTAATATGATAGTATCGTATTGCAAGAACTCAGAAACTCTGCCCCCACACAACTCTTGTATCATCGTTGCAGTGAGTTTTAACCACAGGGGATTGCCTTGATAGGTATCAATGAGCGTTTGCCAACTCGCTTCATTGGAGAGGTTTTGCTGGCTCAAGATTTCTTTGGCGGCAACACCTAAACCCTCCAGGACGAATGAGCGGACAAGGTTATTTTCCTTTTCCTGCTTGGCAATGTCTCTGGGTTTCTCCCAGCTGAGCAACATCACACAGCTGTTGTGGGAGACTTCTCCGATGAGTTGGAAAAAGTGGTGATAGTCTTCGCAGCCGGATTTGTACTGTCCTGCGAGTTGCCGGTGGCTGAAAAGCATCTGCACGTCATCGAGGAGAATCAGACAGCGGTACTTGCGCAGGTGGTTGAGGAGTTGGGAGAGTGGGGTTTCGCTGCTGCGGGGGGTGTCTTTGTCGGAGAAGATTTTCAGCAGGTTGGTGAGGGTTGCGTCTGGGGGTGGGGAGAAGCGGAGGCTGCGATAGATGATATAGTCAAAGTGGGTTTTGATTTGCTCGGTGAGGCGGATGGCGAGCGCGGTTTTGCCAATTCCGCTGATTCCCAGAAGTGCGATCAGGCGACAGCGATCTTCTGTTATCCACTGTTGGAGGGTGGTGAGTTCCGAGGATCGTCCGTAAAAGGTGAAGGGTTCGGGGGCGTCGCCTAAGTCGAGATGGAGTTGGGTTGGGGTTTGCTGGGGTTGCTGTGTGCCGGTGGGTTTGGCGGGAGGTTCTTGGCAAATGTTGATGTTGTTAATTGTTACATTATCGCTACCGCTACCGATAGTTGATGTAATAAATTTAGAAAATTGTCCCTTTTTCAAGATATATCTGAAATTGGCTTTAGTAATGTTTTTACCCAGTCCCTGAGAGAGAATTTTCCAAAGTTCATGTCCAACATTTCTAACATGACTGGTACTGGAGTAAACTTCGTCAGCGATTTGCGCGTAGGTGCGCTCTTGTAAGGTTCCCCTCAGGATAGCTTCTTGCAGATAGTCGAGGTGCTTTCCCGTCTTAGCGAAAACGAGGTCGTCGGCGAGTTGTAAGACTTCGGCGATGTCCACAGGCAAGGGAGGCGATGGAGTTGACGCCATCCAGTATAGCCGGTTTTTCGTACATTTGTGACATTTCGGATCTGGCCATCCGGGCAAAAGTCAGGATTTTTCGTACACAGGCTATGTCTTATAGTGGTTGATCGACGTGCCGGTAGGATATTTCTATGAAGCGATTCCGGTTGCTCAGCCGGTTGCTCTCGGCTGGGATGCTGTCTGCGATGTTAGGGACACTGGCCGCACAAGTGGCACAGGCCCAGCGCCCTATTCCCTTGTCCGACCTGAAGTGTGTGACAAGATCGGGCGGGATCGAAAATATCAGTATGGATATTTCCGTAGGCAGAGAGCTTTACACCACTAACTTGTGGATTAATGCTGGTACCGCTCTGACTTGCAGGCTGCCGGGAGGGCGTGCTTCTCTCCGATTCGAGTTTGCCATTCCTGATAACTCAAATAACCCACCAGTACAAATAGATGTTTATGTAGACGGAAATCAAGTCGCTTCTCGCACTGGCGATAAGGGTAAGGTGCATACTATGCTAGTAGATATTAGCAATGGTAAAAGTCTGGCAGTAGAAGTATCTTGTGCCAGATCCACAAATGGCTGCAGCGCCAGATATCTCTTTATGAAAGCTCAAATTGAACCGGGAGCGCGATCGCCTGGGAGTAGATAAAATGAGTCTCAGTCGCCGTCAATTCAATCGCCTCATCATCTGGGGTGGGGCTTCTTTTACGGCTTCGGCCACATCGGGCATCTTTTTCCCCAAACCGGCTGAAGCCTATTCCCTAGAATTTCCCCTCAGCGCCTTATCAGCCGATCGGGTTTTCACCGGCATTCAGCGATACTGCGGAGCCGAGCCGATTCCCGGCGTTTTATCGTCCATTTTGCAAGGGAGTAAAAATCTTAACAGTAAAATCCCGCCAGATGCCGCTAACCGCATTCGCACTGCCGACCAAGAATTTGTCAGCCGGGATTTTACCAGAAACAGAACCGAATTAGCCTTAACTGGCAGCGGGTCTGATTTTGCTGCCGATACCAGCCGGCTGTGGGGGAGGCAGAAACAAGATAACTTCGGCCCCAATGTGGGTTTTGGCTTCGTGCAGAAGTTTGAAGACCAATACAGCGATGCCAAAATTTCTGGCCCAACCATGTGCGGGATTTATAATTCCCAGAAAGTGTTAGCCGATCAAAAACTAACGCCCCCAGAAATTGCCGCTTCTTTATTACCAACCCGCTCAAGGTTAGATGATTGGGGTTCTTGGTCGGGCGATACCGATGGCTCTGTAGGGAGAAATCCCGGAGTAGCTTTTTCTCAGTATAGCACAGCAGCTGGAACTGTGACATCCCGCTACGATTTAGTCGAACCAGGGCCAAAAGGCTTTGGGCGAGTGGAGTTGATTGTAGAAGCGGAAAACCAACCCCGGAGGACAATATTAGTAACGGTGAGGTTTTAGGAATACGGCAGGTTGAAACCTTTAGGAATACGGCAGGTTGAAACCTTTAGGAATACGGCAGGTTGAAACCTGCCGCTATACAGACAAAGCCCGCCTTCGCGGGCTAAAGAATGTCCCCCCCTTTTGTAGGGGCGGTGCCACCCACGGAGACCGCCCCGGCTAGGGGGGGATCGCCTGACTCACTTGTAAGTAGCAACTTGAGTTATATAGCGGTTCTCAGATTGATGTACTATGGCCCATAGACCCATTTTCGTAGGGGCGGTGCCCCCGTGCCCGCCCCTACCGAGTTTCTCCGTAGCACACTAATTTGAGAAACGCTATATAGCAAGTCTAAATGATTTGCGCAACCGCTGGGGGTCTAGAACCCCGGAAGAGGGCGGGCACGGGGGCCCGTTCCTACGAAACCGGGGTTCTGAAATTTACACGAATGATTTAGACGCGCTATATACACCCTACCGTTGCAGTTGGCGAATCATATCTAAGGCTTTTTGAGCGTCGGAGGTCATCCCTTGGGCGTTAAATAAACGAGCGGCTTGCTCCAAATCTGCAATTGCCCCTTGCCGGTCGCCCATTCTGGTTAAAGTAATGCCTCGGTTAGCATAGGCTTTCGCATAATTGGGACTGAGTTGAATGGCTTGAGTGTAATCCCCTAAGGCAGCCCGGTCATTGCCGGTGCGGAAAAGCGCCAATCCTCTGTTAAAATAAGTGTTAGCCCGACCCGGATTAATCTGGAGGGCTTGATTGAAATCATCAATGGCTTGTTTCTGATCTCCCAACTCGGAAAGCGCTACCCCTCGGTTATTGTAAGCGGCGGCAAAGCTGCGATCCAGACGGATAACTTGAGTGTAATCAGAGACTGCGCCCGGTTTATCGCCCATTGCCGAGAAAACGAGCGCTCGATTGTAATAAGCATCGACATAAGCTGCATTCAGATCGATGGCTTTGTTGTAATCAGCGAGACTTTTGGAGAAAACTTTCTGCTCGAAATAGGCAAGACCTCGATAGAAGTAAGCTTCTGCGTAATCTGGCTGAGTTTGGATCGCCTGAGTCAAATCCGCAATCGCCCCAGACAAATCGCCTGTATCAAACCGGCTCAACCCCCGAACATAATAAGTTTTAGCATTCGTGGGGTTATTCACCCCCACCGGCGCATTACTCGGGGGCGAAGTATTGACCAAAATAGCAGAGCGGTTTAACCCCGCTTCCGACAGCTTTGCCAGAAATGTATTAACAGGAATAGCAGCATTAAACCCCGTTTTCGTAAGCCCTCTTCCTGTGGGGTTTTCCTGAGGATCTTCTACCTGTTCATAATCGAGATCGCCCTGTCCGTGAATGCCAACCACGCGCCCTTCGGCATCAAATACTGGCCCCCCACTCATTCCACCTTTCGTTAAAGCATTATAGCGTAAAGTATAGCCTCTGGGATGGTTCGGGAGACGACTGGTAACAGCACCACGTGAAAACTCATGGTTACGGTTAGTTCCGGACTTTTGTTCTAACAGATTAGCTGGATAGCCAGAAACAAAGATGTCCGCACCGATTACAGCTTGCTCTGAATCCCCAAAAGTTACAACGGGATAAGATTCGGAACTCTCAAATGTTACCACGGCTAAATCCGGCTGATTTGTTTCTTTTTGCAATAGCACAGCACGAGTTACGGGATAGTCTTTGCCGGTGTGAGTGCGGATCGTATAGGTAGCTTGAGAATTGCCCACAACATGATTGCAAGTGAGGGCTGTATAAGTGTTGCCCTGTTTAGCAATGATAAACCCAGAACCGCTGCTCACTCTATTTAAATATTTACCGTTTATTTGAACTGTGACTGTAATTGCTAATTGGCCAATATCTTGGGGAGATTTGGCTAAAAGGGGTGCCGGCGCAAAGGTGACTATGCCTGCTACCGTTACCGTTCCAGCCAGGAGGCTAGTGAGGGAACAAAACTGCGAATAAGCCCGACTCATAAATGATGGCTTGCGAAGGATAAGAGCTGTCAACCTTCAATAGTATAAGCCTGGGTGAAATGCTCCTATACCAGATAGTGTCAGGTTGGCGAAACTTCGTATTTTTCGTACATTTCTGACATTTCGTACATGTCGGAGGAACAGCTAGCAGTACCAGTCGCCTCATTTTCTCCAAACAGCTTCAACTTTAGCTATCCAGCCGGTGAATCACACCGGCGGAAACGGGCAGCCGGTGAAACCCCAGAACAGATTATCTCGGCTCACCCGCGCCTCACCCCCGAAACAATTCCAGCCGCTCTGACATAAAAGGAGAGGTGACGCTTTCCCGGCTTCCTGTGCTATAATGGTTAACAAACTAAAACAGGACTTACGCTTGCGCCTCTATCTGTAGGGTGGGTTAGCGATAGCGTAACCCACCCCGCACCCCATTAAGTGCCGCTGCGTAAGTCCTGTCAAAAAAACCTTCATTCAATTACAAGAGGTTTGAGAATCTGTGCCCCAACGTATCGAAGTACGAATCGAAATCTTCCGAGAGGGAGACTTATATGTAGGAGTTTGCCCGGATTTAGACGTGTCCAGCTTTGGGGAAACAGTCGAGGAAGCCAAGCAGTCTGTGCGAGAAGCTTTGCAAGCTTTCTTTGAAGAATGTGAGGCAATGGGCACTCTGGAAGAAGTTCTGGAAGAAGCCGGCTTTATTCAACAAGATGGGAGCTGGCTACCCCGCCAACCTGTGTCCTCAGATTTGCTAGCCATTCGGTGAGGCAAAAATGGCACCTGCTCGTAAGATTACACCCATTCCCTATCAAATCCTGGTGAGGGTTTTTGAGTTGGAGGGCTTCACAGTTAAGCGTCAAAGAGGCGATCACCTAATCCTGACTAAGCCAGGGATCAATCGACCGGCTGTAATTAAAACCAGTCCGGGTGAAGTGCCGGTGGCTCACATTATGACAAATTTAAGGACGGCTGGAATCAGCCGCGAACGCTATTTTGAACTTCTAGATTTGGTTTAATCCCCTCTATCTTTAGGTGAAGGCGAGCGCCTTTCTTTTCCTCAAAGAGCCATCCCCACGACTCCTTCATATTGCCCACGGGGCGCTCACCCCGCCTATCCAAGTGCCCCATGCCCCATGCCCCATGCCCTATGCGCCATGCCATTAATGTCCGTTCCCAATATGCGCTCTATGGCGATATTAATTCCTGGGGATGTACGATTGTAATATCTGCCAGTCTGGGAAAATCATCTGGGTTAAATGTCAGCAGATGATTAATTCCATGCGCCTGCATCACCGCAAGCAGTCTGACATCATGGGTGCGCTTGCCCAAAATTCTATAGTTGCTGACCAGTTGCAACCAATTCCTGAAAACTTGTGGAGTCTCTTCTAACAAAGGAAACTGTTCCAAAAGTTGCTCAATTTCGTTGCGTGTTTGCTCCGCACTCCAACCCAACCCATTGACCTCTACTGGACGGGTTGCTACAACCCAGAATTCAATCAACACCTGTGCTGTGATAAAACATTCGCTGTTTTCAGAGAGCAATTGGGAGACAGCTCCCACCGCCAGAGGGTAGCTCAGAGAAGCTGGATCGCTGGCACGCAAAAGAATGTTAGTATCTAAAAGGTATCGGGGCATTAGTCGTAAATGCTGTCGCGTTGCAAGGCTTCATCGGGTAAAGCTTTGGCGTTTACCTGATGCTTTGCAGCCCAGGTTTGCCATTGGGTTACTCGCGCTGCTGGAGTTGTTCTTTGCCAGAGCGGAGCAGAAGTTGCGGGACGCAAAACAATCATTTCTCCCTGGATTTCCAGTGCGTAGCGACCGCTAGCGGAAAGTTGGCCCAGGAATTCTGCCGACAAATACAAACCCCCTTGTCCATCTACTTCTAAAAGATAAGTCATTTATTTCTCCTCTTTAACCCTACTATCCAGCAGATATCTACTCATCCCACTCTCGCCTAATTTATAACTGAAACTCCAGAGCCACGCTCTGGCAAAAATCCCCGCCATTTGTCTAACCCTTGACCACCTATCAGGAAATCAGCGCCCAGTGCCCCATACCCCATGCCCCATGCCCTTACTGTCTCCCCCACAGCGCCAATCCACCTCCGCGCCCTCTGGCAGCAATTATATCATCCTGTATGATAAAATAGGTGAAAAAGGCTTGTTTGCTGACACTCTCCCCATAAAATTCCCGCTCTTTTGCTTCTCCACCCCGCATCGAGCCTTGATACACGACTTTCCCAAACAATTCCACCGAGATTCGCGTAAAGTCGAAGGCTAGGATGTTTTTGCCGGCCAGGAATTTAGCAGGGCCAGACAGAGCCAATTTCAGCGCTCCTACCCGCACAGTATTTTCAACTTGACCCGCCTGAATAGAGCTATATGGGGAAGGTGC
This sequence comes from Oscillatoria princeps RMCB-10, assembly GCA_019359235.1. Classification (GTDB taxonomy): domain Bacteria; phylum Cyanobacteriota; class Cyanobacteriia; order Cyanobacteriales; family Oscillatoriaceae; genus Oscillatoria; species Oscillatoria princeps. Next base: position 7,372 of record JAHHHT010000034.1, read on the forward strand.
CGGTGCGGCTGAGTATGAAAGTTGAATGCTCACCAATCCGGGGATATAGCGCCCCGCACCCATCACTACACCGGCTCGCTGGCGCGTTTTTTTGGTGCCGGTGATAAAACACAGCCGCCAGCTCCCAATTAACTGGTCAAAGGAATAGTGGGTTTTGCTCTTTTTGGCGGTTTTCTCAGCCAGGAGAAGCGCATCAACCACTACAGAAGGAGATGGCTTAGAACCGGACTGAGTTGTGATGGACTGAGCCGCTTGTTGCAAAACAGACAAGTTTTCCATTTTTGGAATATGTTATGGCGTGTTTGTCCAATTGTACTGCAGTGCCGGCGGTTAGTGAAGGAGTGATTTTATTAACCGCCAAGACGCCAAGGACGCCAAGGAAGAAAAAGAAGAGAATCCTGGGAATTTGGGATTTTGGATTGTGGATTGATGATTTTCCCAATGCCCAATGCCCCATGCCTTATGCCCCATTCCCAAGGAGCCGGTTATAATGAGGGTAAATTAACGGAGGACTCCCCATGAGTGCCAATCTTGTAAATGCTGTTAAAAAGAACGACTTGGAACAAGCTAAGAAGTTAATCGCAAGCGGTGAGGATGTCAACCAAACGGACAGGAGTGGAAATAGCCTCTTGATTGTCAGCGCGGCGGAAGGGCACGCGGAAATGGTAAAGCTGCTGCTTGACTCGGGTGCGGATATTCGCGCCGTGGATGCCGACATGAAAGCCACCGCACTGCACGCCGCTGCCTATCTGCGCCATCCGCAAGCGATGAAAGTTCTGATAGAATACGGAATTGATATCAACGCCCAAGGGCCTTACAATGGATATACCGCCTTACACGATGCCGTGTGGCAAAATAATATTGAAGGAGTCAGGCTTTTGGTCAAAGCCGGTGCCCAGTTGGACATCAAAGGCAAAAACGGGGAAACGCCGCTAGACTTAGCCAGAAAAAATGGGTTGAAGGAGATTGTTGCCATTTTGTCTGGGGTTGAAAGTTAAGATATAGCAGTATTCACTTAGGTTAGGACAGTAGGACAGGCGAGACGCCTGTCCTACGCCTTTTATTAGGACAGTAGGACAGGCGAGATTTTTCTGCCCAATGCCCCATGCCCCATGCCCCACACCCAGTTTCTACTCCTCAACTTGATTGAGGCGTCGCAAATTGAGAATATCGCTCATATTTCTAATTTGACAAAAAGTGCGCTCCAGCTGTTGGCGATCTCGGATATCAATGCACAGGTCAATCAGCGCCGGCATGCCCGGGTAAGTTCGGACTTGGGCGCTGCGAACATTAATATTATCGTCCTTCAAGCGAGACAGGATGTCGTTGAGCACGCCCACGCGGTCAATCGCTTCAATTTGAACGTCAATTGGGTAAGTCTGCGGGCGTCTGCTATCATCAGTCGGATTCCAGCTCACCGGCACCAAGCGATCCCCGGGAACATGCTCCAAATTGGCGCACCCCTGCCGGTGAATGGAAATGCCGCGACTCCCGCGAGTGACTGCGCCGATGATCGGTTCGCCGGGGAGAGGTTTGCAGCAACCGGCAGTGTGATAGAGCATCCCTTCCACACCGGCGATCGGGGCTTTACCCGCAGGCAATTCCCGCACAGTTCGCGCTGCAGGTGCCTGTGGGGGGGGAGTTTCCGCCGCCGGCAAGGGCGGCTGTTTTTCCTTAATAGTATCGCGCAGCCGGTTCACCACCTGATTGAGAGTCACTTCCCCGTAACCCAAAGCAGCCAGCAACTCTTCAACGCTGTGATAATTAGACCGCAAAGCAACAGCCTGCATCGGTTCCGACTTCAGCAGCGCTTCAAACCCATTTTTGCCCAGTTCCTTTTCCAGCATATCCCGACCGCGAGAGATATTTTCGTCGCGGTGCGATCTCCTGTACCACTGGCGAATGCGGTTGCGAGCGCCGGTTGTCTCGACAAAATTCAGCCAGTCCAAACTGGGGTGGCTGTTTTTCTGAGTCAGAATTTCCACCATATCCCCATTTTTCAGGGTCGTGTCCAGCGGCACCATGCGCCCGTTCAGCTTGGCACCGGCGCAGTGGTTGCCCACCTCTGTGTGAATCCGGTAGGCAAAATCAACAGGAGTCGCTCCCCTCGCCAGAGAGATCACATCTCCCCCGGGCGTGAACACATAGACATCATCTTCAAATAAATTATCTTTAACGCTTTCCAGATATTCCTGAGCGTCCTTGAGGTCACTTTGCCATTCCAGCAGCTGGCGCAGCCAAGTGAATTTCTCCTCCTCCCCTTTCATGTGGGTGGATGAGCCGCTTTCCTTGTACTTCCAGTGAGCCGCAATCCCGTACTCAGCGATGTGATGCATTTCCAGCGTCCGGATCTGCACTTCCACAGGACGCCCGCTGATGCCGACAACAACAGTGTGCAGTGACTGGTAGCGGTTGGGTTTGGGCAAGCCAATGTAGTCCTTAAACCGGCCCGGAATCGGGCGGAAGGCGTCGTGAACTACGGCCAGAGCCCGGTAGCACTCATCCTTCGTCCGCACAATCATGCGAATAGCGGCAAGATCGTAGATTTCGTGAAACTCCTTCGCCTGCCGCTGCATTTTTTGGTATATACTCCACAGGTGCTTGGGCCTGCCACTGATGTCCTGGCAGTGGATGCCCGCTTCCCTCAGCCCCTCGCGGAGCATTTCTGCGACTTTAGCCAGTCGGGCTTCCCTGTCCCCTCGCTTTTCTGCCACCAGCGCCTGAGTTTCGCGGTAGGCTTCCGGTTCCAGGTACTTGAACGACAAATCTTCCAACTCCCACTTAAAGCGACCGATTCCCAGGCGATTGGCCAGTGGGGCGAAGATGTCGCGCGTTTCCTGGGCGATCCGCCGCCGCTTTTCATCGGCGAGGGAGTCCAGCGTCCGCATATTGTGCAGCCGGTCTGCCAGCTTGACGACAATCACCCGGATATCTTTGGCCATTGCCAGGAACATGCGGCGGAAGTTCTCCGCTTGGCGCTCCGTCTTGCTGGAAAATTTAAACTTAGAAAGCTTCGTGACTCCTTCCACCAGCTGCCGCACCTCGGTGCCAAACCGCTGCTCTATTTCTTCGACGGTGACATCTGTGTCTTCCACCACATCGTGCAGGAAGCCGGCGGCGATCATGGCGCTCCCTCCTCCCAGGTCCCGCAACAAACCGGCAACGGCGATCGGGTGGCAGATGTAAGGCTCTCCCGATTTGCGGCGCTGTCCCTCATGCAGCCGGTACGCAAACTCAAACGCCCGACAGATCAAGGCCCTGTCTGCCGGCGCTCCTTCTGGCCCTGCCGAGCCGGCGGGCTGTTGCTCAGCGAGCAAATACGCCTGCAGCCAGTCGGGCAGTTCTACGTCATACAAGGGGATGGCAGCAGCTAGGTTCATATCTGTCTCTCTTAAAAATTAACTATAGGTGGACAAGTGAGCCGTTGAGTTAGCCAATTTTAAAGCTTTTTTGTAGCCAGGTATACCGCTCACCGCTCACAAGCGTGTTTTGCAACCTGCCTCGGGTGAGTGCAGACCGGGCTGGAAATAGATTGGCCCGGTCAGCTACCGACAATGTTCTCAAACTGTCGGCGGCTGCCGCCAAAATTCACATGTTGCTTTAAGCTTTAGCAAGACTTAGGCGAATGCCTTTTCTACAATATAGACAAACTTCTTCACAATATGCTTCCCGGACCCTACCGCCAGCCCTATGAGGAATTCCAGCAGAGCCTGGAACAGCTGCTCTCGACTGCCCAACAGCCTTCTCTGGATGGGGCAGCCCTGAAGCTGGCACTCCAGGAGGTGCAACAATTTTTTAACGGGCGAATTTTGGGGCTGCCGGTTGAGGAGTTAGACCCAGCACTGGCGTCACGGGTGCAGTCAGTGCAGACCGAAATCCACAAGCAACTGCGGCTGCTAATGACAGACGCGATGTTTTTCGCTGCGAGCAGACAGCCGGCAACGGCGCAGCAGCGACAGTCTCAGGTGAGCGAGCGCATCCAAACCCTGATTGCTTACGCGGGAGCGCTGCTGAATGATGGGCAGGAAGGGTGAACAGAGAGGGGGAGCGGGGGGCGTTGCACAGCCGGTGGGATGAACCCGGCACCCCAACCCCCTCCCCGTAAACGGGGAGGGGGAATAAGAGGGGGTTTTCGTACAGTTGACCTATTACCAGGAACTATGGCTGAAGCTTTGCTGTCTGTAGAAAATCTGAGAGTGGCCTATCCTTACCAGCGCGGGGGTGGCGAGCCGGCATGGGCCATTGACGGCGTGTCTTTTACGCTGCAACCGGGCGAGCGTTTGGGGCTGGTGGGGGAGTCGGGCTGCGGTAAGTCAACCCTGGGGCGAGCGGCGATGCGCTTGCTGCCGGCTTCTTCGCGGATTGAGGGGCGGGTGAGTTTTGCCGGTCAGTCTGTGTTTGACTTGACACCGGCACAGCTGAGACGCTTCCGGGGTGAGGCGGTGGCGCTGGTGTTCCAAGATCCGATGACGCGCCTCGACCCCCTGATGACGATTGGGGATCACTGCACGGAAACGCTGTTGAGCCACCAGCCCCAGTTGAGCCGGCGTCAGGCGAAGGAGAAAGCGATTGAGACTCTGGCGGCGGTGAAGATCCCGGCGAGCCGGTGGTCGCAGTACCCGCACGAGTTCAGCGGCGGGATGCGCCAGCGGGTGGCGATTGCCCTGGCGCTGATGCTGGAACCGAAGCTGATTGTGGCGGACGAGCCCACGACTAGCTTGGATGTCACGGTGTCAGCTGAGATTATGCAGGAACTGACGCGGCTGTGCCGGGAGCGGGATCTGGCGCTGCTGCTGATTTCCCACGATTTGGCGATGGTGGGGGAGTATTGCGACCGGATTGCGGTGATGTACTTTGGCAAGATGGTGGAAACCGGCACCACTGAGTCGGTGTTCAAAAACCCCCAGCACGAATATACGAAGTCGCTGCTGCAGGCGGCGCTGCACATTCAGGCGGAAGGGAATACTGCCGGTGGCGAAAAATCTCGCCCGCAGGCTGCGGCGTCGGGCCAAACGCCCCTGCTGCGGGTGCGGGATTTGAAGCAGCACTACACGCTGGAGCCGAATTTTCTGGAGCGGCTGTTTAGCAAGCAAGACCAGACGATTAAGGCTGTCGATGGGGTCAGCTTGGAGCTGTATGCGGGAGAAATTCTCGGTTTGGTGGGGGAGTCGGGCTGCGGGAAGAGCACTCTGTCCCGGACGATTTTGCAGCTGATCCGTCCCACCGGCGGGCAGGTGGAGTTTCTGGGGGAGGATTTAACTCAGTTGCCTTTGGGATCTGTGCGCCAGCGCCGGCGGCAAATGCAGATGGTGTTTCAAGACCCCCACGCCTGTCTGAATCCGATGATGACGGTTGGGCAGAGTATTGCCGATCCGCTGTTTATTCACAAGTTGGCTACCCCGGCTGAGGCTAAGGTGCGGGTGAGGGAAATGCTGGAGCGGGTGGGGTTGACACCGGCTGAGTTTTATGATAGGTATCCGTCGGAGCTGTCTGGGGGGCAGCAGCAGCGAGTGGCGATTGCGCGGGCGCTGATTACTCGTCCGAGGCTGCTGATTTGCGATGAGCCGGTGAGCATGCTGGATGCCAGCGTGCAAACTCAGGTGCTGAAGTTGATGCTGGAGTTGAAGCGGGAGTTTGATTTGACGTATTTGTTTATCACTCACGACTTGTGGCTGGCGCGATTTTTGTGCGATCGGATCGCGGTGATGAATGCGGGCCAGATTGTGGAAATGGGGCCGACGCGAGAGATTTTTGCCAGCCCGCAGCACCCTTACACTCAAAAATTGCTTCAGGCTGCGCCTCTACTGGCTCGCACCGGCTGAGGGGGCTCCCCCCTGTCCAACCTTTCGTGTTCGATGACAAATACATTGGCGTAAAGGTTGGCCAGGATTTGTTTCCCCTCTTGGGTTAGGGATAAGTAGACGAGCGCATCTTTGATGTAGGGATAGACGCTGTTCCAGAAATATTTGGGGTAGTTTTCCCGCAAGTCTCCCGGGTTTCGATAGCCGAGTTCCCGGTTGAAGCCGATTTCTTCAAATTCGTAGTATACGGCACCGATTTTTTTGAAGAATCGGGGATCGCTGAGCTGGCCAATTAGTGTGGCGGCGCGCACTAAGCCTGGATAGTTAACTGTATCGCCAAAGTCTGTGCCGGCGGGGATGGGGAAGCGGGTGAGTTCGATGTTGCGCTTAATTTGCTCAACATCAATGAGCTTGTGTCCGCCAAACCGCTCGTCTACAAAGAGTTTTGCCCGATCTGCGCGGTAAGGGGTGAGGCTGGCGTCTGTGGCTCCTTCGGGGAGGGCTACGGTTTTTCCGTCTCTGCCGGTGGCGTAGACACCGTTTCTGTCTTGCCGGCACACTCCTTTAACGTAGCCGATGTTGTGGCAGAGCAGGGAGATGATGAAGTGCAGCCAGTCTTCGCAGGAAACGCCCCCTTCCCGGATGTGCTTGCCTCTGAGGATTTCTTGCCCCACTAAGGTGACTGAGATCGTGTGCTCGACGTTGTGGTAGAGGGCGTCGCTGTTGGCGATATTTTCTAGGCCCATGTTGCCGGCCCATCCGATAATATCCTCATAGTCCGGCTTGTAGCCGCCGTAGGTGCGGTGGTAGCCGGCTCTTAGCTGTTTCACGAAGGCATCAATCAGTAGTTCCGTAGCATCAAACATGTCGAGTTCTCCCGTCAGTCACTGCAGCTCTAGCACTGTGCGGATGTTTTCCTGATGGAACGCTCGCCGGCGAACCCTGTCCCAACTGGGCCGGCTTCCTGCGCTCATCCCTGGCACCTGACACCCCGCACTGCGCCCTCTCTCACCTCACCCTTGACGTTAATATTTCATTGAGGGTTCACCTTCCAATCTAGCCGCATCGGGGCGAATTGTCCAGATGGACGGGCTCTGCCGGTGCGCCGTTTGTAGTTGGGCTTTAGCCCAAAAGTTCGTAGTTGGGCTTTAGCCCAAAAGTTCGCAGTTGGGCTTTAGCCCAAAAGTTCGTAGTTGGGCTTTAGCCCAAAAGTTTGTAGTTGGGCTTTAGCCCAAAAGTTTGTAGTTGGGCTTTAGCCCAAAAGTTCGCAGCTGGGCTTTAGCCCCACCGGTGGGCTGGCGCAAGGGAGGGTGCCGGCTTTCAGCCGGCTGGGTTTTAAGCGTGTTCACCGGCTCTGTCATACAGATGCCGGCACTGCTCACCAGATTGTCTGGCTGTACTTTAATAGTATAGCGCTTTTCGCACGCTTGCTGCCAGTACGGCTTGAGCGGTTACTTCCCCGGTTTCTGGCTGTCGCGCCAATCTGACAGTATCGTAACCTTTTTCAGTGAAAAGTACGTTTATAGCGTTTCTCATATTAGTGAGGTACTGAGAAACCCGGTTTCTTAAAGAAACCGGGTTTCTGGGCCATAGTTCATCCAACTGAGAACCGCTATATCAGGAACCGCCGCCGTGCGGTAGCGCCAAGCCAAGAAAAGAGAGACTGCCAATAAATTGATATAATATCATCTGGAAATAGGAGAAGTTTCGACTGTAATAGGTTATGAAGATTCGGGATGCGGTTGAAAGGGATTTGCCCGCGATTGTGGGGATTTACAATGCTTCGATTTCGCAGCGGATGGCGACAGCGGATTTGGAGCCGGTGCCGGTGGAAAGTCGCCGGATGTGGTTTCGCGCTCACACACCGGCACGCTTCCCGATTTGGGTGGTGGAAGTTGAGGGGGAGATTGCGGGTTGGCTGAGTTTCCAGCTATTTTACGGGCGACCGGCATACAGCAAAACAGCGGAGGTTAGTGTTTATGTCGCTCCGAAGTATCAGCGTCGCGGTATAGGCCGGCAGCTTTTGTCGCGAGCGATTTCCCAGAGTCCTGCCTTGGGGTTTAAAACTTTGATAGCTTTTATTTTTGCGCACAATTTGCCGAGTTTGCAGCTGTTTGAGGGGTTGGGGTTTGAGCGCTGGGGCTATTTGCCGGCGGTGGCGGAACTGGATGGGGTGGAGAGGGATGTGGTGATTGCCGGTCGGCGAATTGAGGGAGGCGATGCGGGGGAATGTTAGCATAGAGTGTTAGGGCGTTGAAGATTTCAGGCTTTTTGTGTATAGTGGAGTCAGGGCGATAAAAGTTAGGGAGAAAGCTGATGTCGGATTATAACGAGATAAGGAATCAAGTGCTAAGCCTCACGCCTGAGGAGCAACTGCGTCTGATAGACGAAGTGCTGTCAATGGTTCGCCGCCGAGTTGTGGCTAAGCCCAAGCGCAGCATTCTGGAGCTGCGAGGGTTGGGTAAGGAAATCTGGGAAGGTATTGATGCTCAAGAATACGTCAATCAGGAGCGCGGACAATGGAATGGATAGCTCAGCTAGGGGGACAAGTCGTGGGATTGGACAGTGCGCCGCTGATTTACTATATTGAGGAAAACCCGATTTATTTGGAGATGGCTGATGCTTTCTTTGAGGCGATGGAGCGCGGTGAGTTTAAGGTGGTGACATCTGTGATGACGCTGGTGGAGGTGCTAGTCTATCCCTTGCGGCGGGGAGACACAGCACTGGCTCAGCAATATCGGGAGATACTCTTTGATAATGAAAGATTGATGACTTTGGATATTTCCCAAGATATTGCTGAAGCGGCGGCGCAACTGAGGGCAGAGCACAATTTGAGAGCGCCAGATGCGATTCAAATGGTGGCTGCTATCCGTGGGGGCGCTTCGTTTTTCTTGACAAATGATGCGCGGCTGCCATCTTTGCCGGGGTTGCGAGTGTTGGTGCTGGAGACGCTGAGAAATTCTGGGTGAGCCTCTCAGCCGGTATTAACTAGGCAAACATCAAGCGCCCTTTGGGTTGAGGAATCGGACGCCCTAAGTCTCTGGCAGTCTCCATGCACTCTTGCATGACAATTTGCTCGTCTAGGCTTTCATCTGCTAGGAAGTTCACGATGCTGTCCCCACAATAGGATAAATCACATCAGCTCGCAAAGCTTCAGCCGCAAATGCCAGAGCTGCTTGAATTGCCTCGGGGGTGAGGCGCGGATGAGCCGAGAGAATCTGTTCTGGGGTTTCACCGGCTGCCAGTTTTTCGAGAATTAGCTCGGCGGTGATGCGGGTGCCGGCGATAGTCGGTTTGCCCATCATTATTTTTGGATCGGATACAACCAGCTAGTTCCTGCTGCATTGCCTTGCCTCCTGTAGTTTATTCAATTATTGCATGCCGGTGGGGAAAGGGTGTATGATTGGGTTGAGCCGGTGTGCCAAGCTGCACCCAGGTCAGAAGGCATGAGTAGGAATACTCAGAGAGAGTCAGTTGTGAGAGGGAGGCGAACTGCCGGTGGGGAAGCCTAGGGAACGCGCTTTGCCGTACCCATGCCGACGCTCTTGATTAAATGACAGTCTCAGCCAATTATGCAATAATGGATTAGAGGAGCAATTGCATGGCCAAGCCAATCTACTTTTCAACCCATGCCAGAGAGCAGATGCTGCTGCGGGGTGCTGAAGAAGATGAGGTTATTGCTGCAATTCGTTCTGGCAACTGGCAGCCAGCTAAGAACGGTAAATTTTCCGCACGCGCTGAGTTTGATTACCACCGGAAATCGCCTGTCAATCAACAGTTCTACAGCTCTAAAGCTGTTCAGCCGATCTTTAACGAGCAACCGGGAAGAATTATAGTGGTAACAGTGAAAGTATATTATTTCAACTAGAAGGAGCAACCCCATGAAGATCCATTATGATGCCGAAGTTGACGCTCTTTATATAGAGTTGCTGCCTTTAGCTCCTGGAACAGCAGAAAATCGAGAGCTGACTGAGGAGATTATTGCTAATTACAGTCCTGAGGGCAAACTGGCTGGATTAGAAATCCTGGATGCTTCGCAAGTTCTTGGCGAACAGCTCCAAGAAATAATAGTCGAGGAGTCTTCCGCCGGTGTGATTCATCGACTGGCGCTTTTGTGAGAGGAGGGAGATGGGGATAATGTCCACTTATGACGAGGTGCTGGCTCAAGTTCAGCGCCTCACCCCAGCTGAACAGATCCGGCTGTTAGAGGCTTTGAAAGCACTTGTTTTTCGCCCTGCAGAAGTTGAGGGCGACTCAGAGGAAATCATCCCGCCGGTGGAAATAGCGGAAAGCGAAGCCGCTTGGCTGGATTATCAAGCCGGTGGCTATCGGGGGATCTCCTCAAACGAGCTAAAATTGAAGCCTTTTTGCTAGTTTCCTGGCGATTGGAAATCGCGGCTCATCAAACGAAACCCGCCTGCGCGGGCTAAGAGAAGAGCGAGACTCTCAAAATCTGCGCGGTTTTCCTCGTTGCGCCGCTGTGCAATAATAGAGATACGCCGGCACTCTGGGAGGTAACGCCCTCAGCAACGCAAGGCTGTCGGAGGGGAAGCCCAAACCTCTAACCCCACTAGGAATTAGCAACCATGAAAACCAAAACCTTCACCGCTATCGTTTATAAGGATGAAGACATGTATGTGGCCGAATGTCCCGAAGTCGGCACAGTTGACCAAGGCGAAACAATAGAAGAGGCGATTGCTAATCTAAAAGAAGCTACACGGCTGTACTTGGAAGAGTGCCGGGTGCCTGATGTGAGTCCCAGATTTGTGACTGCAATAGAGGTTAGCTATGCCTAGATTGCCAAGAATATCTGGTCAAGAGGCAATTCGCACTTTAGAGCGCATGGGATTCATTCAGGTTCGGCAAACCGGCAGTCATGTTGTCTTGAAGAGGCAGACTGAAGACGGAGAAATCGTTTGCGTCGTTCCACTCCGGCGCGAGTTAAAAGTTGGCACGCTCAGCGGCGTACTCAAGCAAGCGCAGGTAACGCCTGAGGAGTTTATCAATAATTTATAGGAGAGAGTTCGGACAGGCGAATCGCTCTGTGGAGAAGAGAAAGGGGAGCGCCCTTGGAAAAATCGAGAGGCGCTCCCCAGAATATCTTTAGCTTTACCCCCGACAGCAGAGATTTAGGTGAAAACCGCTGGAATTAGCTTAATACCCTTCTGAGCGGCCACATAAACTCTATGTCTTCCGCTGTACACTTCGTAAGGGGGTGTACCCTTGTGGAGTGCTATAGGATCGGTCTTGCTGTGAAGCAGACTTTCGATAGAGTCAGGAGAATTCTCTAACGAGCGGATTTTTCCCTCATTAAGTTCGCTTCTCTTGGGGACTCTAATATCGGACATCTTTACTGGTCTAGTTTGCATGTTTCTCCTCTCTAAATTAGTGATTTGTAATCCCTCGCCGACGCATCCACTGGGCTAAACGCCCAAGTCGATCTCTCGACCAACTCTTGATTGCCGGTTGCCTCTCCACATATTGCGCTATACGGGGACTGATTTTGTGCCAACTGGCAACCCGCTAATAACGGTAAATTTATCGCACGCGCTCAGTTTGATTACAGCCGACAGCCCTCGTCAATCAACAGTTTTACAGAGCCAGATATGTAGGTGCATGCTGCTGTTGCTAGTCAAGACATTCTTTTACTCTTTTGAACAAGATGTTCAGATGAATGTAATCGTCCCATCTTCCCCAGCATTGCAAAATTCTGGGCAGATGACCTCTCGGTGCTGAACTGTTAGGAATCAATTGAGCTTCATGGTTTAGCTGAAGCTGCTCAAACAATTCACGATAGGTTTCGTCAAACGTTCTGAACTCAATTTCTTGATCTGCCATATTAATTTTTTCATTTCTATTAAACTCCAGTAGTTTATAATAATGTTTTTCATATAGGCTGGCATATATTTGGTACTGCACGCTCAAGCCAAAGTGTCCGTTACTGTATTTCACCCAAAGTCTATCTATGGTACACATATCAGTGCGAGGAATTCTTTCTACAGATCTTTGATAGCCTTCTGTATGCTTTACTTGGACATACCTATTGTATTCTGTCCCTAAAGAGAGGTAAATAAATTCGTTGAAAATAGAGACAGTTTCTTTATTTGCTGAAGCGAAATCTCCTGCGGCTAGACAATTGCGGAGTTTCCGATAATCGATACCTTTAGCAGAGCTAAGATCGTCATTCAATTGGCTTTCATCGATTTGGGGGTAAGTGGGAGTTTCACTTTTTTCTGTTTCCCCTCTGCTCTTATTTGAGATTTTTGCTGATTCCTGGCTTTTCTGCCAAAAATAAACAGCTACAACCATTGCAATCAGGATAAGTAAACCCAGCATATTTCCCCTTTATAAACGTCCATCGAAAGTTTAAAATGTCGTCTCGCCCTCAAAGGTTAGGCCATCCTTCCCGGAGAGGCGTTACACCTTATTAACGCGCCCTACATCTCAGGCTATAGGGAGCTATAACATTAGCTTGTCGCCGCCTTTAATTTTTGGCTTGATATTTGTCCAAAAATCCGGATTATTGTTGGCTTTTAAAGTCACTTGTTTGACGCCTGCTGGCAATTCATCAAAAACTCTCTGAACAAGGGCTGTTGCTCGACCTTGATTTTCTCTAGTTGTGTTCACACCTAAAGTCAGGATAGTAACTGTATCCTTGGATGTTCGCTCGGCGCTGATGGAATCTCCCCACGCATCTTTACAGCGTATAATTATCCAATTGCCCACTGCCTCCAGATTCTTGTCAGCCACCTTTGTGTCAATGTAAAGTTCTAGTCCCATCTAATCTAGTCCTTCCTAGCTCTTGATACACCACTATAAAGTCCCAAGATAGCCCCGTCAAGTCGGAAAGGTCGGGCATTTTCTCCCGACAACCGGCTCAAAAATGTCGGAAATGTCGGAAAGATGGGGTATGATAGAGTAAGCTGTGGCATATACCTGGACTGCGGACATCACGGAAGCAGGAAAATTCAGCGCTCTGGGCAGCCACAGATTAAACCATCTCTCCTTATCCTTGTTTTTGTTGCGGTACGTTACATTTCGTTAACGCACCCTGCGCCTAACTGTGTTAGTCCATTACCCCCCATAAGCTCCCTTTCCATAGCCGCCGCTGCCATAACCTGTTTTTTTGGCAATTGCTAGCATGACTGCTTGATTAGACTTGACTTTTTTAATTCCCGCGTCAACTCGTTCTTTTGTTTGTTTATCCGATATTTCATAGTAACTTTGAAGCTGCTCCACTATACTTATATTGGGAATAGCAGCGACCTGAGTTGGCGATAATATAATGCCTTGAGCTAGGGCCAATGCAGTCATAACATCTTGGATACGTTCAACAAGTTTGGATATGTCCATACCTTTTGGCCTTTCCTCCTGATTGATACTGCTCAGCTCGGTTGACTGTTAGCTTGATAATAAACATGATGTGCCAACATCTCCGCTCCGTCAAGTCGGAAAGGTCGGGCAATTTCCCCCGACAACCGGCACCAAAAACGTCGGAAAGGTCGGAAACGTCGGAAAATCGGATATAATACGGGAAACCGCAAACCATAGCATCTACCCTACCCGATGGAGATTAAAGAAATCTTAAAACTCGCGGACGATCTACTTGTGGCCAAAACGGGGAAACACCTGGACTATTTGCAAGAGGCCATCCTGCGCGGGACACTGGAAGGCCAGACCTACGCGCAAATAGCCGAGGAAAACTACATCACTGAAGGCCATGTCAAGGATGTCGGGTCAGAACTGTGGAAACTCTTCTCAGAGAGGCTGGGTAAACACGTTAGTAAAGTAAATTTTAGAGCGCTTTGGGAAAGCGGACAATTTTACAGTATTTCGTCATCTTTTGGGAGAGATGTTGGTAGAGTTGGCAGAGATGTTGGTAGAGATTTTGTAGCAGTTAACAACATCAACATCTGCCAAGAACCTCACGCCAAACCCACCGGCACGCAGCAACCCCAGGAAACCCCACCCCAACTCCATCTCGACTTAGGCGACGCCCCCGAACTCTTCACCTTTTACGGACGAACCTCCGAACTCACCACCCTCCAGCACTGGATAACAGAAGATCGCTGTCGCCTCATCGCACTTCTGGGAATCAGCGGCATTGGCAAAACCGCCCTCGCAATCCGCCTCACCGAGCAAATCAAAACCCACTTCGACTATATCATCTATCGCAGCCTCCGCTTCTCCCCACCCCCAGACGCAACCCTCACCAACCTGCGGCAAATCTTCTGCGACAAAGACACCCCCCGCAGCAGCGAAACCCCACTCTCCCAACTCCTCAACCACCTGCGCAAGTACCGCTGTCTGATTCTCTTCGATGACGTGCAGATGCTATTCAGCCACCGGCAACTCGCAGGACAGTACAAATCTGGCTGCGAAGACTACCACCACTTTTTCCAACTCATCGGAGAAGTCTCCCACAACAGCTGTGTGATGTTGCTCAGCTGGGAGAAACCCAGAGACATTGCCAAACAGGAAAAGGAAAATAACCTTGTCCGCTCATTCGTCTTGGAGGGTTTAGGTGTTGCAGCCAAAGAAATCTTGAGCTATCAAAACCTCACCAATGAAGCAAGTTGGCAAACCCTCATTGATACCTATCAAGGCAATCCCCTGTGGTTAAAACTCACTGCAACGATGATTCAAGAGTTGTGTGGGGGCAGGGTTTCTGAGTTGTTGCAATACGACACTATCATATTAGATGAATCTTTGCAAGAACAGTTAGACCGGCACTTTCAGCGCCTCACCGAGGGAGAGCAAAAGCTAATGGCTCAGCTGGCTAATGAACCTGAGCCGGTTGCCTTACCGCAACTTTGCCAGACGAGCCACTTATCCCCAGCCGAGGTAATGAATGCCATGCAATCCCTCGTTAGGCGGTTCTTAGCCGGCACACAAGAGCGGGAAGGTGCAACCTTTTTTAGCCTGAATCCCGTGTTAAAACAGTATGTGAAAAACCGGGGTCTTTCGTGAGGAGCCAGAAACCGGGTTTCTTTTAGAAACCCGGTTTCTCACACTCGGTTTATTACCCCTCGTGAAGGAGGCAGAAACCGGGGGCGGCCACGGGGGGCCGCCCCTACAAAGGGGGGGAACCTCTCAAAGCCCCCCTTTTTAAGGGGGGTTTGGGGGGATCTCCATTGCTTATACTTATAACTAGAAACTCCGGTTAATTTTACCATTTTACCATATTAACTCCAGATTCAGCACAAAACCGGCAAGCACCGGCTCACCCGACAAAGTTGCCGGTGATTCCAGCACCTCAACCTCTTCTCCGGGGCGATAAATCTCCACTTGGCGGGACTTCCGATTAATCAGCCACCCCAAACGAGCGCCATTGCTGATATACTCCTGCATCTTCTTCTGAGCCACCTTCAAGCTATCACTCGGAGAGAGCAACTCGACGACAAAATCAGGACAAATCGGCGGAAATTTCTCTTTTTGCTCAGCAGTCAGGGCATTCCAGCGTTCCAGCGCCACCCAAGCTGCATCAGGAGAGCGATCTGCGCCATTGGGGAGTTTGAACCCAGTTGAGGAATCGAAAGCAATGCCGATGTCATTTGTATCCTCCCAGTTAAACAATTGCTGAGTCAGTCTGCCATTACGGTTTCCCGTTTCTCCGCCAGCCGGTGCCATAATGATTAATTCTCCTGTCGCAGTTCGCTCAAACCTCAGATCGCCGTTGTCCTGACAGAGCTGATAAAATTGCTCATCTGTCAGCTTGATAGAGTTGAAGTTAACAGTTAGGGCAGTCATATTGGGATTGAAAATTTGGAATTGGGGATATTCTCGTTTCCTGGCGCTCCTCACAAAAGATTATAGCCGGCACCGGCAGGCGCAGCCACAGCCGTCAGACTGTGGGTATAAGCTGTTGCGTCCAGACGCTGTGCGCGGGGTAAAGCCCGCGCAGGCGGGCTTTGTCTGTATAGCGGCAGGTTTCAACCTGCCGTTCTCGGCTTTGTCTGCACACCGGCATCTTTCAACCTGCCGTTCTCGGCTTTGTCTGCACACCGGCATCTTTCAACCTGCCGTATTGCCGTGTTGCGATTTATAGCAATAGACAGTCAGTTTAGTACAAGGTATCTCACTTGCTAGTAGAGACAGGGACAGGCGAGACGCCTGTCCTACGTCCGTGCCCTAAGGGGTAGGGTGCGTTCCCTCTTAGGGAACGCACCCTACGAGTTACTCCCCCTCCCCGCATGCGGGGAAGGTGGGGCCCCCTCTGGGGATAAGGGGCTGGGGTTGGGGGGTGGGGTTCTTCTCCCTACTCAATCCCCTCAATCCGGTCCTCAACTTCCTGGTACAGCTGGCGCAGCCGGTCGAGATTCTCCTCGCTGGTTTCCCAGTAACCGCGCCCATTCGCCTCCAGCAAAGTCGCAACCATCTTGCGGAACGAATTCGGATTCAGATTCATCAGGCGCTGCTGCATCGCCTCGTCCTTCATGAACGTCTCATTCGTGTCCTCATACACCCAATTATCCACCGCACCTGCCGTCGCAGACCAGCCCATCGTATTCACCAGGCGCTTCGAGAGCTCCCGCACGCCCTCATAGCCGTGCGAAAGCATCCCCTCATACCACTTGGGATTCAGCATCTTCGTCCGCGCATCCAGACGCACCGTCTCCGAAAGCGTCCGAATCTGAGCGTTCGCCGTCGTCGTATCCGCCATATAAGAAGCCGGCTGCTTCCCATCCCCGCGCAGAGTCGAGATCACCTTCGTCGGATCGGAATCATAATAGTGCGACACATCCGTCAAACTGATCTCCGACGAATCCAAATTTTGGAACGTCACCTCAGCAGACTTCAGCGCCGACTCAAAAATCCGCCGCGACTCCTCAAACGTACCCGGATTGTCCGACGAAAAAGCAAACGACTTCCGCGTCAAATACATCTCCTGCAACTGCGCTTCATCCTCCCAAGTGCCATTCTCCACCGCCAAGTTCACATTAGAAGAATACGAACCCGACGCATTCGAGAACACCCGAGTCGCCGCTTGGCGGAGGTTAATCCCCATCTCCTCAGCTTGCTTCAGCGCGTGCTTGCGGACAAAGTTCATCTCCAGCGGCTCATCCGCCTCAGCCGCCATCTTCACCGCCTTGTCCAGCAGACTCATCTGGTTGATGAACAAATCCCGGAACACCCCAGAACAGTTAATCACCACATCAATCCGGGGACGACCCAACTCTTCAAGCGGAAGCAGCTCCAGCTTATTCACCCGCCCCAGAGCGTCAGGCACCGGCTTCACCCCCACCATCCACATAATTTGGGCGAGAGATTCCCCGTAAGTCTTGATGTTATCCGTCCCCCACAGCACGCACGCAATTGTTTCCGGATATTTACCTCCGTTTTCCGCCCGCTGGCGAGCCAGCAGCCGGTCTACCACAACCTTGGCAGACTTCACCGCCGCCGCCGTGGGAATCGATTGCGGATCGAGGGCGTGGATATTCTTGCCGGTGGGGAGCACATCCGGGTTGCGGATCGGATCGCCCCCCGGTCCCGGAAGGATATACTCCCCTTCCAGCGCCCGCAGCATCGCCCCGAGTTCGTTATCCGCGCAAACCTGCTGCAAGCAGAACTCCAGATACTCAAACAGCGGCTTAATCGCGTCCGCGTCAACCTTCTTGTAACCGGCTTGGTGCAGCGCCTCAATCCAAGGCTCCTTCTTGCCCATATTAAAGAAATTGAGCTTGGAAACCAGCGAAACCCGCCCTTCAGCGTCCGTTTGCTCCTTCACCAGCGCCGCCACTGCAGCGCGAGTCGCCATCGTGATGTTTTGCAGCAGCTCCACATCTGCGAGAATGCCCTTGTCGCTGTTCCGGAACACCTCTTCCAGGTTGCGCCCGATGCTGTTGGCGACAATCCGGGGCAGAGAAACGATGCCCTCCTCTTCCCGATCCAAACTGGCAATATTCACCAGCGTTGCGATCGCCTCCTCCGCACTCGGCGGCTTGCCAATCACATGCAGCCCGCAAGGCAGCAACCGCGACTCAATCTCCATCAGCCGGCGGTACACCATCCCGACAATATTATCCCGCTCCTCAGCCGTCATTTCTGAGGCGTCCTTCTCAGGCAGCGCGATATCCTTGTCCAAATTCACTATCCGGCTCTTGTCCATAATAGTATTGACAATCGCCACCCCGCGCCCGCTATCCTTAAGCGTTTGGTACGAGCCAATCAGCTCGCTCAACTCCTTCAAACCCTTGTACAGCCCCGCATTCTCAGCCGGCGGCGTCAGGTAAGAAATCGTCTCCGCATAGCTGCGGCGCTTAGCAATTGTCGCCTCACTGGGATTGTTCGCCGCGTAGTAATAGAGATTGGGAATATTGCCAATCAGGTTATCCGGGTAGCACTCCCCAGACATCCCCATCTGCTTCCCGGGCATAAATTCCAGAGAGCCGTGAGTGCCGAAGTGCAGCACCGCATCCGCGCCCCAAACTTGCTCCAGATAGGTATAATATGCCGCAAAACCGTGGTGCGGGCTAGCAGAGCGAGAGAACAGCAGCCGCATCGGATCGCCTTCGTAGCCGAAAGTTGGCTGAACGCCGATAAACACATTCCCGAAGTGCTTGCCGTAGACTAGCAGATTTTGCCCATCGCTGTTCAGGTTTCCCGGCGGCGGACCCCAGTTTTCTTCCAGCCGCGCCGAGTAGGGCGTCAGTTTCTCGTACTCTTCCACCGACATGCGGTAGGCGATGTTCAGTTCGGGGCTGGCGTACTGCGCTTGGGCGTCGTGAATCACTTCCAGCATCAGCTTCTCGGCGGATTCTGGCAACTCTGGCACGTCATAGCCGTTGTGCTGCAGCGCTTCCATCACTTTGTAGATAGAGCCGAAAACGTCCAGATAAGCGGCAGTTCCCACATTTCCCTTATCCGGCGGGAAGCTGAAGACGGTGATTGCAACCTTCTTATCTAATTTCGGCTTGCGGCGCAAGTTCGTCCACTTGAGGGCGCGTGCAGCCACAGCTTCGATGCGGTCTTGCAGTGCGATCGCCTTGCCGGTTGCGCCATCCCGCCCGGACATGATAATCGGCTCAATCGCGCCGTCGAGTTCGGGAATGGCAATTTGCAGCGCCACTTGAATCGGGTGCAGCCCCAGGTCGCTATCCTCCCACTCTTCCGTGGTTTGGAACACCAGGGGAAGGGCCACCATGTAAGGGCGGTTCAGCCGCTTCAGGGAGTCGATCGCCTTGGGGTGGTCTTGGCGTGCCGGTCCGCCAACCAGGGCGAAGCCGGTGAGGGAGACGACGCCATCAACCAAGGGCAGAGGCGCAACGCCTTTCGGCGCGACATCCCAGAAGTAGGCGTCCACCGGCTTGGAGAAGTCCAAACCGCCGGCGAACACGGGGATAACCCGCGCCCCCATCGCCTCAAATTCCTGCACCATTGCCACATAGTGAGCGTCATCGCCGGTGACGAGGTGAGTGCGCTGCAGCACCAAACCAATGCAGGGTGCCAGGGGATCTTTCAAATCCGCTGAAATATCGTCGCGGCTATTATACCAGGTGAGGTACTCTTTGACAAATTCAAACATTTTCGGTGCCAGAGGGTGCCAGACGCCCATATCTGGGTAGACAACGGGGTCCTGGTATTGCAGGGACGATTCTTTCGAGCTTCCTTTCTCACTTTTGAAAACGTACTTGTCCGCCAGCATCAGCAGGAAGTTCTCCAAATTCTCGGAGGAACCGCCCAACCAGTATTGGAAGCTGAGCATGAAGTTGCGGGCGTCTTGCGCTTTGTCGATGGGCAGGTACTTGAGGACTTTGGGCAGGGTTTGCAGCAATTTGAGCATGCCGTCTTGGAAAGAACCGCCGGATTGCTCCTTGCGCTTGCGCATGAATTGTGCTATTGCACTCTTCGACTGCCCCAGCTGAGCCAGCGAGAAGCTGCCCATCTTGTTCAGGCGCATGACTTGGGGCATGGAGGGGAATACCACGGCGACATCGAGGCTATCGCGGTGAGGCTCCACCGCCGCCACCACCTTGTCTGCCAAGTCTTCAATGAAAATCAGCGAGGCAATGAAGATATTAGCTTCGGCAACCTCCCGCTTCAAGTCCTCGTAGTTCTCCGGGTTGCGCAGTTCCTCGATTAAATAGCCGCTGATTTCAATGGCTAGATGTGGGTTGTTCTGGTTAATCGAGCGAACTGCCCCGGATAGGGCACTCTGATACTGGGCTTCTAGCACGACATAGACCACCTTGAGTAGCTTTCGCCCTTGAAGGTTGTCAGGCGCAATGTGTCGGACGGTGGGCTTGACGTGAGTGAACATGCAGGTAGGCTCCTTAATGATGCGCGTTCTCTTCTCTGGAATCAGCACTTAAAAAAGTGGCATATAAGTGTTTATACCAGAAAACGGCCACCAGAGAAAGGTTTTGGCTTTTATCTGAGACAATTTGACAAAAACTCGCCCCGCTGGTTGAGATTTTGTTAAGAAATCACTCAAGAGCAGCTGAATGTGGTATAATTGCAACTTCAGCGCGGTTGCCGGTCGCGAGCCTGCTTGAGCAATTCAACAACGTCTTTATGCCCTTCATTGGAGGCCCAAACCA
Organism: Oscillatoria princeps RMCB-10; assembly: GCA_019359235.1. Lineage (GTDB taxonomy): Bacteria > Cyanobacteriota > Cyanobacteriia > Cyanobacteriales > Oscillatoriaceae > Oscillatoria > Oscillatoria princeps. Next base: position 27,713 of record JAHHHT010000034.1, read on the forward strand.
GTGCTGTCCAAGTGTTGCTGTCCTTGGCCTTCAGGTCTGCCCCGCTGTCCAGCAAGGCTCGCACAACTGGAATGTGGCCACCGGCAGCGGCAGTCATCAGGGGAGTCAAGCCAAAGTTGGTTTTTGCGCTGACATCCGCACCGGCATCGAGCAGGGCTCGCACAATGTCCAGGTGGCCGGCACCGGCAGCCCCCATCAGCGCTGTCCACCCATCCCCATCGGCGGCGCTCACATCCGCACCGGCAGCCAGCAGCTGCCCGACGATGCCGAGATGGCCGGCCTCAGCCGCCGCGATTAAGGCATTCGATCCCTCGGCGTCTGTGGCACTCACATCCGCCCCTTGGGCTATCATTGCTTCCACTGCAGAGGCGTCACCGCTTTTCACTGCTTGTATTAAATCTGTCATCGCCGCACACCTTTGTGAGAACTCAGCACAGCTGCAACAAGTCTGTGCCGAAAAGGTATTGTCGCATCTTCAGAGCCACTCGATCTGATTGCCCGTCCTGCAGCTGGGGAACTTCACCCCTAACCGCAGCGTTCTTCCAGGCAAAACAGCGCTCGCGGGGGTTATGGCTGCACGCCCCGTTAAGATTGTCACTGTCGCGCACAATTCTGGGAAATTGGCCGGTCGCCCCACCTGTCGTGGCCCAAGGGCGGCAGATGGGCCGCGATTGCCGGCCAGCATTTCAGTCACCCTCTCTGCGCCGTGCCACCGCAATCGGTGCAAACCGCGTTTCTCTGGGGCAAAGAAACCCGGTTTCTTAACCCCGAAAAAGAGCCGGTGCCGTGTTCGCACTGCTATTTTAACAGCTAGAGCCAGTCAGGCTGAACAGCCCCCTAGCCAAAATTATCTTATCATATCACATTTAGATTATGTCCTTAAATCACCTTGTTTCATGTTTCATTTTTATATTGCTAGGATTGGCGATCCCTGCCTTGGCAGAGACAAAAATCCTAAGTCAGCACTTGAAAAAACATGCCGTACCTGATAAAATTATGGCAGCCGGCAAAACCGCTTTGCCTGAGACTTTGACTCAGGCCGTGACCGCAGCGCCGAACCGCTCGCACCGGGAAAAGAAACAGACGTTTAAAGAAACTTCACCGCCAAGAGCTGAGGCTGCCCCTGCAGAAGCCCCCGCGCCGGTGCTGCGAGGAGATATGTTGAGAAACCGCCCCACAGTCCTAACCACAGCCCATCACCTGCAGCGAGGGGAAGTTCTATCAGCGCTGCGCTACCGGCAGTCCTTTCCCTCCGGCACAGCAGCAGATGTCGGTCTTACCGGCCAGCCCACTTTCGGGATTAACTGGGGGGTAACAGACAACCTAGAAATTACCCTAGATGCGCAGACAGCTGACAACTCCGGTCCCGGCGATCAAGGAGAATTCCGAGCTCAAAGAACAACCGTCGATGGCAGTGGCAACTTCTTTCAAGAATTGACCCTCCAGGCGAAGCAGCGAATTTGGGAGAACCGAGAGGGCACGCAGGCGCTGAGCGGTGTGTTCGCTATCTCTAGAGGAGTGCGATCTTACCGTTTTTACACTTCCAGGGGGCGGGCGCTGTCAGGGGGAGAAAATCAGGAGGAGCTTGTCACTTCCCTGGAGTTGCCTTATACTATAATAGTCGGGAACCGCTGGCAGTTTACCTTTTCTCCTAAGGTAGCGTTCTTGCCAAAAGATAACGCCCTGTACTTCCGCCGGCCTCCGGTAGATGACCCCGGTTCTTTTGGCACAACGTTGGGTTTTGCCGGCGGAGTTAGTTATAGCGTCAACCCCAAGCTACTGCTCTGGGGTGATGCGTTTGTCCCGGTTGCCGGCAACAACACCATCAACCGAGATACCGGTCTGCCCGCTCGCACTATTGCCTTTAATGCCGGCTTGCGGTATCTTGTCAATCCCCGGCTGGCTGCAGATTTATTCCTTTCTAACGCCCTGGGAAACACCGGCGCTATGTCTATTGTAGCCGACCGCGAGTTCATTTCCCTCGGTTTCGGGCTGGCATTTATCCCCGCCTTCACCCGCGCCAACCGCCAGTACCCTCAAAGCTTTTACCCCCGCCAGCAGCCGCCTCCTTTTACCCCAGCTGGGTTTGCTTTTTTTGATGGCGGCACCCTGCCAAACCAGCAAGTGCTGGCCACTCTGCAAGCCGGCAGCCAAGGACTGCTCGCAGCCATTCAGTACGGACTGCTGGATGACTTTGAAGTCGGTCTTTTCCTAGACGCGATTTCCGGCATCACAGACGAGTCAGAATTGGGGATTAGTGGCAAGATTCGCTTTTTGCATCAAGCCGATGGCGATCCATTTACCTTAAGCGCTTTGGTAACAGTCTCCCGCTCAAATAACGTCCTGCTCAATCTGCTCAGTGAGAATCCCGACGAGTTGAAAAATCGAAATTTGGAGAAACGCGGGTTTGCCTTGAAGAACGAAATTTGTTCGGAAGACGGCGGGATAACCGGCAATGACGGCGAGTGTTTGATTTTAACACTTTCTGTGCCGGTGCACTACCAGTATCCCAGTGGAAAAGCGATTTGGCTGACCCCTACGCTGGGATACGCGCAGCGGAATGGACTGGAAATTGCCGGCTTTAACGTGGGAGGCTCCTATCCCCTGTCCCCAAATCTCAATTTGATTGCGGAGGCGGGTTTAAACTTAAGCGGTAAGGGGAACGCCCTGATTGGCAGCGACCGCGAAACCGCTATTCCCTGGAGTCTGGGATTGCGCTGGAATGCAGAGCCGGCAATAGCAAATCCCGGGCTTCAAGTTGAGCTGTACCTGACTAATCGTGTGGGAGCGACACCTTTCCAAACCCTGAGAGTGCGAGCCGATAATGATATCGCATTAGGGGTGGGTCTGCTATTTCCCTTTCAATTCTAAAGCGGTGAAAACCCTCAACCCCAACGCCCCCTCCCCGCGTTTCTCGTTCCCAGGCTCTGCCTGGGAGCGAAAATTGGGAGGCAGAGCCTCCCTTTGTAGGGTGGGTGCGCTCTTAGCGCACCCACCCTCTTCTGTAAACGAGGATTTGTACAGAGATTTCTCGTTTTGTCGTTCGTTTTCTCGTTCCCAGGAAGATGAAGTGCCCACACCGCCACCGGTGAAAATTATGCGCTCCTACGAGTCCCGCTGATTGGGCTAAAGCCCAACTACAAACCTTTTCAAGGCAGTCACGATGAACTGCGCACACCGCCACCGATGAAAATTGTCCCCAGGGCGGGGCGAGCACGGGGGCATCGCCCCTACAAGACTATTTTCAAGGCAGAGCCCCGGAACGAGTGAATTGCTATAAAATCGTAATTTCAACAGAGCAGCAGGAGAGTTGCCGGTGGGAGCAGTTGATATTTTAATCCTCTCGAATGGCCCGGGGGAGGTGGCCACTTGGGTGAGGCCGGTGGTGCGGGAGTTGCGCCGGCAGCTGGGCTCCGACCGGTCTGAGGTGCGCATTTCTGTGGTACTGTCGCCCTGTCCCCACGCCACCGGCAAGGAAGCCGCCATTGCCGGCTCATACCCAGAAGTGGACCGGGTTCAGGAACCGCAGCATTTCTGGCCATTTTTGCTGTGGGGCAAGACAGCGGAAAATTGGGACTGGCGCGACAGGGGCGCGGTTGTCTTCCTGGGCGGCGATCAAATTTTCCCCGCTGTCATAGGGCACCGGCTGGGCTACCGCACTGTTGTCTATGCCGAGTGGGAAGCCCGCTGGCACCGCTGGATTGATCGCTTTGCCGTGATGAAACCGGAAATTGTCTACAATTGCAGGCAAAAATATGCCGGTAAATTCACCGTCGTCGGGGATTTGATGGCAGATGTCCCCCTCGACGCCGGCAACTCTCCCCCTCTGCAACTGGACGGGGAACTGATTGGTTTGCTGCCCGGATCGAAGCCGGCAAAACTAGCCCAGGGTATGCCGTTTTGCTTGACGATTGCGGAAAAAGTCCGCCAAACAAAACCCCAAACCCGCTTTGTCATTCCCGTCGCGCCCACCTTGGATCTCGCCACCTTAGCCCGCTTTGCCAACCCGCAGCACAATCCCCTGATTCAAAAGCTGGGATGGGGTTCTGCGGAACTCGTGATGCCGGAAGGGGAAATTCGATCCCCCCAACCCCCCTTAAAAAGGGGGGCAGCAGAATTCGCTCCCAGGCTGAGCCAGGGAGCGAGAGTTGAATCGCCAATCCAAAATCCAAAATTGGTCACGCCGGCAGGGTTGGAAATAGAACTTTGGACTCAGACACCGGCATACGACTTGCTATCCCAGTGCCGGCTTTGCCTGACAACTGTAGGTGCTAACACAGCTGAGCTGGGCTCTCTCGCCGTGCCGATGATTGTTTTGATTCCCATGCAGCAGCCGGATGCCATGCGAGCTTGGGATGGCATCCCGGGGCTGCTGGCGAATCTGCCAGGGGTGGGGTCGGTGTTTGCCGGTGCGATCAATTCCGTCGCTATCCGGCAGGGGCGTCTGTTTGCTTGGCCAAATATCTGGGCGAAACAGGAGATTGTGCCAGAACTGGTGGGTGAATTGCAGCCGGCAGATGTAGCGCAAATGGTTCTCGATTTCCTGGAGCATCCGGAAAAGCTGGAGGCAATGCGCTCGCGCCTTCGCGCTGTGCGGGGCGAACCTGGGGCGTCGCAAAAACTAGCTCAACTGGTGTGCGAAGAGATGTTGCAATGAGTTGGGCATCATCGCATCATCGCATCATCGCATCATCGCATTGGTAACTGAATTGCGGTAGTTTGTAGCGTTCCCCTTGGGAACGCACCCTACTTCTGAACCGAATAATATATATAGCAATAGACAGTCAGTTTAGTACAAGGTATCTCACTTGCTAGTAGAGACAGGGAGCGGAGGGAACGCCTGTCCTACGTCCGCGCCCTAAGTGCCTAGTGCTATAATAAATAGATGCACCGGCGCGAAACATTAAGAGACCGGGTTTCTTAAAGAAACCCGGTCTCTTGCAGCCGCTATGTTAGGCTTAATTATGCTGGCACACTTATCATTCCAAGTTGAGATTAGCATTTTCCCGCACGACGAAAGGGCAAGTGCTACAATCATCAAGTGCTTCACCGGCTTGCTTTTCACCAGCTCCACAACCTGAAAAAATTCCGGATGAATCGTCGGCTCCCCACCGCTCAGCTGCACAATTTGCGGCTCCCCCTCATTCGCCACCACCGCATCCAGCATCCGTTCAATTTCCTGCAAACTGCGGTGACGCCGGCGCACTTGCCCATTTGAGTAAATTTCCTCCACCCCCGAATCCGCATAGCAAATCGGACAGGAGAGATTGCACCTATCTGTCAATTCTACCAGAGTCAGACAGCTGTGCTGTTCGTGATCCGGGCAAAGCCCGCAGTCGTAAGGACAGCCATATTTAATCGGAGTGTTGAATCGCAGCGGCATGTCTCCGGGCTTGACAAATTCCAGAGATTTCTTATAATACTCAATATCATCTGCAATCAGCACCTCCTGATGCCCGTGGCTGGGACAGTGCTTGACCAGGTAGACACACTGCTCCCGAAAGATAATTTTGGCCTCTACTTTCCTCAGGCACTTCGAGCAGACACTGTTGGTTAAGGAGTAAAACAGATAGTCGCGTACCGGCATACCAATTAACCCACCTCTGAATTTCCTTGGCGTCCTTGGCGTCTACCCTGCGGGAAGCCGCTGGCGCGTCTATGGCGGTTCAAACCTAAACATCTCCACAACGCTCCTGCTATAATACAAAATCCCCAGAGCGCAAGCCACCTGAATCGCACTCAGCCCCAGAACCGGGCGCAAATCAGGCTTGATGAAATCAATTATAAACCGAAATCCCAAGTAAGCGAGCATGTAAAATTTAAATAAATCCCCCTCTTGCCGGTGGGAGCGGCTGCGGACGCGCAAAAAGAGCAGCAACCCCAGTAAAAAGGCAATTTCATACAGCTGTGCCGGGTGCCGGTGAATGCCATCTCCAAAATCGACTCCCCAAGGTAAGGTGGTGGGAGAGCCGAAAGTGCGGTCGCTCAAGCCGGTTAAGAAACAGCCAATGCGCCCCACAGCAGTACCCACAATTAAAGGATACACAAAAGCGTCGCCGGTTGAGCGGCTGACGCCGATAAATTTTTTTGTCAGTTCGACGCCAGCCAGTCCGCCCAGTAGAGCGCCCACTACGGTTTTTCCCTGAACCAGGAGCCAGAATAATTGCTGCCAATTTTGCCAGAGTTCTGGCGCGTGCTGCAGCACGCGCCAGCACCTTGGCACCGGCGAGCGCCCCCACCATCCCGCCAGCGATTACAGAACTGCGCTGACTGGGGGAAATGGTATCTTTGCGAACGTTGCGCAGCAGCAACCGAAAGGAAATGGCGTAAGCCAGAGCCTCAAATAAAATATGAGGGTGAATCCGCCAGTGTCCGACCCACAGATAAACGGGGAACATCGCGAGCAAATTGTCAATTGGTAATGGGGAATTCTGCCGGCATAAATAAACTCTGCTACCCTCAGGGGGTGAAAACCCTAGTTTCTGGGGTTCTCCCCTACTTGCGGTGAAAAACCCCTTTTTGTGGCACAGGGATGGAAACACCGGTGGCACCGAAAATGCCCGATCCGGAACCTGATATTAATGCGTTTTACTTATCACCGCAATGGGGGAGAGCCGTTTGTTTAATAGATTTTAAGAAATCGGGTTTTTGGCCATCCTGTACTGGCGTTTAATTTTGCGCCACTCCCATTTTTGCCAATCTCAAATCAGAGAGCCTAAGACTGGCCATCCCGACGCCCCAACTCATAGACACCGCAGCCGATACAAGCAATCATACCAACACTGATCGCCCAACTGCGACCTAAACCGAGTTCTACGCCATAGTTGCACACAGCGCCTATAATGAAAAACGGGACGATGCTGAGCAGGGAAGCAAAGAAGGAGTTTTGGGCTTCGCGACCCCGGCGAGTGCGCTCAAACTCCTGAGCGGAGGTGTACAGGGAGCGCTCAGCGAAGTTAAACCAGCTTGTCAGCCGCTCGGTCACCCACTCACCAACCGGGGAGAAGCCTAAATACAGCGACAGCGACCACAGACTGGTGCCGGCGATCGCGGTGGCGTCGGGAGCGAACTCAAAAGGAAACAATTCAGTCAGCATGGGTTTTAGAGCCGTTGACAGCTTAAGATGCGCAATACTTCTTAACGATATTTTAGCCTTTGTGGAATTTTAACCCAAACTTAAGGCAGTTTCAGTCCAAAAGGTTTATAACTGATCGTGGGCAAGATGATTTTCCGGAACGGTTTGATTGAGCCAGTAATCCATTGCTAGCTTTCAAGACTGCATCAGAAGCTGGAAAATCGCTTCACCGCTTTCCCTCGTGCTTGACAGAGTGCAAAAATGGAGTATAATAGGGACTTTCAACGTCATCTGGCGGTTGAGGAGTGTCAAAAATGAAGCTAAATAGGTTTGGCCGTCTGCAACGTCTTCTATTGCTAGCGGGGGCAAGTCTAATCGCGCTAGTTGCCCTGGGATATCATCCCACCCCAGTCAAAGCCCAAGACAGTCAGATCAACCAGACGGCTACCGGCAGCTGGCTAGCTGCTTCCTTTCCCGTGGAAAACTTTCAAGAATACAGCTCTCCCTATGGCCCCCGAGGGGAAGGGGAGTTTCACTACGGCCTGGACATTGCCGCTCCCCAAGGAAGTTACATCCGCAACTGGTGGGCCGGTGAGGTGGTGGAAGTGATTGACGATGACCGGTGCGGCACCGGCTTGGTGATAGCATCCGGGAAATGGGAGCACGTCTACTGCCACATGGAAGGGCAAGTCGGGCAGGCCAATGGCCGCAATTATCTGATTGACCGCGAGGGTGGCATTATAATTTGGCAAAACGAACAGCTGAGCGCCGGCGTCCGGATTGGTCGCGTGGGCATGAGTGGCCGCACCAGTGGCCCTCACCTTCACTGGGGCCTGAGGTACGCCGAAAACTGGATCGACCCCGGCACCGTTCTGCGAGCGATGTACGGCGAACAAACTGCCGCGCTCTCCAGGCGGCTTGACGGACAGTAGAACTGAGGACTTTGGCAAGTCTTCGATTAAAAATCCAGGTTAGTGCCCCTGAAAAAAACCCGGATGGGGAGTGCCCAGAAACCAGGTTTCGCCGAAGTTACCTGGTTTCTGAGGATGGCACCGGCAAGTCCCGCCCCTGCGCGTGAAACCCGCTTTCTTCGATTGGAGTGCCGGCCCACTGCTCGTTAATCCCGCTAGAAGTTGGATGCTGTCTGGCGTTCCGGCAGCTGGCTGCACTCGGCGACAATTTGCCGGAACTGTTCGCCCTCAATGGTTTCCCTGTCCAGGAGCAGCTCCACAAGCCGGTCGATCAGGACGCGGTTTTCGCCGATGATTCGGCGAGCTTGCTGGTAGCACTCAACGGCGAGCGCCCGAACTTGGTGGTCGATTTTGGCAGCCACCTGTTCGGAAACCTCAGAGCGAGGCGTCCAGTCGCGCCCCAAAAAGACTTCATTGCTGCCGCTTTCGAGGGCCACCGGCCCCAACTCAGACATGCCGTAGCGCGTCACCATCTCCCGCGCCAAATCCGCCACCACCCGGATGTCGTTGCTGGCACCCACCGTCACCTCGTCATGGCCAAACACCTCTTCCTCTGCAGCCCTGCCGCCCAAGGCAATGGTAATCCTGTCTCTCAGCCAAGCCCGGCTGTAGAGGCCGCTATCCACCATCTCTTCATTAAACACCTGCTGGGCAAAGCCGCCGATCCCTCCGGAACGGGGAATAATGCTGACTTTATTCAGGGGGTCAGAATTTTTCAGCAACGTCATCAGCAGCGCGTGCCCCACCTCGTGGTAAGCAATCAGCCGCTTTTTCTTGCTGTCTAGCAGTGGCGTCAGAGTCAGCCCCACCGTCACCCGGTCGATGGCGTCGTCAATTTCTAGCGGGCCAATCGCCTCTTTGCGCCGGCGTGCCGTCAAAATCGCCGCTTCGTTGAGCAGGTTGGCCAAATCCGCCCCGGAAAACCCGGGAGTCCGCCGCGCTATCGCCTCCAGCGAGACTTCTGGCGACAGCTTCTTGTTGCGAGCGTGCACCTGCAAAATCCCCAGCCGCCCGTTGTAACCGGGCAGATCCACCGTCACCTGCCGGTCGAACCGGCCCGGGCGCAGCAAGGCGGAATCCAGCACGTCCGGGCGGTTGGTGGCGGCAATAATAATGATGCCGGTGTTGCCCTCAAAACCGTCCATCTCGGTGAGGAGCTGGTTGAGCGTTTGCTCTCGCTCGTCGTTCCCGCCGCCAATCCCAACACCCCGCTGCCTTCCCACGGCGTCAATCTCGTCGATGAACACAATGCAGGGGGCGTTCTCTTTCGCTTTTTTGAACAAGTCCCGCACCCGCGAGGCTCCCACGCCCACGAACATCTCCACGAATTCCGACCCCGAGATGCTGAAGAAGGGCACGCCGGCCTCACCGGCAATCGCTTTGGCCAGCAGGGTCTTGCCGGTTCCCGGCGGGCCCACCAGCAGCACCCCCTTGGGAATCTTGGCACCAACCGCTGTGAAGCGTTCCGGCTTTTTCAAGAAGGTGACGACTTCCTGGAGCTCTTCTTTGGCCTCTTCAATGCCGGCCACATCGTTGAACAGGACGCCGGTTTTGGCCTCCATCTGGAAGCGGGCTCGCGATTTGCCAAAGTTCATCGCTTGGCTGCCGGCTTGGCTAGACCGGCGCAAGATCATCGTCAGCCCCCCAATCAGCAGCACAATCAGCAGTAAATTCGCCACCAGCCCCACGGCGGCGCTGCGGTCAGCCGTCGGCTGGATATCCAGTTTAACCTCCTCTTCCCCCCCTCGGTTTTTTTGACCGATGGCTCGGTACACTTCGGGGTATTTGTCAAACAGAGACACCTCATACTCGGTTTGACCGGGCTCCTTTAACTTGACTCTGGCCACTTGCTGCGCTGGGTCAATCTCAACCTTGTAGACTTCACCGGCATCTATTTTCTGCAGCAGCTGGCTGTAGCTCATGCTTTTGCGCTCTGCCGCTCCCAGTGCCGGCACCGGCAGCAGCAGCCCCTGCAGCACCAGCCAGCCCGCAGCGAGATAGCCCAGGCACAGTGCCTGTTTCGAGCGCCTTTTTGAGCGCGGCTCAACAGTTCCCAGAGGCTCGCGCCTCCCCTGATTGGCCTCAGATCCCCTGTGCTGCCCCATCAGTGCTTTCATCCAGAAACCTTTCATCTCGCCTTGCCTTCTGCCTGCTGTCTTGTCCCACTCCTGCGCCGTAGCTTGTGGGCCAATTCCCCACCGGCAGGATTTGAGAACCTTTCCAACCCTAGTCTAACTTTCCCGATTCTCGCCCAGCGCGGTCGTGGCCAGTAACCTGGGCTGCCAAAAGCTGCCGGTTTTTATTTCGAGCAAGCCCACATCACTGAGAGCGTAGAAACCGGGTTTCTAGAAGAAACCCGGTTTCTGGCCCTTCTTTCCTTGACAGGGCATCCTTTCTTAAGCTAGATTAAATGCAGTCGGAATGACTTCGGTTTTTAACAAAAATTTAAGCAGTGCCCTCGCACTCAGCTCTTGCAGGAGAATCAATTTTATGGTAAAGATAGTTGGAATTGCAGGCAGTTTGCGGTCTGGCTCCTACAGCATGCTGGCATTGCGCCAAGCGGCGCGGCGGGTGGAAGCGCTCGGTGCGGAGGTGGAAATACTGGATTTGCGAGAAATGAGATTGCCGTTTTGCACCGGCGACAAGGAATATCCGGACTTTCCAGATGTCGAGCGGTTGCGCACAGCGGTGAAAGAAGCGGACGGGCTGATATTGGCCACCCCAGAGTACCACGGCAGCGTCAGCGGCGTCCTGAAAAACGCCCTGGACTTGATGAGTTTTGACGAGCTGAGCGGGAAAGTTGCCGGTTTGATCAGCGTTTTAGGCGGACAGTCCAACAGCAACGCCCTCAACGATTTGCGGGTTATTATGCGCTGGGTGCACGCCTGGGTGATCCCCGAACAAATCGGCATCGGACAAGCGTGGCAGGCATTTGGCCCTGAGGGCAAGATTTTGGATGAGAAACTGTCGCAGCGCTTCGACAAATTCGCCCAGAGTTTGGTGGACAGCACTCGCAAAATCCGAGGCGTGTAACGCTTCCCCTCGTTCCCAGGCAGAGCCTGGGAACGCCCGCACTCGGAAGTTCCCGCCTCCTTTGCCTTCGCTGACGACCAAGACATGCTGAAGCAGGGTGGGTCAGCTATTGGGAAATCTCTCACCCTAAACCGCACACTCCTAGCGCAGACGCACCCTATAACTGTCAACTTTGCTAAGTCGAACCCAAATCTGGGACGTTCGATGTGATATAAGGGAATGACTTCAATCAATCCAGCGTCACAAAAATAGACCTGCGTGGCCGATTGTTTACTGTTCGAGTTTTATGGCCCCGTCCAGTTGTATCTTCAACTAGAAGAATATCTCCCCCCTGAAAGCGGCGCTTTTCTCCGCTGGCCACCTCAATCTCAACCTGCCCGTCCAATAAAATAATGAATTGTCTTTGCGGTGCCGTATGCCAATCGTAATCGTAGTACGCATCGTTTTCTCGGAAGATAATACTCGTTACCGGATAGCGCTGCGATAACTTGCCTATTTGACCCGCATCTTCTAGTTCTATTTCAATGTATTCAAAATGAGACTCTCCATCTGAGCCGGTATAAACACGAGTAATCAGCATAATTTCAGTAATTTGATGCAGCGATGGTTCGGTGAAGCGGGAGTGCTGAACAAGTAATTATTTCGGCCTTTTATCTCGCGCTCCAGGGCGAGTTCCATAAGATCGCCTCATTACTTATGCAGGACTACCATTTAAAGAATTAATCTACATTTGTAGGGCGCAAACATGAGAGGATTCTCATTTAACTTATATTCTCAGATGTATCAGTTTTATAAGCCTTGCGGGCACTGGCTTTCCTCAAATCAAAAGCCTGCTGTTACAGTGCCCACTTAGACCCCTCTCAATAATTGCTGTCCGGCAATAAGAGAGCAACCAGGGGCGATGCCATTAAGGTAGTAACGATTGCCATTATTACCATAATAGTAAATAGGGTCGGCGTAATAACGCCTTGCTCTAATCCGATATTGAGGATGATTAATTCCATCAAGCCCCGCGAGTTCATCAGTGCGCCGATAGTTGCCGACTCGCGCCAATTTTCCCCCGCCCACCGGGCTGCCAGCATGCAAGCCAAGCCTTTCCCGAGAATAGCAATTGCCACGATAACTGCTGTAATCGCCCACAATTGTGGCGTATTGACTAGCCCGATCTGCGTATTCAATCCGGAGAAAACGAAAAATACCGGCAGCAACAGGGAAATAGTGAGAGACTCAATTTTTTCGCGAATTCCATCGACAAACTCGCCGCGCGGCATCGCCGTCCCCAAGATAAACGCGCCGAATACTGCGTAAATGCCTATAGCATCAGTAAACCACGCGCACAGCATCAAAACCATCAAGACTAAGATCAGGGTTTGTACCGTCACGCCGTCATCGCGCTTGGTCAGGTGAGTGAAGACAGTCAGTGCCGGTCGCCCGACGAATATCACAAACAGCAAGTAGCCAATTCCACCCCCAATCGCCAAGGCTGCAATACTGCCTGAATTGTGAATGCTCGCCAGAACAATTGCCAGCAAACACCAGGCACTGGCATCGTCTATACTTCCAGCCGCCAGCGCCAGAGTTCCGAAGGTGGTTTTGGCGATGTCGCGTTCGTAGAGCATCCGCGCTAGCATGGGAAAGGCAGTAATTGACATGGACGCGCCCAGATAAAGCGCTGCAGCCCACGGTTTAACTCCTGGTGTGAATAGTTCCCCTTTGTCGTATAATAATACAGCGGCGATCGCCCCCAGCGTGAAGGGCGCTAAAATGCCTGCGGACGAGACTAGCACGGCACTTTTTAGCCGCTTCTTTATTAGGTCGGTATTAAATTCGAGGCCGATTAAAAACATATAAATCACCAGCCCGATTTGACTGATGGCAAATAAAATCGACATGGAGGGGTGGGGAATTTTGGTGGCAGCATCGAGTGCGATAGGAGCCTTTGGAAACAGCCACTGTTGCCAATCTTGCGCGAGCAGGCCCAACATTGAAGGCCCCAACATCACGCCAGCAATCATTTCGCACACAACATCGGTTTGCCCCAGATAGCGCCGACCAATAATCGTTACGACCCGACAAGTAGCCAAAATGACTGTCAGTTGCAGCAATAGCTTAAGAACTAGCTCAAAGTTGGACATATTTGTGTGGCTTGCCTTGTTTTGGGTTATAATTCTATTGTTTGTCGCGTCCCTTTGAGGAAAGTTGTAAAGGCAATCCCCAACATTAATATAGCTAACGTGCAGACCCCACTCCACTGCCAGTAACTCCAGCCGTAAGCACCCAGGAAGGCTCCCAAAGCGCCACCTACAAAGTAGAAGGTGATGAAGAGTGCATTTAGCCGGCTGTGAAACTCCAACGGCAAATTATAAATGCGGGCTTGGTTTGAAACCAGTGTCGTTTGCACGCCCAAATCTAGTAAGATAACTCCGGCTATCAATCCAGAAATCTGATGTCCGAAGCACCAAAACACTAGGAATGCCAGCGTGGTTGTGGCCAGTCCCAATCCAACAGTTCGTTTCGGGCTTGTTTTGTCTGCCAACTTACCCACGAAATTTGCTGCCGCGATGCCCGCCACACCGACCAATCCAAACAAGCCCGCGACTTCACTGCCGTACTGGTAAGGAGGCTGCGTCAGCAAAAAGGCGAGTGTACTCCAAAAAGCGCTGAAGGCACCAAATGACATGGCTCCAATCAGTGACGTTTCACGCAGTACGGATTGCACGCGAATGATCTGAAGCAACGATGCCATTAAGCGAGGATAGGACATTCGCAGGGATGGATGACTCTTAGGGATGGTCTTTACAATTGCCACTGTTAGAAGAATCATCAGTCCGCTTGCTAGCCAGTAGATTGCCTGCCAGCCTAGACTCGCTCCAACGAAGCCACTGACGGTTCGAGCTAGAAGAATCCCTACCAGCAAACCACTCATCACACTGCCTACGACCCTGCCTCGCTCCTGGGGTTTTGCTAAATTGGCAGCAAATGGAACAATGAGTTGAGGCGTAATTGTGGTGATGCCGAGCACCAAACTTGCACCCCCTAGCCAAGTGAGATTAGGTGAGATTGCAACCGCTGCTAATGCGATCGCCGTTAGCCCCAACATGGTTATAATCAATCGCCGTCGTTCTAGCAAATCACCCAACGGTACGAGGAGGAAAATTCCTATGGCATAACCAATCTGAGTCAGCGTAGGAATTAAGCCAGTTGCGTGTGCGGGGGCGTGAAAACTTTGGGCAATCGTCGCTAACAGGGGTTGGTTGTAATAGACATTAGCAGCGGCGGCTCCACTGGTAATTGCCATCATCCAGATGGTATGAGGTTGCAAAGAGGAGTGAGCTATCTCAGTTGCGTCAAATTCCGGGCGCTCTTGATTCATCAGTGGCCTTCAGATAAAAGTCTAGTGTTTAGGATTTTTTGACTAAATCCCCGGTTTTAGCTAAAATTGGTTCAGGAATTTGGAAATAACTGTGTAGCGTTTCCATAACTCGACGCAAATCGCGAGGCTTTGATTCGGGCTTAAACAATCCTTCCCGCTCCCAATTGTCAGGTTCTAAACTAATAGCACAGGCATTTATCCACAGTGGGGTTGGCAATTTCGCTCGCATTTTTGGCATGGTATCAGCCACGGCCAATAGGAATATCGCTTGAGCCAATTCTTCACAAATTTCTAGACAAGTCAGCCCATCCTGCATTAGCGATTCCTCACTTTTGTTCAAGGTGAGATTCAGCGATCGCACCTCTATTAAAAAAGGGAGCTTCCAATAATCTATAAACTCAAACGAAACTTGGCGCGTGGACTTAGCTGCCCAATCCAAAAATAACTGCTCCATCCGAAAGCTCAGTTGTGAAAACCGCTCCCAAATCAAACTATTCTGAAGCCGGTCAATTCCATCTATGCCTAAAGATCCATAGTTTAGGAACAAGCCGACATTCATTGATAATAATGACGCTACATGCCAGATGTATTTGGCCGCCATTACAGTTGGATTGGCGAAACAAAAATAAAAATTGTGAAGCTTGTCACTCGCCCCATCAGATGTTTTTAAGTAAGAGCGATTAGCCTTGTCTACTGTTTCCTGACTCATCTTGCCTTCAAAGTCAAGCTCAATCAAATGGGTGAGTGAGGTATTGGCGTAAGCAATTAAATCCATACCAGGGGAAAACAAAGGATCGGGAAATGTAGCAGCTTCACCTGTACAACCCCAGCGATTAATAGAGAATACCTGAGCAGATGAATAGCTGTACTTTGGCATCTTCTTAAAATCTTCCGGCTGTTTTCCTTTTAGGTGTAATGCCAACATGGGTTCGTGTTTTTCTAACCATTGGTATGCCAGTTCGTAGGTATGATATCCTTTAAACGGATGAACTTCCTCGTTGGTGACAATCCCAATACTGGTGTGTCCCGAAGCTAGGGCAATTAGCCAGATCCAGTATCCTTTTCCACACAAATGATTTGTGGAGTAATAACGGATATTGTTAGGAACGCGCTCGTGCCACTGCGTCTGACTACTCGGTACTAGGCTACTTACGTCAACGATTTCACCTATGCGAAACCACACAGCACTAAATCTTTGATCATTTGGTTCCGCTAAACCCAGCTTTTTTTGAAGAAACCGGCGGCGTCCCATAGCGTCAATTACCCAATGAGCTTTACAGGTATTGATTTCTTTATTATCTCCCTGGCTGTAAAAAATTGCATGCTCTTTAGGATTATCTGAGAGCTGGACATCTCGGACAAAACAGTTTTCGATCAGTTCTACACCGCTCTCCACATTCAACTTTCGCAAATCGTTTTCCAACCTACCCCGATCTATTTGATAAGTGTTCCGCAGGGGATCGAATTCTGACAGCCCAATTTCCGAACGTTCGTGAAATTGACCTTGTGAGTTCCCTAAAAAATATCGAAGGCCGAGTTTAATTAAATGATTATTTTCCAAATAATCTTTTAGCTGGAGAACGCTATCCAAATAGTAAGCTGCTCGGTAAAGCGTTGACTCTCCAACTTTGAAGGTTGCCTCTGGCAGTGGAGCCACCAGTCGGTCAAACAATACAATTGAAATGTCAGGCATTTTTAGCTTTAACTGTCGCGCTAGAGTCAATCCCGCTACACCTGCCCCACAAATGGCCACATCATATGTATTTGGTCTCATATCCTGCCCTCTTTTGTTTTTTTTGCAAAGTTTAAACAAATTATTCTCACACTTCAATGTTACCATACGGTGCAAAAAAGTTCCAGATTACACTCATATATTTCAAGGCTCCTGATTGGGCTCTAAAAAAAATTGATCGCAAGGGAACAAGCTATTTGAGTAAACGATAGCGGCTCTGCCGCCCTCTTATTCTAAGACCCTCCTTTTTGCAGCTATAACTGCTTGGGTTTGAGGTGAAAATTATGCGGAAATGGCCCCAGGGGCTGTCGCCTAAACACTAGGTAAGGCAAGGGTTTTCATCTGGAATCATACTGAAAATAGTGTGGGGGAAGTGGTAGAACCACGATAGCTACGCTGGCAGGCGCAACATTCAACGCTTTTAACATTTCGGCTTTAGAACAAAGTCGTAATGGGCAGTGTGAAACGGATTCTTGACATTATGCTGCGCAGCTTCCTCAGGCGAGTCGTGTTTTTGAAGATTGATTATTAGAGATTCTCTTACCGCAAAAACGACATCTGATTTAATGTAGGGATCTCCCTTGAAGAAGAGCTGGGTAACTAAATGTTCGTAGCCATCTGCCGACACTTTAAAATGAATATGCGCTGCGTGCCAAGTGTGCCGGTCTAGAGCTACGAGCATCTGTCCAACTGGTCCGGCACTGGGAAATCGGTAGTTAGCCGGTTTTAAGGTCTGAAACTGGTATCTGCCCTGTTCGTCTGTATATAGCTGACCCCGGAAATTGTAATCTGGCTGCGTGTCATCTACGCAATCGTATAGCCCGTTTGGAGCGGTTTGCCAAAGCTCAATTAGCGCCCCCGCAATTGGTTTCCCTTCTGGGGCCATTACCTGACCAGAGAAAAGTACCTGTTCGCCCTCTTCTTCACATCCACTGTATATCTTGAATGGCGAAGTTAACAGTGGCGCTTCGTCACGGTAATAAGGCCCCGTGAAATTACTTTCAGTGATCCCTTCAAGAGGCGGATGGTTCATGATATTTACCACCTTGGAAAGCCCAATTGCGTCTGAGAGCATTATAAATTCACTCAGACCTATTTTTCCCACCGCAGCTAGAAACTCAAGGCCCTTCATCCATTCATCTTCTGTCAATTTCACCTCGCTCGCAAAAGTATGCAGGTGTTGAATGAGTTTGGCCATAATTTCGTTGAGTCGGGGATTAGGGCTTTTGGACAACAGATTGACTGCTGTTTCGGTGACGTTTTTCAAATTCTGATCCTGCATATAACCTCAACTATTTTCAAAAATGGTAGCGCGAATTTAAGCATAATTTTGCTGGCTATCCCAACTCGCTTACTAAGCTGGCCGATCGCGATCTTATAGGTTCAAGCCCGCAATCGACCGCAAGACTTGAAATTAGCCTCGGTTACATTTTAACACGGTCAAGCTAAAAAAAGCAACCCCCACTTCCCATATAAATCTTACATTTTTTTCCGTCCTGTCTCGCTAACCCGTCAGCAAAGAGAGGCACTTGGCCAAATAATCTCTAACCGTTTTGAGAGCCTCTTCTAAGGGCATACTTTTGATTTCCTGATTCCAGGGCTCTATGGCCACCGGCCCTCGGTAGCCTTTATTATACAGTGCTTTGAGAAACTCTTCAACCTTTGTCACGCCCGTCGTGAGTGGCAATTCCCTTTCAAACTCCGGGATGGTAAAAATATCATAACCGGCCAGCCCATCATTTAATTCCAGATACAATATATATTCTACATCCAGGTGATGGATATCCAGCACACTCGCCCCACTATTTTGCCAGTGGTGAACGTCAAACTTAAAGCCCCCATATCCATACAGCCCCGCACTAGCAATCAAGGCGCGGGTTCCATCTATGGTATGGATAAAGTCATATTTTGAGTTCCGCCGAGTTTCCGTAGGCCCGATAAACTCAAAACCTATTTTTATCTCATACTTGTCCAAGATATATTTTAGCTCGCGCAAGCGATTGCTGGTTTGAATGAACCGATCGTTAAAGTTAAGGTCATGAGAAAAGGGCGGGATATAGCAGAGAGTTAAGTGACAGCCGATTTCGCTGGCTTGTTTGGCCTGCAATTCAAATACAGGCAGGCTTTCTTCAAATTCTTTTTGGCTGTCAAATAACTTCACAGGGAAGCCAAAAGCTACAGGTTTTAAATTCAGCTGTCCCAGCAATTGCTTGCATTCATAAGTGCTTAACCTATTGGAAAGGCTCAAGTCAATATTAACGCCCTCGAACTGGTACTTGTGAGCCAAGTCACAAATCTGTTTAAAGTCACTCACCACATGACCGATATTCCCGCAGTGAGTGATGTCATCGGTTATATTCAAAACGGAATACATGACAATTATACCTCTGACTTAGATACGGCTTGTTTGAAAGCTGCGACTGCACTGTTCCAGCTAAACTGAGTTGGCCAGGGTTGGGTTAGATAAGATAAGCCTCTTCAATGGCCCCATCCTCTAGGCTACCCTATCGGAAAGGTTAACACTCGTTTTTTGTCGCTGGCGGGCGATGAAATTATCAAGAACCTTTCTCACCACCTGCTGGTCAACTGTCACAAGAAAATCTCCTTCCGGATTGTAGCACTGACCGATTCTTTCCAAAAGGATAAAGCGCAGTTCTCTTCCAGTCTTTTTATTGTCCGCAATCATCGCATTCATGATTTTTTGGGTGGTTAGGTCTTCAGGGAACGGATTGTTAAACCCAAGTTTGTCCTCAATCAGGTAGTAATGCCGGTCAACATCTTCTTGAGAGAGCAATCCCAGTTCCTTGCCGAGTTCTGCAGCAATCTTCATTCCGAAGGATACGGATTCTCCATGAGACAATTTACCTTTTTCAAGCCATTCAATGGCGTGGCCGAAAGTGTGCCCGTATTCTAGGACAATCCCATAGCCTTTCTCGCTCGGATCTTTCTTGAGGATTTCTAACTTGGACAAAATGATTTTGTGGACTAGCTGGTATAACGCCTCGTCCGAGAACTTGACTTGAGGATTGAGGGCTTCTTCTAAGTAATCCAAAAAGGTTGCGTCCGAAATAAACCCATTCTTAATCCCTTCAATGATACCACTTCGGCGAGAAGACGGGGGTTCGGTTTGCAGATATTTGGTATCCGCCCAGATAAATATGGGGCTGTGATAGAGGCCAAAGTGATTTTTTCCAGTAGCCCCATTGACAGCTTGCTTATTGCTGAGCGTGCTGTCGGTTTGCCCTGTCATACTGGTGGGGATCTCGACAAAACGGATTCCCCGGTAAATTAGCCCAGCAGCTAGCCCCACAATATTTCCAACTGTTCCGCCGCCAAAGGCCAATAAGATTGATTTTTTAGAGGCATTTTTGGCGATGAGGTTTTCGCACACTTCCTCAAGTATGCCGAAAGATTTACATTTCTCGCCATTCGGGACAAATTCAAGCTGGCAAGGAAACTTTTCATTAAGCTCCTCATACAGCTCTTGGCCGTACAGGCTGAGTAAATGGGGCTCCGTAAAGAAAAATAGCCGATCAAAAGCATATTCTTCTAGTGTTTTAACGAAAGATTTGTGAGTGTCATAGCCCAAATAGAAGGGACTGGGTTTTTCCAGCTCGGTACTGAGTTGAATGACTTTTCCCGGTTCCCACTGGAATGGCTGGCTGTATTTCATATTTTGCTGTTTTTGTTGGAGTCCGCAGGAGTGTTTACGCCGGGTGCTTAAGCTGGGACAAGCGGTCACTTAACTGCCGGCACTGCCGGAGTATTGGCCTTTGGTAAGAAGCGCGCTTTTTACCGTAAAGCGGAGATTCATGACATTTTTGCCCGCCGGCACAGGTGTCCCGTTTCAAGCAGGCACCTTTTACTGGATTTCGCACTCTATGTTTAACAAATTAGCACAGCTTATAAATTCTTCAAGCTCTTTTACTTGAGATAAGCGTCCAAAAAATGTGACTTGTTTTCACCTTTGAGACGGCTACTCAGTCACAAAAGAGGTTCTCTTTTGACAAAATGCGCTTAATATGCTGGGGTAAATAATTGTAGTGATTGCGACAATTTTTTGGGCAGCGCCTCCCAGAAAACGCCCGGACAAACCGCCTCAAACCCGCTTCCAGACGGCAACTCATACTTTGAGCGTTTTGTCAAGACACTAAATGTGACTTGTTTGGGAGCAGTGTGACTGGGGATGAATAAACTGCGGCAATTTGTATAGCACTAGCCACATTGGTTAGGACATTTGAGACATTGAGGGCAGGCGAGACGCCCCCTACGGATGCTTCCCTGACGCGCTCCGCCTGTCCCGATGTCCATTACTGAGCTGTCCATTGCTATAGGGGCGGGTTGACCCGAGATATTTCTGGCACAACTCAGGGTATTCACAAACCCGCCCCCACCCCCGCCCAAAACCCAGCTACCAAACCAGGGCATTCCCCGTTTTTTAAGGGGGGTTGAAGGGGATCTGGGGGTTAGGGGGGGTTTCCAAATAAGTAGGGTGCGCTCTCTCAAGGGAGGGAACGCACCCTAGTTATAGGATGGTGGTGGTGATGCCCGCGCTAGTGGTGGTGGTGGTGCCCGTCGTGATGGTGATGGTGGTGGTGTCCGTCGTCGTGGTGGTGAGAGTGAGCCGCCGGCAGAGCCATTTGAACCTTGACAGATAGCGCCTCTTGTGATAAAAGCGCTTCGATATGCGGCACAGCCCACTCAGCCGCCATCAGGAGAAAATCGGGACACTCGTTGACGCAAGGCATCTGCACATAAGTCACATCAGGACGCCGGCGCTGCAAAGCG
The DNA here is from genome assembly GCA_019359235.1 of Oscillatoria princeps RMCB-10. Classification (GTDB taxonomy): domain Bacteria; phylum Cyanobacteriota; class Cyanobacteriia; order Cyanobacteriales; family Oscillatoriaceae; genus Oscillatoria; species Oscillatoria princeps. Next base: position 48,685 of record JAHHHT010000034.1, read on the forward strand.
TGAATGATATGCTCCACATCCAGCAGGGTTTCGTGATTTTCCGTCGCAAAGCCAATCGGCATCATCACCACAGCCTGAGCGCCCAAGTCAGTCAGATTGCTCGCCGCTTGCTCCGCACTGGGTTGAGTCCACTCAATCAGAGGCGTGTCGTGGTTGAGCCAGCCCACAGAAATCAGCGGATAGCGGTGGATGAGGCGCTCCCGCACCAATTCGTAGAGCGCCTGACTTTCGTCAATCCCAGAGGTAAAACCCTTGGCCTTGTGGGGACAGCCGTGGTTCATCAGCACGATGCCGATTTGGGAGGGGAGGTACTGACCGGCAAGTTTAGAGGCAATAACCTCCTCAACCAGCTGCGCCATCAAATCGATATAAGCCGGCTGGTTGTAGAAAGACGGGATATAGCGCATTCCCTTAACCCAGTGTTCCGAGCCATCAGCCATTTCGGCGAGAGCTTTGTTAACCTGCTCGACGGCAATACCGCTGGTGAAGATGGAATCTACCACTAAAAGAGGGTAAATCAGCAGCTTTTTGAAACCTTGGGATTTGATTTCGGCGAGAACTTGTTTGGGGAGGAAGGGGGCGCAGAAGTTAAAAGCTTTGAACACCCGCACAGACTCGCCCCAGCGGTGTTGCAGCTCGTGTTCAATGCCGTCTCGCTGCTTTTCAAAAATGGCATTGTGGGGGGAAATGAAATCGTGATGGGTGTGTCCCCACTCGTGCCGGTCAAAAATCGCCAGCAGCCGGGCTAGGGGGGGATAGATCCAAGTGGGAACCGGCGCAAACTTAGCCGTGAGAAGATTTAAAGCTTGTTCATTATAGTTGGCGAAGTCTTCGTAGCTTTCGACCTCGCCGTAACCCATCAGCAAGACAGCAACACGGTTGTTGCCGGCATCTGAGAGAGGGGGGAGATGGTCTTGCAGTTTTTCAGGGGTGGCTACCACGTCAGGTTTCTCCATTGCATGGGTGTGAGGGAGCCTGGGGCTGGGGCATAGCCTGGCGGGGTGTGGAGATGCCGCCAGCGCAAGGCGTCCGTTCTTCTATATTAGCATCCGGGAGGGGGGGATAGGGAGGTTTCGCTTCAGGAGAATGTCACGATTCGATCGCGACCTTCGTTTTTAGCGCGGTAAAGCGCGGCGTCAGCGGCTTGGATCGCCGCCGCGCCGGTGAAACCGTGGTCAGGGAAAATGGCCACCCCCAGGGAGAGCGTCACCGGCCCTAGAGACATAGAGCGGTACTGGATATTCAGCGATTTCACGCCGGCGCGGAGTTGCTCGGCTCGCTGCAGGGTAATCTCCAAAGACGCCTCCGGCAAAATCAGCAGGAACTCCTCACCACCGTAGCGACAAACAATATCGGATTGGCGAACCTGTTTTTGCAAAAACAGGCTCAGTGCCCGCAACACTTCATCCCCGGCATCATGGCCAAACTTGTCGTTAAAATGCTTAAAGTAATCCACGTCGAGCATGATGATTCCCAGAGTTTTCTGCCCGCGAGAAGCTCGGTACACCTCCCGCAGCAGGGCATCTTCCAGATAGCGCCGGTTGAACAAACCCGTCAGCGGGTCGCGAATGCTTTGGTTGTGCAAAGTTTCGCGCAATTTTAAGTTAGCCAGAGCCAGGGCAATCTGTTCCGAAACAGTGCCAGCCAGCAGCTGTTTAGCCTCTGTTAAGCGGTTATTTTCTGAGGAACTCAAATACAGCACCCCCAGGGCGTCCCCCTGAGCCATCAGGGGGACGCAGCAATATTCAGCCGGGAGCGGGTTTTGGTGTAAATGTTTGCAGAGCAAACCTTGCTGCGCGCTCTCAACTGAATGCAGCTGTCCCCGCCGCAGCGCCCAACATTCATTGGGTGTGAAAAGTCGCTCGGTAGTTACGGGTGCGCCCCAGGTTACCACCGCCTCAACCTGTTTTCTAGAGGCGCTCAGCATGAAGAGTCCGCCGTTGAGATTGGGGAACAGCAATTTCACGCCTTGGGCAATCACAGTATAGGCTTCCCTTACAGTCAGACAAGCTTGCAGTAAATCGCTCATTTGGCCTAGCTGGGTGAGATCGGAATTGCGCTGTTCTAGTTCATTTGTTTTCTGGTAGAGTGATTCCTGCGCTTGCTTGCGTTCCTCGATTTCTGCTAGCGCCCGATCCCGCATCGCCTTATAGTCTTGGATGCGGTTTGTCAGGTACGTGACGTCCTCAATAACCAAAAGTGCGTAGAAACCAAGGCCGGTTAACCGGCGCACAGCGGTGACAGTGGTGTGCTGGATGCGCAACTGTTCGTTGGGCAGGCGTGAGGGAATCAGGTGCTTGTGAAGCTGGGAAGAAAAGATGGTAGGCGGTCCGCCTTCAAATATTTGTTTCAGGCGACTGGAATACTTCGGCTGCAGTAAGTGAGGGAAATAATCCCCAACGCTCGCCCCCAGAATTTTGCTTTTGGGGATTTGGGTCCAGTCTTCCAGGCATTGGTTCCAAAAAACCACGATAAAATCTTCCCGGAAAACGCACACTCCCACCGGCATGCGGTCGAGAATGCCAAACTTTTCCTCAACCCGTTCCAGCTCGTCCATCATTCCGCCCCATAAGTTTGTTGAATGGCCGCCAGCAATGCCTGGAATGAACCCAGCTTGAAAATCACGATGATGTCCCCTTCAATTTGCAGCTGTTCGATCGTGAAACTGGCTTGCGCCAGCAAGATGGTTGCGTTGGGGTCGAAGTTATTGTCAGTCAGGAGTTGCGCGACGATTCCTTCAATGTAAGTGGGGAGCGAATAGTTAAAATCCTGATCCAGCAAGTTGCTAATCGCACCCATCAAGCCGCTAATAAAGATATTGCCCACCTCGGTGAGCGCACCAATCTTGACTTCATCGAGGTCTGCCGCGCCCAGATCCTCGTTGCAGATGGCGGCGACGAGCTTAGAAGCGCTGTCTGTGGGGAAAACCAGCTGTGCGCTCCCGCTCAGCGAGCCGTTAAAGCCAAGCCTCACAGCAGAAAGACCGTCGGCACCGAGCCGTTTGTACAGTTCCTCTTTTGCCTGCTGCGGGGAGAGGATTTGCAGGGCAGGGATTTGCAAGCAGATGTGGGAGCCGATCATCTCGTTGAGCACGCTAGCGGCTCGCCCCACACCGATGTTAACCACTTCCCGCAAGGCATCGAGCTGAGTCAGTGTCAGTTTCATGGGCCCTCTTTTTCTTTGAAACTGAGAGCCTTGTTAACCGCCTCTTGCAGTTCACCCGCTTTGGGGGGTTTGTAAAGAACTGCAAGCGCTCCCAGATTTAAACATTTCTGGCGGGTAGTGCCTTGGGTGTCGGCGGTGAGAAAAATCGCGGGAATCTTCAGGTGCCGGTCATTCAAAGCCTGGAGAACTTCCAACCCGTTAATATCCGGGATTAACAGATCCAGCAAAACGCAGTCTGGATTGTGAGTTTGAGCCATCTGGAGCGCTTCTTGTCCATTGCTCGCCTCTAGAATGTCGTGGCCTTCTTTTTGCAAGATGCGGCGGACCATTATGCGCATTATCTGCGCGTCATCTACAATTAAAATTAACGCCATTTGCTTCGGGTTTTAGCGAGTTTCAATCGGGCCTTTGCCGGCTCTGCCAAGCCATGCTGGCAAGCCGATAATCCTGCCATATTAAGGGCTAAAAAGATGGAAATTTCGAGACAATCTATCAACCTTTACTTACTTTAGCAGCAGGGTGCGCTATTAACGCACCCCAGGTATGGGACGGCACAGCCTGGCGTACCTACTCCTGACGCAATCGCTCGTCAGAGCAATCTCTCCTCTTATTACCCTACCGCAATCGCGACGCGGTCGCGCCCCTGAGCCTTAGCGCGATAGAGGGCTGCATCAGCCGCCTGGATCGCTGCAGCGCCGGTGAGGGCGTGTTCAGGGAAGATGGCCACCCCGAAGGAGGCGGTCATCGCACCGAGAGGCATTTGGCAGTGCTCGAGATTCAAGCGCTTGATGGCTTGGCGCAGCAACTCGGCTCGCTGTCGGGCTACTTCCAGGGGCGTTTCCGGCAGAATCAGCGTGAACTCCTCACCGCCGTACCGGCAGGCAATATCGGAACTCCGGACATGTTTTTGTAACAGCTGTCCCACTTGCTGCAGCACTGTATCGCCGGCAGCGTGACCGAAGCTGTCACTGAAGCGTTAAAAATGGTCAGCACCGGCACAATCGCGCCCCAGGGTTTCCGCTTTCGCGAGGCGGCTGAACTGTCATATCTCGCACATTTGCCAGACCGCTTCCCTGTGGATTTGTCCCGGTCGGGCAGAGCAACCTCCCTAAAATACGTTTAATTGTTTCTTCTCCGCACGGCCCGCCGTGCGGTTTTTTTTTGCGCTGAAGGAAACTGCCAGATGCGTTGCGGAGGTATTCATTTTAAACAAGCAATAAAACGTAAATTTTAAGAGTTAACAGGAGCGGTATTGGGTGCGGTATAGACCAATCCGCTCGAGCTGTGTTTCCGGTTCAGGAGGCGGTGACCGAGCGGTCGCGCCCTTCGTTTTTAGCGCGGTAAAGCGCCGCATCAGCGGCTCGGATAACGGCCTCGCCGGTCAGACCGCAGTCTGGGAAGACCGCCACGCCCAAAGAAAGGGTAATCCCACCGAGGGCCTGCCGGTGATGCTCCATATTTAAGTGCTTAACGCCCTCACGCAGCTGCTCAGCTCGCTCCAGGCTGGGTTCCAGAGACGCCTCCGGCAGAATCAGCATGAATTCCTCACCGCCATACCGGCAGGCAATATCTGAAGAGCGGATATGTTTTTTCAAGAACAGACCTAACTCTCGCAGCACAGCATCACCTGCTTCGTGACCGAAGGTGTCATTAAAGCGCTTAAAGTGGTCAACATCAAGCATGATAATCCCCAGGGATCGGTGTTCGCGGGAAGCGCGGTGTATTTCTCGCGTCAGCGACTCTTCCAGATAGCGCCGGTTGAACAAACCCGTGAGCGGGTCGCGAATGCTCTGGTGCTGGAGCGATTCGTACAGCTTTAAATTGGCAAGCGCCATAGAAATCTGCCTTGCCACCGTCACCGCCAACTGCTGTTTTGCCCTGGTTAATTGCCCCCGATCCATAAAGCTCAAATACAGCACCCCCAGTGTTTCCCCTTGCGCCGCCATCGGGATGCAGAAATACCCGCTCGGCAAGAAATCGTGCTGCAGGTGGTTGCAGAGCAAACCGCTGCGAGTGTCTTCAACAAGATGAGGCTGCCCCCGGCGCAGCCCGATGCATTCATGAGTTGAAAACAGCGTCTGGCTAGTAATCTGTTTGCCCCAAATCGTAATCGCTTCAACAAGGTTTCTGGAATTACTGATCGTAAAGACCGCTCCTGAATTATTGGGGAATAACAGCGGCACTACCTGGGCAATCACCTTACAAGCCTCCTCGCGGGTCAGGCAGGTTTGCAGCAAATCGCTCATGTGGCTGAGCAAACTGATTTCGTCGTTGCGCTCCTCCAGTTCCTTCACCCAACCCTTGAGTTGCTGGTTAGCTTGCTGCAGCGCCTCCTCCGTCCGCTTGCGCTCCGAGATATCTCGATTGATAGCAATCAGAAACAAAGGTTTGCCTGTTTTGTCGCAAAAAGCTTTAGCCGTCGTTTCGATTTCAATAAACGCTCCATTCTTTTTGCGAGAGACAAGTTCTTCGCAAAACACGCCTGTCTCCTGAATTTTTTGAACAATCTTGGCTGTCGTCACTCCCTTACTGTCATGCTGGTACAGATAATTCACAGACTTCCCAATGACTTCAGCAGCCGCGCACCCAAAAATCTGTTCGGATTTGCCCATCCATTTTTGGATATTTCCCTCCAAGTCTGTGAGGACTATGGAATCAGGCATTTGTTTCAACACTTCATCCGAAAAACGCAGCACCTCTTCCGCCTGTACGCGGTGGGTGATGTCGAAAAACGAAAACACTACCCCATAAGGCTCTTTCTGGTTCGGTCGGAACAAAGGTCGGGCATTCACAGAAATCCAAGTCACCATTCCTTCCAGTTTGCGAACCCCCATAACCACATTAGACTGCGGTTCGCCGGTGCGCAAAGTCACCATCGCCGGGTGAATCTCAGCCGGGAAAGGAGAGCCATCTTCGTGAATCGCGCTCCAGCGCAAAGCCAGGGACGACCGGCCCATCATCTGACGGGCTGAAACTCCGAGAATGCGCTCAGCGCTGGCATTGCAAGTGCTGCTCCTCCCGTCTGCGTACAGCAGGACAATCCCCTCAGCTGCAGTCTCGATCGCCGAGCGATAGAGCTCTTCGCTCTCCCGCAGCGCTTCCGCCGCCTGTTTGCGCTCCGTAATGTCCCGGGTCATTTTAGCAAAGCCGCGCAATATTCCACGATCGTCTCGCAAGGCTGTAATCACCACATTGGCCCAGAACCGCGACCCATCTGCGCGGACGCGCCAGCCCTCGTCTTCCGCCCTCCCGCTAGCTGCAGCTAGCTCCAGCAACCGCTGCGGCTTGCCTCGCTCAATGTCTTCCAGTTGATAATAGCACGAAAAATGCTTGCCAATGATTTCTTCTGCCCGATAGCCTTTAATTCTTTCCGCTCCCCGATTCCAACTCACCACCTGTCCGCTGGGGTCTAGCATAAAAATCGCGTAGTCTCTGACACCCTCCACCAGCAAGCGATAGATTTCTTCACTCTGCTGCAGCGCCTCCAGAACCCGCATGCGCTGGGTAATGTCTCGATTTATGCCGCGATACCCCCTGAATTGACCGTCTGAATCGAAGACTGGGACCCCACTCGTTTCCAGAACAACCAGCCGCCCGTCTTTGTGGAGATTTGTGTTTTCCACACATGAGAATGGCTGCTGCTGGGCAACAATCGGGCCGAAACTGTTGGGAGCGCGAAAAGCCTCTTCTGGAGGCATCAGATCGAAGGGGGTTTTGCCCAGCACTTCTTCCGGCTGGAAACCCAACAAGTCGCGCACTTTGGGGTTGCTGTAGGTGTAGACACCGCTTTCGTCCACTTCCCACACCCAGTCGCTGGCGGTTTCCACTAAATTTCGGAAGCGCTGCTCGCTCTGTCGCAGCGCTTCCTGAACTCGGGCGGCTGCCATTTCTTCTAGTTCTTCTACCTTTTTTCTGTTGAAGTGCGCCGTTTGAGCGACACGGACTGCCAGCGCCACCAGAAAAGCCACTGCAACTCCTGCGGCTAGCGCTACTTCCGGGAGAGGGGATTGCTCCAAAGCCAATAAGTCGGGTGCCGGCATGACTCGCACGCGCCAAGTGGTTCCATAAAACTCTACTTTTTCTTCTTCGAGCCACTTCGGATTCGGTTTGCCGGCACGATTGCTGCGGTAGATTTCTCGCTCGCCCTCGAAAATAGATATGGCGTATCCGCGCCTGATGTTCTGGTTGAGGATGCCATCGAGCAATTCCTGAGTGCGAAAGACTCCGAGAATGTACCCTTCGGGCGATTTTGGATTTTGAATCTGGGATTTGGGACTGAGCGCTCTCCTCTGCGGCGTTGCAGAGAAGGTGGGGACAGACACCAGGAAAGCTTTGCCACCTTGCGCCAGATTGACAGATCCGCTGGCGGGGACATCCTGCCGGCTCCGCCCGGTCAAAATGGCCTGTCTGGCCAGTGCGGGGTTGAGATTTTCAGCCGCCTGAGACGCCGGTGGGGGCACAGTCCAGCCGGTGTTCAACTCGGAGTCCGCCCACTCGATGGCCAGGTATCCGCTCCAGTGCTGAATATAGAGTGCCGCCTCGGCTTCCCATTGCTTTTGGGACGGCTTTGCGGAATTCTCCCAGCGCTTTCCCAGGGAGACTAGGGCCAGGATTCGCTGCTGGATTTGATTCGCCAGTTCGATTTTGACGCTCGCCGCTTCTAATTGAGTCTGACGCAGAATTTGAGCGTCTTCGTGCGCCGCCAGTGCCTGCCAGAGGAATAGAGTGATGATTAAGACGACGCAGCCAACCTGCAGGTGCAGAAAACGCCACGCAGCGGACACTCGCCCCAGGACAAACGCCCTCAGGGTTGGCCAACGCTGGGACGGGATCTCTTTTTTCGTGAAAAGTTTAGATACTTTTTTTGTTTTCATCAAGGTTTAATCAAACGATCTATGCTGAGAGTTTCTTAATAAAAGGATGCCTCTGTTTGGTCTGCGGCAATACCTTTACTGCCTTTTCCGTAAAGATTATTAAAGTTTCTAATGTTTTGCATATTATAGCGAGCTTTGCGCTACAATAAAAAACCCCTCCACTGGGGGAAGAGGGGCGGCGTTCGGGGAGAGGGGGAGAGGGGGAGAACTTTTGTTGCTTGTTTCTTCTTCGGGGGAGCGCCAGAGAGGGACACAGGGGGAGAAGATGATGCTAAATTCCCCCCTCACCCCTCTGAAGGGGACGCCGTAACCGCCCGGTCGCGCCCCGACTTCTTGGCGCGGTACAGGGCGGCGTCAGCCGCTTGCAGCACCTCGTCCCGGGTCAGGCCGTGTTTGGGGAAGCTGGCCACCCCCAGCGACAGCGTTACCGGCCCGAGGGGCTGACGCCGGTGCTGGACGTTCAAGTGCTTTACTCCTATGCGCAGCTGCTCGGCTCGCTGTTGGCTGAGCTCCAAGGACGCCTCCGGCAGAATCAGCGTGAACTCCTCGCCCCCATAGCGGCAGGCAATATCTGAACCCCGGATGGAGCCTTGCAAAAACATGGCCAATTCTTGCAGCAGGGTGTCACCGCCGTCGTGACCGAAACTGTCGTTGAAGTGCTTGAAGTGGTCAATGTCAATCATGATAATGCCCAAGGGCTGACCGGCGCGAGCGGCTCGGTGCAGCTCCCGCTCCAGGAACTCTTCCATGTAGCGCCGGTTGAACAAACTGGTGAGCGGGTCGCGAATGCTCTGGCTTTTGAGGGTTTCCCGCAGTTTTAAGTTGGCCAAAGCTAGGGCAATGTGTTCGGACACGGTAGTGGCTAAATGCTGTTTTGCCTCGGTTAATTTTCCGGGCTCTGGCGAACTCAAATACAGCAGCCCCAAGGTTTCTCCCTGCGCCATCATCGGCACGCACAAAGACTGTTCGGGCAGGGGTTGCTGGTAATGCTGGCAAGCCAATCCGCTGCGGGTGTTTTCAAACAGGTGCTCTCGCCCGCACCGCAGGGCCCAGCAATCATTCGGTGCGAACACCGGCTGGCTGGTAAGGGGCTCGCCCCATGCCGTCACGGTTTCCACCATATTTCCTGAGGCACTTATTCTATAGATCGCTCCTGAGTAATCGGGGAACAGTTTTTGCATCAGCCGGGGAATCACCCTGTAGGCTTCCTCCAGGGTGACGCAAGCTTGCAGCAGATCGCTCAGCCGGCTGAGCAATCTGATTTCAACGTTGGCGGACGACAGTTCCCGCACCAGCTGCTCAACTCGGGAGGTGTGACGCTGGTATTTCAGCAAATAGGCAGTCACAAGGCCACTGAGAATTAACCCGCCGGTGAAAGCCGTCCACGCGAGGGGGTGTTTTTGTGCCCCTCGATACTCCGGGGCGAGTGTGAGTTGCAGTGACCAGGTGCGGTTGGCGACATTCAGCCTGCGCCTGCAAGCCGCTGGCTTGGGACATGAAAACTGGGCCCGGTTCTGGATCTCTTCGCTGTCCGGCTCTACAATCGCCCGCTGCGTTTTTGAGTCATAAAAGGCGAGAAAGTTGTCTTCTGCCCCTGCTGTCTCGTCCGAAAGTAAAAAATTGAGGTTTTCCCAGTCCAGCCCCTCTGACGATGCCCTGACAAATTTAGCCAGATTAAAAATGCCGGTGACAAATCCTTTTAAGTTCTGGCGGCGAGTTTGGGGGGTGTTGTGGGGGCGGCTGTTCGGGTAAATGGGCAGCGCCACCGCCAATGATGGCCGGTCGCCCGTCAGCAAAAGCCGCCCCGTGGCAGCGAGGGTGCCGGTGTCCCTCGCTTTTTCTAAGGCTGAGCGGAGTGTGGCGTCAGAGCCAAAGTCGAAGCCGGCCATGTTGCGAGCCATTGGCTCGATGTAGGTGGCCGGGAAATATTCCTCGCGCGGCGCTGCTCTGCTCGTCGTCCCTTGAGGCTCTCCTTCCACAATTTGGAAGTTGGGATAGCCGAGGGCAGTTTCTGCCTCATAAGCTTGCCGGTCGGCATTGGACACGCGAGGCAGCCACGCCAGCGTTTTTATACTCGGATGGCGAGACAGGGTGCTGCCGGCAAACAGCTTGAACTCTTTTTGCTCCACCATCACAAAGGATGCTGCGTAGAAGTCCCCAACGGTTTGGATTGTCTCAAGATCGCTGTTGATACTTTTCTGCATGGCCGCAGCCAGGTTGTCCGCTCGTTTCTGCAGCTGGACGCTCAGGCGCTCCTGCTCCCAGTTCCACGCCAGAAAAGACGCTGTGATAGAGAGTCCGACCCCGGCACACAGCACCACTCCTGCCTGGATGTAGCGTGGCAGAAAGGAAACTTTCATTACGGCACTGAGCCCCCGGCGCTCCACATTCATTAGAAGTCCCTGGTGCATATCTAATTCAGTTATAGACGTTCGCTGCAGAGGAAAGTGTGTCGCTGCTGATTCCATTGTTGTGAAGCCCCTGTGGAGTATGCGCTCTCGCGCCTGCGGAGCGGAGCGCTGGCATCCAGTAAATTTAATATACCACCGCTATTCATCCGCTGGAATAGTTTTCTTAAAGCCCGCTCTCACACCTTCTCAAATCGCTCCAACTCCCTGGCTCCTGCATCAGGGAGCGCCATTCTATCTTAGCCAAAACCAGGGGCATTTGTGAGCGCACTTCGGTCGCCCGAGCCCGCTGTTGGGTTTTGGCTTGCTGTTCATCGATACAGGCTTGTAGAGCCTGCGATCTGATTTCACTAAAGTTAACGGACAGTGCCATTAACTTTTTACTTCTAAATATAGTGAAAACTTGTGAAGGAACTGTGAAGTTTTTTGAGAGACTTGAAATTTTCCGGTTATATTAAGAATCTCTAAAAAGCTGAACGGGGAAAATTGTCCGGCGTTTTATATCTCAACCAAATGTTAAATAAGTAAATATAACTAAACAGAACTCCGTCTGGACGCACCTCAAGCGTGGCTGGAGCGTTTAGCGCAGTTAGACACGCTTGCATACTATTTGGCGCTTGAGGCACCTGCAGGAAACATTTTACATTTAATTTTCTTCGCGCCCGCCCGCTCGCTCAACCGCGCAGGGTGCGCTATTAACTGCTCTGCTGCGTTCTTAAGGCACCGGCTAGCTGGCAAGCTTTTTAGAATGACAAATTATCAATTTTCAATAAAAAAGTCACCATGCCCGTAAGTGCGGTTGTTTGTCCAGGTATCCACGACCCAAAGCTAACTGAGCGGTTTGTGGAAGAGTTACTCTCAGAAGTGAATAATACATTCCCCTACGCTCGTCAATCCGCAAATATACTGGTTTTTCCAGCCGAGTCCTGTCCAGCATACTCAGCACCGCACATTTTGCAGTTTATCAGGGAGCGGCTCGGCCTCGTCGGGTGCCCCTGCTTGCCCCCTGGGGAACGGGGGGAAGGCGGCACCCGAGGCAGCACGAGACAGGTGATTTTGATCGGCTTCAGTGCCGGTGTGGCCGGTGCCATAGGAGCGGCGACCTGGTGGCAGGCGATGGGCGGCTCTGTTGAGGCGCTTATCGCTCTGGATGGCTGGGGGGTGCCGCTGTGTGGGGACTTTCCCATCTACCGGCTCAGCCACGACAGCTTCACGCACTGGAGCTCGGCGCTCCTCGGTGCCGGTGAGGACAGTTTCTATGCCGATCCGCCGGTGGAACATTTAGAATTGTGGCGAGCGCCAAAAACTGTTCAAGGTTGGTGGAACCCTAAGACAGGTAGGGAATGGCAGCCACCGCGCCCCATAAATGCAGCCCGGTTTTTAGTTACCCTATTAGAGCGTCACGGTGCTCTCCTCCCACCTGTCTGCGAGCAATAAATCGTTTTGTGTCCCAATAGCGCTAGATAATTGCTATGCTTCCAGCCAGTCCCCCCCCCGCTGGTAGCGGGTTTCGAGCTCTGTTCAAGAATCGGCCCTTCCTGATGCTTTGGAGCGGGCAAATCCTGTCCCAGATCGCCGATAAAGTGTTTTTCGTGTTCCTGATCGGAATACTGGCGGACTACAGCTCGCCTGATGCCTTGAAAAACTCTATGCGCTCGGCTTTAATGGTGGCTGTGACGCTGCCAGCCATTCTCTTCGGCTCGGCGGCGGGCATCTTTGTTGACCGCTTTGACAAAAAGCAAGTGCTGATGGTCACTAATGCCATGAGAGGGCTGCTGACACTGGCCATCCCCCTGCTGCCCAAGGAGTTTGTCATCCTGCTGGCAATCGCCTTTCTCGAATCGGTGCTGACGCAATTTTTTGCGCCGGCTGAGCAAGCGGCGATTCCCCTGCTGGTACGCAAAGAGGGGTTGCTCACAGCCAACGCCCTGTTCACCACCACCATGCTGGGTTCTTTAATCGTTGGCTTTGCGGTGGGCGAACCCGTACTCAGCCTCAGCAGCAAGTTGGGCGGGGACTACGGTCAGGAAATCACAGTCGGAGGGCTGTACCTGCTGGGAGCCGCTATATTTTATTTGATTCCGGTTCAAGAAACAGCTCACACCGAGCCGCCGCTAGCCTTAAACCCGTGGATAGATTTCAAGGCCGGCCTGCACTATCTCAAGCAAAACCGCTTGGTGAGCAATGCCATGCTCCAGCTGACCATTCTGTATTCCGTCTTTGCCGCCCTGACAGTGCTGGCAATTAATCTGGCGGAAGATATTGGCCTCCACTCCAACCAATTCGGCTTTCTGCTGGCAGCGGCTGGCATTGGTATGGTATTCGGTGCCGCCATCTTGGGCCACTGGGGCGACCGCCTCCACAACAAGCCCTTACCCCTGACTGGATTTTTGCTCATGGGCTTTGTCTTGTGCGTGTTTACCTTAATTAAGGATCTCTGGCTGGGTTTGGGACTGAGCGCCCTTTTGGGTGTGGGAGCCTCCCTGATCGGCGTGCCCATGCAGACCTTAATTCAGCAGCAAACACCGGAACCAATGCGGGGTAAGGTTTTTGGGTTTCAGAACAATGTGGTCAATATTGCCCTGAGCGTGCCCTTGGCGATTGCCGGCCCCCTGACGGATGCCGTGGGTTTGCGGGTGGTGATGCTGGGCATGAGCGTCACCGTTAGCATCGTCGGGGTGTGGGCTTGGCTCAACACCCGCCGCGTGCTGCAAGACGTGATTTAGCGCTGTTGCTCATTGGGCAACAAATAGCGGCAGCTTTCGGGACAGGGATATCCAGGCATTGGGGGAGAAACTTTTAGACTTGACACTTGACAGTGAAACCGCAAGCAAGGGCATTGCCCTTGTCTGTGCCTTTTTCTCCCCCAAACTCGTTGCTCAAGCGTTCCGCCGGCAGCCGTTCCGTGCGGGCGCTTTCCGCGCGGTTCGACGCGCAAAAGCGCTTTAGGCCCTGGGAAAAGCCGCTGTGCGGCTTTTCTAAAATTATTATCAAAATAAGATTGGAAGGTTCATTCCTAAGGCATGATTGAAGATAAAAGTTATGAAGCAATATCTAAAGTGAGGTTTTTCCGTGCAATTGCAAAGAAGTGTTGCTCTCAGGCGGGCGACAGGCGGTTTCGCCTTAATTGACAGTCTCAAGCGCCACGGCGTCAAGCATATTTTTGGCTATCCGGGCGGCGCTATTTTGCCGCTCTATGACGAGCTGTACCGCGCTGAAGCAGAAGGCGGCATTGAGCACATCCTGGTTAGGCACGAGCAAGGAGCGGCCCACGCGGCAGATGGCTACGCTCGCGCCACCGGCAAAGTGGGCGTGTGTTTTGCAACCTCAGGTCCGGGAGCGACCAATTTGGTCACCGGCATCGCCACCGCTCACATGGACTCGATCCCAATGGTGGTGGTCACCGGCCAGGTGCCGAGGGCGTCGATTGGCACTGATGCCTTTCAGGAAATCGATATCTGGGGCATTAGCTTGCCGGTTGTCAAGCACTCTTACGTTGTCCGCGACCCCAAGGACATGGCCCGCATTGTGGCGGAGGCGTTTACGATCGCCAGCACGGGACGCCCCGGGCCGGTGCTGATTGACGTGCCCAAGGATGTGGGCTTGGAAGAATTTGACTACCTGCCGGTGGAACCGGGATCGGTGAAATTGCCCGGATACCGCCCCACAGTTAAGGGCAATCCCCGCCAAATTAACCAAGCTATCAATCTCATCCGCCAAGCGCGGCGTCCTTTGCTGTATGTCGGCGGCGGCGCGATCGCCGCTGGCGCTCACGCGGAAATTCAAGAACTGGCGGAATACTTCAATATCCCGGTGACGACAACCCTGATGGGCAAGGGTGCCTTTGAGGAAAACCACCCCCTGTCTGTGGGAATGTTGGGCATGCACGGCACCGCCTACGCTAACTTCGCCGTCACCGACTGCGACTTGCTGATTGCTGTCGGTGCCCGATTTGACGATCGCGTCACCGGCAAGCTCGATGAGTTCGCCTCCCGCGCCAAAGTCATCCACATCGACATCGACCCCGCTGAGGTGGGGAAAAACCGCGCCCCTGACGTTCCGATTGTCGGCGACGTGCGGCAAGTGCTGCAAGACCTGTTGCGCCGGAAAAGCGAACTGGGCGAACCGGCTGACCCCAACCAAACCCAACAGTGGCGGGAGCGCATCGACCGCTGGCGCGAAGACTATCCCTTGGTGGTGCCCCACTATCCCGACAGCATCTCCCCCCAAGAGGTGATTGTGGAACTCGGGCGTCAGGCACCCAAGGCTTACTACACCACCGACGTGGGCCAGCACCAAATGTGGGCGGCGCAATTCCTCAAGAATGGCCCGCGCCGCTGGATTTCCAGTGCCGGTTTGGGCACGATGGGCTTCGGGCTGCCGGCAGCAATGGGCGCTAAAATGGCTCTGCCGGATCAACAGGTGATCTGCGTTGCCGGTGATGCCAGCATCCAAATGAACATCCAGGAGCTGGGAACCTTAGCACAATATGGCATAAATGTCAAGACTGTTATCCTCAACAACGGCTGGCAAGGCATGGTGCGCCAGTGGCAGGAGGCGTTCTATCAAGAGCGCTACTCGTCCTCTAATATGGAGGCGGGGATGCCGGACTTCGTGATGCTGGCTAAGGCTTACGGGATTAAGGGAATGGTGATTCGCGACCGCGCCGAACTCTCCGACGGGATCGCCGAAATGCTGGCCCACAATGGCCCCGTCCTCATGGATGTCCGCGTTACCAAGAACGAAAACTGTTACCCAATGGTAGCTCCTGGCAAGAGCAACGCTCAGATGATTGGTTTGCCAGAGCTGAACAAGAAGTTGGAAGCCGATGTTTACTGCAGCTGCTGCGGTGCTAAAAACAGCGCTAGCAACAGCTTTTGCCCTGAATGCGGCACCAAGCTTTAATCCGAAGACAAGGAAGCGCTTTAAGGGAGAACGGAGAAGGGAAAAGGGACAAAGAAGAAAAGTTCTCCCCCGCGACCGTTGCTCCCCCTCTTCTCCTCTCCCCTGCTAGGCGCACCCTACTTAGCCCTGCGCCCCGCCAGGGCAGCGACCGCATCAGCCAGCAGGGCCGGCTCGACCGGCTTGGGGATGTGCGTCTGGAAGCCCGCTTCCAGAGCCCGCCGGCGCTCCTCTTCCCGGGCATAAGCCGTCAGCGCTGCAGCCGGCAGCCGCTCCCCGCGCTCCCCTTCTAGGGCTCGCAGCTGGCGAATCAAACTGTAGCCATCTTCTTCTGGCATGCCAATGTCGCTCACGAGCACGTCGGGTTTCCACTCTTGCAGCACCTCCAGCGTCTGGCGAACCGACGCCGCCGCCCGCACCTCAGCCCCGTAGTGCTGGAGAATCACCCCCAGCAATTCGCGGGTGTCGGCTTCATCATCCACCACCAGCACCCGCACGCCGGTGAGTGGCGTATCGGGAATGGAGCACTGGGCGCTAGGCGCTGGCGGTTCTTCCCCGATCCCCTTTTGCCCATACCCGACGCCCGATTGCGCAAGTGGCAGCCTGAGCGTGAACGTCGCCCCCTTTCCCTCCCCCTCACTGGCCACTTCGATCGTTCCTCCGTGCAGTTCGGTGAGGTGGCGCACGATTGCCAGTCCCAGTCCCAGTCCGCCGTGGGCTCTGGTGCTGCTGCTGTCAGCTTGGCGGAAGCGCTCAAACACAAATGGCAGGAACTCGGGGGCGATTCCCGTGCCGGTGTCACTAACCTGAATCAGAACATGCCCCATTTCCACTGACAGCCGAACCCCCACCCGCCCGAATGCCGGTGTGAACTTAATCGCGTTGGAGAGCAAATTCCAGACCACTTGCTGCAAGCGAGCCGGATCGCCTTTGATTGGGGAAACAGACGGTTCTTTGACAAACACCAGCTCGATGCCCTTATTCTCAGCCGCCGGACGCACAGTATCAGCAGCTGCCTCAATCACCTTTGCCAGGTCAGCCGGCTGCAACTCCAGGCGCAGCTTGCCGGTAATAATCCGCGAGATGTCCAGCAAGTCTTCAATCAGCTGTGACTGGCGCACGGCGTTGCGCTCGATAGTCTCCACGGCGCGTGCCGTCTTGGCTTCATCCAGCATTTGGCTGCGCAGCATCTTGGCCCAGCCCAGCATCGCCGTCAGGGGCGTGCGCAGTTCGTGCGAGACAACCGCCAGAAACTCGTCCTTCATGCGGTTGGCCCTGGCTAATTCCTCAGCCTGCTGCCGCAAGACCTTCTCCAATTCCTTCATCTGGGTGAGGTCAATCACAAAAGCGACACTAATATCGCGCTCCCCCTCCACGAGCGCTCTGCCCACCAGAACTGGCACGCGGCTGCCATCTTTGCGAAAATATTCTTTTTCAAAAGGAGTGCAGGCACCGGCAGCCAGCAGTTCCTCTCGCGCCCGATCGCTGACAGAGCGGTATTCTGGCGGAGTAAAGTCCCGCAAACATATCTTGCCGGCTTGCAGCTCTGAGCGAGTGGCACCAATGATCTCTAGAAACGCATCATTTGCTTCTATGAGATTGCCGGTCAAATCGCCGATGACAATCCCGATAATATTCGAGTCAACCAAGCGCCTCAACCGGGCTTCGCTTCGCCGCAGCGCCCGCTCTATCTCCTTGGATTTAGTAAGATCGCGGCTGATGCCCAGCACAGATTCCACTGAACCGTCCAGACCGAATTCTGGAACCAAGCGAGATTGATAGTAGTGCGTTCCGCTTGGCGTGTCGAATTGAAATTCAACCCAGCCCTCTTGTCCCGTGGCAAATATTTGGCGCAATTTATCTTCCCACACCCGGCATATTTCCTTCGTAAATCCTAACTCGGCGTTGCTTTTTCCAATGAACGCCGCCGGCAGCATTCCCGTCGCTCGCTCTATCGCTGGGTTAACGTAAAGGTGGCGCAATTGTTTATCTATGCGGGCAATGATGTCCGGTGAATTTTCAACCAGCGCCCTGAACTCTTGCTCGCAGCGGTAGATCTCTTCCTCCGCCCGTTTGCGTTCCGTGATATCGCTGAAGGATATGGCAATTCCATCGCCGAGCTTAACCGCCATATTGCGGAACCAGCCGGTTATCCCTTCCTGATTATAGGGAATCTCAATATCGTGACCGGCACCCGTTTCCACCACTCGCACATAGCTGTCAAACAAGCCGCTGCTTTTGTTGCCGGGAAGTACATCCAAAAGCCGCTTACCGGTAAGTTCTTCGACTGTGCTGAGCAGAACTGTTGCCGCTGTGGGGTTAACATACTCCCACTCAAAATCCACAATTGCTCCCCCGGCGTCGCGAATGCTGCGCAAGATGGTAAACGCATCAAGCGAGAGCTCCTGTGCCAGACGGAAGCGCTCCTCACTCCGCCGCAGGGCTCGCTCCATCTGCTTGAGATTGGAGATGTCCTGAAACACCACCACACAGGAAGCCGAATGCCCGTGCATCGCCGGCAGGGTATCGGCAAATACGATCAGTGGGCGAATGCCGGCCTTCGTGTGCCAGTTGATCTCGAACCCGTCGAGACGCTCGCCACGCGCCACCCGCACCCCGGGCATCCCCTCGTCGGGGATGCGATTCCCACCGGCATCGGTGCAGTCATAAACCGTGTGGTACTCGGACGCCGGTTTGCCCTTAGGAAATTCCCCGCCAGCCATCTTGTCAGCCGCCCGGTTGGCGAAAGTCACCCGCCCCGATCCGGGCTCGACAAACAGCAGCGGCACCGGCATCAGGTTGAGCGCCGCTTCCAGCCACTGCTGCTGTTGCTGCAGGGCTCGGGCTTGCTCGATCAGCAGCTTTTCGGTGCGCTTGAGAGGGGTGATATCGGTTAGGGCGGCTCCGATTCCCAGCAGCCGCCCGTCTTTGGCGCGGACGGGATAGTAGTTCGCCAGCGCGTGCTGCTCGCCAACAGACGCTCTCGTCTGGCCACTGATCTCCACATTGAGCACCGGCGCGCCAGTTTCCAGCACTTGTCGCAGCAGGGGCTCAACAGTGCCGGCCAATTCCGGCAGGAACTCTCGCAGAGTGCGCCCAGTGCTTTCCCCTGCGGGAACGCCATTGATCGCAGCCATATAGTCATTAATGCGAGCGCAGCGAAGATCGGGGTCAAAGAAAGCCAAGCCCACGGGGGCGCTTGCCAGGAAGGTGTCCAGCAGCGCCAGAGACTCCTCCTTGCGCCGTTCCGCCTCCTGAGCCTCCCGGTAGAGCAGGGCGCTGTCAATGGCCATCGCAGCGCGCCGGGCCAGTTCCTCAGCGAGCGTCAAGTCCTCACGCCCGTAGCGCTTGCCGGACTCCGCTGTGACGAAAACGAGCGCGCCCAGCGTTCGCCCCCGCGCTATCAGGGGCACGGCGATGGCGGACTTGAAGCTGAATTGGCGCAGAATTTGCAGGTGCTCCGGATCGCAGGCCATCTCCGCCAGCACAGCCTCGGAAATCTCGCCGAAAAGCTTCGGCTTTCCAGTTCGCAGCACATAGGCGGTGAGGTCCGCTCCACTGGAGGAGGGCGGATAGCGCAGGTACAGCTCCCAGGCTAGCTGTATCTTGCCTGGGTGGGCGTGAGACATTGCCAAACGCTTGATTTCGCCGCCGGCGTCTTTGAGGTCAATGGCGCACCAGTCCGCAACTTGCGGCACAGCCAGATTCACCACACTGGCGAGCGTCGTCTCCCAGTCCAGGGAAGAGGCGAGCGCCGCAGAAGCCTCAAAGAGAAATTTCAGTGACTGTTCCCTGTGAACCCTGCCGGTGATATCCTCTACCCGCCCAATCTGGCGGGTTGGGGTGCCGGTGTCGCCGCAAAAGATGCGGCCCATATCCGCCACCCAGCGGACAGTGCCATCCCCCCAGACGACGCGAAATTCACACCGGTAGTCTTCGTTTGTGGCTCGGGCGCGCTGCACAGCCCGCACAACCCGTTCGCGGTCTTCTGGATGTATGCAGTTACTTAAATCCTCGAAATCGTATTCCGATTTTTCTGGTACTGAGCCGAACATAAGTTCTCTGCAACGCTCTGACCACCAAGTCTTTCCGGATGCAATATCTGCGCACCACATCCCCAAGGAAGCCGCTTCCAGAGCTAGACGCAGGCGCTCTTCGCTCTGCTGCAAGGCGGTTTTGGCGTGCTGGCAAGAGGCGATTTCGCTTTCCAGTTTGCGATTGGCTGCTTCTAGCTCTGCAGTGCGCTGAGTTACGCGCTTCTCCAGTTCTTCGCTGAACCGGCGACTTTCTTCTTCCGCCCGCACGTGGCTGGTGATGTCTCGGGCGATTTGCGACTTGGGGATTTTCTTCATTCCCACGCCCCATGCCCCATGCGCTATGCCCGATGCCCAGTACCACTCGGTGTCTGTGCTGACAAAACCGTCGGTAATCCTTTCCAGGATGCTGGCAATTCGCTGGTAAGCCTCTCCCCTGGCTTCTTCGGATTGCACGCGAGCGGTGATATCGGCGCACGCGCCCACCATGCGGACGTCAATGCCGGTTTCGTCGTACAAGAACCGGCCTTTTGCTGCAATCCAGTGGGTGCTGCCATCTGGCCATACGGTGCGGAATTCATCTTGGCAGTCGGCTTTTTCCGCAAGGGCGCGGTTTATTTTTTGCCTTGTCCGATCGCGATCCTCAGGGTGAAGGCGCTCGAAGAAGGCTTCGCAAGTTCCCTGAAAGCTGCCCGGAGCTAGGCCAAATAGCCGTTCGCAGTTGTCAGACCAGGTAATTTTGCCTGTGCTGGTGTTCCAGTCCCAGATGCCGGTGCCACCGGCTTCTAGGGCCAGTTTTAGCTGCTCGCTGCTGGCGAGCCAGCTCTGCGCTTGCGCTTGAAAGCGTCTCTTGGACGCCTGCAAGCTGGCGATCGTAGCGCTCAGCAGCGCCCCCTCCAGCACAAACAGGCTGATTTGCAGTCCGTCAAGCCAGCCGGCACCCAGCGAGTAAACTGGCTCTAGCAAAAAGTAATCGACCGCCGCCGCACTAAACGCTGTGGCCAATATCCCGGCTCCCAGCCCGCCATACCAGGCGCTGAGCGTCACAGGGGCAAAAAACAGCACAAAAGGTCTGATTGGCGCACCGGCGCGGTGGAGCAGCAGCACCAGCAGCAGGGTGATGGCTGGGGCGAGCACAGCTGCGCTGTAGCCCTGCAGCCGGCCCGGCTGTCTGGCCGGGCCCAGCCCCTCAGAAATGGTTACTTTCGACATATTCCGGCTTTTTTTTTAAACAACTGAGCGATTGGCGCGGTCGAGGACGTTCACCGCACGCTTGGGCTGGGAGTTCTCTGGCCTTGTATTTCTGCGGAGTGCGGCTTTCAGGTTCCTAAGTCCCCCCCCAACCGGGGGGCTGTGATATAATCTTCGGCTCTTTAATTGTCAATTTTAACAGGGGTCTGCGGTGCAAAGTCTTATTAATCTTGCTGTCCATTTCCAGCCAGCCGCCTTTGTAATAGATATATTAATCATTAGTATTTTAAGCCAAAGTTAGCGCGGGGCGGGGCGGCAGCTCGCGTCGGTTTAATAAAAATTAAACATTGAAGCCGGCAAGTTGTCAAGGTCTGAAGATAGAATAGGCAGTGCGCAACATTGCAAACAGTCAAGAGAGGTCTGCCGGCTGTACGGGCGGGTTTGCCGGCGAAAGGTGCCTTGAGATGTGCCGGGGTGACAAAATTATAGCAGATTGCATCTGGGTGGAGTACAGTCTGGAGATCCCCCCAAACCCCCCTTAAAAAGGGGGGCGCAAGAAAATGTTCCCCCCCCTTTTTAAGGGGGGGCTAGGGGGGGATCTAACTGTACGCCACACAAGTGAAAACTGCTATATCTGCTTGCCCCGCCCCTACTATAAACCCGCCCCCTGCCACTCGTGAAGCGAATTTAGTTTATTTTAATAAACCTAAGGGCGGGGGGGAAACCCCGCTTTCGCCGGTGGGTTTTTCAGAAACCCGGTTTTGAAGAAGGGGAGAGGGGGAAAGGGGGAGGTTTTTTTTTACCGCCAAGACGCCCTCGGACGCGCCCGAAGGAAGAAGAGAGGAGCCCACCGGCAGGGCTGAAGCCCCATTGCAACCCCCTACCGGCAACCGGCGACTCACACCGGCGCTATACTTCACCTAAGTACACCTAGCATTCCCGCCGCACGAGCGCATCCTCCGGGAGGAAGAGAAATGTTGAAAAAACCAAACAAAAGCTGGAACCCTTCTATCTGGGCGAGTTGGAAACCCTTTGGCATCGGGGAGCAGTACCCCAACAACTACTGGGAAGTTTTTCGGGCTGTGTTCGAGAACCTCGATCAGTTCCCCTACGCCTGGAAAATTCTCAATGAGGGAGTTTGCGACGGCTGCGCCCTGGGAACCACCGGCATGACAGACTGGACAACAGACGGCATACATGTCTGCAATGTGCGGCTGCGGCTACTGAGGCTGAACACCATGCCGGCACTCAACCCCGCACTGCTGGAAGATGTCTCGCAGTTGCAAGGTAAAAGCAGCGCAGAATTGCGCGACTTGGGGCGTCTCCCTTACCCGATGGTGCGCCGGCGAGGAGATCCCGGATTCCGCAGAGTCAGCTGGGATGAGGCTTTGCAATTAATTGCCGATCGCATCCGCGCCAGTGGGGGTGGGGAGCGAGGGAGAGCCGGCTTTTACCTCACCAGTCGGGGAATGCCCAACGAAAACTACTACGCCGCCCAGAAAGCTGTGCGGGCGATGGGGACGAATTCCATCGACAATGCGGCGCGGATTTGCCACTCCCCGAGCACTGCCGGTTTGAAAGCCGCCCTCGGCGTGGGAGCCACCACTTGCTCCTATAAAGATTGGATTGGCACCGATTTGCTCGTCTTCATCGGTTCCAATGTTGCCAACAACCAGCCGGTGACAGTAAAATACCTGCACTGGGCAAAAAAAGCCGGCACCAAAATAGTGGTAATTAACAACTACCGCGAACCGGGAATGGAGCGGTACTGGGTGCCCTCCATTGTGGAGAGCGCCCTGTTCGGCACCAAATTTGCTGAGCTATTTTTCCTCGTCAATGTCGGCGGCGATATCGCCTTCCTCAACGGCACGCTCAAGCACATGATTGCGAACGGCTGGCTCGACGAGTCGTTCATCCAAAATTATACCACGGGCTTCCAGGAATTGCAAGCGCATCTCGACAGCCAGTCTTGGGAAGACATCGAGCGCGTTTCGGGGACAACCCGCGAGTCAATGCTCGCCTTCGCCCAACTGGTGGGAGAAGCGAAAAATGCAGTATTTGTCTGGAGTATGGGCATTACCCAGCACGAGTGCGGCGAAGACAATGTGCGCTCTATTATTAATCTAGCTCTCACCAAGGGATTTGTCGGGCGAGAGGGCTGTGGGCTGATGCCGATTCGCGGACATTCTGGCGTGCAGGGTGGGGCGGAAATGGGTTGCTATTCGACGGCATTTCCTGGCGGAAAACCCATCACCCCCCAGAATGCTGCAGAGTTGAGCGAGATGTGGGGTTTTGAAGTGCCGGTGGCAAAAGGAATGATGGCTCCTGAGATGATTGACGCCGCTCACGAAGGGCAGCTGGATGTGCTGTTTTCCGTGGGGGGGAATTTCCTGGAAGTTATGCCAGATCCGGATTATGTAGAAGCAGCGCTGCGGCGGGTGCCTTTGCGGGCGCACATGGATATTGTGCTGTCGAGTCAAATGCTGTTAGAACCGGCAGACACAGTGGTTTTGCTGCCGGCAACTACGCGCTACGAAATTCCCGGCGGTGTGACTTCTACGAGTACGGAACGCCGCATAATTTTCAGTCCGGAAATTCCAGGGCGGCGGATTGGGGAAGCTCGTCCGGAATGGGAAGTGATGATGGAACTGGCGCGGCGGGTTCGTCCGAAGATTGCGGAGAAGTTGCATTTCGAGGGAACGCCGGCAATCCGGGAAGAAATTGCCAAGACTGTTTCGTTTTATGCCGGCATCGAAACGTTGAAGGAAGCGGGAGATCAGTTCCAGTATGGGGGAGAGCACCTGTGCGCGGACTGGAATTTCCCGACGCCGGATAAGAAGGCTCATTTTGGGGCGGTGTCTCTGCCGTTTAATGGGGTGCTGCCGGTGGGGACTTTCCGGGTGACAACTCGGCGGGGGAAGCAGTTTAACAGTATGGTTCAGGAGAAGAAAGATGCGATCACGGGCGCGTTTCGGGAGGCGATTTTTATGAGTTCGGAGGATGCGGAAAAGTTGGGGTTGCAGTCGGGAGAGGCGGTGGTTTTGAGGAATGAATTCGGGGAGTTTCGCGGACAGGTGTGCGTGGTGCCGGTGCTTCCGGGAAATTTGCAGGTGCACTGGCCTGAGGGGAATGTATTGTTAGATAAAGGGAAGCGGTCTAAGGTTGCCGGTGTTCCCGATTATAACGCCTTAGTGCGTCTGGAAAAGTTGTAGGTTTTTTCGGGGAGAACCCCACCCCCCAACCCCCTTCCCGCATGCGGGGAGGGGGAGAATGCGGGGAGGGGGAGATTGGGACGTAGGACAGGCGTTCCCTCCGATCCTACTGTCCCAATATAGCAGTGCGCAGTCAGTTTAGGACATGCTTGATATGAATTCTAGGCGTAGGGCAGGCGTCTCGCCTGCCCTCAAGATATCTGGGACAGGCGAGACGCCTGTCCTACGTCCTAACCTAAGTGCCTACTGCTATAAAAGGCGTAGCACAGTAGGGTGTGTTGCCCTCTTAGGGCAACGCACCTTCCCGACAACTCACCAATTGCAACTTTTTTCTCGAACGATGGAGCTCAGAGCTCGGACGATGGAGCTCAGAGCTCGAACGATGGAGCTCGGAGCTCGAACGATGGAGTTCGGAGCTCGAACGATGGAGCTCCGAGCTCGGACGATGGAGCTCCGAGCTCGGACGATGGAGCTCTGAGCTCGGACGATGGAGCTCAGAGCTCGAACGATGGAGTTCAGAGCTCGGACGATGGAGCTCGGAGCTCGGACGATGGAGT
The DNA here is from genome assembly GCA_019359235.1 of Oscillatoria princeps RMCB-10. Classification (GTDB taxonomy): domain Bacteria; phylum Cyanobacteriota; class Cyanobacteriia; order Cyanobacteriales; family Oscillatoriaceae; genus Oscillatoria; species Oscillatoria princeps. The sequence goes on from JAHHHT010000034.1 coordinate 73,028, forward strand.
TCTGAGCTCGGACAGCACCCTCAGAACGGTTCACCGATAGGATTGCCCTTCAAGTCCCACAACCGCACTGTACCGTCCCCACCGCCGCTGACGACTGTTTTCCCATCCGGACTGATGGCGACTAAGCTGACAGCATCCTACTCCACCGGCTGCCAGGCCCGGTAGACCGGCATCTCCCCGGTGAAGTCCACCACATAGCCCTGCTTGCCGTCGTTGGCGCTCAGCACGCCACCCTTGAGGCTGAAGTAGGGCGAGGCGAACACCGGCCAATCGGCGAAATCGACCGGCTTGCCATCGATGCTGGCCACCGCTCGCTCTCCGGCGGTGCTGTACCGCATGCGCAGCTTCCTGCCGCCTGGAGTGATGTAGGAAACTGCCATGTCCGTCGCGAAGGCACTGTCATCAACGCTGGTGGCTCGCACTGCGGCGGCGAAAGCGCCGATGCTCTTGTAGGCGCTGCTGTCGGCGGTGTGGAGGATGAAGCCGACGTGACGCCCATCGACGATCAGGGCCGGCTGGCCCAGGGCCACCTGGCCGCTGCGCTCGGCCCGCTCACTGTCCTTGTCGCTTGGGGCGAGGGTGCCGATCCGGGCCGAGCCACCCAGCGGACGCAGGGCCAGGTAGGCGTCGTTGACCTGGAGGAACCACCAGTCCCCCGACTGGACTGGTGCCCGGCCCTCGGGCAGGGAGAGGTAGATGTACGGCGGGCATTTGGCGAGTTCGTCCTTGATGCGGTTGGCGATCCACGCTTCGCGCTCCTCGGGCCGCACGGCGGTCACATGCAGGGTCATCTTGGGATGGCCGCCGGCCTCTGGATCTGGTTCCAGGCGACGTTCGATCTGGCCCTCGACCAGGGCCCGCTCGAAGGCGGCGGCGGCCTCCTCCTGCAGATCCGCGGCCTCGGGGATGTGGCTGATCAGGATCAGGGTGCCCTCGTGCTGCATGGTCTGGTCGTACTTGCCCAGACCATCCCCACGACGGTCGGCCCAGGGGTGGCCACCGGTAAGGGCTGCAGCCTCGCCCCGCTCGTTGCCGGCAGCGGTGAACTGCCAGCGCACCGTCTGCCCGTGCGGATCGTAGCCGTGCCACAAGCTGCCGAGGGTGTAGCGCGGGCTGATCCACAGGATCTCCTGGGTGACGTTGGCCTGCGGTTCGATGTTCAGGCCGAACCAGTAGTTCGGCTTGCTGCCGCGCACCGCCACCGGCAGCTGCGGTAGCTCGCGCCGGGCGATGTGGCTGAGTACGGCGTTGGGACGCCAGGAACTGGTGGCCGGATGCATGGCGTAGCGGAAGTCGGCCACCTCGCGGTCGGGCAGGTTGGCGGTGCTGCCCCACCAGAGCCAACCGCTCTGGTCTGCAATCTGGCCGGCTGGACGATCGGCATAGCCGCGCTGGCTGGGCCCGGAGAGGATGCCGTCTGTGTACTTGAGGCTGTAGGCACCCACATAGTAGTCGAGGGCGGCGGCGGCGAGCAGGCGCACCTCCGGGTCCTCGGCGAAGTCGTACACGTTGATCATGCTGTGGGTGGAGAACATGTGATAGGTGGCCGATTCCCACTCGCCCATACCGTAGTGGTAGAGGTTGCGCACATACGAGCGCAGCCACTCCTTGCGGTCGGCCAGGGCCTCGGCCCGGCCCCGATGGGCGATGCCGCGCTCGCCCTCGAGGAACAGCGGCACCACCAGGGCGCTGGCGTACCACATCACCTTGTGGTTTTCCGTGCCGCTGCCGTTCAGGTAGGCGTCATAGTTCCAGGCGTGCTCCGCCAGGCTGGCCCGGGTCTTGGGAGTGAGCACGTCGCCCCACAGGGGCAAGAAGCGGGCCCAGTTCACCGCCGCGAAGTGGTAGTGTTCGCGCGGGGAGCGGTCGTCGTTGATCAGCGTGCGGGCCTGCCTGTCCTGCGGGTCAACCATCAGCCGGGCCATAGCGGCTGTGGGCAGGTACTTGCCCGGATCGCCGCTGCGAAAGTAGCCGCGCCGCCAGCGTTCGAGATCCTCGGTCGCCAGACCGCGGACGATGCGCTCAGCGCGTGCCCGCAGGCCCGCAGCATCGGGGTAGGTCTGGGGATCGGCGGCGGGGGCGCTATCGGCAGCCGGATGTGGCCGCACCTCGGCGCTGCGCCAGGTCAGCGCCCCCACCTGGGCATGGGCACTGATACAGATGGCTGCAATCACGATCGGGGCTCTGAGACGATGGGCGAACATACGACCTCCTAGAATTGTGATGCGGGCGGCGGACAGAATCGTTGATGCGATGTTTACCCGCCGGCGAGGATGGCGTCGATACCGGCCAGTTCCTCTGCATCGAAATCCGTGCCCCGTTGCGCCGCCACGCTGTCGAAGATGTAAAGAAAGCCGGCTGGGGTTGCCTGAGCAAAATTTATCATTTCACTGAGGGAAAATAGCCTCGCGCTCGGAGATTTTTTATAAGGGAATCCTTAAGAAATGCAGGGAGTGAGAAACCGGGTTTTTTTGCTGGGGCAGCTGATATATAATGGCCCCCAACCGGAGGGCGGTGTCCCCAGGGAGACAGCCCCAGTTTCTAGCTTCTTCACTTGGGAGCATCCCACTATTCCGGCGAACTTTGTGTCTTTAGCCCTTGTCATGCGGGCGAAAGTCTGTCGCAGTGAGTTTATAAGATGCTGTTGGCGAATTGATGTGGGTAATACCCCACCCTATACCCCGTTTTGGGAGTGGGGTTTTCGGTTTGTCTGCAGGTAGCATTAGGGGAAGGGCCCAACCCCAAAGTGCTACCCACAACCGAACAACCAACCCCCAAAAGAAAACGTAGGGTGTAAGCCCCCAGATCAATTCGCCAACAGCATCTTTCTAATCCCCAGGAGCCTAAAAGACAAAGAAACAAGCAAACCCCCCCTCCCACCAAGTGGGGGAGGGGGTTGGGAAGTGGGGTTCCCCCGCCGCCCCCAACCTCCGAAAAACCGGCTATAATAGAAGGGTTCGGAGTTGGGGCAAAAATTATGCAACCGATTCGACAAGGGGATGTCATTTTACTGCCGGTGGGGCAGACAGAAGGGCAAAAGCTATCTCACCTGACTCTTGCGGAAGGTGAAGTGACTGGACACAAACACCGCATCAGCAAGGGAACGGCGGAACTGTACGAAAAAACCGGCACTCTCTACCTGAAGGTTCTTTCTGAAACCGCAACTTTAAGCCACGAAGACCATCAGGCGCTCGCCATTCCCCAAGGCAGCTGGATGGTGCGGATTCAGCGAGAATACGAGCCGAAAGGATGGAGGCTTATAACAGATTAGCATGGAAAACCTTACTGCCGAGCAAGAGGCGCTGATTCCTGCGTACCGGGAAAAGTGGAGGGCGCTCGCTCTTTCTACAGAGCCGGTGAATCGCCAGCAAGCGTCTGAGGCGGTAAAATCCGCCTATTGGGCGAGCGGGTTGAAACAGCCTCAGATTCTTTTTTATGACAGCCCTTACACGGCTTTTAACACTGCTGTGCCCCTGCTGGGAACCCTGCTGAACAGCCAGCTGAACGCCCAGTTGCGGGGATGTTTGGAGGGCGAGCTGTCGAGCGAGCAATGGGATGTCTGGGAGCAACTTAGCAACCGGCTGTGGGAGCAATTAGGCGGGGAATTCAACAGCCAGCTGAGCGCGGAACTGAACAGCCGGTTGAAAAAGCAGCTGAGCGACGTGTTAAGTGAGTGCGTTCAGCCAGAAGTTTGGGCGTGTGATGGCAGCTGGCTGGATTATTGCGCCTCGGTTTTAAATGGCGCTCTCAATCAAAGAAAATGGCAAGCGTATCAGGATATAGTTAAGTATTGCGGCTGGATTTTCCCTTATGAAACGATTTGTCTCGTCTGCAACCGCCCTCGCCAGCTTCGCTTCGACAGCCAGCAGCGGCTCCACGCAGAAGGAGAGCCGGCAATTGAGTTTGCTGATGGGTTCTGCGTCTGGGCTTATCACGGCGTCAGGCTGCCAGAAAAATACGGAAAACTGCACCCCCCCCAGTGGCAATCGCAATGGCTTTTAAAGGAGAAAAATGCTGAACTTCGGCGGGCGCTCATCGGGGGGATCGGTTACGGTAGAATAGGGCAAGAATTGCGAGCGACTGAATTAGATTGCTGGCAAGAGTACACACTATTAAGAATCAAGAATCGTGTTGATGTGGAGCCAATTAATCTGTTAAAGATGGTTTGCCCCAGCACCGGCCACACCCACGCCACCCGGGTGCCGCCTGATGTAAAATCAGCTAGGGAGGCGATTCGCTGGGTGAACTGGGGAGTCGATCCAGAGGAATTTTCCGCGCAAACCTAATGAAAACGCCGACAGGAAGCAAAACCAAAAACCGAGTCTGGGTGGTAGAAAATGGCAAAGTGCGCTCCCACACAGACTGTCTCGTCACCGAAGAACCCCTGGAAATCCGCCTGATTGCCGGTGGGGTGCGCCGCACGGTGGCTGTTACCATGCGCACCCCCGGAAATGACTTCGAGCTCGCAGCCGGTTTTCTCTACACTGAGGGAGTTATTGCCAACCGGCAAGATATCCGCCGCATCAGTTACTGCGTCAATCCCGACACAGATGGCTCCCAGCGCTACAATATCCTTAACGTGGCACTCACCGGCGACACACTCCCCGATTTGGCAACCCTAGAGCGCCACTTCTACACCACCAGCGCCTGCGGAGTTTGCGGAAAAACCAGCCTGGAAGCATTGCGCCTGCGCGGGTGCTCAGCCATCCCTCCCGGACCAACTGTTTCCGCCGAGGTTCTGTGCACTCTCCCGGAAAAGCTTCGGGAATCCCAGCGCGTCTTCCAGCGCACCGGCGGATTGCACGCTGCAGCCCTTTTCAACACTTTTGGCGAACTGCTGGCGGTGCGGGAAGATGTGGGCCGGCACAACGCCCTTGATAAACTGATAGGCTCCGCTCTCCTCAGCGATCGCCTCCCCCTCTCAGACTGTATCCTTATGGTGAGCGGGCGCTCCAGTTTTGAAATATTGCAAAAATCCCTCGCCGCCGGAATTCCCATTGTCTGCGCCGTTTCAGCCGCCAGCAGTCTTGCAGTGCAGCTCGCCGAAGAGTTCGGCATCACCCTGATCGGATTCCTGCGCGGCGAGCGATTCAATGTCTATTCCGGCATAGATCGGGTTATCGCAAACCCCTGAAAGCCCAAATATTGCAGTTCGCAACACACAACTTTATATAAAGCCCGGTAAAACTCTCTACTTACTCCCCTTCTCTTCCTTGGCGCTCTTGGCGTCTACCCTGCGGGAAGCCGCTGGCGCGTCTATGGCGGTTTAATAAAAAAGCCTTACTCCCTGACTCAGCAAGAGCCACCGGCACATTTCTAAATGTGCTTGTCTCGTGGACAGAAATATCGATGTTGCTAACTTCTAGTGGCACCTTCAGCACCACAGAGGCATCCACCGACTGACCTTTGCTCATATTCATCAGAGAAATCAATCCCGATGAGCGCGTTTCAGGCTCTGCTGGTGGGTAGATGTCGTCGGTAACAGGATTGCGAGCACCTGTCTGGCTGACATCGAGCATTTCACCGCCGTCCATATCATCCAGCACATCAATCCGCATCTGCACCTTCACCTCTTCAGAATTTTGCGCAATTCTCTGCACCGAGAGCAACTCCACTTGCGCCTTATTTCCCAAACTCTGCTCCACAAATTGTCCGGGTGCAATACTTGCCGGTGCCGGCGTGGCGGGGGCACTGTTGGGTGGCTCGACTGAGGCGGTGTTGCCTGTATCCGTTTGATTGAAGTTGAAGGTATTTTTTACATCCCCCGCTTCGATGGCTCGATACAGCAAGTAACCGCCGGCACCGGCAAGCAGCAAGAGTACAGTAACCGCCCCTGCCAAAAAGCTGTTAAAACTCCTGCCTCTGCGACGCCCGATCTGTGCGTGCCCTGCCGGTCTTTCTCTATCTTGATTGCGGACTTTCATGGGTATAAATCTCCCAGAATTAGAGACGGTCCGATGCCTAACAAATTTTTACTAAATTAAGCTGCACCCTGACATCTGTCACAAGAGAGAACTGTTTCTCTTGGCTCTTTCTGCTCAAAAGCGACTGAAGCGATTAACCCGCTTCGCTCAAAGCGAGCAATTCGCCCCGACCGGCAGGCGGAAACTTAGAAGAGGGGGAGCGCGGGAACTCTTGTAGAGACAAGGGTTTATCGCGTCTGATACGCTAGAGCTTCATAGAGCAGGGAAAAAACTTGTCTTCCTTGTTCCTTCTGCCCTCTTCCTTGTTCCAACGCACGCTGTTTGTGCCGACTTTCCAGGCGCTCGGGCCACTCTCCGGGCCGCTGGAAGCCCAGCGGTAGGGAGCGTTTACCTGTATCGGGAAGGCAAGTCTGAACAGGTTCGTACTTACTATATACTCTGTCAAGCTATCTGTGTCTATTAAATTGCATAAAAAATTTACCTTCCCCATCGGGGGGCTGCTGCTCGTTCTGGGCTCCATCCACCTGCGCCCGGCAGCCGCTTTTGCCCAACCGGCACCCGAAGCGCCAATTTGTCCAGCGCAGCTGGGTGCCGCCATTGATGCGGTGGCCAACCGGCCCCAGTTCAGCCGGTCGAGTTGGGGAATTCTCGTGGAAACCCTCTCCCCCACCAGCAACCGCACCCTCTACAGCCGGCAGGGAACCCGCTATTTCATACCGGCATCCAATGCCAAACTGCTCACCACCGCCGCCGCCCTCGAAAAACTCGGCCCCCAGTTTCGCATTCGCACCTCTGTTTACGGCACTCCCCCCAGCAGCGGGCGAGTCTCTTTGCGGGTTGTGGGGCGCGGCGATCCCAGCTTGACAGACGCCGAGCTCGCCACCCTGGCGCAGCAGCTCAAAAGCCGGGGCGTCACTCAAGTTGAGCAGCTGATTGCCGATGACGGCTATTTCCAGGGAGAGCCGGTGCACCCCAACTGGGAGTGGGAAGACGTCCAAGCCGGCTACGGTGCGCCCGTCAGCAGTCTGATTCTCAATCAAAATGCCATTAACCTGACGCTAGCCCCCCAGAATCCCGGCCAGCCTTTGCAAGTGATCTGGGAGAATCCCCGGGAAGCAGTGGGCTGGCGGCTTGAGAACCGCTCCCGCACCGTAGGGCAAAATGACGAGGAGTTTGTGGAAGTGGGCCGCGACCTCAGCGGGCCCGTGCTGCGCGTCAGTGGCCAGCTGCGTGCCGGTTCGGAGCCGGAGCCGGTGGCTGTAGCGATAACCAATCCAGCGGAAAACTTTTTGGGGCACTTCCGCCAAGCCCTGGAGGCGGAGGGGATTGCCGTGGCGCGGACTTCTGTCGCCCGCCGCAGCCCGATTGCCGGTGAGGCGGAACTGGCTGCCGTTGAGTCCCCGCCGCTCTCCGAGCTGCTGGAGGAAACCAACCAGGAGAGCAACAATCTCTATGCCGAAGTTCTCCTGCGCTCCCTGGCTGCCGGTTCGGCTTCCGGGGAAACACTAGCTGCCGGTTTGGAAGTCCTCAAAGCCACCTTAACTCGACTGGGAGTTAACCCGGAAAGCTACGTTCCAGAAGACGGTTCCGGGCTGTCTCGCCAGAACCTAGTCAGCCCAGAAGCTTTGGTGCAAACCCTCAGGGCGATGGCTTCTTCACCTCGGGCAGATATTTACCGCGCCTCTCTGCCGGTTGCCGGTGTCAGCGGCTCCCTCAAGAACCGCTTCCGCGACACCGCCGCCCAAGGCATTGTGCGAGCCAAAACCGGCACTGTGGGCGGTGTCTTAGCGCTGTCGGGCTATGTCACTCCCCCTGACTACCAGCCCCTCGTTTTTAGCATTGTCCTCAATCAGTCCAGCCAGCCTCTCGGAACCCAGCGCCAAGCCATTGATCAGATTGTGCTGCTGCTGGCCCGGCTGCAAAACTGTTCGTAAAGCAATCATTCGGATTTTATGCTTTTCTGTAGCCTGTTTTCCTTTATCAGCCTTAACTCTAGAAAAGCATATTTTCTAAAATACGTTTGTACACTTTATAAATTTTTCCTGTGGGACATCACCCGGCACCCAAGGTGAGCGGAGGGGGTTGGGGTGTGGGGTTCCGCGTTGTGGGGGCCGGTGCGGGGGCCATCGGGTGTCAGGGCGGCCACGGGGGGCCGCCCCTACAGTGCCATCCTTTGGATGAGCGACGCGGGTTAGTAACCCCGCTCCTCCTCGTACTCAGGAGCCTTAGTTTTTTCAGGGATATTGACCCGAGGAGCCTTGTAGGGCTTCGGCGACTCATCGTCCGCCCAGGCATCCGCTTCTACATCCTCGTACTCATACTCCTCTTCGTACTCACGCTCCTCGTAGCGCCGGGGTGGGGGAGCGTACTTGCGAGGTTCGTAGTTTTCTCGCGGCTTCGCTTCCCGCCAGTTTTCTTCTTCCTCTAAATCTTCTTCATAGTAAAGCGATTCCGCCGGCTGCTGCTGGCGCAGGGGCTGGCGCACCACCGGTTCCGGCTGGGGCTCTTCCCACTCGTCATCATCCCACGGTTGCGCCGCCGGCGCTGCAGTGCGGACCGGCTCAGGTGCCGGCGTGCGAGCGCCGGTGCCCAGCTGCTTGTCAGCGCTCGCCACCGGCGCGTAATAGGTTTCCTCCGCCTCGCGCTCCCACGGCGGCTGGCCAATGCCCAGGCGCTCCAGCACGCCCACAGTCAGCTGAACCAGGCGCTCCTCTGCGCCCTCAAACACGATCAGGCGGTTGGGCCCACTGCTGACAATTTCCTCCACCGGCAGCTCGTAGGTGCTCAGCACCTGCTCGGGGATGAGCGGCAGTCCCAAAGAGGCCACGATCAGCGACAGGAGCTTGCCAGTTTCCAGATTAAACTTGAAACCGCGCACCCTGCCCAGCATTTCGCCGGTTTCGGTGATCACTTCGCTGTTAATCAGACTGCTGTAGGCGTCAACGTCAATCTCTTCTATGACGTTCTCATCCTCAACCAGGATCACGTCCCCGATCTGGCTAATGCTGCTCAGGAGCATAAACCGGGGCATACCGGCGACCGAGAGCAGGTTGTCTCGCAGACCGAGTGCCACAACCTCCCGCCGGTCGATGTCTACCAATAGCTCCTTAACTACCCCCAGGCGCTTGCCGGTGTCGCGGGTGATCACTTGGGTATTTAAAACGTCTGAGCGCTGGCGGATTTGTTCAGATGTCATTCTGTTGCGAGTCCTGCTCTCGAATCCTATTTTTTTTAGCCGTTAGGTGTCAGGTGTCAGGCGTCAGGCGTCAGTTGCTTTCTTTTCACCTCAAACCCGTGTGGGATCGCGGGCGAGCAGCCACCGCTGACCGGGACTGCAGGGGCGGCTTGAATACAGCGATGAGCTTGTTCCACAACTGTCTCGGGTGAACCCGCCCCTGCAACCTCTTAACACAACTATATATAAAATTACACAGAAGCACTGCTCGACTGCAACTTCAGCCCAATCACTTGGGTGTGAGCTCCTCTGGCTTGAGTGACGCCGATCAGGCACTCTGGCGACTTGATCATCGGACCCTTGTGGCTGACCACAATAAACTGGGCTTGTTTAGCATGTTGCTTAATCATTCTAGCCAATCGCTCCACGTTTGCCTCGTCCAGGAACATGTCAACCTCATCAAAAGCGTAGAACGGCGAAGGGCGGTAGCGCTGCAGGGCAAAGATAAAACTCAGCGCGGTCAGGGATTTTTCGCCCCCCGACATAGACGCCAGGCGCTGCACCGGCTTGCCCTTGGGGTGGGCGACCAAGTTCAGACCGCTGTTGAGCGGCTCCTCCGGATCGTCCAGCGTCAGAGTGCCGTCGCCCTCAGACAGTTCGGCAAAAATCCCCTGAAAGTTTTCGTTCACCGCGTCGAAAGCTTCTTTAAACGCCCGCAGCCGCAGCGTCGTAAAATTCTCAATCCGCAGCAGCAGTTCAGTGCGCTCCGCTTCCAGCGTCGCCAGTTTCTGGCTGAGCTCATCCAAGCGAGCTTGAGTGCGGTCGTACTCTTCGAGCGCCAGCATGTTCACCGGCTCCATAGCCTGCAGCCGTTTTTGCAGAGCGCGCAGATTCTGCTGCAAAGACGGCAAACTGCGGGTTTCTTCCGTATCGGGCACCGCCGGCAAAGTTTCGGGCAGCTCCGCCCTTCGCGCTTCCAGCTGGCTTTGCAAGCTCAAAAGCTCCTCCCGACGCCCCTGCTGGGTTTCCTGGAGCTTTTGCAGCTGCCACTGCAACTGCTGGAAGGCCAAATGCCGCTCTCGCAGCAACCCCTCAGCGGTGTCCCGCGCCTGTTTCTCCGAGCCCAACCGGCTCTCCAGCTCAGCCAGTTGGGCCTTGATTTGGGCCATCCGCTCCTGGAGGGCGGACAGATCGCTGCTGGCGGCGGTGTGCTGGCTGTTCGCGGCATCCAGCTGCAGGCGGTATTCCTCCAGACGCCGGTGGGATTCCTGAATTTTTTCTTCCAGGCGCAGGCGCTGATTTTGCAGGTCTTGCAGCCTTTGCTCGGCTGAGCGCAGAGCCCGCTCGCACTCCGTGAACTTGGCCTCTCGCGCCCGCAGCTCGACTTGCAAAAGCTGCCACTCACTGTGGGTTTGGGACTGCTCCAATTCAGCCATTGCTTGCCGGTACTGCTGCAGCTGGGCTTCCGCAGCCGGCAGCTCCACGTCCAGCACTTGCAGGCGTCCTCGGGCGTCGGAGAGTTCTTGGTTGTTTTTCAGCAGTTGCGAGCTCAGCTGCTCCTGCTGCGCTGTCGCGTTTTTGAGTTCGGTTTGCAGCTGCTCCGCTTTCAGCTGGCTTTCCCGCTGCAGCTGCTTGGCTTCCTGCAGTTCGGCGGTTCGCGTCTTGAGCCCCGCTCCCACCTGGCTGATAATTTGGGCGCAGCGGTCGAGAACCCGCTCAATTTCTTGCAGGCGCTCTCGCAAGGCAACTGTTTCGGCGGATTCGCCGGCGGTGCCGGTGCCGAAGTGCAAGCGGGAGCCGCCGCCGCTGCTGCTGCCGCCGGTCATCGCTCCGGTTGTTTCGAGCAAGTCGCCGTCCAGGGTGACGATGCGGTATTGCCCCATTTCCCGGCGGGCGCTGTGCAGGCTGTCGAAAACGGCGGTGTTGCCGAAGATGTAGGCGAAGATGTCGCGGTAGCGGGGGTCGCAGTCAATTAGCCTGACGGCGTAGTCGATGAACCCCTCGACGGAGAGGGGGGTGAGGGGGAATCGCCCCGGCTTGATTTTGTTGAGGGGCAAGAATGTGGCCCGACCGGCTCGCTTTTGCTTGAGCAGTTCTATGCCTGCAGCCGCCACGCCGTCATCTTCGACGACCAGATTGGCCAGACGCCCGCCGGCTGCGATTTCCAAGGCCAGCTGAAATCGCGGCTCCACTCGGCCCAAGTGGGCGACTAGCCCGCACACGCCCGGGATGCCGGTCTGCAAAATCATCTGGGTGGCACCGGTGCCGCTCGCTTCCAGCATCGCTTGGGCTTGGGCTTCCAGTTTGTCGAGCTGGCGCTGCTTGTCGCGCTGTTCAGATAGCAGGCGCTTTTGGGTTTCCTGCTGGGTTTGCAGTTCGGCTTCTGCGGCGGCTACAGTTTGCGCCAAGGCTTCTACTTGCTGGGACAAGCCGGCACGCTGCGTCAAAATTTCTGCGTGTTCTGCTTGCTTTTCTGCAATTTTGTGGTATAATGCCTGCAAAGAAACTGTTTGCTCTTGGATTTGTTTTTCTAGCCGGTCGGCGCGTTCTTTCAGGGTGGCGGAACTGGTGCGCAGGGGGTCGAGGGTTTTCTGGAGGGCTTCGATTTGCCGGTGCAGGTCGGTTTGCTGGCCGGCCCAGGCTTCGGCGCTCGCCGCCAGGGCTTCGGCTTGCTGCCGGCAAGAGTCCTGGGCGCTCTGGGCTTCCTCCCGCGCCGCGCCCAGTCCTGCTAGCTGCTGGGATTGCCCCTCGATTTGGTGGCAAGTTTCTGCAAGATTTTGCTGGTGGGTGTTGACTTCTTTTTCAGTTTGTGCTATACGCTGTTCGGTTTCGCGGCGAGCGGAAAGCAAGTCGCGCTGCCGGTTTTGCAGCTGCCGGTGTTCTGCTTCTTGGGTGGCGAGGGCGGATTGCACGGCGAGGAGTTCTTCTTCGCCGAGGGATTTGACGAGGGCGTTGAGCCGGTCGAGTTCGGCAGTGGATTCTTGGATTTGGGCTAGGAGTGCGGCGTGCCCGGCGGTCAGTTCGGCGCTTTCGCGGTCGCCCGCTTCTATCTGTTCGCGGAGCTGCCACTCTTGCTGCTGCTGCTTTTGGAAGAGCAGCACGGCTTCCCAGAGTTCTTTTTGCTGGAGTTCGGCGCGGAGTTTTTGGTATTTTTCGGCTTTGGCGCGGTCAGCCGCCAGCCGGTCGCGCTGGGACACCAGCTCTCGTTCGATGATGCGGCTGCGCTCTTCGCGCTCTTTAACTTCGTCTAGTTTTTCTTTGGCTAGGGCAATTTTGCGGTCGAACTGGGCGACACCGGCAAGTTCGTCGATAATCTCGCGGCGTTCGCGGGGGTTCATGGTGATGATGCCGGTGACGTCCCCTTGCAGCACGACGTTGTACCCTTCGGGGTAGATGCGCAGCAGGTTGAGCTGGTCGTGCAGTTCGGTGAGGGTGGAGGGGCTGCCGTTGATGTAATAGGTGGAGGTGTAGGTGCCCTGTTTTGTCACCCGCAGTTTGCGCATCACGCTCCATTCCAGGAGGTGGGACGCCGGGATTGGGGGATTTGGGGATTCTGCTGAGCCGTTTTGCCCGCCGGTTTCATCGGTTTCACCGGCATCATCGCTCGCGGTTGGCTGGTAATCTGTTTTTGCGGCGAGGAAATCCGGCGCGTCAGATATGTCAAATGTGACGCTGACGCTGGCTTCGACGGTGCCGCGCCCGTTGAGTTGGCTGTGGCTGACTAAATCGGGCAAGCGTTCCGCCCGCATTCCCTTGGAGGAGGAGAGTCCGAGGGCGAAGAGGAGGGCGTCGAGGATGTTGGATTTGCCTGACCCGTTTGGCCCAGAAACTACGGTAAATACCGGCAGCAGCGGAATCGCTGTCGTCCCGCCGAAGGATTTGAAGTTGGTGAGTTCCAGGCGCTTGATGTGAACCATGCAGGCTGGGGGCCAGGTTTGGGGGGGAGGTAAAGGGGTTATCTCTCAGTTTAGCGATGCTGTACGCGGGATCGCGGGGGCTATCGGGATGAAAGGTGGTTGGGCGTGGGGCGTCGGGCGTGGGGCTGGGGTACGCCGCTCCTGCACAGCCGCAACGCTTGCGCACGCTCGCTGGTTAATCCTCACGTTCAAACAGTTGAGATCCCCCCCAGCCCCCCTAAAAAAGGTGGGAGCCAGAACTATCTGTTTCGGGACTTACGCACAACTATGAAAGAAACCGGGTTTCTGGTTCTGGAACGAGGTCTGATAGTCTTGACTTCTGGTTCAGAAACCCGGTTTCTGCGTGTCCTATGTTTCCCGATTACATTAGCTTGCAATCGGCAATATAGGGTGTCTAATTGAGCTGTGATTTTTTTACTTTTTTTAACCGCCTAGACGCCAAGAGCGCCAAGCAAAGAAAATTGAGAGGGTTCTCACAAATTATTTAGAGCTGCTTTTGGGTTTGCCAAAGAGCTTGGAAGGCGGGCTGAATTCTGGTTTAAGCGAGAACCTCACCCTGATGTCCTCCCCCCACCCCTCATCCCCAGAGGGCGCAGGCTCACCTCTGGAGTCTGGAGAGTGGGGTGATGGGTGCGGGAGGGCGAGGGTTCCTGCAGCTAATGCCGATGCCCATCCCATCCAAAAGTTGCCGATATGTAACATGATTCCAGAGAATAGTGTATAATAGCAATAGCGTGAAGTAGGAGAAGTTATGACAGCACCGGCCCAGTCACAAGAAACCACAATCGAGCTGAAACTCAGCGAAGATCATAAGAAGACCCTGGAAAAAGCTGCCGCCAAAAGGTGCATGACCCTGAGCGAGTATCTGCTCGACCTCGCCCTGAATGCAGCTACAGAAGAAATCCCAGAGCCAGAATCAATTGTTCTGTCTGAGCGGGACTGGGAAATATTTGTCTCCGCACTCGAAAACCCTCCGGAACTCAATCCGAGGCTGAAAGCGGCCATCAAAAGGTACAGAGAGGAATATGAAAAGGAATGAGCGATGAAATGGATTTTTTGCCCCATAGATGATAGCCGGGTAAGAAAGGAAAATTTCGACTGTGGCGTTACGGAATTAAATGACTACCTGAAAAAATACGCCAGACAAAACCATATAAGAGGAATGGCCACAACCTTTGTGGCTATTCCCCAAGATGGAGACGGGCGAGTTTCAGGTTATTATTCCAGCAGCATGGGTGAAATTAAACGCGAGTTGTTGCCCGAACAGTACAGGAGAAGGTTGCCCCGTTACCCTGTTCCGGCTATGCGCATTGGAAAACTTGCTGTAGATCGAGCAATGCAGGGTAGAGGACTGGGAGAAAAACTTCTAGTGGATGCGCTTAATAAAGCAGTTCGCCTGTCAGCGGATGTAGGAGTATTTGCGGTGACAGTTGATGCCCTCAATGAGCGAGCAAAGGAGTTTTATGTCAGATACGGTTTCCTGCCATTAGAAAGCAGCGAGCTTTCACTGTTTATTCCAATCACACGGATAGTGGAAGCTTTTGAATAGCTTAAAAGAAGTGCCGGTGGCCCCACCGGCAATCCCCCCACCGGCCATGAACTCGCCCCACTGTCAACCTGCCTCCGCCCACACACTTTTCTTCTGCCAGCCAGTAGAAATGATTGGCAACATTCTCTTGATTCAGCTTCCTTGGCGCTGGCGTCTTGGCGGTTCATTTGAAAAGAAAAATTAATTGAAAACACTTTAACCGGGAAAATCTCAAATAACCGCTCTCCAAAGCCGGTGCCCCACGCCGCAAGCCCCATGCGGGCGTGCCCGGTGCCGGCGCGCCCCATCCCCGGTGCCCAATTCCGGAATCCCCACATCTCCCTAAACCGACAAGTAACATAGAAGCGATGGGAAGAAGGAATTACGGATGGCTACTCCTCTTGAGATAGCGAATCAAGTTGTCAATCTTGTTAACGAACGGCGCAGTCTGGTTGGTTTGCCGGCGCTGACCCTAGACACTCAGCTGAGCACTGCATCCGACGCCCACAGCACGGATATGGCGCTCAATGACTTTTTCGGTCAAGACGGTTCCAATGGCTCCACCGCCGCCACCCGGATCGCAAATGCCGGCTATAGCTTCACAACCTACGCCCAGAATATCGCAGCCGGCGAGGCAACGCCAGAGGAAGTGGTAGCGTCATGGTTCAGCACCGGCGAAGGCAGCAACCTGCTCAAGGCTAACGTTCAAAATATTGGCGTTGGCTTGTATTACCTGGAAAACGATACGGGCCGGTTTAATGAAAACTATTACTGGACTGTAGTTGTCGCCCGCCGGGGCACCAGCAGCGTCCCGATTGTTGGCAGCACGGACGAGCCCAACAGCCTCGAAGGTGCGCAAGCGGACAATACGATCGTCGGCGGGGCGGCTGACGACAGCCTGGTTGGGAATACGGGTAATGACTCGATCGTAGGGAACGCTGGGAATGACTTTATCGACGGGGTGGATGGGAACGATACCCTCAGCGGCAATCAGGGCAACGACAGCATCCTCGGTAACTCGGGCAGCGACTACCTCTCCGGCGGCAAAGGCAGCGACGATCTGACCGGCGAGCGGGGAGCTGATACAATTCTAGGCGATTTGGGCAGCGACACCCTGCAGGGCGGTTTGGAAAGCGACTCCCTCGACGGCGGCGAGGGGGATAATGTCATCGAGGGGAACGAGGGGCTGGACACCCTGATTGCCGGTGCCGGCAGCGACAGCCTCTCGGGCGGTTCAGAAACCGACTTCCTGAGCGCCGGCGACGGGAAAAACTTTTTGGATGGTGCTGGGGGGGACGATACGCTGCTGGCGCTGTCGGGCGACGACACCCTGCTGGGCTCAGACGGCAGCGACTACCTGGACGCCGGCGCGGGTAACAATTCTTTGGAGGGCGGATCGGAAAGCGACATTCTGTTGAGCCAGACCGGCAATGATACCATTTATGCCGGTTCGGGCGACGACTCGATCGAGGCGGGATCGGGCGTCAATTATGTGGAGGGCAACGAGGGAAAAGACACTATCACCGCCGCTGACGCCAGCGACACTCTGTTTGGCGGTGCGGGCGACGACTCGATCCAGGCGGGCGCGGGCAACAATTTTGTGGAGGGGAATGAGGGGAAAGACACTATCACCGCCGGTGACGGTAGCGACAGCCTGTTTGGCAATGGGGAAGACGACTCGCTGATCGCCGCTGCGGGCAACAATTATGTGGAGGGCAACGACGGGAAGGACACTCTGATCGCCCTTGACGGGAACGACACTCTGATCGGCGGTGCGGGCGACGACTCTCTCGACGCCGGTTCGGATAATAATCTCTTGGAGGGCGAGCGAGGAAATGATACCCTTCTGGCCTTTGACGGCAGGGACAGCCTCTATGGCGGTTTGGACAACGACCTGGTATTTGCCGGCGCGAGTGGCGATTTTGCCGATGGGGATCAGGGGAATGACACCCTGTTTGGCAATCAGGGGAACGACACCCTGCTGGCGGGTGCCGGCGACGACCTCATTTTCGGCGGCAAAGATCGGGACTCCATTAATGCCGGTGCTGGCAGCGACCTGTTCAACGGCAATCTGGGTGAAGATACCCTGTTCGGCGGTGCCGGCAGCGACCTCGGCTTCGGTGGCCAAGATAGCGACTGGCTGTTCGGGGAGCTCGCAGATGACACCCTCTACGCCGATCGGGGCGAGGATCGTGTCTTCGGGGGCTCAAACTCCGATCTCATCTATGGAGGCGATGGCAGCGACCTGGTTTATGGCGACTTCAGTGACGATACCCTGATTGCCAATCTCAGCAGCGATAAGGCCGGTGGCATCTCAGGAGATGACACCCTCTACGGCAACGCCGGCGCTGACACCCTGATCGGTGGTGCGGGGAACGAGCTGATGGCGGCTGGCCAAGGGAACGACAGTGTTCTCGGCGGTGCCGGTGACGACAGCTTGCTGGGTAATTTGGGCTTGGACACCCTAATTGGCGGCGACGGGAGCGACACTTTTGGCTTGCAGCTCGGTGGCGTTGCCCGCATCAATGACTTGATCGCGGGAACTGATTTTCTGGTGCTGAGCCAAGAACTCGATTTCGACAGTTTGGTATTCTTTAACGGTTCTCAGCCGAACACTTCAGAAATCTATGTCCGGGTTCAGATTCAGGATACGGTTGCCGGCACCGGCACTACCGGGACGGGCGGCACCGGCACCCCCGAGCCGGTGTTCATCAATCAGCTGTTAGCGGTAGTCGTGGGCATTCAGGCGAGTAGCTTCTCCAGCTCGAACTTTGTTTTACCGCCTTCTGCCACCGACACACTTTCCGCTTCCTAGAAACCGCACACTAACGCAGATAGACAGCGCAGATGATAGGGGGTAATATCTGCGTACATCTGCGTTTATCTGCGGTTTTAAAACTCTTTCCGCGCCTCCCCTCGCTCGCCCCCGATTTTCAATCACAAGACCTGCGCTAATTCCTGATTTATAAATAAAAAGTGAAGCTACAAGAAACCCGGTTTCTTGTACTGGGTCAGCCGGAAAACTGAGCCCTCCTCCAGAAGAAACCCGGTTTCTGGCCCCCATTCTGGCTTGACAGTGACTTTATAAATCAGCCCTTAGAGCCAGAGCGCTTGTCCCGCTCGCGGCGTCTGCGGTCGCGCCACTCGGCGGCGGTTAGATAAGCGACGCCGCCGGTGACAGCCACCAGCAGCCCGATAGCCATAAAAGATAGAACAGTCAGAACCGGATTTTCCACAACCGACGATTTCAGAGGTTAGATTTAAGGATTTATATTAACACAAAAACTGCAGCGCAGGTGGCGGTGACGGCAGAGATTTGTTAAGACCTGCAAAAACATCTGCCGTCCGCCTCGGTGGGGGCTTTCCGCCGGAAAGCCCCTACTGGCTCCAGATGCCGGCTGTACCGCAGGCGAGATGCCTGCGCCTGCGCCTGCGCCGGCTAATTATAGAGCGCCAGGACTTTTTGTAGAGACGCGACATGTCGCGTCTCTACAAGGGCCACTGGCGGCTTCAGTCCTGATAGGGGGGCAGTTCTCCCAGGATCTTGAACCGGACGTGATTGATGGCGAGTTCGCCAATAGAAACCTCTTCTTTCTTAACCAAGGTGTTTTCAATTTCCAGGCTGGCAAAGCGCAATCCCTTGCCAATTTCAATATGATACCAAGCCAAGCCCATAAAAAATCGCATCGGATACGGGCCTCTTTCTTGGGTGTCGTCAGGATTGGATTCCATCGGCACCCAGCCAAATCCGGGTATGTAGAATTCCAGCCAAACGTGGTTGAAGTCGGGCATGAGGGGCACAAACATCCGGTCGGCATGGGGCGGGCACTTGTAGCGCCCGATGGTGCGACAAGCAATGCCATTCAGGCGCATCAGGGCTAGCAGCACTCCCACATACTCCCCGCAGGAGCCGGTGCCCCGATCCAGCACCACATCGGGGGTGTCAATCTGGGGTTTAATGCCGTAGGAGAGCTCGTCGTAGACGTAATTGCGAATGCTCAGCACCTGGCGCAGGAGGTTGGTTTCCCTGGCAATCGCTTCCCGGGCAGCCCTGCGGACGATATCCGTATCCATAGCCAAGTTATCATTATCTACTAAGTAGCGCTCCTGGAAGTCTGGCGGCAGTGGGGGCAAATTTTCCACCTCGCGGGGGGTGAGGCGGTACTTGACACTCCACACTTCCAGCAGCGCTTTCCAGCCAAATATGCGGGATTCGTGGGGTTTGAGCGTGTCAAACTTAAACACGGCGACGCGCTCTCCGTTGTGGATTTCTTCGGTGAAGGGCATGCCAACCGGCTCGACGCTCCGCACATGTTGCCGGTGGGTGTTGGAGGGAAGGGCAATCCGCCATTCCAGGTTTTCTAGGTGCACCTCATCGAGGGGAGCCAGTTCCTCGACATAAGACATCTCAATGAGATAGCCGTTGGAGAGCGCGAAGCGACCGGCTTCGTTATAGTGAAAGTACAGGGGGTGAATGAATGTGCGGTCGCGAAATGTCAGCTGGTAAGGATCGGATGAGTTGGGATCGTCCCGGATGTAAGCTTCTTCTCCCGCATAAGCCACGTAGAGGATATCCTGGCCTGAAACCGGGTCGGTGTGAAAAGCTAGGCCAGAGGGAGACTCAAAGGGTGTGAGCACGCTAAAGCGCACGCTGCCGGTGCCCCGCTCCAGGCAGTATACGGTTTGCTCTAGAGCGTCGCAAACCCAGAGTTCCTCGCCCCGGACAGTGATGTTTTCCACCCCGACACCGGGGGCGTAGAACTTGGTAATCTGCTTGCCGGTATTGCGGTTGAAAATGAGAATGGAGCCGGCTTTTTCACAGGTGACGTAAACCGTCGATTCCCAAACAGCAATCCCGTTGGCGGTGCCGGGCAGGGTGACAAAATGCTGGGGGGTGAGATCGGACAGCTCGCAGAAATAAACGTTTTCGTCGCGGGTGAACCAAAGGGTGCCCTCCCAAACAGCCAAGCCGGTGACGCCGGCAAAGTCTTGAGCCTGATAAGGATTGAGAATCGTCGTGTTTTCGCTGGCGCAATCAATCTGGAGCAGATGCCCCCGGACTGTGTCAATGGCTAGCAGAGCGTCCCCTGCAAAGGCAATGCCGTGCAGCGCATACGCCGCATGGGGTCTGAGGGTGCGCAACCAGGGATTTTGGGTCAGCGGGAGAACTGGTGAATCGGGAGCCATGTAAAATTTATCGTGCATAATAGTTAGGAGTATCCAACTAACCCGTTAACGCGGACTGCTTTTTGGATCGTTTCAGGGCAATGCATCGTCTAGATACAATACCCGTGCGTCTGCCTTAACTTTGGGCGAGCTGAGCCCCTGATTAGGATACAACTTCCTCCTACCTTGAGAAGGTAGCGAAATTAGCCGGCTCCCATCAGCACCCCAGGGCGCTCGATTGCGGACAGCGCGGCTACCTTCCAGGGTGAGAGGCTGCTCGTGCCACTTGCCACAAACAGCCACGGGATTGTCCCGGTTTTGCAGTCAGACTGCTTGCCCTCACCCCCCTAACCCCCCTCTGCCAAAGTGGCAGAGGGGGGGATTTGAGGAGTGGGATGCCTCCCTTGCGTTTGAGTGCCCGCTTGCCCCCGGGGGTGAGGGTGGCACAAAAATGAGATGGATCTAACGCACCGGCAGCGGGGGTTCGGACTGCTGAGCGCAGTAGGCTCCTCTGCCACTCGCTGCCTTGTAGAATTGAGATATAGCGGCTACGTGGCTGGGTGGGCACACCGGCTCAACGCGCAACCGTATTTCAAGATAACACGATTTACCAAAGGGTTATTGTAGTATGGCTAGGATGAAGTCTCGCCTGCAGCTGCTTCCACTGTCGTTAGCCCTATCCTTAGGACTTGCCGCCACCACCAGCTTCCCGATTTTGGTGCGGGCGCAGTCACAGGAAACCACGCTCAGTCAAAGCATCGCTGGGAATTGGAACGCATTTAACCCTCCCAACCGAGGGCTGCCCGGTGAGGGGCGGCAAGAAGGTGGGGGAGTGCGCGGTGGCAATTGCCCCAATATTCAAAACAAGCTCATCCCTCTGGTTCCAGCCACAAATATGGGGCTGACCGTAGCGGAACACCCCACACTGTACTGGTATGTCCCGGAAACAGGGGGCGGTGAAAATCCCGCCCCTGAAATGGAGTTTGTCTTGCAGGATGAAGACGGCAAGGAGGTGTACAATTCGGGGAAACTGCCGCCTGTAGGGAGTGCCGGGATTGTCAGCTACACCCTGCCGGAAAAAGCTAGCAAACCTTTAGAAGCGGGGAAGAACTATCAGTGGTTCTTTTCAATTATCTGCAATCCAGATGACCGGTCGGGAGATGTGAGAGTGCAGGGCTGGATCAGACGGGCGGAAAAGATGCCCGCTCTGGCGCAAGAGCTGGAAAAAGCTTCCGAACGGGAGCGCCCATTTATCTATGCCAGAGAGTCGCTTTGGTTTGACACTCTCTCGTCTCTCGCTCAGCTGCACCGGCAGAATCCTGACGATCTAACTCTAGCCGCTAAGTGGGAAGAACTTTTGAATTCTGTTTCTCTAGCAAATTTGGCTAAGGCTCCTTTTGTTGAACTCAAGCAATCCTCCAGTTCCGCTTCCAATCAGTGAGTTAAGTAGGCGGTCACTAATCTCAAAAAATGAGCTCCTTAAAAAACCCCGGGTTCTTGGATAAACCGGGGTTTAAAAATACCGGTAAAAACCAGGTTTCAAGGAAGAAACCTGGTTTGAAATTAGCCGGAGATGAAATCTTCTACTCCCAGTAAGTTAGATTGCACCCCATTAAGCGTGGCGAGCACTTCATTGCCACCGGCAATGCCAATCGCTGTGCCGGCGCTCACTGAGGTAATTGCCAGTCGCTCAAAGGTCAAGCCACCAGCAAGCACCAGAGAATCAATGCCATCTTCAAAGTCAGTGATTATATCACTGCCGGTGCCGGCTGTCAAGATGAATTTATCAGCACCGGCACCGCCAGTCAGGGTGTCGCTGCCGGTGTCGCCACAGACTGTATCATCGCCAGCACCGCCGGTTAAGATGTCAGCGCCTTTGCCGCCATAGAGGGTATCGCTGCCGGTGCCGCCATCAAGGGTGTCATCCCCATTACCGCCAAATAGCAAATCATTGCCGTCGCCGCCGCTGACGCTATCGCTGCCGTTGTCGCCGCAGAGAATGTCGTTGCCAACATTGCCGATGAGGGTGTCATTATCTTTGCCTCCAAAGACGGTATCGTCACCGAGGCAACCGTCGATTGTGTCCGAGCCGGTATTGCCAAACAGCAAGTCATTGCCGTCGCCGCCACAGATAATATCGCTGCCAATATCGCCGGCAACAATATCACTGCCACTCCCGCCAAGCTGGGTGTCACTGTCTTTGCCACCCAGGAGGGTGTCGTCACCAATACCGCCATCGAGGAAGTCATTGCCGGTATTGCCAAACAGCAAGTCATTGCCTTCGCCGCCACAGACTGTATCGCTGCCAATATCGCCGGCAGCAATATCACTGCCACTCCCGCCAAGCAGGGTGTCACTGTCTTTGCCACCCAGGAGGGTGTCGTCGCCAATACTGCCATCGAGGAAGTCATTGCCGGTATTGCCAAACAGCAAGTCATTTCCCTGATTGCCAAGGAGATTGTCACTGCCACCGCTGGCGGTGAGAATGTCAAACCCACCCTTTCCGACTATAGAGTCAGCGGCGTCGCTACCGGCAATCAAATCGTTGTCTTCAGTTCCATTGCGCTCAATTCCCAAGCTGTTGGGACTGGTGAGTTGGGGTTCGTTGATGCCGGTGGAGCAATTTACCCCAATTTCATCACAGATGCAACTGTGGTCAGCATTAACTGCCGGTGCGGGAGTTGGCGCGGGAATCGGCGTTGGAGTAGGTTTCGCAGCAGGTTCCGGCGTCGGAGTGGGAGTAGGCGTCGGAGTGGGAGTAGGCGTCGGAGTGGGAGTAGGCGTCGGCGTGGGAGTAGGAGTGGGAATCGGCGTCGGAGCGGGAGTAGGAGTGGGTTCCGGCGTCGCAGTTGAAATCGGCGTCGGAGCGGGAGTAGGAGTGGGTTCCGGCGTCGGAGTCGGTTCCGGAGTCGGAGTCGGTTCCGGAGTGGGAGTCGGAATTGGAGTCGGAGTCGGTTCCGGTGTCGGAGTCGGAGTCGGTTCCGGAGTGGGAGTCGGAATTGGAGTCGGAGTCGGTTCCGGTGTCGGAATCGGAGTCGGTTCCGGCGTCGGAGTCGGAATCGGAGTCGGAATCGGAGTCGGTTCCGGCGTCGGAGTTGGAATCGGAGTCGGTTCCGGAGTGGGAGTCGGAATTGGAGTCGGAGTCGGTTCCGGAGTCGGAATCGGAGTCGGAATCGCCGTTGGAGTCGGTTCCGGTGTCGGAATTGGAGTCGGTTCCGGCGTCGGAGTCGGAATCGGTGTCGGAATCGGAGTCGGTTCCGGAGTGGGAGTCGGAATCGGAGTCGGAGTCGGTTCCGGTGTCGGAATCGGAGTCGGTTCCGGTGTCGGAGTTGGAATCGGAGTCGGAATTGGAGTCGGTTCCGGAGTCGGAGTCGGAATTGGAGTCGGTTCCGGCGTCGGAGTCGGAATTGGAGTCGGTTCCGGAGTCGGAGTCGGAATTGGAGTCGGTTCCGGCGTCGGAGTCGGAATTGGAGTCGGTTCCGGCGTCGGAGTCGGAATTGGAGTCGGTTCCGGCGTCGGAGTCGGAATTGGAGTCGGTTCCGGCGTCGGAG
>JAHHHT010000001.1 GCA_019359235.1 Oscillatoria princeps RMCB-10
CTCTCTTCAGCGCCATGCACGGTTCTCTCGTCACCAGCTCTTTGGTGCGCGAAACCACTGAAACCGAGTCTCAAAACTACGGTTACAAGTTCGGTCAAGAAGAAGAAACCTACAACATCGTTGCAGCCCACGGCTACTTCGGTCGTTTGATCTTCCAATACGCTTCTTTCAACAACAGCCGTTCTCTGCACTTCTTCTTGGGTGCTTGGCCGGTGATCGGCATCTGGTTTACCGCTCTGGGGATCTCCACGATGGCTTTCAACCTGAACGGTTTCAACTTCAACCAGTCCGTGATTGACAGCCAAGGTCGCGTTATCAACACCTGGGCTGATGTGATCAACCGCGCCAACTTGGGTATGGAAGTTATGCACGAGCGCAACGCTCACAACTTCCCGCTCGACTTGGCTTCCGTTGAAGCTCCCGCTATCAAGGGCTAATTGCTAGTTGCTAGGTAAAAAAAGCGCTCTCCGTTCCGGGGGGCGCTTTTTTGTTTTTAAGAAATTTGAACCGCCGCCGTGAAGGAGCGCCAAGGAAGAGGAAGAAAGGGCGAACCTTTGCCGGCTGGTTACGGTTACTGAGTTTGGAAGATGTTTTGAACCATTTTTTTGCCGGCACCGGCTGCTGCTTTATCGAGTTCGGCTATCTCGCCGGCGTCTAATTGCCAGCCCAACGCACCGATGTTTTCCTGTGCTTGTTCTAGGGTTTTCGCTCCTGGGATGGGGATGGTTCCTTTGCAGACGCACCAGTTGAGGGCAACTTGTGACATTGTTTTGTTTCTGGATTCGGCAATTTCTCGCAAACAAGAGAGCAGGGGGCGGATTTTTGGCAGTAGCTGTCTGAACAGCAGACCTCGAACGCCTTTGGGAAAAGGGCCTTTTTCGGAGTATTTTCCTGTCAGCAGTCCCAGGACAAGTGGGCTGTAGGCAATTAGTTTGATTCCCAGTTCGTCACAGAGGTCTTTGAGTCCGAGTTGGGTGACGGGATAGGTGGAGAGGAGGGAATATTGAACTTGCAGGGTGGCAATGGGAACGCCCCGACCGGCAAATTTTTGATGGGCGAGCTTGAGACGTTTTGGGCCGAAGTTGGACAGGCCGACTCCTTTGACTAATCCTTGCTCGTAAAGATCGGCAAGACCGTCTAAAAGGGGGGATTCTTGCCAGGGTGCGTAGTTGGCTGTTGACCAGTGCATCTGCACTAAATCTACGTTTTTTCCGAGGCGACCTGCTGATGCTTTGCAAGCGGATACCATTGACTGGCGGGTCAATCTCCAGGGGTAAGCAGCAAGTTTGGTGGCGATGCAAATATGGTCTTTGTTTGCGCCGAGATATTCTTTGGAAAAGCGTCCGAGGAGCTGTTCGCTTCGCCCATTGAGTGTGCCGGTTCCGTAGGAATCGCCGGTGTCGAATAAGGTGACGCCGGTGCTGGCGCAGAGGTTAAAGACGGCTTGCAATTGGTCGTCCATGCTTTGGTCGTATCCCCAGAGGAGCCGGTTGCCCCAGGCCCATGTCCCGCATCCCATTGTGGGGAGGGAGAGTTTTTGGCGAGTTTGCATGTTGGCGTTTTGTAGATGTGTTTAATAGGGCGTTTCCCAAATCTTTGCTATTATAAAATGAGTGGTGTGAGGAATGGGTATTTTATGAACCGCCAAGAACGCCAAGTACGCCAAGAGAAGAGAAGAAGAGAGTTTGTTAGGGGACACGGCCAAATTAGCTTAGCTGCTATATCTCTGAATGGGAGGAATATCAGCCCGTGTTTGCGGCTGTCTGGCGCGACAGGCAATCGCCCCGCTGTCGGGCGCAATGTGAGGGGTCGGGGCGAGCTGACTAGATGTTAAAAGTTTGACAAAGCGCTTCAACAGATTTCATGGAAAGATAGAGTTTCATGGGATTTTGCTTAAACGGTTGAAAGCCATACTTTTGATAGAAGTTCGCGGCTTTTTCATCGAGGGCTTCGGCGATGACAGCCAGAGATGCTACTTGTGCGGTTGCGTTTAGTGCTTTTTTGAGAGCATCTATTAGAATAAGCTCACCGAGATGTTTACCCTGGTGAGTGCTGTCAACAGCAAGGCGACCTAGCAAAGTCGCCGGGAGAAGCGGATAGCGGGGTAAATGTTTGGCGAAAGATTCACTCAGCTCGGTTATGTGGACGGTATAGGAAGAGAGGGTGTAATAGGCAATAACATCTGGGTTAGGAGAGTCAACTAAAACAAATACCATTGCGACTCTCTTTTTGAGATCCTGGGAGGCTTGTTTGCGGATGTAGCTGTCGAGGCTATCTTGCCCGCAACAGAAAGCCGAGCGGCGATGCCGGCGGGGAGCGAGTGGCTCAATCGTGAGTGTCATTACTTATCGCTTTCTTGTAGCGCAAAGCTGCTGCTTTCAGGGCTTCATTTGGCTGCTGAGGATTCAGGAGAGCGCTCGCAAAAGCCTCACTGTCCTCCTGGTTCAGTTTGAGGGTTTGGTGCTGCTCAATCACCTTGCAAGCTGCTGCTTGAACGCTGGCGATAACGAAATCAGTCAAGGTACGTCCCTCTAACTCAGCCGCCATTTGCCACAGAGCTTTAATCTCTGGGCTAACGCGAGCCTCCAATCGGGCTGAGGGTTGCGAGCGAGTGGCTCTGGACATAATGAATCACCGGCGCGATCTGTGGGATACTTCTATACTATACGGCATTTTGCCGGAGCGTCAAGATGTTAGGGGATGATGGTGAGTCCACCGGCGGTGGCGATGAAGGCGGTATCCTTCGGGATAGTGGGTGCAGCTGTGGGCCGGCTGCAGTGCTTTTGTCAGTTTTTTCCCAGAATTCGGGAGCCTATATCCTCTAACTGCGAACGGATTTTATCGGAGCGCAGCTTGGCTGCCTCAGCGACAAGCCGGTGGGCGAGAGACTGCCAGACATTGTGCCTCAAATTGTGGTAGGTCAGCCCCAGCAGCCAATGTTCGCTATCTTCAGGTAAGAAATATGCTTCCTGGCGTTCAAATGCCTCTTCAGCGATTGTCCAGTCCGCAAGCCGTCCCAATTCTTCTTCGCTAAATTTTGGCTGACCGAGGAGTGTGGCAAGGATAAGCAGAGCGAGCGCGAAAAACGGGCGTTCTTCGCCAACGTTCAGTTGCTCGACTCTCCAGGCGAGAAAGCTTGCTGCGGCTTCTTGCAGATCGCGACCGAGAACCAGTGCGCTGGCAAGCAGTTGAGCAATGGTAGTATTTTCGCTGTCAAAGTAGCCGGTGTTTGCAGGATCGGCAGCCGCTCGCAGGAGAGCGGCGCAAGCGAACGCTCTGATGATGTGCCCTGGAGTTCCAGTGCTTCCCGGCTTCCAGTTTGGATCGTCGGGTTCTGACCAGCGGATGAGTTCAAGAACTTCTTTTGGCTCCCATTTCAGGGGGGCGGGAATTTGGCCGGTGTCGCGAATGCGGTACAGCTCTAGCAGGTGAGCGTCAGCGTCCATTCCGTAATCGGCTTCCGCTATTTCTCGCAGCATTGAGTTGTCTGTCTGCTTGCTGATTAAGTCAAGCAGTGCGTTGGGTGAAGGGGCGAATGAGTCGAGGAGGTTTGTTGGAATGTTGGGCATTGCCGGTGTGTGTGAAGCCGCTGCTGTCGAGTGGTAATTTTGATGCCGGTTGAGATTAAACCGCAAGCTGCCGGCTAGGGCGCATCAGTGTTAGACCGGCAATAGCAGTATAACAAGTCCAGTCCAGGTAATGCTTGTGGCAAGTGATGGCAGATGCGCGGGCTGTGGCGAGCGGGGTAGGGACTGCAGGGCGATCGGCTGCATCCGTTTTGACTGTTATTCCTCGTGCTGGATGCCGGTAGGCGCTTGGGGGTATAATTGGATTGGCAGTGGTGGGATACCTGCTGAAGAAGTTCAGCCGGCTGTTCTATGTCTATGAGTTCGAGCACGCCCAGAATGATTGAGTGAGTGAGCGAGTGCCTTCTTGATTTCCGTTTGCTGGCGCAGTGCGATGGAGGCGCTCGCCGCTTTGCTGCCGGTCTAGATGTTTAGAATAGTGGCCATTGAGAGGAATTTAGCAATGAGTGTCGCAATCCCGGATGAAATTCTAGCCGCAACTCGCATGACTGAAGCTGAGATGAAGCTGGAAATTTCTGTCATGCTTTTTCAAAAGGAGAAACTCACGCTGGCTCAAGCGAGCCGGTTTGCCGGCATGAATCGCATTGCGTTCCAGCATCTGCTAGCCAGCCGGCAAATCCCAGTTCACTATGATGTAGAAGATTTTGAACAAGATATTAAAAACCTGCGGCAGATGGGAAGATTGTGATTATTGTTAGCGACACTTCGCCTATCAATAACCTGTCAGCGATCGGCCAACTCGCTCTCCTGCGCCAACTTTATGGCACTGTAATTATTCCTGAAGCGGTTTTCAGAGAACTGACGGATCCTGAGTTTCCGGTAGCCGGTGCGACTGAAGTTCAAACCTTTGACTGGATTCAAACCCGTCAAGTTAACAACCGTGCAGTGGTTGAAGCACTGCGAAACGATCTGGATATTGGCGAGGCGGAAGCGATTGCATTGGCATTGGAATTAGAAGCTGACCAAATTCTCATTGACGAGAGTCGGGGGCGAGCCATCGCTGCGAGACTAAATCTCAGATACACGGGGATTTTAGGGATTCTAATTGAGGCCAAAAGTCAGGGGTTAATTCCTGTGGTGAAACCTTTGCTGAACGCTCTGATTAATGAAGCTGGTTTCTGGATTGCTGGCTCGCTGTATAATAGAGTTCTGCAACTTGCCGGTGAGAGAGCTGAAGGCTAGACAATAACTTGATGAATACTCTCAACGACTTGCTGAATAAAATTAATGGCGCTGTCAACTTGAATTTCATATATTGGCCAGCGAGTCCCTATATTATAGCTAGGATCTATATCAGCTTCGTGAGCAATCTTGTTTCTCCGATCAACTATTGAACTGAGTTCTTGCTTAATTTCTTTTGCTCTGTTCGGTTTGCCCATTTTATGGGCAACCTCATCCCATAATTTTTTATCTGAAATAAGTCTGATTGCCTCGGCTATTTTGTCTGGTTGCTGAAAACTTTGATAGCTATCAGGCTGTTAAAGTTTGAAATCTTTGTAAGAGTAAAGTTAGGCCCGATTTCCCGCTCGGTGTAGATTTGATCTGGCAATAACATATTGCTGTTGCGTAATATCGGAGCTAACTTGGTAGAAACAGCTTGCTCAATTCTTTCAATCCATTTTTGGAAGGCAGCAGTTTCCTTCCCACGTATAATTCGATAATTCTGAACAATAGTTCCTAAAAAGCGTAACGTAACATCAGGAAATGGATAGGTAGCGTCTCTTAAAATTTGAAGTGAACTTGCTGCCTTGGCCCAAGTGTAACATTTTGGTAAAATTTTGGAGAGAGAGTCAATTGCCATTACAGAGAAAAAATCTGCGGTCGTGGGAACTAAGAAAAAGTTACTTGTCATCAACAAATTCTGATTAATCGCTCCCAGACTAGGACTCATATCAATCAGAATGTAGTCAGCGCTAAACTTGGCAGCAGTTTTGTCTAGTAGGTCATTAATAGAACCGGGTAAATTCTTAAGCGCATGAATTGAGCCACTCAACTCTTGAGCAATACCTAGTGTTACTTCGTATTCAGCAAACGGCAACCACGCCGCAAGTCAAGGTGGATGCGGTCAAATTTTTCCTTCAACCGGCGGGGGACTTGCAACAAGATGGCGCAACCGGCCACAAGGCGCAATTGCCCCGTTCACCGGCAACCCCGCCCTCGGAGACGCTTGCGGAAAACCTATGGTTTGGGACGCTGGCGGAAACTTAAAGGCACTGCTCCCATTCGCTTAGACGACGGAACCGTTTGTGAAGCGGAGTTACACTGGTACGAAGCACACGGCATCGGTAAGAAAGAAATAAAAGTTAAACGCATTCTCTCGGAGTAGTTATGCAATCAGCCAAAGCAGAACCTCGATTTGTCATTTGCATTAGCAACAAAGATTACCCAGCTTCATTAGAAGTGCGAAAGATTTATCGCGCTGTTCCCGATCCTAATGCTGCTAAACATCAAATGATTCGGGTGATTGATGAATCCAATGAAGATTATCTGTATCCCCTCAGCTATTTTGTGCCTATTGAGTTGCCAAAAGCTGCTGAAGAAGCCTTCTCTATCGCCGGTTGAAAGCCCGTTTATAAAGCAATTGCTAAGCGGGGGCCAGAAACCGGGTTTCTTGAAGAAACCCGGTTTCTTGTAACTTCACCGGCGGTTAAGGTAACACCGGCATAACGGTGACACCAATCGTGTATTATTGTACCGCTCCCCGCATTTACCCACCCCCTCACACCCATGTACTGCGACTACCTAGTACAAATACTCACCGCCCGCGTGTACGACGTTGCCCAAGAGACGCCGCTGGAGTGCGCCCCGAACCTGTCGGCGCGTCTGAATAACAAACTCCTGCTCAAGCGGGAGGACATGCAGTCCGTCTTTTCCTTCAAGCTGCGGGGGGCTTACAATAAAATGGCGCAACTGTCCCCGGATATGCTAGCACAGGGCGTCATTGCGGCATCCGCCGGCAACCACGCCCAAGGCGTCGCCCTCGGTGCCTCCCGGCTGGGAACCCGCGCTATTATCGTTATGCCGGTCACTACCCCCCAAGTCAAAATCAATGCAGTTAAAGCGCGCGGGGGCGAAGTTGTGTTGCGCGGCGATACCTACGACGACGCCTACGCCTACGCCCGCCAGCTGGAAGCAGAAAAAGGCTTGACTTTTATTCACCCCTTTGACGACCCGGATGTGATTGCCGGTCAGGGTACAATCGGGATGGAAATTCTGCGGCAATACCAGAAACCCATTCACGCTATTTTTGTCGCTATTGGCGGGGGCGGACTGATTTCTGGGATTGCGGCGTATGTGAAACGGTTGCGCCCGGAAATTAAGATTATTGGCGTTGAGCCGGTGGATGCCGATGCCATGTATCAATCCCTGAAAGCCGGTCATCGGGTGCGCTTGTCTCAGGTGGGTTTGTTTGCCGATGGGGTTGCCGTGCGGGAAGTGGGGGAAGAAACTTTCCGCCTCTGCCAGCAATATGTCGATGATATCATTTTAGTAGATACCGACGACACCTGTGCGGCGATTAAAGATGTGTTTGAAGATACGCGCTCGATTCTCGAACCGGCAGGTGCTCTGGCGGTTGCCGGTGCCAAAGCTTACGTCGAACGGGAGCAAATTCAAGAACAGACATTAATTGCCGTTGCCTGCGGCGCTAACATGAACTTTGACCGGCTTCGCTTTGTGGCAGAACGAGCCGAGTTTGGCGAACGCCGCGAAGCCATCTTTGCCGTCACCATTCCCGAAGAGCGGGGGAGTCTGCGCAAATTCTGCGAGTGTATTGGCAAGCGCAATCTCACCGAGTTTAACTACCGGATTGCCGACGAAAAAGAAGCGCATATCTTTGTGGGCGTGCAAATTCAAAACCGCGCCGACGCCGCAAAGATGGTGGCAAACTTTGAAGCGAATGGGTTCAAAACCCTTGACTTAACCGATGACGAACTGACAAAATTGCACCTGCGGCACATGGTGGGCGGGCGTTCGCCCCTCGCCCACAATGAATTGCTCTACCGTTTCGAGTTTCCCGAACGTCCTGGCGCACTGATGAAATTCGTCACTTCCATGAGTCCAGATTGGAATATCAGCGTGTTCCACTACCGCAACAATGGCTCAGACTACGGGCGAATTGTCGTGGGGATGCAAGTTCCCCCGCACGAGATGGAAGAGTGGCAGGCATTTCTGGATACCCTCGGCTATCGCTACTGGGATGAAAGCCAGAATCCCGCATACAAGCTGTTTTTGGGGTAGGAGAACAGGCGGTGTTCCGGTGGCGAACACCGCCATTGTTTTGTCAGTCATTTTCAGGGAACAGCGGAAGATGGCGGACGCGAATTCGACTTGGTTCAACCGTGACGACTGCTCCCTCCTCTAAAGCCCCCTCACATTCACCAATGACTGTTAGTAACAGCCCAGTCAGAGCTTGAGCGCGTAATCTTTCGATGCGGATGCGAATCACTGAAGGAGAAGTCGCTCCAGCTAGAGCTAATAAAGTATGAAAATCCGCATCAAGGGTGACAGCAACACGCTCATCCTCTTGTGCCTTTTGAAGGATTTCTGTATCGGTGGCTGCCGATAAACCAATCTCGGCAACATGAATTGTATCGATCCCAGCCTCACGCAACAAAGCTGCGGAAGAACGGGGCAACCCCTGGTCAAGCAACAGTTTCATGGCTTAGGGATATATCTACGATACGGTCGTCCAAGTAGGTAGAAACAAACATGAGTGCTTGCCGGATGTCTTCATCTTCCAATTCAGGAAATTCTTGACGTAACTCCTCCCGGTTGGGGTAAGTCGCTAGCAGCTCAATGACTCGCCGAACTGTCAGGCGCAGATTGCGAATGCAAGGCTGTCCGTTCATGCGGGCGGGATTGCTGGTAATGCGGTCTAGTTTCATACTCGCTGACTCTGCAAAGGATCTATTCTCACTCTCTCCAATTTTAACTCGCTGTTTGTGCTAACGACTTTCTTTTTTAGAAAAGTCGCAGTTTTTGAGGGCTAAAGCCCTACTACAAACCAAAGCTATCGCCCACGCTACACCCTCTCCAACGCCTGCGGCACAATGCCAAGCTGGCTCAAACCGGCATCGAGTTCCCGGATCGCTTTAAAGTCCACCTCCGGCAACGGATAAGTGTTACTGTAAAACAAACCGACACTCACCGCCGGAAAGCGCTCCAAAAAACAAAACGCTTGGCGAAACTGCTGCGGCTGTGCGGACACCGGCGAGTCTAAATGGCAGGGAACAATCCGCTGGAAATCCCAACTCGCCACCTTATCCGCCCAGTCGAGAGTTTCCTTCGGCGCTCGATTGAGAATCAGACTCTGGAGCACCGGCGCGACAAACAAACGCCCATTCCCGCGCAGCGCCTCAAACGATCGCCTCCAGTCCGAATTCCATTTAAAAGGAAACAGCCCGAAATAACCTTTATTCGACCGATCCGGCGCTTTCAGCGCATCCCGAAACACCTCACTCCATTTAAACACCTCTAGCGCACTCGGCTGGAAATACATCGCAAACAGACAAATGCGCTGCCATCCCTTGCGCCGGTTTGCCTGCGTGTCTTCCATAATATCAGATGCCCTGTCCTTAGCGTGGAACAGCAACGGATACGGATCTAGCTGAACGATTGCCGGCGGCTCTTCCGGTATGGAAACCACCGAATCCGTCACCAGCAGCGTGCGCGATCGCTTGTCAAAAAAAACCGCTTCCGCAAACCGTCCCGGACCGAGTTCAATTGGCCCTAATATCGCGTAATTAAACTGGCCGGCAAAAGGCGCTTTGCTGCTGTCTTCTGGGAGTACCTGCGTGCGTTTTGCCGGCAAACCCAGCCAGCTCAGTGGCAGATTGAGCGGGAAACTCCACTGTGAGGGAGCCACAAACACCTGCGCGTCGGGAAAGCGTCTGGCAAAAGGCCCAACAAAAACTTTGTGTTCTAAACCGGAAATAGTTGGCAGGATGATATACTTAACGTCGCCGTGTTTCGCCACCAGCTCTTGGACAAGGCGCAGGCACTCACGAGTCGGCGCAACCGGCGCATAGATCAGCAATCCCCCTTCCTCAAGCTTAACGACAGTCATGCGAATCGGCACGACAACATAGAAGATGCCCTGCATCTGGTCAAACGTCCAAACTGCGTCCTGAACCACTTCTTGGCGGATGGTTCGCCGGCTTCCATAAGGGTACAGTGGCATGGCTGGCCAGAAGGGCCATGAAAAGTCCCTTGGATCGATCGTCTGTCCCTGCATTTCCTGCGCGTTCCTCCCGATTTTTTGTTCTGCTGGTAGTGTATCAGAAGGTGTGATTTTACGAACCGCCACAGACGCCCAGAGATCCAAGGACGTAACAAATGTTAACTTGGCAGGCAGCCCGGATATGCTATAGTAAGACGAATTCACTCTTTCTGCCAACGAGCCAAATTAAGGATTTAGCCCTATGGGAGCTTTAATTTTTCTGGTCATGCTGGTGCTGATTGTCGGGTTCATCGTCGTGGACGCTTACAACAAGCTTGTTACGTTGCGCAATCGCTACAAGAACGCTTACAGCCAGATCGATGTTCAGCTCCAGCGCCGGTACGATTTAATTCCCAATCTGGTGGAAACTGCCAAAGGTTACATGAAGCACGAGCGTGAAACCCTGGAAGCAGTTATCGCGGCGCGGAATGCAGCCATGACAGCCAGCACTCAAGCCGCCCAAAATCCCGGAGATCCGCAAGCCATGCAGCAGCTACAGAATACAGAAGCCACCCTCACAGGAGCGCTGAGCCGGCTTTTAGTTCTGTCAGAGGCTTATCCAGACCTGAAAGCCGACCGGACAATGACTCAGTTAATGGAAGAATTGACCTCTACAGAAAACAAGGTGGCATTTGCCCGCCAGGCGTTTAATGATGCGGTGACGCTCTACAACACCAAGCGAGAAGTGTTCCCCAGCAATTTAATTGCCGGTTCCTTCAACTTCAGTCCGGCTGAGTTCTTGGAAGAAGCTGCGCCTGAAGTGAAAAAAGCTCCTCGGGTTTCGTTCTAGATAGTGCTGCTCGCTTCTTCACCGGCTTATGAACTTTTTTGAATACCAAGACCGAGCTCGCCAAAACACCCAAAAGCTCATCGGGCTTTTTATCCTGTCCGTCTTCTGCATCACCCTCACCATTTACGGTGCGGCGCTGGTATCCTTTGGGTCCCTCTCAGAGGTAAAAACGCCGGCTGATCTGTGGCAACCCGAGCTTTTTCTGCTGGTAACCATTCCGACGCTTTTGACAATTGCTGGCGGAAGTTGTTACAAAGTGTTACAATTAAGGCAAGGGGGTTCAGCGATTGCTGAGGATCTCGGAGGGCGACGGCTGCTTCCCGATCCGATCAATCCGGATGAGCGACAGCTGTTGAATGTGGTTGAGGAAATGGCAATCGCGTCCGGGATATCCGTGCCGGCAGTTTACGTTTTGGACAGAGAGCGCGGCATTAATGCCTTTGCTGCCGGTTACACGCCCAATGATGCCGTGATTGGCGTTACTCGCGGCACCCTCGAACAGCTCAGCCGCGATGAGCTTCAGGGCGTAATCGGTCATGAATTCAGCCACATTCTCAATGGCGACATGCGGCTGAACCTGCGGCTTGTCGGCTATTTGCACGGGATTTTACTGATTTACTTGACTGGGCGCATTATTTGCGATTGGAATCGCGGCTTTGACTCCCGCGACAAAAATAATGGGCTTTTATGGTTCGGATTCGCCGTGATTATTATTGGGCTTGTGGGAGCGTTTTTCGGTCGTCTGATTAAAAGCGCCGTTTCCCGCCAGCGCGAGTTTCTTGCAGATGCGTCCGCCGTGCAGTTCACGCGCAATCCAGCCGGCATCGCCGGCGCACTCCGCAAAATTGCCAATCACTCTGACCGTTCTTTGCTTCAGTCTCCCTATGCGGAAGAAAATAGCCACCTGTTTTTTGGCAATGCTTTGAAATTAGACTTTCTGGGCGAACTCACCGCAACCCATCCTCCTTTAGATAAACGCATTCGTCGCCTTGAATCTTTCCGGGGCGAATACGCCTCACCGGCACCCCTCTCAACCTCTGGCAATCGCCAGCCGGCTGAGAGTCAAGACTCCCTGACGCTCGGATTTGCCGGCACAAACACCTCCCCGTCAGCAACGCCAGTCAACGTTCAAGCTAATGCCAAACAAATAGTAGCGCAGGTTGGAACTGTTGCGCCAGAACATTTTGCCTACGCGCAAGCACTGCTGGCAAAATTGCCCGAAACAATTCAAACCGCCGTGCGAGAGCGCCAGAGCGCTATTGCCATAGTGTACAGTCTGGCGCTCGACAGTGAAAATCCCCAACTTCGCGAGCTGCAGATTGCCTGGTTGCGCCAGGTAGAGCCGGCGGAAGTCGTGGAAAGCGCTCTCGCGTTCAGCCAAGAAATTGCTCAACTTGACCCGAGAATGCGGCTCCCTTTGCTAGAGCTGACTGTTCCCGCACTGCGTCAAAGTACCGCCACACAGTGCCAGAAACTTTTCAAGTGCGTGACGGGTTTAGCTAAGGCGAAAAAACAGCGATCGCTGGCAGAGTTTGTCTTGTATCTCGTCTTGTGGCACCGGCTGCAGCCTTGCCTCAATCCAAACGTTGAAAATAAGATTCAGTATACCGCATTAAAGCAAGTTTGGCCTGACTGCCTGATTCTGATATCCGCTCTGGCGCGAGTTGGGGAAACAAAGCCGGCGGCAATTGCTTTTGCCTTTCGCTCAGGACTTGGCAGATTGCCAGGAGCCGGTCAGCAAACCTTCCCAGAAACCCCGCCAGAATTTAAGTTAGGCGATCTGCACGAGAGCCTGCAACGCTTGGGTTTGGCTTCTCCAAAACTGAAGCAATCTGTCGTTGATGCCTGCGCTCATACTGTATTATTGGATAATGTTGTTACGGTACAGGAGGCGGATTTGCTCCGCGCTATCGCGATTACCCTTGACTGTCCGCTGCCTCCTTTTTTGAAGCCAAGCCGGTAGTTCTGCAGAGAAAGTCGGTAGGGGCGGGCACGGGGGCACCGCCCCTACAAAAATCCCTCGTTCCGGGGCGGGCACGGGGACCCGCCCCTACCGCCTGGGAACGCCGTCTTGGAGGCTCTGCCTCCTTTAGGCAGATATAGCAATAAACAGTCAGTTTAGGACACGCTCGATACGAAGTATAGACGTAGGGCAGGCGTCTCGCCTGCCCTCAATATATCTGGGACAGGCGAGACGCCTGTCCTACGTCCGTGCCCTAAGCGGTTCAATAAAAACCCTCATATCCCAGCATTTTGCTGCGCGTACTTCAGATTCTTCTCATACTCCCCAACCTTTTTCTGCGCATTTTGGTAATTCGGGCTAGATGCCGGCACCTCCTTCATCAGCTGAATCGCTTCCTGCCACTTCTTGGCTACTTTGTTCCAATCCTCCGGAGTTTTGGCGCTTTGAACTAACAGTGACGCATCTTGAGCGGATTTCACCGCTAACCCGAACGTATCCGCACCGGGCGAGATCACTTCCTTGCGAGTTTCAGTTTTGATAATGAACTCGACGCGGCGGTTCTTTTCCCTGCCGGCTTCATTGTCCGAGCCGTCTGGATTCTCATTCCGATCGAGGGGTTTACTTTCGCCGAACCCCTTGGTTTGCATGCGAGGTGCCGGCTGCTTGAAAACATTGACCA
This sequence comes from Oscillatoria princeps RMCB-10, assembly GCA_019359235.1. Taxonomy (GTDB): domain Bacteria; phylum Cyanobacteriota; class Cyanobacteriia; order Cyanobacteriales; family Oscillatoriaceae; genus Oscillatoria; species Oscillatoria princeps. The sequence continues at coordinate 13,240 of JAHHHT010000001.1, forward strand.
AATAGTATTTCACCGCCGCCGCACGCTTCTTAGACAGGTCGATATTGTAGTCGTCATCCCCCTTGCTGTCGGTGTGCCCGTAGATGAAAACCTGCGCGTCTTTGTAATAGCTCAGCAGTTGATTAATCTTGGCGAGGGTTGGCTTGGCTTTAGCGCGAACGCTGTACTGGTCAAATTCAAATAAAATATTCTCAGGCAGATTGAATTTGATGCCTTCGACTGTCCTTTCCGCTTTCAATTCCGTGACAATTTTCTCAACTTCTACCTTGCTTGGCTCCACCGGCACAGTCGCCGGCGCGGGAGTTGCCGGTGGTGGCTCCACCGGCACCGGTGCCGGCGCGGGAGTTGCCGGTGGAGCCGAACTTTCTACCGCAGTCGGAGCAACCGGCTGAGTCTCCACCTCTGTCTTAGTAGCCGGTTGCCCTTCAGACTTCAACTCAGTAGCAGGAGCCCCTTGACTTTTCGGCTCCAAGGTGGTAGTAGTATTACCAGCCGCCCCTACCACCTCCAAAGTAGTAGTCCCCACCGGCTCAGCCGCCATGAGAGTCGTCACCGGCACCGGCTGTGACTCAAGAGTTGTGACTTCAGGATATTGTTTGCCGGCACCCTGACAGGCTGAGGCAGCTAGCAGAAAAAATGAAGCCACAGTTACATCGCGCCATCGCATTAGTTTTTTCATCTTGCTGCTACCGCCGAATGAAGATGTCTTTAAAAGTCATATAAGGACGGTCTGCGCTCTTGTCGCTGCCATAGGAACTCTTTGCATTAATGAATAGGGTCAGCTCAGTAGCTTTGGGTGATACCCTACCTGTGAAAACAAACTGCCCCTTCATTGTAGTGCCAGGTTGAATTGCGATTGTGCGGTTGTCCGGCGGAGCTGATAAATTATATTGGTAGCCCTCATAACTGCCGTTGTCCTTGAGATACATATCATCTTTAGCATTTAGCTCGATAGGCTGCCGGCTGCCATTAGTAATCTCCAGTGTCACGATAATGCTGTTGTCAGTAAAAGCAACTTTCCTCAGCAGCCCCCACACTTGCCCACTATGCTCTTGCTTTTCGTAAGTTTGCTCGGGTGGGAGTTGGTTTGTAGATGGCGGCTTCGCAGACGAACTGGATTGAGTCTGAGCTGGCGCAGCGGTTTCGGTGTTGGGCGCTTGGTTGAAGAACTGACAGCCAGTATGCGCCAGCGACAGCAAAGCGATCAGTGGTATGATGCGACGGGTATTGGACATGTTGATTTTTTTTTCAACACAAACTATACTAGCTTGCAAAAAATCTGTCAAGCCCCTGCAGCCCCTGCGTGCAACGTGCAGCTTGTACAGCTGTGGTGCCGGGTAGAGGGGGTTTTACCCCTCGCCACAGGTTCGCAGTTGGGCTTCAGCCCAAAAGTTCGTAGTTGGGCTTCAGCCCAAAAAGGTTCGTAGTTGGGCTTCAGCCCAAAAAGGTTCGTAGTTGGGCTTCAGCCCAAAAGTTCGTAGTTGGGCTTCAGCCCAAAAGTTCGTAGTTGGGCTTTAGCCCAAAAGTTCGTAGTTGGGGTTTAGCCCAAAAGTTCGCAGTTGGGCTTCAGCCCTACCGCCGGTATTACTCATTTTGCTTGGTCATCACCACATCCGCCCACCACAGAGTGCAGTTGGGAGGAGTGTTGCCAACCGGCGACAGCTTTCCTTCCACAATATTAGGAGAGCGCCGCACCCCCTGGAACGTCATTCTCGCACCCCCACAGCACGAGCCGGTGTACAAAACAGTCCAGTTTACTTTTCCAGCCTCAACAGTTCCAGATATTGAGGTGTCTTTGCAGGCGTTGCTGCTTGTCCCAACAAATTTGCCAGATAGCTGAGAACCTATTTGGTTAAAATAGGTCATAATTTCGTAATTTGCAGGACCTCCGACAGCTGGGTTGGTCAAACGTCTTACATTTATGTCCAATTTCCAATATCCCTGAAGTGGCGGAGCATTTGCCTTACTAACCTCAACAGGTTCCTCTCCCGGAAGCATTCCCCGCACCACATCAACCGCACCGGCACTAACGATGGCGGATAAAAGTACCGCCCCTAGAAGCGAAGGGAAAAACAGAATTCCTACCTTTCTCAATCTCACCATTCCCAAATTCCTGTCTTGTTGGGGACATTCCCAACATAGGCTGGCTTTCCAGGGGCGGAAAAATTTTTGACCTGTTTTCAAGTTTTATTAACTTCGCTTGACTTTTATTCCGGTTCGCGATATACTCCCCCAGCCTTTGAAGCCGGCACCGTCTTTCCTTTGTTCCAGGCAAAACCGGCAACCTTGCGGCTAGCACGCACCCCAACCTTGCAGTATTCTGCGAACTCCCGGTTAAAATCAGTCAACTTCTTCCGCAGCTGCGGAGCGCGCAGCGCCACAAATTGGCACACAAGGAGAGTCACTCCCAGCCAGGAAAACCCCAATTTGCTCCAAACCAGCTTATTTTTGAGCTTTTGTACTTCAGTCTTTTTAAGTTCTGGATAAATCCCACCGGCATCTCCCTTCTCAATATTTTCCCTTAACAGCTCAGTTGCTTCTCTCCACTTCTTTACCGGCACTTCATAATAGGGTTCCAGACACCAAGCCAAACTGCCATCCACTTCCTCCCTGAGCGTTTCCGCAAATAACTCAAAAGCTGATTGAAAAGGATACTCGGTTTCAAACCCATCAGGCAATAAACGTCTAGCCACCTTGCTGAGAAGGCTGTAAATCGCACTGTGCAACTCAGCCACATACTTATTGGCTTCCTTCACAAGCGCCCACTGATATTTGTAAAGAGTGACTCTCTGCTTCAGCAAGTCGTGCCGGTGCTTGGAAATCTCTCCCTTCTCCAAAGCGTCGCCAATCGGATCTCCCTGACACACGATAAACTCCGCTCTCCAGCCTTCCGCAAGCAGCAGGTGGTTTTTTCTATAGTTATGCCATTCATTAATTTGTTCTTCTGTCCGGCACCGAGCCAGTAAAGCATTGCTGGGCAAACTGGCTATTAGTTCCGCAATCTGCTGCAATTCATCAGCGCTGATTTCAGTCATGCTACCCTCCGCAGTAAAGCCATCATTCATGCTAGCTCACTGCCGGCTAACAGTCAAATGCCACCGGCTCCTCTCACCCGCCGGTTCCCAGAAACCGGGTTTCTCGCTCTTGGATAAACCCCCCTCTTCCTCCCCCTCCCCGCACGCGGGGAGGGGGTTGGGGGGTGGGGTTCTTCGCGTGTGGCAAGGAGCCCAATGCCCAATGCCCAATGCCCAATGCCCCCACACAGCTATTGCACCTGACTAGCCATAAAAGCCTCAACCAGTTTCAGCGTATTTTCCAAACTAGCCACCAGCACATCCGCCCCCTGCAAATTTTGCTCCCGCGCCTGCATTTCCAGCGTCTTAGCAGTTGCCTGCATAAATGGCACCCCCACATTGGAACTCGCACCTTTAAGCTGGTGCGCTTGCGAGAGAACCGTCTGGCAATCATTTGACTGCAGCGCTTGCTTTATCACAGCTAGCTTAGCTGCCGCATCCGCCACAAAAGCTTCCAAAAGCTCCCGCTGAAACTCCACATCCCCGCCAGAAACATCATTCAGGCGCTTCATATCCATGATCTCTCCCACAGCTATGTCGGGAACGGAAGATTTGCTACTTGCCGGCATCCCAGATGAGCTGCTCTCAGGTGGAGTCTGCGAGCGCCCAGATGCCTGCTCCTCCTGTTGGCTCAACCGGCTCTTTTCCCAGCCCTCCAGAGCCGCTCCCAAAGCCGTCATATCCACCGGCTTGCTGAGATAATCATCCATCCCCGCCGCCAGACACCTTTCCCGATCGCCCTTCATCGCATTCGCCGTCATGGCAATCACCACCGTATGCCGGTCGGCTCCTTCCCGCTTGCGCAACACCTCCGTCGCGCCGTAGCCATCCAGCACCGGCATCTGGCAATCCATCAGCACAATATCATACTCTTTTTTCTGCAAAATGTCAAGCGCTTGCTGACCGTTGCCGGCACAATCTGCCAGATAGCCCAACTGCTTCAGCTGGTTGATCACCACCTTTTGATTAATCGCATTATCCTCCACCACCAGAATTTTCAAATTCCGGCGCTTAACCGTAACTTGGGGGGGCAGAGTGGTGGGAGGTTGGGGTTTAGAACTGGAAGTGCTGGGAATCGGGGGGCGAGATTTGGGCATTTGAGAACTTTGAGAATTTCTGCTCCCAATCTCATTCCTTGCCGGTCTAGCCAGCGCCGTTACCAAAATATCAAACAGCCGCGACTCCTTCACCGGCTTAATCAAATAATCCCCAAAGCCCGCCTTGCGGATGCGCTCCGCGATATCCCGCTGGCTCAGAGAAGTCATCACCACCAGCCTCGTCCGCGCCAGCGTCGGATCGAGCAAAATCGACTTGCAGAGCTTTTCGCCGTCCATCTGGGGCATTTGCATGTCCACCATAGCGATATCAAACGGCTGTCTAGCCGCCAAAGCCCCCCTGAGAGCCTTGAGCGCTTCCAGTCCGCTAGACGCTTCGCGGACGCGCATCCCCCAACTCGAAGCCATATACGCCACCGAGAAGCGATTTGTGGCATTATCATCTACCACCAAAAGTGTCACACCGGCTAGCTCAGTGTGGGATATCTCACCCCCCGAATTCGGGCGCGACGCCGGTTTGCCCAAGCGAACCGTAAACCAGAACGTAGAGCCCTGGCCCACCTTACTTTCCAGGCCAATTTCCCCGCCCATCAGCTCCACCAGCTGCTTGCTGATCGCCAGTCCCAAGCCGGTGCCCCCGTACTGGCGAGTCGTGGAAGCGTCAACCTGAGAAAACGACTGGAACAGCTTGTGCAAATTCTCCTCTGAAATGCCAATACCCGTATCCGTCACCCGGAAAGAAATAATAGCCTCAGTCGGCGTTTCCGATTGCAAAGACGCCTGAACAACCACCTCCCCCAGAGCGGTAAATTTAATAGCGTTACCTGTCAGATTCATCAGAACCTGGCGCAGGCGAACCGGGTCGCCGGTGCATTTTCTCGGCACGTCGGAGTCAATCCAGCCCATCAGTTCTATCCCTTTGGCGTCTGCCGGCGTGGCGAGCAAATCCACCACATCTTCCACGCAGCTGCTCAAATCAAACTCGATATTTTCCAACTGCATCACACCGGCTTCCAGCTTAGAAAAGTCGAGAATGTCATTAATCACCCTCAGCAAATTCTGACCGCTAGCCTGAATCGTCTCCACAAAATCCTGCTGTTCCGCAGTCAGTTCTGTTTTCGCCAGCAATCCCGCCATCCCCAGCACCCCATTCATAGGCGTGCGGATTTCGTGGCTCATATTAGCCAGGAACTGCGATTTGATCCGCGAGGTAGCGAGCGCCGCTTCCCGCGCTTCCACCAGCGCCGCCTCGTAACGCTTGCGCTCGGTGATGTCGCGCACCACCGTGCCGATGCAGAGCGGTTCGCCGCTTTGGGGGTGCCGGACGAGAAAGATATTCATCTGCACGTCGATAGCAGCGCCGGTCTTGAAGTGACGGAACTGGCCATCTCCCAGCCAGTGGCCCGTCTCTCGGACTGCCGGCAGGGCTGTGTCTCGCAGCAGCTTCCAACTTTCCGGCATGCAGCACTCGCGAATGGTGGTGGAGAGGAGGTCGCCGGCACTGTCAATGCCCACGAGGCGGCGTCCGGCTTGATTGAGAAACAGCATTTTCCCCACCAGTGAAACCATGCCAATAAAGTTGCTGCTGTTCTCCACCAGCAGTGCCAGCTTCTGGCGCTCCTCTTCCGCCAGCTTGCCTTCGGTGATGTCGCTGGAAATCCCATCGATGCGAATCGCTTTGCCACCGGCTTCTTTGACCACGCGAGCCCGGTAGCGCAGCCAGCGCACCTCCCCAGAAGGGCGCAATATCCTGTATTCCATATCAGCGCTGCCGGCTTTCAGTATACCAGAAGTCAGCTGCGCCACTCGCTCCCGGTCTTCCGGGTGCACCACTTCCAGCCAGAGGTTGCGGTTTTCCACGAATTGTGATGCTGGCCGGCCATACACTTGCAGCGCTGCCGAATTCATGTAAAGCAGCTCCCAGTGTTCTGCCCCAACCGACCAGACCACATCTTGCAGCGACCCCAGAATGCTGTCCAGCCGCTCTTGGTTCTTCTGCAAGGATTCCTGCTCAAAGGTTAGATGCAGCACCTCTTCTTGCAGAGACATCAGGCGCAACTTCTCTTCCGTGATGTCGCGCCCGACTGCTTGGACTTCCACGAGCCGCCCACCGGCATCAAAAATCCCCCGGTCTGTCCACTGGTGCCAGCGGACTTCCCCATTGGCCATCGCGATGCGGTGTTCGCAAGTCACGGCAGGCACCTCCGGGCTGAGCTTTCGCAAGTGCTTGGCCACCATATCCCGGTCTTCTTCCGGAATCGCCGGCATGAAGCAGTGACCCACCAGATAAGCCGGCTGGCTGTCGAAATGCCGGTAGAAGGCGTCGTTGGCGTATGTCAGGGTGCCGTCGGGCAGAAAACGGCAAATCAGTTCGGTTTGGTCTTCGACCGTGCGGCGGTAGCGCTCCTCCGATTCCCGCAACTGCGCCATCTCCCGCACCCGCTCCGCGATCTCAGCGGCGATGAACAGCACTGCCGGCTGCCCTTCAAATTCTATAGCGCTCGCTGTCAAGTCAACCCACCGCTCCTCACCCCCAAACAACGTAAAAGTTTTCGCCAGCAGCTGGACTTCCCACCGGCACGGCGCAGAGGGGCCAACCCCTTCCATCAGGTGGCGAAAGTCGGGATGGATTATATCGCGCAATTGCATTTTTTGCAACTCTTCTGCCGGCCAGCCGGAGATCGCTTCCGTGGCGGGATTGACGTAGAGGAATTGCCCATCCCGACAGATAAAAATCGCAGCCGCACTGGTGTCTGCCAGTGTGCGAAACTCGGCTTCCGATGGGGCTCCCGAATGCTGCACCGGCAGCGGGAAAGCGATCTCGGCAAATGTCACCCAACCCCAGAGGGGGCGACCTTCCGCATCCCGAATCAGGGAAGCAGTTAGTGTCACCCAGAGAATTTCTCCGTTTTTCTTGACATAACGGCTATCTGTGGTATAATGCGGAATCTCCCCACGAAAAAGCTGTGCGGCGAGTTGGGTGCCGTCGGGGTCTTCTGGGCGGCTAAGTTCGGTGAGGGTGAGTTGGCTCAGTTCAGCTTCGGTATAGCCCAGCATCTGGCAGAGCGCAGCGTTGACTCTCACGAACCGGCCATCGGAGCCGGTGATGGCCATAGGGATCGGCGCTTGTTCAAAAATCAGGCCGATCGGGGGCGTCGGCGCTGCCGGCTCCCCAAGCTCTGGCGCAGAGGCGACTTGTGGCGTTTCTGCTTGGCGCTGGGGAATGCCGGTGTGGCGGGCAAAAACACAAGCGTAAGTAGAGCCGTTGAACTCCATAAAGTTAACTGTCAGCTCCACCGGCACAAGATGTCCATCGCCCCCTCCCCCCCCAGGGGGAGGGGCAGACAGCCTGCTGCACAGCAGGGATTCCAGGGTAAAGGAACCCAGCCCGCGCAGGGGCGGGCCCCCGGGAGCGCCCCTCTCCCGAATAGCAGCGTCTAGCGCCCGGTCGAGGTCAGAGACGCTCATGGCCAGAAATTCATCCCGCTCACAGCCCAGCAACCTGAGAGCGGCGTCGTTGACATAAAGGAACCGGCCATTCTCACCGATCCAGAAGATGGCTTCTGCGCTGGTGTCTGCAGAAAACTGTGCCAGCTGCAGGGCAACGTCCGCCCCCTGGCGCTCTGCAATTTCAGCGTGTGGGGACGCGACATTCGGCGTCTCTACATCTCGCGTCTGTGTGTCTCGCGCCTCAGCAGCTTCCAGCTGGGCGGAAAGCTCCCGAACCCGGATTTCCAACTCGCTGTAGGCGTCTGTCAGGGACGCCTCTGCATGAGCGCGGTCGCACGCTTCCACCGACAGGGCGAGGGTTGCCCATAAGTGGGCGGCGAGACAGGAGGCAAAGCACTGCTCTTCGAGGGCCCACCGGCGGGGGCTGCCTTCGTGGTGCAAACAGATGACGCCGACAAAGACGCCACCTCTGAGTACCGCTACATCTAGCGCCGAGGTAATGCCAAAGGGGATGAGATAGGACCCGGAGAGCTCGCGGGTTCTGGGATCGGAGCGGGCGTCACCGGCAGCGACAATCCGCTCTTTGGCCAGCGCCTGGAAATAAGCGGGACAGTCCGCTGCTGCCAGAATCCGGCCTTGCGAGTGGCGACCGGCACCGAGCTCGTACTGGTCGAGGCAGAGCAATTTTAGATTTTGGATTTTAGATTTTAGATTGTTGGGCTGTCCGTTAGAGGCAGCAGTTTCGTCTGGAAAACTTTGGCGTTTTTTGGCCGTTTCCCCCCAGGCACAATCGCCCTCAGAGGGCAGCCGGCGCGACAGTGAGGAGAGGAAATCGCTCAGGAACCACACGCTCACCCGCCCGACTTCCAGGGTGCGGGCGGCTGTTTCTGTGATGTCGCGCAGCAGCACCTGCAGGTTTCGGCTCTCGCTCGCCCGCAATGCCAGTTCCGCCAGGACTCGGTTGAAGAAAGCCAGGCGTCTCTCACTTTCAGCCAGCAGTTCGGTCGGTTGGGCAGAGGGTGAGGGGTGGGGGTTGAGGAGCGGTAAGTTTTCCGCACCGGCGAGGGAGGGGGCGGGTCGGTCGGCGATCTCCGTTTTGTGGCCAGTATTGCTGGCTGAACCGGCCCCTGCTGGGGGGGCGGATTTGTCCGCGATCTCCGTTTTGCCTTCCGCACCGGCTCGTGGGGGCTGTGCTGGGGTTTGGAAGGGGGAGGTGAGCGCGGTCAGTCCCAGGACGATGAGGGTGACGACGAAGAGCAGGGGCCAGAGGGAGTCGTAGCTCACCGGCCAAGAGGTTTCTAAGGTAAAGGAGAAGGTCGTCCCCGCACCGGAGCTCGCGCTCCAAGCGACTGCTGCCATGCCGGTGTAGATCAGTCCGCTGATGGCGGCAGCCAGGAACATAACGCTGCTGAGTTTTGAGTTTTGTAAACCTGATATTAAGGATTTGGGTGAGGCGTTTTGCGTTTTGTCTGACTCATTCAAGGGGTCGATTTGGGAATTTTCTGGCCGGCAGGCCCCCCACAAGGCCACACTGGACAAGCCAATGGCTATTCCGAGGGAAAGCAGTACCAGCAGCAGGTTGCACTTGCCGGCTAGCTCGCCTCGGATTGCGGCTAGGCCCAAGTAGTGGGTGCCGGCAATGGCCAGTCCCAAGCTGAAGGATGAGGGGTGAAGGCTGGGGGCGGAGGGCTGACTTCTGGGTTCTAATTTGTGGGTTCCCAAAAGGGCAGCGCCTGATGCCAGCACCGCCACCAGCACCGAGAGCGCCACGGTGAGGATGTCGTAGGAGACGGGTGCCGGTGCGCGGAAGGCCAGCAAGCCGGTGAAGTGGGAGGCCCAGATGCCGGTTCCCATTGCAGCCGCACGCGAGAGCGTTGCGCCGGCATTCGGATTTTCCTGGCGCTTGGCGATCAGATCCAGGGCTGTGTGCGACGCCAGGACAGCAATAAGGATGGAAAGCGCTACGAGGCGCAGGTCATAGGTGCCGGTCAGCACCACCACGTCGGTATGGCTCATTGGCTTGCACGCTCCGATGCCGGTGTTTACCCTTTATAGCTCTGCCTTATCTATAGCTGACGCACCCCTGCTCTAATGATGAAGTTTCTGTAAACTTCTCACAAGCTTTTATAAAGCAATTAACCGCCCCGGTTCCTCCGGGAAATTACTATTTTTATACCCCGCAGTCAGCGCCGGCAGCGGTTCCTATTTATATATTATTAAATTGAAGGGGGTAAATGAAACTCTTTGCTGGGCATGGGGCATCGGGCATCGGGGATGGGGCATGGGGCATTGGGCATCGGGTATGGGGCATCGGGCATCGGGCGCGGGGTATGGGGATGGTCTCACCGGCAACAATCTAAGCCATTTCCCATGTCCAATGCGCAATTCCCAATGCCCAACGCGCAATTCCTGATATCAATTGTGAATTTTGAAGTCATTGATAACCGCGTTTCACAATTGAAAATTTATCCCCAAACCGCCGTTAATATAATAATTAACCAGCCGGAGAATTTGCATGAAAAATGCCCGCAGCCCGGCGGCTCCCTCGCCTGCGACGTTTATCCTTAGCCCAATTCCCTCTGGGTTATTAACGATTGTGCCGAACATCGATCGCCGTGCCGGCGATTGAGGGTTAAATTTCTTTAATCCCCTGAATTGCTCATCATTAAGGCTGTCCGCAGCTCCGCAGGGGCGGGAGGGACCCGCCCGCACGACCGGCATTTTTGATGTGGGTTCAAGCGAACATAATCTTAGATCGCCAAGCTGAGTTGGGAGCCGCTCTGGGTTTTAGTCACCTCGATGCGGGCTTGGAAAGCCTCTTTGAATTGAGGGATGTGGGTGACGGTGAGTATGCAAGCGAACTCAGGGGCGATCGCATTAATGGCGGCAATCAAGCGCTCGCAGCCTTCGGCGTCTTGGCTGCCAAAGCCCTCATCCACAATCAGCATTTGCAGCGCCGTGCCCGACCGGTGAGCCAGCAAGCGGGAGAGGGCGAGACGGATGGCGAAGTTAATCCGGAACGCTTCCCCGCCGGAGAAGGTTTCGTAGGGGCGAGTGCCCTTGGCGTCGCCAATCAGGATATCCAGCGTTTCAATCACCTTAGATGACGCCCGCTTGCTCTTGCCGGCACGCTGGGTGAAAAACTGGACGTGCAGCTGGTTGCCAGTCAGCCTGGACAGAATCTGATTGGTTTCCGCCTCCAGCTGGGGCAGCACGTTCTCAATCATCAGCGCCTGGATGCCATTTTTGCCGAAAGCAGCCGCCAGCTCCTGGTAGACGCGCTGCTGTTTGCCAGCTTCTTGCAGCTGTTGCTGCTGCTGTCGCAACTGCGCCTGCAGAGAGTCCAGGTGCTGCAGCTGCTGTTGCAAGCGACCCAAACTGGCAAGCTGGCTGTCCAGTTGAGATCGCCGCGCCGATATCTGCTTTTCCAGCAGCGAAATCTCCTGGGTGGCGTCGGGGGTTTCCTGCAGCTGCCGGTTGAGGCTTTCAATCTGTTTTAGCATAGCTTGCCGGTCCTCGGTGAGCGCCTGCAACCGCCGAGCCAGCTCACCGGCACGCTGCTGCAGCTGGGGGTATTCCTCCCGCGCGGCGAGCAGCTGCTGGTAGCGAGCCAGCCAAGTTTGGGCCCGGGAGCGCGCCGCGCGCAGGGCGTCGTGCTCGCGCCGGTCGTAGTTCAGCTCGCTGAGGTGCCGGTCGAGTTCGGCAATTTGCCGGGAAAATTCGGAAGCGGTTTGCTGCTGCAGCAGTTCGCCGCTGAGCCCGGCAATAAGGCCCTGCAGCTCTGGCTTGCGGGCGTTGAGTCGAGCCTGCGACTTGGTGGCGGTCCTGATTTCCGCCAGCTTGATTTCCGCCCAGCGCCACCGGTCGGCTTGCCCTCTGGCGAGAGCGTGATCTTTCTCATCGTAGCTCCGAAGCTGCAACTGCAAGTCGAGCTGCTGCAGTTCCGCTACTAAATGGGGGGAGTAGGAGCCGGACGCCAGCAACTGCTCGATTTGATCCTTCTCAGCCGCCATTTGCTGCAGCCTCAGCCGGTCTGACTCCGTGGCGTCCAGTTGGGCTTGCAAGGAGCCCCGGCGCTCCCGCAGGGTTTCATACCCAGCCAGTTGATGATTCAGCTGCTGGTACTCCGCCCGCAAGACTTGAATCTCGCGCTCGGAAGTGGCCAGCTGCTCGCGCAGCACCCACAGCTGGTTGATCACTTCTTCCTGTTCGGCGCGATTTTTTTGCACCACTAAGTTATAGTGCTCTTCGTCCAGGGGCCGGTCGCACAGGGGACAAGTGGCGTCGGGCACCTGCAGCATCTGAAGTTTCTGCTCCAGTTCCGCCAGTTTAGTCTCACAGTCTCGCTGGTGGGCTTGCAGCCGTTCCATGAAGCTGCGGCGCTCCAGTCCTTTGTCCCGCACCCGCTGCTGGTAGACTCGCTTTTTCTCTAAATTTTCTATCTGAGTTGCAATTTCGATGACGGCTTGCTGCAGCTGCGGGTGGCGCTGCTGCTGGACTTGCAGCTGGTGGGCGGTGGCGTAGAGCTCTTCGAGGCGGGCGCTCAAACGAGCGCCGGCGCGGTCGATTTCGGCACACAGCTGGGTGCGCCGCTGCATCAGGGGGGCAACTTGGGTTTGCAGTTCGTCGAGGTAAGCGAGCCGGTGGCGAGCTTGTTGCAGTTGCGCCATGCCGGCTTCCACTTCCGGCGCTTGTTTGAGGGTTTGCTGAATTTCCTGCTCCTGCTGCTGCAGGGCTTCGAGCTGCGCTTTCGCGCCGGAGAGCTTTCTCTCCAGGGAGGAGATGTGCTCGGCGAGTTGCTGCTGGAGTTTCTGCCGCTGTTCTTGGATCTCTTGCCAGGTTTGAAATTTGGAATTTTGAATGTCTTCTAGGCTGTGCAGCTGCTGGAATTCGGCGTAGCCGGCGGCGATGGAGTTTTCCTGGCGCAGCAGCGCTTCCAGCTCTTGCTGCCGCGAGCGGGTGGCGGCGAGCTCTCGCCCGATGCGATCGCACTCACCGGCGAGCCCGTCGTGTTGCTGCCGGTGCCAGGTGAGTTGCTGCAGCCACGTTTGCCGGCTGTGCTGGAGGCTCTGCAGCTGCTGCAGCTTTTGCCTGCCGGCATCTTGTTGCCCCTGCAGGCCGGCGATGGTATCTTGGAGTGCGGCTAGCTGAATGCCTATCTCTTCGCTGGAGTGCAGTTGGGCTTGAACCGACTGCAAGCTCCCTTCCAGCAGTTCTACCTGACCTTTGAACTGGCGCGACCGGTCTTTGGCTTGCTCTGCCAATTCGTCGTAGTGGTTGAGTTTGAGCAGCTCCGCTAATATTTCTTTGCGCTCGTTGGGGCGCTTGAGCATGAATTCGTCGGCTCGACCTTGACGCAGGTAGGCAGAATTGATAAAGGTGTCGTAGTCTAGTTTTAGGTGCTGGAGAATTTTTTCCTGCGTTGAGCGCACGCCGCGTTCGGTTAAGGGGCGAAAGCCGGTGGGGCACTCGTTGGAGTCTGTCCCCGTTGCGATTTGAAATTCCAGGGAGGAGGTCTGACCTCTCTGTCTGGCTCTGATGACGCGGTAGATTTGGTCGCCGATTTGGAAGATAAAATCTACCCGGGCGTCTTTGGCACCGGCATGGATGATGTCATCTTCGGAGACGGCGCGGCTCTCTCCCCACAGACACCAGCCGATCGCTTCTAGCAGGGAAGATTTGCCCGAGCCGTTGGGCCCGCAGATACAAGCGGTGTGCAGTCCGCGAAACTCCAAAGTGGCTTCGCGGTATGACAGGAAGTTTTTTAAGGTGAGCTGGTGGGGAATCATAAGAAAGTCGAAATTAGAAGTTCACAAGGAACAAGCGTTGTTTGTGTGCCTGCGTTTTGAGTTTTGCCTGACGTGCCGGTTTTGCCTTCCATACTGCCCTTGCACTCCATCCCTTCAAATTCCTATTGTGGGCTAGTCTGGGCAAGTCTGACCGCACTGAGGAGGCTGTGTTTACAATTTTTTACAATTGGGGCGGCTGCGAGATTGCATGACATTCTCCTGAGGGGCCGGTGGGGGAGCCGCGCCAGCGCACGGGAAGCCGGTAGGGAGCGTCGCGTTTTTGTAAATCGCCGCAGCAGTAGGGTGCGTTCCCAGGGGGAACGCACCCTACCCGCAAGGAAGAAGGAAGGGGGAAGAAGGAACAGGGATAGGAGTTGCTCCTCCCTCTTTGGGAGGGTGAAGGGTGAGAGGAACTCTCCATCTCCCCCCCTCCCCCATCCTGTACGTCGCGTTACAGGTCACACCGGCTTTTTCGCGCTCCGGCTTCTCCCCAGGCTGTGCGGGGAGCCGCCAAACATGCTATTATATCAAGTCCGGAGGCATCCTTATTGCAAAACTGTTGTAGAACGCCGAATCGCGTCTCTCTACAATGCCGTCGCAACCGTTCATGCTATTAGATGTAGGTGGGGTGCCTGTTCACCCCGGAGACTCGGCTAAAAATGTTTACAGTATAAGAGTGTACCAGCTTGCATGGGGAGGGAAGAATGAAAGGGTTTGGCTACAGCCGTGAAAAGAAATTAATCGCCAAGGCGATCGAAACTCGCAACCGGGCAGAAATGGCAAAGATGATAGCGGAAATCAGGCAGAACCTGTCAGCTATAAAGAGGGCAGACCTTTTGTTCGAGGTGCTATTGACACAGCCTGCCGGTGACAGGTTGTGGGTGTATGGGAGCTTGCTGCCAAAAGATAGATGGCAGGACATGTTCCCCGAGGTATTGAGATGCCTGTACGAATTTTTAACCGAGCGCGGGTTGCAGCCGGGAAAAGACTTCGGCAAGCATCTTCAGAGTGTGTGGGTGAGTCGCGCCGTAAGCTCGGCGATGCTGCCAGAGTTACCGGATAACTTGCGAGAAGCCTTCGAGAAGTTTATAGAGGGGGGTTTTGTCTCGATTCAAGATGCGCCGCCGGGGGAGGCGCTCGAAAAGCAGCTGGGGGTGCCTTTTATGGAGAATCTGGTGCAGCGGATGAAGCTGCGACTGCCCACTTTGACGGATGGTGAGGCTGCTACTTACTTGAACAACATTTTTAATGGGGTACATGCGCGTACCGCCCTCTGGATAGGGGATTTCTTTTGGCAGTTCCCTGAGGAGGAGCGTTTGAGCAGAATCTTTGAGCTGGTACTGCAGGAGAAAACCGAGCCAAACAGCGACTGGATTCTGGATCTTATCTATGCGGCGGGAGGTGAGTCAGAAATACAGCCCAATCCGGAAAAGCCAAATGATCAGGTTATCAGCGAGCGGGGGATTGAACTGCTGGACTCAGTTTATCGCGGCGGCGAGTCGCTCAGTTCTATAATGGAGAGGATGCGGGTGAAGAACCCACCGCAACAGCAGGAGTAGACGGCTGCTGCGATCGCTCCTTGCGCGGTGCGCTATTAACCTACCCCGAAACATAGCAGAGAAATGCTTTTTTGTCAACCAGCCGGAGACTAATTTTAGTGCCGGAAAGCAATGCTTGCTGCTTGCCCGCAGCCCGATTGCGCCACAACTGCGCTTGGCTGCTGATTCGCTTTCCGGCTTTTTCTGAACTATGGCCCAGAAACCCGGTTTCTTTAAGAAACCGGGTTTCTCAGTACCTCACTAATATGAGAGACGCTATATCACAAATTGGTGATGTTCAGGACAATTGCCAGCGCCCTGGAGATTTCTTGCATGGCTGTGTCAGAAATCCGTCCTGTGCACCAGCCGCTGTTCGGAGACAGAAGACACCTGAAATGTATCTACTGCTGAAGGCTTAGTTAAACCATTCTCAGCACTGGGTTCCAGCCGCACCATCCAATCTCTGCCGGCATATTGCTCCTGCCATTTAGTGATGGGGACAATGACCTTGAGTGGCAAAATTCCAATTGAATCTTGACTCACGATTACAGCAGGACGTGTTTTGCCGATTTCAGCGCCCACTGCTGGCTCGAGTTTGACTAGCCAGACTTCACCTCTGCGCATTAACTTCTACCCCGCCGCTCAGATAGTCATCTTCAGAGTCGTAATAGTCCTCACTGTCAGGCGACCACAAATCTTCTAGCGCACTTCCAGGCATATAATCTGGGAGTGCCGCTTCAGCCGCTGCTGCTAGTCGCTGCTCTTGCTGGGCTTTGAGCTTTGCTTTCTGTTGGATCTCTTCCCGCATCAACCGCAAGGCAGTTTCGGCAATTTCTAACCGCTCTTGGGCTGTCAGCTGCTTGAGTGCTTCTAATATTTCGGTTTTTGTCATCGGTCCCTCTCATGGAACACGGGGGCGGTTTCTCTTGTTTATTATTATATCTCAACTGTGAAGTTTGGCAAGCACACCGGCTTGCGGGGGCGAGGGAATGCCCTCTGCGGGAGAGTTACGGGCGATATGCCAGGAGTTGCACAGGCAAGATGCCTGTGCTGCAATAGCCAGCTGAGATGCCGGTGGGGAAATAGGAATTGAACCGCCATAGACGCGCTTTCTCGGCTTCCCGTAGGGTAGACGCTGAGGGCGAAGAGAAGAGGGGAGGACAATTACTATAACTCAAGTTGCTGCCTACAAGTCTAAGCATCCAGATCCCCCCAAACCCCCCTTAAAAAGGGGGGCTTTGAGAATGTCCCCCCCTTTTTGAAGGGGGGCTAGGGGAGGATCTCGCCTGACTCACTGCGTGCGTAGCAACTTGGGTTACTATAGTGTATCAGCCAGAGAAACTATCTACGAGGTGAAATTCGTCGGCTCGCTCGCTAAGTTTCAGACTGGCCACACCGGCTTGAGCAAAAACGATGACCTTTTTTCCCCTGGCTTGCAGAAAGCGAACTGAGTTTATGTAGTCCCCATCGCCGGTGACAAGGATGACTGCAGTCAGAGAGGGGTTCTTCTCAACCTCGCTTTGACAGTCAGCCATCAATTTTTTATCGACACTGTTTTTGGCGCTATCGGGGACATCAATACAGTCAAACCCGAGACGGTACAGAACTTTTTCAAATTTCTGGGATGCCAAACGCCATTTGGCGTAAGCCCTTTGAGTGCCGGCACACCCGCGAGAGTTAGCGAAGTCCATCAGCAGCTTGGCTTGATGAGGAGTGACTTTGACGTTCTCACAATCCCAATAAATCGAGATTAGAGGTTTTGGCTGCTTAGTTGGCCATTCAGTGGCTTGGTGAAGTTTTGTTTTCATAATGAATTAGTGGGAAGCTAAATGCTGTTATGGCGGGAATGGTTGCAGTGGTAGCAGGCGAGTCGCAGGTTTTCGATGGCGTTGGTTCCGCCATCGCGCTTGGCAAGCAGATGTTCGATGGTCATTTGTTCGCGGGTGAGGTGCTTGCCGCAATAGCAACAGTAGTGGCCATACTGGGCGATGAGTCTTTCCCTTTTGTTGTGCTTTGTCCGGGGTGTCATGTTGGCCATATTCACGGCTCCTGTTTCAGGTTAAGTTCCATTTCCACTATCGGGCAGAATCTCTAGGGCTGTTTCTGCGTAAGGGTTCTGGACTGTGTTTCTTATGTCCGTTTTATGTATGACTTCTGAGCGTGGGTGTAAAATAGGCAAAAAGTTGTAACTGTGATATGGCTAAACAGGTAGGGGTAGGGCGCTCACTGAAAGCATCGACCGAGGGCATCAATCGCGCCAACGGCGCTCTGCTAAGGTTTCCGAGTAAAGAACACTTGGCAGATGAGCTGCAAATGTCTCGCTCAACAGTCCAGAAATTTTTTGCCGGTAAACCTGTTCAACGGGAATACTTCCACAAGATTTGCGAAAAACTGGAACTGCCTTGGCAAGACATTGCCGATTTCCCCAAGGATGCTGAACCGGCACCGGCAGAGGAGGCGCTGGACACCGGCACCGACATCGACGCCCTAGTGCGAGAGGTGCGGGAGAAGGTGCGCGACACCATCCAAGAGGGGTGCGGGACAATGCGGGTGCTGGACATGTCCCAGCCTATCGGGTTGAACGAGATTTACACCGCTGTCAACATTCTGGAGAAAATCACTGGAAACCAGCGGCGGGAGATTCCTGACCTGCTGCAAGGCTGTACCCCAGAAAACTTTGACCGCTTGGGACTAAGCAAAGTTACTCAAGAACGAGTGCCCGGACTACAAGCGGTTGAGAAATACTCCAAGCTGATTGTTTTGGGTAAGCCGGGGGCGGGGAAGACTACCTTTCTGAAGCATTTAGCTATTCAGTGCAATGGGGGTGAGTTTCAAGCTAATCGCGTCCCTATTTTTATCCCCCTCAAGGACTTTGCGGAAGCTGAAGGACAACCGGACTTACTGAAATACACCACTCAGCTGTTTGCTCCTTACAGCGTTGCAGAAGCTGAACTGCAACATCTGTTGCGCCACGGCAAAGCGGTGATTTTACTCGATGGGCTGGATGAAGTCAGAAACAAGGACAATGACCGCGTTTTAAAGCGGATTCGAGATTTTTCTGACCAGTTCTACAGGAATCAATTTGTGATGACATGCCGCATTGCCGCACGGGAATACACTTTTGATAAGTTCACCGAGGTTGAAGTTGCCGATTTTGATGACCGGCAGATTGCCGAATTCGCCCAAAAATGGTTTCAGGCTAAAGACCCAGCTAAACCGGAGAAGTTAATTGAAAAGCTGGAAGAACATCAGCCAATTAAAGAACTGGCAACCAATCCGCTGCTGCTGACCCTGCTTTGCTTGGTGTTTGAGGAATCGGCTGACTTTCCCTCAAATCGGTCAGAGCTTTATAAGGAAGGTCTGGACATCCTGCTGAAAAAATGGGATGCCAAGCGCGGGATTGAGCGAGACAAGGTTTACAAAAATATATCCCTGCAGCGCAAGGAAGATTTACTCTGTCAAATCGCCCTGACGACCTTTGAGCGGGGTGACTATTTCTTTAAGCAGAAAGAACTAGAGCAGCACATTGCCGGTTACATCCGCAACTTACCGGATGCCCAAACAGACCCGGAGGCATTGCAGGTGGATAGTGAAGCGGTGCTGAAATCCATTGAAGCGCAGCATGGGTTATTGGTGGAACGGGCGCGGGGCATTTACTCTTTCTCTCACCTGACGTTTCAGGAGTATTTCACGGCTAGAAAGATTTTCACCAGTTCTGAACCACAGGCATTAGAGAAGGCTTTGCAAAGTCTGGTCAGCCACATCAGCGATAAACGCTGGCGGGAAGTCTTTTTGCTAACAGCTGGGATGTTGCAGCCCGCTGATTACCTGTTGCAGTTAATGAAACAGCAGGTTGACGCGCTTGTTGCTGATGAAAAATTCCAGCCGTTGCTGAAATGGGTGAGTGAGAAATCCCTTTTAGTTGAGGCACCCTACAAACCCGCAACTGTCCGCATCTTTTATCTAGCCCTTGCTCTTGACTTTACCGTTGACCTTAACTTTTCCCGTGACCGTGCCTTTAGCCTTGACCTTGACCGCGCCCTTACCCGTGCTTTTAAGCGTGCCCTTGCATGTAACTTTGATAATGCCTTTGATAGTGCCTTTGAGCGTGCCATTACTCGTGCGCACAAGCTCGCTCCTGAACTTGAGCGTTCGCTTCAACAACTTAAAGCTCAAGTTCCTGACCCAACAAAAGAAAACAAGACTGCAGGGCAAGGATCAACCGGTCAAGCTTGGACTGAGCAATTAAAAGCCGTGATGCTTGAGCATCGCAATATTGGTCACGATTGGCCGTTCAGCAAGCCGCAGCAGAAAGCACTGAAGCAATATCACGATGCCAACAAATTGCTGCAGGATTGCCTCAAGAGCGATTGCTACGTCACGCGGGACCTGCGAGAGCAGATAGAGAAAACCTTATTATTACCATTACTGCCCCTCCCCGAAAACCACCCGCCACGACCGTAGGGTCAAACCCCCTGGGAGGTCTGACCCCTCTGGTGCGCCCGTCCTCAGGGCGTTAAGCTGCGATAAACTGTAAGTGCGCTGAACATCATATCTGCCGCCGGCACAGCGCCAGCCCGCCCGAAATGGCCCGAAAGCTGCCGGTGTGGCAAACGAGCAAAGAGGGAAATAATGCACGCACACTCATCGAATATTAGGCAAAACCGCCGGGAACTTCCTGCAGAATATGCGTCTATGAGGAAAGTTCTATTTATCTTAGGCGAATTGAGCGAGCGCGATCTCGATTGGTTGCTCGCCACCGGCAGCCGGCAGGAAATCGCCGCCGGCACCGTCCTCATCCAAGAAGGAGAGCCCATCGATGCCCTTTACATCGTACTCGATGGCACCTTAATGGTTTCTATCGCCGCTCTAGGAGGTAGAGAGATCTCCAAAATCGGCTGCGGCGAAGTCTTGGGAGAAATGTCCTTTGTGGACGAGCGCCCGCCGGCTGCTACAGTCAAAGCGATTGAAAACACCGTCGTGCTGGCCATCCCCAGACAGCCACTCACAGAAAAACTTGAACAGGACGTACTTTTTGCCCTCCGCTTTTATCGGGCGATCACCAAATTTCTTTCCACCCGACTGCGGGGTGCAGTCAGTTGGTTCAGCGATGACAGAGACTTGCCACTCCATCCAGAAGCCCGAGCCGGCGAACCAGCCCTGCAGCCTCCAGATGACATGGCTTTGGCCACGGCCAGATTTGACCACATCCTCAACCGCCTGAAGGGAAATTAACAATTAACAACTGACAATTAACAATCAACTATCAAAAAAGACAGCTGTACCGGCACATCCGCGCTCCAGCGTTTTGGCCGGCAAGTGATGTCAGTAAGCCACAATTATTGCCAAAATCTCTTTTTTTGCCCGTGAAAAATATCAAGTCCGCTGGCCATCGCTGTTGCGGGGTGAGGGGGCGGGTTCCCTCACACCCCCAGTTGCGCCTTAAATATAGCCTGCAAACCCGCCAATACTTGGCAGGGGAGCGGCGGGTTACCTCACACCCCAAGCTCTGACTTGAAAATGTTTGTAGTTGGGCTTTAGCCCAATCGGCGGGCCTCGTAGGAGCGCATAATTTTCATCGGTGGCGGTGTGCGCCGTTCCGAAGCGACTGCCTTAAATATAGCCGGTAAACCCGCCAATACTTGGCACGGGAGGGGCGGGTTTACGGCAGACCTTCGCTGTCTCACAACGCTCTCGGGTGCCCCCTCCCCTATAACGAGATCGAGGCAACAAAACGTGAAACAAAACGCGAGATGAATCGTCTTCTCTCACATCCTGATAATTGCCCACAATTCACTTGTCTCCTTCCCTCCCGAAAGGGCACCGCGCCGTTCCGGGGACACAGGGCTATTAATGAATCCGCCTTATCGGCACATCCGCCTTCAAATCCGTGCTGTGCGCCTCCCCCCTCGCCTTAATGTCAGGTATTCACACAAACGTGATATCAGTCCTCTGCCATTCCCCGTGAGTAAATTTTCTCAGCCCTCTGTCCTCGCACTGCCGGCGAGCAAAAGGCGGATTCCACAGGCGGATGCGAGAGTGAGTTCGTTTGTGTTACAATAATTGGCAAGAGCTTGGGGCATCCCTCTTGTAGAGACGCGATAAATCGCGTCTGCCTCTTCAGGCAGAGACGCGATAAATCGGGCCTGTATCGGGGGAGGGAAAAATTAATCAGGAGCAACTAACCGGAATTGATAGGACAGGCGGGACGGGTGCCGGTATCGCAGGCACCGGCCACAGCCAAAATAGCTGTTTTCAAAGACAGGCGAGACGCCTGTCTTGCCGTCCCACAAACGTCACAGAGAGCGGGGGTGATAGGAAGAAGGTTCGCCGGCAGGGATTAGATGTATAGGGGGCGAGAAATCTAGCACTCACCGGCGCTACCCAGAAATGCAACCAGCCGGCCTGCCTAGAAATACAAGCTAAAAAGCGAGCTCTTAGGAATCAAGAACTCTGGTGGAACGTTTTCACCGATTTTCATGTCTAATTAAATACGAGCTTAGCAAAACTGGCTCCAATAACAAAGGCGTCTCCCAAGGGAGCTATCTATGTTCAAGAACAATAAATGGCAATCTAAAACCGCTGTCCTGATGGCACTGGCAATCAGTGCCGCTGCCGGTGCGCCAATGCTCGCATCAGCGCCGGCGGCGGCGAAAGGCAGGCCCTACCAGACGGGGCAGTGGAACGCACCGCGCCCGACCTATTCAACAGTCAGCGTTCCTTACGGGACGGTGATTTCAGTCACTTACGACGAGGGAGATAAAATCCTTCTCAAGCGGGACGAAACGATGCCCCTGACCCTGAAAGTGGCCGAAAATATCACATCCCCCTCAGGAAGCGTTTTGATCCCAGCCGGCAGTGACATCGTGGGCCAGCTGCAACCGGCGGAAGACGGCTCTCAGTTTGTGGCCCAAGAGCTGGTGCTGCGCAATGGCCGGCGCTTGCGGCTGGACGCGCGCTCTGAGGTGGTGACAAAAACTGAAAAAATTGACCGGGGTGCCAGTACCAATCAGGTGTTAAAAGGTGCCGTCATCGGTGCGGCAGCCGCCACTGCCATTGCCGCCATCACCGGCGATCGCGCCATTGCCACTGAAGAAGTCCTCGGCGGTGCCGGTCTGGGTGCCATCGGCGGGCTGGTGTTCGGTCGCAAAAAAGTCGAGCTGATCAGCATCAATCCCGAGAACGACTTAGATCTCACCTTGCGCTCTCCCTTGGCCCTGCGCTAGGGCTGACAGCAGCAGGCGATTTGCTAACATCTTCCAAGTTATGCTATACTTTGCTCAAAACAGTCGCCTGAACCTGAGAACCAAAGGCAGGTGGCTGCTCTGAAAAGCGCCACTTTAGCCCGAAATCAAGGGTGAGTGGACATTGTGCTCGCGGTATTTTCCTGCGGGCATTGGTTGATACGCCTTGGTTGAGAGAATCTCTCAGCTTATGTATTTGTTAGCGACTGTCAAAGGTTGTTAGCAAAAAAGTATCGGTCGGAGCACAGCGCCGGCACTCGCCGCACTCGCCGCAAAATTGAACCCAGATAGACAGCCGGCAATGGCACAGACGCCGGGGCACCTCTTGTGGGTGCCCCGATATTTTTTTTCAGGGCAAGTGTGCGCAACCCCCAGTCGCGTCCGCACAAGGCCGGGCAACTCTTAAAATCATATAAAATTCGCTTAAATACTTACAATTTATCTGTAGGTGCGAGGGTGAGATCGCCCTGCAAATCCTAAGCCGGAAGGGCAGCACACCCCAGTTTCGCGCCGCTAACCGTAAAAAGTAATAAAAGCAATTAAACGGATATTTTTCAGTATAATTATGTGGGGACGCAACTGGGCGTCCTGCAGTCCCGCTTTCGGAGGCCAAGTCAGGCAGCCGGTGTGGCAGTGCCCAGCCCGAAATCAGGACAGCCCCCCACCAATAAAAGCAGGCGGCGGTACGGAGCGTTCAAACAAGCAAGCCAAGGGCAGTATAAGCGAATATAAAAATTAAGCGATAAAAACGGCAAACAGCCTTCTGTGAGGGGTCAGCCATGAGAAAAATTTTATACATCTTTGGAGAATTGAGTGACGATGACATCGACTGGATACTGGCAAAGGGCGCGAGAGAGGAAATAGCCGCCGGCACCACACTCATCCGTGAGGGCCAGCCTATCGACAGGCTGTACCTCGTGCTAGATGGAACCCTGACCGTTTCTGTTGCAGCCCTCAACGACCAGCAGATCGCCCTATTAAGCTGCGGCGACGTGCTCGGAGAAATGTCCTTCCTCGATTCCCGCCCCCCTTCGGCAACGGTTACAGCTGTAGAAGACTCCCTGGTGCTGTCCCTCCCTCGCTCGCAATTGGCTGAAAAACTGCGTCAGGATACCGGCTTTGCCAGCCGGTTTTATCGCGCAGTCGCCATGTTTCTCTCCCACCGGCTCCGGGGTACAGTCGCCCAGCTGGGCTACGGCAAAAACATCGAAGAGCTCGTACAGGTGGACGGGGAGGAATCCGCTCTCACCGGCAATGCCGCCTTGGCAAGCGCTAGGTTTGACTGGCTGCTCAGACGCCTGAAAAAGGGTTTGTAGCGTTGCAGCAGCCAAGTGTGGCGCACCCGGCCCAACCGCAGTGGGTTTTCCGTCCGGTTTGACCTTCTTTCTGGAAGGAAGAAGGAAGAGTCAACCAGGATGAAAGATGTTGATTTTTCTCCCTTTCCGACCTCCGCGCTTATCCCTTCCAGCGCCCACATTCCGGCGTTGCCTCTTACAGGGTGTTTGTAAAGTAATTGTTAAGCCTGAGTGGGGTGAGAAACCGGGTTTCTTCGCCAGCTGTAGGGGCGGGTTCACCCCAGATGTCTGTGCGAAGTGTAGCATGTTAGTAAACCCGCCCCTACTTTCGGCTTCCCCACCACAAGAAACCCGGTTTGTTGTGACGATCTCTTCTTCTTTATCAATATCCTCTCACAGCCAGTAGGCTCGGGGCAAGCAGACAATCTTTGTTGCCGTGCGGATATTGCAGACAACCCCGCCAAGAGGGGCGGGGTGATGGATATCCTGTAGGGGCGGGTTTACAGATATCCTTTGCCACCAGCAGATATGTCGGACTTGCCCCGCCCCCACACCGGAATTTTATACGAAGTTGAGACAGACAGTATTTTTTCCGGACGTCGAAAACCCCTTGACGCCCGGGTTTTTAATCCAAAATCCAAAATCTAAAATCCAAAATTGGCACCAGCTCCGTCCCGCATAAAGCCGGCAGCGGTGGCTGGGGAACTCTCGCCACTGCAATCCCACACTTTCTTGCATCACCCCGAGCCTGCGGGCGGCGGTGCGTCTTGAAACGTTAAAAAACTTAAACATCCTTCAACTGCCCACTCAGAAAAATGCCGGGATTTGGGCTAGCTAAAAAAAAGTTTGACTTTTGGAACATTTTATGCACCATCGGGTCAATTGAATCAGCAGTCACAAAGCCAAACAGGCTGTGCTTCTACTAAAAACCGTCTATTGTCTAGGAGAGCAAGTTAAATGACCGCGAATCGATGGCAGTCTGGAACAGCTACATTAATAGCCCTGGGAATGATTGCCGGTGCAGCCGCACCGATTGTGGCACCGGCACCGGCATTTGCCCAAGCAAGTTTTTATGATGTCCAGTCCAACCACTGGGCTAAAGGATTTATTGAAGCTCTGGCGGCGCGAGATATTATCAAAGGATTTCCTGATGGTAGCTTCCGCCCCAACGAGCCGGTGACTAGAGCGCAGTTTGCCGCAATGGTGCGCAATGCCTTCAATAAACCCGCCAGCCGCAATCCTGTTAGGTTTGCGGACGTACCCTCAAACTACTGGGCTTACACGGCGATTGAGGATGCCTATCAAAAGGGATTCATGAGTGGGTATCCCGGAAATGTCTTCAACCCCAACCAGAATATTCCAAGGGTGCAAGTCTTGGTGGCGCTGTCGAACGGGCTAAACTATACCCCCGCCGGCTCCACTGCAAACGTTTTGCAAGTTTACAGTGACGCTTCTTCCATCCCCGACTACGCTCGAAATAGCATCGCTGCAGCAACAGAAAACCAGATTGTAGTAAACTACCCGAATGTCAGATTGCTGAATCCCAATCAAAGCGCCACCCGAGCGGATGTGGCGGCATTTATCTACCAAGCTTTGGTCAGCGCTGGAGAAGCTACCGCTCTTTCCTCCCCTTACATTGTGGCTGGTGTTACCCCACCGCCCCCGATTGGCAATCGAATCACTGTTAGAGCCGGAACTTTTATTCCAGTTAAGTACGATAAAGCGGAGAAAATTCTAGTCGCTCCTAACGAACCAAAACCCGTACCTGTAACCCTAACTGTTGCCGAAAATATTGTAGTTGGCAGCGCGGTGGCTATCCCCGCAGGAAGCGAGATTGTTGGGGAACTGAAATTGGTTCAAGGGGCTCAAAAAGGTGCCCAGTTTGTGGCGAGAGAACTGGTGCTGCCGAATGGTACGCGGGTGCCAATCAATGCCAATTCGGCGGTGATTACAAAAACTGAAACCATTACCAAGGGGATTAATGCCGGCAAAGTATTGAAGAATGCTGCCTTGGGTGCGGCGGCGGCAGCTGCGATTGCGGCCATCACCGGCGACAGAGCGATCGCTACCGAAGAAGTCTTGCTGGGTGCCGGTATTGGCACTGTGCTCACCCTGATCGGAGTGTTTCAAGGTCGCGACAGAGTGGATCTGATTTCTGTAAATCCCAACACTGATTTGGATCTGACTTTGCGATCAGATTTGGTATTGAGCCGGTAGTAACTGATTAAATAGGTAGACCTTATTAAGCATAACATGCCGGCGGCGATAAACCTGGTTTCTTTAAGAAACTAGGTTTCTTTGTGTTTGCAGTTTTTTGATTCCAGGACTGCCGGTGCCGCGCCCTTGCTTAACATTACCGCGCCACCGGCAGCCAGACGACAAAGGTGGTTCCCGGCCCAGTTCCCGGGCTCTCAGGGGTGTCAGTGGGCAGCCAGCGGCTCTCGTCGGCTGGGCTAAATACCTCAATTTCGCCCTGCATTTGTTCGAGCAGGTCTTTGGCAATGGCCAAACCCAGGCCGGTGCCGGGAATTGCGGTTTGTGCTTGCACGCCGCGATAGTGCCGCTGGAAGAGACGCTGCAAATCCTGGGGGGGAATGCCGGGGCCGGTGTCGCTGATGGCAATGGCCATCATTTCGGCAGGGTGAAGCGAGGAAGAAAAGTTGTCCCCCGTTCCGGGAAGCTCGCCTGCTGCTGTTGCCTTTTGCCGGTCGCCCGCCCGGATGTAAATCTGGCCACCGGCGGGGGTATATTTCAAGGCGTTGTCAGTCAGATTGCTCAACACTTCCAGCAGCGCTTTGGGATGGCAAAGCACCGGCGGCAAGTTGGGGGGGATGTCGGCGAGTAGGGTTAGCTGGCGCTCGCCGGCAATCGCTGCGGCTGACAGCAGCAGCGGTTGCAGCACTTCAGCCACTGAGCGAGATTCCAGGGGGGATGCCGGCAGCAGGGGCAGGGGCCCGCCGGCGGGTGGCTGCCGGTCTGCCGGTAAGGGAGCCGGTGGGAGTGCGGGCTCGCCGGCGTCCGGGTCGGTGGCCCGCTCCATCTGGAGCAGCAGCTCTTGCAAGCGATCGCTTTCCCGAATCATGCTGTTGGCAATATCGCGGTTGGCGTCTGAGGGCAGCAAGCGTCTGAGCAGCAATTTGCCAAATGTCCGCAATGCCGTGAGGGGATTGCGCAGCTGGTGCAGCAGGTTATCCAGCAAGTCCTGTTGCTGAGTTTGAAGCTGCTGCTGCTGGCGATATTTTTGCTCTAGCCACTGAGAGCGTTTGTCCAAGATATACGCCAGCGTCAGGGTGTGGGCAATCCGCTCGATTTGAGCAATTTCCCGCTCATTCCAGGGTTGGTCTTCTCTGCTGGTCACTAGCAATCCCATCACCACCCCCTCATGGATCAGCGGCAAGACGATTTGGGGCTGTTGCGGCCAGGAATTTTCATCCCAGTCCGGGTCTGGCGCTGGCTGGGCGTCTGAGCCAAAGGAAGGCGTCCGCGAGTTTTGCTTTGGCCTGGCCGGCGGCATGGCTGGGGGGGCAGCCTGGAGTAACCGAGGGATGGGGGCGATGGCGCTGACTTCGGTTGAGGGGACGAGCGCCAGGGTGTGAGTGTCGTCCCACACTGCAGCTGTTTCAGGGTAAGCCACAATCGGGATTAACTTGGCTTCTGCCCCCTCTTGGAGTTCTTGTGTCAAGTACACCACGCTCAAGGAAGCTCTCAGTGCTTGAGTTAACAGCGCCACCTGCGACCGGCAAAGCGCAACAAATTCTGAACTGGCAGGGCTCAACATGCGTTCGATGGGTTGTTTTACGCGGTTATCGGGGGATATTTTCCGGACGGTCGGGGAGCCGGGGGAGAGCGCTACGCATCAGGGGGCGTTCAGGTCAGGGTTTGGGCGGACGCTTGTGGCCTCTGGGTGGGGCTTCTGGGTGGGTGAGGGCTTGTGGGCCGGTTGGGTGATGCCAGAAAGCGGGTTTCTTTGCACGGGAGCAAGTGCAGTCTCCGTGTCGGTAGCCGCCCTACGGCCTTATAGCCCAAAGAAACCCGGTTTCTTACCGCATGGGAAGAATACTTGACCCGCTCTCCAGTGGGCCGGTCTTCCCCAAGTCCCCAGTTCCCATCTTCCTTTCTCCTCGATTCTTCCTGTTTTCTGCCTCTTGTTTCATCCTTCCAGAGAGGGGCAGCGATTTTCACGCCTGTTTCCTGCGCCCAGCTCTCGCCCAGTCTGACTGCCCCCCGACACCTGCCGCTCCTTCTTTTTTAAGTTTTGTTAAGATATTCATATTTTTGTTAAAACTTTCCCCTTTGCCGCAACACGGAGGGGGGCATATCCCCTATAAGCCTTGTCGCGCCTGCATTCCAGGCTGACTGTCACAAAATTAAAACAAGTTGAATTTTTGTGCCAAAACCGATATACTAGCGACGGTTTTTGTTACTAACACTACACCCGTCGGCTGAAAGAGGAGGTAAAGAGGTTGGCCAGGAGACGTAAGCGTAAGAGCCGTCGTCGCCAAGAAGGGCGTCGAATTCTGGAGCATGTGCCTCAGTATAGTATTGAAAGTGGCGAAGATAAACCAGTTACAGCCGCTCGAAAGTTTATCCACGCCGAGGGCATTCTCCCACCAGCTTTGCTGCTTGTCAAACGGAACGAACATACCACTGACCGGTACTTCTGGGCAGAAAAGGGTCTGTTTGGGGCGCAGTATGTCGAAGAAAACCATTTCCTGTTCCCCAGCCTGAAAATGCTGGAGAGCACTACAGCCAATACTGCGATTGCAGTCAGTACCCGCTGAAATCGCGCGCACCGGCACGTTGCGACGCAACGCTGTTGGGAAGCGGGAGCGAGGCGCTCAAGCTCACTCACCCGCACTCAGCTAGGGTGCGGTGCGAGCAGCGCTTGAGTGCGGCTCGATCCCTTATTGATTGAAGCTTTGGCATTGATAGAAAAATAGGATAAGCTCAAACCGAAAATCTGGTAGTTTCAGGTAAATTCCGGCAAACCAAGGCAGGAGGCACCAATCAGTCCCAGCAATGGGACTCCGTTGGGGAGAGCCATGATGCCTGCGGCTTGTAGCCAGCCTGCAGCCCGATCGCCAGCTATTAAGCGAGCCCGTCTAGATCGGCAGTGTAGCTGGCCTAAAAAGCTCCCTCAACATAATCGACGCACAAATTACCCGAGGGCTCGGAGGACACTGCCCGCACAGACGCGACATGTCGCGTCTGTGCTGCTCTATTGTCCGCGCCAGCTATTCCCAGGGCTTCAATGGCATTGCCCGCTTTAGCTCGGCGAGTTCATCGCGATGAGCTTTTACTGTAATCAGACTGTGCTGCCGGTTCTCCTGACTGGTGAGGGTTTCCACCTTGAGGGAAACTTTCTCCGGACGCCCGGCTCTTTGCCAGTAAAACAGTCCAGCTGCCGGGGCCAAGACAAGCAGCCCCAGAAAGACGCTCGCCAGTTGCGGGAAAAGGATGGCTAAAACCAGCGCCAGACAAAGGGTGCCAGCGGCTGCCAGCAGGGTTAGGAAAATGGCCAGAAACCAGCTGGGCTGCACATACCCTTCAAACGTGACTTGGTTTTGGGCGGCATCGACTGCGGCCACTCTGTAGGCACGCCCGGAGAAATACTGCTGCAACTGGGTGAGAAGGGATTCTTCTGCTTGCTCGGAAATGAATTTTTCTTCGGAGGTTCTGTCTTTGACGGAAGCCCGAATGAAGAAAAACAGGCCGGCGGCCAGCAGTAGGGTCAGCAGGAATGTTGATGAGAGAATCGAAGAATTCATCTCAATAGATGTCAAGTAGTTTACATAAGTTTACAATAAAGCGCGGCGACATGCCAGACCGCGAGGGGGCCCGACGCATTTAATCTGCTTTTTAACCAGATGGGAAAGAAGCGTAAATCCCTCTAATTATATCACCCTCTACCCTCAGCCCCTCTGCCTTAAGAGAAAATTAAATGCGTGACAGCTGAAGGGGCAGCCGGTGGCCCCTGGGGAGCTTTGGCGGGGGACAATTGGCCCCACCCCGCGCTCGCACCTGCAGCCACTACTCCGCCAGCTCACCGGCAGGTCGCTGATTCCGTGGGGGTTGGGGTGTGAGGTTGCGCCCAGCGATGTACTCCTGCCAAAGACGGGCTAAATCCTCAGCCTGCGATTGCCAGTGCGGGTGAACGAGATACATGCGCCCTTGGCGTCCGCGTCCCTCAACTTTTTTCCAGTAACCCAGGATCGCCTGTTGGTCTTCCAGGAATTTGAGAGCGCTGTGGGGGAAAGTGTCAGAGAGCAGGTATTGTGGGTATTCCCGTTCCAGTCTTTGGATCAGTTCTGTCCCGCAGGAATCTCCCCGCAACAAGACGGAAAGGACGTAGCACACGGTGAGTTCCTTGTTCAGATAAATGGGAGGGGGGTCTCGAAAAAATTGATAGATGTCGTCAATTTTCATCTGTTTGACTCGTTGAATACCCCTGTCACCACTGAGCGTGCAGTCCACCTCTTTTGAAAATAGGCACAGCAGCTTGAGGAGCTTCCATTGCAGCCGAACGGGGTGGGAAGAGGGGGTTCAGGGGTGCCGGCAGGGGGGAGAGAAAAAACCGGCCTCCTGCGCCGCCGGCGCAGAGGTAAAGTTCCCCAAGACGACCGCAGGGCTTTTCTCTCAAAATCCGGTTGCTCACTATGTAAATAAAACATTAAGTTGCCATCCCGGCACCCAGGTCAACCGGCAGCCAGTCAGGCTTAAATTTGGGCTTTGGGGCGTTTTTTGCCGTGGGCGCTGCTAATCCCCACCGCCGGATATTTATTCAGATTAATTTACCGGACTGAATATGAGGAAAGCCCGGTTGGCGGTGGCACTGGCTTTCCCGGGAAACGGCGAGCGCGACTGGGGGGTGAGGGAGAGAGCCTTCCCCGACAAGCCGCACTCAAGGGTTTTGCGCAAGGTGCCGGTGCCTGGAGCGGGGCGAAGAGCGCAGGCGATCTAAACCGGCCTGCCATCCCGGTAAAATAACCTTATTTTGAATGCCGGCAGGCTGGCGGCCTTCCCCCGAGGGGAGAGGGCCTGCAAAAACACGCTCACACAGTGTTCAGCTGGGGAGTGTGCCCCCACCGGCAGTCTTTTCAGACCAGAGGTAACATGAGAGCGCCGGCGGCGTGAGTCCGCCCTCAGGCAGAAGTCCAGACAAATTCTTTGGACTTTGGTAAAGATTTTGCTACGGTTTATAACAGTTCATTGCTTATTGTTGAATTTTGTGTAGTGCTGTAGCCGCCGGTCGCCGATTTGCTCCCGACCGGTGGCAAACGGCCCCTTGAGATGAGATACTGCTGAGGGTCAGGAAAACTTGGCCAAAAGCAGCAGAGAGCGCGAGTCCCGCAAGCGCAAGCCGGGCCAGAAAGCCAGGGCGTACAACATGCCGGCGCAGCCATTGAGCGCAAAGAACACGCCTGCGAACCCCTTTAGGTTAGGTAAGTTTATGTCCACGACGACCATCGCCCCCGATCAGGTTAACCGCATTGTTTGGAACCAGCATCACGACCCGTTTGAAGTCCTCGGGCCCCATTCCCTAGAGGAGAATGGCAAACTTACCAGCTGGGTGGTGCGAGCTTACCAGCCTTCCGCCGATGCCGTGTGGGTGGTTCTCCCGGAACAGCGGAAAGAATACCCGATGCAATCGGTGCATCACCCCCACTTCTTTGAATGCGTCATCGAGACGCCGGAACTGGCCAACTACCAGCTGCGCCTCAAAGAAGGAGAGCACGAGCGGGTGATCTACGATCCTTACGCCTTCCGCTCACCCAAGCTGACGGAGTTTGACTTTCACCTGTTCGGGGAAGGCAACCATCACCGCATCTACGAGAAATTGGGCGCTCACCTGATGGAAGTAGATGGCGTCAAAGGCGTATACTTTGCCGTTTGGGCACCCAACGCCCGCAACGTTTCAGTTCTTGGGGATTTCAACAGCTGGGACGGTCGCCAACACCAAATGGCCAAACGGGGCAGCGGCGTTTGGGAATTGTTTATTCCCGCACTGGGTGCCGGCGACGGCTACAAATACGAAATTAAGAACTGGGACGGACACATCTACGAAAAATCCGATCCCTACGGCTTCCAGCAAGAAGTTCGGCCCAAAACCGCCTCGATCGTTACGGATTTGAGCACCTACACCTGGAACGATGACGAGTGGATGGAGCGCCGGCGTCACACCGACAGCCTCAAGCAGCCGATTTCCGTGTACGAATGCCATTTGGGCTCCTGGCTGCACGCCTCCTCCGCTGAACCGGCCTTCCTGCCTGACGGAACAGAGGAGCCGGTGGTGATCGCCTCAGAACTGCGACCCGGTGCCCGCTTCCTCACCTACCGGGAGCTCGCCGCCAAGCTGATTCCCTACGTCAAAGACCTGGGCTTCACCCACATCGAACTGCTGCCAATCGCAGAACACCCGTTTGACGGTTCCTGGGGCTATCAAGTCACCGGCTTCTACGCCCCCACGTCCCGCTTCGGCAGCCCCCAAGACTTCATGTATTTCGTTGACCAGTGCCACGCCAACGACATTGGGGTGATCGTGGACTGGGTTCCCGGCCACTTCCCCAAAGACGGCCACGGCTTGGCCTTCTTCGACGGCACCCACCTGTACGAGCACGCCGATCCCCGCAAGGGCGAACACAAAGGCTGGGGCACTCTGGTATTCAACTACGGTCGCAACGAAGTCCGCAACTTCCTGGTCGCCAACGCCCTGTTCTGGTTCGACAAGTACCACATCGACGGCGTGCGGGTGGACGCTGTGGCCAGCATCATCTACCTCAACTACTGCCGCCCGGATGGGGAGTGGGTTGCCAACCAGTACGGCGGCTGCGAAAACATCGAGGGGGCTGACTTCCTGCGCCAGACGAATCACGTTCTGTTCAGCTACTTCCCCGGCATTCTCACGATTGCGGAAGAGTCTACCTCTTGGCCGATGGTGACTTGGCCTACCTATGTGGGCGGGTTGGGCTTTAACTTCAAGTGGGACATGGGCTGGATGCACGACATCCTGGACTATTTCCACCTCGACCCCTGGTTCCGCCAGTTCCACCAGAACAACGTGACGTTCGCCATGTGGTATCACCCCAGCGAAAACTTCATGCTGGCTCTGTCTCACGATGAGGTGGTGCACGGCAAGAGCCCGATGATTGGCAAGATGCCGGGGGACCGCTGGCAGAAGTTTGCCAATCTCCGCGCCCTGTCCACTTTTATGTTCACCCACCCGGGCAAGAAGACTATCTTCATGGGGATGGAATTTGCCCAGTGGAGCGAGTGGAATGCCTGGGCAGACTTGGAGTGGCACCTGCACCAGTATGACGAACACAAAAATATGCTGCAGTTCTTCAAAGACTTGAACGAGGTCTATCGCAGCGAACCGGCACTCTACACCCAGGATGCCGGTTACGACGGGTTTGACTGGATTGACTGCAGCGACAGCCGGCACAGTGTGGTTTCGTTCATGCGCCGCGACAAAGATCCGGATAATTACCTGATCGTCGTCTGCAATTTCACGCCCCAGCCGCACAGCCACTACCGCATCGGGGTTCCGGAATTCGGATTCTACACTGAGGTGTTTAACAGCGACGCCGGCAAGTACGGCGGCAGCAATATGGGGAATCTGGGCGGCAAGTGGGCCGAGGAGTGGTGGTTCCACAACAAACCTTACTCGATAGACTTGTGTTTGCCGCCGCTAGGGGTGCTGGTGTTCAAGCTCGACCGGGAGAAGACGGCTGCTGCTATCGCAGCGGCGTCACTTGAGGAGGCGTAAGCGAGAGCGTTCCACCGGCACTCAGGGAGGGAAGCCACAGGTGCGCCGTCAGTGAGTGCGGCAATTCTGAATTTCTCTGCGTGCGTTGGGGCGGGCTAGCTTCTTTTTGCTTCCGAGCGCCCAGATGCCACAAACCCGGTTTCTTGAAGAAACCGGGTTTGTTAACTTGTTTTATTGACAATTCTGTTTTTTTGTGATAGGGAATTAGCCGGCAATCAGCTAAAGTGCTGTCAGCTGTTACGCTTTTTATCTGTTTGTGGGAGAAAGGAGGCAGTCGCTTCGGAACTGCGCACACCGCCACATAAGAAAACTTGGCCCACCGCGGGCGAGCCGGTAGGGCTAAAGCCCAACTACAAACATTTTGAAGTCAGCAGCCCACCAAAGCCGCGTTCCGGGGCGGAGCAAAGGAACGAGGGGAATGAGGGGAATGAGGGGATGCGAGGGTGCGCCGCGCTTTTTGTGCCGGGAATCTCTAATTCGGTTGCGCTTTGGGGAGACCTGCTTCGAGTAAGATAGATGTTGTCGCATAGCGTGATTCAGGACGGCTTCCAAACGTGTCATTAACGTCAATTTCCTCCTTGCGTGAGCAACAGCATCCGCTGATCCGCCAGTTAGCGAATCGGATTGAGGCAATCTGGGAACAATATTTGGATTTGGCACCTTACCCGATGCCGCCTGAGTTGGGGTATGTGGAGGGACGTCTGGAGGGAGAAAGGCTGACGATTGAAAATCGCTGCTACCAGACTCCCCAGTTTCGCAAGCTGCACTTGGAACTGGCGCGGGTGGGGGCGACGCTGGATATCTTGCACTGCGTGATGTTTCCCCGGGCCACCTACCCCCTGCCGGTGTTCGGTACGGATTTGGTGGCGGGTAAGGGACAAATGAGTGCGGCGATTGTGGATTTGTCGCCGGTGAGCGCTGACAAGTGTTTGCCGGTGGGGTATCAGCAGGAGCTGGCGGCGCTGGCTGAGGTCAATTTTTCGCAGCCCCGCCCGCTCCCGGAGTGGGCGGATATTTTTTCGGATTTTTGCCTGTTTGTTCGACCGAACAGCAGCGAGGAAGACTCTCTGTTTTTATCTCGGGTGGAGTCGTATCTGGAAATTCACTGCCTGCAGGCGCTTAAAAGTCAGCCGGTTTCTGGGGAGGAAGCAACTCAGGTAATAGCCGGTCAGCGCTACTACTGCACGAAGCAGCAGAAGAACGACAAGACTCGCCGCGTTCTGGAAAAAGCTTTTGGCCCGGAATGGGCGGAGCATTACATGACGACGGTGCTGTTTGATGGCGCTGATTAGTTATGGGCGTTGCCAAATTACCGGAGCAACCCCACCCCCCAACCCCCTCCCCGCAGGCGGGGAGGGGGAGTAAGAAAAAGACTGGATTTTTTGCCCTCTCCCATTTTGGGAGATGCCCCATGCCCTGCGCCCCTATTTTCAAGTTAGAAATGTCCAGGTATAATTGGGCTAATGTCTGATGGAGCGGGAGTCCCGGTTGAAGGATAAACGGTTCTTAAAACCTGGGGGTTGGTGGCTGATTGGGTTGGTCGGTGCGGCGGGAATTGCTGTTACTGGCGTGGCTTACTACCAAGTCTCTCAGATGAGTGCTCCAAAGCAGCCGCCGGCTCCTGCACCTGCTCCGCCGCCGGCGGTGAGCGCTTTGGGCCGGCTGGAACCCCAGGGAGAAGTAATTAAGCTGTCCGCTCCTAACTCTCAGGAAGGATCTCGGGTTAAGGCGGTGCTCGTGAAAGAGGGGGCTGCGGTTCGCGCTGGGCAAGTGGTTGCGGTTCTCGACAGTCAGGAGCAGCGCTCGGCTTCTTTGCAACAAGCTGAAAAACAGGTGAACGTGGCGAGAGCGCGTCTGGCACAGGTGGAAGCCGGTGCGAAAGCAGGGGAAATTGCCGCTCAGAAGGCTACTATTTCTCGCTTGCAAGCTCAGCTGCAAGGGCAAAAGCAAACTCAAGAGGCTACGATTGCCAGAATTATGGCGGAGCTGCAAGGGGAAAAGCAGGCTCAAGAGGCTACTGTGGCTAGAGTTATCGCTCAGCTGCAAGGGGACAGGACGGCTCAAAAGGCGAGGATTGCTCGACTGACCGCTCAGCTGCAAGAGGAAAAAATTGCTCAAGAGGCAGCAATTGAGCGCTTGAAGGCTCAGCTGCAAGGGGAAATTGCTGCCCAAAAGGCAACGGTTGCCAGACTTGAGGCGGAGGTGAAAAATGCCCGAGCGGAGTTTGAGCGCTACGAGCAGCTCTATAAAGCCGGTGCGATTTCTGTTTCGCAGTTTGACAGCAAGCGCCTGACGCAGGAAACGGTTGCGGAGCAGCTGAATGAGGGGATTGCTAATCTTAACAAGATTGTGGCTACGGGTCAAGAGCAGCTGAATGAGGAGCGAGCGAATCTCAACAAGATTGTGGCTACGGGCGAAAAGCAGCTGCGCGAGGAGGAAGCGAATCTCAATAAGATTGTGGCTACTGGTGAAAAGCAGATTGAGGAGGAGGAAGCGACTTTAAGAAAGACGGTGAAGACTCTGAGTGAGCAAATTAATGAGGCTACAGCGACTCGGGATGAGACGGTGGCTACCCTGCAAAAGCAAATTGAGGAAGCTGAGGCGAATTTGGATAGAATTGCTGAAGTTAGGCCGGTGGACGTGCAAGCGGCTCGGGCTGAAGTTGAAACTGCGCTGGCGGCTGTGGAGAGGGCTCGGGCGGATTTGGAGCTGGCGGATGTGAAAGCGCCGGTAAATGGGCAAATTTTGAAAATTCACGCCCGACCGGGTGAGGTTGTGGGCAATGATGGGATTGTCGAGCTGGGACAAACTGAGCAGATGTTTGTTGTGGCGGAGGTGTATGAAAGTGATATTAGTAAGGTGCGTGCCGGTCAGCGGGCGATGATTACCAATGATGCGTTTGCTGGAGAGTTGAAGGGAACGGTGGCTGAGGTGGGTTTGCAAATTAGCAAAAAGGATGTTTTGGATACCGATCCGGCTGCGGATGTGGATGCGCGGGTGGTTGAGGTGAAAATCCGCCTCGATCAGGAAGATAGCAAGCGCGTTAAGGGGTTAACTAATTTACAGGTGGAAGTTAAAATTATGCTGGGAGAGGGTGGGGTGCGTTCGGGAGCATCCCCGAAGGTCGATGCGGGAGCGAAGAAGTAGAACATCCCGTTTTGGCAAAGAAAACCTGGCGATTGAAGCTGCCAAGGGCGTCTGCAATCGCCAGGGTATATTTGACCAAATGAGAGGCTGCCGGTGCGTTCCTGGCGGAACGCACCCTACTTATGACTAACCCCTAATTAAGGATGGATTATGAAAACACCTTTGGCTTGGTTGCAACTCACTCGCGAAAAGATGCGCTTGCTTGTGGCGCTGGCGGGGATTGGTTTTGCGGATATTTTGATGTTCATGCAGCTGGGTTTCCGGGATGCGCTTTTTGAGAGTTCTGTGCGCTTGCACAGCGAGTTGCAGGGTGACGTTTTTTTGATAAGCCCGCAGTCTACGGCTTTGATTGCGATGAAAAGTTTTCCCCACCGGCGCTTGTATCAAGCGCTGAGCTTTGAGGGGGTGGAATCGGTCAGTCCTGTTTATTTGAATTTTGCTTTGTGGAAGAATCCTTACGCTAAAGAACAAGAAAAGGAGTGCCGGGTAAAAAATAAAAAGCTTCTCCCTGAAAACCAGGATAAAAAATGCAAGAAAGCCACTAGTCGCGGCATTCTCGTGGTTGGATTTAAACCGTCTGACCCGGTGTTCGATTTGCCGGCGGTGGTGGAGAATATCGATAAAATTAAACTTTCAGATGTGGTTCTGTTTGATGACGCTTCTCGGGCTGAATTTGGGCCAATACCGGAAAAGTTTAATCAGGGGGAAACTGTCACGACGGAGGTGGGAGGACGCCGCGTTAAGGTGAAAGGGCTGTTTACTTTGGGGGCGTCGTTCGGTGCGGACGGCAATATTATCACGAGCGATTTAAATTTTTTGAGGATTTTTAATCGCAGCAATAAGGGGCTAATTGATGTGGGTCTTGTTAAGTTAAAGCCGGGAGTTGATGTGAAAGAAATGGTGCAAAGGATGAGATATTTATTGCCGGGGGATGTCAAGATTTTCTCGAAAGAGGAATTTTTGAACTGGGAGAGAAGTTACTGGCAGAACAGCACGGCAATTGGGTTTATTTTCAGCTTGGGCACGGCGATGGGCTTTATTGTCGGGATTGTGATTGTGTATCAAATCCTTTACACGGATGTGACCGACCACTTGGCTGAGTACGCCACCCTGAAAGCAATGGGATATACGGACACTTACTTTTTGGTTGTGGTTTTCCAAGAGGCTTTGGTTTTGGCGATGTTGGGTTATCTTCCGGGAATGGGTTTATCGTTTGGCTTGTATCATTTGACGAGAAATGCCACTAGCTTACCAATTGTTATGACTGCCGGTCGGGCTGTGATGGTGCTAATATTGACTGTGCTGATGTGCTCTATTTCGGGGGCGATTGCGGTGCGCAAATTGAGCGCGGCTGACCCGGCGGATATTTTTTAGCGGTTCGCTTCCCCTTCTGGGCGGGCACGGGGACCCGCCCCTACAGCCTGGGAACGCCCCTCTGTCGGCGGTGCCGGCTTTCAAGGGAGAAGCAGCATTATTAGGGTAACAGCTTTATCATATCATGTCGGTTCCACTGACCGCAATTAGGCAGCTGTGGGAGACAGTATGCAGTGTGTCCAATACCCAATGCCCAATGTGCAATGCCCAATCCCCAGTTCAGAGATATTGGTTCCACCGGACATTATATAGCAGTACGCAGTCAGTTTAGGACAGGGCATCTCACTTGCTAGTAGGGACAGGGACAGGCGAGACGCCTGTCCTACGCCTTTTATCCCTAGGGCATTGATGTCCGTTCCCAATGTGGCTAGTGCTATATAAGGTGCGTTCCTGGCGGAACGCACCCTACTGCTACAGCCAGTTTCCTACTAAAACGTAAGGTGCCCAGTAAACTGGATGATTGTAGTTATTATCCTGCAAAAGAGTCAGTTGGGCGCGATTGAGGGCTTCTGCTTTGGTAACTTTATCGCGGGCTAATTCTTGGTAGAATTTCACCATGAGATCCTTGGCGGATTTATCTTCGACTTGCCAAAGGGTGGCGAGGGTGCTGCGTGCTCCCGCCCGCACGGCTACTCCAGCTAAACCTAAAACAGCCCGCCGGTCTCCTTTCGCTGTTTCGCAAGCACTGAGAACGAGTAATTCGATGGCTTTATCTCCAGTCTTGAGTAATTTATTAAACTCGTTGAAGCCGATTTTCTTCGGTTCCCAGGCGTCAATAATCGTCTTCTCGGGGTTAGAACTGAATTGACCGTGACTCGCTATGTGAACTACAGGGAAAGAACCCGATTTGACCAGGTTTTCTAATTTTTTTTGGGTAAAATCCTCATTGAGGAGTTTGATGACTTTCTCGCGCCCCAAATCCCGCTCAATTGTATTCAGTTCCTCTCCCACACCTGGCAATGGATCTTTGCCGTCTTCGTTTTCTTTGCTCAGCCCTGCTGCTAAGACTTTTAAATCTTCCCGTGGTAAAGGTTTGGGGTCTAGCAGTTGCAAACCCGGAGTTAAGGCGACGCTGTACTTCTCTACCAGATACTTTTCGCCGTCGTGGAGGGCAGCTATGGGGATATTCTGGAATGGCCCATCTAGCACGAATACCAGCGTGTTAACCCCAGAGACAGATGCCAAGTATTTCTCGATAGGTTGTATTAACCAACTATGCACCTGCTGTAAAATGGGCAAAAGCTTCTGTGTATTGTTTGCGAATTTTTCTGCTCTCTCCTCTGAGGTGTATTTAGTAATAACGATGGCTTTGGCTTCTTGGGACAGGGTTCTGTACAGGGTATCTAAAACCTCACGATAGTCCTGAGGAAGTTCAGCTGTGTGGTGAAGCAGGCGTTTATCGGGCAATTGCAGGAGGATTTCTAATCTGTTGCCCAAAATTATCGGGTAGATGACTGCTGAGTTGCGGGCTTCCTTATTAAGGAAATCGCCAATCCGCACCGGCACGACTTCCGCACAGGGATCGCGAAAGTAGTTGTCCAGTTCCGCTACCTGCAAAGCTTCAAACACTCT
This sequence comes from Oscillatoria princeps RMCB-10, assembly GCA_019359235.1. GTDB lineage: Bacteria > Cyanobacteriota > Cyanobacteriia > Cyanobacteriales > Oscillatoriaceae > Oscillatoria > Oscillatoria princeps. The sequence goes on from JAHHHT010000001.1 coordinate 52,544, forward strand.
TTGCGCTAGTTCGCCGGGGTTTGGGGAAGTTTCAGAAATCGGCTCACTCTCCTGATTCCTGCTGCTATTCAGCAGCAACACCAGCGGTTTCAGATCCTCTGGACTAAGTTCAGATTGCAACAGCAAGCCGACTAAATCCCGATACACCGGCTCGACTTCTTCCTGAAAGGAAAACTGCGCGTCTCGATTGATCCCGGCTAAATCTTGGCGGAGAGATTGCAGGGTGTTGAACGCTTCTGCGTAAGCGGCGAGCGCACCTTTACTATCTCCCTCCGTCTTGAGAATGCGCCCTAACTGCCATTGCCAGCGGTAGGCAATCTCCCGGTTATCCCTGCTGTTGTCCTTTAGCAAGAGCTCTAAAGCTTTCTGAGTCAGGTTTTTAGCTGGCTCAGTGTTGTTTTTAGCTGACTCAGTGTTGTTTTTAGCTGACGAAATCATTCCTTGTTTCTCGTACCATTCGCCAAGATAGCCGAGGGCGTAAGCTTCCGCTCGCTTGTCTCCCAGATTTTTTGCCATCTCGACAGCTCTGTTCAGAGTCTGTCCGGCGTCGGGGAGGTTTTGGGTCGGAGGGAACGCCTGTCCGGCGTTGGGAAACAAGCGGCATTCAGGCGTAGGCACAGGCGTCTCGCCTGTGCACACCACGTCGGGGAGGTTTTGGGAGAGGCGGGACGCCTGTCCTACGTCGGGGAGGTTTTGCAGACTTCGAGCGAAGTCAATACGGGCATATACCGCAGCTCGACTGGAGGACAAACCAGCAAAATCAGACTGGATATCTGGCAGTAAAGCCTTTGCATTATCGATAAGAGCGGATTCAATCTTCGCCCAGTCTTCTCGCGCATCTTGCGTGAATTTATCACGCTGCTTTTCCCCCCACTTCTTAATTTCCAGCAACAAGTTGAGATCAGCGAGCCGCGCCTGAATCCTGGTCAGTGGTGCGGGCGATTCACCGGCAACCTCTTCATAGGCTTGAAAAGCCTGTTTAAAAGCCTGATTGTAGAGTCCTGCAATGTATGAAACGTCGATCTCATCCAGCCTGTCTCGCTCTCTGCCGGCTAGTGCTCTTTCAGTGTTGCCCAAACTCAACTTGACAGCAATTTTATCTTGGGGAGTCTCAGCCCACGATAAACTCCGTTCCAGCACTGTCTGGGACAGGTCTAAATTTCCCAACTGTCGGAGAATATCGCCTAAGCTGCGCAATGCAACAGCTTTGATGGGAGAGGGGGAATCTGAGAATTCCTGGAGCCAGGAATTGGCCTCTTCTTTTGAGAGTTTGCTCACCCGGGTAAAGTCGCTCCCGAAAATTTGCAGTAATGTCTCACCGGCTCTCGGATAAAGCCCTAAATCTTGCAAAGCGCGGGCTTGGTTGAGCCAGCTCTGATTTTTCCCCTCCTCCCAACCCAGTTTATCATAGATGCTGGCAGTTTGCTGCCAGGTTGCCAAAGCTTTTTCTGCCTGTCCCACTGCCAATTGCAGATTCCCTTCGATGTCGCGGGTTTGGGCGATGACTCTCAATTCCTCGGCAGAAGCGCCCTGACTTGCCGGCAGCAGCTTCAGACTTTCTTCTATACTTTGCGTAGCTTTCTGCCACTCTCCTACTTGCTGGTACGTTAGGGAGAGATTGCTTAACGCCATTGCTTGGTTTAAAGTATCTCCCTGCTTTTGAAAAGCTGAGGCAGCCTGCTGCCAAACGGTTGCGGCTTCCTGGAATTTTCCGGCTTCGTAGAGGGAGGTGCCTTGCTGTACTAGCTGGGTGCCGGTGGGATTTTGCGAGAGAGCTTTTGCGCCCAATGCCATCTCGCTCTCCCCCCTGCCCTCCCTTAAAAAGGGGAGGTGAGAGACGGGGCTAGCGGGAGAGGGGTTTTGAATTCGCTCCGCCGGCAACGCCCGAACGTTTATACTTAAAATCAGTCCCATAAAGGCTAAGAGGAACAGCCGCATGGTGCGCAATCCCCCAAGGATTAGGGATTGTACTCTACGGAAAAATACAGCCCATTTTCTTGCCATGTTCTTTTCTCGGACTCCACATTAACTAAAGGTATGCTATAATCAAGTCTAGCAGAAAAGCGATTGCCTGACTGCCACCGCAACCCGACACCGGCACCCACCAGTGTATTGGGATTCGGGCTGTCTTTTCCGCCGCTGTTCCAAACAGTGCCGGCATCGACAAAGGGCGTCAGCTGCAAAACTCCAGACTCCCCCCTGTACACCGGCACCCGCAGTTCTACAGAGGCAAATGCCCCGTTATCGGTGAGCAGGGCATCCTGCCGGTATCCCCGCACAGTTCCCAAACCGCCCAAACCAAATTGCTCCAGCGGTACGAGAGCCCTGTCTGCCAGTTGCACGCCGCCACTTAGCAACAGGTTGCTGTCAGAATCCAGCTGGTGAAACCACTGCACTTGCCCCCGCCATGCGAAAAACCGGCTGTCGGGAGCGCTATTATTAATAGTAGCGTCAAACGCACCCACTCCGAGACTGAACTGCGAACGCGCCGCCAAAACGTCTTGACGCCCGCGCCGCACCCATTCCTGAAAAAAACGCAGGGCGGAAATGCGGGTTCTCCCCCGATCGTCTGCGCCGGGGGATATGGGAAAATCCTCCCCCTGCAGGGATGTGTCGCTCTCCCGCCGCGACGCCGTTAAACCGAGGGCGAATTCTTGCGTGAATTCGGGGGTGGCATTTCTAATCACCGGCTGCCGGTACGTCAGTTCGTAGTTGCGCGAATTCGCCTCAATATCCAGTTCGTCGAAAGGCGGTTCGGTAATGTTGCTCCCAGTGTTGCTGTAACTGAAAGTTACGGTGCCGTTGCGGGAATTCACCGGCAAGGTGTAACCGGCATCTATAGCGTTGCTTCCCGTCGTATTGCTGTAAGTTAAGCTAATCTTATCCCCAAATCCGAGCAAATTCCCTTCCGCTACCCCCACTTGGCGTCGGAAGCTGCCGGCACTCGGCGAGCGCCCATTATCCGCCAAAAAGCCGGTGCTGAAAGACTGCGCCTCTTTGACTCTCACTACCAGCAAATTCATCCCCGGTTGGGTGCCGGCAGACAGTTCTGCTGACAGGTTTTCAATTAAAGGATCGAGTTGCAATAATTGCAGCGCTTCTCGCAACTTATCCACATTCAAAGGTTTTGCCGTTGCTAGAGCGATGCGGCTGCGAACGTATTCAGGTTTCAGGCGATCAGTGCCGGTAATTTTGATGTCTTCCAACTCACCTTCCACTACCTGAATTAGAAAAACTCCTGTTTGTTGAGGCGTTTGAGCCGGAATGTAAGCGCCAGAGGTGATATATCCCTGGCTGGTGTAATATTCGGTAATTTTAGAAGCGGCTTGCTGCAGTTGGGCAAAGGTGATCTCTTTGCCGCGAAATTCTTTGATGACACCGGCTAAGGTATCTGAGTCGAATTTCGTATTGCCGGCAAACTCGAAACCCTCAACGGTGAAGGTTCCAGGAAAATTCAGCGGTTCAGAGGCAGGTGTTGGCGCGTCTGGTGGTTGCGGGAGGGGGTTTTGCTGGGGAGGTAGCGGGGGAGGCGCTTCCTGCTGGGGAGGAGTTGGGGGAATTGGATTGGGAATCTGATTGGGATTGATGGTTTGCGCCGCAACTGGACAAGCGGTTGTGCCGGTGAGCAATGTGGCCAAAATTAGGGCGTCGCGCATTTGTGGGATGAAGAACGTGGGGTTCATCCCATCGGTGGTTCGAGCTCCGAGCTCCATCGTTCGAGCTCCGAGCTCCATCGTTCGAGCTCCGAACTCCATCGTTCGAGCTCTGAGGTCCATCGTTCGAGCTCTGAGCTCGGTTTGTCGAGCTCCGAGCTCCATCGTTCGAGCTCCGAAGTCCATCGTTCGAGCTCTGAGCTCGGTTTGTCGAGCTCCGAGGTCCATCGTTCGAGCTCCGAGCTCGGTTTGTCGAGCTCCGAGGTCCATCGTTCGAGCTCTGAGCTCGGTTTGTCGAGTATCGGGGCTGAAACAAACGCCCTCGCCAGAAAGATGGCTATTATCTAGCTGCGAGATAGGTATTTTAAACCAAGAGGCGCAGGCGGGCTTTGTCTGTATAGCCCCAGATTTCCAATCTGGGGGCGCTTTGGCACTCGCCCCAGTGCGGGGGTGCCGGTGGAAAATCGAAAATCGCTGATAGATGACCGCTGATATATATTTAACGAGCATGACAGTTCGCTGTAGGGAGCCAGGGGGTGTGGGGGGTGCCGTTTGGCGCACCGGCAGTGAGGATGAGTTGGCCTTTGTCGTCGAAAGCTATCCCTGTGGCGGGTGGCGGGAGGGAAACTGAACGCCGCGCCGGCGTTACCTTTGTCCCACCGGCGCGACTGGAACTGGGCGGCGCGGGGGCGACTAACCCAACCCGAACCGTATCGCTGCTGGGCGGATCTCCGGGTGCCGGTGGTAGTCCACCGCGTCCGGTAATGATAAATTCTCCTGTGACAGGTTCCCCTGTTGCTGAGCAAACCGGCGAAACTTGCTCTGCTGGATCGATGGGATTTTCTGGTAAATTGGCTACTGATTGGCTGGGGTCAGTTGCTGGCCGGTTGAATTCTACAATACCTTGTGCTCCCTGTTGGGAACTGGCGGTGATGTCACTGCTTTCAGTCGGTTGGTTGCGGAATTCTGCCCCAAAGATGCCTTGAGCGGTGATATTGACTTTACCGCCACTGCCGGTGGTTGCATCAGCGCTGATGTCGCTATTTTCTCTCGGGAAGGCGACCAAGGTATCCGCGTTAATGGTGATGTTACCGCCATTGTCAGTTTGGCCGGCGCTGACCGCAATCTGCGCTCCATCCCGGAGAAGCAACCTTCCCGTCTCAACTGTCAAGTTTCCCGGCTTTCCAGTCCCGGAAGCGGGAATTAAAGTTAGGTTAAACGGACGCAACTGATCCAGTGCGTCCGAGCGCAAACCAGTGGGAAACTGACTGTTCTCTGCAGCTGGGTCAATCAGTTTTACGGACTCGGAGGCGCGTATTTCAATATTCCCCCCATCTCCGCTGCTAAAAGTAGAAGCTGCTACATTTGCGCCATTGGCAACAGTCAGCCGCTCCGTCTGAATTTCCAAGTCACCGGCTCGTTGGGGAGAGAATGTCAAAGTAAACAAACCGCTCGGAACCTGTCCGTCAGCTGAAGTTCCGCGCAGCTCCACCGAATCGGCACTCACAGTCAATTTGCCCCCCGGACTGACTCCCAAAGTTGCTGTTGCCACCCCCGCTCCATTCAAGAGTGTCAGCTGTCCTGTGGTAATCTTTAACTCACCGGCATTTCCCGCTTGCCCAACTGTTCCCGTCAGCAAGCCTGCGTCAGTCAGTTCTACTGAGCCGGTACGAGGAGTCGTCAGCGTCAAATTGCCCCCAGAACCCGCTACAAACGTAGAAGCGGACGCCAGCGCTCCATTGCGGGCAATGAATTTGCCGGTGTCAATGGTTAAGTCGCCCGCCGCACCGGCACAGAAGCTGGAGGTAAACAGTCCATTGCGCAGGTTGGAGGCGTCAAATTGGCCCGCCAAAATTACGGCTATGCTCTGCTCAAATGTGCCAGTTCCCGCTAGCTCAACGGAATCGGTGGCGCTGAGGGTAAGATTTCCCCCCCTCCCCGCGCCAAAGGTCGAAGTGGAAACGGCAGCCCCATTTTCTAGCTTGAACTGAGCGGTGTCAATTTTTAAATTGCCGGCGTCTCCCGGACCGAAACTCAGTGTCAGCAAGCTACTGGGAATCTGTTGCCGTGGGGAGTTGTCCCCGAAAATACGCGGCAAGTTGTACAAATCGTTTGGATTTGACAGTCCGCTCAGCTCCACCGAGCCAGCACTCACCGTCAAATTGCCTCCCTGACCGGAACCCAGGAGGGTGGATGTGGCAACAATGCCCCCATCCAAGACCCTCAAGGTTCCTGTGTTAATCGTCAAGTCCCCCGCCTTTTGACTGCCAGCGGTTCCCGTCAGCAAGCCACCGCCTCTCAGTTCCACAGCACCGGCGTCAGCGCTGACTGTTAAGGAACCCCCCACACCCTCTTTAAAGGTAGACGCCGAAACCACCGCCCCATTCTGGACAGTTAACCTGCCGGTTTTAATAGTTATGTCGCCGGCTCTCCCGGAGCTGAAACTTGAGGCAAACAGACCACTTCGCAGGTCTGATGGGTCAATAGTAGAATCAGGAAGCGCAAAAATCTCTTCCAAGATGGCCAGTTTTCCAGTTCCGGTCAGTTCTGCAGATTGGGAGGCTTGTATGGTAATGTCTCCCCCCTTCCCCGCGCCCAAAAAGGTGGAGGTGGAAATGGCAGCCCCATTTTCTAGCTTGAACTGAGCGGTGTCAATTTTTAAGTTGCCGGCGTCTCCCGAACCGAAACTCAGTGTCAGCAAGCCACTGGGAATCTGTTGCCGTGGGGAGTTGTCCCCGAAAATACGTGGCAAGTTGTACAAATCGTTTGGATTTGACAGTCCGCTCAGCTCCACCGAGCCGGCACTCACCGTCAAATTGCCTCCCTGACCTGTCCCCAGGAGGGTGGATGTGGCAACAATGCCCCCATCCAAGACCCTCAAGGTTCCTGTGTTAATCGTCAAGTCCCCCGCCTTTTGACTGCCAGCGGTTCCCGTCAGCAAGCCACCGCCTCTCAGTTCCACAGCACCGGCGTCAGCGCTGACTGTTAAGGAACCCCCCACACCCTCTTTAAAGGTAGACGCCGAAACCACCGCCCCATTTCCGACACTCAACAAGCCTGTGGCAATTGTTATATTGCCGGCTCTCCCGGTTCCGAAACTGGAGGCAAACAAGCCGCTGCGCAAACCTGAGGCGTCAAGGCGGTTCGCTGGGTCACTGGCAAAAATCTTTTCCAATATCTCCAGTTTTCCTGTTCCCGCCAGCTTGACTGAATCGGTGGCGCTGATGTCGAGATTCCCACCGGCACCGGCACCAAAGGTAGAAGTGGAGACTGCCGCGCCATTCTCAAGCGTGAACTGATTGGTGGTAATTGCTAAGCTGCCGGCGTTTCCAGCGGCCAAACTCAGTGTCAGCAAACTACTGGGAATCTGCTGCGGTTTAGAAAAGATAGGCGGCGGCAAGCTAAATTCAGAGGCTGAAAGTCCCGCCAGCTCAACTGACTGGGCGCTTACGGTAAGATTGCCTCCCTGACCCGTCCCCAAAGTAGATGTGGCTACCACACCCCCATCTAAGACCCTCAAGGTTCCTGTGTTAATGGTTAAGTCTCCCGCTTTTTGACTGCCAGCGGTTCCCGTCAGCAAGCCGGCGTTAACCAGTTGCGCGGACTCGGTGGCATTTACGGTCAGGTTCCCCCCCAGACCTTCCCCAAAACTGGAAGTGGATGCCACTGCGCCATTGCGGGCAATCAATTTGCCGGTGTCAATCGTTAAGTTGCCCGACGCACCGGCACCGAAACTGGCAGCAAACAGCCCGTTGCGAAGATCCGAGGCGGTCAAAGTTCCCTGGAAAATCTTTTGCAACAAATCCCCAATGCTTCCAGTTCCCGTCAGTTCCACCGAGTCGGTGGCGCGTACCGCCAGATTCCCCGCCGCACCGGCACCCAAGGTAGAAGTGGAGATAAAGGAACCCTCGTTGAGTTCCACCGAGTCGGTGGCGCGTACCTCCAGATTCCCCGCCGCACCGGCACCCAAGGTAGAAGTGGAGATAAAGGAACCCTCATTGAGCGTCACGCGAGCACCGCGCACCTGAATATCGCCACCGGCGAGGGGGCTGCTGGTGCTCACCCCAGATTGGGTCAGCTGGATATTCCCGAAGTCCCGCACTCCCTCATATCCCAAAACCAAACCTCGCTCAGTTGGGTTCAGGCTGACCAAACTGTTCCCGCCAGCGCTTCCCAGCTCAATCCGCCCTCCTGGCGCACTCAGCAAGCCACCCGCCAGAGTCACGTCACCGCCGGCGAGTGCCAGGGTTCTTCCGGGCTGCACCGCCAACCCAACGGGGACACTCTCACCGTTCACCGCGCGGGACTGATTGAGGATACTCCCCGGCATTCCCGGAAATTGCAAGCCCACCGGCACGCTGATGGTGAGCAGGGGTGCACTTTGGGGATTGGTGGCGCTGAATTCTGTCCCATCCGCGAATTTCAGGCCACGGGCGGTGCTGGCCACAAACGACCCGCCGATATTCAGCGCCGCATTGGGGCCAAAAATAATCCCATTGGGGTTGAGCAGGAACAGGTTGGCGGTGCCGTTGGCTCCCAACAAGCCGTCAATATTGGAAATTGAGCCGCCGGTGACGCGGGTGATGATGTTTTGGATGTTCGGGGCGTTGTTAAAGTGGGCCGCGCTGCCGGTGGGTACGGAAAATTGCTGAAAGCTGTGAAAAAGATTGCTGCCGGCAGTCGTGCCGCCAGTGATTTCACTTAGATTGCCTAAGGGCGTGACAGTTGAATTGACCGGCAAAGTCCCATCCGGGACAATTTGCGCCACAACCCTGCCGGGGAGGAATGCCAGACAGCACAGGGCAGTCATCTGAGCCAGCAAACAGGGAAAACTGGCCATTTTCATAAGTAGATTGTCCTTCTGCGGAAAAATTGCTCAAACACCTTGAACTTTTTGCTACTCTTGTATAATACGACTAGAGCGTAAAAGGGTAAAGATATGAACCAGAAATTACTTTCCCCTGTTTGTGTGGCGGCTGGGGTGGGGCTGTGGGCAGCGTTTGTTGGCCAACCCAGCGCTGCAAGCCAGATCAAAGTCCGCTGCGAGACGATCAACGGCACACCGACCACAGTCTTGAGCGTCTCAGAAGGAGGACAAACGAAAGAAGGCGCGATTCTGCACTGGAGTGCTGAAGTTTTGCCACCCTCGGAGAATCCCCAGGAGCTCTGTCAGCAGGTGTCTCCCAAATTGGAGAGTGCCTACAGTCAGAATGAAGTCTACTTGGCTACTGGGAAGGTAGACGGCAAGCCCTCAGTATGTGCCGAGACAACCTCAGGCAGTGGCTGCAATCGCAGCAATGTGCTGTTTTCTCTGGAGCCAAATGAAAATGGCGATCTGTCAGAGGTGAATAAGGTTTTGGACGGCATTCTTAACAGCCGGTTGAACCAAGGCGAAAGCAAAGTTGTCCGGGGAGATGGATCGAGCCGGCACGATGCGGGAGTGGGCAGACTGATCAGGTTGATTTTTGGAGGGTAACTCTGGCTTTCTTGCCTCGTTTTCCTCGTTCCCCGGCTCCGCCTGGGAACGCTCTCTTGTCGGCTCTGCCGACAGCTGCCTTTTGCGCCAATTTGAAATCCTCATTCCCCGGCTCGCCCCCACCGCGTGGATCTGCTAGGGGCGAGCCAATTGTAGAGACGCGACATGTCGCGTCTCTACAAGCTCCCGGATTCAAAAGTGACACGCCCCCAAGTTTGTCGAGGATGAATTTCGCGCTCGCCAGGCTCCTAGCAAACCTGTTACCCACCCGCTCCTGGAAACCAGAGTTTCACGGATTTTGAGAGTTCGACTTTTGAGAGTCTAACTTCTTCTGCGCCTCCCGGAGGCCAGCTTCAGCGCGGGGATAGCCCGGTTTTATTTTTAGTGCTTCCCTAAAGGCATTTATCGCATCTTGATACTGCTGCAAACCAAGTAGCGAGTAGCCTTTATTGCTCAAGGCAAACGGGTAATCTGGTTTGAGAGCAATAGCTTGATTGCAGTCTTCGAGCGCTTGTTGGTATTTTTTCAATAGCAGCCGCGCCTCGCATCTGTTATTCCAGGGAGCTTCGTATTTAGGATCTAGTCTTATTGCCTCGTCGTAGGATGTGATTGCATCAGAGTAATTCTTCAGGTTATACAGCCCCAAACCCTTGCAATTCCAAGCTTCTGAAGCTTCTGGAACAGGAGCGTCCTTGTCAATTGCTTCTTGACAGACCTTGAGCGCTAGTTCTGGTTGCTTCAAGCTCAGGAGCGCAATACCTTTTTTCGCCTTAGCTTCCGTATAATTAGACTTAATTTGGAGCGCTCGGTCAAAGACGACAATCGCATCTTCGTATTGACCTTTGTTAAATAGTTCATTACCTTGATCGTAAAGAGCCTTAGCCTGAAAAAACGATAACAGCTTGGGAGCGACGAATAGCAGAGCACCGGCAATTACCAGAATAGCGAAGATGTGCCAGCGCTGGACTGGGGGCTTAGAAGGAGGCGGTGGCGGGACTGGGGGCGAACCAGGAGGCTGTAGATTCTGGAGATCCTTAAGAATCTCTGTAGCGGATTGGTAGCGCTGATTATAATCGGGGTGCACCATCTTATCTAAAATCTCGGCTAACTTCCGGCTAACCTGCGCTCCTCGCCACCCCCGCCAGTTCAGCTGCCCTGTTTCCGGATTCTGCAATTCCGTTGCTACTGCCCCAGTTAAAGCTCGGATTGCAATCACGCCCAAAGCATAGAGGTCACTGGTACAGTTGGGCCTCCCTTCTTTTTGTTCAGGGGGCGCGTATCCGGGCGTATTGATGGCCAATGTTTGGCCGGCAATCACCTGCCCTGCAGTATCAACTGCTAAGCTGCCGATTTCTTTAATCGCCCCAAAGTCAATCAGAACGAGTTTCCCATCCACCTCACGTCTGATTAAATTATCGGGCTTAATATCGCGGTGAATCACCTGCTGCTTGTGGACAAACACCAAAATTACCAGCACATCCCGCAACAGTGCAATAACGTTCTCCTCACTCCAAGGCTGACCCCTGAGGATTTCTTTACTCAGTTCCGCGCCATCAATGAATTGCTGAACGAGATAGAACTCTTGATTATCCTCAAATTTATCCAAAAGTGCTGGAATCTGAGGATGGTCGCCTAAGTTTGCCAAGCAATTAGCTTCCTTATCGAAGCGAGCTTTTAAATCCGCCCAAGGCAATACCTTGAGGATATGGGGCTGGGGCTTCAATTGTTTGACAACGCACTGGCGGTTGGACAGTTGCTGGTCTTCCGCCAGATAAGTCTTACCAAACCCTCCTCCCCCTAAGGGTCTGATGATTTTGTAGCGTTCCCCTATTATCTCTCCAGGCTTGCGATCCATACAGCGTAGTGGCCCTTTGCGCTCACAGAACAGTTGATTTCGATTGTGCCATATAACGTCGAGGGGAGCTTGCAGCCAGCAACACTAAAATTGCAAGTCGAGTTGCCTGCGCCGTGACCGGGCCCAAACCCCAATCCCCCGCTCAAGTCGGAATTGCCAGCGATTGTATCACATTTTCTGGAAAATCCCACACTCAGACTGAAGTATGCGCCGGTTCACCCGAAATATCTGTGATACAAATCACAGCTGTAATTAACCCGCCCCCCAACCCGGGGGTTCACCGGCTGTATGCGCCGGTTCACCCGAACTATCTGCGACACAACTCACAGCTGCAATAAACCCGCCCCTCCAACCCGGAATTTACCTGCTGTATGCGCCGGCGCACCCGAACTATCTGTGACACAAGTCACAGCCGTCGAGAAAACGCGCCGGCTTTTCTGGCGTCTCCGAGCGCGGCGGTTGCGTTTAGATAGCGGTTCGGAACCCTCACTCATTGCGAGCGAAGGGTGAAGTAAAAAGTTGTGCAAACTCCGGGCTGAGATTCCACCCAGATGCGCCCTCCGTGCTGTTCCACAATCTTTTTGCAAATTGCCAAACCGATGCCGGTGCCGGGGTACTCTCTCTGGGAGTGCAGGCGCTCGAAAATGAGAAAGATGCGCTCGAAGTTCTGGGGTTCTATGCCAATGCCACTGTCGTGAACGCCAATCGTCCATTCGCTAAGGTTTAGAGCTTCTGCCGAAATTTTTATAACGGGGGGAATTTCAGGACGCCGAAACTTTATGGCATTGCTAATCAGGTTTTGGAAAAGCTGCACTAATTGCGCCTTATTAGCCAGAACAGTTGGCAGCTCAGAACAGGTAATGCTAGCGCCGCTAGCAGCAATTTCTTCCTGCAAGTTAGCTAGGGCTTCTGTTAAGACTGTGAGGCAGTCAGCCGGTTCAAACTCTGGAGTGCGCGTTCCTACTCTAGAATAGGATAGCAAGTCATCGATTAGCCGGTTCATCCTCGCACCGGCAGCTATAATGCGTTCCAGGCAGCTTTTGGCCCTTGTATCGAGACTGCTCTCAGAGTAGGCCGCTAATAGCCTTGCGCTAGCAATCATAACGGTTAGCGGCACACGCAGGTCGTGAGCCGCCACAGAAGCGAATTGTTCTAATTCAGTGTTAGAGCGCCTCAGTTCTGCGTTCAATTTTTGCAAGTCTGCGTTTTGCTCGGCAAGCAGGCGCTGCTGCTGTTGGATGGTGAGTTGATGCGCGATGCGTGCCAGAACTTCCTCAGCCTGAAATGGCTTGGTGATATAGTCCGCACCGCCGCAGCTAAAAGCTTTTACTTTGTCAAACGGATCGTTAAGAGCGCTAAGAAAAATTACTGGAATGTTGCGAGTAGTTTCGTCAGCTTTCAGGCGCTGGCAAACTTCATAGCCATCCAGCCCAGGCATCAGAATATCGAGGAGAATTAGATCGGGGATCGCTTTTTCACAAGTCTTGAGAGCGAGTTCGCCATTCAAAGCTTTGTGGACGCTATACCCCCGCTCGGCCAGCACGCCGGACAAAACGCGCAAATTATCTGGCATATCATCAACGATGAGGATTTTAGTTTGGACTAGCCCCTGAAAAGTTTTATCCATAGTTTTTCATCAAGTCTCCTTAAATCTTACCACTGGGGGCGGCTGCAAGTAGAGCGTCAGCAATTTTTTATTCTAAAGGTTTATAAAAAAAAATCACCCCGGCCCAATCACAGCTTAATATCATGTCCAGTTGATTGACCGCGACCGCGCAGGCCGGCCCCTTGTAATTGGCAATGCCCAATGCCAAATGCCCAATGCCCAATGCCCAATGGCCCCCCTCAGATATCTTGCGGATATTCAACCCAACCTGCTATAAAGATAAAGCTATCTTTTAGGCTAACCTCCAGTCGAGTCTCATTCCAAGTTGAGATAGATAATATTTTTTTTATATAGATAAAAAGGCTGGCCATTGAAAAATCCAAAATTCAAAATCCAAAATCCAAAATAGGGAGCGTTCATTCCGCACCAGTCAATTGCATGATTTCACCAAACTGAAAATTCTCGGCTAAATCCCTGAGAGCGCTGGCGAGAGCAGCCTTCTCGGCTGGAATTTGTTCGAGCAACTCCAAAACCCTATCGTCACTGCCTTCAGAAGCGGCATCGCCGACTTGCGCTACCCACTCGGGCGGCATCTCAGACAGCAGGTTCATTAAATCAGAATCTGTCAGTTTTTCGGCTTGTGCTTTGTTTTGTTCAGCCGCTGCGCTCTCTTGCTCCCATTCATATTGAACGCCGAGATATTCGCTGATTTTTTCTAATAAAACTTCAGCCTGGAAAGGCTTGCTAAGAAAATCATCGCACCCCGCTGATAAAATCATTTGTCGCTGTTCATCGAAAGCGCTAGCAGTCAAGGCAAAAATTATAGTTTTGGCGTCAGCCGGCATCCCGGACGATTCCGAATCCCCGAGGGCTCCCGCCGCGAGCTGCAATTCCCCCCTTTGCCGCTCCTCGGCTCTAATTTGCCGAGTCGCCTCACAGCCGTCCATCACCGGCATCTGCATATCCATCAAAATTAAATGCGGCTGCCAATCTTGCCAGCACTGCACTGCTTCTTTGCCGTTGGCTGCTTCCCGGACAGAAAAGCCAATTGCTGTCAGTATTTTGAGCAGCAAAAGGCGACTGTCTGCAATGTCGTCTGCGACCAGGATGCGATATTCCGGTTGCTCGGGGGCGAGACGAATGACCTTGCGGGATGGCTGAGCGCTCTGAACTTCCTCAACGCCGGCTGAGCGGATCTGGATGTCAAAAGCAAATAAGCTTCCCTGACCTGAAGTGCTGCTAGCTTTAATCTCCCCTCCCATCAAGTGCACATATTTTTGGCTAATCGGCAAGCCTAAACCAGTTCCTTGCTGAGATTTTCGACCGGCTTCTGTTTGGGCGAAGGCTTCAAACAAGAGGTGAATTTCTTCAGGGGCAATGCCAGATCCGGTGTCTTCGACTTCAAAGTGAAGTGTGAGTTTGTCGCTCTCCGCTGTCAATTGTGTTTTTTCTTTTACTGGCAGCGGACAGTTAAGCGACACGCGAAGCGTCACCCTGCCAACTTGCGTAAATTTAATGGCATTTCCCAGGAGGTTGATCAAGACTTGGCGTAACTTGCCAGCGTCAGTTTTCACATACTGAGGAATCCCCGCCCCATATTCAAACCGCAGTTGCAATCCTTTGGAAGCCGCTTTTAATTGCAGCATTTTATCTAAGCCGTCCAGCAGTTGCAGCAGGTCGAATATGCTTTCATTGAACGTTGTCCGGCCCGCTTCGATTTTGGAGACTTCTAAAATGTCATCGATTAGGCAGAGTAAATGTTCGCCGGCGCGATTGATAATTTCCAGGTTTTTCTGATGTTCCCCAGAGAGCGAACTGTCGCGGCTCATTATTTGGCTGAAGCCGATAATGGCATTGAGCGGCGTTCTCAATTCGTGGCTCATGGAAGCGAGGAATTCACTTTTAGCGCGGTTGGCGGCGTCGGCAGCCAGGACAGCTTTTTGCAGAGCTTCTGATTGCCTTTGCGTTTGCGCGAGTAATTCCGCCTGCTGCAAAGCAATCCCCAATTGATTGCCAATATGTACCACAGTGGAGATTTCCGCTTCTTTCCACTGGCGGGGACTTCTATTTTGATAAGTGGCGAGCAGTCCCCAAAGTTTCTCGCCGCAAAAGATGGGAACGGCAATGTAAGCTTTGGCTTGCAGCCGCTCTAAAAGTTCGATATAGCAAGATGCAAACTCCGCTTCGTAGATATTTGCAACGGCGAGGTAATGGATGCCTCGATTGTAGATGCCTCCCCGCGTTGACTCCAAGTAAGTATCCCGCACGAAATCACTGGCATTCCTCAAGTTTTTGAGGGCGCAACTCTCGTCAGTAACGGCAGGGACAGTCAGGCAGTCGTTGCGCATCATTGGATTCCACTCGCTTCCGACTGACTCGGCAGCAAACTTCCCACTCCAGTCGGGATTGAACTGATAGATTAAGACGCGATCGCAGTTAATGACCTGCCGCAATTCAGAAGTCGTGGCAGTAAATATTGTTTCAATGTCCAAACTTTGGCGCATTTTTTGAATCACTGTGAAAAGTGCTTTTTCTCGCTCCGCACTTTCCCGCAGCGCTTCTTCAGCTTTTTTGCGGTCGCTAATGTCGCGTGCCACCCAAGCGACTGTGTTTTCTGAAATCGGCGCAATGCTAGCAGAAAACCAAACTCGCTCCCCCTCAAACTCCAAGCTATATTCGCAATTGACAACTTGCTGCGCGTCTAAAGCTTTCCTGATGTAGCCGCGAACTATCTCACCTCGTTCGCCGAAAAATTCTTCTACAGTTTTCCCGATAATGTCTGTGCCTGGAGGGTAGAGTTTTCCGGGATTCGTCGGGGCAAATTTGATAGTATTGCCACCGGCATCAACCATGATTACGATGTCAGCCATCGCTTCAAAGAAGCCGCGAATTTCGTCCTGAGAAGACCGCAGCTTCTCTTCCATCAACTGCCGCTCCCGAATCTCCAGCTGCAACCGCTCATTTTGTTCGCGGAGTTCTTTTTGCAGCCGGCCAATATTCAATTTATTCTCAATTCGCGCTAGAACTTCTTCTGCTTGAAATGGTTTAGTGATATAATCAACACCGCCCACAGAAAAAGCTTTGACTTTATCAAAGGCTTCGTGCAGAGCGCTCAAAAAAATCACCGGAATGTCGCGATTTTTTTCATCCGCTTTAAGCTGGGAGCACACTTCATAGCCGTCAGGCGGCGGCATCATAATGTCAAGCAAAATTAAATCGGGAGCCTCCGCCCGGACTGCTGCTAGAGCCAACCGCCCGTTCAGGACAGGGCGAACGCCATACCCGCGACGCCTCAAAACATCCGTCAGTAACCGCAAATTATTGGGGTCATCATCAACCACTAAAATATTAGCAGGCAATCCGGTTTTAGAGAGACTCATTTTTCAACTTCGATCCTTCCATTCAGCTAGAAGCTAGGACTGGGCTGGACGGTTCAGGCACAGGCGAGACGCCTGTTGCACTCCCAAGCGCATCACGGTAGGCTGGACGGGCACAGGCGAGACGCCTGTGCTACGTCGTATATCGGGAAATTCCCGCAAGCCCTTGGCGCGAATAACCCAAACTCTATCCCTCCCTTATCTTTTTGGACTTTTCAATCGCTGCTAATATGCTCCCATAATCAAACTCTCCTGCTAAATGCTGCAGCACCTCGGCTAAGCGAGCGTTGGCCATGCCGATTTCATCAATAGCGCTATAAATTTCATCCAAGTAAGCGCGGACGGTAGCTCGCTCTAGACCGGCGACCAAATCGGGAGGTAAAGCTGCCAATTCTGCCGGATTGAGATCCCTCATCTCAGGTTCGAGAGACGTATTTGGGCCTGCTGTTTCTTCATAAACATAGCGCACACCTAAATGTTTTGTCAAGCCCTCAAAAATTTCTGAGTCTCGGAACGGCTTAGCGATGAAATCATGGAAACCTGCTGCTAAAATCGAGGTTCTTTCTTCCGCGTAGCTGCTAGCCGTTACAGCCACGATAGCGGTTCTAGCCGGCCTGTGGCCATTGGGAGCCGGTGCGGAAGAAAGCTCAGAGGAGTCTTCCCCCTCTCCCCTGCCGCTATTTTCTGCCCAGTCCGCTTCCAGCGCCCACCGTTCCTCCTCCCGCGCTTTTATCTGCTGAGTCGCCTCAAGGCCGGTCATCCCAGGCATCCGCACATCCATAAAGATCACGTGCGGCTGCCAGCTTGACCACAATTGTAATGCCTCAAGGCCGTCACTGGCTTCTTTAATTTCAAAGCCAAGCGGAGAAAGCAACTCGACCAGCAGCTGCCGGTTGTCCCGCTGATCGTCGGCAATCAGAATTTTGTAGCGAGGTTGGTTGGGCGCTAGGGCAATAATTCGCCTTGGCTGGCTGGCCGTTTCCAGATTGCCGGGCGCAACCAAGCCGGCCTGAATGTCAAACTTGAACGTGCTGCCCCGCCCCACTTGACTGCTGACAGTAATTTCCCCGCCCATAAGCTGTACGAATTTGCGGCTGATCGGCAAGCCCAACCCCGTCCCTTCTTGCGATTGTTTGCCGGTTCTTGTCTGCAAGAACGGCTCAAAAATTTTCTCTAAGTCATTCTCCGGAATCCCCCCTCCCGTATCTTCAATTTCAAAGTAGAGTCTCAGCTGTCCGCTGCCAGCCGGCAGCTGGAAGCTATGTTCTACTGCCCCCGTCTCCCTGACTCGCACTGCGACTAGCACGCTTCCCGTTTCGGTAAACTTAATGGCGTTCCCCATCAAGTTTACCAGAACTTGGCGCAGTTTAATTTCATCCGCTCGCACCCATTCAGGAACGCCGACTCCCCGAAAAACGCTCAACCGCAATCCTTTCTCCCGCGCCTTCAGAGAAAACATCCTTTCTAAGTCCTCAAGCACGCGGTGCAGATTAAAAGTTTGTTCGTTGAGCGTCGTGCGTCCCGCTTCAATTTTCGCCATATCTAGCACGTCATTGATCAGGGTGAGCAAGTGGTGCCCGCTGCGGTTAATAATAGCGAGATTTTCTCGATGTTCGGGGGAAATTGCGGGGCTTTGGGCCATTAACTGGGCAAAGCCTAGAATCGCATTCAGCGGCGTTCTCAATTCGTGGCTCATGTTGGCCAAGAAAGCACTTTTGGCGCGGTTGGCAGCTTCGGCGGCTTCGGCAACTTGTTGCAGTTGCAGGGATTGATTTTGAATCTGGGCGAAGAGTTCTGCTTGTTGAATAGCAACGCCTAACTGAATGCCCACTTGGGCGAGTAATTGAATTTCTTCCGATTTCCACACGCGGGGGCCATTATTTTGGTAGGCGCTCAGTAACCCCCACAGCTGTTCGCCGGCAAAAACAGCAACAGCGCAACAAGCTTTGGCTTGAAACTGCTCTAATAATTCAATGTGGCAGTCCGTCAGCCCCGCCTGATAAATATCACTCACGCTAAAGGTTTCCTGCTGGCGATATCGACCGCCTCGCGTTTCTTGCAAGTAAGGATCTGCCCAAACCGGCTGAATACCGCCACCGACTAAGGGAACCCAACCAGGAGCAACGGATTCAGCGATAAATTCCCCACTCCAATCAGGATTGAAACGGTAGACACTGACGCGGGAACATCCCAGCGTTACGCGCAAGTCCTGAGTGCCGGTGCGGAAAATTGTTTCCATGTCCAGGGTTTGGCGCATCCTTTGAGTCACCTGGAAAAGCGTTCTTTCCCGCTCCACACTCTCTCGCAAGGCGATTTCTGCCTGTTTGCGATCGGTAAAGTCCATTGCTGTGCCAATCAGGCGAACCAGTTCTCCCCGCTCGTTGAAAACCGGCTCGCCTCTGCAGATCATATATCGAATCTCCCCGCTGGGGCGGATAATGCGAACGTCCCCTTCAAATGCTTTTCCAGCCTGTGCCGGTTCGGCAATCTGAGTTTGATAAATTAGCCAATCATCTGGATGGATGAATTTAAGGCTATCGGGATATTTTACTGCCGGTTGGCTGGGGTCAAGACCGTGAATGCGGTAGAGTCCTTCTGTCCAGGTGATTTTCCTGGTGGCATAGTCAACTTCCCAACTGCCAATGTCAGCGATTTTTTCAGCTTGGCGCAAATTTAACGCGCTCTCGCGCAAGGCTTCTTCTGCCAGTTTGCGAGCTGTGATATCTAATGAGATTGCCGTCACTATCCAGCATTTATAGATTTCATCCCACCGCGAACTGTTCGTTTGCGAAATCCAGCGCTGGCTTCCATCTTTGCGGTACAGCCGGTACTCGTAAGTCCCCGTGCGATTAGCGAAAATATCTGCAAATATATCCGCTGACACCGCCTGCCAATCTTCGGTAAGAATGCGCCTCACCCAGAGGTCTTTATCTGCCTTGAGTTCTTCGGCGGTGTAGCCAGAAATCCCCTCGCAGCCGGTGGCGATATGGTCGAGTTCCCAGTTGCCATCTGCAAACACTAGCATGCTGGTAATTCCCGCCACCGCATTGTTCAGAATGTCGTTTAACTTCGCTTTCGAGGCTTCTAGAGCCAGTTCGAGCTGTTTGCGCTCGCTAATTTCCACCACAACCGCTCCCACTCCATAAGCACAATCCTCCGAACCCAGAATTGGAAAGTTAGAAACGAGCCAGTAGCGTGTAACTCCGGGCATAGAGGGCGCTTCGCCACGCACTTCTCGATTGAGAATGGGCTCTCCTGTCCCCAGCACTTGCTGGTAGAGCGGTTCAATTGCAGGAGCTAAGTTGGGCCAAACTTCCCGAATGCTTTTGCCGACATGTTCCTGTACCGGCAGCCCATCAATTTCTGCTAAGGTTTCGTTCACTTTCACAAACCGCAGCTCGCTGTCCACAATAGACATCCCCACCTGCGCGGAAGCAAAGAAAGCATTGATTTGAGCTTGGCTGCGCCGCAACGCCTCGGTTCTTTCGCGCACTTGCGCTTCTAAGGTGCGGCTGTAATCCGCCAAAACCTGCTGCGCTTGTTTCCGTTGGGTGATGTCAGCAAAAGCATTAATCGCGTAAATCACTTTTCCCGCCGCGTCAAACACGGGAGTAGTCCGCACTTCAAGCGGAATAATTTGACCGTCTCGGCGAATTTCTAGATCCTCAGCCAAGACGGTTTCCCCTTTCAGAGCGCGTACTGCTGGCAGCTGTTCCGTTGGGTAAAGTTGCTCTGTCCCTGCCATATAAACTAGGCCAGCTTCTGCGTTCGCTCCTACTAGCAAGTCGGCGCTCGCTCCTTGACCCAGAATTATTCGACCGGCATCATTGATAACAATCACCTGACCGGACGCATCCATAACAGCTACGCCCACCGGCACAGTATCTAAAAAGGTGGCCAACTTTTGCTCGCTCTCTTTCAGCGCTTCAAACGAGCTTTTCAGAGACTCTGCCATCCGGTTAAAAGACTCGGTTAATTCGCGAACTTCCGGAGCGCCACTTACCATAATATTGCTTTCAAATTCACCGCCCGCCATCTGCTTCGCCGCCGCATTCAAGCGGAGAATCGGTCGCGTTATCCATTGGGCGGCGAGAATGCCTGTCCCGGTCGCCGCAATTAAGATAGCAACGCACAGCAGAATAGTAATGCCGGTATTCTCGTTAATCCGCGCCATAAAATCGGACTCCGGCACCGTCACCACAATCAGCCAGTCCAAACCATATTTATCTCGATAGGGAAGAACCCGCACAAACAGGCGATCTGCTCTGGGCCAATGGAGAAACGCGAAATTTCGCGTCTCTCCGAAATGTCGCGTCTCTACAATCAGCTGTTGCGGATTTTGCAGAGTGCGGAAATCCCCAAAGCGCTTCTCTAACTCTCGGACAACTTCCCGCGTCCGCGCATCCTGGCTGTCAGCGGCATGCAATCGCTCAGGCTTACCCTTTGCCGGTTTCACATAGGGAGCTTCTAACGTCGAAGTCGCAACTAAATTCCCTGAATGCTCGATAATAAACGCCTGTCCCGATGAGGAGAAGTCAAGTTGGTTCAGAAAGGTACTGATATCCGAGAGCAGAAAACCAGATGTAAAAATCCCTTGAAATTCTCCGGCTGCATTATAGACAGGAGCCGATGCTTGCATTCCCAAAGTGGGCGCAATCCGGTAGACAACAATCGGTGTCCAGACTTGTTTTCCGGCAGCTTTTGCGTAGAGATACCAGGGGAACTTGCGAAAATCTTCAGCTAATTTATAGGCCATTTTTTGGGGCTGGCCCTTATAGTCTACCAGATAGTGTTCGCTCTGACCGGGCTCGTTCTCGCTCATTTTTCTCAAGTAGAGCGTACCGATTGGCAAGTTCTCTCCGGTTAGCTTTCGGGCTTCTTCGCTGGCTTCCTTACTGACAATTCGTCCGTAACCAACGAGTTCTCCTCGCTCGTTCCAGAAGAAGCTGCTGGTCAGCGACGGGTGCAGAGTCATCTGCTGCCAAAACTGCTGCCGCAGTAGCTCAAAGTCTGTGATATCCATGTTTCCCAGCTCCACGGCCAAATGGTTCGCTGCCACAAGCTGCTGGGGTGTCTGTAAATAGCTGTCGAGGCGAGCGCTTATCCGCTCTGATACCGAATCGAGCAGTTGATTGGCCAACTCTTCTACCGCCTGCTGCCCGTTTTTATAAGAAAGATATCCCACCAGCCCCACTGTCCCGACGATTTGCAGCACGAAGGGAACAATCAGGACAGCTCGCAGCGGAACTTTTCCAGAAAATTTCAGGATGAGGCTTAAGATACCCGCTCTCGACTGATTGAGGAAGTTGACCGGCATAGGGACAATCGCGACGCTCGCGCTCAGCAGGTGGCGGCGTCGCAGCCTATCGCTGTTTTCCAACCGCCAACGACTTTGTTGACTCTCACAACATACACCACTC
This sequence comes from Oscillatoria princeps RMCB-10, assembly GCA_019359235.1. Lineage (GTDB taxonomy): Bacteria > Cyanobacteriota > Cyanobacteriia > Cyanobacteriales > Oscillatoriaceae > Oscillatoria > Oscillatoria princeps. The sequence continues at coordinate 73,931 of JAHHHT010000001.1, forward strand.
TGGGAACTCCTGTCAAGTGGCTGCGAATTACTGCGGACGCTATACTGGCCGGTGTGGCTAGCCAGGGATTGCCTTTTTGTAGAGACAAGGGTTTATCGCGTCTTCAACTGTTGCCTTCAACTCTTGCCAAGACGCCGGCAAGCCGGTATATTAACTCAAGTTGCTACTTACAAGTGAGTCAAGGCTAGATCCCCCCCTAGCCCCCCCTTAAAAAGGGGGGGAACATTCTCTTGCGCCCCCCTTTTTAAGGGGGGTTGGGGGGATCTGGATGCTGCTTAGACTTGTAGGTAGCAACTTGGGATATATTAAATTTATACGCCTCCGGCAATTCTCTCATATTATGTCCTTTTGATTGACCGAAATTAGCACAACGGTTGGGCTAAAGCCCAACTACAAACTTTAGGGCTAAAGCCCTACTACAAACCCATGCCCTATGTCTGAACAACCCGTTATCGCCATTGAAAATCTCACCCATTACTTTGGCTCTGGCTCACTCCAGAAACAGGTTTTATTTGACATCAACCTGGAAATCTACCCCGGCGAAATTGTGCTCATGACCGGCCCTTCTGGTTCCGGGAAAACCACCTTGCTGACATTGCTGGGCGGTTTGCGCTCCGCGCAAGAAGGCAGTCTGAAAGTGACCGGCCAGGAACTTTGCGGTGCCGGCAAGAACCAGCTGGTGCGAGTCCGGCGCAACATTGGCTATATATTCCAAGCCCACAATTTGCTGAAATCTTTAACGGCGCGGCAAAATGTGCAAATGTCCCTAGAGCTGCACGATGATATCCCCCAGCGGGATATGAGTGCCAGAGCATCTGCCATGCTAGAAGCAGTTGGGTTGGGCAACCGCACTGATTACTACCCGGAAAACCTCTCCGGAGGACAAAAACAGCGGGTGGCAATCGCCCGCGCTCTCGTCAGCCATCCCAAAGTGGTGTTAGCGGACGAACCCACAGCGGCTCTCGACAGCAAATCGGGTCGGGATGTGGTGAATCTGATGCAGAAGCTAGCCAAAGAGCAAGGCTGCACCATTTTGCTCGTCACCCACGACAATCGGATTTTAGATGTTGCCGACCGCATCGTCCACATGGAAGATGGGCGTCTGTCCAGTAACACTTAACACTTAAAAATTAAAAAACAAGATTTTCCCTTCGTTTTTTAATTTTTAATTTGGCTTTTTTAACGGTCAGCGCCCGCCGTTTTTGCCGCTGCGCCCGCTAGTTTTGGATTCGCTGCCCCCCGTTTTGCCGCTGCGCCCGGTTTTGGATTCGGTGCCGCCTGTTTTGCCAGACCGCCCGCTTGTTTTGGAATCCCGTTTGCCAGCAGGAGAGGAATTCTTTCCAGTCTCGGGCGGAGCAGGCTCCTCTGCAAAACCGGTTTGCTCATTATTCGATGCCGGTCCCCCTCGCCGTTTGGTAGCAAACGTAACATTAACGCCTTCATTCGATTGCTCTAGCACCAGCATCGGTGTGGGCTTGGCTTTTTGATCCCAGTGGATGTACGCCACTCGACCTTGAATAGTCGGCTGCCAGCTGTGATCGTCCTCTGCGGTGCTGAGATAGGTTTCAATGCAGTCAATGATTTGACCGATGGTGACCGAGGTCGGCTGAGTCGGCAATTTTGTTAATTTGATTTCAATGCGGAACAGCACCCCCTTGGTTGCCTTCGCCCCTTCGCCGGTTTCATACTCCAAATCAAAGCGTTCCTCGACTTGACGCCCCACCCCGCGCGTTTCATTTGTCGGGCGCAGGGCCAGAGAAATCTTATCTTTGACCTTGACTTTAATTTGATTGACAATGGCAAAGTGGAAGGTTTCATCTGCCATCCGCATTCTCAGATAATCCAGGTTAAACTCTCGCGAGTGAACGAGGTCTGGATTCTTTTCCATTTTGGTAATCGTGTCAACAGCCAGTTTGTATTTTTTCTGCAGCTCTCGATTTTTAAACTCCTCCATCTTGAGCTTCTTGGCCAGCTTGTCTAATTGCAGCTTAGCCACCAGCCCCACAACAAGCAGCAGCAACAGCAGCCCTCCCGAGGCTGCCATCCAGGTTTGATCGGCAGGGGCACTGTCTCCTTTGGGCTTGGCAGGGAGGGGTTTAGCAGCTAATAACGGATCTACGAGGATGATACGGGCTGACATAGGCGGTTGCGGCTGGAATTTAAGGTTTATTTGTATCTAGGATGCCCTTTCAGAAGGCAGTAGAGCTGGCAAATTCATAAAACTAAATCCTTAGGTCTACCTGTCACGCACCCACCGGCACCGATAGTTGCCAGCGTCGATGTAGCAGAGGTAGGGGAAGCCGGTATAGCGGCCCAGCCCTCCTGGCCACCAAGGATCTAGAAACCAGTAAATTTGATTGCCGGTCAGCCCGTCGCAGTAAAATTCAATAGCGTCGCCGAGGCTGTGCCCGGAAACCCCACCGGCACCGGCATTGCTACCGGCACGAGAGTACCAGCAGGTGATATGAATTGGCCTGCCAATGCGCTCTTGCGCCCGCTCCGCCAGAGCGGCAATCCGAATCGCCGCATCCACTGTGGCTTGGTCAGGTGGCATCCAGACTCCCCCGCCCGTCACCTGCGCCCAGGTAAAATAGCCGTCCGGGAGAATCGGGGCGTGGATCTGGAGATTCTCCGGCGTCCACCGTTCCGGGCGAGCGGGCACGAGCGCCACCGGCCTGGGCGGGGCAACCGGATCGCCGGCTCTGGCCCGATTCATCTGCTTCAGGTCATCAAACAGCGATCTGACCGCTTGCTCAAACGTCTCGAACTCCCGCCAGAGTTGCACCAGGCCGATCAAGGCTTGCCGCTGGCTGTCCAGTTCTTTATACTCAGCAGGAATCCTCCTGACAAATTCCAGCAGCTCCCGGTCCAAGCCGGCGGCGGCAGTTGCCAAAACCGCAGCGTCGCTCTTACCCGCCTTTAGGCTTTCCGGACTGACTCCCAAGCTCACCAGTGCCGCCGTGCGGTTTTCCAGCCCGTGCCAAATTCGCACCGCTTCTGTGAGGGCGTTGCGCTGGTAGCCCTTGCCGGAGTATGACCTCGGAAGGCGCAGCGCGAAGGCGATTAAGGCTGGGTCGAGGATTTTCAGGTGCGGTTCGGCAGAGGTGTTTTTTCTCAGCGAGACGATCGCTGAACCCCTCGAATCCAGCTGACGCCACAGCTGAGTCAGTCGCAGCAGCGCTTCCAGCTGGTGCGGGTAGCCGGTGCACTTGGGGGCAATTTGCTCAATAAATTGCAGCAGCTGCCGGTCTAAATCTGACTCATTGAGGGTTTGTGCCGGCGCTCTTGACACTTTATCTGCAAGCAATGCAATCGCTTCCTCCCCACTGTCCAGCCCGTTCCAGATGCGGGCTGCTGACCGCAGGGCGTCCCGCTGCCACGGCAAGCCGGTATAGTAGCGGGAAATTCCACTCACCAGTGTTAGCAGCGCCGGCTCCAGGTAATCTAGATTTTGGGGGAAATCAACCACCTGACAGTCTCGGCTGCAGTCCTCCTGGTACGCTTGCCGCAGCACCTGGCTGTCACAGGCTTCTATGCGGGCGGCTGCGGTGTCGCTGCTGGCGGGCGCGTAACCGGCGGCAACTGTCTCGATGAACCGGTCGGTGTAGTGACCCTTTTCTGCGTGCCACAAGTCAGACGCCGCCCACCCCTCTTTGGCCAGATTCTCACTCAGACTGCGGATGGTACTGGCGGCACAGTGGATTTGTTCCGGCAAGGTGTTGAGTCGGTCGAGCTTGATCCGGTTCGCTGGAGAAATCCCCAAACCCGTTTCCCCGTCCGCCAAGGACGGCTGGCTGTGGGCTCTGTACAGCGCTGCCAAAATCGGCTTGTGAATGCCGGCCCGCGCCGCTTCTTGGATCGATAGGTGATTTTGCCTGTCTGGTGAGAGTTTGGCCATAAATAAGCGTGCAATCAGCTTCTAGGATAGCCCCTACTTTATGCCTTTTTTAACCTTATCTCAGGTTAGTGCTGCCGGTTTGTTTAGAAATATTCGTCTCGTGGCCACGGATATGGATGGCACCCTGACGCGGCGGGGCAAATTTACCCCGGCTTTGCTGCAAGCGCTAGAGGATCTGGCTGCTGCCGGCATTCAAGTTTTAATTGTCACTGGTCGCTCCGCTGGGTGGGTCAGTGGCCTGGTCAGCTATTTGCCCGCTGCCGGTGGGATTGCCGAAAATGGTGGGCTGTTTTACAGCGCCGGTCAGGATGCGCCGGTGCAACTCACCCCCATTTGCGACAGTGCCGAGTACCGGCAGCGGCTGGCTGTTGCGTTTGCGTTCCTCAAGTCTAGGTTTCCCCAAATTCAGGAGTCAGGCGACAATCGGTTTCGCATTACTGACTGGACATTTGATGTTGCCGGTCTGACGCCCTCCGACCTTGACAAAATGAATTTTTTGTGCTATGAGCTAGGCTGGGGTTTTACCTACAGTTCGGTACAGTGCCACATCAAGCCGGTGGGACAGGATAAGGCTGCCGGTGTGCTGCGGGTGTTGCGGGATTATTTCCCCGGATACTCGCCGGCGCAGGTTGTGACGGTGGGCGACAGTCCAAACGATCAGAGTTTGTTTGATGCCGGCTGCTTTCCGGTTTCGGTGGGCGTGGCGAATGTGCTGGAATATGCCGGTCAGTTGCAGCACCTGCCGGTTTGCGTGACTGCCGGTGCCGAGGGAGACGGTTTTTGTGAGCTGGCGAGGTTTATTATAAAGGCTGTTGCCGGCTGACTGTTCCCAACTCTTTGCTATCAGTCTATCGCTAAACTTTATGCCTTTTTTTGATTCAAAAATTTTATCTGCCCCGGCAAATGACTCATAACTTAGAGGCGCTTGCGTGCCAACCCCACCACCTTCACCCTCACGGCTTTAACCCTAAAGCCAATCTGCCTTATGGCTGCACAACCGAACACATTCAGCTGGCGATGAAGGAATTTATCGACTTTCTTGGATTCCTCAACCAACAGCTCTATTCAAAGGAACTAAACAGACTTGAAGCGATGCTGATGCCGGCCAATTTTAGCATGTTAGTCGGTGAGTTTATGGTTTCTAGCATCCCTAAATACTGCCCGGGACTTGTCAAGAATCAATACCAGAACGGACATCCAGACTTAATCCCAGCAGGCATGTTTCCGAACAATGCCACTCCCCACGCTAAGGAGGGTATTCACATTAAAGGCTCTCGCTACAAAACGGCGTGGCAGGGCTATAACTCAGAAGAAGTATGGCTGCTCGTGTTTATTTTTGATAGCAACCGTCCTGCTGATGCGGCTCAGGGCATCCAGCCCAAACCCTTCCGCTTTGTCAAAGTTGTTGGCGCTTACCTCACAAAGAATGATTGGACATTTTCTGGTCAGAGCGACTCCAGTCGCCGGTCAATAGCCGCCAATGTCAAGCCGTCTGGCACCCAGAAGATGATTGCTAACTGGATTTATCAAGACCCCCGCCTACTCTAGATAGTAGGGTGCGTTCCCAAAGGGAAGGCTACGGCTCCAAATACCGCTCGACTTTGGAAACGCTACAGTTTCAGACAGCAGGGTGCTTCCAGAGGGAACCTCTCTCCTCCAAATAGCGCTCGACTTTGGCAACCCACCCCACTCGCTACAGCTTCCGCCGCCGCCGCTCCTGTAGAGCCGGCACCCCCACCACAAGCCGGGAAGAGCAAAATCGACTATAATATCTGCTAACCGACAGAAAAAAGAGGACTAATGCTCAGCCGCATACTGCTGGAAAACCTCGGCGGTTTTACCACCTTGTCTTGGCCACACCACAGCAACATCAATCTGATTGCCGGCGGGAACGACACCGGCAAGACGTATCTCCTGAAAATGCTATACTCCATCGCCAAAAGTGTCGAAGACTTCACCAAGCGGGAGAAATCGGACAAACCGGCTTGGCGAGATGTCTTGGCAGAAAAACTCTTTTGGGTTTATCAGCCAGAGGGCAACAAACTAGGGGAACTCGTTCGCAAAGGGGAAAGCCGGTTAAAAGTTGAAGCTCGCCTCTCAGACGAAAATTATACTTTTTCTTTCAGCCAGGATACCGCACGCAAGATTGCTGAGTGTACCGAACCCGCCGCCAAACAGCCCGGATTAAATGCCCTGTTTATTCCTCCCAAGGAAGTCTTAACCGCTTTGGAGGCCATCGCCGCCACTCGCGATCAACTCCAGATATTTGGTTTTGATGATACTTATTATGACCTGATAAAAGCGCTGAGATTGCCTGCTTCCCAGGAAGAGATTCCGCAAAATATCAAAGAAGTCCTGGACTCCCTGAAAACTTTCCTCGCCGGCGAAATACAGCGCCAAGATGGCCAGTTCATATTTAAGCGTAATGGAGAAAAATATTGGATGTCCCAAACAGCCGAAGGGTTTAAGAAACTAGGGATATTCACCGCCCTGATTCGCAACAGGACTCTGCGCAAAGGCACAATTTTATTTATTGACGAGCCGGAATCTAATCTGCACCCCTCTGCCATCCTGTCGCTGGCTGATATGTTATTTGCTTTAAGTCAAGCCCAAATCCAGCTCTATGTATCCACCCACAGCTACTTTGTGCTGAAGCGTTTTGAAATTTTGGCAAAAAAACATCAAGCCAGGCTCCAATTCTGCTCCCTGAAAAAAAGTGAGCGGGGAATCACTGCTGAATTCAGCGACTTGAGTGAGGGGATGCCAGACAATGAAATTATAGATGCTTCCATAAAACTTTACGAGCAAGACGTAGAAGTGGATTTAGAAGCATAGCCATGCCAATTTATGAAGAGAGTGGGCTGAGGATTGAACTCCCTGATGGAGATAGCTTTCGCTTTCAAGACTGCTCTGGATACAAATCCCTGAGCGGCAAAAATCTCTCAGAGATGGATTTTGGCTGGTGGGACTCTGCAAAAAATATTCTCTGGCTGCTAGACGTGAAGGATTACTCTCATTTAACGAAAAGAGAGAGAATGCCAGAATATCTTTTAGAAAATCTTATCAGGAATAGTAGGGTGCGTTCCCTTTGGGAACGCACCCTACTCCTGCCTTTCTCCCCCTCCCCGTTTACGGGGAGGGGGCAGGGGGGTGGGGTTCCGCTTCTATCCCCCCTAACCCAACCGAAACCCTTCAGGTAACAACTCAGCCGCCGGCATTTCCTTTACCCCCTCGCGCCCTTGAAAAATCACAGTCGCCTCCGCCCCAAACTCCCAGATAAACTGCCGGCACGCGCCGCAAGGAGAGCAAGGCAGATACCGCTCATTCACAACTGCGATCGCCCTAATTGCCATCCCCTCACCCTCAGCAGCAACCGCTGAGCAGATAGCAACCCGCTCCGCACAAATCGTCAGCCCGTAAGAAGCATTCTCAACATTGCAACCGGCAAATACATTCCCCCGTTGCGTCAGCACCGCCGCACCGACACGAAACTGGGAATAGGGCGCATAAGCCTGTCTCACAGCCTCCCGCGCCGCCACCAGCAGCCGCGAGCGATCGCTATCGGAAAGACTTGAATAAGTCATATCGATTTTGGATTTTGGAGTTTGGATTTTGGATTTTGGAGTTTGGAGTTTGGATTGGGCATTGGGCATTGGGCATTGGGCATTGGGCATTGGGCATGGGGTCAATTATAACTAACTTCTTGAAACCCAACCCCTAATCCCTAAACCCTAACCCCTAACCCCTAACCGCTGCGCCCCCTTGCCGGCTTGCGGCAAACGTGCTACAATGCGCGGCTGTGAGAAGAAGCGGGTGACGCTTGCCCGGCACCCCTGCCGGTGAGGTTTAGCCACAGGCGCGCAATCCCGATCCAGGACAGGTGTTAAAGGTGCGTAAAAAAAAGTAACAGATTAGCCTATAATTTTACCCAACTTAATTTTTGGGCCGTGGCAGGCATCAAGGGCCATATTCGGGAGAGGAATAATGAAGATCCTGGGAATCTCAGCGTATTACCATGACAGCGCCGCCGCCTTAGTCTGTGAGGGCGAGATTGTCGCCGCCGCGCAGGAAGAGAGATTTTCTCGCAAAAAGCACGACGCCAGATTTCCAGGGGCGGCGATCTCCTACTGCCTTCAAGAAGCCGGCATCGGGCTGCGAGACTTAGACCAGATCGTTTTTTACGACAAACCCCTGGTCAAATTCGAGCGGCTGCTGGAAACCTACTTAGCCTATGCGCCGCAAGGGTTTCGCTCCTTTCTCGCCGCCATGCCGGTGTGGCTGAAAGAAAAACTCTACCTCAAAACCCTGCTCAAAAAAGAGCTAGCCGCCCTGGGGGAGTGCAAGACATCGCAACTCCCGAAACTCCTATTTGCGGAACACCACCAATCGCACGCCGCCAGCGCTTTTTTCCCCAGCCCCTTCCACCGCGCTGCAGTTCTGTGCCTGGATGGCGTCGGCGAGTGGGCGACAACCACCGTCTGGTTGGGAGAGGGCAACCAGCTGACTCCCCAATGGGAAATAGACTTTCCCCACTCTCTGGGTTTGCTCTACTCAGCCTTCACCTACTACACCGGCTTCAAAGTCAACTCGGGCGAGTACAAACTCATGGGTTTAGCCCCCTACGGAGAACCCAAATATTGTGACAAAATCCTCAACCACCTCCTAGACTTGAAAGAGGATGGAACCTTCCGGTTGAACATGGATTACTTCAACTACACCACCGGTCTAACCATGACCAACCAGAAGTTCCACGACCTTTTTGGCAGCCCGCCCCGCCAGCCAGAAAGCAAGCTGACCCAGCGCGAGATGGACATTGCCGCCTCGATTCAGAATGTTACCGAAGAAGTGGTTTTGCGTCTCGGCAAAACCGTGCGCAAAGAACTGAGTGCGGACTATCTCTGCCTCGCCGGCGGCGTCGCCCTCAACTGTGTGGCCAATGGGCGAATCTTGCGGGAGTGCGGGTTCAAAGATATTTGGATTCAACCGGCAGCTGGCGATGCCGGCGGTGCTCTGGGAGCCGCCTTGGCCATTTGGCACCAGTACGGCAACCAGCCCCGGAGTGCCGGTGGGGACCGGATGCGGGGCTCCTATTTGGGCCCGCGATTTGCTCAGGCAGAAATTCGCGAGTATCTCGATGCGGTGAAAGCCAATTACCTCCCGCTCGACGATGGGGAACTCATGCCGCGCTTGGCCGAAATTTTAGCGCAAGGGAACGTCGTCGGCTGGTTTTCTGGACGGATGGAATTTGGGCCCCGCGCCCTGGGAGCGCGTTCCATTATTGGCGATCCGCGCAATCCCAAAATGCAGTCGGTGATGAACCTGAAAATCAAATACCGGGAGTCGTTCCGGCCTTTTGCGCCGTCCGTTTTGGCTGAGCGCGTCTCCGATTACTTTGAAATTGACCGAGCTAGCCCGTACATGCTCCTGGTAGCGCCGGTGAGAGAAAGTCTGCGCATTCCCATGACTGCCGAGCAGCAGCAACTGTTTGGCATCGACAAGCTCAACGTCCCCCGCTCCGCACTGCCGGCCATCGCCCACGTCGATTACTCCGCTCGCATCCAGACCGTTCACAAAGAAACCAATCCGCGCTATTATGATTTAATCCGCCATTTCGAGGCGCTCACCGGCTGTGCGGTGCTGGTGAATACGTCCTTTAATGTGCGCGGCGAACCTATTGTCCGCACCCCAGAGGATGCCTACCGCTGCTTTATGAGAACCGAAATGGACTATCTGGTGCTGGAGAATTTCTTGCTAGCCAAGTCGCAACAGCTGCCTTGGAAGCAGGACGATTCCTGGAAAGAAGAATTTGAGCTAGACTGAACTGCCCTGACTCATGCACAAAATCCCAAAACTTGACAAAAAAGGATTGCGCGAATTCGGACTGACCGGCGGCGCAATTTTGGCGGTTGTGTTTGGCTTATTGCTGCCGGTGCTGCGAGGGCACGCTCTGCCGGTGTGGCCTTGGGCTGTCGCCGGCATCTTCTGGATTTGGGCGCTCCTCGCACCGGCAACCCTCAATCCTGTTTACCAAGTCTGGATGCGGATTGGCTTAGCCCTCGGCTGGGTGGAAACCCGGATTATCCTCGGTGCCGTTTTTTATGGTTTAATTGCGCCAATGGGGCTGATCATGCGCCTGCTGAATCGAGATTCGATGGCTCGCCGGTTTGAGGCCAGCCTTAACACCTACCGCATACCGAGCACCAGCCGAACTAGAGAAAGTATGGAGAAACCTTTCTGATGTTTGAAGCCGCACTGGATTTTCTGAAAGACCTCTGGGAGTTTCTGAATGAGCGCAAGAAATACTGGCTCGCACCCCTGATTCTTACCTTAGTGCTGTTGGGAGCGCTGATTCTACTCTCTCAAGCCTCCGCGATTGCGCCGTTTATTTATACTTTATTCTGAACTATGCCAATGCCCGGATTTTGGATGCCCGGATTTTGGATTGAAAAAGGCGGCAGGAAAGCATTTTCAGCCAGACAAAAAATACTAACTATCTGAACGTGGTATGAGGGCCAGTCGAATTTATCAAAACTCTGTCTTGAAAAGGTTCGTAGTAGGGCTTTAGCCCTACTGGATCGTCCGCCGCCCTTGCGAGTTTTCGTTGGTGGTGGTGTGCGCAGATCGTCGCGACTGTCAGAAGTGCGTCAGAGTCCGGGGGACTGACAGAGCGAGCAATTTTTCAGAGCCTAGAGTGTTTGTAAGGAAAAAGTGCGCGATATAGAAACCGGGGGCGGCCACGGGGGGCCGCCCCTACAGGCCGGTTGCCAAAAATATGAGTGACCCCGCAAGAGAAACCCGGTTTCTCACCCCCTGCGGACTTAACAAGTCAAATCGTAATATCGGCGAAGTGAGATGAAAGCATCAAATTGGCTAAAAAAAAGCGGAGATTTATTCAAAACCGTCTTTCTCAATCTGGTTTTCCTATTCCTTTTTCTAGAGCTGGGTTCCGCCGGCTTTTATTTTATAAAAACCAAACAGCTTTATTATACCAGAGACAAAACACAAGTCAATCAATCTGGCAGCCGGCTGGGGATAAACTTGGATGAAGCCCGGTTGGATGAAGGGATAGTAGAAAGACTGCATCCTTTTTTTGGGTATACGATGAAACCAGGACTTCCTTTTAAGCTGGAGTTCTCTCCGACTTTACACAAAGTCAACAACTACGGCTTCGTTTCAGCTTACAGCTACCCCGTCAAGAAGAAAAGCAACAATCGGTTTATCGTCGGAGTGTTTGGCGGATCGGTGGCCAATAACTACGCCATTTATGAAAGTGAGAATAAAATCCTAGCTCAAAAACTGAAGCAGATCCCTGCTTTGCGAAATAAGGAAATCGTCATCTTGCCTTTTGCCACAGGAGGTTACAAGCAGCCCCAGCAATTATTGCTCTTAAATTACTTCCTTTCAATCGGACAGCACTTCGATGCGGTTGTCAACATAGATGGGTTTAATGAAGTTGCTATTTCAAATTTGAACAACCAGGAAGGAATAGAAGTTTCCATGCCGAGCGTTCAACACGTAATGCCGCTGAGAAACTTCGCGAACAACAGGCTAACGGCAGAAGAACTCCGTTTAAGCCTAAAAATTCAGCAACATAAAGCTCAGTTAAGAAAGGCGCTCGCCGACTTAGACACATGTCCCCTGGCTTCTTGCTATGCGTTAACATTGCTGTCCGCGCAATTTTTAGCGAAAAGCTACCAGCATGAATTGATAGCCTTTGATAAGATGAGAGCGGAGAAATCCCGCGAACAGGAAGAAGACAGTCTCATCCAGATGAATCGCGCCGGTGGCGTGTTAGAAGATGCAATAGCTTTTGAGAGGATGGCCTCCCTGTGGTCGAATTCATCGCGACAGATGCGCGAAGTTTTAGCGGCCAAGAAAATTTTGTACTTTCACTTTATCCAGCCCAATCAATATTATCGCACCCAGCGGGTGTTTAGTGAGAGCGAAAAGAAGATTGCTTTTATTGAAGGAAATCCCTACACTCCAGGAGTAACAAAAGGCTATCCAGTCCTTTTTTCCAAACTCAGTGAGTTGAATAAGTCCGGCGTTAATATCTTTAATGCCGCCTACATTTTCGATGACATAAAAGCCCCCGTCTACATAGATACCTGCTGCCATTACAATCAAACCGGCAGCGAAATATTTTCCAATTATGTCGCCAATTCAATCGGAGAAGTGCTGGCCAAAGACCCCACCTTCACCGGCAGGGCCAGGAACTGACCGCAGGGTGTGTCGGGACGCTACAAGCCGCTAGCTTTAACTGGTGCTGAGAAACCCGGAAAAGGGCGGGCACGGGGGCCCGCCCCTACGAAACCGGGTTTCTGAAATTTCCACGAAGGTTATTGACGCGCTATATCAGTCGCCGGCTGCCGGTGGTGCCGGCGGCTGCGGCTTCTGCATCACCAGCACCTTATCAACCCGATTGCCATCCATATCCACCACTTCAACGCGCAAGCCATTCCACTCAAAATGGTCGGCGGCGGTGGGGATGCGCCCCATCTGCGTAATCACAAAACCGCCCATCGTGTGATAGTTTCCCCGCTGCTCTTCCGGCAACTCGGCCATCTCAAACAGTTTAAAAAACTCCTCCACCGGCAGCATCCCATCCAGCAACCAGGAACCGTCCTCACGCTGCACCGCTTGCGGTTCATCCTGATTTTCCACCGAAGGAATATCACCCACAAGCTCCACCAAAATATCGTTGAGCGTCACCAATCCCTGAATCACCCCATATTCATCCACCACCAGCGCGATGTGAGTGCTCGATTGCTTGAACAGCTCCAGAACCTTCAACCCACGCGTGCTTTCGGGCACAAACAGCGGACGCCGCAACTTAGCAGTCAGATCAAGCCGCTGTCCCGACAGAGACTGTGCCAGCAAATCGGTGACATGCACGACACCCAGCACATTGTCAAGCCCCCCCTGGCACACCGGCAGCCGGGAGTGAGCGCTATCAATAATCTTTTGCCGGTTCTCGTCCGACGAGTCCTCCAGCTCCAGCCAGACGATATCCGGTCGCGGCGTCATCAGCGCACTAGCCGGGCGGTCGCCCAGGCGAAACACCCGCTCCACCATATCTTGTTCCGCTTCCTCAAACGTTCCCGCCTCCGTACCTTGCTCAATTAAAACCTTAATCTCTTCCTCAGTCACCTGTGGCTCTGTGGACGGTTTCATCCCCAACATCCGCACCACCATATCAGTAGAAGCGCCCAGCAGATAAACAACAGGCGCAGTCATGCTCGCCAGCATCCGCATCGGGATAGCCACCAGAGCAGCAAGCGGTTCTGGATTGTTGAGCGCCAGCCGCTTGGGCACCAGTTCCCCAATAATCAGTGTCAGGTAGGTGATCAGCAACACCGCCACCACAGATGCGATCGTTTCACTGTACGGTGCCAGCCAGGGAATCAGATGCAAAATCGGCCCGAGTCTCTTGGCGATTACCGTCTCACCGAAGGCACCCGACAGAATCGCAATCAGAGTAATCCCAACCTGAACTGCGGGGAGGAACTTATTCGGGGCATTCGCCAGATCCAAAGCAATGCGGGCCTTGATATCGCCCTGGTTGGCCATCTGTTGCAGCCGCACCTTGCGGGACGAGACGATGGCCATTTCTGACATCACAAACAGGGCGTTGGCCAGTATCAGTACAAAAAGAATCAGGATGTCGGTAGTTGAGGACATTGTTTAAATTGCCGGTGCTAGCGGCTTTTCTTGAGCGCCAGAGCAGCTATTACTATTATCGGAACAGGCTCGTTCGAGCGCCAAGGCTCTCGCTATACAGAAAGTAGCATTTTGCGCCAAAACTCTGCCGGCACTGCAGTCCACCGCAAGGGAGGCGCTCTTAATGTAACCAACCTTTTACAATAATCTAAACAGGCACACATCTCTGCTGTTGTCCAAAAACGAGTTAAGCATTCGCACAACTCATGGCCTTCTCTTCCATCATCCGTTTCCTAGGGCGCTCCCAGCTCACCGCCGAACTGCTCAACAAACTGCACCGGCACCGCAGCCTGCGGCTTTCCGGCATCCCCCGCCTGCCCAAAGGCATAGTCGCATCTGCCCTGGCACAGCTTGAGGGGCGAAATTTGCTGGTCGTCACCGCCACCCTGGAAGAAGCAGGTCGCTGGGCTGCCCAGCTAGAAGCCTGCGGCTGGTCAACCGTCCATTTTTACCCCACCTCTGAGGCATCCCCCTACGAACCCTTTGACCCCGAATCCGAAACCACCTGGGGGCAAATGCAAGTCCTCGCCGATTTGGTGCAGGGGGAAAAAGACATGGCCATTGTCGCCACAGAGCGAGCCCTCCAACCCCACCTGCCGCCCCCAGACGCCTTCCGCCCCCACTGTCTCACTCTCAACCGGGGGATGCTGTGGGATTTCGCTACCTTCAGCGACAAGTTAGCGCAGCTGGGTTACGAGCGTGCCCCTCAGGTGGAAACGGAGGGTCAGTGGAGCCGGCGCGGCGACATCATTGACGTGTTCCCGGTGGCGGCTGAACTGCCGGTGCGCTTGGACTGGTTTGGCGACGAGCTGGAGGATTTGCGCGAATTTGACCCGGCAACGCAGCGCTCGCTTGACAAAGTAGACCGAGTTGTGCTAACGCCGACGGATTTTGCGCCGGTGGTGATGGCGGTTTTGGGGATGAACCGCATTGACGCCATAGACGCGCCAGCGGCTTCCCGCAGGGTGGACGCCAAGGAAGAAGAAGAGAGGGGTGTGCGCCGGCTGCTGGGTTTGGCTTTTGAGCGACCGGCATCTCTGCTGGATTATTTGCCGGAATCGGCGCTGGTGGCGACCGACGAGCCGGAGCAGTGCCGGGCTCACGGGGACAGGTGGTTTGAAGAGGTGGAACACCACTGGCTTGCGGTTGGAGCACCGGCATCCCTGCCGAAAACCCACCGCAGTTTTGCGGATTCGATGGCGGCGGTGGGGGGCTTCCTCAGGCTGGAACTGTCGGAACTGGTGGAGGGAGCCGGGATTGGGGGATTGGGGGACAGTCAATTAATCCCCAAATCCCCTAATCCCGGCTCGAATTCGCTGAATTTGGCCAGCCGCCCCGTGCCGGTGACGCCTCACCAATTTGCCAAAATTGCGGAAATTGTGCGCGGCGAGGGGAGTAAGGGGTTTTCTGTGTTCCTGGTTTCGGCGCAGCCTTCGCGTTCGGTTTCTCTGCTGCAAGAGCACGACTGTCCGGCGCAGTTTGTTCCGAATCCCAGGGATTACCCGATGATTGACAAGCTGGCTGTTTCTCACACGCCGGTGGCGCTGAAGTATTCCGGGCTGGCGGAGTTGGAAGGGTTTATTTTGCCGACGTTCCGTCTGGCGGTGATTACGGACAGGGAGTTTTTTGGGCAGCACGCTCTGGCGACGCCTAGCTATGTGCGCAAGCGCCGGCGGGCGGCGTCGAAGCAGGTTGACCCGAATAAGTTGCGTCCGGGGGATTATGTGGTTCACCGGCAGCACGGGGTGGGGAAGTTTGTCAAGCTGGAAAGTCTCACCATCAATAATGAAACGCGAGAGTATTTGGTGGTGAAGTACGCGGACGGCACTCTGCGGGTGGCGGCTGACTCGCTCGGCTCGCTGTCTCGCTACCGCACGGCTGAGGGGAAGGCTCCGGAACTGAATAAGCTGACCGGCAAGGCTTGGGAAACCACTAAGAATAAGGTGCGCAAGGCGGTTAAGAAGTTGGCGGTTGATTTGCTGAAGCTTTATGCGAAGCGAGCGCAGCAGCAGGGTTTGGCTTTCCCGTCTGATTCGTCTTGGCAGCAGGAATTGGAGGATTCTTTTCCTTACCAGGCGACGCCTGACCAGTTGAAGGCGACTCAGGATGTGAAGCGGGATATGGAAAGTGAGCGCCCGATGGACAGGTTGGTTTGCGGGGATGTGGGGTTTGGCAAGACTGAGGTGGCGATTCGGGGGATTTTTAAGGCGGTGACTGCGGGAAAGCAGGTGGCGCTGCTCGCGCCAACGACGATTCTGACGCAGCAGCACTACCACACGCTCAAGGAGCGCTTTGCTCCGTACCCGATTCAGGTTGGGTTGCTCAACCGCTTCCGCAGTGCTGAGGAGCGCCGGGATCTCCAGCGCCGGCTGGCTACGGGGGAGTTGGATGTGGTGGTGGGAACTCAGGCGATTTTGAGTAAGGGGGTGATGTTTCGGGATTTGGGTTTGCTGGTGGTGGATGAGGAGCAGCGGTTTGGGGTGGCGCAGAAGGAGAAGATTAAGGCTCTGAAAACTCAGCTGGATGTGCTGACGCTCAGCGCGACGCCGATTCCTCGCACGCTTTATATGGCGCTGTCTGGGATTCGGGAAATGAGTGTGATTGCTACGCCGCCGGCTTCTCGGCGTCCGATTCAGACGCATTTGTCGCCATATGACCCGGAAACGGTGCGCAGTGCGATTCGCCAGGAGTTGGACAGGGGCGGGCAGGTTTTCTATGTGCTGCCTCGCATTGAGGGGATTGAGGAGGTTGCCGGTCAGTTGCGGGAGATGGTTCCTGGGGCGAGGATTGCCCTGGGACACGGGCAGATGGATGAGTCGGAACTGGAAGCGACGATGCTGGCTTTCAGTGCCGGTGAGGCGGATATCCTGGTTTGCACTACTATTATTGAGTCGGGGCTGGATATCCCCAGGGTGAATACGATTTTGATTGAGGACGGTCACCGTTTCGGTCTAGCTCAACTTTACCAGTTGCGGGGGCGCGTGGGGCGTGCCGGCATTCAAGCTCACGCCTGGATTTTTTATCGCCGGCAAAGTCAGCTGACTGATGCGGCTAAAGCGCGATTGCGGGCGATTCAGGAATTCACTCAGCTCGGTTCGGGCTACCAGCTGGCGGTGCGCGATATGGAAATCCGGGGGGTGGGGAATTTGCTGGGCGCTGAGCAGTCTGGGCAGATGGATGCTATTGGGTTTGATTTGTATATGGAAATGCTGCAAGAGGCGATTCGCGAGATTCGGGGGCAGGAAATTCCCCAGGTGGAGGAGACTCAGATCGATTTGCACGTTACGGCTTTTATTCCAGCGGATTATATTCCGGATTTGGATCAGAAGATGAGCGCTTACCGCTCTGTGGCGTCTGCGGGATCTGGGGAAGAGTTGAGCCAGATTCAGGCGGACTGGCTCGACCGCTATGGGCCGGTTCCTGCAGCCGCCCTGCACCTGTTTCGCGTCATGGAACTGAAGCAGCTAGCCAGGAGGCTGGGCTTCTCTCGCATTAAGCCTGAGGGCAAGCAGCACGTTGTTCTGGAGACGCCAATGGAGGAGCCGGCTTGGAATTTGCTGAAAGCTAAGCTCCCCGAACACTTGCATGAGAAGTTTGTCTACAGCCCTGGGAAGGTGACTGTCCGGGGGATGGGGGTATTGAGCGCTGAGAAGCAGCTGGAGTGCCTGATCGACTGGCTGGGTAAAATGCTAGGGGCGCTGACAGAACCGGCTCTCGTCTGAGTTGGGAATTTACGGCGTCGCACAGCGCTGTCCGACGCCCTACTGTAGGGGTTTATAAGTAAGTTTTATGGATATATAGAGAGCTTCAATAAACCTGGTTTCTGGCTGGTTTCTGGCTGAATCAAGTGGCTGAAGATTATACAGACAGCATCAAAAAACCAGGAAACTGCGTCTCACAGTCCCGGATGCGCACCGATTGAAAAATATACCCACGGAGGTTCTCTGAAAAATGCTCTATTTACACAAGTGGGACGCACCGGAAGCCCCCGGACTTGACAGAATGCCGGTTGGTGCGCACATCCTGCAGTAAAATAGAATGCAAGTGGGGGTGGGGTTATCAATATTCTCTGTTTCCCCCCAGATCGTTTCCCCAACCCCGCCCCCTCTCGTGGATATGGCCAACCTGCCGGCCTGTCCCCACTGCAGTTTTGCCCGCACGCGCCAACTTCCACCCCCCTCTGCGGGCGTGGCTGTGCAGAACTGCCGGTTAACAGCTAAAGTATGTGATTGAAGGCTTAAGCAAAATGCCGGGTGCCCCCATCCAATTTTATTATATTGTAGATGGGTAATGCCTGTCAAATCCAAAATCGGGGGTTTCCCAGTCCTGGGCGCTAAGCCATCATCACTTTTAAGGGTGTCGGAGTTTTTAAAGTCATGCGACGGGTAGCTAGCATTTTTTATCTGACCGCCTTTCTGCAATTCTTTCCTGTTACCGTTCAGGCTCAACAAGCTCTCGCTCCCATCGACCGGGTTGTTGCGGCTGGGTTGATGACAAACTTTCCGGATGGAAAATTTCATCCAGAAAGAGTTCTGACTCGCGCAGAACTGGCAGCTGTTTTGGTGAAAACTTTTAAGCTCGATAAGCGAAAACCGGCTCAAGAAGCGAGCATTATTCTGGTTCCCGATGTCAGCAACTCTCACTGGGCCTATAACGACATTCAGGTGGTTCTCAAAACGGGTGTTATGAGCAGCTATCGGGACGGTCTGTTTTTCCCAGATCGCAAAATCAATCGGGCAGAAGCTTTCGCTATCTTTGCCCAGGCGTATGGCGTGTTCCAGTTCCCTGACGAAAACATTGCTGAAATTTTATCCAAGTATCGAGATTCAGATGAAATACCGGACTGGGCGCAAAAACCTATGGCCACAGCCCTGTCTGAGGGGTTTGTGAACGTCGAGACAGGAAGCAAGCTGATTAACCCTTTAGAACCCATGACGCGGGAGGATATGGTTTACACCTTGAGTAAATATCTGGAGCGACAGCAAAGACCGGCTGACATTCCCAATCCAATTAGATAAATGCTAGCTTAAAACAGTAGACGTGGGGTGCGTTTCCCGCTTTGGGCTTCAATGTGGTGTGCCGGGGGAGAGGGAGCGCACCCCGCACGGGAGGAAACAGACAGTGGAAATTGCACAAACGGCGCAAATAAAAGTAGAGCGGGAGCCGGTAACGAGAACCCTTGAGGAACTGCGCGTCTCTAGCTGGCCAATTTGGGAAAAGGAAGTCTCAGAATTTCCCTGGACTTATGACAGCCAGGAAATCTGCTATCTGTTGGAAGGAGAGGTGGTTGTGACTCCCGACGGTGAGGAGCCGGTGGCAATCCGCAAAGGCGATTTGGTGACGTTTCCCGCCGGCATGTCCTGCACTTGGAAGGTTCTCAGCCCTGTGAGAAAGCACTATTACCTGGAGTAATCTGTTCAGAATAAGTAGGGTGCGTTCCCCACTCTCTCCTTGTAAGTGGGGTGCAAGGGAAAAAGGAACGCACCCTACTGCACTACTTTGTTCAGGAGCCATTGCACCCGGGTGGGGCGAAGAACGGCGCGTGCGGGGTGCCGGTGGGGGGTTCGGCGGTGAGAATCACCTCGCCACTGGAGCCAATAACCCACCCTTGCGCCTCCACAAGGGAAGAGCCGGGATTTGGGGATTTGGGGATTTCTCGTTGTACTCCAGACGCGATAAATCCCGTCTCTACTTGAGGGGGAGACGCGATAAATCGCGTCTCTACAAGATGCGACCGAAATTCCTGTTCTGCGCCCCAGTCGAGCCAAACAGTTTCACCGGCTAGCATGCCGGTGGGATCGGGTGGCAATCCGCCTTTGCCGGTGACGGTGAACCGACTCCCCTGCAGGTTTTCCGGCGCACACCGGCGATCAATCAAGTTGGTGACATCGGTGAATTCTACGGGGGTAATTTCAGCAGGAGTAAAGCTGACATCCCCCTCTACGCTCAGTTGCCCAACGGCGTTGATGGTGCTGTCTGGAGACTTAAACACCGCTACATCTGACCCACTTAGGGGTCTGATTTTAATATTGCTGCCGCCTCCCGGATCGGAAGCGCTGGTGATCAGGCGGCTGCCTTCCAGCAGGACGAGAGTATCGGCGTTAATCTCGATATTGCCTTCTAAAGTGATATTGCCGGTTTTGCTGCCGGCGGCGGATATTTCACTGTTGTGATGCAGTTGTATATTCTGCGCTTGCAGTGTCATATTCCCGCCTTTACCTGTTTCGGAGGCAGCGCTGAGAGTTCCCCGGCTGTCAAGGCGGATGTCGCGAGCTGTAACGTGCAGGTTGCCTGGAGTTCCTGACCTAAAGCCTCTGACGCTGACTTCAGCCCCATCGCGCACACTCAGCCGCCCGGTTTGAATCGTCACGCTCCCACCTTTTCCTGTACCGGCAGTCAAGGCAGCCAAGAGGCTCCTAGACTCCCCATCGGGTGCGGTGCCGCTCACTTCCACTGA
Source organism: Oscillatoria princeps RMCB-10 (assembly GCA_019359235.1). Lineage (GTDB taxonomy): Bacteria > Cyanobacteriota > Cyanobacteriia > Cyanobacteriales > Oscillatoriaceae > Oscillatoria > Oscillatoria princeps. The sequence goes on from JAHHHT010000001.1 coordinate 94,006, forward strand.
CTCGGAGGCGCGTATTTCCAAAGTTCCCCCATTGCCTGACGATTCAAAAGTGGCAGCAGTGATTTGACCCCCATCCCGCAGACTCAGCCGCCCGGTTTGAATCGTGACGCTGCCGGCATTTCCCGCACCGGAAGTCACAGCACCCAAGATACTGCTGCCCAAAATTTCCACTGACTCGCTAGCTTCGATTGTCACAGTTCCACCATCGCCTAAACTGTTAGTGGCAGCACCTACCGCTGCCCCATCCCGCAGACTTAGCCGCCCGGTTTGAATGCTGACGCTGCCGGCATTTCCTGTACCGTTAGTCTGAGCCCCCAGAACGCTGGGAGACTTCCGGTTGGGTGAGATGCCGAAAATTTCTACCGATTCGCTGGCTTCGACTGTCACAGTTCCGCCATTGCCTGAACTTTCAGTAGCAGCTGCTACCAGTGCCCCCTCCCCGATAGCTAGCCGCCCGGTTTGAACCGTGACGCTGCCGGCATTTCCTGTACCAAAAGTCTGTGCGCTCAATTGGCTAGTAAACTCCCCATCGCTTGATGTGCCGAAAAGTTCCACCGCCTCGGTGGCTGTTACGGTTATAATTCCTCCTGGTTCTGACCCCAGGGTATCAGCTATTATCTGCGAACCATCTGCTAGCGTCAAGCGCCGGGAACGCACCTGGATATCCCCGCCCCCTTCCCCACCGGCACTTACTCCAGCCGCACCGGCAAGCTGAATTTCCCCAAAGTTCGGCACGCCTTCATATCCCAGAGCGAAGCCCTTATCTGTTGGCGTCAGGCTCACCAAACCCTCCCCCCGAACGCTCCCCAATTCAATCCGCCCTGCCGGTGCTTTCAGGAAACCGCCTTCCAGCAAAACATCGCCGCCGGTTAGCGCTAGAGTTCTCCCTTCTTGCACCCGCAAGCCGGCGGGACTTTCCAAAAAGTTTTGCTGAAATCTCTTGTCATTTTCAGGGATTAACAAATCATCCCCCGCCGGCAGGCTCAAACCTGACCCTAGCACCCTAATATTTCCCGGATTTGGCCCGAATTGCAACCCCACCGGCACGCTGACTGTCAGCAGGGGTGGGGCTGCTGGGTTGGTGGCGCTGAATTGAGCTCCGCCGGCAAACTTTATACTGCTCGCCGCACTGGCGATAAATGAACCTCGCAAGTCCAGCTGAGCGTCGCGCCCGAAAATTATGCCGTTGGGATTGATTAGAAATAAGTTGGCATTGCCCGATACGCCCAAAGTGCCGAAAATGTTGGAGGGGTTGCTGCCGGTGACGCGAGTCAGAATGTTCTGTATCTGTGAGGGATTGCTGAAATAGACGGCTCGCCCAACCCCGATGTTGAATTCCTGAAAGCTGTGGAACAGGTTCGCTCCCCTCATCGCCCCGCCATCGATGCGCTCGCGCAATTGGTCGATGGGTGTGACGGTGGAACTTTCTGCGCCTAAGGTGCTGTCGGGAGCAATCTGAGCGAGGGTTATTGTATCACACATACCGGCAAAAGTCAACGTTAAGCCGGTTAATATTAAAGATTTTTTTTGCATGGTTGCTAAAGCGGAAGACCACCTAATATCATAAGACTTCTGGGTGGGGCCATAAACCGGGTTTCTACGCTTTCCTATATAACCTAAGTTGCTACCTACAAGTCTAAGCATCCAGATCCCCCCAAACCCCCCTTAAAAAGGGGGGCGCAAGAGAATTCCCCCCCCTTTTGAAGGGGGGGGTAGGGGGGGGATCGATCCTGACTCACTTGTAAGTGGCAACTTGGGTTATATAATATTAGGTTGCCTTGACCGGCGTGGGGCATGGGGCAGATTAGCTATGGGCGTCTGAATACGGATTATACCGCAATTTGGTATTAATAGCAAGAGCAAGGGCGGCGTCATATCAAAATTAATCAAGCGGAACTAGGTAAACGTTTTCTGGATGTTCGCGCCCTTTGAGCTGGACGCTGCCGATAAATTTGGTGGGAAATTTGCCTTGGAGATACTGGCAAGTTTCCTCACTGATTAAAATCCGGCAAACACCGCCATCGAGAGACTTATCGTAACTTTCCAGCCGAGCGGCAATATTGACAGTATCTCCGATGATTGTGTAGTCCACCCTTTGGGTGCAGCCCAAGGTGCCGGCGACTACAGTGCCGGTGGCAATTCCCACCCGCATAGCTAGGGTGGGACGCCCCTGAACCCGCCACTGATCGTTGAGCGCTCGCAGTTTTTTCCCCATTGCCACAGCGCAAGACACAGCTGCGATCGCATCCGCCGCAATTTCTTCCTTTGTCATGCGGGGGATGGGAACGCCAAACACAGCCATGATAGCATCTCCAATAAATTTGTCAATCACCCCATCGCAGTCGAGAACGGCAACCGCCATTTCGTTCATGTACTCATTAAGCCAGGACATTAGGGTTGCGGGGTCGGTGTTTTCAGCGATAGTGCTGAAGCCTTTTAAATCGGTAAACAGCACCGTTGCCGTCATTTTCTGCCCCACGATCTGACCTTGCTGCAGAAACTGGTCGCGATCGCGCCAAATTTGCTCAGCAATTTTGGGGGTGACGTGCCGGCCAAAAAGATTCATCACGGTTTGCCGGTCTTCACGATCTTGTTGGGCAATATAAGCGACAATCGCGGTTGCAGATCCCGCCAGCGCTAGCAGCGGCGGAACCACCGGCACCCACCAGCCATTCAGGAAAAGAAAGTACGATACCCCAATCATACTGCCACAAACCAGCAGGAAAATATAAGCTGTTCTCAGGGTGGCTTTTGACACCCACCCCAAAGTCGCACCGGCACAAGACCAGACAAAAATCCACAGCCACTCTGCAGGCTCATCCCAGACATTAAATAGGGGACGGTTATCGAGCGCCGCACTCAAAATTTGGCTGGCTATATTAGCGTGAATTTCCACCCCTGCCATTCGGGTGGGGATAGAAAATAGACTGCTGCTGTGGGGAGTCAAAAACAGATCGTTGAGACTCGGTGCGGTTGAGCCAATCAAAACAATGCGGTCGCGCAACAAATCTGGCGGTATCCTATTTTCTAACACATCCGTCATCGAAACAGTGCGGAAACTCCCTCGCCGCCCCCTGAAATTCAGCAATAGCTGGTAGCCGCCGTCATCAGCGCGGACATAGCCGCCATCATCCCCCCTAAACCGCACAAATACCGCCTTTCCCAACTTCACAGACTTATCTTCCGTCAGCGCCGGCTTAATCCCTTTCCCCTCCAGATACATCAAAGCCAGCTGCGCCCCCAAACCCAACACAGTTTTGCCATTCTTAGCTTTAACAGACAGCAAACCCCGGCGAACTTTGCCATCCGCATCCAGCACCAGATCGGCGGCGCTGACTTGATTGCGGCGCAAAAGTTCCGGCTGCGGGCTAACAGCAGCTCCGTAGGCATCCCCAACAACCTTTTCAATTCCAATTATATTAGGTGTGGATTGAAATATTTTAACTAATTTCTGATGTCCGGGCTGCACCGGCAAATCTCGATAAACATCCAAACCAATCGCCCTGGGCTGCTGCTGTTTCAATTTTTCCAGCAATTTAGCCAGGACAGCATCCGGAATTGGCCACTGTCCTGCCTTTGTGATATCTGGCTCGTCAATGGCAACAATCACAATCCGCGCCTCAGCCGGATCGGGAGGGCGCAAGCGAAAAAATTGATCCAGAGCCGCCCACTCCAACAGCTGTAGCAATCCCGCCAAGCGCAGGAGAATCACCAATCCCGCCGCACCCGGAGCCGCAATTAAAATCCCGCGCCATTCCCAAATTCCTTTTCCGAGTTTTGCCCGCATATATCAGCCCACCTGTCTGGAGACATAGGGCTATTATGGCTAAAGCAAGAGCTTTTCCGCCACAGTTTCCAAACCGGCTGACTTCAGCAATTCTGTCCACTGCTCTGCTAGCTTTGAGTCATCAGGCTGCTTGCGGCGAGCTTCAGCCAGATTTGCCAGCGCTTCCAGCCAAATGCCATTTTTTGCGTAAAAGGCGGCGCGTTCCAGCGGGCTTGTCAACTCTTGTGCTTTTGCCAAGGTTGAGCTAATCTCGGTTCGCTCCAGGAAGCCGTTTAACACCAGGTTCCCACTGAAGTCAGAGCTATCGCAAACCATTGAAAAGTACCAGTTATAAGTTTTGCCTATCTCTAAAGCTGGTGCGCTAGGGGGAAGGCTGACGCTGACAATCCCCGGATTGCCAGTAATTGCCAGCTCTGTTTGGTAAACATCATTCTCGGTTTCGTCTTTGAGGCTAAACCCCACCTTCCTTGCGGAAGTTTTAGGGATATAAAAAAACAATGTCGGACGTTCTGCCACTGTCAGCACCTTTCCTGTCGCTGGTATCAAAGCGGTTAAAAAAGGTTTTTCCTTTGGATCGCTTGGGCATCCTCCCCGCGACGCACCCCCTGCAGTTCCTGCGGGCGCTCCATCGTCAGGAGGCGGCTCGAATATTGCGCTAATTTTCAGGGTTTGGGGAGTGATTTTCTGAACCGCACGCCCCGCGTTAGGATCGGAGTCAGAAGAATAAGAAGAAGAAGAGAGTTTGTTAGGGTTGGCGACCGCTATTTGTTGGCTACTGTCTATTTTCCCTGTCACAGTTTCCCGGTGGATTCCTTTATTTGCAGACGGTTCAGCTCTCTGTCGTCCTAGCCCGGACTGTGAAATTGCCGGTGCTGCCAAGCCAGCGATGAGCGCCAGTTCTAGAGATATGGTAACAGAAAAGGTCGCCAGATGTGGGAGTAACTTTATCCCTGCCATGATAGAATTGTCTCCTGGTGAAACTATCAACCAAGCGTCATGTTAAGCAACCGGGTTTCTTTCCCTGAAAAGACCAATTTTTATAGCCAGGGCCAAAATCAACCCGGTTTCTGAGAGGAACGCACCCTACAGCCAATTCCCCACTAAAACAAAGGGTGCCCAAAAATAGGGATTTTTATATCTTCCCTTTAACAGAGTCAGCTGGGCGCGGCGGAGAGCCTCGGCTTTGCTCACCCCAGTTTGGCCGAGTTCGCGGTAAAACTGAGCCATGAGGGAGCCGGTAGCTGCGTCGTTGACCAACCACAGCGTTGCAATAGTGCTGCGTGCGCCAGAACGCACCGCCACTCCCGCCAGTCCCAAAGCCGCCCGACTGTCACCGGCTGCTGTCTGACAAGCGCTGAGCACCAATAATTCCAAGGTTCCGGGCTTATTTTGGTCACTGGATCGCAGTAAGCTTTCAAACTGCTTGACTTTGATTCTATCATCCCAGGTGAGAATAAACGTCTCATCTGCATTGGAACTGAACTGACCGTGGGTTGCCAGGTGGACGATCGGGAAGGAAGCGGCGTTGATTTGACTTTGCAGGCTGGGGCTGGTAAAATCCTGATTCAAGAGTGTCTTCCCGGACACCTCAGCGGTGATTTGTTTGATTTCCCCCAGCACCGCCGGCAGTTCCGAAAAGCCCCCACGCGCCTCGCTCAGTCCGCCGGTTAAGCTGGAAAGCCGCCCTCGCACTAGCGGTTGCGGCGCGAGCAGCTGCAAACCGGGGGTGAGGGCGATGGCATATTTCTCCACCAGATACTGTTGGCCATCGTGGAGGACTGCCATCGGCAGGTTCCGCAACCCACCGTCGAGCACGAATACCAGAGTTTCTATTTTATTTTCGGCTAGCTGAGTTTGTGCCGGTCGCACCAGCCAGTCATAGACTTGTTGGGAAAGGCGCAAGCGCTCCTGGGTGGAGGCGGTGGGGGTGAGAGAATTGCGCAGCTTGAGGAGAATGTTTTCCACCTTTTCGCCTTGGGGGATGTTCGTCCCGTAGTTGCGCAAGGGCTGTCCTGGCAGGGAGAGGATAACTTCCAGCCGGTTCTCCAAAATAATAGAATAGATGACCGCTGCTTTTGCATCAACTTCATCGATTTGCTTGGGTTTGGCATCCAAACAGGCGTCCCGAAAGAAATTGTCCAGTTCCGCCAGTTGCAGCGCTTCAATCACATCCCGAGCTTTCTCCAGGTTTTTTTGGGGAATCTGGGACGGGGGGGACGCTTGGGACAGGCGGGACGCCTGTCCTACGCCTTTTTGGGATAGGCGGGACGCCTTTTCTACGGGGGATGGGGATGGGCGAGACGCCTGGAGTGCCGGTTGCAATAGCAGGGCGACTAATTGCCGGTACACCGGCTCGACACTCTCCCGAAAAGAAAACTGCACGTCTTGATTAATAGCCACAAGATCGCTGCGCAGGGATTGCAGGGTGTTCACAGCTTGGCTGTAGGAGGCGATTGCTTCCTCTGTGCGCCCCAACTCTTTCTGCAAGCGTCCCACCTGCCACTGCCAGCGGTAGGCAATATCTGGCGCATTAATCGCTTGGGCAATTAACAAGGCTTGTTCGGTTAGCTTTTCGGCTTCAAACCACTGCTGCTCGAGTTCGTAAAGCCGGCCCAAATAGCCCAGGGCGTAAGCTTCTGCTCGTTTGTCTTGGAAATTTTTAGCTTCTCGGATTGCTTTCGCCAGCAACTGGGCAATTTCTTGGGAACTTGGCGCTGCGAATTCGCTGGGCATTGCCCCATATCCGATTTTCATTAAGCTTTCAGCCAAGTTAATCTGGGCGTAAATACTGGTGCGGCTGGGGGGTAAGGCGTTTATCCCCACTGCGATTTCCCGCCACAAAGTTTGGACTTGTGACCATTGCTGGGTTTGCACCAACAACCTGAGCTGATTCAGTTGGGCTTGGATGCGGGAGGCAGGTGAGGGGAATGCAGCTATTGCTTGCTGGTAGTATTCTAGTGCTGCTTTGGGGTTTTGCGCTGCAGCGGCAGTGTTGCCCAAGCTGAGGAGCGCCTCACCGGCAGCTTGGGGAGATTGCAGGCGCTGCGCCACATCCAAACTTTGCTGCAAGATTTCCCGCGAATCTTTCAGATTGCCGGCAACTCCCAAAGCGTTACCCAAACTGCGCAGTCCAGTTGCTTTAATTAAGGAATCTGGCTGCTGTTGCAGGGTTTCCCCCACCAGGGTTAATGTTTTTAGGGCTTGCCGGTACAGCCCCAAGGTTTGCTCGGCTTGGGCTTGGTTGATTTGGCTTTTGGTGGTGCCGGCGGTATCCCCCGAAAGCCGGTAAATTTCAGCTGCTTGTTTCCAGGTTTCCAGGGCTTGTTCGGACTGTCCCTGTGCCAGTTGCAATTTGCCTTGAATGTCTAAAGCTTGGGCGAGGGCGAGTTGGCGGAAATTGCAGGATTCTCCGCCAGAGCAAGTTCCACCACCCCGCAACAGATTTATGCCCGCCTGCACCGCCTCCGCCGCTTCGCCCGACTGTCCCATTTCCTGGTAAATTAGTGAGAGATTGCTGAGCGCGACTGCCCTTTTCAGGGTATCCCCTGCCGCTGCAAAGGCGGTGGCTGCTTGCTGCAAAACTGTTGCCGCTTCGGCAAATTTTCCCGCCTCGTACAGTTGTTTGGCTTGCCCGATCGAGTCTATTTCTCCTTTTCCCTCATAGGGAAGGGGGGTTAGGTTTTTTGGTGGCGCAACGGGATTTGATAGTTGTCCGCGTTCGGGGCTGATATCAAGTCGGGTTAATTGCCCATAATTCATTTGGCAATCGAGTTGGGAGACGCGATTTATCGCGTCTCTACAAGAGAGCCAGAGATCCTTTTCGTCCGCCTGTTTGGCGCTGCCGGCTGGCAGATGGTAACTTAAGGCTGATAGCTGAACGCCAATCGCTAAAAGCAGCTGTGTTATTCCCACAAATCCAGACCGTTTGCTTACCATATTATCACCAGAAAAGCAAGTAAATCTTATGAAACTTTTAGGATTTACGCACGAGTCTCATATCATGTCCGCTTGCATCGGTTTAATATACATAGCCTTGTAGGGGCGGGTGAGCGCCAAAATATTTCTGGCACAGGGCAGAATATGAATAAACCCGCCCCTACCTCGCGTACAACAACGGTGCTACTGGACATCATATCATACCAAGTTGGTCAACCTAGTATTATAACTCAAGTTGCTACTTATAACTCAAGTTGCTACTTATAACTGAGTCAGGCGAGATCCCCCCCTAGCCCCCCCTTAAAAAGGGGGGGAACCTCTCAAAGCCCCCCTTTTTAAGGGGGGTTGGGGGGATCTAAGACGCTGCAGTGCCTGCAGAAGTCCTATATTTGTTAAATTTTACCGGCAGCCCGGGGGCGGGGCGAGTGCCGGTGCGTGGGGAATGCCGGTATTCGGTGAAGCGGTGAGAATCACTTCGCCGTTGGAGCCAATTACCCATCCTTGCGCCTCCACAAGGGAGGAGCCGGGATGTGGGGATGTGGGGATTTTTTCAGAACTTCCCCGCTCCTGTGCGCCAGATAAACCCGCGCTACCCCCTGCAGGTGTATCTGCTGGAAGGGAAATCCAGTTGACGGCGAGGGCGTCACTGGCGAGGGCGTCGGAGGGAGCGCGTGGGATACCGCCTTTGCCGGTGATGATGAATTCATTGCCTTTGAGTTTTTCTGGGGTGCACCGGCGATCGATTAAACGGGTGGCATCGACGACTTCGACTGGGGGAACTTGAGGAGGGCTGACGTTGACATCTCCTTCGATGGTGAGTTTTCCTGCGGCGTTGATGGTGCTGTCGGGGGATTTAAAGACTGCTAAATTTGACTCGCTGAGGGGAGAGATAGTGATATTGCTGCCTCCTTGCGGATCGGAGGCGCTGGTGAATATGCGGCTAGCTTCAAGCAGCACTAGGGTTTCTGCTTTGATGGGGATATTGCCTTCCAGGGTAATATTGCCGGTTTTGCTGCCGGCGGCTGAGATTTGACTGGCGTGGCGCAGCTGTATGTTCTGCGCTTCCAGGTTAATATTGCCGCCTTTACCTGTTGCAGAGGCAGCGGTGAGACTTCCCTGGGTGTTAAGAAGGATATTGCCAGCTGTAACTTTCAGGTTGCCTGGATCGCCGATCCCCTGGCTGCTGACAGTAATAGTAGCTCGTTCTTGAACAGTTAACTGGTCAGTCTTAACGCTAACAGTTCCGCCATTGCCGGTGGCGTTTGGTTGAACGTCAGCGGACAAACTACTGACGGGAAAAACACCATTAGCTGCAGTGCCAATCAGTTGCACATCTGAGGCGCGAACACTAACAGAGCCGGCATCGCCGAAACCGAAAGTGGCAGATGATATCTGTGCTCCATCCCTCACAGTTAACCGTTGGGTATCTACGGTAACAGTTCCCCCATTGCCGGTGGCTACTTCACCAACCCGCAACAGATTTATATCACCAACTGAAGCGTTCAAGCCACTGCGGGGAAAAACACCATTAGCTGCAGTGCCTATCAGTTCCACATCCGAGGCGCGAACACTAACAGAGCCGGCATTGCCGAACCCGAGAGTGGCAGATGATATCTCGGCTCCATCCCTCACAGTTAACCGTTGGGTATCTACGGTAACAGTTCCCCCATTGCCGGTGGCTTTCTCACCGACTAGAGAATTCAAGTTGCTGGAAAACAGACCATTAGCTGTGGTGCCTATCAGTTCCACATCCGAGGCGCGAACACTAACAGAGCCGGCATTGCCGAACCCGAGAGTGGCAGATGATATCTCGGCTCCATCCCTCACAGTTAACCGTTGGGTATCAACGCTAACATTTCCCCCATTGCCGGTGGCTTCCTCACCGACGAAAGCACTCAATCCACTCGACGCTATAAGATCAGCCGAGGTGCCAATCAGCTCCACATCCGAGGCGCGAACACTAACAGAGCCGGCATTGCCGCTCCCAAAAGTACCAGCTGCTATCTGTGCTCCATCCCTCACAGTTAACCGCTCGGTATTTACGGTAACATTTCCTGCATTGCCGGTGCTTCCCTTACTGGCTAGAACACTCAAACGACTGGAATTGACACCATCAGCTGAGGTGCCAATCAGTTGCACTTCCCTTGCGCTCACGCTCACAGAGCCGGCATCGCCTTTCCCATCAGTACTCGTTGATATCTGTGAGCCATCGCGGACTGTTAATTTACCCGCTGTAATGTTTATATTCCCCGCTTTTCCAGAGCCGCTGGTAGAAACTGACAAGCTGCTGGTCATTTCTACTGATTGGCCTGGTATTAAGTTGGTGGGTGAACTGCCAGTCAACTCTACAGATTCTGAAGCATTTACGGTTATATTGCCTGCCGCACCTTCCCCGTAACTGGCAGCTCCTACCAATGCTCCATCCCGAACCGCTAACCTTCTAGTTGCAATCCTCACGTCTCCAGCCGCTCCGGTTCCTGAATAACTTGAAGTTACCAAGCCGCTGGGAGTTGTTCCATCTGAAGATGTGCCAATCAGTTCTACCGACTCAGAGGCATTCACTGTCACAATCCCTCCCCTTCCGGCTCCCAGAGTTACAGCGCCTACTCCTGCGCCATCTCGCGCTGTTAATGTTTCGGTGTTAATTGTCACATTCCCAGCATTTCCCCGCCCCCGAGTGACTGCCTCAATGCTGGTAGCAAAACCGGAAAGGTTTATATTTTTGGCGCTAATTGCTACATCCCCGGCATTCCCAGAACCGTCTGTGAGGGAGCGCACGACTGCCACTGATGAAACGCTCAGGGATTCCGTGCTGATAAAAATGTTGCCCGCCTTGCCCGAAGTATTCTCAAAAGCTATATTTTGCACGCTTGTTGCCCGCAGTAGGTCTTCGGCAAAATTGAAGGGAACTTGATTGCCAGAGAGGCTGATATTATTGGCATTGATTCTGATATCGCCGAGATTGCCAGAACTGCCCGATAGAGCTTGACTCAAAATTCCGCTGCCGACAGTTGCCCCACGACCTGATATGCTGATTGTATTAGCATTCACGGTAATATCTCCCCCATTTCCCGCTCCTTCGGTGCCGGCAACTAAACGTCCGCCACCAGTGGCTGTGAAGGTATTGGCGCTGACTGCAATATCGCCTCCCCCCTCGCCAAGCACGCTGACTCGCGCATCATTGCTTAGGGTGACGTTGGCGAGCTGGCTGTTTTCTGGGAAACTCAAGCGGAAGGTATTGCCTTCAGCTGTCAATCCCACTGTACCGGCACCGGCGAGCCCTCCCAGTTCAATGCGCCCCCCGACAGCGCTCAATCCGCCGCCGGTGAGGGTGACGTCACCACCGGCGAGCACTAAACTTTTCCCAGGCTGCACCTGAAGTCCAATCACCAAACCGTTGCTGTCGGTTGCGGCAGCTTGATTGACTATTTTACCTGGGGAAGCCCCAAATTGCAATCCCACCGGCACATTAATCGTCAGCAGGGCTGGGGCTTGCGGGTTTGTGGCGCTGAACTCTGTGCTGTTGGGAAATTTGATGCTGCTGGCGGTACTGGCTAAAAATGACCCCCGCAAATCTAACTGGGCATTGGGCCCGAAAATGATGCCGTTGGGATTGATCAAAAATAGGTTGGCATTGCCCAACACGCCCAGAGTGCCGAATATATTGGAGGCGTTGGTGCCGGTGATCCGAGTCAGAATATTCTGTATCTGTGCGGGATTGCTGAAATAGACTCCCCGCCCTTCCCCAATATTGAATTCCCGAAAGCTGTGGAACAGGTTCGCCCCCCGAATCGCCCCCCCATCGATTCGGTCAATTTGCCCGTCAATCGGTGTGACGGCGGAACGTTCTGCGCCCAAGGTGGCATCGGGCGCAATCTGGGCTGCAGCGCTATTACCACATAACAGTGTAAACGTCAAGGCTAAACCGGCTAAAGTTAAATCTTTTTTTTGCCGAAAGCCTTCTCCGCCACACTCCCAGGCTTCCCCCGGGAATGCAAGGCACGTTGGGGAGAGCGTTTTTTGCCTTTTTTGAGTCATCATCCTGAGCATTTGTACCTCCCAAAAGACAGTCATTCTCGCTTGCGGGAGCATCCCACTTTTGAATCCGGGAGCCTGTCGAGACAGAACCGCTCTCTACAATTAGCCCGCGCCGGCAGAGCAACATGATTGTACAGGCGGGATTTCGCGCTCGCCAGTCTACCAGCCAAAGTGTTACGCACCCTCCGGTAACAATCTCAGGATAGCACAAAGCATCTGGCAAAAATACCTACACCGGCTGCCAGACGGGAAAATTTAATTTATCGAAACTTCATCAAAAGTGCGGCAATTTTATTTGTATCTTTACACAACTATTTTTTGCTTTTTGTATCGTTATAAGTATGAACCGTTAACACTATTAACCGTTCGCACACTCACCCGCATGTGAACTTATGCGTCTGCTACCCTTCTCTCTACTGCGCCCCGTGCGTCATTGCTCCCCACCGAGGCTCGATTCCTAACCCTCTAGTTGCCCGGTTTCTCTGCAAGGTTATTTCCGTTCAGTGCCCTTCCCTTGCGCGACATCAAACTCTTCGGTCGCCAGGTGCTGCACATTCCACCTCTGTGCGACGCTCAATCCGTTTTACGAACAACTGGTTGCCCTCCGATGCACGCGCCCTCTGCTATCTCGTCGATGAGTGCGGCGCGGATATCCAAGCTTTTTCCTGAATTAGAGATAGTAGGAGTTATGAATTTCTTTCACCGGTCTTCAGGACGCAGCCCGAGCAACTTTAGATTTTAGATTTCAGATTTTAGATTCAATCCAAAATCCAAAATCCAAAATCTAAAATTGAATTAGACTAGCTCACGGATTAATCTGCTGTGGCCAATTCCGTGCTGCCGCGCGTGCGTCGGCGAGTCAGGGTATTAAACAGCATCTGGCCAATGGCTTTGATCAAGTTGCCTTCCAGTTCATTGAACATCTTCATGTTCATGCCAAAAGCCGCATTTGCTTCACCGACAATTTCGTCAGCTTTGGCCTCATCCACCGGCAAGGTGTCCATAGCCTGCCGGTAGCTGGCTTTGAACGCCTTCTCGTCGGCAATGTCCTGGAATTCGTAGAAGGCGGTGCCTTCTCCATCTGTCAAGTTCATCGCCTGCACGGCAATTTTCTTGAGAATTTGGCCTCCGGACAAGTCGCCCAGGTAGCGGGTGTAGGAGTGGGCCACCAGCAGTTCCGGCGCGGTGTTCGAGACTTCCCGAATTCGCTGCACGTAAGCTTGACCTGCCGGTGAGGGAGCCACTTGCTCGCGCCAGTTGGCACCGAAGTAGAACTGCAAGTCTTGCTCCAAGCTGCTCTTGCGGTTCAGCTGGGGGAAGTAAACTTTCGAGAGGATGGGGTGATCGCGATGGCGCTCCATCTCTTCTTCCATTGCGGAGTAGACGAAATAGAGGTTGGCCACCAACTTGCGGTAAGAGGTCTTCTCGACGACGCCTTTTAAGAAGCACTTGACAAAACCGACATTTTCTGCCATGCTGTGAGACTTTTTGGTGCCCTCACGCAATTTGGTCGCTAGATTAGAGGTCATGCTAAATTTCTCAACACTAAAATCGACGGCTGGAGTGTTAAGGCGGCCAGAGCCCAAAAATCCACCCAAGAGTTTTAGATTAAGGCTATTTGATGAGAAATTACGTTAAGAATTCTTAAGCAGCCGGCCAGCACGGCTCGGGCGTCGGGCATTTGGATGCCCGGATTTTGGATGCCCGGATTTTGGATTGGGGCGTGGGGCGTGGGGCGTGGGGCCTGGGGCACTGCTAGGGTTTTGCGCATTTAATTTGCGCTATAAACCTCTATCTTCTCGCTGGCCAACTCTGCCTATCAATGCGGATCGGTCGGCTCTGCCTCCTTTGTCGAACAAGCAGATTAAAAGCCTAACCGCTCAATCCTCCGGCATAAAGTCAGAAACCCGGAAGAGGGCGGTCTCCGTGGGTGGCCCGCCCCTACGAAACCGGGTTTCTCTGTCGGAGTCAGCAGTAGGGTGCGTTCCCTCAAGGAACGCACCTGGGCAACGCTAGATATCCAAGTCGGTGAGGTTGAGTTTGGGCCCGTAGGTTTCGATGAACTCGCGGCGAGGGCCAACCCGGTCGCCCATCAGGATGGTAAAGATCCGGTCGGCTTCAGCCGCATCCTCAATTTCCACCCGCTTGAAGGTGCGGGTTTCCGGGTTCATAGTGGTTTCCCACAGCTGAGTGGGCATCATTTCACCCAAACCTTTGAACCGCTGGATGGTGTAGTTGGCATTTGCTGGCAGCTGCCGGAGGTGTTCTTGCAGTTCGCGGTCGCTGTAGCAGTAGTGATGGCTGCGCCCCCGCTCGACTTTATAGAGGGGAGGGCAGGCAATATAGATGTAGCCCTGATCCACGAGCGAGCGCTGGTAGCGGTAGAAGAACGTCAGCAGCAGCGTGCGGATGTGGGCCCCATCAACATCTGCGTCCGTGTTTTTCGCGCAAACTCCGCCAGTGCCGCAGACGAAGTTTTCATCCCCTTCTACTGAGAAATCGTAAACAAAATCACCGACCAGTTCAACTTCCTCCGCAGAAACCACTTTCAGACCCATCAAATCATCGCTGACCGGCACAAAGTCTTGCGCTTTGCGACTGGGGCGTGCCAAAAGCGCTTCCAGTTTGCCGGCATTAGAATGGCGCTGCCAAATCTGCCGGCATTCCTCAATCTGCTCTTTACCACAAATCGCGAGCGTGTAATAGGGATGCCGCGTTTGAATGGGGGCGTCAGGAGCCGTTGACGGCTGGTGGTGAGCGGTACTTGCAATTAAGCCCAGCTGTCCGAAAAGATAGAGCAAGCCATCCTTGAGGGTTGCCGAGTTGGTTGTAAACGACAGGTTCTTGCCGGCTGTTGTGCCGTCACCCAGGAAATAGCCCTCTAAAAAGGCAAGTTGAAGCTCCTCCGAGAGGCTGAATAAAATATCTGGCAGCTGCTTTTCGTGAGCCAGCTTGCCCAAACCCCAGGCTTTCAGCAATCGCGCTGCTGCGACACTGTGGAAATAGAGTTTGATGCCGTCGCTTTCAGGGTCTTTATAGCAGCGCGGCGTTTCCCCGAACACAGCCTCAATAACAGCCTTGAGTTCCGGGAAGAATCCCTCATCCTTCTTGCCCAAGTTGAGACTGACTTGATGCTGGCTCAAGCTGCCTTCGGCAACATACCAGCCCAAAAACCACATCAACTCGCGAGTCACCGGTAAATAGCGGGCAAATGCCTTGTTGCTGTGCGCCCGGGGCGCAATCCGCACGTCCTCGCCAAGCGAAGCCAGTTCGCCGGGGGTGAAATACGAAACCGGCTTGTAGCAGCTGACTTCCCGCCAGCGGGCGTTTTTGCTGGTATCGTCTCGGGAAAGCAGCTCGTCAATCTTGGATGGCAGCGTTTGGTAAACGATGCTGTCGCTCCCGCCAATCGCATCAAGGTAGCGCAGGAATTCTGGCAAAGTGGGCCGGTTGACGCCCCGCTCCCAGTCACTGACGGTAATCGGCTGTTTCACACCAACTGAGGCTGCAATTTGCATCTGGCTCAGTCCAGCTTCCTGACGCTGGGCAACCAGGTGCTCCCACCCTTGTGAGCTCAGGTAAATTCGCGCCTCGCTCCACTGCGCGGGCTGTTTTACTTTGGCCAAAACGCGCTGGCTCGCAACCCGCCGCACGTCCTCACCTTGCAGGTAGAGTCCGCCAGTTAAACCGGCACGGTAGAGCGTTTTCAGCAAATCAATCCGCGCTGGGCTATCCGTTGGGCGCGGGATGCGCCGAGTCGCAACCAGGAGGTCGCCCGGGCGGATTTCGCTGCCTTTCTTGAGAATGACTTCACCCTTCTCAAAGACAAAAACGCTGTGGGATGAGGTTACTTTAATGGAGCGGTTGTAGCGGGTGGTGATTTTGTACATCGGCTCCTCATGGCCGTGACGAATCACCGCTTTCAGGGGCCGAAAACGGGTCGCGTGAGTGACAGGATCGAAGGAGATAACCCGGTAGCGTTCGGTTGTGCGGCGACCTTCAATACAGTCATCAATAAATTTGCCAATTTCGACAAATTCTGTCCGCCCTGTATCGTCCATCACCAGGGTGGGTTCGTCGCCGGCGACGCTCATGATCACGATGCGGTGATAGCGCAGTTGGGAGGCGTCGAACTCTTCACCTTTTACCCCCAGTCCGAGGGCGGTAATAAGTGCTTGGATTTCGGTATTCTTGTAGATTTTGGAGTCATCGGTTTTCTCGATGTTGAGGATTTTACCGCGCAGGGGCAGGATGGCTTGGAACCGGCGGTCGCGCCCTTGCTTGGCACTCCCAGATGCGCTATCTCCTTCCACGATATAAATCTCGGATTCAGCCGGATCTCTGGTACTGCAATCCGCTAATTTCCCCGGCAAAGGTGAAGATTCCAGCACGGATTTGCGCCGCACTAATTCCCGGGCGTGACGCGCTGCTTCTGCGGCTTTGAATGCCTGGATGGCTTTTTCCAAAATCGCGTCGGCTATGTTGGGCCGGAATTCCAGATACTCGCTGAGCGCTTCGCCGACT
Organism: Oscillatoria princeps RMCB-10; assembly: GCA_019359235.1. Lineage (GTDB taxonomy): Bacteria > Cyanobacteriota > Cyanobacteriia > Cyanobacteriales > Oscillatoriaceae > Oscillatoria > Oscillatoria princeps. Next base: position 110,291 of record JAHHHT010000001.1, read on the forward strand.
AGGGAGTCCACAATTCCCCGCACTTCGGTGTTGCCCAGTTTGGTTTTGGTTTGGCCTTCAAATTCCGGGTCTGGCACTTTGACGGAAATCACGCCGGTCAAGCCTTCCCGGATGTTTTCACCGGCCAGGTTGGCTTCGTTTTCTTTGAGTTTGTTGCGCTTGCGGGCGGTGGCGTTCATGGTGCGCGTCAGCACGGTTTTCAGCCCTTCCAGGTGGGTGCCGCCGTCTATGGTGCGGATGTTGTTGGCAAAGCCCAACAAGTTATCTGTATAAGCGTCAACGCACCACTGCAGGGCCACTTCTATCTGTATGTTGTTGCGCTCTCCCTGGATGTAGATGATTTCTTCATGCAGGGGCTGCTTGTCGGCGTTCATGTAGGCGATGTACTCCCGGATGCCGCCTTGATAGCAGTAGCTTTCGACTCGCGGTTCGCTGCTTTTGAGCAGTTCCAGCCGGTTGTCGGTAAAGGTAATTTTCACACCGGCATTCAGGTAAGCCAGCTCCCGCAGGCGACCGGCTACGGTGGTGTAGTCAAATTCTGTGCCGGTGGTGAATATCTGGGTGTCCGGTTTGAAGCTGACAGATGTGCCGGTGCGGTTTTCTTTGCTAGACTCCGATTGGAGTTCGCTGACCGGCACGCCACGCTCGTAGCGCTGGCTGTAGACTTTCTTTTCCCGCCAGACGGTGACTTCCACCCACTCCGACAGGGCGTTGACCACTGAAATCCCGACTCCGTGCAGCCCCCCGGAAACTTTGTAGCCGCCACCGCCAAATTTCCCGCCGGCGTGCAGAACCGTCATCACCGTTTCCAGTGCCGATTTGCCGGTTTTCGAGTGGGTGTCTGTGGGAATCCCCCGCCCGTCGTCGGTGACGCTCACTGAACCGTCCGCATTCAGCTCGACTTCGATGTGGGTGCAGTAGCCCGCCAGCGCCTCGTCGATGGAGTTGTCCACTACCTCGTACACTAGATGGTGCAGCCCTCGCGGGCCGGTGGTGCCGATGTACATCCCCGGTCGTTTGCGGACGGCTTCCAACCCTTCCAAAACCTGAATCTGATCGGCGCTATAACTGCCCGTCATACCAAAATAGCTCCTATAGCTGGATTTGAAGCCTTGAGGGCTCCTCAATGAAAAATCACAATCAAAGTATAGCACAACAGGGTTGCAGGCGAAAATAAACCTTTATCCAGTAAAATTTTTATAGGGGATGCACCCAGCCAACTCTCACCCACCGGCACTGATTGCGATTTGCGGGGCCACGGCCACCGGCAAGTCGGGTTTGGCGCTGGCCATAGCGCTGCGCTTGGCCACGGCCATTCTTAGCGCCGATTCTCGGCAAGTGTACTGCGAGTTTGATATTGGCACCGCTAAGCCCTCAGCGGCTGACCGGCACCGGGTGCCCCATTATTTAATTGATATCTGCAATCCTGCGGACACCCTAACGGTTGCAGATTACCAGCAGCAAGCGCAAGCCTGGATCGCCCAGTTCCATCAATCTCACCCCCCCAAGCCCCCCCTGTTAGTCGGGGGCACCGGCTTATATATTAAAGCAGTGGTGCGGGGGATGAAGATTCCCCGGGTGGCTCCGCAGCCGGCGTTGCGAGCCCAACTGGCCTCCTTGGGCCAATCTCAATGTTACGCTATGCTGCAACAGGTCGATCCAGATGCCGTCTGCAAGATTCACCCGAATGACTCAGTGCGCACATTGCGGGCATTAGAAGTATTCTACGCTACCGGGCGTCCGATTTCGCAGCAGCAGGGAGAGAATCCACCAGACTATCCTATTTTGCATATTGGTTTGGATTGCTCGCCGGGGGTTCTCGACGAGCGGATTGCGCGGCGCACCTCGGAAATGCTGGATGCCGGTTGGTTGGATGAGATAGAATATCTCTGCCAGAAATACGGGTCTTCTTTGCCTTTGCTCGACACGCTGGGATATCGGGAGATGCGGCAATATCTGGCAGGTGATATTTCTTTGGATGCAGCGAAAAAGCTGACCGTTTTGCGCACCCGCCAGTTTGCCAAACGACAGCGCACTTGGTTTAGAGCCTGTCCTGAGATTGAGTGGTTTGATGCCGAAATGCCGGATTTGTTGGAGCGAGTGTGGGAGCGAGTTCGGGAGTTTCTAGAGAACCGGTGCTGTATTCTTGAGAAGCGGGAATAAACCAGGTTTCTTTGGTTTATAGCGGTTCGTTTTTGAGCTGGATAAATTATTTTTTTAAGAAACCGCCCCCGTGAAGGAGCGCCAAGGAAAGAGAGAGAATTTTACACTTCATTTAAACCCTCTATGTAAAGCCATAATAACGTTTATAGCGTTTCTCAGTTGGATGAAATATGGCCTAGAAACCCGGTTTCTTTAAGAAACCGGGTTTCTCAGTACCTCACCAATATGAGAAAGGCTATAAACCGTGTTTATTTGGAAAATCAGGCCAGAATAACGTTGCGACCCCCCACATAAAGCCGGTTTCTGGGATTAGAGTGGGGCCTTAAAGAAACCAGGTTTCTGGCAGCGGTTATGTTAGGCTTAAGGGAGAAATGTCGGGTAATGTCGGGCGATTCAATCATCTAATCGTCACACCCCACCGGCACCGGCACTGGGGGCCAAGGAGTGCCCCTGCAGGGGGTGAGGAACTCGCTCACGGCTGCAAGCCGCAGTGAGTGCCGGCAGTCGGGAGGTGAGGAATCGCGGCTAGCCAGCTGTGAAGGCTATAGTGGAATCGGACTGTCAGAGGGAAAGCGCCGGCAAGGCGGTTACGATCGGAAAAACACATCCTCGCGGGTTAAGCGGGGGCGAAAGCACGAGAAATCTGCTGTTCGCACTAGAAAAAACCCCCACCGGGGGTTTGGTGAGCTGAGGGTGCGACATCTACCAGGACACCCTTGCGGGCGTTTGAAACGAAATCCCTCCTCCACCCCATTCTCAGACAAGATGCACTATTGGCCCTTTTCAGCACCGCGCTATCCGGGAATATCCCATCCCAGTCTCCGGGCGTCCCATTCCCGGACACAATCGGAGCATAGAAATGTTACAGCCAGTGTCTGAAGCGCACCAGGAAGGAGCGACTCCATGAAACTTCGTAACAAGACACTGTTTATCGTTGGCGCAGCGCTCGTCACCCTAAATCTGGTTGTGTCCGCCACAGCCTCGAGTATCTTGCTGAGGGACTTCCAAAAACTAGAGGAACAGAGTGTCCGCAAGGATATGGCACGCGCCAAAGAGGCGCTCAGGGATAACCTCTCCAATTTGGACACCATCGCTCAAGATCAAGCCAAGTGGGACGACACCTACGCCTTTATCAACAAGGCTAGGCAGAACTATATCAAGTCAAATTTGGGCGACGCCACCTTCGCTCAATTGAGACTTAATCTGGTGCTGCTGATTGACAAAGCCGGTCGCACCGTCTTCAGCAAAAGCTTCGATCGGGCGCAGCACACCCAAACCCCCATTCCCTCCAGCTTGCAGCAACACCTGGGAGCTGGCAGCCTCCTGGTCGCTCACGCCAACCCAGAGAGTAGGGTATCCGGAATTATTCTACTGCCTGAAGGCCCGATGCTGGCTGTCTCGCGGCCCATCCTCACCAGTGAGGGCACCGGCCCCATTCGGGGGACGATGATTTTGGGGCGCTACCTGGATGCTGAGGAAATTGAGCGCTTGAAGGATCTGACTGACTTGTCTGTCACCTTGTACCCCCTGGGTTCGGGCCCGCTGAGGCCCGAACTGCAAGCCGCGCTGGACGCCTTTGGCGCTACAGAGCAACCCGTCGCGCCTCCTGAGTCCCAGCGCCGGCTCACTGACCCCAATCAAGGGCTGACAGCTGGGGAGATTGTCATCAAGCCTTTAGTCAGCGAGTTAAATTCACCCGCTGGGGAGGAGCGCATCGTCGGCTACGCACTGCTGAAAGATATCTACGGCAAGCCGGCGCTGCTGTTGCGAGTGGACTTGCCCAGAGTTATCTACCAGCAAGGTAAAGCCAGCCTGCGCTATTTTACCCTGTCCGTCCTGTCTGTGGGTCTGGCGTTTAGCGCTATCACCCTGCTGCTGGTGGAAAAATTGGTGCTTTCCAGGCTGACTCGCCTGAGCACCAGTGTGGGCAGCATTGCTGACCGCCGCGACCTCTCGCTGCGGGTGTCGCTCGCCGGCAAAGATGAACTCTCCAGTCTGGCTGACACCATCAACGCCATGCTGGAAGCTTTGGAAAAATCCCAGCAAGAGCGCCAGGCTAGCGAACAGCGCTACCGGCTGATGGCGGAGAACTCTACCGATATGATTGCCCGACAAAGCCCCGATGGCATTTTTCTGTACGTCTCGCCGGCCTGTCGGGCGCTTCTCGGATATGAACCAGAAGAACTTACAGGACGTTTCTGCTGCGAGCTGTTCCACCCGCAAGATTTGGCAGAGCTGAAAAAAACCCGCGCCGCCATGCTCGATGTGCCGGCGACTTACACCATCAGCTACCGCATCCGCCGCAAAGATGGCGAGTACATTTGGTTTGAAACCACCAGCCGCACTGTCCGCGACCCGATTTCAAAGAAAGTCCAAGAAGTGGTAACGGTTTCCCGCGACATCACGCACCGCGTCCTCGCCCAGCAAGAACTGCGAGACAGTGAAGCTTCAATTCGGGGGCTGTATAAAATCACTTCCGCTGGCAAACTCAGTTTTGAAAAGCGCCTCCAAGGTCTTCTGGCGATGGGACGCCGCCGCTTTGGTTTGAAATACGGTATTTTGTCTCGCATCGAAGGCGATTACTATCAGGTGATAGCCGCTCAATCCCCACACCATGCTATTAAAAAAGGGGACGTATTCGACTTGCAGCAAATGTACTGCCGGGAGACGGTGCGGCGCAGAGATCCTCTTTATTTTGAGTCGGTGATGGTGTCGAGCTGTCCGCGCCTTCCCGCTGGCTCGCCGTTTCCGCAAGAAGCTTATATTGGCACGCCGGTTTTCGTCGCCGACACTGTTTACGGCACCCTCAGCTTCTGGAGCCACACCCCCCTCAACCGGCCCTTCCGAGCGGTGGACAACGAGCTGTTAAAGCTGATGGCTCAGTGGATTGGGCGGGAGCTGGAGCGCCAGCAAGACGCGCAAGCTTTGGCGAGCGCCCGCGACGGGGCGCTGGAAGCGACGCGGGCCAAGAGCGAGTTCTTGGCGACGATGAGCCACGAGATCAGGACGCCGATGAATGCGGTGATTGGCATGACCGGCTTGCTGCTGGACACCAGCTTGACGCCGCAGCAGCGAGACTTTGTGGAAACTGTGCGCAGCAGTGGGGATGCGTTGCTGGCTATTATTAACGACATCCTGGACTTCTCTAAAATCGAGTCGGGCAAGCTGGAGCTGGAGGAGCAACCTTTCAATCTGCGCTCTTGTGTTGAGGAATCTCTGGATCTGCTCGCTTCCAAGGCGGCGGAAAAAGGTCTGGAGATAGCCTATCTGATCGACCGGCAAACCCCGACTGCAATTGTGGGGGATGTCACCAGGCTGCGCCAAATTTTGGTGAATTTGCTGAGCAATGCGGTGAAATTCACGCTAGAGGGTGAGGTGGTGGTGTCGGTGACGGCACGTCAGATAGGGGAGGGCAATGGGAATTGGGTGCCGGTCGGCGGGCATGGGGCAGAAAATCAATGTCTGGAGCCTGATGCTCTATACTCTGTTTGGGAAATCCAATTCGCTGTCAGAGATACTGGCATCGGCATTCCTGCTGAGCGCATGGATCGCCTGTTCAAGTCGTTCAGCCAGATTGATTCTTCTACGACTCGCCAGTATGGGGGCACGGGGCTGGGTTTGGCGATTAGCCTGCGCTTGAGCGAAATGATGGGGGGCCGGATGTGGGTGGAAAGCCGGGGCCTGCTGGGTGGCAATCCTCCTGAGGAGTTTAGATTTTCGATGTTAGATTTTGGATGGGGAGAGGCGGTTGAGAAAACCGCAACTGCTGCATCTCCGGATGGGTTTAACAATCTAACATCTCCCATTCAAAACTCACAATCCCCTGGCTCTACTTTTTACTTCACAGTGGTGGTTTTTGCAGTTAATAATTCATCCCTGATTGATAAAGCCGGTTCTCACCCTATGCTCGCCGGCAAGCGGCTGCTGATTGTGGGTGACAGGGCTTCGACCGGCCAGGTTTTGACTGTGCAAGCCCAGTCTTGGGGGATGCTGACAAAAGTGGCAAAATATGGTAAGGAAGCGTTAAACTGGCTGGAAGCTGGGGAGCGGTTTGATTTGGCAATTGTGGACAGGCACCTGCCGGACTGGGACGGTGTGGCTCTGGCTGGCAAAATTCACGCTTTACCTTCGGGTGGGGGGCTGCCGGTGGTGATGCTGACTTCGATTGGCACCCAAGAAGCTCGGGAGACGGCTGCCGGTGGGGAGTGGGCGGGGGTGCTGAGCAAGCCGGTGAAGCAGTCCCACTTCTACAATGTCTTGGTTGAGATATTTGGCGGGAAGCGCCAGGAAAGCTACCGGTCGATCGAGATGGGGCAGTTGGATGCGGCGATGGGGGAACTGTTGCCCCTGCGGATTCTGCTAGCGGAAGACCATCCGGTAAACCAAAAGGTGGCGCTGCTGACTTTGCAGCGGATGGGGTATCGAGCGGATGTGGCGGGTAATGGGTTGGAGGTGCTTGACGCTTTGCGCCGGCAGCCTTATGATGTGGTGCTAATGGACGTCCAGATGCCAGAAATGGATGGCTTGGCAGCGGCAAGCCACATTTGCCAGGAGTGGCCGGTTGACCGGCGTCCCAGGATTGTAGCGATGACGGCAAATGCTATGCAGGGCGATCGCGAAGAGTGCATTAAGGCGGGGATGGATGACTACATCAGCAAGCCTATCCGGGTGGACGAGCTGGTGCGAGCTCTAGGCGAGTGCAAGCCGGTTGCGAGAGTTTCAGATTCGGCTTCCCAAGATGGGGCGCTTTACCTGGAAAATGGCAGTGCCGGCCCATTGGGCGCACTTGCGCCAGAGATGTCTAGCTTGCTGATAGGGGGCGACGCGCAGCCAGAACCGCCAGAACCGGCACCGGCAGATCGCCCAGTGCTTGACGCCAAAATGCTGCAATCTTTGCGTGAAATAGATGCGCTGGCTGAGGTGATTGATATTTATTTGGAAAATTTTCCCCAGATGCTGCAATCTGTCAGTGCGGCTGTTAGCAGTGAGGATGCAGTGGCACTGCGAGCGGCGGCGCACTCGATGAAGTCAACTAGCGGCACTCTGGGCGCTTCTGGGATGTTTGAGCTGTGCAAGCAGCTGGAAGCTATGGGGCGTGCCGGCACAACTGCAGAAGCGCCTGCGCTGGTATCCCAGATTGAGGGGGAGTTTGAACGGGTGAAGGCGGCTTTGGAAATCGAGCGCCAGCTGTGTGAGGGGTGAGGGGTTTGGGCATTGGGCACGCCGCTCCTACGGAGCCGCTTCGCTAACGCATTGGGCATTGCGGCGGGAGTGACGAACTGAACAATCTCTAATGCGCCATTCCCCACGCGCCATTCTCCATGCGCCATGCGCCATGCGCCATGCGCCATGCCCCATTCCGAGCGCCGTTTAAAATTTGTTCAAATCAATACCGGCTTCTTTGGCCATAGCTTGCAAGCCTTTTTGTTCTATGGTTTTGATGGCTTTGGTGGAAATGCGCAATCTCACCCAGCGCTTGCCTTGTGGCCACCAAACCCGCTTCCACTGCAGGTTGGCTTCTTGCAGCTTGTGGGTGCGCCGGTGGGAGTGGGAAACAGCAAAGCCGTTGTTGGCTTTTTTGCCGGTGAGCTGACAGATGCGGGACATGGCAATCTCCTGGTTGTCTTGCGCGTGTGTGCGATCTCCCATTGTAGCTAATGTGCGGGCTTTGCGGGTGGGAATGGCGTGAATGCCGAGGAGCGCCGGATGAAGAACCCCACCCCCCAACCCCCTCCCCGCAAGCGGGGAGGGGGAGTAAGAGGGGTTTTCGCGCTCGTGCAAAAAGTTTCAATCATCCTGGTGCTTCCCCGTTTTTGGCACCGGCAGGTGAACCGGCGGGAGGCAATTCCTGCGGGCGTGCCGGTGGACACCGGCATGTTTTGGGAGCCGGTGTGGGCGTCTCGGCGCAGGTTTCGGTTTTTGGGACCGGCGGGACGCCTATTTAACTGCAAGCCCTCTCGCCCCCTCCCAGCCCACAAGGGGAAAGGGGAAGAAGAGAAATATCGAGCGGGGTATAGAGTGATTGTCCCAAAGAATGAAGCTGTTTATTATACATATTATCTTCCGATAAACCACCGGCTCGATGGCTTGGATGACCTGTATGATTACTTTTGGATGCAATATTTTGCCGGCGTGGAAAGGGACTACCACTCTTCTTCTTTGAGATATATTCTGTGGCTGCCCTTAGTTCTAATCAGGGTAAAGCCGGCGGCTAGCAAATAACCCAAGTTGCTACTGAAGGAGGCAGAGCCTCCAAAACGCCGTTCCCAGGCTGAGCCTGGGAACGAGGGGAAATTTTTTCCTTATTTAAAAGCGCCTGTTTTTCTTCATCAGACAGAGTTTCCAGGTAAAGCTCGACAGCTTCTTTGATGTTCGCCGTTACCTCTTCCAAGGAATCCCCTTGAGTTTGGCAGCCTTTCAGGTCAGGGCAGTAGGCATAGTATCCATCCTCATCTTTTTCGATTATAATGCTAAGTTTGTACAGCATAATAATTGGCCCCTTTCGGTAGTGGGTCAGTTGCCTGGAACAAGAATAGCAACTCTAAGGTGGGTTTGCCGCCATTATAGCAGTTTTCAATTGCCGGCGTTGCGCGGAAGGTGGCTGTATTCCTAAACCTGTGGAAAAACCAGAGTCGCGAAATAGTACAGGCAGAGGGCATAATTATCAGTTTCCACCGGCTCCCGTGCCGGTGGGGGGGTGGTTGGTTCCTCTGTGACTTTTTTGCGGACGCCTTTGCTGGGCCAAGGGAGCTCGACTGATGCGAGCAAGGGAGCTGGAACGATGGAGTTCGGAGCTCGGATGATGGAGCTCGGAGCTCGGATGATGGAGTTCGGAGCTCGACTGATGGAGTTCGGAGCTCGGATGATGGAGTTCGGAGCTCGGATGATGGAGTTCGGAGCTCGGATGATGGAGTTCGGAGCTCGGATGATGGAGTTCGGAGCTCGACTGATGGAGCTCGGAGCTCGACTGATGGAGCTCGGAGCTCGGATGATGGAGCTCGGAGCTCGACTGATGGAGCTCGGAGCTCGGATGATGGAGCTCGGAGCTCGACTGATGGAGCTCGGAGCTCGACTGATGGAGTTCGGAGCTCGACTGATGGAGTTCAGAGCTCGACTTGTAGAACGCCCAGGCGGGTGGACAGGCGGGACGCCTGTCCTACGGGCGGGTGGGTGGACACCGGCATGTTTTGGGAGCCGGTGTGGGCGTTGAGGCGCATGTTTCGGTTTTTGGGACCGGCGCGACGCCTATTTAACTGCAAGCCCTCTCGCCCCCTCCCAGCCCACAAGGGGAAAGGGGGAAGAAGAGAAATATCGAGCGGGGTATAGAGTGATTCTACCAAAGAATGAAGCCGGTTATTACTACAAATAATATCTTCTTATCAACTCCCGGCACGATGGCTTGGATGAGCTGTATAATTATGTTTGGAGGCGAGATTTTGCCAGCGAATCAGTAGGCGGTGCTAATCACAGTGTATCGTCCCGATACCCAACAGGTGGATTAATTGGCGAGAGAGGAGGAGACAATGAGTGTGATGCCATTTGAGAAGTGCCCGGTTTGCAGCGGCGAGTTAGTTGAGAAAGAAGTAACTAAACTCTTGCGCGGGGGAATTCACACGGCTTCGCTGAGAGTTAGGGCTGAAGTCTGCCTCAATTGTGGGGAGCGCTTGTATTCTCAAGATACAGTTAGGCGATTTGCTGAAATCAGATCCAAGCTGGAGCGTGGGGAAACGGCTGAGTTTCAACCCTTGGGACAATCGTTTGAGGTGGTGGGATAGGTAGGGGCGCTCTCCGCCAGTTCCACCGGCACCCGTGCCGGTGGGGGAGTGGTTGGTTCCTGTGTGACTTTTTTGCGGACGCCTTTGCTGCGCCAAGGGAGCTCGACTGATGTGAGCAAGGGAGCTCGAACGATGGGTGAAGAACCCCACCCCCCAACCCCCTCCCCGCTTGCGGGGAGGGGGAGTAAGAGGGGGTTTTCGCGCTCGTGCAAAAAGTTTCAATCATCCTGGTGCTTCCCCGTTTTTGGCACCGGCAGGTGAACCGGCGGGAGGCAATTCCTGCGGGCGTGCCGGCGCACACCGGCATGTTTTGGGAGCCGGTGCCAGCGTTTTGGCGCGGGGTTCGGTTTTTGGGACCGGCGAGACGCCTGTCCTACATCTGCTGTACTCTCATCCCAAGTAGGGGCGAAGCATTTGCGGGAGGATCTTTACTGCCTAACCGATATTTAGCTTCGCAAATGCTAGCTGCTAACGCAGTCGCTGCGCTAAGTTTAGGACACTGGGACAGGCGAGACGCCTCTCCTACGAGGTATAGACGTAGGGCAGGCGTTCCCTCCGTGCCCTCAAGGTCTAATGTAGGGTTGGGGCGAGAGCTGGAGTGCCGGTGTTCCTACCGGCGCTTGGTGCCAATTCCGTCGCAGAGGTGCTTATCGCTCTCAGTCACATTGGGGTTGGTTTTCAGGTAGTCGCGCACATGATCACAACCGCGCACCATGAGATCGTCAACGTCGAAATTCCACAACGTCACTTTGTCCGAACCAACAGCTAGTGTTTTACCGTCAGGACTGAATCTCACTCTAGTGAACAAACCGATATTGAAAGTTTTGAGTAAAGTGCCATCACTAAGCCAGAGTTTCACAGTTTTATCCAAACTGCCAGAAGCCAACAAACCACTACTGCTGAAACTCACGCTATTGACAAAACTGTTGTGTCCGCGCAGGATTTTATGCGAGTTATCCTTAAGGTTCCAGAGTCTCACTGTCTGATCGACGCTAGCAGAGGCTAAAATCTGGCCATCGGGACTAAAACTCACATCATTAACTGTAGCAGTATGTCCTTCGAGGGTTTTGAGTAAAGAACCATCAGCGTTCCAAAGTTTTACCGTCTTGTCACCACTGGCTGAAGCCAACAGTTTACCCTCTGGACTGAAACTCACTTTGCTAACATACTCCTGATGTCCATCAGTATCACTACCTGAAGTTAGTACATTTCCGTCAGGAGCGAACCATACCCTAATATCGAACCGGGAAATCTTGAGCAAAGTACCTTCGAGGTTCCAAAGCTGAACTTCGCCTTCATTGGCTAAGGCTAACGTCTTGCCATCAGGACTGAAACTGACGCTATGGGGGTTGCCCATACTGAAAGTACGATAATTGCCCAACAGCGGTTTCACTAAAGTGCCGTCTAGTCTCCAAACTCTTACCATACTGTCTTCACTGGCTGATGCCAGCAGTTGTCCATCGGGGCTGAAACTAACATTTACGACGCCATCGCTATGTCCATTTAATGTTTTTAGTTCTTTACCATCAATACTCCAGAGTTTTACAGTTTTATCTTCACTGGCAGAGGCAAGCATTTTGCCGTTAGGGCTGAAACTCACGTCCCAAACCAGATCCTTGTGTCCTTTGAGAGTTTTAAGCAGGCGACCATCGCGGCTCCAGAGCTTCACTATACCCAAATCGGGAACGCCGCTACTCGCAGCAATTATTTGACCGTCAGGACTTAATTCTGCTGTTGTATAAAAAATACGTCCCTTTTCAGAGGATTTGATTATTCCTCGGATAACGGTTACATCAAAAGCATCCTTTCCTTGCCGATAAATCTTCAGGATAACTTTTGTCCCTGCCTCACCTCGAAGAAGATTCGTTGTTTCCTCCTCGCTCATACCTATAGTGGACTTGCCATCAATTGCCAAAATTTGGTCGCCCACTTTCAGACCCGCTTTCTTTGCTGGTGAGTTTTGAAATACCTCTTCAACAGTTAAAACCTTTGGCTCTTGTTTAAATTTTGTACTAAGACCAACTCCAGCATATTCGTCTGATGTTTGGGCTGTTCCTCCGAATTGAGCTAGGGGCTGTCCTGACAAATTCCAGAGTCGTAAGCCGGCTCTCCCGGCGGTTAAAATCGTCTGACCATCGGGGCTGAAACTCACATCGACGACTTCACCGTTATCATGCTTCAAGGTTCTGAGTTCTTTGCCGTCTAAACTCCACAGTTTAACTGTTCCATCTAGACTAGCTGAGGCAATTGTCTGTCCATCAGGGCTGAAACTAACACGCCATACCGTATTACTATGCCATTTTAAGATTTGGGGTTCTTTGCTGCCAGCCCGATAAAGTGCTATCTCGTATCCGTTAGCAGCAGCTAGTGTTTTCCCGTTGGGACTGATACTGATACTCCAAACATTAGCTTTATGTGCCAAGCCTCCCACAAGAGTACCGTAAGTGCCATCGAGCCTCCATAACCTTACAGTTTGGTCCACACTGCTTGAGTAAATTATCTTACCGTCTGGGCTGAAAACGGCTCCTGTCACTGATTGGCGATGCCCTTGATGCTGAATAGACTGATTTGTCGCATCAATGGTTTTTAACAAGCGCCCATCGAGGCTCCATAGCTTCACAATCCTTTCACGAGACTGCTGATTTTTAAGCAGCTGGCGGGCTAGACCCACAATTCCTTCCGGCTTATTCAATGCCCCAGGTTTTGAGGAAAACAAAGCCGCAAAAGCTTCTCCTTTAGCATCGAAGCCACCGATTGAAACAATAGTTTTTCCATCTGGACTGAAACTTACATCCTTAGTGCTTGTATGCGCTTCTATCGTTTTCATCAGAGTGCCATCGCGGCTGTAGAGTTTTATCTCTTTACCCAGGGCTAGAGCAATTGTCTTGCTATCTGGGCTGAAACTAAAGCTACTGGCACCAGAGGGAAGGGTTGTAGGTTTTAGGCTTTCACGGTTCCATAATTTGACAGTGCCATCGGTACTAGCTGAAGCAATAGTTTTGCCGTCTGGGCTGAAACTTACATCTTTTATGGAAGCATTAGCTCCTTCGAGAGTGTCGATTAAAGTGCCATCACGGCTCCATAGCTTGACAGTTGCGTCACCAGTCGATGCAATCGTCTTGCCGTCAGGACTGAAATTTACGCTACCGCTAAAAAAACTAGCGTTATGTGCTTTAAGGGTTTTGATTTCTCTGCCATCAACGCTCCAAAGTTTTACCACGCCGTCAGGAGAACTCACCGAAGCAATCATCTGACCGTCTGGGCTAAAACTTACGCTCTCGATCGGACTGCTGTGTTCTTGAAGAGTTTTGATTGCTCTGCCATCAAGGCTCCAAAGTTTGACCGTTTTATCGACACCTGCAGTGGCAATGGTCTGTCCGTCGGGACTAAAACTCACATCCTTGACACCATTGCTGTGTTGAAGCGTTCTTAGCAAGCGACCGTCGAGACTCCAGAGTTTTACCGTTTTGTCGGCACTGGCTGATGCAATTATTTTCCCATCGGGACTAAACCGTACACTTACTACATAATTCCTGTGTCCTTTAATGGTTTTCAGCAATTTGCCATCAATGCTCCAGAGCTGCACAGCATGGATGGAGTTGGCGGTATTCCAGGGATCGGCCTCATTCAGGCTGCTGGTAACTACACCCGCAGCCACCATCTTACCGTCAGGACTAAAGCTCACTTTATAAACGGTAGTATAAACGGTAGTGATGGAAGAGCTATCAAAATCAAAGGTCTTGAGCAGAGTCCCGTCGCGGCTCCAGAGTTTGATGCCTCCTCCGCCACTCGTGACAATCTTTTGGCCATCAGGACTAAAACTTACGGTATCGACAAATCCGCTGTGTCCTTCCAATCGGTTGCGCTCTCTCACTCCATATACTGCCTGCTGCAAAGCGAGGACAACTCGATTTCGCGTATCGGGTTTTACCTCAACAGTTGCCTGCTGTATTTGTCGCCCAGCTTTTATCGCTTCTATCAGTGCCTCAAGCCGTTTATTGGAGTCAAAGAGATTGCCTGACAGCAGACTTGACGCTATCAGTTGAGCGTTCACCCGCTGCCTGTCTGCTTCTTGTCGCTGCTTGTCTACTTGTACGGTTTGAAACTCAGCCCGTTGCCACTGCCACACAGCCCCCGCAGCAAAAATGGAAACGGCCACCAAACCACCGGCAAGCCCTGCAATAGTCCGCCGGCGCTGGCGCTCGCGCTCTTTCTGTTCGCGCTCGCGCAACTCCAACCCCATCTCAATATAAACGCGCTCCGCCGGCGTTATCTCGTCCAAACGCTGCTGCAACCAACCCTCCGCCTCCGCTAGGGGCGCACCGCGCAACAGCGCCCCCTCGTCACTGCCGGTGCTCTCCCACTGGCGCATCGCCACCCGCAACCGCTCTTGCCAACTGCGAAACGCACGGTGTCCCCGCATCCAATTCTGCAACCGCCCCCACCCGCGAATCAGCGCCTCATGGACGATTTCCACCGTTTCTTCCCCAGTCGCCTCGTTGCGGTTTGTCACCACCAGACGAGCAGACGCCAACTGCGCCACCAAATCCCAGTTATCCTCGCCCACCTCAGCCTTCTTGGCCAACCGGCGCGTGTCTTCCGTTCCTTCCCCAGGTTGCACCAACTGAATAAATACCCGCTGCGCCCGCTTCCTGTCGCCCTCACCCAGCTTGCCATATTCCGCCTCGGCGAAATTGCCCAGAGACTCTTCCACCCCGCCGCTTTTCTCGTAAGCTTCCCCAGTCAGTTTTCCGCCGCTCTGTTTGGCCCACAACTGAGTTAGGGTAAACTGCAGCAACGGCAGATAGCCCGGTCTTTCGGTAACATCATCCACGAGCCGTTGTGCCAGTCCCTCTTCCAGCTGCACCCCCCGCTTCTCGGCGGGGCGAGAGATGGCATTTTCTAGCTCATTTTCATTCATTGGGCCGAGATTTAAACCGGCATCCTGCAACGCATCCGCAAAAGGCCGGTAGGAGAGAGCGTACCCGTAAAAATCCGCCCGCAGAGTCAGGACCAGAGTGAACCCCGCCGCATCGTTAACCGCTTTCAGCAAACAATCCAAAAAAGGCTGGCGATCCGCTTCAGGAGTCAGGGTGTAGAGCTCTTCAAACTGATCCGCCACCAACAGCAGGCGTTTGTTGCCACCGGCATCCCGCACCATCCTTTCCACCACTTCCTGCAAAGCCCCCGCTGTCTGCTTCAGCTGTGCGGCGAGCCGGTTAATTTCATCAGAAGTCCGCGCCGGCGGACTTTCCCCATCCCCCCGCAGCAGCGCTTCAGCCAAATTCTCGAAAGGACTATTTTGCGGGCGGAAGCCGGCAATGAGCCAATTTCCTTTCCGCCGCAAGCTAGGAATCAACCCCGCAAAAACCACAGAAGACTTCCCGCAACCCGAAGCGCCAATCACCGCCACCAGTTGCTTTTGCCGCACAGCCGGTCCAAGTTTTTCCGTGAACCCCTCGCGCCCAAAGAAGAATTCGCTATCCTCCTCCCGGAAAGCGAATAGCCCCCGATAAGGACAGGGCGGAATCTCCGCCAACTCTGCCCAAAGAATCCCCCCCAACTCCACCCAACTGGGCGGCAACACAGCCGGATTCTGAAAAATCGCCGGCAGCCAAGAAACACCCGGAATTTTATCCTCCAACCCCTCATCATGCAGGCGCTTCCGCGCTTCCCGCACAGCTATATATAAGGACTTGCCACCCGCAAACGCCTTGAGAAAATGCCTCAAAAACTGCTGAGCCACCCCATCGGGCACCGGCTCCCGCATCACCACCGTCACCGGAATGTGTAAATCCGCTAAATCCTCTGCCAGCTTCAACCCATCGCACGAGTTAAAAATCGCCAGGCGCAACCCGCGCTCGATGGCTTTTCTCATCCCGTGTCTCACATCCTCAACCGTCAGGTAATCCGTGGCGTTGATAAATATCTTGCCCGTTCCATCTTGGCTGGAACTGTGCCCCGCAAAAAACAGGATGTCCCACTCTCGCTCCCAAAGCTTATCGCTAATCTCCCCCCGCTGCGGCTCTACCAGGAACTCAATTTCTGCCCCCGGTATCCTTTCCAGAAACTCGCGGTCTTCCTGAACCTTTATTCCCTTGCTGTTCCCCAGAATCGCCAGTATCCTGACCTTCTCTTTCGCCGGCAGCCTTGCCCCTGTCCACTCAAACTCCGGCAGACTCAAAGCCACTTCAGCCTTAGTATAAGTCTCAAACAAATCCCACAGATGCCAAGGAAGTCCCCGGTGCCGGTCTTCTCCCCCCTGAATTATAACGCGAATTTCCTCAGACGGATCTAATTTTTCCAGTAATTTTTCCTTAACCGGGCGGAATTCCTCAGAGTTGAGCCATTTATTGATGCCCGGACGCAACTCCTGACTAGCTTTGCGACAGGCTTCCAGGAGATCGCTGATTTCCCGTTCCGAAAAGTTAGTTGTTTTCCCTTTTGGGCTTCCCAGTCGCGAATCCTTTCGCTGCAGCCTGAGATAGGGAGTTTGCCAGTCAGTATAGGATTTAACAATTTCAATTTCGGCATCTGCCGGCAACTGACCCAGAATTTCCGCAGAAGCCGGAGCGCCCTCCTCTCCTATTTGGACTGTCACCGGCAAATTGCCGGCGGCATCACCCTTCCCCAACTTTATGACAACTAACTTACCCATCTCTGCCCCCTACCTGCCGCCTCTCTCCATTCTTATATCACAAACTTCCGCATCACGCAACCCCTTCCCCAATAAATTTTTTCCCTTACCCGCTCTCCTCCCTGGCCATTAACCGGCACACAATCCCAATTCTTTCCCTCTCTTTTCCCCCTCCCCGCCGGCGGGGATAGGGTTGGGGGGCTGAGGTTCCCCTCTCCACATTCTTATATCACAAACTTCCCCGTCACGCCACCCCCTTTCCAAAGAAATTTTTTCCCTTAAACCCTCTCCCCCCTGGCCATTAACCGGCACACAATCCCAATTCTTTCCCTCTCTTACTCCCCCTCCCCGCTCGCGGGGAGGGGGTTGGGGGGTGGGGTTCCCCTGTCCCAGATTCCTATATCACAAACTCCTCCGTTACGCAAGCATCTCCCCAAGAAATTTTTACCCTAAAACGATCTCCCGGCTCCCCATATAAAGGCCACTGAATCCAATTATCAGCGTCCCTAGCTCCCACCTCCCAAGGCGTTCCAGATTCATCAACCACCGGCTCTCCTGACTCATCCAGAACCGTCAGCGTTAGCCCTTGTGGCAGATATTGATTCCCCACAGGATACACCCGCAGACGAATATTAATTTTTTCTGAACTTTCAGGCAATAAAGCCACCACTAATGCTATAGAATGCCCTGCCAGTCGGATTCCCAGGTCAATCAATCTTCCCCGCTTAACCGCACCGGTAAAATCCTCCTCCCCTTCACTTCTAAAAGCCAGAGCCGGCTCCGGTTCCGTCCCGCCTAAGAGCGCTTCAACAGATTGCCAGCCGGCCTGAAAAACGCCCTGAAGCCACCGGCTCAAATCCACCGGCACAGGAGCCGGCACAGGAGCCGGCACACTCCCCACCTCGACTTCCTCCTGAAGCGCAACAGCCGGATTAGCCGCCAATTGCTCCAGACATTCTATCAGAGAATCAAAAGACTCCAGCCGTGCCAGCGGGATAGTCTCTGGCGGATTATCAGCACCGGCAAGCGGGGCGAAACCCAACAGCTTCACCCTATCCAATTGCTCCTCAAACCCAACCGCCACATAGCCAAGCCGGTCTTCCCTAACCTCCGGCGGAAGAGAAATAACCGTTTCCCCCGGCAAAACCGGACGGCACTCCAATTTGCCCAGATTGGGGAGAACCAAATCAGCCACATCATGGAACCGGCGCACAACCGGATTCCAGCAATCACCCTGACTGATATCCGTTTCAAACTCCATCCATTGCAAATAACTGCTGACAGCGCAGACAGCCAAAGTATTCAGGTAAACCCGTTTAGCATTCTCAGGCGTAGCTTGTTCAGCAGCAAATTTTTTCGCATAGGAATGCGCCTCATCACCAAGACGAAGCGGGATAAAGAAAGAAGTTTCTGTCACACTCATAATTATCACTCCGGTTGATATCCAAGCTCCTCGGCAATTCTTTGTAACAGCGGGAGACATCTCCTCTGCCAGTGCGTTACATTTCCATAAGGTACTTTTAACTGTTCGGTGAGCTCCCTCCATCCATCAGGTGGGTCTTTCAGCAGACGCCTTTTGGCCAGTTCCTGACAGTTGAACTGCGGGTACGGGCGCGGATGACAGTTTCGCAGCCTTCCTTCCGGGTCTGTCTCAATATAAACCCGCAGCTTTCCATCGACCAGCTGAACTTCCTCCTTTCGCTCTTGTTTGATAATGTTGTCAAGTCCACTGAGAGTGGGAGCAGACAGGTTCTCCGCAAAAGTAGCGCCACCCTCCTCTCGATTAATGGGGGCATCTAAACTTATATAATCCCCCACCTCGCGATACAAATCGGCGACTTTATTATTGAGAATGCGATTGAACCGCCTCACAAAGGCTTCTCGGACAGCTTGCGCATCCGCCGTTTCTATGTCCAGGTTAACCCCCTGCAAAAACCTTCCGAGATTTTGGCAGACACCCTCATAAGCTCGGAACAGGGCTTCCTGGTAATCGATGCGGGGGTATTGGCGTTTCGAGACACTGGGCAAATGGGGAATCAACTTCACCAGACTCCCCACAGCACGGTCGCGCTCTCGACTGCCGGTTGGGTAATGCAGCACGTCCTTAATCAGCTGGCGAAGCTGTTCATCTTGATTGTCCACAGGCATATTGAGCAGAGAAAAGGGAATGTTCCTATTATGCAGCAGGGAACATCCCTCAATCCCGCACTCGCTCCGATTCTTTGTCATGCAAGCAGCACACTCACCCGCAACGCCCCTACCGCCCGCACCGGCAGAGCGCTGGGAAAAATCACAGTCCATAGCGGTTTCACCTTTATCTCTGACCTTTCATTAGGGCTATCTCCTCAGCGCCACACCTTTATGCAGCGGCGAGCCGGCAATTCACAAAATTTAACAAGAAGCTTGGGACAGGCAAGAACCCGTAGAGCCGGTGTTCCCTCCGCCCCCCACGGACATTGGGACAGGCTAGGTTAGGACGTAGGACAGGCGTTCCCTCCGATCCCCACGGACACTGGGACACGCAAGATGCCATAGCAGTAGCCACCTGGGTTAGGACGTAGGACAGGCGTCTCGCTTGTCCCAGAGACTTTGAGGGCAGGCGAGACGCCTGCCCTACGCCTATACTTGGTAGGACAGGCGTTCCCTCCGACCCCCACGGACATTGGGACAGGCAAAATGCCTGTCCTACAAGGTCAGCATAACCAACCCGCAGTCTCGCCCGCCCTGAAAAACCAAAAGAGACGCGACATCTCGCGTCTCCACCAACAACTAGCCCGCGAAGGCGGGCTTTGTCTGTATAGCGGCAGGTTTCAACCTGCCGGCTAAAACCTGCCGGCTCAAACCTGCCGGCTCAAACTGCCGGCTCAAACCTGCCGGCTCAAACCTGCCGGCTCAAACCTGCCGGCTAAAACCTGCCGGCAAAAACCTGCCGGCAAAAACCTGCCGGCTCCCACCGGCTTTTTCCACACATTGAAAACCCCCTCAAGCTCCCCCTCCCCGCACGCGGGGAGGGGGTTGGGGGGTGGGGTTCTTCATCCCGCGCTCTGCACAACCCCCGTACTATCACCCACCGGCAGCCCGCTGAGTCAGCTGAGTCAGCACCTTATTCGAGCGCTCAACAAACGCCTTCATCCCCTCAGCATCAAACCCCTTCTGAGCCATCAGCGCCAAATCATAAACATGGTGACAAATCAAATCCGCCAGCTCAGCAGAAGGTGACTTACCCTCCTGAATAATCGCACCGGCACTAATATTCACCAAATTCTGAATCATCGGGTGCGCCGTATTCACCACCAAAATATGCTCATCCGGGAATTGCGCCAGCTCCTGCTGCTGCAGCAGCGCATTCATATCCCGCAACCGGCGCAGAAACTCAGGCAACAGCACCATTGCCGGCGGCGTACCCGCTGGATCGTCCGACTTCAGCGCCTCCGTGCGCACCGTCAGCTTCGGCTTATTCAGCGCCTTCTCAAACAGCTCCTTAATCAGCTCACTGCGCGTCTTATTCGTCTTCGGATCGACAATCTCCGCCTCCTTACTCTTCTCAATCAACTTCTCATCCAGCTCCGAATCCACCCGCGAGAACTTCACATCCTTATATTCCCGCTCCAAAAAGCTGATAAAGTGCGGATCGATAAACGAATCCATAAACAGCACTTCCAACCCCTGACTCTTGTGCAACTGTATGTAAGTCGCTTGCGACACCTCATCAGTGCAGTAGAACACCCGGTTTTCGTGGCGCTCCTTATTGCGCTCCAAATATTCCTTCAGAGTCGTATAAGATGGCCCACCGGCACCCCCGCCAGCAGTCACATCTTTCCACACATCACCCTCCTCCGACTGCACCTGAACCGCCGGCGTCTCAGCCCCAGCATTCAGATCCGCCGTCGTCCGGTAGATAATAATATCCTCCACCTGCTTCTTGAACTTCTCATCATTCAGCGATCCGAACTTGACAAAAGTGCCCAAATCCTTCCAAATGCTGATATAATAGTTCCGGTCTTCCCGATACAGCTCCTTCAGCCGGTCGCCCACCTTCTTGGCAATAAAGTCCGCAATCTTCCGCACCGTGCGATCCATCTGCAGCGCACTGCGCGACACATTCAGCGGAATATCCGGACTGTCAATCACCCCCCGCATCGGGAGCAAAAACTTAGGAACAATCTCCTCACAGTGCTCGCTGACAAACACCTGATTGCAGAATAGCTTAATCTGCCCCTTCGTCACATCCACATCCGGGCGCAGCTTTGGGAAATACATAATCCCGTTCACCAGAAAAGGATAGTCCGTATTCAAGTGCACCCACAGCAGCGGCTCATCTTGGAACGGGTAGAGATAGCGGTAGAACTCCAAATACTCCTCTTTAGTCAAACTGCTGGGAGATTGACGCCAGATAGCCTTTTGCCGGTTAATCTGCTCCCCATCCAGCTTAATCGCCACCGGCATAAAATCGCAATAAGTCTTCACCAGCTGGCGGATGCGAGACGTTTCCAGGTATTCCGCCTCTTCATCTTGCAAGAACAGCGTCACCGTAGTCCCGCGACTGGTGCGAGAGGAATCCTCCAGCGTAAACACCGGCGAACCGTCACAAGACCAGTGTACAGCTTGCGCCCCCTCCTTATAAGAGAGCGTGTCAATCTCCACCTTTGTCGCCACCATAAAGGAAGAGTAGAAACCCAACCCGAAGTGACCGATAATTTGCTGGTCGTCCGCCGCCTTGTATTTTTCGATAAACTCCTCAGCACTGGAGAAGGCAACTTGATTGATGTATTTCTTCACCTCCTCAGCAGTCATCCCGATGCCATTATCCGAAACCGAAAGCGTCTTCTTCTCCTTATCAACGCTGATCACAATTTCCGGCTCCCCGGTTTCCCCGCTGAACTCGCCCGCCAGAGAGACCATTTTCATCTTCTGGATAGCGTCAACAGCATTAGAAACCAATTCCCGCAAGAATATCTCGTGATCCGAGTAGAGCGACTTCTTGATAATCGGGAAAATATTCTCGGTATGAATAGTAATCGTGCCCTGTTCCAGTACAGTCATAGTTATATTCCTGATTGCCGGTTAAGAAATGATAGCTGTTTGGACGTTGCACAGTCCGTGGGATGAACCCCACCCCCCAACCCCCTCCCCGTGTACGGGGAGGGGGAGTAAGAGGGGATTTTCGATCTCGCCGAAAAAGTTTCAATCATCTTTCTACTGTGCGACGCCGTTTTTTGGACTTGAGAGTCTGACGCCTGAGATTGAGCGTAAGAACATTTACTCAAAACTCAGGCCGGCTGGATGCCAGCCCCACACAAACTCACTTGCCCTCAGCAACGATTATTATTGATTTTCTGCCCTCCCGCCAAATTAGAGGTAAGGGATTGCCCACCGCCGGTGATTCGGATATCCCTACATCCCAAAAAACCAGTAGGGTGCGTTCCCCGAAGAGGGAACGCACCCTACTATTGAACCGCCTAGCGAACTTCCTCGCCCCGGACTTCCACCAACTGCTCAGAAGCCGGCACCCCCGCAACACCAACCGGCGCAACTTTCTCAGGCACCGGCAACAGCTTGTTCCGGAAACTCAGCCCCTTCTCCCCCCGGTCGATCGCAACCGCATCCCCAGCAGCGAAAGTTTGTTCCAGCAGCATAGTCGCCAGCGGATTTTCGATCTCCCGCTGAATCGCCCGCTTCAGAGGACGCGCCCCGTAAACCGGATCGTACCCCACCTCAGCGATATAGTCAAGAGCCGCCGGCATCAATTCCAGCGAAATTTTCTGATCCGCCAGCAATTTCTCAATCCGCTGGATTTGAATCACCACAATTTGCCGCAACTCCAACCGGCTCAGCGGGTGGAACAAAATAATATCATCCACCCGGTTGAGAAACTCCGGGCGGAAATGCGATCGCAGAGCACTCATCACCCGCTTGCGCATCTCCTCATACTGCGAGTCATCCCCCGCCACATCCAAAATGTGATCGCTGCCGATATTGCTCGTCATCACAATCACCGCATTGCGGAAATCCACCATCCTCCCCTGGGAGTCAGTAATCCGCCCGTCATCGAGCACCTGCAGCAAAATATTAAACACATCCGGGTGCGCCTTTTCCACCTCATCCAGCAGCAGCACCGAATAGGGGTGCCGGCGAATCGCCTCCGAAAGTTGCCCCCCCTCCTCATAGCCCACATATCCCGGAGGAGCACCCACCAGTCGCGACACAGAGTGTTTCTCCATATACTCCGACATATCCATGCGCACCAGAGCGTCATCGCTGTCAAACAAGCACTGCGCCAGAGCGCGCGCCAGTTCCGTTTTCCCCACCCCCGTCGGACCCATAAACAGGAACGAGCCGATCGGACGCCCCGGATCTTTTATCCCCGCACGAGCCCGGCGAATCGCCGCCGCCACAGCAGTCACCGCTTCCTGCTGTCCAATCACGCGCCGGTGCAGCTGCAGCTCCAGCTGCAGCAATTTCTGGCGTTCCGATTCCAGCAGCCGGTTCACCGGTATCCCCGTCCACTTAGCCACAATTTCCGCAATATCCGCTTCCGTAACCTGCTCGCGCAGGAGAGCCGAACCCAGGGATTGCAGCTTCAGCAACTCAGCTTCCTTAGCTTCCCGCTCCCGCTGCACCCCTTCCAGACGCCCGTACTTCAACTTCGCCGCCGTATTCAGATCGTAATTGCGCTCCGCCCGCTCAATTTGCACCCGCAGACTGTCTTCTTCTTCCTTAAGCGCATTAATAGCTTGCAGCAACTGCTTTTCATCTTGCCACTGTCCGCTCAGCCCCTGCTGGCGCACCCGCAAACTGGCAATTTCCACCTCAATGCGCTCCAAACGCTCCAGGGAAGCGCGATTCGCACCGGCAAGCGGACGCTGGTTTTCCGCTTCCAGAGACAGCTTTTCCATTTCCAGCTGCATTAGCCGCCGGTCAACCGCTTCCAGCTCAGCCGGCTTAGAAGTTATCTCCATCTTCAACTTCGCCGCCGCCTCATCCACCAAGTCAATCGCCTTATCTGGCAAAAACCTGTCCGAAATGTAGCGACTCGATAAAGTCGCCGCCGCCACCAAAGCCGAGTCAAGAATCTTCACCCCGTGGTGCACCTCATAGCGCTCCTTCAGCCCCCGCAGGATAGAAATCGTATCATCCACACTCGGCTGATCGACAAACACCTGCTGAAACCGGCGCTCCAGAGCCGCATCTTTTTCGATATGCTTGCGGTACTCGTCAATAGTCGTCGCCCCGATGCAGCGCAGCTCCCCTCTCGCCAGCATTGGTTTCAGCAAATTCCCCGCATCCATCGACCCTTGCGTGCTCGCCCCCGCGCCCACAACCGTGTGCAACTCGTCAATAAACAGGACAATCTGCCCCTCCGAGCCGGTCACTTCGCGCAGCACCGACCGCAAGCGCTCCTCAAACTCGCCCCGGTACTTCGCGCCGGCAATCAAACTCCCCATATCCAGAGCGATCAGCCGGCGATTTTTCAGAGATTCCGGCACATCCCCATTCACAATCCGCTGAGCCAGCGCCTCTGCGATCGCCGTCTTCCCCACCCCCGGCTCTCCAATCAGCACCGGATTGTTCTTCATCCGGCGCGACAGCACCTGGATAACCCGGCGGATTTCCTCATCCCGACCGATAACCGGATCTATTTTACCAGCTTTTGCTTGTTCTGTCAAGTCCCGCCCGTATTTTTCCAGAGCTTCATACTGGTTTTCCGGGTTTTGGTCTTGGACTTTCGCGCTCCCCCGGACAGCTTTAATCGCCGCTTCCATCTGCTGGCGGTCGCAATTGAAAGGTTTGAGAACCCGCCGGCCCACTCGGTCATCTTCTGCTAAACTCAGCAGCAAGTGTTCGATGGCGATATACTGGTCTTGCAGCGCTTGTCTGGACTCTTCCGCCTTATCCAGCAGGATATCCAAACCGCGCCCCAAGTACAGCTGATCGACTCGCGCCACCTTCGGCTGGCGCTGGGTGAAGGCTTTTAACTGCTGCACCAGCTGTTCCCCACTCACGCCGGCGCGACTCAAAATCCGCAGCGCCAGACCTTCCGGCTGTTCCAGCAGCGAGAGCGCCACATGCTCCACTTCCAGCTGCTGGTTTTGGAAGCGGCGGGCGACATCTTGCGACTTAACGATAGCGTCCCAGGCTTTTTCGGTGAATTTGGTAGAGTCGGTTGGCTGCATCTATTGGCGAGGGCTTTCAGCTGTGAGATTTCCGTTTCTATTTTAGCTCTCAGCGGCATAAGGAGTGCGAGCCCCCACACAAATCGCCGGGCGTGGGGCGTGGGGCGTGGGGCGTGGGGGATATAGCAGTTTGTTCTTGAGGAGGGAAAATTATTGTTTAAATAAACCGCTCCTCAGCCAAGAGCGCCAAGGGAAGAAAGGAGATATAGCGTTTCTCATCCTTTGTTAGGTACTGAGAAACCCGGTTTATTTAAGAAACTGGGTTTCTGGGGCGTGCTTAATCAAACTGAGAACACGCTATAGGATTTCACCCATTATTTATAGCTGCTATATTCCTGTTCGTCTCTCTTCTTTATTCTTGGCGTCCTTGGCGTCTTAGCGGTTCACTCTTCTTAACTCCTCAAAACGAAAACACACTGCGCACTGCAAAGTGCCAACTTATCCCGTTATCGCTGTCATTATCAGCATGACTCACCGCAATCACTGACGGAGTAATGCTCAAATTGTCGCTCACCAAAAAACTGTAGAACGCCTCAAAATTCGTCTGCGTCGCATCCCCCACATCCCCCGTAACAAACGGCTGTCCCACAGCCACACCGGCAAGCGTTCCCGGAACGGCCCAGTTTCGCAGCGTCACCCCCACCGCCCAAGTCCACGGATGGGCGTCCAAATCTCTGCCCAAAACAGTATTGAACCCATCGTAGCTGCCAAACCCGAAGCGCCCAAAAAAGCCGGTGGTGCGATTTGTCGCCCACTCTGCATTAATGCCAACCGCACTAATATTGCTATCATTAATGATAGCCTTAGTGTATTGCAGCCGAAACGCCCAGCTGGGGTCAGGCGAGAACTTCAACTCCAAGCTGCCTTGATTGCGATCGCGAAAGAAACCCCCCTTCTGCGAGTCTTCTGCATCCGCCGCAATATAGAGAGCGCTCAGACTCACCGGCGCACCCTTAATATCCCAATTCACCGCCACACCGGCACCGCCAAGCCGGTCAATCTGATTCTGCACAATCAGCGGATTGCTCACAAAAAAGCTAGAATTGAAATCGACCGCTTCGTCATTGGCAAACCGGTTGCGGTCGATAAAATCCCTCGGAGACATTTTCGCCCCTACGGTAACCGCTAAGCCAGACAGAGGGCGAAACGTATACTGCAGCTTGCTCAACCGCACCGTGTCGCCCACTCCCACATAATCCAGCCCACCGGCACCGGCAAGTTTTCCGGCGCTTCCCAGCAAATTCTCCCCCTCATTTTGGGCGCGGCTCACGGGATCGTAACCCCCATTTCCCATTTCCAGCTGAGTCACCAGCAACTGCTCGGACTTCCAGCTCGTGAGCAGGTTCAGCCGCTGGCGAGTCACAATGGGAGCGGCGGTGCCGGTGGATGGGGTTAAAATCAGTTGACCGGTCATCTTAGTAGTGGCGGAAAACCGATTCTCTTCCAGTTTAGTCGTTCCGGCGGTAATCTTGTCGAGCCGGTTGCTCAGATCGGCTAAAGCCTGGCCAAAATCTCTTTCCAGTCGCTGCAGCGTCGCCATGTCTTCCGCGAATTGCTCTCTATCGCCGGCAATCAGGGGCGGTATTTTCTCGAGAGCCTCAGCCAAAACAGCGGCAAATTCGTATCGCGTCAGCGGTTGGTTCCCGCGAAACGTCCCGTCGGGATAGCTAAGCCGCAAGCCGTAGCGCTCCACTAAGGATTTTAGCGCTTGGTACGCCCAGTCTGCCGGCTGCACGTCGGACAGCTCTTCCACAGAAGTCATCTGAGCCATCGCCGAGTCTGGCTCAGCTGTGTCGGGAGGCTGGATGGGAGCCGGGATTGGGGGATTTGGGGATTTTTCTGTGTGGGCTGGGTTCGGAATTTCAGACTGCTGTTCCGGAAGGGACAGGCGTCTCGCCTGTCCTGCGCCGGCGATCGGGGGGTGGTGGTTTGCTCGCCACAGTTTCTTTTGCCAGTGCTGGGATCGGTGAACTGTGCCGGCGGGGCTCAAACCAGCCGCCGGCTCCGCCAGTGCCGGCACAGCCTGGATTAAAATGCCGGCTGCGCCCCAGCCCAGTGCAAGCCCAGCCGCTCGCCTCACCTTTTCGTTCAGTCCCGTTGCCAAGATTCTGCTATTGTCAAGCTGGTTTCGGCTTTTAGCTATCCTTTGTATTTTTCTTACCACGTCCGTGCCTCTTGCGTCAATCCCCCAAACCGGTAACCGCTCGCACAGCAGGGAAAGCGCTTTCCCCGCTTTCTAGCAGAAAGCGGGTTTCTCAACAAAGGGCGCTTCAGGTGGCCATTGCCGGTGCCGCTTCCTGCTTGTCTGCCGGTGAGATCAGGGTGCTCTGCTGAATCAGCTCGACTCTGTACCCGTCCGGATCTTCGACGAAGGCAATGACGGTGGTGCCGTGCTTCATTGGGCCCGGTTCCCGCGTCACTTTGCCGCCGCGAGCTTTGATTTCCTCGCAAGTGGCGTAGATATCCTCTACGCCAATGGCAATGTGGCCGTAGGCGTCGCCCAAATTGTACTTCTCGACGCCCCAGTTGTAGGTCAGTTCCAAGACGGTGTGGTCAGCCTCATCGCCGTAGCCCACAAACGCCAGGGTGAATTGACCGCCCGGATAGTCCTTTTGGCGCAGCAGCTTCATCCCCAGCACGCCGCAGTAGAAGTCCAACGACCTTTCTAAGTTGCCAACTCGCAACATTGTGTGCAGCAGACGCATAGACAACTCCCGATAGCTTTACTTTTCTTCATTGTGGCTCGCATTTTGAAAGAATCAGCAACACCCCCCAGAACGAGTCCGGTGGCATCTGAGGCTGGTCAGCCGCCCCCGAGAAGCGAACTTCTTCCCTTTTCCTTTTCCTCCTTGGCGTCCTTGGCGTCTGCCCTACGGGAAGCCGCGCCGCGCCTCTATGGCGGTTCATTATTAGCCCAGTCCCCGCAGGCTGGCCACCGGCAGATCCGCAAAGATTGTTAATTTCACCGGCTCCCCCGCTGTTCCCCGCTTATCCTAACAATCGGACGATTTCCTCTTCAGGCTTGCCCGCCGCACGGCACACCCGGGGTGTGTCCCGCCGGCAATCCTGCTATCAGAGGTTCTAATAGGGAAGGATCGACATGCACGACACCGCGATTGAATCGATTAAGGCACGAGAAATTCTTGACTCGCGGGGACGCCCCACGATAGAAGCGGAAGTGTGCTTAGCGTGCGGTTCCGAGGGACTGGCCCAGGTTCCCAGCGGCGCTTCCACCGGCACGTTTGAAGCCCACGAGTTGCGGGATGGGGACAAGAGCCGCTACGGTGGCAAGGGTGTCCTCACGGCAGTGGAAAATGTGAAGGACAAAATCGCCCCCAAGTTGCTGGAACTCGACGCCCTCGACCAAGCGCTGGTAGACCGCACCATGATTGAGTTGGATGGGTCTGCTAATAAGTCTAATCTGGGAGCGAATGCTATTCTGGCGGTTTCTCTGGCAACGGCGAAAGCCGCCGCTGACGCCCTGGTCATCCCGCTTTACCGCTATCTGGGCAGTCCGCTGTCCAATCTGCTGCCGGTGCCTTTGATGAATGTGATTAACGGTGGTGCCCACGCAGCGAACAATGTGGATTTTCAGGAGTTTATGATTGTGCCGGTGGGGGCGTCTTCGTTCCGGGAAGCGCTGCGCTGGGGTGCGGAGGTGTTCGCCTCTCTCAGCAAGGTGCTCGATGAGAAGGGATTGCTCACCGGCGTCGGCGATGAGGGCGGTTTTGCCCCCAATCTGGAGTCCAATCAGGCGGCGCTGGAATTGCTGGTGGCGGCGATTGAGAAAGCCGGTTACAAACCGGGCGAGCAAGTGGCTTTGGCCCTGGATGTGGCGGCGAGCGAGTTCTACAAGGATGGCAAGTATGTCTACGAGGGCAGCGCTCACGAGCCGGCGGAGATGATAGACTATCTGGCTAAGCTCACGAGTCAGTACCCTATTGTTTCGATTGAGGATGGGCTGCACGAGGAAGACTGGAGCAACTGGCAGCTGCTGACGCAAAAGCTGGGAGCGAGCGTGCAGCTGATTGGGGATGATTTGTTTGTCACCAACCCCACCCGGTTGAAAAAAGGCATCGAAACCGCTGCCGGTAACGCGATTTTGATTAAGCTCAATCAAATCGGGTCTTTGACTGAAACGCTGGAAGCCATTGAGCTGGCAACTCGCAGCGGTTTCCGCTCGATTATCAGTCACCGTTCGGGCGAGACGGAAGATACGACGATTGCGGATTTGGCTGTGGCGACTCGTGCCGGTCAGATTAAAACCGGCTCTCTTTGCCGCAGCGAGCGCGTGGCCAAGTACAACCGCCTGCTGCGCATTGAGGATGAATTGGGCGACCGCGCCGTTTATGCCGGTGCTGCCGGTTTGGGACCCAAGGGTTCTAAGTAACCTGTGAGTCTTCTGGGGGTGCGGCACCGCCGCGCCCCGGCGCTACCGGCCAAATTGGTTAGGACATCAGACATTGAGGGTCGGAGGGAACGCCTGCCCTACGGATAAGCTATTTCGCATTTAATTTGCACTATCCATCTCTCCTGGCTCGTGCGGGTGGCGGTTTTTGTATACAATTAAATTTCACATTGGCTGGCGCTGTGATTCCAGCGACCGCCTCTGTCTAAGCAAGCATCGACTTTTAAGAAATTTTCTATCTGGGGCCAAACTATTGCTGCCAGCAACATCACAACCAGTGCTGCGGCGAGCGCGATTTTTGTTTTGGCGCTCATTGCTTTGTTCGCCAAAGGCGGGGACATTAATTTCTCACACAAGTATCACCGTCAGCGGGGTTTAAAATTCAGCCGGTGCCCCAGTTACCCCTCTGCCTCTCGGTTCTGGACATGACTCTGGGAAGGGGCCGGCTGGGCCACGCAGATCACAGTCCTGCCGGAGTCAGATATTTCACTCCCCCTCTTTCCCACCGCCCCCCATCTCATTCCACTGCTTCAACCCTTCTTCTATCCACTGTCTTAACAGCTCCGAGCGCCTGTTTTTGGGCAACTGGTCAACCTGCTCGCGAATAGAAACCGGCACACGAACCACTACTGGCCTCTCAGCCATCGCTTGCTCGCCAATTGGCCGAAAGTCATGCTGGCTAAGAACCGGAGGCTTTTTCCTTGGCATCTTTCTTTGTGTGTTAGTCCTTTAGAGGTAATTTGCTAAGCTTATAAGTTATTTAAATGTAAAAGCGCTAAAAGTTTTATTTTTTTAATGTTTGTGTACGCGCTCATCTGTGATTAACTAGAATAGTATCCAAACAGCGGCACAAGGGAATCGGCAACGGCTTGGATGGCCAATCGGGCCAAAACGCCGGCTGTTCCCCCCCCTCCCAAAAAAAAGACCGGGCTGATTAACCCGGAACAAAAATATCAAGGAGTATTATAGCAATGACTGAGTGCATTCTCAACCTCGATTCTTGGGACAGCCTGATCCACGTCGTGTCCTGCGTCCTGGAGGACATCGCCTCTGAAGTCCTGGAAGTGCGGATGATGCTGCGCAACAAGTGCCCTTGGGCCAAGTTCGTGTCCAAAGCGACCGGGCGATGCTGGGCCACATTTATCGCCCGCTCCAAGTTTAAAGGCTTTCACTTCAAGTTTGGCTACAAGCACGCCATCTGCACCGATTTGGAAACCGGCAAGCAGTACAACATAACCTTGGGTGGCTGCACTTGCGCAGCTTTCATCGCCTCGCAGCCAGATGAATCGGGGAAAAAGCCGGCTTGTGAGCACATAAAAGGGCTGCAGCAGTTAGGCGTTGAGCTGGGCAAGGCGGATGAGCCAGCTCAAGTGGAGGCTCTCCCAGCAAAAGCAGAGCGCATTTATATAGATGCGAAAGAATGCCCGAAAGGATTGTGGCTAAAGGAAGCCGATAGCTCGGATGTGCGCGAATGCGAACTTTTTGCCAAGGAGCGAACTAGCAGTGGGCCAAAAGTTCGCTCGCTCGGTCGCCTCAGGGAAGCGCGGGATGGAACCGGCATCCAAGCGTTCACGCCGAGGGCATTCACGAGTCGAGAATTTGAAAGCACAGCTGACGCCATTCGCTTTTTGGCCCGACATGCCGGCGTGAGAGTTTCCCTGTAGGTGCCGACTCTAGCGGGAGTTTGCGCCACTGCGGAAACCGAAATAATCCCACAGGGGCGGGTTTATTCCAGATATCTGTGACGAGCGCAACTGCAGGGGCGGGCTGACTCGAAATTTTTTCGACACAGGGACGGGTATTAATAAACCCGCCCCCCAAACCCGCCCTCAAACCCCCGGACGGATTACGGATAGAAGCACATTTGGGGCAATCCCAGAGTTTCATCCCAGCCCATCATCAAATTGACACACTGGATAGCTTGACCGGCTTGACCTTTAATCAAGTTATCAATCGCTGACATAACGATAACCCGGTCAGTGCGCGGGTCAACTTCCACGCCGATATAGCAGAGATTGGTGCCGGCGGCCCACTTGGTTTGGGGGTAGACACCGGCAGGCAATAGCTTCACCCAAGGACAGGAGCGGTAAAAAGCCGAGAAAATCGTGATCAAATCTTCCCGCACCAGCCCCGGATCGCGCAGGGTGGCGTAAACCGTCGCCAAAATCCCGCGCACCATCGGAATCAGGTGCGGCGTAAACTGCACCAAAACTTCGTGACCGGCCAAATCGCTGCAAATTTGCTCGATTTCCGGAGTGTGCCGGTGGCGGGCAACATTGTACGCTCCCAGGGAGTTATCTGCTTCTGCGAGCAGCATATTGGTTTTGGCTTGCCGCCCGCCGCCAGAGGTGCCGGATTTAGCGTCAATAATGGCAGTTTCCGTCAAAATTAAACCCTGTTTGAGCAGGGGCGACAGCGCCAGCAGGCTGGCGGTGGGATAGCAGCCTGGACACCCGACTAGCTGGGCTTCTCTAATCCGGTCGCGGTACAGTTCCGGCAAACCGTAAATAGCTGTAGCCGCTACTTCTTTATCGGTGCGCTCTCCGCCGTACCACGCCTTATAGGTGTCTAAGTTAGCAAACCGGTAGTCAGCGGAGAGATCGAGAACTTTGCACCCCTTTTCCAGGAGTGCCGGTGCCATCTTCCACGCCAAACCGTTCGGTAGCGACAGAAACACGACTTGACAGCGCTGGGCAATGGTTTCTAGGTCTATGGGCTCCACCGGCAGGCTGACAGCGTGCCCCAAGTGGGGGTAAAGATCCGAGAAAGGCTTGCCGGCACTGCTTTCGCCCCCCAGATAAGCCAGTTTCAGCTTTGGGTGATCCATCAGCAGCCGCACCAGCTGCACCCCGCCATACCCAGACGCCCCAACTATCCCAACCGGCACCCGCCCTAAATCATCCATAATACTTTTCCCGTATAGCGTTTTCTTTGATAGTTTAGCTCGGGAAGCATTTTATACCAGGTTGCGCCCTGGAGAGCAACTTTCTCTCTCGGACAACCGAGGGCAGCTGCCCCGCCGTAAATTGTATCCGCGTATACAAATAAGCGCTGGGGGGTCAGAAGTATTGATTTTATAAACCGCAGAGGGCACTTCAGCGCCAGAGGGAGGATAAGAAGAGGGCTGTCTGGGGTTGGCTGTGATTAGTTGTTGACAGCTTGCCAAATTAGCTCGCCTCTGTCCAGCCAGCTCTACAATCTGCTGAAATCCGCCCTGTAAGGCAGTTGGTTCAACCAATCATCCATCCGGTACGCCGCAATATCGCAGTAATCCTGGCCAATCTCAAATCCAATGACAGAGCGCTGCAAACTTAAAGCGACAGCCGCAACCGTTCCCGAACCCAGAAAGGGGTCGAGAAGAACCTCATTTGGGTTGGATGAAGCCTTGACGATGCGTTTGATGACCGCAACAGGAAATTGAGCCGGATGAGCCGTGCGTTCTTCTGATGAGCGGTTTTTGCCAGAAGTCACCTTGGGAAACTCCCAGACATCAGTAGGGTTTTTGCCGTTCGGGTTGACCTTTATCTTGCCATTTTTCTTCTGATTAGGGTATTTTACATTAGGATCGCGAACTTCGTCAAGGTTAAAGGTATAATTTTCATAATCCTTAACATACCAGAGAAACTTTTCATTGCGCGGCGAGAAGAACTTGCTGCCGGCAACGCCAGCTCCATAGTTCCAGACAATCTCCTGAATCAGATAAAAAGGAACTCTATCCCAAAGCAGGTAGGGAATCGGAATCGCCTTCGCCCGACTGGGCACTGACAGATAGCCCAAATTGAGCCAGAAAGCTCCCCGGGGAAGAGTGAGCCGGTAAATCTCTGCGATCCAGCGCTCGCACCAATTTAAATACTGATCTAGCGGCAGGGCTTTTTCATACTCTTTGCCAATGTTATACGGCGGACTGGTAACAGTTAGATTCACGCACTCATCGGGCAGCTTTGCCATTGCCTCCAAGCAATCAGTGTGATAAATAAGACAGTTGGGAGCTTGGAAGTAGGGTTGGCCCAAAAGTCTAACCATGTCAGTCAACAGCATGAGAGACTTCCCCCTCGGGGTATTCATTCGTTTTCAGAGCTAGAACATTCAATATACACGCAACGCGGTAGGGCGAAAGCCCAACTACAAACTGTAGGGCTAAAGCCCAACTACAAACGGGCTAAAGCCCAACTACAAACGGCGCACCGGCCCCCACCAACCGCGCTCAGCTGCGCGGGTCAAGCCTCTCGCCCCTGCAAACGGGGTACAATCGAATAGGATCTATAAAAAAACTTAACATTAGCGCTCAGCTGGTACTCTCTGTGGAAAGCACCCTCCCCCCCTCAACTCAATCCGTGGAATTTGACTCCATTGACGCCGCCCTGGCAGACCTGAAGGCGGGCCGGTGTGTGGTGGTGGTGGATGATGAAAACCGGGAAAACGAAGGCGACGTCATCTGCGCCGCCCAGTTTGCCACCCCCGACACGATTAATTTCATGGCGGTGTGCGCGCGGGGTCTGATTTGTCTGGCCATGACCGGCGAACGCTTGGATGAGCTGGACTTGCCGCTAATGGTGGCCAGCAGCACCGCCCTTGACCAGACGGCGTTCACCGTCAGCATTGACGCTGGGCACCACCTGGGCGTCAGCACCGGCATCTCAGCGGAGGACAGATCCCGCACCATCCAAGCCGCCATCAACCCGGGCACGCGACCGAGCGACCTGCGGCGACCGGGCCACATCTTTCCCTTGCGGGCTAAGGAAGGGGGTGTCTTGAGGCGAGCCGGCCATACGGAAGCGGGAGTGGACTTGGCCAGACTGGCCGGTTTGTATCCCGCCGGCGTTATCTGCGAAATCCAAAATCCCG
Source organism: Oscillatoria princeps RMCB-10 (assembly GCA_019359235.1). Lineage (GTDB taxonomy): Bacteria > Cyanobacteriota > Cyanobacteriia > Cyanobacteriales > Oscillatoriaceae > Oscillatoria > Oscillatoria princeps. The sequence goes on from JAHHHT010000001.1 coordinate 144,293, forward strand.
ACGGTTCGATGGCGAGGCTGCCCCAGTTAGTCGAGTACGCCCGCACCCACAACCTGAAAATTATCAGCATCGCCGACTTGATCGGTTACCGGCTCAAGCACGAGCGGTTTGTCCGCCGCGAGACTGTGGCGCTTTTGCCGACAGAGTTCGGTCAATTCCACATCTACGCTTACCGCAACCTGCTGGACAGTAGCGAGCATGTCGCGATTGTCAAAGGCGACCCAGCGGAATTTCACGACAAGCCGGTAATGGTGCGCGTTCACTCGGAATGCCTCACGGGCGACGCCCTCGGCTCCCTGCGCTGCGACTGCCGCATGCAGCTAATTGCAGCGCTGAAAATGATTGAAAATGCCGGCAGCGGCGTAGTCGTCTACCTGCGCCAAGAAGGTCGGGGCATTGGCCTGATTAATAAGTTGAAAGCCTATTCGTTGCAGGATTTGGGGCTGGATACCGTAGAAGCCAATGAGCGCCTCGGTTTCCCTGCCGATTTGCGCAACTACGGCGTGGGGGCGCAAATGCTCAACGATCTCGGCGTCAGCAAAATCCGCCTGATTACTAACAACCCCCGCAAGATTGCTGGGTTGAAAGGTTACGGTTTGGAGATTGTGGACAGGGTGCCGCTGCTGATTGAGGCCAATTTGTACAACTGCACCTATCTCGCCACTAAGGCGCAAAAGCTGGGTCACATGCTGTTGCAGACTTATCTGGTTACGGTGGCGATTCACTGGCTAGACGATCTGCTGCCGGTTGCGGATCGCTTTGAGCGCTTGGAAAAACTGCGGAATTTGGCGGCGGAACACCACCTGCTGCTCCAGGAAGAAACCCGACCGGTGATTTTGCCCCTGTTCGGCAAACCCTCCCTGACTGTCCACTTGGGCTTTGACCAGCCACAATTGGCCGCAACTGACTGGTACCGGCAGCCCCACCATCCCTACGTCAGAGCCATCGGGCAAATCCTCGACCAGGTAGCCAGGGAGCCGCAAGTGCGGCAGCTGGAATTCCTGGTTTCTGCCGGTGCCGATCCCCTGACGAATCTGGGGGTGCAGCTGAACCGGCTTTCTTTCCCCCTCGGCGAGTTACCGTCTTCTGTCTGCGAGCGCCTGGAAACTCAAACCATTTACAGCTTCGCTTAAGACATCGCGGATCTCAGTTGACATGCATCTGCTGTTTGCGGTCAACAGGTGGGCAGAATTAAGCTAGGCGGCAAGAAACGTCTGCCTTTGGGTTGAAATTTTGTCTTTTTTCCGCCGCCGCGCCCAAATTTTTCCTGGGGTGGGGTTGACTTTAGTTTGCTGTCGGGATACACTATTTATAATGGGAATATTGCCTAAAATAAAATTTTCGCGACTATCCCATTATAAATAAGTATACCCCAAGCCGGTGCGAGAGTCAAGCCCCAGGAGAAAAAAATGCCGCCGGCGCTCAAGGCGGCCAATTTTTGAGAAAGCCAAGGCGTGATGGAAGCCACCGGCAATGGAAATGGGCACTTCTGGGAGGGGGCGGATTTGCCGGAAGCCGTTGCCAAAACCGGCACTGCTGAAAGTCCACAGTATTGCCGGTAGTGCCAGTCAAAGGGAGGACTCCGGCTTGCGGGGGCTACAATTAGAACAGTCTGCCGGTTGAAATTTTGTCTTTTTTGTGCCGCCGCGCCCAAATTTTTCCTGGGGTGGGGTTGACTTTAGTTTGCTGTCGGGATACACTATATATAATAGGAATATTGCCTAAAATAAAATTTTCGCGACTATCCCATTATGAATAAGTATACCCCAAGCCGGTGCGAGAGTCAAGCCCCAGGAGAAAAAAAATGCCGCCGGCGCTCAAGGCGGCCAATTTTTGAGAAAGCCAAGGCGTGATGGAAGCCACCGGCAATGGAAAAGGGCACTTCTGGGAGGGGGCGGGAGTGCCGGAAGCCGTTGCCAAAACCGGCACTGCTGAAAGTCCACAGTATTGCCGGTAGTGCCAGTCAAAGGGAGGACTCCGGCTTGCGGGGGCTACAATTAGAACAGTCTGCCGGTTGAAATTTTGTCTTTTTTGTGCCGCCGCGCCCAAATTTTTCCTGGGGTGGGGTTGACTTTAGTTTGCTGTCGGGATACACTATATATAATAGGAATATTGCCTAAAATAAAATTTTCGCGACTATCCCATTATGAATAAGTATACCCCAAGCCGGTGCGAGAGTCAAGCCCCAGGAGAAAAAAAATGCCGCCGGCGCTCAAGGCGGCCAATTTTTGAGAGAGCCCACCGGCTTGATGGAAGCCACCGGCTAGGGACATGGACACTTCTGGGAGGGGCGCTCGTGCCGGTGGGCAAGCCGGTTTGAGCCGGTGGAGTGGCAGATATTCTCATTGCCTTTCCCGGCACGGCTGAAAGTTGTCCACCGCCGGCAGTGCCAGTCAAAGGGAGGACTCCGGCTTGCGGGGGCTAGAATAAGAACAGTCTGCCGGAAAAAATTTTGTCTTTTTTGTGCCGCCGCGCCCAAATTTTTCCTGGGGTGGGGTTGACTTTAGTTTGCTGTCGGGATACACTATTTATAATGGGAATATTGCCTAAAATAAAATTTTCGCGACTATCCCATTATAAATAAGTATACCCCAAGCCGGTGCGAGAGTCAAGCCCCAGGAGAAAAAAATGCCGCCGGCGCTCAAGGCGGCCAATTTTTGAGAAAGCCAAGGCGTGATGGAAGCCACCGGCAATGGAAATGGGCACTTCTGGGAGGGGGCGGATTTGCCGGAAGCCGTTGCCAAAACCGGCACTGCTGAAAGTCCACAGTATTGCCGGTAGTGCCAGTCAAAGGGAGGACTCCGGCTTGCGGGGGCTACAATTAGAACAGTCTGCCGGTTGAAATTTTGTCTTTTTTCCGCCGCCGCGCCCAAATTTTTCCTGGGGTGGGGTTGACTTTAGTTTGCTGTCGGGATACACTATTTATAATGGGAATATTGCCTAAAATAAAATTTTCGCGACTATCCCATTATGAATAAGTATACCCCAAGCCGGTGCGAGAGTCAAGCCCCAGGAGAAAAAAAATGCCGCCGGCGCATCCGTTGGCCAATTTTTGAGAAAGCCAAGGCGTGATGGAAGCCACCGGCAATGGAAAAGGGCACTTCTGGGAGGGGGCGGGAGTGCCGGAAGCCGTTGCCAAAACCGGCACTGCTGAAAGTCCACAGTATTGCCGGTAGTGCCAGTCAAAGGGAGGACTCCGGCTTGCGGGGGCTACAATTAGAACAGTCTGCCGGTTGAAATTTTGTCTTTTTTGTGCCGCCGCGCCCAAATTTTTCCTGGGGTGGGGTTGACTTTAGTTTGCTGTCGGGATACACTATTTATAATGGGAATATTGCCTAAAATAAAATTTTCGCGACTATCCCATTATAAATAAGTATACCCCAAGCCGGTGCGAGAGTCAAGCCCCAGGAGAAAAAAAATGCCGCCGGCGCATCCGTTGGCCAATTTTTGAGAAAGCCAAGGCGTGATGGAAGCCACCGGCAATGGAAATGGGCACTTCTGGGAGGGGGCGGATTTGCCGGTGGGCTTGCCGGTTTGAGCCTATTGAGTGGCAGATATTGTAATTGCCTTGCAAAGTCACAAAGCCGGCGTGCTGTCAGAACGGAGCAAACGGGACAACCGTGCGAATCAGCTTGCGCACCCGCAGCAGGAAAATCAGCTGCCGCACGTCCGCGTTCAGCCTCGGTGTCGGGCCAGTTAAAAGCTGCGCTTGCAGTTCAGCATACTCGGCGGCGGTCAGGGGTTTGCCATTTACCGGCGATCTCGCCGACGTGAAAATCTCTGTGCGCAACACCTCTTCGGGAACGTCAGAAGCAGGTGGCAGCGAGAGCGCCGGCTCAGCACCCGCCAAGGCCAACATCAGGGCGGGCGCGACGGCAAACCCGCTGGGAAATTTGGGACGCACGGAGTTTCTCCCTTGACAAATGATTAACTTTATAGTATTAAGGCGCTCAGCCCAATCCGGGCGGCACCGGCTCGCCGCAGATGTGGTGGATTTGGGCGATGCGCTCGAACAGCCAGGGACAGTCCTGCCGGTACTGCGGAATCAGCGCCAGGGGGCTGAGCAGGGCAGCCGCCGCTATGTCAGCGACGCTCAAACGATCTCCCACCAAATAGGGACTGTCAATCCACCGGCACGACAAAAACTCCAGGGCGGTGGCGAGACGCTCAGACGCCAGCTGTACCGAAGCCCGGTTAATCTTGTACTGCCGGCGCACCACTTGGATAACCAGCTGGCTGAATAGGGAGGGATCGATCTGCTTGCCCTCCCCGGCGCGAAAGTCGTAGTAGACAAAGCGGGTGGCGGTGCCGACACTTTCATCCAGCCAGTCTTCCAGCATCAAAGCTTCTGCCTGCAGCCTTAGTGCCGGGAACGACAAAGCCGGTTCTGGCTGGAAGGTTTCCAGAAATTGCAAAATTCGCGTCGAGTCCCCAATCGCTGCCGGTTGCCCAACGAGTTCGGGGAGGAGAACCGGCAGAGTCGTCAGCCCAGTCAGCGGTTTGACCTTAAAAGCGTGCGCTCCCGGAGTTAGATTCTCAACGCGATAAGGGATTTTCTTGTAACCGAGCGCCAGTCGAGCCTTGCGGCAATAGTGAGAGGTACTGAACTGCAACAGCAGCATTTAATAAATTTAATAAATTGAGGAGCCTGCCAAACTACCGAGTTTGCAGGCATTTGTTAATTGGGGGTGCGAGAGCCAAAAACTCAGGCTAGACAGCTAGACCTGCTTCAGGAGAAGGCAAGACTAGCCTGTTTCAGCTGCTGAGTTAACAGACTGTTAATAAACAATTTGGCAACTGCATGCCGGCGGTGGAACACTGCTAGCCCTCTTGGGAGACAGACCAAGGGAAGTTGCCAGCAGCAATTGCCACACCGGCCTGCTTTTGAACCGCCGGGCCAAACAGCAGGGCTTTCTTGTGCCGAGGGACGTGTGAGGAGCGAGTAACAGCCTAGGGGGTTTTCTTGTCCGGAGTCTTAGCGTCCGGAGTTTTAGCGTCTGGAGTCTTAGCGTCCGGAGTTTTAGCGTCTGGAGCCTTAGTAGCTCCTGGGGCAGGCGCTGTTGCCGGAGCGGTCGTTGCCGGCGCAGTCGGTGTCGGAGATTTGCCCGCCCCTTCCGGTGACGGAGGGGGAACCTCTCCACCGCCGCCGCAGGCTCCGAGAGCGGCACTCATGCTGAGGGCTAGAGCTAAACCAAGGATTTTTGTGTTCATCTAAGTATTATGCGCCGCACACCCCATCCGGGTAAGGGATAGAGGGGGGGCATCCTCCTATCTAGTGTTTACTGCGCCCAGTTTTTGCAGGCGCTTCGCCCAGGCGCTGTTAGCGCAGGGCCAAGTTGCCAGGAACCGGGCCAAACCTGTAGTGTTAGGACTGTCCAGCTAGCGCGGCCCTCAATTGGAATCCGCTTACTAGATGAATAAGATACTGCAGTTACCAAAAAATGTCACAGAAATTCATCTCGCGCCGGTCGGAGATCGGCTTTCGGTTGGGCCAGACCCGGCGGGCCGGTGCAAAAACAGCCCAGTGGTAGTATGAGTGTGATTGATTTTTTAGCTCTTGTGGGGAAAACTAGCTGACAAATCCCCCGAGCGCCTCAATATACGACAGTTGCCATCAACTCCACAACAGCCCGGTGGGCAATTCCATACTTGATATAGGTGAAGTCTATGTCTGCTGCTATTAGAGCCACGGGTTCGCGCCGCCAAAGGGCTCAAACTCCAGATCCAGCCGCCAGCACCCCCCAAGTGACTCCTGTCAACAGGACACTGACCGCCGTGCCGCCAATGACCGCCAGCCAGACGGTTAAAGTTCTGCCGGCACAGGCCACCCCACCGCTGTGGTTGCGAGCCCTCCTTGGCGTGCAGCGAGCTTCCTCAGTCTTGACTCTCCTGCTGGTGGTCGCCTGCTTGAGCGTTTACGGGTGGACGGTGTATTCCCAGCAGATGATGCGCAAGCAGTCGCGCCAGCTAGAAATTCTGCGACGGCAAGAGGGGCAACTGGCTGTTGCCAATGAAACCCTGAAAAATCAACTGGCAAAGCTTGCCGAACATCCAGGTTCGGGACTGGTGTCGCCCGCACCAGACCGGATGATTTTTCTCAAATCCGCGCCGCCTCGCCATCGGGCCACTCCCCCCCACAAGCCAGCTTCCGCCGGCAATTCTCAGAAGCCTGCCTCCAACCCTCTGGGCTATTAGTGCCCGCCGGCAGAAATTTTTAACCCCAGTGGCACGGTGGCGCAGTGCTAGGGGTTAGGTGTTAGGTGTTAGGTGTCAGGACAAGGCGTGGGCTGAAGGAGTGGGGGGCTTTGGGCCTCTTCTAGCGAGCGGGGGCGGGGGGCAGGGAGCGAATCTGGAGATAAAACAAGTAGAGGGGGTTTAAGTGGGCAGCCCCAGCCACAAAAATTTTAGATTTTCTTTCACTCCGCTGAAAAATTGTTATTATACCCCGGACGAGCGTTTTTGTCAAGGGTTAAAGCCAAAATTAAAAATCTTGAGTGAGCGATCGAACTATGGCCTCGACAGTGCCGCCCTCATCATTTAACCGGCGCGGGCGCAGAGCCGCAAAGCGCCCCCAGACCGGCACCGGCTCAGATCCCGTCAAGGAGCGCCGCCCGTCGCGAGTCGTTTCCCTGTCGCAGAGGAAAGCAGAACTGGATCGAAAACCGAGCCGGAGCGCTACCGGGCGAGCCAGCCAAAGCCGCAAGCGTTCCGCCCGCACTCAAAGGCAGCAGCAATCTGCCGCACTAGCCCCTGCAGTCGGGCTAGCGCGGCGGACGAGACTGCTGCTGGTTTGGTTGGTCTTGATGGCGGGCGGGCTTTTGCTGGGTGCCAATGTCTACAAGCTGCAAGTCATTAAAGGTAAGGATCTCACAGAGCGAGCCCGGTATCAGCAACAAGTTTCCCAGAAGCAGCTTGTCCCCCGACGCCCGATAGTTGACCGCCAAGGCAATATCCTAGCCATTGACCGGCCAGTTTACACGCTGTACGCCCACCCCAAGATGTTTGAAAAGCCGGCAGCTGAGATTGCGGCTCAGCTGGCTCCTATTCTCAACCTAACTGCCGGCAAATTGCTCGATAAGTTCAGCACAGCTCCCAGCGGCATTCGGATTGCCGATTTCCTGCCCAAAGAGGGAGGAGATCGCATAGCTGACCTGAATCTGAATGGCTTAGACTTAACTGAGCAATTCTCCCGCTTCTACCCCCACCAAGAACTGGCGGCAGAAATCGTCGGCTACTTTGATTTTGACAACGAGAAGAAACCGCAAGCCGGCGTAGAATACAGCCAGCGCGACTTGCTGGACCGCTCCATAACGCCAGATCCCAGCAACCCGCTAGCAGCAACAGTCAAGCAAGAACCAATGGGGTTTTTACCCATCGACGACCTGCGCTTGCAGCTGACTGTAGACACTCGCCTGCAACAGGCGGCTCGCTCCGCCCTGCAGCAAAAGATGAAGGAGTACAGCGCCAAGCGAGGAACCGCGATCGTCATGGATGTCAGAGATGGTTCCTTGCTATCTCTGGTTTCAGAGCCTTCCTACGACCCCAACCAATATTATAATTTCACTTCAGAGCATTTTAAGAACTGCGCGGTGACGGATACCTACGAGCCCGGTTCCACCTTCAAACCGATTGCCGTCGCCATCGCCTTAGAAGCGCAAGCTATCCATACGGATAGCGTCTTCAATGACTCGGGGGAAATTTACATAGATGGCTGGCAAATTGCCAACGCTGACTACGAGTATGCCGGTGGGAGAGGTGTTCTGACTTTGAGCCAGATTCTGCAATACTCCAGCAACATCGGCATGGTAGAAATTGCCGCACAAATACGGCCTAAGGTTTTCTACAGCTGGCTGGAACGCTTGGGGTTGGGCAAACAGCTCAGCGTTGACATGCCCGATGCCGGCACCAGCCTGATCGCCAGCCAAAAGGATTTTCTGGCATCTCCTGTTAACGCAGCCACCGCCGCCTTCGGTCAGGGGTTTTCCCTCACCCCCCTGCAGCTGATCCAGATGCACGCCGCCCTGGCGAATGGCGGTAAACTCGTCACGCCCCACGTCGTGCGCGGGCTGTTCAACAGTGCGGGCGTTCCCTCCTGGACGCCTGAATTGCCTCTACCCAAGCCGCTTTTCTCCCCCAAAACCACTAAGGCGGTGCTGTCGATGATGGAAGCTGCAGTCACCGATGGCACCGGCAAAGAGGCAGTTATTCCCGGCTATCGCATTGCCGGCAAAACAGGAACCGCTCAGAAAGCTAAACCCAATGGCGGCTATTACGAAAACGCCAAAATTGTCAGTTTTGTGGGAATTGTCCCCGCTGATGCTCCCCGCTACGCGATTTTAGCTGTCGTTGACGAACCCCAGGGAGGCAGTGGCGGAAAAGTCGCCGCACCGATTGTCAAATCCATCATCGAAGCCCTCATCCCGATCGCCGGTATCCCACCCAGCCAAGAAACAGGAGACTTGCCACAGAATAGCGATGTAGAGACGCGATAAATCCGGTTGATTGGGCTAAAGCCCAACTACAAACATTTATAGCAGCAGTCATATTGGTTAGGACATCAGTGGCCTAGGGATAAAAGGCGTAGGACAGGCGTTCCCTCCGATCCTACTGTCCTAACCTAAGTGAATACTGCTATATTGCGTCTTTATCCGGTAGGGGCGGGTTTACCTAAAATGTCTCTATGAAGTTTAGGTGTTGGTGAACCCGCCCCTACTGCGCACACCGATTGGGCTGAAGCCCAACTACAAACCAAAATCGGTGTCACCCCCGGGTCTGGCTCAGCCGCACTTGCTCGCCCAACTGGGCAACGCTAGCCGCCGGCTCGTTGCAACTCAACCCCTGACAGACTAATCCCACCGCACCAGCCGGCAGATTCGGCTCCACAGCGAAAACAGCCGCCGGCAGGTACTGCGGAATCAGGGAAGCCAGCAGCTCGCCTCCAGTGCGAATTAGGGTGCAGTTGCGATACCAGTCCAAACCGGCAAACAGGCCCGGACACGCTTGGGGTGCCCGGCTCATCATGCTGCTGAAGGCTTGCAGGGTTTGCTCGGCTTTGTCGAGATATTCCAGCTTTTCTGTGAGCAGGGCTAGGCGCACCAAGTTAGCCACTGCTACTCCATTGGCTGCCGGTGTGGCGCTGTCGGCATAGCTGCGCTCTCTGACTAAAAGGTCTTGACTGATATCGCAGCTTGTGTTATAATATCCTCCCAACTCGACGCTCCAGAGAAATTCGTCAAATTCCTCTTGCACTTGCAGGGCTTTTTCTAACCAAGCCGGGATTTGGGCCGGGATTTGGGCCGGGATTTGGGGATTTGGGGATTGGGAGGTGTTCAGGGAAGCTTGATGCAAATCGAGGAGGGCTTTGATGAAGAGGGCGTAGTCTTCTGACTGGGCGGTGACGGCGGGCTGGCCATCGTAGTTGAGCCGGTGGAGGCGTCCGGAAGCCCACTGGCTGTCGAGGATGAAGTTGGCGGCTTTTGCGGCGAGTTCTAGGTATTCTGGCCGGTTCAAGACGGCACCGGCTCTGGCCAGACCTGAGATCGCCAGGCTGTTCCAGGCGACGATCATTTTGGTGTCGGTGACGGGGGGGATGCGACCTTTCCAGTTGCCGGTTTTGGCTTCCTGGCTGTTGCGTGCGGGGGGGAAGGTTTCAAGGGATGCCGGTGGTGCGCCGTAGCGGGCTTCAAAGAGTTTGGCTAGGGCGGTTTCGAGGGAGTCGGACAGTGGGCCGGTGTCGCGCCGCTGCAGGACGTTGCGCCCCTCGAAGTTGCCACCGGCGGTGACGGTGAAGGCAACTTCTAGTTCTGCGAGTTCTTCTGGCGTTAGCAGCTGTTGCAGTTGGCTGTAACTCCAGATGTAGAAAGCGCCTTCTTCGGGTTCGGCGGCGTCTGGGTGAGTGAAGTTGTCGGCGTCTTGGGCGGCGTAGAAGTAGCAGGTGGGGGCGGTCATTTCTCGCTTGAGCCACTGCACGGTGCCTGCGATCGCCCTCTCGAAAGCTGGCTCGCGGACTCCCGCGCCCCACAAGTTGGCGAGATATTCGAGAATTTGCCCGTTGTCGTAGAGCATTTTCTCGAAGTGGGGGACTGTCCAAGTGGGGTCTACGGTGTAGCGGTGAAAGCCGCCGCCGGCGTGATCGTAAATTCCCCCTAAGGCGAGAAGCACTCCGCGCTGGGTGCTGGCGGTTTTGGGGTCGTATTTGAATTCAAGGTTGAACCGGCTGGCTCGCAGGGCGACTTCTGCGTAGGGTATCATCGGGAAGCTGGGGCCTTGTCCGAAGGAGGAAATGATGCCGGTGCTGGTTTCCAGCCCCCGCTGCAGCAAGTCGTCACTCAGTTGGGATGCGGGGAGTGCGGCTGACTGCTGGAGGTTGGCGAGGATTTCTTCTTTGACGGATTGGAGTTTGGTTTTTTCTCGGTCGTAGAACCGGCGAATGCCTTGCAAGACTTGCAAAAAGCCCGGTCGTCCGTAGCGGGGATCGATGGGAAAGTAGGTTCCGCCATAGAAGGGAACGCGATCGTCGGGGGAGAGGAAGATGTTGAGGGGCCATCCGCCTTGTCCTGTCATCATTTGTAGGGCTTGCATGTAGATGCTGTCAAGGTCGGGGCGCTCTTCGCGATCAACTTTGATGGGGAGGAAGTTGGCGTTCATGTACTGGGCGATGTCTGGATCGGAGAAGGCTTCTCCTTCCATGACGGTGCACCAGTGACAGCTGGAGTAGCCAATGGAGAGGAAGATGGGTTTGTTGTCGCGGCGGGCGGTTTCTAGGGCTTCGTCGCACCAAGGCCACCAGTCTATGGGGTTTTCGGCGTGTTTGCGCAGGTAGAGGCTTTGGGTTTGGGCAAGGCGATTTGGCATGATGGTCGCTGGAATAAGGCTTGATAGATGGTTCCCCCCTCTGTCAGTTTAACGCGGTGGCTGGGGGGAGGGGATTTGTCGGGCTTGTTGTGTCTGGGGGGTTTGGGAATGAACCGCCAAGACGCCAAGGACGCCAAGAGGGAACAGGCAACTGCGAGGGGATTGCCCAGTGTCCAGTGTCCAATGCGATGATTGCCCCGCGATATCACCTCGCCAGGGAAAGCAGGGCGTCGCAAGCGGTGGCTGCGCCATTTTCTGAGCCCACTATTTGGCTCAATTGTGCGGCACGGGCGGCGTAGCTGGGGTTAAATAAGAGTTGCTGGAGTTCGGCAGTGAGTGTTGCTGCAGTGCAGCGATCGCGTGTGAGTGTGCGCCCTGCGCCCAGGCGCACAATGCGCTCGGCGTTGTCGGGCTGGTCGTAGTTGTGGGGGACGATCAGGGTGGGCCGGCCCGAACGCATGGCTTGGCCGGTGGTTCCCACGCCTCCGTGATGCACGATGGCGGCGGCGCGGGGAAAGAGTTGGGAGTGGGGGGCGTAGTCAAAGGCGGCTACGCCCTCGGGAAACGCTCCTGGGGGGATGTGGTGGGCTACCCCTCCCATCAGCAAGACGGCGCGATAGCCCAGCTTTTGGGCTGCTAGAGCGCCTTCTGCATAAAAGTTCCCAGGCATCCACACGGCTGTGGTGCCGAGGGTGAAGACGATCGGGGGCGGGCCTGAATTCAAAAAGTTCTCCAGTTCGGGAGATAGTTGTTCGTTTTCCTGGAAGGTGCCGGCGGGGGGATCGCAGAAGGGAAAGCCGGTGACAAGGGTTTGGGGGGGCCAGTCGGGGGGCGGTGAGGCTAGGGCGCGGGAAAATAGAGCCAGCACTAGGTTGGGGGAGTGCTGGCTTTCAAAAATTGGGTCGCCACTGGGTAAAAGGCCGAGTTCGGCTCGCAGCTGGCGCACGGGAGCGCTCCACAAGCGGGCGTTCCACCGGAAGCTGCGCAAGGCGGTATCTTTGGCGACTGCGGCGAGGGCTCGCTCGTAGGGGGAGGCGGAAGTTGGGACGTTTGCAGGCAAATCGTAGGCGGATATTAGGGAGGCGGGGGCGAGGACGCTTGACACCCAAGGTATGCCGGTTTTCTCAACTATTATGGAAGCGACAAAGGTTAGGGGGTGAGTCAGCAGCAGGTCTGCTCCTTGACACGCTTGCATCAGGTCGCTGTAGCTGGCGTGCTGGTGGGGCATTAACAGGTGGCCAATCAGGTATTCAGTGCCCTTCTGGCTGTCGGAAATCATTTTGAAAAAGTCCCAGTCCTGCTCGATTTTGGGTTCACTCTCGGGTCTGAGGGGATGGAACTCAAGGCCCCGGGCTTCAATGTGGCGGCGCTGGCTCTCGTTGGCTGCGATTGCGGGCCGGTGGCCCCGCGCCTGCAGTTCCTGTGCGATCGCCATGTAGGGGAGCAAGTCGCCCAGGGAGCCAAATGTTGTTAAGACAATGCGTTTGCTCTGACTTTTGCTTGTTTTCGGTTCGGTGCTGGCGTTTCTGGTGCCGGCTATCTCTTTTTCCATCTGACTTCGCGCTCAATCCAGCTTCTCTTCGATTTCAACAATTTTATCTGGGGTTCCTTGGATACCCTCTCAAATTTTAACTTTTGTAAAGTCGGGGCAGGGCCCGTCCTGATTATATCAGTGCCAGTCGCGGCGGGCTCACCGGCAATCGACGCCCCGCAGCGCCGCATGTAAGTTCAGCCGCTCCTGCCCGATTCCCAGGCGACAGTAACAGTGCCGGTAGCGGCGGGCTCACCGGCAATCGACGCCCCCTGCGCCGCATGTAAATCAAGCGGCTCCCACCCGATTCACTCCCGATCGCAGCGGTGCCGGTAGCGGCTCTGGTCTCCCCCGAACGAGAGCACCGGACAGCGCCGGATGTCAATAAACTCGCCCCTGCAACACCGGCACCCCACAATAACTATCCTATAAGATAAATTTATCTTATTTCCTAACTTCTTGGGTAAGCTTATTATCGAACTTTTGTCAAGTCCGAGCAGCTACTTGATTTACCTTGTTTGCAGAAGTTGACTTGGGCCACTTTCTTGCTGTCCCTCTAGCGCAACAAAAATTAACTCTTTTTTGATTTTTGTTGACTACACACTGGGAGAAAAAATGGTATAGTTCAAAAGGGTGAAAACCTGAGGTAGAAAGCCTATAACTGGCCCGGGCGGTTAAGGGGTGAGAACCCTCAGCGGGTGGGCCGCAGAGAGACAGAAGAGGTATAGAAAGGGGCGAAAGCTGGACTGTAAACTTTCCTGTTAGAGTCTCTTGGCTGAGTTCTATTAAAAGAGTTCAGAAAGGTTACAGGCGCTCACCTGCAAACATGGCAAATTCTGAGCTTAAAGCCTCGCTTCGCGCGAAGGCAGTTAGAAGCGGCTAAGATTTGGGCGTTTGAAAGGATAGACTGAGGTCGTTGAAAGTGCCACAGCAGAACATGAGCCAGCCAAATGTATCCAGCAACATGGCCCGACAGCCCAACTGGGGGTTGGGAGTGTGCCGGTTATCCAGCCAGTTGAGACAGGCAAAATACAGGGGCGCAAAAGATAGCTATTTGCCAAAAGTAATGGCATACTGTTAACTAAAAACTGAACGAAACCCTAGTTTATGACAGCATTAGATGGCCAATTTGAAGTCCCAGCTACGTCGGAAGCTGGCGTCGAATTTACCAACACGCAGTCTACAGAAGTCTCTCACACATTTACTCCCACCGGCACTTGGACGCCAAACGCCAACAATCCTGGCCTGTCAGGATGTACGGCTGCCGGTGTCACCAGCTATCCCCCGGAAATTCAGAAAGGGATTCTAGATGTTGTGCCTGGGGGTTTGGGGCAGTACATGAAATATCCCAAGAATACGCCCTTTGCCCTCTTGGCGGTGAATAAAGCAACGGGTGCTGTTGTCGCGGAAGTGGGGAAACAAACGACGATTCCTGTCAAACCGGGTGAGACGTTGGTGTTCGTCCTCAACGACGTGCCGGCGGCGGGCTACTCGGATAACACCGGCAGCATCACGGTGAAGTGGTCGGGGGTGAGTGCAGTCTCTAAAGTGATGCAGTTTGACGGGGTTAACGATCTTGTCGAACTCGGGAGCCGGCCTGAATTTAAAGTGCCGAAAGACCTTACTGTAGAAGCTTGGATTTATGCCTCAGAGCAGAAAAAATGGGCCGGGATAATTTCCAAGGTTTTTGACACGGGCAGCACTGAAAGTGGGTATGGAATACTCCTGGACGGAAGCAGCGGTGTTTATTGGGGAGTAAAAGCGCAAAGCTCGGGAATAGTTTATCTTTCTAGTGGCTCGAATACATTGCAGCTGAATAAGTGGCATCACGTAGCGGGAACCTACGACGGTCAGAACCTAGTCGTGTGGGTTGATGGCGTTCGGAAGGCCAGCCAATCTGTTTCGCCAGCTGGGATAGGCTATGAACCAGAAAACAGCTTGCGTATCGGCGCTTATAAGGACGACGATGAAAGTTATTATTTCAAGGGTAAAATTGCAGAAGTCCGCCTTTGGAATAAAGTCCGCACCGAACAGGAAATTAAAGCGGATATGTCCAAGCGACTCACCGGCAAAGAGCCAAACCTGGTGGGTTATTGGCCCTTAAATGAGGTCAAACAGGAGGGTTCGACCGTCAAAGTGTTAGATCTCGGCAACAGCAACTTGCAAGGTGCTGTCACGGAAGCTAGCCTTGTGGAAGACAGTAGCTTTCCTGTTCGCTAAGTAGTAGCGTGCGTTCCGCGCTCTCCGAGACGCGATGTGTTGCGTCTCTGTACGGTGCTGAGTCCGCTGACAGCTGCTTCTGATGCTGCGGATCGAGTGCCGGTGTGGCAATGGCCATCAGGTAAAGTTGTAGAGACGCGACATGTCGCGTCTCTACTCTGTAGTGGATTGACTTTTTTTCAAGGAATATCGCTTGGGCCAGAAGGGGCAACAAAACTTTATGATGAAACTTTATAGTTTTTAACAAAAAGCTTGTCGAGAAAGTGATATATTGCAAAAAGGTAAAAACCCCGGCACTTGTTCTGGGCTAACTGGACAGGCTGTATAGAGTGGGAGAATCCCTTTCCTGTTCGCATAAGTAGAGCGGCAAAAGTTTGCGGCTCTGTTTAAGCAGGACATCCAGGGAAGGTACATGTCAGAGTCCAAAAGTTAAAAATCGTTGAGATAGTTAAAGGAGTCTGAAAAATGGTACTGAAGGCCATCATTTACGAACACAGCAATTTCCAAGGTCGCAGCCAAGAGCTGATTCCGGGAAGCTACAATATGGCGAGTTTGGGCATTCCCAACGATAGCCTGAGTTCGCTGAAAGTGGAAAAAGGGCTGAAAGTCACTCTCTACGAACACGAATTCACGGGTCGCAGCAAAACTTTTACTGAGGATACCGCGTGGGTGGGCGACGATTTCAACGACATCACCTCCTCGGTTAAAGTTGAAGACATAGCGCCCCCGCCCCCGCCGGCTTCAAAACAATTTCAAGTTCCCGGTACGTCGGAAGCTGGCGTCGAATTTACCAACACGCAGTCTACAGAAGTCTCTTACACATTTACTCCCAGCGGCACTTGGACGCCAAACGTCAACAATCCCAGCCTGTCAGGATGTACGGCTGCCGGTGTCAAAGGTTATCCCCCGGAAATTCAGAAAGGGATTCTAGATGTTGTGCCCGGGGGGTTGGGGCAGTACATGAAATATCCCAACAATACCCCCTTTGCCTTACTGGCAATCAATAAAGCAACGGGTGCTGTGGTGGCGGAAGTGTCGCAAGCAACGACCATTCCTATGAAACCGGGTGAGACTTTGGTTTTCGTCCTCAACGACATGTGGGGGGGCTACTCGGACAACAGCGGCACCATCACAGTCAACTGGTCTGCAAAATCCCCGCAACCCCAGTCAGGAACATTGCAAGTGCCGGCAAATAGCTTGCCTGGTGTGCCCTGGGCTAATACATCAAGTAATTGGGTGAAGGTTCAGTTTACAGCTTCAGGGCAGTGGACATATAATCCAGGGGTGGGAATGCACGGTGCTGCCGGACATCCTAGCTACCCCAATGCAGGACGGGGCTACCGTATCGCCGGGCGTCCAGAGGGAGCTTTAATTGCCCGTCGCGGGAATGGCACTTATGAATTTGTCGGTCAGCAAGCGACCCTGACCATTGCTCCTGGCGAGACGATTTCACTGACGATGAATGACGATGAAGGCGGCGTTCAGGGGGCCGGTTTCCGCGACAATCAGGGCGCTATTACAGTGCAGTGGACTGTTGTGCCATAAACTGGAACTGGGTTTCTCAGAAACCGGGTTTCTTTACGAAATGAAGTAGTAGGGTGCGTTCCTTCAGGAACGCACCCTACTGTTTACTCCCCAACGTCAGTGCGAAGCACATCTTCCGGCACTTGGCTCACCAGATAGCCGTAAGGCGGTTTCTGCTGTTCGAGAGCGCGGCAAGGCGGGGGAGAGGCGGGACGGGGCCAAGATTCATCGAACTCTTCCCACAGGCGCTGCAATTGCGCACTGATGGGACTGTCGGCGATAATCTCCATTGCCACGGCGTAGATTCCCCGCACGTCTTCTAAATCGCCGCGAACGTAGATGTTGCCGGCAGTGACGGCGGCGTCCAAAGACAGCCGGCCCGCAATCACGTCTCTGAGCGTCTCGGCATCGCTGCGAAAGTTCAGCGCCTCTGATGCTTCGCTCGCTTCCACCTGCACTTGCAGTTCACTGCCCCCATTTGCCCGCAGCCGCAATCGGGTGCCGTCTACGGCGATCGCCGCAGTCTTTCCAGAGACTGTTTGAACCAACACTCTCCAGGTAGAGCCTCCCTTGGCCCGCAGTATTTCCACCAGATCGAGTATCCAGTTCGCCAACTGCTCCCGGCGGTCGTCCGACGCATATACCATGTTTGACCTCTAGCAATTCAACGCTAATTTAATCTCATATTCTCTGAGACTATACTTTCAATACTAAAAGATTACCACATTTGTGGTATAATGGGGGTTTTAAAACTATTGCTAACAAAAAAATCCAGAAAAAAACTTGAGAAAATCAAAGCCTGTGTTAAACTAGGGAACTGTTACGCCTCTTGAACAAAGCGACCTGTTATGCAGCTTAGAGGTGGGGGCCATTGATGCCACCTGGGGGTTGCAGCCGGAGTCCCGGTAAAATCAGGGATGAACCGGCTGTTTCGGAAAGACTGGAAAACGGGCACTATAGCCACCTGTTTTTCAGTTTACACGGCATGACAAATTGAAAGTTACTCCCCAAATAAAAACCAGCCTATCATTTACCCCTGACTCACTCGATGACTGAACTATTTTACTTGATTTTATGGCTCTGCTTTTTCTGCTGGTTATTTCATCAACCCAAAAGCAGGACAGCCACACAACAGATCAGCGGGACAAATCCCCAACCGATCCCCAATCTGAAAGCACCGGCAAACAGCCATGAGAACTTGCAGGGTGCTGGCACAGCCCACTGGGTACTCGTTAATAATATAGCACCGGCAAACAGCCATCAGAATTTGCAGGGTGCCGGCACAGCCCACTGGGTACTCGTTAATAATATAGCACCGGCCAACAGCCATCAGAACTTGCAGGGTGCGGGCACAGCCCACTGGGTACTCGTTAATAATATAGTACCGGCAAGCAGCCATCAGAACTTGCACGGTGCCGGCACAGCCCACTGGGTGCTGGTGAATGGCACCACAGCACCGGCAATCAGCCATCACCACTGGCAGCCAAAGAGCACGCCTGATTGGGCAGTCGTTAATGATATCGTACCGACAGGCAGCCATCAGAACTTGCAGCTAAAACCGAAAGCTGATTGGGGACTTGTGACTGCGATGGCGGTGGCTTACCGCCATGAGAGCGCTCAGCCCAACAGCCAGCGGAAAGGGGGACTCTTCAATAGCAAGAGCAATGCCATTGGCAATGGCAGTCACACAGCACCTGCTTCCAGCCATTACGATCCCCACGGCACAGGCAATGGGGGAGCTCACTATCACAGTGGGACAGCACCTGCTTCCAGCCATTACGATTCCCACAGCACAGGCAATGGGGGCGTTGACTATCACAGTGGGACAGCACCTGCTTCCAGCCATTACGATTCCCACAGCACAGGCAATAGCGAACGCCATCATAACAGTGGCACAGCACCGGCAAGCAGCCATGAGAGCATTCAGGCGAACGGCACAGCTAATACGGGACTCCCCACCGGCACTTCCCCGGCAGATCGCCATTCCCCGCCTGCCGGTCTAACCAACGGGGGAGTCTCCAATGGCAATGGCAATGGCAATGGCAATGGCACTTCCCCGGCAGACAGCCATTCCCCGCCTGCCGGTCTAACGAACGGGGGAGTCTCCAATGGCAGTGGCAATGGCAATAGCAATGGCACTTCCCCGGCAGACCGCCATTCCTCGCCTGCCGGCAAGGCCAATGGGGGAGTCTCCAATGGCAATGGCAATGGCAATGGCAATGGCACTTCCCCGGCAGACCGCCATTCCCCGCCTGCCGGTCTGACGAATGGGGGAGGAAATGGTGCCAGTGCCAACCCGATCGCAACCCTAAACCTCCCGACTGCGCCAGAGAACAGCTCAGTCCACAAAGAGACAGATTCTGTAAAATTGCCAGACGGAGAAACGGTACAGGTACTGACCGCGCCGGCGGAACAGAAAGCCGAGTTCGACAAGAAGATTATCAACGAAGCGCTGCACAGTGCGCGGGTCTCTGTGGGCGTGAAAATTCAGGAGTTTATCGACAAAAAACGCGGCGGACTCGGCTCCTACGAGCCCCTGTACGAGATGCTGGCCGATTATCCCTTCCGCACCGGCAAAATGCTGCGTCCGACCATGTGCGTGAGCGTGGCGCGAGCGGTAGGAGGGATGGGACAGTCCGCCCTGACCACAGCAGCCGCCCTAGAACTCTATCACAATGCGTTTCTGATCCACGATGACATTGAAGACGGTTCCGAGGCGCGGCGCGGGAAAGAAACCCTGCACCACATGATCGGGATTCCCCGCGCTATTAATGTGGGAGATGCCACCAACGTCCTAGCCGTGGGACTGCTGCTGGAAAACTTGCCTCTGATTGGGGTGAGCAAAACCCTGGATGTGCTCCAGGAGATTGAGTTGATGGCCCAGCAATCGGTGGAAGGGCAAGCGATGGAATTGGACTGGGTGGCAACGAATGCCTCCAACCTCACCGACCAAGACTATTTCAAGATGTGCGTCAAGAAAACCTGCTGGTATTCTTTTATGACGCCTTGCCGCATTGGCCTGATTGTCGGGCACCCGTCCGCACATGCGAAAGACTTGGTAGAACCCTTGGCGCAGGTGACCCGATTTGGTATGGTTCTGGGAATCGCCTTCCAGATTCAAGATGATCTCCTGAACCTCCAGGGCGACATCAAACTTTACGGCAAAGAAATTGGCGGCGATATCTACGAGGGGAAGCGCACCCTGATGCTGAATCACGCCATCGCTCACAGCTCTCCTGCGGACTCGCAAAAGATTGTGGAAATCCTCGCCCTGCCTCGGGAGCGAAAAACCCCAGAACAGGTGGAGTTTATTTACGACCGGATGCAGCGCTGCGGCAGTATCGATCACGGCTGGAATGTGGCGCGGAGTTTGGCCAACCAAGCTTCTGAGATTTTTGAGAAGATGGACTTCCTGCAGCGGGAAACGCCTCTGCGAGCTAGCGAACAAGGGGTTTCTGCGGTCCACGACCGCCGGTTCCTCAAGGAACTGATCGACTATGTGATCTACCGGAACGTATAAAGCAGTAGGGTGCGTGATAGCGTCAGCCGTAACGCACCCCACCACTAGCAGTAAAATCATGTCCGGTGAATTAACCTTAAAAAAGACCCTCACCCCCATCCCCTCTCCCAAAATGGCTACTGTTTATACACATCTTGGGTATGTTACCACAGCAAGCCTCTCACCCCCCCAGGGGGAGAAAGAGGTTCTTCCAACTTCATGGAAAATTGGCATCACAGGGATTTGTGTATAAACCGTAGCCCACTTTGGGGTGAGGGGGGAGAAAGAGGTTCTTCCAACTTCATGGAAAATTGGCATCACAGGGATTTGTGTATAAACCGTAGCCCAAAATGGAAGAGGGGAGAAAGAATCTAGTATTTTTCTTGCTCCCCCTCTCCCCTTGTGGGAGAGGGGGTTGGGGGGTGAGGGGGCATGGAGTGCGGTTAATCAACCGGACATGTTATAAAATTATCATGTTGAAAGTTTCCTGAACAATGAGCCAAGCAATTGAACTCCCGCCATCTCTCACCGGCGCGAGCGCTAAAATACCTGCGGGCGCAACGCTTTCGTTGCGGCTGTCGCTGCGCAACGAGATGAATGAAATTGTACTTTTGCACCCGATACTGGATGACTGGGTGAGCGACAGTGGCCAGATTTTCTCGACGGTTGAGCGTTTGGCTCCCTCTTACATTTATTTGGAGCGGGGGCGTGAAGCTAGCCAGACGATATCTGTGGACATTCCCTCGGATTTGCAGCCGGGGCAATTTTTCAAAAGTTGGCTGCGATTTCCGGGGTTGCAAGAAACAGCAATTCCTGTTAAAATAGAGATTGTGCCGGCTGGGAGTCCGCCCAATAAAACTGAGGCGGTAGATTTGCCGGTGCCGGTGACGCTCCCTCTGCCTGGGGAGCCGAATAAACTGTTTGGCTTGGAGCCAGATCCGACGACAGCGGGCATTTTTGGCTTGATGGCGGGATTGATAGATTTGGATAAGATTCCCTCTCGCTGGCTGGCGGCTGAACTTCTGGCAATCTTGGCTCAAAAAGGAGAGGAATACGCTCAAACGCAAGCCGGCGGGGAGTTGCTAGCTCGGCTGAAGGGGACTGGCTTTTTCCAAAATGGGGCGAGGGCATTTGCCAGCGCTCAACTGCCGGTGTGGATTTCTCAAAGCTTGTCTGCTGCGAGTGCGGCGCTGGTTAGTCAGGTCGGGAAAGGGCGTTTATTGGAGATTTGGGAGCGCTGGCTGTTAAATTTAGCTCACACGGATTTAGAAGCGGGGGCGAGCCGGAAGGAAATCTCTGTTCCGCCTCTTTTTGCAGAGGGATTTGCTGATAAAATGGGCGGGGATGGGGAGCGCTGGTTTGCGGCGATTGTCTCGGGACTGGCTGTGGTGTCGCCGAGAATTGCCGGCATGCTGGAAGCTTGCGCCACCGGCACGCTAAAGGTTGCGGCTCCCACCGGCGCTGCGGAGCGAGCCGGTTACGCCTTAGCAACGGGACTGGCGGGTCTGGAAGGTCTGTCCGCTCGCTGGCTGGCTGCGGAACTGCTGCTCGTTCTGGCTCAAAAGGGTGAGGAGCGGGCCACAACAGAAGCGGGAAGCCGGTTGCTCGCCCAACTGGGGCGCACGCGGTTCTTCAAGAATGGGGTGCTGGCGCTGGCGGGGGCGCAAGCACCGCGCTGGCTGGCTGTCAGCCAGTCGGCGGCTTCTGCTTATCACGCTTCCACTGGGGGGCTGCCGGGACAGCAAGGTATGCTTTATTTGTGGGAGCAGTGGCTGTGGGGTTTGCTGGAAGCGGATTGGCTTGCCGGTGAGTTGCGGGGCAAAATTCGGGTTCCCGATTTTGCCGGTGGTAGCACCGTGAGCGCACTGGGCGGGAACGCCGACCTCTGGTTTGGCGCTTGGGTTCTGGCACTGGCGCAGGTGTCGCCGAGGTTCGCTGCGGTTGTGGGGGCGATCGCACCCGATTCCGCTGCGCCGGCTGCCCCTGTTGCGCCCGAGCCTGTTTTTGACGATGTACTTGGCGAACGGAGATCTATTCAGCGATGACAACTGACCCACAATTGCTAGCCCGCATTGAAGCGCTGCGAATTCCCCTAGACGACCCCGCTTCCCCGGCAGACTGGAAAGACTGGTATCACTTCGTGCTGCTCGACCGGCACAGCGGGGTGCGTTCGCTTGTCAACGTCACTCTGGCCGGTCGTCCCGGGGGAGGGGAAATTCAAGTGACGTTTATTGTTAACATGAACTCCCAATCTGTTGTGCCCGAACTGGATGTGCCGGTGGCGACTTTTGGCACGGCTTTCTCTCAGGAGTGGAAGCCAGAACTGGTGCGCCGCTCCCCGCTGCGCTTGCAGGGCAAAGGGATGTCGCTGGATATTGACGGCAACAATTTTGCTGTGGAAGTCCGCGACGAAAGGGCGCAGCTTTATGTCCGCTTTCAAGGACAGGCTGAGGCGACAGCTTTGCTGGTAACAGAAGATTCGCCTTTCGGCAGCGGTTTTATCGGGTGGGGTTTGGTGCCCGGTTTGCAGCTGGCGGGAGAGCTTTCGGTTTGCGGGCAGAGTTTTAATATCAATTCTGACTGGTTTTGCTATCACGACCGCAATTTCGGGCGCTTCCGCTGGGGCGAGGATATCGGTTGGGAGTGGTTTGTGGCTTTTGCTAAATGTGACGATGGCCGTGAATTAACGTTTGTTTTGGACTTGCGCACGAACAGGAATCACTCTGAGGGCGGGCTGTCCTATATTTTTGTGTACTTGAATAAGGAGTTGCGCAAGGTTTTTCTCGGTTCGGGTTTGCGGATTAATTGGGATTGGTCGCCAGAGCCGGTGTTGCCAACGCGCCTTCCTGGGATTATGGCTTCGCTGTTCGCGCAGCGCTCGTTGAGGATGCCGCAAACTTTGGTGGTGGAGGCGGCGGACGAACAGGACTGGCTGCGGATGGATGTGCAGTTTGACGGCAAGGCGGAGCTGGTGGTGCCTGACAATCAGGAGCGCCAGTACAGCTTTATTGAGGAAGTGACGGGACCGATAAAAGTCAGTCTTTCTCTGAATGGGGAAATGCTGTCAGCTACTGGATTGATTTATGCTGAGTACGTGCAGTAGCCGGTGTTTTTCTTGAGAGGGCGGAAGGCAGGACCTCCGGTTTCGTAGGGGCGGGTCCCCGTGCCACTGGTGTCAACTTAAGCTCCCGGCGATTGGAAATCGCGGCTACACAAACCAAGTCCGCCTACGCGGACTTAAGAGAAGAGCTAGAATCTTAAAACCCGCGCAGGCGGGTTTTGTCTGTATAGCTGCGGTTTCAACCGCCTAGAAACTACGGGACACAGCTTAAGTTGACACCAATGGTCCCCGTGCCCGCCCCCTTCCGGGTTTCTGAAAGGGGTCAGTTTACGTTTATTTAACTCAAATTGCTACTTACCAGTGAGTCAGGTGAGATCCCCCCCTAGCCCCCCCTTAAAAAGGGGGGGGACATCTCAAAGCCCCCCTTTTTAAGGGGGGTTTGGGGGGATCTAAATGCTTAGACTTGTAGGTGGCAACTTGGGTTATTTATGTTCGCTTATCCCCGCCCAGACAAAGGTTCCTTGTCCTCAGTCAATCGGGAAGCTGGGGTCTTCAGCGAGGACAACTCCCGTAATCACACCTTGAAGTTGGTTTACCCGGTCAATCACTTTAGGAGTTGCGCCGTCCACTCGGAATTCATTTAAGGGCCAATAGCTCACCAAGTTGGGCTCTTTTCCTGTGAGCCGTTTGAACATACCAACCTGGATTTCTCGCTGAGTGAGGACTTTGTTCCAGAACGCTACTTCGGCAAGTGAGCCATGATAGTAATACGGGTTGGTAGTTTGGCTTCCTATGCGTACTTTGGCGGGTTTCGCCACAGGCTTAGTACAGCCGGTGCCGCTGTGCCAACGCTGGCCATTGAGGTAGATTATCATTTCCCCCGTCGAGGCGTTCTTAGTAAACGCCCAGTGAACCCATTGGTTTTTGTAGTCAATCGCTTCAGCTCCTTTGGCAATGCGATCATATACGCCGTTACCTGAACCGCAATCGAAGTAAATGACCCCGTCACTCCAGGGCAGGTGGATGTTCAACACGTAACCAGACAACTCGGCATAGATTACGGACGTGTTTTTAGGAAGCTCATTTGCGCCCTTAGCCCAGAAACTTACGGTAATTAGATTACCCGTAGGGAGACTCTCTGGCGGGATATCTACAAAATCGCCATTTCCGTCAAACTGCATCACTTTGGGAACTACACTGGTGCCTGACGCATCGACCTTGATGGTGCCGGTGCTCTTGGGATAGTCCCAGGTCGCATTATTAAGCTTGAAGCTTAAGGTTTCACCCGGCTTGAGAACAATGGTTGCTTTTTTCCCGACTTGAGTGACAGCACCCGTTGTCTTGTTCTGGGCCACTAAAGAATAAGGAGTCTGGCCGGGATACTTCATTTGTTTTTCAAAATCCGGCCAGTTTTCTTTAATCCAAGCCTGCGTATAAGTGTTGAGGCTGGGAAACCCCTCAGCGGTACATTCTCCAAAATTTGGTATCGTCCACGTACCCGATGCGGAAAATGTATAAGCGACTGTCGAGGGTTCGGTATTGGTAAAGTCAATACCAGTCTCGGAAGTAGCTGGGACTTCAAATTGTGCGGTTAGGGCCATTATTCTGTTCTCGTTTTACGGTTTAGGGAGTTGAGGCTTAACCCTCTACTCTTCTGCTATTAAAGCAAAAATTTTACCCTGTGCGCTTTTCTGTTACTATTCTTCATAAATTCGTTTAAGTATTGTGCAAATTGCAAGAATGTGCTTAGAGCCATAATATTTATTCCATCGGGCGCAGGGCCAAAAGGCACCACCGGCACCCCGCAGCCGGCACGATATCTTGTGCGAATTGCAGGAATGTGCTAGTAGCCATAACCTTTATTCCATCGGGCGCAGGGCCAAAGGGCACCACCGGCACCCCGCAACTGGCACGGCATCATCGCATTGGGCAATAGGCGTTACTAACCGCGAGCCGGTGGGGAAAGCTTGCGGTTAGAAATGGCCTATACTGAGAAACCCGGTGAGCGTAGGGGCGGGTCCCCGTGCCCGCCCCCTTCCGGGTTTCTGGGGCATGCTTCATCAAACGGATCGCCGCTCTATACATGGTGCGCTCCCTTTAAAAGCCACCAAGCGTGATTGACTGTTCTAGAAAAGGGAACGCTACCCGCACACCGGCTAGCGAACCGGCAAGGCGCTGTCTTCGGCGATGACAGCGCCAGTAAAAGTGCCGGAGAAGTTGCCGGTGAGGTCTGCAACTTTGAGAGCTGAACCTTCCGCTCTCGTCTCATTTAAGGGCCAGCAAGCAACCAGGTTTGCCTCTTTGCCGGTCAGGCGCTTGGACATATCGGCTTTAATTTGTTCTGCAGTGCGGGCCACGTTCCAGAGAGAGACTTCGGCGAGTGAACCGAAAAAGTAGTACCAGGGGGGGGTTTGTTCTGAAGCTCCCCCTCCAATCCTCAAAGGAAAGACCGTGTTAGGAACATAAGCGGTTGCCAGCGTTCCCACCAAATTTCCATTGATGTAGAGTTTGAGAGCAGCACCGTCATAGGTGGCTGCCACATGAGTCCAAGTATTCAGAACCACATCTGGCCCTGTTACAGCTTGCCAACCGCTGCCGTTACCTACCCAAGTTTGCCACTTGTTATTGTCACCGGCATACAGCTTATATCCTTTCAGGCCATTCTTGCCGTCACGAGAGGTCACAGGAGAGCGGAACTTGCCCTGTCCGCCTGTCACTTTCGCCCAGCAAGCAACGGTAAATTGGCTCGGGTTGAGTTGCGCACTGTAAGGAACTTGCACATAATCGCCATCCCCGTCACACACCATGACTTTGGACACTAAACTGACGCCTGACCAGCTGACCTTGACGCTGCCTTTGTTATCGGGATAGCCCCAAGAGACATCATTGAGGACGAAGCGTAAGGTTTCCCCCGGTTTGAGAACAATTGTCGCTTTTTTGCCCACAGTGGTCGTCGCACCCGTTTTCAGGTTCTCGGCCACTAAAGCAAAAGGGGTATTGTTAGGATACTTCATGTATTTTGGAAGATCCGGCCACCCTTGTGTGAGCGCCGCCTGAACCGCCGGGTCGAGACTGGCCAACCCCTCAGTACCGCACTGTTGCAAGCTGGGATTGTTTACATCGGGCGTCCACGTCCCCGAGGCGGAAAATGTATAGACGACTTCCGTGCTTTGGGTATTGGTAAAGTCAGTCCCTGTCTCGGAAGTGGATGGCACTTCAAATTGGCCTGTTAAGGTCATGGTTCACTTTTCTTATTACGGTAATGGGAGTTGAGGCTTTCACCGGCAACTCTTCTGTTATTATAAGCACAAATTTTCCCGGTGCGGTTTTCTTAAGCTTTTCTTCAGAAATTTATAGGTCTTGTGCCGGTTGCGGGACTGTGCTAAAGTAAAAAGTTTTTAGTCCATCGGAATCCGCGCCAAAGGACACCACCGGCACCCTCCAACCGGCAGGGAATTTTTAACCACTCGCCGGTCAGCTTGCTTGCGGTTAATCACACCTGTATATAGCGGTTCTAAATGATTTGTGAAACCTGTGAGGGGCCAGAAACCCGGTTTCTTTGACAATACCGTCGCCAAGAAGGCCGTGTGGGTCCCCAGGGAGCACAACCCTTACAGGCTATAGGTTTCATAAACCGCCTGCATAAAACCCTGTCTGGGTTTTCGGGAAGGGATTTTTCAACAGCCGCCTCCAAGGTACTGCACGCATCCATCCACCCTACAGGCTGGACTTTTGGCGAAGGTATTGTTTGAGAAACCGGGTTTCTACCTTTTCACAACTCGAATATAAACCCTATATCGCAGGGTGCGTTTCCTTTAACCGCCACCCCACTGATTGACTGTTCTAGAACAAGGAACGCTACCTGTATACCTGCTAGCGAACCGGCAAGGCGCTATCTTCAACGAGAACAGCGCCAGTCACAGTTCCGGGGAAGTTGCCGGTGAGGTCTGAAACCTTAAGCGCTGAGCCGTCCACGCGGACATCATTTAATGGCCAGCACCCGACCAAACCGGCCTCTTTGCCGGTGAGCCGCTTGGACATATCCGCCTGAATTTCGGCTTGAGTGCGAGCTCGGTTCCAAACCCGAACTTCTGCCATCTTGCCTTTGAAATCCTGGTCGCTCCCCCAGTTGCTTTTGCCGATGTAATTTTTGGTGCGATTGATGTTGTTTGGCACCTGAAGCTTGCTGGTAGCAATCGGCTGACCGTTTTTGTAAAGGACGGCATTTCCGGCAGGATCGAGCGTCCCTGCCAAGTGCATCCACTTACCCAGTTCTAGAACTGCTGATGGGGAAGTAAAATCTTGTCCTGCCCCCCCTTTATATATACTCAGGTCGAACTTGGCGGTTGTTCCCGAATTGGCCAAAACGATGTTATCTGACTGGGCACCGTTGCCTAAATCGATAACTCTCGACCAATGCCGGAAGGCGTCATACCAGACCCACGCTTCTACTGTTAACCCTCCCGCATAGTTGACGTTCATTGCCGGCAGTGTGACATAATCGCTGTCCCCGTCAAACTGCAGCACTTTGGGAACTAAACTGACGCCTGACCAGCTGACCTTGAGGCTGCCCTTGTTATTGCCGTAGTCCCAAAATAAATCATTCATGGCGAACCGCAAGGTTTGCCCCGGTTTGAGAACGAGCGTCGCTTTTTTGCCCACATCCGTCACTTCACCCGTTGTCAGGTTTTGGGCGACTAAGCCATAAATGGCATTCTTGGGATACTTCGTGTAGTTTCCCATATCCGGCCACCCTTGTTTTAGCCCATCCTGAATCAGCGGGTGGAGACTGGCCAGCCCCTCGGCGGTACATTCTAGGTTGGGATTATTGACATCGGACGACCAAGTTCCGTTGGCCGTAAATGTGTAGATGACTTCCGTACTTTGGGTATTGGTAAAATCAATGCCGGCCTCGGAAGTGGCCGGAACTTCAAATTGGCCTGTTAAGGTCATGGTTCACGTTTCCTTTTACGGTTTAGTGCGTTGAGGCTTTCGCCGTCAACTCTTCTATTAGTTAAGCAAAAATCTGAGCCGGCTCTGCTTTTTTTTACTTTTCTTCATAAATTACTCCAAGTCTTGTGCGAATTGCAGGACTGTGCTAATAGCCAGAACCTTTATTTTAAGGCACCACCGGCACCCCGCAACCGGCAGGGCATTCGCGAGCCTCGCAAAGCGGGCCAGTTAAAACGGCTAGGCGAGAGGTTGCCAAAAGGGCCGGTGGGATGTTTTTCATTCCCGGATGGGGAGCATCCTCACCCTGGGAAAGGCGGCTTTCCCTATCCTGTTCGCTAAGAAGATCCCCCCTGCCCTTGAGGGGATCTAAGACTGGCAGTTTTCCGTTTGTCCTGTTGATATTAAACGCAGGGGCAACCTGGGAGGGCCAACCCTCAGCTGCAAGATATCAGCAAAGGGCGATCGCACCGCCACCGGCAAACAAAAAAAGCCGCGCGGCGCGCCAATGAGCGCGAATTTGACAGGGTTTAACCCCTCACACAGCAGTTCTTTCAACGATAACCTGGTGTCCTTGATGCAGCAGCTTCAGCTTATTGCCGAACACGGTCAAAAAAGCGTCAACAGCCATTTTAGGGTGGTTGTAATCTGGAGGAGCCGGCCAACCGTAATCGTCAAAAATGATCAGCCCCCCCACCTTCAGCAGCCCCCAAGCCAGCGCGGCATCTTGCAACACGTCGCAGGCGGTGTGAGAGCCATCGATGTAGATCAAATCGTAAGCGTTCAAAGGCAGCGATCGCATCGCCTCTTGAGACATGCCCACTATCTTTGTAACTTTTTCTGGGTGCCCCGTTTTGGCAATATTAAAATCAAATCGCTCTCCCACAGACTTCAGATAGCTCTCTTCCATCTCCGCATGCTCCACGCTGCCCTCAAACGTATCGATGCAGGTAATCCGGGCGGAGTCGTGAGTGAGAATGTTCTCCAGCAGCCAGCAAGTAGACCGCCCCTCCCAGCTGCCGATTTCCAGGACGCAGCAATCAGCAACATTCGCAAACCGGAGCAAAAAATGTTCCCACACAGGAGTGTTGAAACCGAACCAATCTGTGGTAAAGCAGTACCCTTTGGACTCAACGTGTTGAGCGTAGTTGGCCAGAGCCAGCTGGTAGAGCTGTTGTGCCAGATCGGGCTGTTTCGCGTCTTGGACAGGCATCTTCGCGGTTCCTTGATAAGTCAATTTTTAACGGTCGGGTTTTTATTATAAATCCAAAGCGCTACAGCAACCCTCTGGGGGAGCATCTCATTTTTGCACTGTCCTTCTGCTTGGGGTGCTGGAGGAGTGCGTTCATCTAGATGAACGCGCCCGCCCTTGTCCCCAAAAACTCCGCGCCGGCAGACGCCAGGCGAGACGCCTGTGGCTGATGCCGGCATCCAGAACCAGACTGTTGAAAACCTACAGCAGATTGCAACTGAGTGAGGTACAGATATTAGATCCCCCCCTAGCCGGGGCGGTCTCCGTGGGTGGCACCGCCCCTACAAAGGGGGGGGAACATTCTCTTGCGCCCCCCTTTTTAAGGGGGGTTTGGGGGGATCTCACTGTACTCCACGCAAGTGAAAACTGCTGTTAATCAAACAGAACTTACGCAGAAACCGGGTTTCCTACCCTGCCCCCCAGACTATAGCAATAGCCACTGAGGTTAGGACGTAGGACAGGCGTTCCCTCCGATCCCAGATATCTTGAGGGCTCGGAGGGAACGCCTGCCCTCAATATCTAATCTCCGTTCCCTAAGTGGCTGCTGCTATAGCGGTTCTCAGTTGGATGAAGTGCCCCCAGAAACCCGGTTTCTTAAAGAAACCGGGTTTCTCAGTACCTCACAAAGGATGAGAAACGCTATATATCAAACTCCAGCTCACAGAGAGCCGCAGGAGCGGACAGAAACACCAGCTCCCAGCACGAAACCCCAACCGTAAGTCACATAATAGTGATAGCTGTTGTCCATATTTTCGCGAGCCGAGCCAACCGCAGCCCCTTTCGCGCCCACCATCGCCCAGATTCCTTGCTCCCACACATAGTGCACCCGCAAAGAACCCAGACTCATACAAGCTGTTTTCACAGACTCTGGAAATGGGTTGCTGTTGGGGGAGTTTTGGTTCCCTTCTTTCATAACAATCGCCACAATTCGTTTCGCCGGCAGACTGTCAACCAGCTGCACAAACTCATTCGCCGCCGCAGGATTGGCAAATACATCAAAAGCGCGACTCGAAACCACAGCGCCGCTGACCTCATCAACAACCGCCACATTCAGTCCCGCCTGATAGCCACCGGCAATCTCCACCTTTGTGCCGTTGACGCTGATTCCCACCGGCTCTGCGTGATGGTCTTGCGTAGCGGAAGTCGCCACCACCACCGGACTCAAGGGGATTAATGGCGTCACCTCAAACGAACGAGTCACACTCACCGCTGAAGTAGCAGATATCTCTTCGACGGCGGTTCCCGGCGCACTGCCTTTTTGCCCGATGAGCGCCCAAGAGGCTCGGTAGGTCAGCGTTGAGAATTTAATGCTGCCAATCGATTGAAACGCTTGCGAGACCGTCGGCGCAATACTTGGGTCTGACAGCAAATTGTAACTGGCTTCATCCTTAACGCCAATAGCCACAATTCGCCCAGCGGGAAGATTTTCGATGAAGTAAGCAAAGCTCCGGCAATTGGCGGCGATAAAAGTGTCGAAACTTGTGCTAACCAGGAGCTGGCCTGTAATTTCATCGAAAACAGCCACATTCAAGCCGCGCGTGTAGGGACCAAAGTTGATTTCCTCTCCGGACTTGAGAATGCGGGCAGAATTTCCGCAGTCCGCACCGGCAGATTCCACCTTAAACTCCACCGGCACTTTCCGCCGCCCGATCGTCACGTCTTGCTTCGCCATCACCGCGCCATCACCGACCACATTCAGCGTCCCCTGGAAACTCAATTTCTTTTCCAGATCCGACTTCTTGCCGGTATAGCGTACAGTAAAGTCGAGGTAGTGTTCCTTCGTCGTCTCCAGGGGGCCATATCCGCCTGCCGGCGTTATAGACGAAACAAAGGGAGCCAGCTCCTTACTGGGAACCAAGGTGAGATTGTTAATCGCAGACATTACCGTTTCCACGGACGTAATAATCTGATTAACAATCCGGTTGGCATCAATTCCTGTGAAGTGGACGCCGCGCGTCGCCTGAGTCAAGCGCGTCGCCTGACCGCGACTCCCACCAATAGGGCATAGCCCTTGATAATTCGCCACCTGTGCGTTTGGATCGTCATCCAGCCCTTGCGGGTAACTCGTCGTGGTGCTGATGGCGATGATCAAGATTTTCTCCGCAACCAGCTTCGCCGTCACAGAGGCTTCCGTAATATCGGCAGTCAGCAGCGGTGAAACTGCCTTGCAAATCGGGTCGTGTCCCGGTGCGTCGCCAAACCAAACGATGAGGCGCTTGGAATTTTTCCGCCAGCCAATTGAGCCACCGGCAGGCTGCGCCAGCTGGTCGAGCGCGTACAGCTGGCCTTCGCTGCCATCCTCCCCGCCTGCAGCGCTCAAAGCATTAATCGCTGCAGTCACCAGCGCTTTATTTGCCGTTAGGCTCTGCCGGTGGTTAAAGGCGTAGGGGTCTTTGCTATTAAAATCCTTGTAATCGCCCACACCGAAGCAGATATCTATCTCAGGACGGAACCCATTTAATATCTGGCTGATCCCCGACTTGACGCTCTCGATGATAGACCCCATGCTGCCGGTTGTGTCGGCCAAAAAATAAACGTCGATTTGGGGGATTGGGGTCGGCTTGGGGACATAGACCTTGGCTACGCGCTCAACAATTTCTCCTTCTGACAGGATGACTGACTCGCTGTTTGGCGTGATAGTAATTGACGACACTGTTCTCTCCTGAAATCTAAATACAGTTAAGTCGCGCAGAACTTCAAACAGGACGAGCGTCACCGCTCTGCCGGCCCAAATTACCAGTTTGAAATTTGAGACCCCCTGAATCAGCTCTGTTCCCGAAGATGCTCCCCACGCGCTTGCCAGATCGGCAAACCCAAAATCACCCTTAATAGAGCGTGAAGAGCCAACAAGTCATATCATGCCACCTGCCGGTCTGTTTGTCAAGCTTCGCGGATTGCCCTGCGGGTAACAGAAAGCCGGTTTCTCGCCCTGCCGGTCTGAAAAATTCTCTCGTTCCCAGGCTCTGCCTGGGAACGCAATCTTGAGGCTCTGCCTCAAGATTGCTCGCACTGGCGGACACTAGGACAGGCAAGACGCCTGCCCTCAATGGTCCTAACCAACTTGGCGAGTGCTATATCAATACCGAATTCGCGGATCGATGTAGGCGTTGAGAATATCGATCGCAATGCTAGCCATCACCACAATCGCCGCAAAAAATACCACAATTCCCTGCACAGTCGGGTAATCCCGCAAAGAAATCGCCTCGTACAGCCTGTTGGCCAGCCCGGGCCAAGAAAAAGTCACTTCCGTCAAAATCGCCCCGCCCAAAAGCGACGCCAAAGTCAGCCCCAACACCGTAATCACAGGAATCAAAGCATTTTTCAGCGCGTGAGCCACCAAAATGCGGAATTCCGGAATACCCCTGGCTCGCGCCGCTTCCACATAATCCGCTTGCAGCGTTTGCTTCAAATTCACGCGCACAATTCGCTCAAAAATGCCGCTGATCAGAATCCCCAGCGTCAGAGAAGGCAAAGCTAAATAGTGCACTGCAGTGAAAAACTGACTCAAATTGCCGCCCAGCAAACTGTCAATTGTGTAGAGTCCGGTGATTGGCTGAGGTGCCGGTTGCGATAGCGGAAAGCGCGTTCCCAGGGGAAACAAACGCAGCTGCACCCCAAAAATTAGCTGCAGCAGCATCCCCACCCAAA
Organism: Oscillatoria princeps RMCB-10; assembly: GCA_019359235.1. Classification (GTDB taxonomy): domain Bacteria; phylum Cyanobacteriota; class Cyanobacteriia; order Cyanobacteriales; family Oscillatoriaceae; genus Oscillatoria; species Oscillatoria princeps. The sequence continues at coordinate 176,832 of JAHHHT010000001.1, forward strand.
ACGCGGGAACGGCGTAAGTGATAATGCCAAACAAGCGCCCACCGGCATCCCAAGCCGTATTCGGGCGCGAAGCCGACATCATCCCGACGCCAATCCCCACAACCAGCGCCACCACCATACTAAAAATCGCCAATTCCACCGTCGCGGGGAAATAAGCCTGGATAATATCCCACACCTTTTGTCCGCGAGTGGTGAGGGAAGTTCCCAAGTCAAAACTCAGCAATTTTCCCATGTAATGGAGGTACTGCAGCCACAGCGGACCTCCCAAACCCAATTGCTCTCGCAAAGCATCTTTCACCTCTTGCGGCGCTTTCGGGCCTAAAATCGCATCCACTGGGTCGCCCGGAGTCGCCCGCAAGAGCAAAAACACCACAGTGGTGATTGTCCACAGCATTAACGGTGCTAGGAGCAGACGGATGCTGATGTAATATTGCAGCGCTTTAGAACGTGACATCGAGCCGAATTGCTAAAGGTTAATCACTAATTATTTTCTCGCTCCCAGGCTCCGCCTGGGAGCGAAAGTTAGGAGGCAGAGCCTCCTTTCGATTCTCTTCTCTTGTCCCCCCTCTCCGAAAAGCGGAGAGGGGGTTAGGGGGTGAGGTGATGCCATCCGGTTGCCATCACAGAGGGTTAAGCCTTCTGGATTGTCCAGAAAGGAAGTCTCTGGGTAGGCTCTAAGCGAACTCCCTGCAACCCTTTCTGAGCGAACAGGTAGTCTTTGCCTTGCCACAGCGGAATGAAAGGCACATCTTTCGCGAGAATATCCTGAAGTTCACCAAAGATTTGCTTGCGAACTTCGGGGTTTCGCTCCTGTCGCTCCTTGTCAATCAGCTCGTTGACGCGCTCGTTATAATAAAACGACCCTTGCAGCTTCGTTTCCCCTTGCTCGCAGCCGGTGGCGGCGGAACCTTTCTCGCAATCCATGAACGGCTGAATGTAGTTATCCGCATCCAAAAAGTCCGGACTCCAATCCAGGATAAACATCTGGTAAACGCCTTTATCCAGATTGTTGTACGCAGTCGCCGACTCCACACCTTGCAGCTCGAGTTCCATCGCCCCGCCCAATTTCTGCTGGACTACAGCTTTCAGCGTTTGCGCGACTTGACTGTTACTGGCGAGGTTAGAGCGATACCAAAGCTCCAGTTTCACCGGCTTCTCTTTAGAATAGCCGGCTTGCGAGAGCGCTTCGAGGGCTTTGGCTGCATTGCCATCCCCGTACTGATCTTTGAACACCGGCTTGTAGACATCAGTCAGTGTTGCCGGCACCAGACTGTAGAGCGGCTCTATCTGCCCTCGAAACACCCGCTCTTGCAGCAACGGGCGGTCTACCATCGCTGCGATCGCCTGCCGCACCGCCAGATTGTCCAGCGGCTTGTCCTTCATATTAATCGTCAAGTAGGAAATCCCGTTACTGCGCTCCGAAAACACTTGCCAGCCGGCAGAAGCGGCTTGCTTTTGCAAATCGCCCACCTGATCCAAATCCAGACTCTGGTAGGCGATATCCACCGCGCCGGTTTTGAATGAGCTGTACAAATTAGATGAACTCGTCAGAATTTGAATGTCAATCCCTTTGTTCGCCGGCTTCTCGCCCCAGTACCCCTCAAAAACATCTAATTTGATAGAATCAGTGCCATACTTGGCGAGTTTGTACGGGCCGGTGCCCACAAAAGTGTCCGGCTTGAATTTCCCCTTGCCAATTTCATAAGCTTTGGGCGACACAGCACAAATGCTGGGATATGTCAAGACTGACGTGAAAGCAGCGAACGGCTTTTTCAGCTTGACGGTTAACTCATACTCGCCGGTCGCCGCTACAGATGCCACGTTTGACAGCAGCGATGAGGGGTTCCCGCCGTTTTCCATAAACCGCTTCAGGGAAAACTCCATCGCTTTGGCGTTGAACGGAGTTCCGTCATGGAACGTGACACCCTGACGCAGGGGGATACTGTAAGTCAGGCGATCCTCACTGATTTTGGGCAGCGCCGTTGCCAGCTGGGGTTCGAGCTCCGTGGTTCCCGCCTTGTAAGTGTACAAGCGATCGCCCAGATTGTACAGCAGGGTGCCGGAAGCGACCTCGTAAGCGTCAGCCGGGTCTAGCGTCCGCAGCTTTGAGGTCATCCCAATAATAACGCGACCGGGTTCGCCGCCGGTGGCTGCCGGTGGAGCCGCCTGTCGCTGACCGCAGCTAACGGCCAAAAAACAGCACAAACTGAACAAACTGAGGAATTTTCCCATCAACCGCCACCGGCGGCTGCTTAACCTTGCGGCATACTTGTGCAACATTTCCCTCAACCCAATGCCTCCGATGCAGAATTCTAAACAGTGCGACATTAAATAATCTATCAGCTATCTGCTGTTAGGTATCAGCTTTCGCCATCCGCCACCGCCCTTCGGGAGACGAGAGTTATGTTCCGAGCCTTTGCTTCTCTCCTATCTCCCAAAGTAGGGTGCGTTCCCCCAAGGAACGCACCCTGCAAGCTCCTGTTTTTGAGGACAGGCGGGACGCCTGTCCTACGCCTAATTATCCCTCGTTCCCAGGCTCCGCCTGGGAACGCCGTCTTGGAGGCTCTGCCTCCTTTGGGCAGTGAGAAAAGTAGGGTGCGTTCCCCCAAAGGGGAACGCACCCTACAAAGGAACCAGAAGCCCTCTCCCCGTTCACGGGGAGGGAGTTGGGGGTGGAGCTGACTTGCTAGTTGACTTGCGAATTGCCCACAGGGGAAGCTGCTGGGTGGGATCTGCGCGCACGCCGGTGACGCCTTTCTGCACGAAGGCGTAATCAATGTTCTGCCACAGGGGAATGTAGGGGACATCCTCAGCGCTCAACTCCTGAATTTGGCCAAAAATTGCCTTGCGAGCTCGGGAGTCTTGCTCTTTTCGCTCTCGGTCAATCAGCTCGTTGGCTCGCTCGCTGTAGTAGAATGAACCCATCATTTGGCTGCTCCCAGACTTGCAGCCGTCCTTTGGCGAGCCTTTGAAACAGTCGAGAAACGGCTGAACGTAGTTGTCGGCGTCGAAAAAGTCTGCATACCAGCCGAGCAAAAATGTCTGGTAAATGCCTTTCTCCAAATTGTCAAAAGCGGTGGTGGACTCGACGCTCCTGATTTCCAGCTGCAGGGCTCCATCCAGCCGCTGCTGCGCCAAGGCTTTCAGGGTGCTCGCCACCAAACCCCGCACGGGTGCGTCGGAAGCGTGCCAGATTTCTATCTTCAGGGGGCTGTCTTTGGTATATCCCGCCTTTCGCAGCAGTTGTTTGGCAATACCTGCATCCCCATCCCCGTACCGCTGTTTGAACACCGGCAACGAAACGTCAAAGGTGGTGGGAATCTGGCTGTAGAGCGGTTCGGCTTGCTTTTTGAGCACCCGCTCCACCAGTAAGGGGCGATCGGTAAACGCCGCCAGCGCCCGCCGGACATCCGGGCTGTTCAAAGGCGGCTTGCTGGTGTTGAGCACCCAGTAGCTGGCATAATTGCCCTTGGAGGCGATCGCACCCCACCCCTGTGCCGGTGCCATTTGCTCCAGACTGCGAATCTGCTCTGGGTCGAGGTTTTGGTAGGCGATATCCACCGCACCGGCGCGAAAGGCGCTGTACAAGTTGGCTGCGCTGCTGAAAATTTGAACGTCCACTCCCCCGTTAGCCGGCTTTTCGCCCCAGTATTTGTCAAAAACGTCCAATTTCAGGGAATCTGCGCCATATTTGACCAATTTGTAGGGGCCGGTGCCGGCAAAGGTGTCTGGCTTGAATTTGCCGGCACCTATTTCGTAAGCTTTGGGAGATATAGCACAAGTTCCGAAAAATGTCAAGAGGGCGGGAAAGGCAGCGAAGGGTTTTTTTAGCTTAATGGTGAGTTCGTACTCGCCGGTGGCTTTGACGGATTCTACGGTTTCCGCCAGCAGCTGGGAAGGGTTGCCCTTATTTTCCACAAACCGGCGCAAGGAAAACGCCATCGCCTCCGCGTTGAAAGGAGTTCCGTCGTGGAAGAGAACGCCGGTGCGCAGGGGGATAGTATATGTCAAACCGTCTTTGCTGATTTTAGGCAAAGATGTCGCCAGTTGGGGTTTCAGCTGAGTTGTGCCGGTCTCGTAGCTGTATAGCCGGTCGCCCAGATTATTAATCCACAAGCTCGACCCGTGCTCGTAGGCGTCAGCTGGGTCAAGGGTGCGAACTTTCAAGGTAGTGCCAATGGTGATGCGACCGGTGCCCGTATTCGGTGAGTCAGGTGCCGGCAACAGAGTGCAGCTGAGGAGCAGCAAGCAGCAAACACAGAGCGAGCAGAGCAATTGTCCGAGCCGGTGCCACTGTTTCATCTTGTGGAGTGCCGAATCGCGTCTGAGATCGTTACGCCGCAGGAGAGAAGTTTTCATTGTTGGCTGCCGGTTCCTGCGCGTGAGGGATAGAGCGCAATTAATTCTGACTGAGCTAATCATCATTTATATCGCACAAATATATCTAGGAGAAGAGGGAGGATTATTAACGCACCCTACAGGCAAGGCACACGGAAAATCTATCCAGGGAAAGATTCAGTCGAGATGCCATATCAATTAGAAGTAGAGTAACCCAAGTTGCTACTTAAGGAGGCAGAGCCTTCAAAGCGGCGTTCCCAGGCTCTGCCTGGGAACGAGGGGAAGGTGGGGGAGTAGAAAAGCCCGCTTTTGTAGGGGCGGGGCCCCCGTGCCCGCCCCGTCTGGACGGCAGGACGCTATCGCGTCCCGCAACGCTTACGAAAAGCTCACGGCTTGTAAGTAGCAACTTAAGGTAGAGTAGTTCAACAAATTGTTCACGATGTCGCTCAGTATCCACCGGCGTGCCTGGGAACGCCCCAAGGTCGGCTCTGACTTGAAAAGGTTTGTAGTAGGGCTTTAGCCCTACCGGCTCGTCCGCGGTGGAGCAAGTTTTCATTGGTGGCAGTGTGCCCAGTTGTAGCGCAGCGGCTCCGCAGGAGCATCGCGACTGCCTCCTTTCTGGAACAAACAGATTAAAAGCCTAACAGCTTAGTTTCCCTAACCCCTATCCCCTCACCCCTCACCCCTCACCCCTATCCCCTAACCTGACTCCGATTCCTGTCGCCCCGTCACCCGGGCGACAGCCGCCACCAGCCCGACGGGATCGACCGGCTTGGACAAGTGTATCTGGAACCCAGCAGAGAGGGCTTGCTGCTGGTCTTTTTCCTGAGCGTAAGCCGTCAGCGCCACCGCCGGCATCTGCTCTGCCGATCGCATCCTAATTTTCCGGATTAAAGAGTAGCCGTCCTCCTCTGGCATGCCGATATCGCTGACCATGACATCCGCCCCGTGCCGGTCGAGTGCCTCCAGCGCCTCGATAGCACTAGCCGCCAGCGTCACCTCAGCCCCGTACTGTTCCAGTACCGTCCCGACAAGCTCGCGGGCGTCAGCCTCATCATCGACAACCAGGACGCGCAAACCTTCCAGCAAAGGGGCGCTGTCAGGGGGAGAAACTCCCTCAACCGGCCCACTCACCGGCTCAAAGGTCACATCCCCGAAAGATACAGCCCTGACCGGCAGCCGCACGGTAAAGGTTGCGCCCAGCCCAAGGCCGGCGCTGTAAGCGCTGACACTGCCGCCGTGCAGTTCCACCAGGTTGCGCACAATAGCCAGCCCCAGTCCCAAGCCGCTGTAGGCGCGGGTGCTGCTGTCTGCTTGGCGGAAGCGCTCAAAGACGAATGGCAGGAAGTCCGGGCCAATTCCCTTGCCGGTGTCGCTCACTTGGATCTCGACAGCAGAGCCAGCCCGCTCCAGGCGGAGATCGACGCGCCCCCCTTCGGGAGTGAACTTGATAGCGTTGGAAAGCAGGTTCCAGACCACTTGCTGCAGGCGGTCGGCATCGCCGGCAATCGGGCCAACCGTTTGATCGAGCCTGAGGTTGAGGGCAATCTCTTTGGCCTCAGCAGCTTGTTCTACGGTGTCGGTGGCGGCTTCAATCACCCTCACCAAATCCACTGGGCCTGCATTGAGCTGGAGTTTGCCGCGAATAATCCGCGACACGTCCAGCAAGTCCTCAATCAGCTGCGTTTGCGCCCTGGCATTGCGCTCGATTGCCTCCAGGGCGCGAGCGCTGGTGGCCTCGTCGAGCTGGGAGCAGCGCAGCAGCCGCACCCACCCAAACATGGCGCTCAGGGGGGTGCGCAACTCGTGAGAGAGGATGGCGAGAAACTCGTCCTTCATCCGGTTCGCTTCCTCTGCCGAGCGGTAGAGTCTGGCATTATCCACAGCCACTGCAGCGCGGCGAGCCAGCTCCTCAGCCAAGGCCAAGTCTTCCGGGCCGTAGCGGCGGTCATTAGAGGCCAGGGCGAAAAAGATTGCGCCCAGGGTTCTGCCGCGAGCCCTCAGCGGCACGCACATGGCGGACTTCAAGCCCAGCAGGCGCAGGATTTCTAGCTGTTTTGAGTCACAAGCTGCTTCCAGCAGCGAGTCAGTCACTTTTGGGTAAATCGCTGGCTTGCCTGTGCGCAGCACTTGCGGCACGCCTATTTTCGCTTGCGGGTCCAGGTAATAGCGCTGGGGCAGCTGCTGTGCCAGCCGCTCCTTAACAGGGTCTTGGTGGGCCGCCGCGACTCGGCTCACCCACTGGCTGTCTTCGAGCATCTCAACGGTGCACCAGTCAGCTAGGGTGAGTGTGGCCAGGCGGGCGACGTTGGCGAGCGTGGTTTCATACTCCAGCGAGGAGGCGAGCACAGCGGAAGCCTCGGAGAGAAAGGCGAGCTGCTTCTGGCTGAGTGCGGTTTCGCTCACCTCTTGAACCAGAATCAGGACTGCTTCCACTTTGCCATCAGAGCTTTGCAGCGGCACGCCATCGATGTTCCAGTAAGTCTGCTGCCTTTGAGGGCCGGCAGAAGTCTGGTAATTGCACACGCTGACTGTTTTGCCGGTGCGGTAGACTTGATCGAGCCAGTCGAGCGCCCCACTGGCTGCCACCTCCGGGAACACCTCCGCCACCGTCCGCCCCACCACATCTTGGGGCAGCACCCCTGGAATAGCGCGGTAGGCGGGGTTGGCCAGGATGTGCCGGTGTTCTGGCCCATGTACGGCGGCGATGCCTATTGGCGCGTTTTCGAGCAGCTTTTCCAGGAACTGATACATTTACGCGACATCCTTCCGGACATTACCGGACAATGCAACGATGGCACTATCACCGTCAAAGGTGATAGAGGCGGTATCCCGCAAAGCTTTCAGGAAAATCCCAAAAGCGCCATTCCAGTCCCGCGATAGCGTAAACCCGCAGTTGGGACAGTGGAAAACTTTGGAGCCACCTAAGCGGGTATGGACATGACCGCAGCGAGTACATGTCTTGCTCGTAAATTCTTCTGTTACATCCAAAACGGTGGTTCGTGTTATTTCAGCCTGATGCTTTAAAGTCATCTTGAACCGATAGTGCGCCCATGTCAGCATCGCTCTCGCCGTTTTAGATTTGATTTTTCGCTTTGCCTTGGCAACCATATCGGAAGTCTCGAAGGTAGGCAGAAAAATCAAACGATAATTGCGAGTCAGATAGTGTGCGATTTGCTTGTGAGCTTCATCTATCAAGTCCCGGATTTTTCCTCGCATTCTCTGAGCGGCGCGCCTCATGCTTCGCCGCCGCTTCTTGTTGGGATCTCTGGCAATCCGGCTAACCAAATCATCTAAGTGCTGGCACAGCCGGGTGATGCGCCCAATATCTCCGCTACCGAACTCCAAGAACTTGCGCCCGTCAAAACCTGTCAGGAAAGTTCTCACGCCAGGGTCTAGCGCAATTATCCCATCCGCTTTGGTGGGGCTAACTTGTGCGGGTTCCGGGAAGATAGCGAACCACCTCCCCTTGGAAAATACTAGCTGCGTTCCCTGGGCGCAAGAAACGGGAGTTGGCTCGGCAGCGGTAAACGAAAGCCCCTTGGTTAACTTCGGATACCAGGTCCCCCCGGAGAAATTGCTGTCATTGAATTTGATAGCCTGAGAGATGTCGCGGCAGCTTCTAAACTTGGCTTCCCGACTCTCACCTACAGCGTGGTAAGCGTCAAAAATTGCATTCTGCCGGATGTGGCAGGGTGTTTCCTTGACCCATTGAGGTAAGTCGCCCTGCATGATTTCATTGCGCAGTTTCAGCTTGCTCAGGCGCTGGCCACTCCGCTGCAAAGCGATGGCTTGGTTGTAGCAGTACCGGCAGGCGGCGAGCCATTTTCTCCAGGCTTTATTGAGTTCCGGGCTTGGGTAAATCCGGATCTTTCTTGACCTGAGCTTTGTACTTTCGGAGTCCGTAGAGCCTGGAGCTGAAGCCGTGAAGGATAGCGAGGATGTCCTCAACCATTTCGCGGTCCCGACTGAGACTTCCTTCGTTGAGAACCACGAGTTCGCACCCGTTTTGCTCGCAGCTCCATCGAAACAGGTCAAAGCCTTTTCTCGCCAGCCTGTCTTGGTGGGCAACGACAACCAGTCGGACATTTCCTGACAGAATTTGTTCCAGTAGGGCGAGCAGCGTTTTTCGCTTGAAGTTGAGCCCGCCACCGATTTCAGAGACGTTAGCGTAGCGGCTCCTTTGGAGCATTTCGGCTTGCGGGTAGAGGGTGCTGAGGGCTGCGAAAAGTCGGTTAAGGTCAGACTGCCCGGCGCGACCGCTAACTCTGGCGTCTGCGACGACTTTTCTGCTGTCGCTGCCAGCTCTGGCGAGCTAAGACTCGATGTTGTAGCGGCGCTGTCCTGATGGGGTTCTGATGGCTTGAATCCGTCCATATCCCTCCCACCTGCGGAGTGTCCGCTCATTGACTCAAAGGGCTTCTGCCGCTTTTTGGGGCTTGACATATCTAGGAATAGGGCTGTCCTCAATTCTCTCTCTGCATTATATCACATTATCCAGCTTTGTCAAGAAAATCAACTATTAAATTTCGCCTCTTTTAAAGCTTGCAGCACCTTCAGGCCATTCGTCGGCTGCAGCTGGCCGTCTGTAATCGCAAGCCTCGAATTCGCCCCGCAAAGCGCTTGATAAAAGCCTTCAGCCGAGCGTGATTTCCCGCACCTGAATGTCAGAAAATTGCCCTGACAGCTGGCGTCTAGTCAAGGCGCGATCGTCTGGGCTGTCGTCAATTAGCAGTCAGCCCAGGAGTGGTTTCATCTGTTAAAAATTTAACAGACTTGCTTTTTTGCTTTCTAATTTTTAATTTTTAATTTTTAATTGACTTGTCATCGCCTCTCCCCATCCCATACGATAGCATCTTTCTGTCCTGTTTGTCTCTCCCGCCCGGTCGCAACACCGGCAATTCCAGGCAAAAGCTGCTCCCGGACTGCTGCCCGGCAGCTTTTGCGCCTGCGGCGGCTTTTCGCCGCTCATATACTTGCTTTCCTGCGGCCAGACCGGGCCACTGTCAAAGCCGTGGCCCGCTCTGTGGCAAAGGCGAGCTGCTCCACACAGAAGGGTTTCTCGCGTCTGATTTCTCGCGTCTGATGTCTCGTGTCTGGGGCCGGCTAGCTGCTCTGAGGCACCGGCACTCCTGTAGCGGCTGGCACTGCCAAACCCCGGAGGCAGCCCATCGGAGGGCCTGAGGCAAGAACCCGCCCTTGATTGACGCATAATTATACCGCAGTTAGATGCCGCTTAGAGAAAATTAGAGAAAATTGTGGCGGATTTTTCCCCAGTTTCCAGCAGCCAAAGGCCGGCACCTCGCAGGAAAAGGCGGGAAGGGTGTGACAGATACTGTTCTGCCGGATACGCAGCTCACCCATCTGCCACATCCCTTTCCCTGCCGCTATATATAGCAGATTGCAACTGAGTGAGGTACAGATATTAGATCCCCCCAACCCCCCTTAAAAAGGGGGGCTTTAAGAATGTTCCCCCCCTTTTTAAGGGGGGGCTAGGGGGGGATCAAAGCGTACTTCACGCAACTGAAAACTGCGATAAGGCAGCGCAGCCCGTCGCTGACGCGGTTAAATCGCGTAGGATAGCGGAAAAGACTTGGCATCTTTCGGCTTGACATAAACCCGCTGTTGCGGCTCCAGCTGCAGCTCGTCAAATCGCTCGCGGGTGAGGTGAGCGGTTACGACTTGGCCGTCATCCAAGGTCAGCTCGGCCTGAATTTCCCAGCCGAGATGGATCAGCCGGCTGACTCTGGCCGGTGCGGTGGTGCCGTTCGGTTGGGTTTGCACGATCACGTCTTGGGGGCGCAGGAAAATTTGCGGGTGAGTGGAGTCAAACCCACTGTCCTGGAAAATCCGCGAGCTGCTGGGCAGCACGTTGACCGGTCCGATGAAACTCATCACGAAGGCGCTGGCGGGGCGGTCGTAAATTTGTGCCGGCGTCCCCACCTGCTCGACGCGCCCTTTGTTCATCACCACAATTTGGTCGGAGACTTCCATCGCCTCTTCTTGATCGTGGGTGACGAAAACTGTGGTGACGTGCACCTCGTCGTGCAGGCGTCGCAGCCAAGCTCGCAAGTCTTTGCGCACTTTGGCGTCTAGGGCTCCGAAAGGCTCATCGAGCAGCAATACTGACGGCTCCACCGCCAGCGCTCTGGCCAGGGCGACCCGCTGCCGCTGCCCGCCGGACAGCTGGGAGGGGTAGCGATCTCCCAGCCCTTTGAGCTGCACTAATTCCAGCAGCGTTTCGGCACGCGCTCTCACTTTGGCCGGCGACACCTTGCGAATCTCCAGCCCGAAGGCGATATTCTGGCGCACGGTGAGATGCTTGAACAAGGCGTAGTGCTGGAAGACAAACCCGATATTGCGGTCTTGCACGCTCTGGCGAGTGGCGTCAGCGCCGGTCAGCCAGATTTTGCCGGTGTCCGGCGTTTCCAGACCGGCAATCAGCCGCAGCAAAGTAGATTTCCCTGAACCGGAGGGCCCTAGCAAAGCGACTAGGGAGCCGGCTTTAATTTCTAAGCTAACAGAGTCCACAGCTTGAAAGCTGCCAAACTGTTTGGATACGTTCTCAACAACAATGCCCACTGCAAGCAACCTCTGGACGATAGCAGTTATAAGTTACGGGGTTAACAAACCGGGCTTCTCTGGGAAACCCTTGAGCCTGGGGACTTTAGGTTAAATTTTGCCCGCCGGGCTCGAACATCTGCTGAGCTGCTGGGACTCTTGACATTATGGCAAAAGTGTGTTTTCCCAGTTCCAGAAGAGGGCTCAGGCCGTCCGCGACTGTATCCCCCACTGGTGGGGCGCGGCAGACCCTTCTGAGCGCGAGTGGGTCTTTCGGCTCGCCTCCGCCCGTCCCGCACCAGCAACCCGGTTTCTCGGCACTCCATGAAGGGGCCGGTTCTGACGCCCTCGATGGCGGAAGGCGCTGCATAACCCTGCGGCTGAAGCCGACCGGCACGCCGCGCCCTAATCTCCGGTTCGTCGATGGAGTTACTGTAGTTTTATACCACAGATCGGTGCCTTTGGCAGTGCCGGAACGGCAAAGTACACAATTTGCAAGAAAACTTGAGGGAGTTTGCCGGGTTTTGTTAAGCTATGTTGCAACTTCGCCCGATTTGGGGGCAGTGTGGGTGAGCGATCCAAGCGTCCGTGATACCATCAGACGTTGTACACGAAAATATAGGAAGAAAAGCTTTGGCACTGAGGGTTGCTGTTGTTGGGTCTGGCCCTGCTGGGTCGTCTGCCGCTGAGACTCTGGCAAAAGCCGGTATTGAAACTTTTCTGTTTGAGCGCAAGCTAGACAATGCCAAGCCCTGTGGCGGGGCGATTCCCCTGTGTATGGTGAGCGAGTTTGACTTACCGCCCCATATCATAGACCGGCGGGTGAGACAGATGAAGATGATCTCACCCTCGAACATTGAGGTTGATATCAAGCTGGACAACCCAGAAGAGTATATCGGCATGTGCCGGCGGGAAGTGCTCGATGGCTTCCTGCGCGACCGCGCCGCCAAGTTGGGGGCGACTCTGATTAACGGCACTGTCCACAAACTGGATCTGCCGGCTTCCAGTTCCCAACCCTACACTATCCACTACGCCGACCACTCCAACGGCAGCTTGACAGGGACTGTGAAAACCCTGAAAGTGGATATGGTGATTGGCGCAGATGGTGCCAACTCCCGCATCGCCAAGGAAATCGATGCCGGTGACTACAACTACGCTATTGCCTTCCAAGAGCGCATTCGCCTCCCGGAAGACAAAATGGCCTTCTACGAAGACCTCGCCGAAATGTACGTCGGGAACGATGTCTCCCCCGACTTCTACGCCTGGGTTTTCCCTAAATACGACCATGTGGCGGTGGGCACCGGCACGATGAAGGTGAACAAGGCCCAAATCAAAGACCTGCAAGCCGGCATTCGCGCCCGCGCCGCCCGCAAGCTGGAAGGTGGCAAAATTATTAAAGTGGAAGCCCACCCGATCCCGGAACACCCCCGCCCCCGTCGCGTGGTGGGGCGCGTCGCCCTGGTGGGAGACGCCGCCGGCTATGTGACTAAATCCTCTGGCGAAGGCATTTACTTTGCCGCTAAGTCCGGTCGGATGTGCGCGGAAACGATTGTCGAGTTTTCTAGCGGGGGATCTCGCACTCCCACTGAGGATGAACTCAAGGTGTACCTGAAGCGGTGGGATAAGAAATACGGTCTCACCTACAAGGTGCTTGACATCCTGCAAACCGTGTTTTACCGCACTGACGCCACCCGCGAAGCTTTCGTGGAAATGTGCTCTGACCGCGATGTTCAGAAGCTGACGTTTGACAGCTATCTCTACAAGACGGTGGTGCCGGCAAATCCTTTCATTCAGATGAAGATTACTGCGAAAACCATTGGCAGCTTGCTGCGGGGTAACGCCCTCGCTCCCTAGTAGCTGACTCGCTTCTAATAGTAGGGTGCGTTACTCCGTAACGCACCCTACTAAATGTCGAACGCTCAAAAGAGAGTGCCTTCTTTGTGGAGCGTTGCGTCAAAGAAAGCAAACCGGGTCAGCTTTTCAGCCGAGCTGCGCTGATTTAATTTTTGTAAAAAAAATATAGCCGGCAGCCTGCCGCACCCGTGGCTGGTGGGTATTTTTGCCGCAGCATGCGTCTGTTTTGACGCCACCGGAAAAGATTTCTTGGAGATGTGCGCCGGTCGAGACGTGCAAAAACTGGATACGAGCCGCTATGTTTGGAAAAAAGTAGTGCCGGCGTTCTCCAGGGATTCAAATGAATATTACTGCCAAAATAGGGCGGTGCGCAAGTTCCCCAGCCGCAGGCGCACAGAGGGCCGGTTTAAAAATTCGGAACCCGTTTTTTCGCCAGAAGACGGATTTCTCATTTCCAAGGCTTGCTGCATAAGGCATTTCCTGTGCCCTGTGCCCTGTGCCCTATGCCCTATGCCCTATGCCCATTATCGACTTGTCAAGATTCCTTGGCAAAATTTGCCTGCGAACCCGCCCCACTGGCTGCTGCGCTCTCGCTTCCGGGCGGATTGCCGGGCAACTCCAAGCAATAGCCGGCACCGTACACCGTCTTAATATAGCGAGGGTGGCGGGGGTCGGGCTCCAGCTTGGTTCTCAAGTGTCTAACATGCACCCGGATGGTTTCTATGTCATCGTCTGGATCGTAACCCCAGACTTCCTTGAGAATTTCGCTGGGCGAAACGGTTTGCCCGTGACGCTGCAGCAGACAGTGCAGCAGTTCAAACTCCAGATGAGTCAACTTGACAGTCTGGTCGAACCAGATCGCCTCAAATCTTTCGGGTACTAGGGTCAAGGGGCCGAAGTTGAGAATTTCGGCGTGCTTGGCGGCTTGAGGAATGCGGTCGGTGCGTCGCAGCAGGGCTCGCACCCGCGCCAGCATTTCTTCGACTTCAAACGGCTTGGTCATGTAATCGTCCGCACCGGCGTTGAAGCCTTCTACCTTATCCTGGGTTTGGCCCAAGGCGGTCAGCATCAGAACGGGAATGTCGGCGGTGCGCTCATCTCGCCGCAGGCGCTGACAGACGGTGAATCCATCCACCCTGGGCAGCATCAGGTCGAGCATGATCAGGTCAGGTATCAGTTGGAGCGCCAGCGCCTGTCCTTTAATGCCATCTTCGGCTTGGCTGACTTCATAGCCAGCCATTTCCAGGTTGACGGCTACGAGTTCTGAGATTGCGGGGTCGTCGTCGATGACAAGTATCCGGGGCATCATTAAAAAGTTTGACTGCTGTGTTTTTTTAAGGTTCGTTGAGAACCTTTTCAGGGATACTAAGATTCCTGTCAAAATTATAAGCAAATTCTTAATTATTTCCAAAGTCCGCCCAGTCGGGCCCTGCCCCAGACTGGCCCAGGTGCCAGCCGCAGTCGAGCCGGCTCTGCAGCTCCTTCTGGCGCTCCTCCCCGACGCCCCTAGCCGGCAAAAAGACCTAGAGACTTTCTCCCGCCTTGATTTCAGGTATTTCGGCAACCGAGCGGGCTGCCTGCTGCTTTGCCTGTAGCGGGCCCGCAGCCGCCAAGCACTCAAACATCTAATTTGCCTCTTTACCGATCGCGCAAAGCGACGGATGCGGATTATTTTACAGCTTTTATGGAGCTTTTACCCCTTATCCCTGTCGTTAAACTTTATATAATTATACTATTTAAATGTAAAAAGCTTGCCTCCTGTCTCGATCGCGGATGTATAAGCCAGCAGCAGGCAGGAGGAGATTTTAGTCTTGAATTTATCAAGCCACAATTTCGCTTTTGTTAAGAATTCTTAACATTTCCCAACTCGGCGGCCAGCCAGAAGGGGCTGAGTGTTGCTGCGGAGGGATTTCCAGCCCAGCGGGATTGGCGGCCCGGCGCAGGCGAGCCTGTATGAAATCTGCTTTTGGCCTCCCCCAGGCTCGCGGTTCTGATTTAGGGAGTGGTGAGAGCGGCTTTCAGGCTGTGGCAGAACTGGCCGATGGCCTCCAGCCCCTCTGCCGGCGGGCCTTCTGCTAGGCGTTTGACGAAGGCGCTGCCGACAATTACGGCGTCTGCCCCCCAGTCTTTTACCTGACGGGCTTGTTGGGGATCGGAGATGCCAAAACCGACGCCAATGGGTTTATCGGTGATCTGCCGCATCTGGGCGAGTATATCCTGGACTCGCGACTGCACGAGTGAGCGCATGCCGGTGACGCCGGTGACACTGACCAAGTAAATGAATCCCCTGGACTGGCGGGCGATGGCTTCAATGCGTTCTTTGGGACTGGTGGGAGCCACCAGCAAAGTCACCTCAATTCCGACGCTATCCGCCTGTTGCAGCAGGGCGTCCGCTTCTTCTAGGGGCAAGTCGGGGACGACCAGCCCCCGGACGCCGGCACCGGCAACTTTCTGCAAGAATTTCTCCGTCCCCAAGTTCAAAATCGGGTTGTAGTAGGTGAACAGAACAATCGGCGCTCGCAGTGCCGGAACCGTGCCGGCAAGCATTTCCAGCACCTGCTCCCAGCGGGTTCCCTTGGCGAGAGCGCGGGTGGCAGCCGCTTGAATCACCGGCCCGTCCGCCAGCGGGTCCGAGTAGGGAACTCCCAGCTCAATCAGGTCGGCACCGCTGCGGTCGAGCAGGCGCAAGGCAAGAGCGGTTGTCTGCAAGTCCGGATCGCCGGCGGTGATAAACGGGATGAGGGCGCACTGGTTTTTAGCACGCAAGGATTCAAAGCAATGGGAAACCGAATTCATTGCAATAACTGTTAAATTTTCTAATTTTTCAGACTCTAGATTGGCAGCGCCAGACACTTACTGCTTTTTGGCGTCTCCCGACGCCTGACTTTCGTTTTCCCGCTCAATTTCTGCTTGCAGCTGTGCGAGCTGTTCTGGCGTCAGTTCTTCTAGCCGCTTTTGCAAAACCGCTGACTCGTAATCTTTCAGCTGCTGGTTGTAGGTCATGTTCTGAGTCACGGCGCGGAATAAATAGCTCAGCAGCCAGCCGATTAACCCGCCGACCAAAAACACTTGGCTCCATATCCCGGCATTTGCGCTGTCAAGACCGGCAGCCTGCAAAGCCAGGTACGCCAAGCCGCCTGCCGCAAAAATGCCCAGGCCAATTCCGAGGATGTCAATTCGTCGCATCTGGTTAGGGGCGAAGGGACGTGAATTTTGAATTGTGAAGTCTGAATTATAATTCAAAATTCACACTTCACAATTCCCCCTTCAAAATTAGGTGATCTGCCGGCGCTGGGGGCGGAAATTCAAAAATGGGCTGAGCAGCAGCAAACCGGGGAAGAAAAAGAACACTAGGAAGTACATGAAGGCCCGCTCAAAGGAGCTAACCACGTACCAGCGTTTTTGCAGGTAAATAAACAAAGCGAAGGGAACCACCACCAGGTAAGCTCCACCCAAAATCAGATACAGCAGTAGCGCAACATCCATCCTTTGAGAACCCACAGCTGAAACAACTAGATCCGCCAGTCAGGGCACCGGCACCGCCCCAAGAGTGGGCGCACGCCCGCTCAAGGCGCTCGCAGAAAGTGTGTCCCCAGATCGGGTGCCGGTTTTGCCAGCCGCAACTGTTGGCCCTCTCGGGGGGGCCGGTGTCCTGAACTTTTTTATTGTACCGCCCCACCGGCTCGCGGGGAGGGGGTTTTTGGCCGGAGATCGCTCGCCGCCGGTTGGCCCGCTCTGGGGGCGCGCCGGTCGGGCACTCTGCTGCTCAACCACTTGCACAAATATCCTGTTTGTGGTGAAATAAGAAAAGTGAGGAAATCGCGCCGACAGTGCGAGTGCCTCAGTCAGCCCAATTGGGGGGGCGTGGCGGAATGGTAGACGCTACGGACTTAGACAACTGAGCCTTGGAGGAGAAATCCTGCAAGTGAAAGCTCTCAAATTCAGGGAAACCTAAATCTGGCCACAGATAAGGCAATCCTGAGCCAAGCCGAAATCATGGCCCGGTGAGTGGAGCGGGGGCGTGAGTGAGTTGAACTCAAAACGCGATCCCTGCGGGAAGCTGATCCGGACGCCTGTCGGAAGGTGCAGAGACTCGACGGGAGCTACCCTAACGTCAAGCCGAGGGTAAAGAGAGAGTCCAATTCTCAAAGCCGGCGGGCTTTTGTCCACCGGCAGTAGCGAAAGCTGCGGGAGAGTGAAAATCCGTTGACCCTAAACGGTCGTGAGGGTTCAAGTCCCTCCGCCCCCATGAAAATCCAGTTACCGCCCCATATCCAGAGCGGTAGGGTGCGTTATTAACGCACCCTGCGCTACCTTATTGGGGGCAAAAAATCGCGTTAAAAAAGTAGGGGCGGGGAAAGCAAACGATATCTGCGGGAGACTGGCCATATCTATAAACCCGCCCCCACTCTTTCAAAGATTGAATTTTAGCCGGCACCTCCGTTTGGCGGACAGAGGATTTCCAATCTAAAACAGGTGGGTGCCTATCCTGCCAATACCTTAAAAAAAAATAGATAGTTTTGGCTGATTTGATAAGCAACGGTTATCACTGGCCCGCAGCGCCTGCGATCGAACTCTCTCACCCCCTACTGCCGGCTCTGCCGCGAGCCGGCTCGCTCCGCAGCACCCACTCTTTTCAAGTTAAAGCGGTTTTCAAATGGCTGTGGCGCACACCCGCGCAGGACAGGCAAGATGCCTGTCCTTAAAGGCAGGCGGTACGCCCGCCCTAAGGGTTGTGGCCCATGCGGCGTTGCAGATATTTGCGCTTCATTCAATTGAAAACTGCTGTAAAGCTGCGCAGAGCTTTCCCAGGGGGCGGACATCCGGGAAGAATCAGCCCCGGAAGTGAAGTCGCACCGGCATCCACTGCCAGCGCGGTGCCGAACATTTTGCCAGCAATTGCTTTGGGTGGCAGCCGGTGTGTTCCGTGAGTCAAGCGCTGAGGCGAACCCTGCGAAACCCGACCGCCTTATCAATTACAGAACGAAAGCCGCCGTGGCGAATGAAAGTGGGCAGCGGTCAGTCAGCCACCGCTGCCATCATTGATCGGGTAATTCATTGAGCCTCGCCCCGCGCGAGCTTCTGGTGCGGCGGGGACATCTGTGGGAGCGTCGGGATTGCTAGGCAGCATCCACATCTTCGGAGCGACTGCGTTCAACTTGTTTGAGATGAATGTGTTTGCGTCCCAAGGTGATTTCAAATTCATCTCCGGGCTTGAGTTCCATCTGTTTGGTGTAAGCTGCGCCAATCAGAAGGTTGCCGTTGGACTGGACGCTAATCCGATAGCTGGCAGTGCGTCCCCCACGGCCTTGTCCGCCTCCCTTGCCATCGAGCTCGATCCCCTCGGCATCGATCAGGGCGTTGAGGAACTGCATCATATTGACGCGCTCTATGCCATTTTTGGTGATCGTAGAGTAGCCGCAGGCTTTGGCTTTTTCTTCCTTGCTGAGGTTTCCCAGCTCTCTAACTCGCTGCAGGAGATCCTCGCCGGTTAGTGGGTCGGCCTTCTTGTCCTTATTCATCTTGTCTCTTACTTCTCAACAAGTGGTGTACAGTAGTCTATCTTAGCTGACCTTTGGTAGAAAAAGAAACTATAGTTTTATGTCAGCTTGTGAAACTATATTACGCCGATTGGGTTAATCGGTTCACCGGCTGCCCTGAGCGCGGTTGAGCTGCCATGTTTCGGGCAGCGCCCGGGCTGTTGGGGAAGCGATGGAAGCCCCGGGCGGGCGAGTCAGATCCAGGCTGCCGGTCGAGGTGTGGGAGAGCGGCGATCTTCAAGAAGCTAACGATCTCATTCATGCAGGCTTGCACTCATGTCGAATCGCTCCCAAATTCCGAACGGCTCTGCTGCCGGTCAGCTCCTGGGGGCAATAGCCTCAACGCCGATTGAATCGAGCGCAGGCTTTGGCAACTGCTTCAGGCCGACAGCTGATTATATCAGATGTAACGGATGTCAGAAGAGGCAAAGACGGGGTTGAGCCGGCACTCCTGAGACGCTGTGAGCACCGCCCTCACCCCCAAGGCGACAAAACCCTCACACCTGTCGCGCCGCCCAAAGCCATTGAGCCGCAAAAATCGACTGGCTGATCGGAGGCGGACTCGGCGGACTTGAGGCTGAGAGCCCTCCGCCTCGGATAAACTCACTTATGCTGTAACTGGTGAGTTTGAATTCCTAGATTGACTGCCGGCATGAAGCTAACCACTCGCGGACACTACAGCGTCAAGGCGCTGCTCGATTTAAGCATGCAGCCTGAGTATGGCCCGGCGTCGGTGAGAGCGATTGCGCAGCGCCAAGACTTACCGGCACCCTACCTGGAAAAACTGCTGATTGAAATGCGCCGAGCCGGTTTAGTCCAGTCGGTTCGCGGCGCTTCTGGCGGCTACCAGCTGGCAAAACCGCCGGCACAAATTTCGCTCGGACAAATACTGGAAGCTGTGGGCGAAACCATTGAGCCCCTCTCCGGGTACGCTCCCGACAGCGAGCAAGCTGGGGACTGGGTGACGTTTACCCTGTGGAACCGGCTGCACCAAAAGCTCAAGGAAGCGCTGTACAGCATTTCCCTGGAAGACCTCTACTACGACGCCCGCAGCTGGATCGCCGCCCAAGGAGAAGAAGCCAGCTTTGTTATATAGCGCCTCTAAATCATTTGGACAATTCCTGTAGGGGCAGTCCCCCCGTGGCTGCCCCCACCGGCGCAGGTTGTACGAATCATTTAGACGCGCTATATAAATAAGGAGTATATAATTTCCCCAGCACCAGATGGCAACAGTGGATGAACCTGTAACCTGTTCAGGCGGCTGTCACTGCGGCGCAGTTCGCTTCCAGGTGATTGTTGACCAGTACGAGGCGGTGGAGTGCAACTGCTCTATCTGCACAAAAAAGGGCTTTTTACACTTAATCGTGCCGGCAGAGCGCTTTACGCTGCTGCAGGGCGAAGATGTTTTAACGACCTACACCTTCAACACCGGCACTGCCAAGCACACGTTTTGCCGCATCTGCGGCATTCACGCTTTTTATCGCCCCCGCTCCCATCCTGAAGGGTACTCAGTCAATGTGCGCTGTCTCGATGGGGATCTGCTTTCCCGATTTGGCATCACGCCCTTCGACGGGGCGAACTGGGAGCAAAGCATAGAACAGCTGCGGGCGCTGGACTAATATTTTTAGAACTTCCGCAAAACTGCCCGTCTTAGATCCCCCCAACCCCCCTTAAAAGGGGGGCTAATATTCTTCCCCCCCTTTTTAAGGGGGGCTAGGGGGGATCGAAGGGAGTGAGACTCAAGCGTGCGCAAGTCCTAATCTTGTCCGCTGATTTTACCGCAATATGCGGTTGCAGGGGCGAGGGAGAAATAATTCCCGGCAATTGGCAAAACATGATAAAATCCCTAATCCCTAATCGCGCCCGCGAGAATAGCTCGCCCCCAATCCGGGGTGACAGTCCCCAAATCCCCAAATCCCGGCCCAAATTCCCACTCCCCAATTCCCAATGCCCAGCGCCCAATTCCCAATTGCCCATACTGTTTTGCTGCTGGCTGCTTTCCTGGATTATCTTGTCGGCGACCCCTGGGGGTGGCCACATCCGGTGCGGGTCATGGGGTGGGCGATTAATCGCTGCGCGCAGCTTATATTTAAAACGTGTGACGCTCCCCGAACGAGACGGTTTGCCGGTGCTGTCCTCGGAGTTGGACTGCTCGCCGTTTCGGGCGCAGCCGGCTGGTTAATCGCTGCTGTTTCCTACCGGCTTTCTCCTGTGTTAGGCGTCGCCGCACAAAGCTTGCTCCTCGCTAGCTGTTTTGCCGGTCGGAGTTTGAGAGCCGCCGCTGAGGACGTTTTGCACCCCCTAGAGGCGGGCGATTTGCCTGCGGCGAAAGGCCGGTTGAGCCTTTATGTGGGGCGAGACACAGAAAATCTCTCCGAGTCAGAAATCCTCCGCGCTGTCTTGGAAACTGTCAGTGAAAATGCCGTCGATGGCGTTACGGGGCCATTATTTTATGCCATTCTCGGCTTGCTCGTGCCGGCTGTGGGGAGCGTTCCCCTCGCTCTAGCATACAAGGCCGCCAGCACTCTCGATTCTATGGTCGGCTACAAAGATGAACCATTCACCCATTTGGGATGGTTTAGCGCTAAGATGGAGGATATACTGACTTGGCTCCCCTGCCGGCTAACGGTGATTACCCTGGGGCTGATTTCTGGGAAACTCGGTTATGTCTGGCAGATGTGCCGGCGGGATGCGATAAAAGATCCCAGTCCCAACTCTGGCTGGAGTGAGTGCGCCTGCGCCGCAATTCTCGGCGTGCAGTTGGGCGGGACTAACTATTACCGGGGCGTGGCAAAACACAAGCCGTTACTGGGGGATAATATTAATCCTATCACACCGGCAGTCATTCGTCAAGCCTTGCAGCTAAATCGGTGGTGCTTTTTGATTTGGCTGGGAATGGCACTTGCTGTGGGGTGCGCTATTAACTACTTGCAATAACGCAGTGAGAAACCTGGTGTCTGCCAGACGGCAGTGAGAAACCTAGTTTCTTAAAGAAACCAGGTTTCTAGATGTTCGTTTCTTGATGTTCCGTTCGCTCCACTTACTTAAGATATCCTCCTGTAGATAAGGCGATGAGTTTTGCTATCTTTGACGAAGCTTTCTATCTAAAAAGTTACCCCGATGTGGAAGCCGCTGTCAAGGCGGGGGCTTTTCAATCCGGCTTAGAACACTTTCAACAATTTGGCCTGCGGGAAAACCGGGTTCTCGTGTCACCGCTGTATGACGAGCGGTTTTATTTGCAAAAAAACCCCGGCGTTGCGGCGGCGGTGGCGGCGGGCGGTTTCAGTTCTGGGCTAGAACACTATATCCTGTTTGGGGAAGCCGAAGGTCGAGCGCCGAGTTTATTATTTGATGAGGGGTGGTATCTGCGAAGATACCCCGATGTGGCGGCGGCGGTGGCGGCGGGCGATTTCAGTTCTGGGCTGCAGCACTACAGGCTTTTCGGGGAAGCTGAAGGTCGTTCTGGCACGACGTTCAATGAATTTGGCTACCGCGATGCCAACCCCGATGTGGCGGCGGCTATTGCGGCGGGCGCTTTTAAGTCGGGTTTAGAACATTATAGCAAATTCGGACAATTTGAACACCGCACTGGTGTTTATTTTTCCGGCACCAGTGGGAATGATACCGTAACTGGCTTTGGCAATCAAGATACTCTCTGCGGAGTTGACTTGTCTCCCGGTCCTTGTGTTATTGGCGGCACTCCCACCGGCGGTGAGTGTTTGGATTTTCAGAGTTTGGGTGTGAATGAAGCTGATGTGCTGATTGGCGGTGCCGGCAGTGATACATTCCTTATGAGCTATTTTGTCAGCGCGAGATTCGCTGTAACGAAGGACTTCTATATAGGTGCCGGTGATGCTGACTTCGCTCTAATTCAAAATTTTGAAGTCGGAAAGGATCGGATTCAGCTAGGCGGCGATGTTTTGAGTGAATATCGCTTTGAAACCGTGGGTAACAATGTCAACATCTATTA
Organism: Oscillatoria princeps RMCB-10; assembly: GCA_019359235.1. Classification (GTDB taxonomy): domain Bacteria; phylum Cyanobacteriota; class Cyanobacteriia; order Cyanobacteriales; family Oscillatoriaceae; genus Oscillatoria; species Oscillatoria princeps. Next base: position 199,095 of record JAHHHT010000001.1, read on the forward strand.
TCTCCCGTATCAGGGGATCGGAGCTGTCCCCGCTCCGGATCTCATTGCTGTTGTGCGGGGGGTTACGTCTCTGAGTGAGAGTGATGGGATAATCTATTTGCTTTAGTAGGGTGCGTTCCGCTCTGCGGAACGCACCCTACTTTATAATATAAGTGTAGAAGCCGGCTTTTGGACAGAAAATCAGTGGAACAGCAGGGGCGTTATCTACGTCTTATTCAATAAAGAGAGGGCGCGTCTTTTGAGCGCCGGTTCAGACGGAGCGCCCCTTAAACAAATTGAGGTTGAATATGAAAGCTGGGATAATTTTGAGTGGCTTTTGCCTTTTGGCGCTTTCGGCGTCCGCTTCAGCGGCTAGCCCCAATACTTACAAGCTCAAGTGCGTCGGTACGGAGCCTTTCTGGAACGTCGAAGTGGAGGGAAACATGGTACAGTTAAGTACGCCGGAATTTTCTGGAAAGAATGCCAAAAAATACTGGGGCGCTCAAGTAACTACCGCAAGTGGCGCAATGGAAGGTTCAGGTTCCGCCTTCCAAGTGCGGGCGTCGCGCAACAGCGGTGCCGAGAAGATTGTCCTCTCGGTGATTGCAGCGGCGAATAATAGCTGCAGCGATTACATGTCCGACAACAAATACTCCCACCACGTTTTGGTGAGCTTGGAGAATGGTACGCTCTACAGGGGCTGCTGTCAGAAGAATTGATAAATAGGTAGACATAAATAAACTGAACATTAAGAAACCTGGGTTCTTAAAGAAACCTGGTTTCTGAGGCGGGCTGTGTTACGTTTAATTATGTCGGCCCACTTCTCATGTCCGTTCGCTCGCAATTTTCTATCCCTGTAGGGGCGGGTTCAACTGAGATATCTGTGAGTGGCAAAGATTATCTATAAACCGGCCCCTACCATACAATAAGATTGCCAGGGACTTGACAGGAGACGGTAGGGTGCGTTCCTCCGGAACGCACCCTACTTTACATTCAGCGCATCACAAGCTATAATTTGTTTTTCCCAAAAGCCTGCCTCCCGAGCTGCGACCGCCGCTTGGCTCCGACTTGACAGCAGTGCCGGTAGCGGTGCGGGTAAGGTGCGGGCGTTTATAGCCCCCTCAAAAAAGGTTAAGCTGCTTGCAGAGCGCCAGTGGGGAGCGCCACTCGCCAGACAGGGAAATACGGTTGATTCGTCTGTCAAAAGTTAGCCGGCGCGGGCGGGGTTTCCTGCGGGAAGCCAAGCCAAACCGGCTGCGTTTGGGAAGACTCAGGGCGGAAGCCCTGCGGTTAAATAAAAACTGCACATCAGTAAAAAAGTTAACAGTTATCCGATTCAGGTATTTGCTATGTCCCCGATCGTGGTGGAAATTCTCTCAGCTGAGGAGTTGCGCCGTACCCTAACCCGCCTGGCTTCCCAGATCGTCGAAAAGTCAGGCGATCTGTCAAAACTGGCGCTGTTGGGCATTTACACCAGAGGTGTAAGCCTGGCTCAGTTGCTGGCGCGTCAAATTGAAGTGCTCGAACAAGTCCAAGTGCCGGTGGGCGCTCTCGATATTACTTTCTATCGGGATGACTTAAATCAGATTGGTATGCGAACGCCGGCAAGAACAGAGATTTCCTTCGATCTCACCGGCAAAATGGTCGTGCTAGTCGATGACGTGATTTACGAGGGGCGCACGGTTCGCGCCGCCCTCAATGCGGTCAATGAATATGGCCGTCCCGATGCGATTTACCTGGCGGTACTGGTAGATCGCGGGCATCGCAAGTTGCCAATTCACCCAGACTTCACCGGCAAAAAGCTGCCCACTGCCAAGGAAGAACAGGTGAAGGTTTATTTACAAGAGATGGACGGGCGAGATGCGGTGGAGCTAATCAAGTAAGGGCGCGAGGATAAAGGGTAAAGAAGTAGGGGCGAAGCATTGGGGAGAAAAAGATAGGTCTCTCAGCCCGATATTTACAGTCCCAATGCTTCGCCCTTATGAAGAGACGTTCAAAAAAGGGTGACACCCGTGGACTTCAGTGCCGGTGCGCCCAGCCCCAAAATCGGAAGTTTAGATGAAAAAGGCCGGTGCCGGCTGAATTCCACTGCTAGAGGAGAGGGCAATAAATCTTTCCGATCGTTTTGGGCGATGATAGAGGGGAGCGTCACATTGCTGTTAAGAGGAGTTTTAGGTGCGTTCCCCAAGGGGGAACGCACCCTACTGTCCAAATTACAGCCCGATCGGGTAAACTAGATTAGGAGTCTTTCAATCAGGTTTTGCCTGAACTACTAACTGTGAATTTGCCCAATAACTCACCGGCAGAAACCCAGAACCGCAAAGCCGACCACTTGCGAGTCTGCCTCGAAGAAGACGTGCAATTCCGCGAAACCACCAGCGGGCTGGAACGCTACCGCTTCACCCACTGCTGTTTGCCAGAACTGAACCTCAGCGATATCGATCTAACTACCACATTTCTGGGCAAAAAGCTAGGTGCGCCGCTGCTGATTTCTTCGATGACCGGCGGTACAGAACTCGCCAAGACAATTAATTACCGCCTAGCTGAAGTTGCCGGGCATTACAAAATTGCGATGGGCGTCGGTTCCCAGCGCGTGGCGGTGGAAAATCCCCAGGTTGGCGATACTTTTGCGGTGCGTTCCGTCGCCCCGGATATCCTGCTGTTTGCCAACTTGGGCGCGGTGCAGCTGAATTACGGCTACGGCATTGATCAGTGCCGGCGAGTCATTGACTTGTTGCAAGCTGACGCCCTGATTTTGCACCTCAATTCCCTGCAAGAGTGCGTCCAAACCAAAGGCGACACCAATTTTCGAGGATTGCTTGACAAAATATCTAAATTGTGCTATGAGTTGGAAGTGCCGGTGATTGCCAAAGAAGTGGGGAACGGCATTTCCGCAGCAATGGCCAAGAAACTAATTGATGCCGGCGTTTCTGCGATTGATGTGGCCGGTGCCGGCGGGACATCCTGGGCGAAGGTGGAGGGGCAGAGAGCCAAAGACGCCCGCCAGCGGCGGTTGGGAGCGACATTTGCGGACTGGGGGCTGCCAACCGCCGAGTGTGTGACCGGCATTCGCGCCGTCGCGCCGGCGATTCCCCTGATTGCCTCTGGGGGATTGGCCAACGGTTTGGACGCCGCCAAAGCGATTGCCCTGGGTGCGGACATTGCCGGTTTAGCTAGGCCATTTTTGCAAGCCGCCGCTGAATCAGAACAAGCCGCCCTTGAGTTCGCTGAGGTCTTAATCGCAGAGCTGGCCACAGTGCTGCTGTGCGCCGGCTGCGCCACACTGTCCGAGCTGAAACACTCTGGCGTTTTGCAGCGATTAGGATAGAAAAGTAACGGGTGTTGGGTGTTGGGTGTGAGGAGTTGGGCGCTAGCGAGCGATGCTGTGGCTGAATTAGCAATTAGCAATTAGCGGTGAATTTTAATTAAAAATTAACAGCAGATTCCAACCGAATCAGGTACTTCGCTTAGATCCCCCCCTTACCCCCCCTAAAAAAGGGGGGGATAAGAAAAATAGCCCCCCTTTTTAAGGGGGGTTGGGGGTATCGATAGACGAAATGCACTCCACCCAAGTGCTGCTATAAATACTCGCGCACGCTCCAAACTCCCTCACTCCTGCGTCTACACTCTTGCCGAGGATTTTTTCAATGCGTGATTTCCTGAAATACACATTTGCCAGTTTAGTGGGAAGCCTGCTAGGACTGGCGCTGATTGCCAGTCTGGGGATTGGGGGGCTGGTATTGCTAGTGATGGCCGCCGCCTCCAAAGACAGCGGGCCAAAAGTCGAAAACAAATCCGTGCTGGTTTTCGACCTGTCGGCAAACATTACCGACAGCAAGCCGGCTGCCACAACCAGTGAAGCGATTGAACAAGCGCTTTCCGATGAAGATAGCGAGAGCATCACCCTGCGGGCGGTTCTGGACTCTCTGGACAAAGCCAGCCGCGACAAGCGGATTGTAGGCATTTATCTCCAGGGCAGCAGTGCCGGCACCAGCGCCGGCATGGCCACCCTCAAAGAGGTGCGCGAAGCCTTGGAGCGGTTCCGCGCCACCGGCAAAAAGATTGTCGCCTACGACGAGGACTGGACAGAGGGCGAATATTACCTCGGTTCCGTGGCCAACACCGTCGTGGTGAACCCCCTCGGTGCGATGGAACTCAACGGTTTCAGCTCCCAAACCATGTTCCTCACCGGTGCCTTGCAGAAATACGGCATCGGCGTGCAGGTGGTGAGAGCCGGCAAATACAAAGCTGCAGTCGAGCCCTTCGAGCGCACCCAGCTGAGTCCGGAGAACAAAGAGCAGACTCAGAAAGTGCTCGACGACTTGTGGGGCGAGTTCCGCAACACCGTGGGCAAGCACCGGCAGCTGAACCCCAAACAGCTGCAAGCGATAGCTGACAGTGGGGGGCTGCTGATGGCGCAAGAAGCCCGCCAGCGCAAACTCGTCGATAAGGTAGCCTACTTCGACCAAGTGGTTGCCGACCTGAAAAAGCTGACAGGCAAAGACTCTGAAAGCCAGTCATTCCGGCAAATTAGCCTGAGCGGCTACGCGAAAGCAGTGCAAAACCAAAATCAAGCGGCGTCCCGGTCAAAAAACCAGATTGCCGTTGTCTACGCCGAGGGCGAAATCGTCGATGGCGATGGCGGCGGCGGACAGGTGGGCGGCGAGCGCTTGGCCAAACAGCTGCGCAAGCTGCGACAGGATAATGATGTCAAAGCCGTAGTCCTGCGAGTCAACAGTCCCGGCGGAAGCGCCACAGCCTCTGAGGTGATTCAGCGAGAAGTCAAACTGACTCGCAAAGAAAAGCCGGTGGTTGTCTCTATGGGCAACGTCGCCGCTTCCGGCGGCTACTGGATCTCCACCGATGCCGACCGGATTTTTGCCGAACCGACCACCATTACCGGTTCGATTGGCGTCTTCGGGCTGCTGCTGAACGTGCAAAAGATAGCCAATAACAACGGCATCACTTGGGATGTGGTGAAAACGGGGCCCTATGCCGACACTCAAACCGCTGTCCGCCCCAAAACCGAGCGCGAGCTCGCCATCTACCGCCAGCAGGTGCAGCAGGTTTACGACCAATTCTTAGATAGAGTGGCCGAGTCTCGGAAAATGCCCAAGCAAACCGTGGCGCAGATTGCCCAAGGGCGGGTGTGGTCTGGCGTGGAAGCGCAGAAGATTGGCCTGGTCGATCAGATCGGCGGCATCCGAGACGCCATCGCTGACGCTGCCAAGCGGGCCAAGCTGGGGGACGGCTGGCAAGTGGAAGAGTACCCGAAAACCCGCAGTCTGGAAGAGCGGATTGTGAAAAAACTGCTGGGCGCGAAGGCTGCCCCTTCCGGGGTGCGGCTCGACCCACTCACGGCTGAGTGGGAGCAACTCAAACAGCAGCTGGCCATTCTCAGCCCCCTGAACAACCGCTGGGGCATCTACGCCCGCTTGCCCTACAATTTTCGGATTGACTGACCGGTGGGGATTTGGGCCGGGATTAGGGGATTAGGGGATTTATCGCCCGCTCTGTCCCCTTACTCCCCTTCTTTCTTGGCGCTCTTGGCGTCTACCCTACGGGAAGCCGCTGGCGCGTCTTGGCGGTTCACTTTATAAGCGCACCGGCGATCGCCTTGCATCAGATGCTCCACCCGCTCGACGGTAATTCCTGTTCCCAGGACGGTTTTAAACACCTCCAGTTCGCACCGGCACAGCAACTGGCAGGTGCGAGCCGCTGCCTGAATGGGACAGTGGTTTTCCACGAATAGCAGGCTGGAATCGGGCTGTGGGATGACTTCTGCCATGTAGCCTTCTTGGCTGCGAAACTGCGCCAGTGCGGCAACAGTATCTTGCCAGTCGCCGCCACTGGGAATTTCGGCTAGCCCCGATTGGTAGTTTTGCACCTGCCGGCTGGCGCGCTCGCAGAGCAGTTTTTCCAGTCCTGCTGCGCCAAACACGGTTTCGACGCTGCGCAGCAAGTCCGCGATCAAGTCTGCGTGGCTGTCGGGAAAGAAATGTCGAGCACTCTCGGTTAGCTGCCACAGTTTAATCGGTCGCCCCAAGGGACGCCGCTGTTCTTTATAGGCTACCCACTGTTGGGCTTGCAGCGCCTGTAAGTGCTGCCGCACCGCCATCGGAGACAGCTGCAATTCTTTGGCTAGGGCGGCGGCACTCTGGGAGCCGTGTATTTTCAACAGGTGCAGAATTTGGTTTTTGGCTTTTTGTTTATCCCCCATAGTTAAAAAAAGTTTAAGAAACTTCTATTTAAGCTTAGCTTGCCCTAAGAGACTGTTTATAAAGAAAAGTGAAGTCGCCAGAAACCGGGTTTCTTGGTGGGCCATTACATATCACTTGACCCAGCAAAAGAAACCCGGTTTCTCACACCCGGGCGGCCTTAACAATTTTTTATAAAAAGTCTCTTAGGGCGACCGTTGGGTCAACGGAGAAGTGCCGGTGGGATACCGCCCCTCACTCTCATCTAATGTCCGGTTGATTGATTATAATTGGTGCGGAGGTCGGCCCGAAACGGCATGCGGACACGAGAGCGGCGCTCGCAGCAGCAATACCTCTCTGCTGGCAACAGGGCTGGGAACCGGCAGCTCTAGCACGCAATAAACGGAACATCAAGAAACCAGGTTTCTTAAAGAAACCTGGTTTTTCACCGGCTCTCACCGGCAGCGCCAAATTATGTCCGCCTGCTTGCTGCCGGCATGAATAGGTAGAAAGGAAAGCAAAAGTTTAAAGAAGGTTATCAGTAGAAATACGCGACCGGGCGCGGCGGGCGGTGAAATCTTAACCTTGACGTAAAGTAAGAAGTCAGCCTAATATGGTAGGAAGAAAAACAAAACCAGCTTTCCTTGAATAAACTAACGAGCAATTTTTCTGGAATTCACATCTTGTAACTTTCTCAATAAGGAGGAAGCCGAGCCTCCAACCCCCGGTTCCCAGGCGGAGCCTGGGAACGAGAGAAATAAACCCGCCCTTCCAGGCAACTACCCCCCCTCAACGCTCGCAGTGCGATGTATATGCAACACGGTGCTGACCGATTGTGCGCGGCTTGCAGTATGTTCCTATTGTGTTTGGCCACAACCGGCCCCCTGAGAGCGCAAATTGTCCCGGACGCCACCCTGCCGGTGAATTCTGTCGTGACGCCAAATGGCAGCACGAATGTTATAACCGGCGGCACAGCTGCCGGTGGCAACCTCTTCCACAGTTTCAAGGAATTTTCTGTCAAAACCGGCACGACTGCCCACTTCACAAGCGCCCCCGAAATTACCAACATCCTGACGCGAGTCACGGGGTTGACAGTTTCCAATATAGATGGTATAATAAGCGCTCCCGGCACGGCTAACCTGTTTCTGATCAACCCCAACGGGATTATTTTTGGCCCCAATGCCCGGTTAAATATTGGCGGCTCGTTTATTGGCAGTACCGCCAGCAGCATCAAACTGTCGGATGGCAGCTTTTACAGCGCTGCGAACCCCCAAACCCCACCCCTGCTGACCGTGAGTGTGCCTGCCGGGCTGCAGTTTGGGCCAAATCCGGGAGCGATTCGCGTCCGGGGTGCCGGTCACGGCCTGAGTGTGGGAACGCCAATATACTCACCGCTGGTGCGGAGCAATCGGGAGGCGGGGTTGCGGGTGAGCCCCGGAAAGACCCTGGCCTTAGTTGGCGGCGATCTCAGCTTGGAGGGGGGCGTGCTGGCTGCACAGTCCGGGCGCATCGAGTTAGGCAGTGTGGCGGAAGGGTTTGTCAGTGCGGCTTCAGGGCAGGCTTTCGACTATTCTGGCGCGGGAAGCTTCCGGGATATTCGGCTGTCGGGACAGGCGCTAGCGGATGCCAGCGGCACCGGCGGCGGAGGGATCTCTGTGCGCGGGCGGAGACTCGACGTAAGCGATGGCTCAATAATTTTGATGCAAAACTTTGGGTCGCGGCGGTCTGGGAGCCTGAGCGTTCAGGCAGCAGAGTCTGTCCAACTGAGTGGAACCACCCCAGATGGCAGGATTCCTGGCGGCTTGTACAGTGAAACCTTAGGCGGGGGAAGTGGGGGGGAAATTGCGGTTTCCACAAGGCGGTTGGTGATTCAAAATGGGGCAGCAATAGCGAGTAAAACCTTCAGTGCCGGTGAGGGGGGAAACATAACTGTAAACGCCGCCGATTCGGCGGAAGTGATAAACTTTTCACCCGTGAATCCTCTAAATGTCAGTTTCACAGGTGCCTTCGCGCTAGGCTCTGGAAAGGCGGGAGATATCGCCGTGTCAGCAAGGCGGCTGACTGTGAAAGATGGGGGAAGCGTGATATCTGTCACCTTTGGAAGAGGAGCGGGAGGAAATGTGAGTGTGAGTGCGGCGGAATCTGTAGAACTGGTTGGCGTGGTGCCAGATGTTTTTTCGCCAAGTCTTTTAAGTGCGGCAACGGTTGGGGCTGGGAATGCCGGCAGCTTGAGAGTCAGCACCGGCTCTTTGGTGCTCCGGGATGGGGGAAGGTTGGATGCTTCCACAGTGGGGGCGGGCAATGCCGGCAGCGTTACGGTGAACGCAACCGAGTCAGTCGAAATTCGCGGCACGGTGCCCGGATCTGTAAGTCCGAGTTTGGTGATTTCTTCTGCCAATTTGGTAGATGAAATCTTGCAGCAGACATACGGACTGCCGGGCTCGCCTTCTGGAACCTCTGGCGACGTGACAATTAACACTCCTCGCCTGACGGTGAGCGATGGGGCTCAAGTGACGGTGAGAAATGATGGCTCAGGCAATGCCGGCACGCTGACTGTAAATGCCGGCTCTATTTTTATCGACAGTAAAGGTGCTCTGACAGCATCAACCGAATCGGGAGAAGGGGGGAATATTAACCTGCAAGTGCGAGACGCCTTGCTGCTGAGAAATGGCAGCCAAATCTCTGCCACTGCTGGTGGCGGCACCGGCTCTGGGGGCAACCTGACGATTGACGCCCCTGTAATAGCTGCTTTGGAAAATAGCGATATCAGCGCTAATGCCTTTGAAGGTGCCGGGGGCAATATCCAAATCAGCACTTCTGGCATCTTTGGCACCCAGTATCGGGTTGTAACCACCGCAGAAAGTGACATTACTGCCAGTTCGCAGTTTGGGATTTCTGGCACGGTGACAATCTCCAACCCGGAGGTAGATCCGAGTTCGGGGTTAGTGGAATTGCCGGCAAACTTAAGCGATACCGCAGGGCAAATTGTCACCGGCTGTGCGGCGGATAGGGGGAACACATTTGCGGTTAGCGGTCGCGGCGGTTTGCCGGAAGATCCCAGCCAAACACTCAGAGGGGCGACGCTTTGGTCGGATTTGCGCCCTGTGCGGAAAAGCTCTGCTGCTCTTGTAGAACGCCGAATCTCGTCTTATTATGGGGATAATTCCCAATCGCCAATTGTAGAGGCTACTGGCTGGGCGATTGACGATAAAGGTAGGGTGCAGCTGGTGGCGAACTCTCCTGATGTTGCTCCGCAAGAAGGGTGGCAAAAATATGGGAGATGCGGTGGTTTTTAAACCGCCAAGACGCGCCTGTGCGCCAAGGGAAGAGAAGAGAGAGGGTTATCACAAATTATTTAGAAGTGCTGTATGGTAAAAATGCGACGATTGAGGAAATCTGTCTGGGGGAGGGTTTGGTTGGGAGGGCTGGCTCTGTTTCTGGTGACAGCTGTGATTCCATCCGCCGCGCAGCACCCTCCTCAGCCGGTGGCGCAGCGCACAGAAGACAGTGTTGATAGCTTGCTTGATATTGGGCGAAATCTTTACGAGGCGGGAAGATTTTCTGAGGCGGCTGAGGTTTGGAAACAAGCGGCTGCAAATTTTGAGAGAATGGGGGATGAGACGGGTTACGCTTGGAGTTTGAGCTATTTGTCGCTGGCTTATCAAAATTTGGGGAAATGGGAAGAGGCGCGGGGTGCGATCGACAAAGCTTTGAATATTTTACAGGGCACCGGCGAGAAGGGGGATGGGGCGATTCTGGCGCAAGCGCTGAACGCTCAGGGAAATCTCCGATTTGCAGCTGGAGAAACTGAAGCGGCTCTCAATAGTTGGGTGCGGGCGGAAAAAGTCTATGCTGCTGCAAAAGATGAAGTTGGAGTGCTGGGGAGCCAGATCAATCAAGCGCAAGCTTTGCAAACTTTGGGGCTGTACCGGCGCTCGCAGGCGATTTTAGCTGCTGCGAATGCGCGAGTTGCCGGTGAGCCCGATTCCCTGCTGAAAGCTTACGCATTGCGGAGTCTGGGAGTTGCTTTGCAAGTGACGGGTTCTTTGCGGCAATCTCAGGAAGTTTTAGCGCAAAGTTTGGAGATAGCGAAACGTGCGGGTTCTCCTGCTGACACGAGCGATATTCTTTTCAGTTTGGGGAATACGGCAAGAGATTTGCAACAGAATGAAGCGGCGCTGGATTATTACCAAAAGGCGGCTGAAACTGCAACGAGCCGGCGCGTTCGACTGGAAGCGCAGCTCAATCAAATCAGCCTTTATGTTAAAATAGGGCAGCATTCGCGAGCGCTGGCTTTGCTGCCGCAAATTGAAGCGAAAATCGCGGCTTTACCTGCTAGCAGGATGTCTGTTTATGCGGCTGTTAATTTTGCCGATAGTCTGAAGAAGTTGGCGGGCTGTAGTGAGGAAAAAACTGGAGTTATTACTGCCAAATGTTCGGGCGTTGAAATAGCTTCTCTCTACGAAAAGGCGGCGCGAGTTTTGGCTGTAGCGCGAGGGCAGGCGCAAAAGCTGGAGGATTTGCGAGCGGAAGCAATAGTTCTAACTGAGTTAGGTTCGCTGTACGAAAAGACGCAGCAGGGAGCTAGCGCTTTAACTCTGACGCGGAAGGGGCTGGCGATCGCGCAAGGGATAAGTGCTTCGGATATCGCCTCTGGGGCTGCGTGGCAAATGGGCAGGCTTCTCAAACAGCAGGGAGATATGAATGGGGCAATCGCAGCTTATGGCTATGCAGTCAGCGCTCTCCAGTCTTTGCGCAGTGATTTGGTGGCTGTAAATCCAAATGTGCAGTTTAATTTTCGGGAGAGTGTCGAGCCGGTGTATCGCGAGTTAGTCGGTTTGCTGCTGCAATCGGAAACTCCCAGTCAAAAAAATATCAAGGAAAGTATGGAGGTGATTGAATCGCTGCAAATTGCGGAATTGGACAATTTTTTTCGAGAAGCGTGTTTGGATACTGCCAAGCGCAAGCCGGTTGACCAAATTGACTCGGCAGCAGCGGTAATTTATCCGATTATTTTGCCGGATCGCTTAGAGGTGATTCTGTCGCTGCCGGGGCAACCGCTGCGCAATTACAAAGCTGCTGTGCCGCAAGTGATGCTAGAGGAAATACTCGGCGAAATGCGACAGTCTTTGAATCCAGCTTTTTCAAACGAGGAGCGTTTGAAGCTTTCCCGGCAGGTGTATGGCTGGCTGGTAGAGCCGGCGTCAGAGGAGTTGCGGGCGAGAAACATCAAAACGCTGGTTTTTGTGCTAGACGGTTCCTTGCGAAATCTGCCAATGGCTGCTTTGCATGATGGCAAACAGTATCTAGTGGAAAAGTATAGCGTGGCTCTATCACAAGGGTGGCAGCTGTTGGAGCCGCGAGCTATCAAACCCGGGCGGCTAAAAGCGATAACGGCTGGACTGTCGCAAGCTGTCCAAGGTTTCAGAGCTTTGCCGGGGGTAGAGTCGGAAGTGGCTCAGATTTCGTCTGAAGTGTCAGCGAAAGTGCTTTTGAATCAGGAATTTACCGACACTAACCTGAAAAAGGAGATCGGCTCAACGTCTTTCCCGGTGCTTCACCTGGCAACCCACGGGCAGTTCAGCAGCAACGCTGAGGAAACCTTTATTCTGACGTGGAACGGGCGCATTAATGTGCGAGAATTGGATGAGCTGCTGCGTTCGCGAAACCAATCCTCAGCCAATCCGGTTGAATTGCTGGTGCTGAGTGCCTGCCAAACTGCCAAAGGGGACAGTCGAGCGGCTCTGGGGCTGGCGGGAGTGGCGGTGCGCAGTGGGGCGCGAAGTACCCTGGCTACGCTGTGGGCGGTGCGCGACCGGTCTACTGCCGACTTTATGGCTGAGTTTTACAAGCAGCTCAGCCAACCGGGCGTTAGCAGAGCGGAAGCCGTCCGTCAAGCTATGCTGGCGCTTTTGAAGCAGCCGCAGTACGCGCACCCTTTTTACTGGGCACCGTTTCTGCTGGTGGGAAATTGGATGTAGTTGTGGGGTGCTTTTGGGTGCGTTCCCGTCTGGCAATGCGCCCTACTTCCAAGGAATGCTCAGAGGGAACGCACCCTACTTCCTGCTTTTGGGGAGCGTTCGCAGGGAACGCTACGAATGAGAATTTCTGAGTTATTGTGGGAATTATATCTGTGGATAGATGCGCAAAAGGCTGCTTTATGTATATCAACAAGTTGTCATTGCGAAGCGTTCTGTTTTGGCTGATTTTCTGCCTGGGGGTGACGCTGATCTCTAATTGGCCCGTACAGGCGGTGACTTTTGAGCCGCCGGCTGGCGACGCGCCCAAGCAATCGAATGGGGGAGCGTCGCGGGATGGAGGACAGTGCTTCAGTCAGGCAAAGACAAATGCGGCGGTGACGCCGCTGACGCCGGACACTCATTATGGCCTGACTGTGGCGGAGCGCCCGACTTTTTTTGTGTACCTCCCTGAAACTGGCGCGAAGAAGATGTTTTTCTCGCTTCAAGATGAAGACGGGAAGCAGGCTTACCAGACCACTTTACCCCTGCCTGAGAAGCCTGGGGTGATCGGGCTTAAACTGCCGGATTCCGCACCGGCGCTGGAAGTGGGGAAGAATTACAAGTGGTCTTTGGTGATGGTTTGCGGTGGCGAGTTGGAGCCGGACAGTCCGGGGGTAGAGGGATGGGTTCGCCGAGTCGCGCCAACTCCCACCTTGAAGAGTGAGAAACCGCTGGAAGCCTCACTGGAGTCGGCATCCGAGCTGGCTAAAGCGGGCATTTGGTACGATGCGCTGTCGGTACTGGCCCAGTTAAGGCAGGCGCAACCGGAAAATCTGGCCCTGAGCGCTGACTGGAAAGAACTGCTGGAGTCAGTCAAACTGGACGGCATCGCTACAGAGCCAATAATCAAATAGCAAGAGCGTCATGTTGCCCAATCTGAAAAAGCTTGTTTGGCGGTGGCGATTTGTGCTCACGATAGCGCCGGCGGTGGCTATTGCTGTTATTGCTGGGGGGATGGCAGGACTGTTCCTGCAGCTGGAGTGGGCAACTCTGGATCAATTTTTTCGCCTGCGACCGGCTGAACCGGCTGAGGAGCGCATTCTGATTGTTAAAATTGAAGAGTCAGATATCACAAAAGTGGGGGAATGGCCAATTCCTGATACTGTGTTAGCTGAGTTAATTAAAAAACTTAAAGCCAAGCAGCCTGCGGCCATTGGCCTGGATATTTATCGGGATATGCCGGTGCAACCAGGACATGAGGAATTAGTGGGGGTGATGCAGTCGGCACCTAACTTGATTGGGGTCAAGAAAGTGGCGGGAGAAAAGGTTGCGCCACCCCCTAGCTTATCTAAAATCAATCAAGTGGCGGTCGCTGATTTGGTGCTGGATGCAGATGGCAAGGTGCGGCGAAGCGTGATGTCGGCGTCAGAGGGATCTGGTAAAATTACACTGGGCTTGGGGGCTCGCTTGAGCTTGATGTATCTGGAAACCAAGGGCGTGACTCTGAAGATGATGGATGCCAAAAGAAAGCTTTTGGGGTTGGGGAGGGCGGTATTTGTTCCGCTGACTGGAAATGAGTGGGGTTATAGAAATGCAGATGTTGGGGGCTACCAGATTTTATTGAACTATCGCGGCACGGAGGAGCGCTTCGATACGGTTTCCATGAGTGAGGTGCTTTCTAATCGGGTATCGCCGCAAAGGGTCAGGGGTCGCATCGTTTTGATTGGTTCAACAGCAGAGAGCATCAATGACTTGTTTCACACGCCCTACAGTGGCAGTCTCATGGCTCCTCACCAGCTAATGGCCGGTGCGGTGATCCACGCCAATACAATTAGCCAGATTTTGAGTGCGGCGCTGGATGGAAGACCGCTGATTCGAGTGTGGCCACTGCTGGGAGAGTGGCTGTGGGTTTTGTGCTGGTCTTTTATTGGCTCCTGGATCGCTTGCGCGTTTCCAGAGTCTAAATTTTTGAGAAAGAAGGCAACCTCTCGATGGACAGTCTGGGCTGCAGTGCTGGCAGCAGGCACTCTCACCGGTGCCGGTTATCTGGCTTTTCTGGGAGGCTGGTGGATTCCAGTGGTTTCCCCGTTACTGGCTCTTGTCGCGTCTGCTATTGTGGTAACAAACTCCTACAATCAGTGGCAGTTACAGCAAGCCAATGAGCAACTGCAGGAGTATTCCCGCACTCTAGAGGTAAAAGTGAGCGAGCGCACCGGGGAATTAGAAGCCGCAAAAGTCCAAGCGGAAGTGGCCAACCAAGCCAAAAGCGAATTTTTGGCCAACATGAGCCACGAACTGCGCACGCCCCTTAACGGGATTCTGGGATACGCGCAAATTTTGCAGCGCTCCTCAACTCTGGCGAAATCAGATGTTGATGGTATAGGCATAATTTACCAGTGCGGGTCACACCTGCTAACGTTAATCAATGATATTTTAGACCTGTCGAAAATTGAAGCAGGGAAGCTGGAACTGCACGGGAGTGAGTTTTATTTTCCTTCTTTTTTGACGGGAGTGGTGGAAATTTGCCGGATTCGGGCTGGGGAAAAAGGAATTTCGTTCGCTCAGCAATTCGACTCTCAGCTGCCGCTGGGGATTCAGGCTGATGAAAAGCGGCTGCGGCAAGTGCTGATTAATTTGCTGGGCAATGCGATTAAGTTTACTGACAGGGGCGGGGTGATGTTTAAGGTAGAGGTAATAGGGCATGGGGCATGGGGCATGGGGCATGGTCAAGAAGGAAAAACTGAAGAATTTGCAATGCCCAATGCCCAGTGCCCCATGACCCAAATCCGGTTTGAAGTGGAAGACACTGGGGTGGGGATGACGCCTGAACAGCTGTCAAAGATTTTTTTGCCTTTCGAGCAGGTGGGGGACAAAAAGAAACAGGCAGAAGGCACCGGCTTGGGATTGGCGATCGCGAAGAAGCTGGTGGAGATGATGGGGAGCGAGCTAAAAGTCGAGAGTGCCTTTGGCAAGGGGAGCCGGTTTTGGCTGGATTTAGAGGTGCCGGTTGCCACGGGCTGGACGCCGGCGGCTGCAGCAGTCCAAAGGGGAAAGATTGCTGGGATTAAGGAGAAAAAGCCGAAAGTTCTGATAGTGGACGATAGCTGGGAAAATCGCTCGGTTCTCGTCAAGATGCTGGAACCGATTGGGTTTTCTTGCTTTGAGGCGACTAGCGGTGTAGAGGGTTTGGACAAAGCCGCCGAAATTCAGCCCGATGCCATCGTGACTGACCTGGCCATGCCGGAAATGGATGGGTTTGAGATGATTGGCGCATTGAGGCAGTCGCCGCAATTCAAAAATGCGGTTATTATAGTATCATCGGCGAGCGTATTTGAGACTGACAAACAAAACAGTTTGCGGGCGGGGGGGGATGAATTCTTGCCCAAGCCGGTGCAACTGGATGTGCTTCTGGCTCACTTGCAGAAGTATTTGCGGCTGGAGTGGATTTATGAAAAATTAGAGGCACCTCTGGAAGCTGCGCGACCGGCAGTACCGACGCCGAAAGCGCCCACAGCCATAGTTGCTCCACCGGCAGAGGAACTTGAGAAGCTGTTTAATTTGGCCCTGAGAGGCAACATCCAAGGGATAGAAAAGGCAGTGGGTGAGCTGGAGCGGCTGGATGCCAAGTTCGTGCCTTTTGCCACCGATATCCGGCAGTTAGCGGAGGGCTTTCAGGTCAAAAAAATCAGGGAGTTAATCAATTCTTTTAGGTGTGATAACCCATGAATCAGATGAATATTGATGAGGCCACTATCTTGCTCGTGGATGACAGCCCGACCAATCTGAAAGTGCTGACTGGGGCGATTACCTCTTGCGGCTGGGAAATTTTGGTGGCCACCGAAGGGGAAACGGCTCTGGAGCTGGCGGAATATGCCAAACCTGACTTGATATTATTAGATGTGATGATGCCGGGAATCGATGGGTTTGAAACTTGCTGCCAGCTGAAGGCCAAGCCGGAAACCTGCGAGATTCCGGTGATTTTTATGACCGCCCTTTCGGACACGGTTGATAAGGTCAAAGGTCTTTCACTAGGAGCGGTTGATTATATCACAAAGCCATTTCAGCAAGAAGAGGTGATAGCCAGGGTTAGGCTGCACCTGAGACTGAGTTTATTAACAAAACAGTACGCTCAGCAAAATTCCTTATTGAAACAGGAAATCTCTGAGCGGTGCGCCGCAGAAGCCGCGCTGCAGCAGCTAACTGATGAGTTGGAGCGGCGGGTGGAGGAGCGCACGGCTGAACTGCAAAGCGCCTGGGAGCGGCTGCAGCAAACTCAAGTTCAGCTGGTGCAAACCGAGAAAATGTCGGCACTCGGTCAGTTAGTTGCCGGTGTCGCCCACGAAATTAACAATCCGGTTGGCTCTCTCTCCGGCAATCTCAACTACATAGAAGTTTACACAAACAACCTGCTCGATCTATTAAATCTTTACCGAGACGAATTTCCCAAGGTCGGCGCAAAGATTGAGTCAAAAATCGAGGATATTGACCTGGAGTTTTTGATGGGGGACTTGCCCAAAATCCTCACCTCTATGAAAGCGGGAACAGATCGCCTCCGCAACATCAGCACTTCTCTTAGGATTTTCTCGCGCTCGGATACCGACTCCCAAGTAGCTTTCAACATTCACGAGGGCATCGACAGCACTCTGCTGATTTTAAAACACCGGCTGAAAGCCAGCAAAAAACGCCCAGATATTAAAATTATAACTGAATATGGCGATTTGCCAATGGTTGAGTGCTACCCCGGACAGCTCAACCAGGTATTTATGAACCTAATAGCCAATGCCATTGACGCCCTGGATGAGCTGTCTCAGGGTTATTCCTTTGATGAACTCATCGCTCGCCCCAATACGATTGCCATCCGCACCGACTTGAATTCTGACGGCACTCACGCTATCATCTCTATCAAAGATAATGGCCCGGGAATGTCCTGTGAGGTAAAAGAGCGGGCGTTTGACCACTTCTTCACGACTAAAACCGTAGGGTTTGGCACAGGACTGGGGCTATATATTTCCCGCCAGATTGTGGAGGAAAAACACCAGGGAAGGCTGAGCTGCATTTCCGCACCAGGAGAGGGAGCGGAATTCATCATTGAGCTGCCGGTATGCGCACCAGCCGGCGGTGCGGAATCGAAATCCGAATCAGAGGAAAATACAGGCCGGTGCCCCTTCATTCCCACCGGCATCATTCCCGTTTGGCCAAAATTGTAGGGTGGGTTCCCCCTAAGGGGAACCCACCTGCGTTGCTCTCGGTGCGTGACGCACGCAGCACACACCCTACTTTTCTTGGTGCGTGCCGGTGGCGTCGGTGCTGTACGCTCGGCGTCACACTACTGCTAGAAGCGATAGTTGCGCTCGCGCACCCACAAACTCACCGGCACGGCGTTTCCCTGCGCGTCTACCTTCGCTTCTACCACGAAAGGTATTGCTTGTCTGTTCTGCCCCGGCTGGCGTTGCTGAGCTTGATTAATGTCATTATTAATCTGCTCCCGCTGGTCTTCTGGCATATAATAGGTTTCCAGTCCGTACTCGGCGTTCCACCCACCGTACTTGCCCTTAATAGCCACCTGATTCGCCGGCAAATTCTTGGGGCGCTCGCGGCTGACCCGCACCGGCTTCCAAGGTTGGGGACGCCCAGAAGCCGCCGATTTTGGCGCTTCCATTATAACATAAAAACTGGTTCCCGCATCCACATATTTCTCTTCCTTGCAAGTGCTCTTAGCCGGCGGTTTAACCGCAGGGCAACTTGAGGTGTGACCGGGCAAGTCCTGCCAGCCGGGGAGACTTTTCAGAGTGTTTTGAGTGGAGATATCATAGCCGAGAGTCTGGGAGTAGCCGCGCAACAGGTCGTAGGGGTCAACCGGCGCTGTTTGCAGGATCACAGTCTTGCCGGTGACGTAGGTGTAAAATGCCGGTGCCGGCACTGCAGCAATCAGCACCGTTTGGAACAGCAAGGGAACCCACAGCCGCCAAGCTCGCAGAGGCTTTTTTTCAGCCTCCCAGCTGATCATTCCCTCCCTCTCACCGCTAACATCCGCAGGGGGTGTTTCTGGAAGCTGCTGTTTGTTGGAATCATCCAAGTTAGAGGTCATACTTAATTCTCCTTAGAAGGGGTTAAAGTAGAGGAGTAGCGCTCAAACAGCAAGCCGGCGGCAATCGCGCCAATGCCGCACAGTAAGAAGACAAAAGCTTTGAACAGCAAGCCGGTGTCGTACTCCAGCATCCGGCTGAAAATTTGCAGGACTAACAGCACCATGCCGCCCCAAAACGTGCCGCGATTCCCCTGCGCCAGCCCTTCCCGAATCAAGCCTGCAGCTAAGAGAAACAGGAGTACGTTGAAGGCAAAAGTAGCTAGCAGGGGAATGGAACTGAAACTGAAATGCCAGAGGGGAATTAGGGCGCTGACAGCAATAAAGCAGGCAATGGTGTTGGTGGTGAGATCCACTCCCCTGCGGGATGGGTGTTTTCTCCCCTGACGCGCTAAATACAGCCATTCCCAAACTGTCAAACCGCCAAGCAGCGCCACGTCGAGCAGGGGAATCCAGCTGAGCAGCGCTGCGGCTTCAATTTGCTGGCTGGAAGTGTTTTCCCACCACCGGAAGGAGGAAAAATAAAACATTCCGCCGAGAAACCACAGCGCCAGAGTGCGGGCGAGGGGCTGAAAGAGCCGGCTGTGGATATTTGGCCAAAGGGTGTCGTCATAGCCCCAAAGCAGAGCCGGTGGGAGGGCGCAGGCAATCGCGGCGATCCAAGCCGGTGACACACTCGAACCTTGGAAAAGAGAGGTTTCCAGGGAAAAGACTGTCCCAATCGCAGCTAGGGCAAAAATCGCGCGGGAGCGGCACCAGTAAGCCAGGGGGACAAACAGCACGCAAGCCACCACCGGCATGTGCTGCACCAGCAACTGCAGCCAGGAAAATTCTTCTTTTGAGCGCCAGTCGAACACTCCCAGCCAGTAACCCCAACCCATTAAAATCATTCCCAAGACGCCCAAGGAAGTCAAGCGCAGGCTGTACGCCATTGCTATCACGCCCAGCCCCCAGACGAGGTACAGTCCGTGGGGGGAGCCGGAGATGTGGAACATCTGCGCCATCAGCGCCATATTCGCCCCCAAGATTATTGCGCCGAGCAGCAACAATGCGTGCCCCAGCCGCTGTTTCCACCCGTCTCGCTTTCCCGCAGTGCCGGTGGGCATTCGCCACAGATAGAAGCCGGCGGCATTAATCCCGATAAATAAGCTCAGGAGCAGGGCGACTTTAAATTCCCGCGACCAAACTTGCCAATTCGCTGCTACGAAGGTAATTGCCGCTAAACCGACGAGGATTCCTCCCAAGCCGGTGATTATTGCAATAAAGCGGTTGCTGGCAGCGGTTTCTAGGCTGTCAAACTGATAGCGCTCTGACAGTTGCTGGTATAAATCTTCATTAATTAGCCCCTCAGCTCGCCAGAGTTTGGCTTCCTGGCGCAGCTGGTGGCGAAACTTGTCTGAAACCATTAGATTGGCCTCGTTTTCTTCATAAGACCGGCACGGCTGCCTACTTTATAATATAATATTGATTATTTGATTGCGGGAGAGGGTTGGGACAGCGACATTACTGGCACAGTTCTGCCGGAACGCACCGTATTTTTTGGGTCGGAGGGAACGCCTGTCCTACGTCGGAAAACCCTACCCCTCGTTCCCAGGCGGAGCCTGGGAACGCCGCTTTGGAGGCTCTGACTCCTAAAAGCCACTTTGGCCCAAATAAAATTTAACAAAGTCGATAGAGAGTGTGCTGATCACTGTGATAAATTTTAGAGTGACCGAAAAGGCCAAAAAGCAAAGGAGTGATCTTGAGTTTACCCGGACTCAGTAATAAAACAGCGGTCGTCACCGGCCACAAAGGCGGAATCGGGGCCGCGATCGTCGCCCGACTGGAAGCTGAAGGCGTAAAGGTGATCGGACTCGACTTGCCGGAAATCGACTTAGCCAATGTCGCCGCCATTGAAGAACGCGCTGCCGATTTTGCGGAGGTAGATATTCTTGTTAACAATGCGGGGGCGACAGCATTAGGCAGCGTCCTCGACACCCCAATTGAGGTGCTAGACAACCTGTTCGCCATTAATGTCCGTGCGCCCTTTGTGTTGATGAAAACCGTACTGCCAGGAATGATCCAGCGCCGGCACGGCTCTATTGTCAACATTTCCAGCGATCAAGCTTTCATTGGCAGACGAGTCAGCGCCGCCTACGGACTGACAAAAGGAGCGCTGGCGCAGCTAACGCGCAGCGCCGCCTTGGATTGGGCACCGCACAACATCCGCGTCAACTGTATTGCCCCCGGCAGCACAGACACAGCCATGTTGCGCCAAGTCACCCGCGATCTCGCAGCCCAATATCCCAGTCTTTTTGGCGATGCCTCTGAGGATTTTTACAAAAGTTCCGTGCCGCTGGGACGCTTTGCAAAACCAGAAGAGATTGCTTGGGTGGTTGCGTTTCTTGCCTCCGATGCTGCATCTTTTATTACAGGAGCGGTGATTCCGGTTGATGGTGGGGGAACGGCGCAGTGAACGTACTGGTTACTGGCGGCACACGAGGTATTGGTCGGGCGATATCCGCACGTTTCCTGGAATTAGGCGCTGATGTCGTAATTTGCGGTCGGACAGCACCGCAAAATCCCTTACCCGGTGTGCGTTTTATTCCTTGTGATGTGGCAGATCCAGACTCCGTTACGGCACTGTTCCGCCAGATTGAAAAGCTGGACGTGCTAGTAAATAGCGCTGGACTAGCTGGGCCCGATACCCTCGACGGCGATGAAACAGTGTGGCGGGCGATTCTTGCCACCAATCTCGACGGTTCCTATCGTTGCGCGAAAGCCGCCATTCCGCTTTTGCCAGATCGCACCGGGCGCATTATTAACATTGCCTCAATTTTGGGATTGCGTGCTGTGCCCGATCAAATCGCCTACTGCGCGGCTAAACACGGGGTTGTTGGACTTACTCGCGCCCTGGCACTGGCATTAGCCCCTCGTGGCATTACCGTCAATGCTATTTGTCCGGGCTGGGTGGATACGGAGATGGCACGAGGGCGCTTCTCGGATCTGGGAACTACGGCAGCAGAGGTAGCGCGGAACACTCCAACCGGCAGGATTACAACTGCTGAGGAAGTGGCGTCGCTGGTGGCTTGGCTGGCATCTTCTGAAGCCGGCAATCTGACGGGACAAGCGATCGTAATTGATGGCGGGTCATCCATTTAAACTGCCCCTGTAGGGTGGGTGACGCGCTTCGCGTCACCCACCTGAATTTTCTATAATCAAAAATAGAAGATCAACATTCGTCCCACAAACAATGATATAATAACTCAAATTCCTACCTACAAGTCTAAGCATCTTGATCCCCCCAAACCCCCCTTAAAAAGGGGGGCTCACTTCTTCCCCCCCCTGGGGGGATAGGGGCGGTGCCACCCACGGAGACCGCCCCTACAAAAATGGCTTTATGGGCCATAGTACATCAATCTGAGAACCTCTATAATAAGATATCAGCTCCCATCGCAACCGGACTGGTACAGTTAGTGAAGCCACAAGGGCAAATCGATATGACTTCTACAACTCCTGTTGCCCCCACCTTGTCTCTTGCTGCCCCCCAATGGACACCCGCTACCTGGGATGATTACTTAGCTTGGCGGGACAGTACGAATTTGGATAAAGACGTTCGGCTGTTTTTTAACGAGGGGTATCTTTGGGTTGATATGGGTAATGAAGGAATTAACCACGCTAGATTTAACGATTTGTTTACGCTTGTATTTGGTTTCTGGTTCGCTCGTCAACCGGGGGTGCTGGTCGATTCCCTAGGCGGTTGCGTGCTTGAGAAACCCAACTCGCGCTCGGCGACTCCCGATAAAATTTTGTATGTGGGCGGAGGTTCGCCACAGTGGGCGGAGGGAGAGTCGGGACGAATTAATCTGGATAATTGGCGCGTGCCCGATTTAGTGGGGGAAATTGCAGACACTACATTAGCCACGGATTTAGATGAGAAAAAACAGCTTTATGCTGGGTTGGGCATTCCCGAATATTGGGTAGCCGATATCAAGGGCCGGCGGGTGCTGGCCTTCTACTTGCAGGAGAATGGGAGATACCAGCAGATTGAAAGTTCTGTGGTGCTGTCGGGGCTGCCAATTTCGCTGCTGTCGCAAATGTTAGAGCGGATGAATGAGGGGAATAATATTAATGCTGCTTTATGGTTTTCTCAGCAGATTGCTAATTTATAGAGTTTCTCATCCTTTGTGAGGTACTGAGAAACCCGGTTTCTTAAAGAAACCGGGTTTCTGAGCCGCAGTTCATCCAACTGAGAAACGCTATCAGGACTTACGCAGCGACCTTAATTGTGTGGTGGGTTACGCGCAACGCTTACCCACCCTACAGATAGAGGCGCAAGCGTAAGTCCTGGCTATATAAGGTGAGGGCGAGGGTTCGCAGTTGCGCTGATAGCGCATGTCCAAGGGAGGTAGAATAAAAGGCGGAGCGCCTGTTACTTCTGAAACCCACACAAAGGATTTAGAGGCGCTATATCCGGTAGGGGGGGAGCCGGCGCTCAAGGGCCCACACCCCTGACCCCTGATACGATATTCGGCAGCACCGTTATTGCAAAACTCTTGTGGAGCGCCGCATCGTGCCGGTCGAATGCCGACGTTACCGGATACGGTACAAGCTGTTATGCTTTTAATCTACTTGTCCTTTGAAAGGGAGCAGAGCCTCCAGAGCGGCGTTCGCAGCCTGTAGTGGGGGCATGCGTGCCTGCTCCGGAACGGGGGGATAGAGATGAATAGGGCAAATTAAATGCGCAATAGCTAATAGCAGATTGCAACTGAGTGAGGTACAGATATTGATCCCCCCCTAGCCCCCCCTTAAAAAGGGGGGGAAGAAGCTAGCCCCCCTTTTTAAGGGGGGTTGGGGGGATCGAAGCGCACTCCTCAAGTGAAAAGTGCTATAACTCCACCACCGGCGCTCACGGGGCATCGGGAAGCAACACCGGCTCACTGCGGCGGGGCGCAGCAGCGTGTCCGGTGCCGGCACCGGCGGGCGGCACAGCTGCGAGCGCGCCCAGTGTCCAGTGCCCCACTCCCGCCGCAATGCCCCATCCCCTGTGCCCTATTTTCCAGTCAGTGCCAATCCTCTCGCACACTCCACGACTTCCTGGCGTGCCGCCCAGAGCTATAATATCCAAAATTCATTTTGAATTAGAATAATATGGATGTACCCGGGGAGCATCCCATTTTTGCACTACCCTCCACCCCCAACCTCTCTCCCAGAAGCGGATAGGGCAGAATTATTGATTTTTTCTCCCCTCGCCGTGAATAAAAAATCTTTTCTCTGTCCTCCCTCCCTTGATGGGGGGGGAATGAGGGGGGTGTCCCGGAGAGGGGGGGGAACGGCGGGTGAGGGTGAAAATCTTTGCGAAAAGGGGATGCTTCCCGCACCCAGCAAGAAGCGGCGGTTCGCGGGTTTCGCTCACCTCAAATGCCTGTGGGGAGCGGGCACCCGAGCTCGCCGGCGCAGCACCAATCGTTCACCCGTTTGGAGCGAAGTTGGGCGCATGGGTAAATTTAACGGGGCACCTATTTCTGCAAGCGCGGGACTGAGAATAATTTCTGCTTGCGCTTGCCTTGCCCGGCGCATTAAACAGCACATCAGGGGAAGAAAAAAGCTCTAAAAAATTTATTTTAGTAATCCAGGGCAAGGGCAGAACAGAAATGGTAAACTGGAACTCCTGAGAGGCCGGAAAATTCTCCGTGCCCGTCATTCTTGAGAACGTCGCGCGAAAACTCTTTATGGCATCCAAAATTTCTAGACTCTCCCCGGATAGCAAAACAAGAAATTATGAGCCCGCCCCGCAGGAGCAACCTAACAGCTTGACGCAAATCGGCTTCACACAATTGTTTAAGCGACTGGGAATCAGGCAGAAAATTAGCTTGGGATCGGCTATGGCTATTAGTCTTGCTCTTGCCGGCGCTATTACTGGAAGAGTCATTGAAAGTCATTATAAGGAACAAGTAAGAGAGCAACTAACAAGCACTTTAGAAACAGCCGACACCCTCACAGCTCTCACCGCAGAAGGCTTGCGGGCCAGAGTTCAGCAGCACATGCTTGCGCCGGTCTTAAACAGCCCCCAGCTTTTTGAGGAAGAAGTTTCTCAATGGCGAGAGTATATTGTAGGGATAAATCAGCAGCTGGCCAAACTGAACGCTTTGACACTCGCCAACCGCACCCTCACTCAAGAGGAGAAAACCAGGCTGCTAACATTGAGTAAAAATTATGCCGGTGCGGTCGCCGCCTACTCCAAGGAAATCAACGACCTGTTAAAGCCAGTCAACTCGCCTAGCCAGAATCAGGCAAACCTTAAAGCAGCGCGAGAATCGCTGATAAATTTTGACCGCAGCCAAGTTGCTTTCCAGCTGAATAACTTGTCGGGCGATTCCGCCACCCTAGCTGGCCAATTTCGCGAGCGTGCCGGTATGGCCTTTCAAGCCTACGAGAGCGCGGAAACACTCGGAACCAGCATTATTATAATCAGCCTGCTGGTGTCAGTTGCGCTTGCAGCCGCTCTAATATCCTACACGAGCTGGGCGATCTCGGCTCCTTTGGAAGCCACAACTAAAGTAGCTGAGCGGGTGACGGCAGAATCCAATTTTGACCTGCAGGCACCCGTGACCACCAGCGATGAAATTGGCAAGCTGACGGTTTCTCTCAATCATCTGATAAAACGGGTAGGAGAGTACACGGAAGAATTGCAAAATACCGCCTATAAAGCTGAAGCAGCTAATCGGGCAAAGAGCGTGTTTCTCGCTAACATGAGCCACGAGCTGCGCACCCCCTTGAACGCCATCATTGGCTACAGCGAGATCCTCGCAGAAGAAGCGCAGGATTTGGAAGTAAACGAATTGATACCGGATCTTGAGAAGATTCAGAACGCCGGCAAACACCTGCTGAACATGATCAGCGATATTCTCGACATTTCTAAGATAGAAGCCGGTCAAGTGACCATCTATTTGGAAACCATTGATGTTGCCAATCTGGTTAAGGACGTGGCAGCCACTGTCCAACCGCTGGTGGAGAAAAACGGCAATACCTTGCAGATAAACTGCGCTTCCGATATCGGGATTATGCACTCTGACCTCACCAAAGTGCGCCAGGTACTCCTGAACCTGCTCGGCAACGCGGCAAAATTCACTGAAAACGGCGCGATTTCCCTCACCTTAAAAAAAGATACCGTGCAAACTGTCGGGGATGAAACAGGTACAGATTCAACCCCCAGCCTTCCACCTTCATCTCTCTTTGTTTTTGAGGTAAAAGACACCGGCATTGGCATGACAAAAGAGCAGATAGACCATATTTTCCAAGCGTTCACCCAAGCGGACGCCTCCACCACCCGCAAATATGGCGGCACCGGCTTGGGGCTGGCCATCAGCCAGCGCTTGTGCCAGATGCTGGGCGGCGACATCTCAGTCCAGAGCGAACTCGGCGCTGGTTCCTCTTTCACGGTGCGCTTCCCAGAGCGCCCTCGCGCGTGACACGGCACAGGTGATGGGGCATCTCTCGTTCCCAGGCTCTGCCTGGGAACGCAATCTGGAGGCTCTGCCTCCTTTCAACGGAAAAGCAGCTTAAAAGCCTAAGAGCTTACCACTTACTCCCTAACCCCCAACCCCTACCCCTAACCCAGCATCCCGCCGCAGCGCCTCAATAATCCTCACATTCGCCACTGGAAAGGCAAACTGGTCGAGTTCCTCCAGCGTCACCCAGCGAATCTCATCGCACTCCAAAGGTTGGGGCTCCCCCCCAACGTGCCGGCAGTGATAAACATTCAGCGTCACCCGGAAGTGAGTGTAAGCGTGTTCAACAGTAACTAAATGCTCCCCCACTTCCACCTCAATCGCCAACTCCTCCAGAATTTCCCGCCGAATGCAAGCTTGGATGGTTTCCCCATCCTCCAGCTTGCCGCCCGGAAATTCCCACAACCCGCCCAGCAGACCATTTTGCTTGCGCCGGTCAATCAAAATTTGTCCCTCACCGTTCCAGATCGCGGCAACGCCAATAAATTTATGCGGTACAGGAGAAGAAGCTTCGCGCATGGGTAACTCAGATTGCACACCCAGATTATACCCCTGACAGTTCCTCCGCCACGGGCAAAGCAAACAAGTTGGATTTTTCGCCGTGCGGACTGTCGCCCCCAAATCGATCAATTCCACTGCAGCAGTGTTTGTCGCAGCTCCCAAATAGTAGAATTCGGCAGACTCTCTTGACAGCCTGCCCAGATTTATAGGTGCTGGGGTTTCAAAGCTGCTTTTTTTATAACGCTTTGCAGATTTACGCCACCTAATCGTTCTCGGAAGCACTAGCCTCCGAATGCTGCAGCGACTTTTCAAAGTGCATCCGCTGCTCAGCGTTGCGCAGGAAGTAGCCGCTGAGCATTGCCGAAGCCAGCAGCCGACCGAGATGCTCGCGGCTGGTGGTAACAGTTATCCCGAAGTGTTCGGAAGGCAAGTTTCCCAACATCCCGACAATATTCCGTTCCATCACCTGAAACACTTCAGAAGTAGTCGGTCTCGACAGCTGAGAGACCGTCTCCGGGCTCATCGATTGCACGTAGTGCCACAGCAAATTGCCCACTTCTGACTCGCCACCCAAAAATTCTGGAGATCGATTCGATGCGTGATTCACCTTGTACCTCCTAGCGGCAAAAGCTCCCGCCTCTATGTTTACAGTGGTTGATTCACGAACTGCGTTCGGGTAACTGTTACGTTTCTAAACATTAATTTAGCAGCCTGATTTCAGTTGCGAGAGCGAAGAAACCGAACCAAGACCGGCGGGTTCACTCACCAGATTTTAGATTTTAGATTTTAGATTTTAGATTTCAGATTTTCTTCAAAATCCAAAATCCAAAATCCAAAATCGACCTAGCTGGCCACATATTCGCCCATATCAGCTTTCCGCTTGCGGAGCTTAGTCAGGGCTTCGCGCTCGATCTGGCGCACCCGTTCGCGGCTGATATTGAGGCGGTCGCCAATTTTGGCCAGCGTCATGGCCTTACCGTCTTCCAAGCCAAAGCGCAGAGACAGCACTTGACGTTGCTGAGGGGTTAGGTCAGCCATAATCACCTCCAAGTCAGTCCGCAGGGAAGAGTGCACCGCAAAATCTTCAGGAGTTGGGCCGGTATCTTCCAACAAATCTCCTAGCTCCGTATCTTGATTATCGCCCACGCGCAAATCTAACGACAACGGCTGGCGGGCCCGCTCCAGGTATTCCCGAATTTGCTTTGGCGTCACTTGTAGCGCCTCAGCCAATTCAGCAATTGTGGCAGCTCTTCCCTGATTTTGAGCGATCTGGCGCTGAGCCTTTTTGATTTTGTTGAGCTTTTCGGTGATGTGAATCGGCAAGCGAATTGTGCGACTTTTTTCTGCTATAGCACGAGTGATCGCCTGACGAATCCACCAATAGGCATAGGTGGAAAACCGGTATCCCTTGGTGGGGTCAAATTTTTCCACACCCCGCTGCATGCCGATGGTGCCTTCCTGGATTAAGTCCAGCAAATCCACATTGCGCTTGATATATTTCTTGGCCACAGAGACCACCAATCGCAAATTGGCCTCCACCATCTTGCGCTTGGCAATTTCGCCGGCTGTTATCGCCTGCTGCAATTGAGCCTCAGACAGCTCAGCGTGCTGCGCCCACTCCGCCAAGCTCGGCTCGCGGCCCAACTCAGCGGCTAGCTCATTTTTCTTCAACTGCAATGCGGTTGAGCGCTGCACCTCTTTCCCCAGCACGATCTCCTCCTCGTGAGTCAGCAGCGGCACCCGGCCAATTTCTCGCAGGTAAGTGCGAACTAGGTCTGTAGAAGTCTGTGCGGTCTTCATAGCATCGGGATATGGATAGCGACAGGGTTGGAGAAATCTTGCTGGCATTGCCAGCTTGGTTTTCTTTGCGAGTTCGACTCTTCACGCAGGGCGGGCACAGTAGCGGGCCACGACTGCCGGCGCTGTGGGGCATTAGCCCAACTACTTTCCTTAGGGCATTAGCCCAACTACTTTCCTTAGGGCATTAGCCCAACTACTTTCCTTAGGGCATTAGCCCAACTGCAAACAGCCGCCGGCAGACCTGCGATTACCGCTCTCGGACTTTCACCGGCACCGGCACCACCTCTGGTTGCGATTCCGCCCGGGTTCCCTCCAGGGCCTTCGATACCAGCCCAATCGCCAAACCCACTCCAGCCACTAGGATTATTTCGGTTGTCATAAATTTTGTTAACGTCTCGCCTGGTATGTATGTAAACGATTGTAACATTCTTTTAACCACTGTCTACTCCCCCCGATCGGTTTTCCGATCCTGCCGGGGGCCGTCCTGAGAAGCGTCAAAACACCACTTTACGCGGAAATCAACTTGAATACTGCATCCTGGAAAACAAAACCCCAGCAATCTTCTTGCGGATTACCGAACACTCCCCGACCCGTGGCCTTTACTTTTCTTAAACTTTGCCCCAAAAAAAAACCCCCTGCTGCCGCAGCAGGGGGGCGAGGGGGCGGGGGGCGCAGGGGCGCAGGGGAAATTGCCAATGCGCCATGCCCCATGCCCCATGCCCAATGCCCCAATGCCCCATGCCCCATGCCCCTCGCCGCTAGCCCAACTTAATTGAAATAGTCCTGCAGAGCTTTCACCTCCAGGGGTTGCGAGTTCAGAGATCGCAGGGCGGCAGCAGTGGCCTTAGCACCGGCTATCGTCGTAATAATCGGCAGCTTGTAATCCAGCGCCGTGCGGCGGATGCGGCGGGCGTCCGTCTGGGACTCCTCACCCGACGAGGGAGTGTTAATAATAAACTGAATCCGCTCATTCTTAATCCAGTCGATGACGTGAGGGCGACCCTCATGGACTTTCAGCACCAGCTCCACATCTTTAATGCCGTTCTCCTGCAAAACGTGGCGGGTGCCGTCAGTGGCCACAATTTTATAGCCCAAATCAATCAACTCTTTCACCACCGGCACAACCGCCACTTTGTCGCGGTGGTTCATCGACACAAACACAGTACCGCCTTTGGACAGGCGCACTCCGGCTGCCAGTTCCGCCTTATAGAACGCTGTTCCAAAGGTGCTGTCTATTCCCATTACCTCCCCAGTAGAGCGCATTTCCGGCCCGAGCAGCGTGTCGGCACCGGGAAACTTATCAAACGGAAGCACCGCTTCCTTCACCGAAATGTGCTGCGGAATCACTTCCTGCGTGAACCCTAAAGACTCCAGCGTTTCCCCAGCCATAACCCGAGAAGCCAACTTCGCCAAAGGTACGCCAATCGCCTTAGAAACAAACGGCACCGTGCGAGAAGCGCGGGGATTCGCCTCCAGAATGTACACCTGCTCGCCCTGAACGGCATACTGGATATTCATCAGCCCCACCACTTTCAGCTCCTTGGCCAGCTGCGCCGTCCAACTGCGGATGGTATCCAGCACCGGCTGCGACAGAGTGATATAAGGAATAGAGCAAGCCGAGTCCCCAGAGTGAATCCCCGCCTCTTCGATGTGCTCCATAATCCCGCCGATCACCACCCGACCGGTCTGGTCTGCGAGCGCATCCACATCCACCTCGATGGCATTCTGCAGAAACTTGTCAATCAAAATCGGGTGATCCGGCTCCACCTGTACCGCGAAGATCATGTAGCGCTCCAACTCGCTGTCAGAGTAGACAATTTCCATTGCCCGTCCCCCCAACACATAGCTGGGGCGCACCACAACCGGATAGCCAATCCGCTTGGCCACCACCAGCGCGTCCTCATAGTTGCGAGCCGTCCCGTTCGCCGGCTGTTTGATATCCAGAAAGCGCAGAATCTTCTCAAACCGCTCCCGATCCTCGGCCATATCAATCGAGTCCGGAGAAGTCCCCCAGATTTTCGTTTGCACGTTGGCAGCCAGACCGGATTCCAGCGCCTTCTGCAAAGGCAGCGCTAGCTTCAAAGGCGTTTGGCCCCCAAACTGAATGATCACCCCCTCTGGATTTTCCGCTTCTATAATATTGAGCACATCTTCTTTGGTCAGCGGCTCAAAATACAGCCGGTCGCTGGTGTCGTAGTCTGTGGAAACCGTCTCTGGGTTGGAGTTGACCATGATTGTCTCAAACCCCTGAGCTCGCAGCGCGAAGGAGGCGTGACAGCAGCAAAAGTCGAACTCTATCCCTTGGCCAATGCGGTTGGGCCCGCCGCCGAGAATCATCACTTTCCGTTTCTCGGACGGTCGCACTTCTGACTCTTCCTCGTAGGTGGAGTAGTAGTAGGGCGTCACCGCTTCAAACTCAGCGGCGCAGGTGTCTACGAGTTTGTACACCGGCTTGACTCCCAGCTGCTGCCGGCAGGCCCGCACCTCGTCTTCTGCCGTCTTGGTGGCGAAGGCAATTTGCCGGTCGCTGAACCCTTGCCGCTTAATAGCATACATCTGCTCTTTTGTCAAGCTTTTCAGCGAGGTGCGCTTGAGGAATTTTTCGGTTTGCAGCAAATCCGCCATTTTGTCGAGGAACCACGGGTCAATGCCGGTGAGTTCGTAGATTTCCTCGACGCTCATGCCCATCATCATGGCGTGGCGGATGGTGAAGACGCGCTCTGGATTTGGGGTGCGCAAACCGGCGCGAATTTGCTCCAGACTGGGCAGCACTTCTTGCCGGTCGCAACCCCAGCCGGCACGTCCGGTTTCCAGGGAGCGCAGCGCCTTTTGCAGGGATTCTTGGAAGGTGCGCCCAATGGCCATCGCTTCGCCGACCGACTTCATCTGGGTGGTGAGCACCGGCAGGCTTCCGGGAAACTTCTCAAAGGCAAACCGGGGGACTTTGGTCACCACGTAGTCGATGGTGGGCTCGAAGCTTGCCGGTGTTTTCTTGGTGATGTCGTTGGGAATTTCGTCGAGGCTGTAGCCCACGGCCAGCTTGGCGGCCATTTTGGCGATCGGGAAGCCGGTCGCTTTCGACGCCAAGGCGGATGACCGGCTGACGCGGGGGTTCATTTCAATGACAATGAAGTCGCCGTTGACGGGATTGACGGCAAATTGAATGTTTGACCCGCCGGTTTCTACGCCAATCTCCCGGATAATTTTAATTGAGGCGTCGCGCAGCCGCTGGTATTCTTTGTCGGTCAGGGTTTGCGCCGGCGCGATCGTGATCGAGTCGCCGGTGTGGACGCCCATCGGGTCGAAGTTCTCGATCGAGCAGATAATTACGACATTATCTGCTAGATCCCTCATCACTTCCAGTTCATATTCCTTCCAGCCGAGCAGGGACTGCTCGATCAGGATTTGGGACACCGGCGAGGCATCGATGCCGCCTTGCGCCATTTCTTCAAACTCTTCTTGGTTGTAGGCAATGCCGCCGCCGGTGCCTCCGAGGGTGAATGCCGGTCGGATAATCAGGGGGTAGAGGCCAATTTGGCCGGCGACGGCTTTCGCCTCGTCCAGGTTCTGGGCGATTCCCGACGGACAGGTCGGCACCCCAATCCGCGCCATTGCCTGTTTGAACAGCAGCCGGTCTTCCGCCATCTCAATTGCCGGCAGCTTAGCGCCGATTAACTCTACGCCGTACTTCTCCAAGACGCCATTTTTGGCCACGGCTACCGCCAGGTTGAGGCCGGTTTGCCCGCCCATCGTGGGTAAGATGGCCTGCGGACGCTCTTTGGCGATCACTTTTTCCAGGATTTCCGGCGTTAGGGGTTCTATGTAGGTGCGGTCGGCCATTTCGGGGTCAGTCATGATGGTGGCTGGATTGGAATTCACCAAGACCACCTCAAAGCCCTCCTCTCGCAGGGCTTTACAAGCTTGCGAGCCCGAGTAATCGAACTCTACCGATTGTCCAATCACAATTGGCCCTGAGCCAATCACAAGAATTTTATGTAGGTCTGAGCGACGAGGCATAGAGATTTTAGATTGTTGATTTTAGCTTTTGGATTGGGCCTATCCCTGAATCCAAATCATTTTAGGCTTCTCCCCAGCTAGATGCCAGGGACTTAAGCTTTTTTATAAGATTTGTGATAAGCTGTTAGGCTTTTAATATGCTTGTTCCTTGAAAGGGGGCAGAGCCAGCTTTCGCCCCGTTACCAGCCAGTAGGGGAAGGCCCCCGTGCCGGCCCGGAACGAGGGGATAGAGATGTATGGTGCAAATTAAATGCGCAACAGCTCAGGATAGGCGCGGCTCCGGGCGTCTTGCTAAAAAATAAAGATGCGAAAGTTACAAACAAAATCTAGGCCACCGCTCCTTAAACGCCTAACAGCACAGGAGCAACGGTTATTTTGCATATCATCGCCCTCGGCGACCGGCTGAATGCATAAATCCCGCTCGTTTCTGGGAAGCTGCAATTACCCCCCGGATGAGAGGGCTCGATTTGTTTTTCGATCGGCGGGCGCGGCATATATCGCCAGATACCACCTATACCTCACCGGCAATCCCGCGCCAAATTTATTAATATTTTTTTTACTCTTGCTGAAGCGGGGACTCACCAGCTCCCTGTGGTGCCGGTCGCAGAGTCCGGGCGGCGCACAGCGACCCCTGCAGCCCCCCACAGCCGAGCTGCCGAACCTAAGTATTAAAAAATTTTAAGATAATTCTTGAGATAACTTTGCAATCAGTTATACTGAGCGGCAGTGCTCTCCTCGAAAAAAAATAAGCAGAGAGGGAAGTGGTATTTCCTGATACATTTACGCGACATTATTCCCGGCATTCCCGGACAATGTGACGATAGCACTATCGCCCATAAAGGCGGCAGAGGCGGTATCCCGCAAAGCTTTCGGGAAGATCCCGAAAGCACTATTTCGGTTAGTTTCAGGTCGGTGTTTTGGCACCTACTTAAACCCATAGCGCTTTCACGCTCAGCGCCGATGACAGCTGCTTTAAGCTCAATTTCCTGTTTCGCTTGGCAACCGTGTCGGAAGTCTCAAAGGCGGATCAGAAATCAAGCACTATTTTCAAGTCGAGCGGTCGGCACGGTTCGCTAACGCTATTTTTTCGAGCCTGACCTATCTCATTATACCGTGTCCTACTGCTTTGCGTCAAGAATCCAGGATTAAATCCTGCTCTCTGCCCAGTGTTCTGTTGTCCGGTGTGACGGCTCTTAGGGCGAGGACGCTTGTCCGCTGCCTTGCCCTGTTTGTCGTTTCCTGTTTGGCAGAAGTGGGCCACGGGAAAACCCGATTCCCAGAACGCCGCGAGCCTTGACTTTTTGCTTGTTATGGGTTAAGCCGGCCCGCTCAGAGGTGCGGCCTGAACAAGACCCAGGGCAGTTTTACCGGAACTGCACCAAGGTGTCGGGGGCGAGGAAGTGACTGATGTGATAGGCTCGCTCCTCGGTTTCCAGGAGGATTTTTTCATAGAGATACCGGGTGGCCCGGTCGCCGAGACTTTCGGCTTGACCTGCTTGACGGCGCAGCAGTCCGATGATGGATTGCTCCGCTTCCATGTCATGTTCCAGCATTTGCCGGCAGGTGTACACACCATCCGGTTCTGGGGTGAAGCAGCACAACTCGGCCAGTTTGCTGAAGCTAGCCGCCGGTATGCCGCCCAAGCCGTTCAAGCGCTCGCCCAGGTCGTGGACATGCCCTGTGACCGCTTCGTAGCTGTCTTGAAAGAACTTGTGCAGGGAATAAAATTCCGCGCCTTCCACCACAAAATGATGCTTTTGGTATTGCAGGTATAGCGCCTGAAAGCTGGCCAACAGGGCGTTCATCCCCTCGCAAACCGGGGCTGTGACGCTATGTTCGAGCAAAATGGGATTGTCAGCCAGGTGGCCAAACGGGCGCACCGCAGTTTGAGTTTCGGTCATGGTAGTGTTCTCCTCTCATTAGGCAAGGTTTATTGCTAACGTTACCCAGTCTAGCACCCCCGATTTTGGATTCCCTGCTGCCTGAGAGGTATTAGCGTCAACAGTCGGGGCGTTCCTGAGATCAAATCTCCCGATTGAAAATTTTTTTTGCCAAACTACTGAGAATATTTCGCACTTGCTGTATGCTGGGACTAGAGGCTCAACCCCCCGGAGCTTTCCGGAAAGGGGGAGGGAGTCGCAACCGAACCTTAGTGGGAATACATGTCATCTGTGGGTCAAATGAATCAGTCGGAGCGAGACTTGGAAGCCGGTGAGATTGTGGAGGTCCCCGGGCTGGAGCGGTGGCAAGTTTATCAGCGTTTGCGAGAGCTGGAGATTCCCTGTTGGTGTGCGACTGGCCAGCCTTTGAGGGTTCAGATCCGCACCCCAGCCGCTGCAACCCAGCTCTGGAGCGTGTTCAGGCAGTTGCAAGCCCCGCGCCAAGAGCAAATCAGCTGGCTGGAGCGCTGCTGGCGGAAAAAGTGTTGAGTCTGGCTAATAGCGGCATGGGGCATGGCGCATGGGGCATAGGGCACAACAATCAATCCCCAAATCCGGGCATCCCAAATCCAAAATTGACCGGTGGGGATTTGGGCCGGGATTAGGGGATTAGGGGATTAGGGATTAGGGGTTAGGGGTTTAGGGGAAAGCCAATCCAAAATCCAAAATCCAAAATCCAAAATCCAAAATCCAAAATCCAAAATCTAAAATCCAAAATCCAAAATCCAAAATGGGTATGAGTCACTCTCACAAGCAAATCTCAGACTTCAACCTGCAAGGGCGTCTCCTCGGTTTTGTGTTTGAAGATGGCTACAAGCTTAAGTACCTGCGACTGGCGACTGCAGAGGGCGAACTTTGCATCAAAATGGCAAAACCGTTGCGGGTTAGTTTCGATCGGTCTTTGATGCCGGGGGACTGGGTGCGGGTTGCCGGTGAAACAAAGCTAGACCGCAAAACTGGCGAGAGCAAACAGAAAGCGTATATCCTGGAACGGACGGCTCCCGCAGTGACGCACGCCCCACTGAAAGTTTCCGCCGCACCGGCACCGGCTGCTCAACCCAAAGCTACTATTCTGGTCTGTCAAAAATCTGATTGCTGCCAGCGCGGCGCGAGACAAGTCTGTCAAGCGATAGAGGCGAGTTTGCGCGAGAGGGGACTGGAAGACAGAGTGACAGTCAAAGGCACCGGCTGCATCAAGCAGTGTAAAATGGGGCCAAATGTTGTGGTGATGCCGGATAAAACTCGCTACAGCCGGTGTCACCCTTCAGAAGTTCCAGGACTGATAGAAAAGCATTTTTGCGAGGGGACTGTCCGAGAGGATGCCGGTGTGCGCCGGCTGACGGAGGTTAAGTGATATAGCGGTTATCATGGAGTTGTGAATTTTTTTTCGGAAAAAAACCGCCTTAGACGCGCTTTCTCGGCTTCCCGCTTTCTTAGAGCGCCAAGGAAAGAAAAGAGAGAGAATTTCACAAATCATTTATAACTGCTATAGCGTTTCTCCGTTGGATGAACTACCGCCGGGAAACCCGGTTTCTTAAAGAAACCGGGTTTCTCAGTACCTCACAAAGGATGAGAAACGCTATATATTGACCTGCGTGCTAGAATTTGAAAGTAGTTCTGACAGTGGCGGTGACAATATCGCTGTTGCTGTCGCTGTGTCCGGGGGCTGTCAGCCAGATGACCCCAGGCGTGATGGAGATATTATCCGTCAGCTGATAGCGGTAGAAGGCTTCAATATGCAAGCCGGTGTCGGGATCGCTGCCGAAGTCACCCCCGGTTAACTTGGGCTCCATCCCCACAATAAGACCGCCGAGGTTTCCTT
Organism: Oscillatoria princeps RMCB-10; assembly: GCA_019359235.1. GTDB lineage: Bacteria > Cyanobacteriota > Cyanobacteriia > Cyanobacteriales > Oscillatoriaceae > Oscillatoria > Oscillatoria princeps. Next base: position 234,886 of record JAHHHT010000001.1, read on the forward strand.
CTTTGCCCAAGTCGGGGAAAGCCAAAGTCACCGCCCAGTTCCACACCTCACCGTCGCCCAAGCCGGTGACGCGACCGGCAGTGTAGCCGGCCCAACCGCCAATGGCAAACCGGGGGCTGAGCGCGAAGGAGGCTTCCACGCCGTAGGAATTTCCAATAGCGGGGCGAGGACTTCCGTCAGGCTTCTGAAATCTCAAGCGGGATGCCAAACTGCCACTCCCAGAATTGAGACCGGCATCATCATAGGAATGAACATAAGTCAAGCCGAGGATAGCTCGGCGGCTGGGTCGAAACTCCAGCTGAGCCAAGGCGTGATAGTCGCCATTAAAAAAACCATTGCCCGGACTGGGTTTATTGGCTTCTCCCGCTAAGTAACCCAAAGTCAGTTTCAGGGCGCTGCTGAAATTGTATTCCAATCCAACGCCGGTATTTAACCCCCCCAAGAGATAGATGGGATTGCGACGCCCAAAGCTGGAAATGGCCCCCGTACTGGGGGGGGAAAAAAATGGGTTGATGACATTGGCATACTTATCATCAGTGCCGCCATTTGCTATAATGTTGGCGGTGGCTCTTTCCCCCAGCGGAAAGCGGTAGATTAAGTCACTCAACTCTACCTGATTTTGGGTGTCGGTATCAAAAGCCAGTCGCCCTTCATTGGTGATATCTCCCACATAGGGAAATCGGCTGACGTTTCCGATTTGCAGGCGAGTTCTCAGGCGGTCTTTGCCTGTGAAGCTGGCGTCAAGATTGAGCCGAATCCGCTGTTGAAACGCGGGAACGGCCTGCGGATCGCCGTCTCCAATAGCGTCGCTGGCTGCGAAGATTATTTCCCCATTCAGCTTGGCGGTAGGGGAGAACTGATTGGCTTGAATTTGGGAGGTGCGAGCTTCTAAGGTATCGGCGCGACTGCGCAGTGCTGCGAGTTCGGCCTGAAACTCTTCTGCCAGCCGGTTCAGGGTGGCTAAATCTTGTTTGGCGATCGAATTGGAGGTGTCAGTTTGGCTAATCAGCGTTCGGAGTTTTTCCAGACAGGCGTTTAAACCGGCAGCAAATTCATACCGGCTCAGGGCGCGATTTCCCCGATAGGTGCCGTCGGGATAGCCGGCAGTGCAGCCGTAGCGCTCTGCCAAATTCTGCAAGGCTTGAAAAGCCCAGTCTGCCGGCTGTACGTCAGACAGCTGGGAAACTGATGTGATTTGCTCCATCGCACCGGCATCTGCCAGATCGGAACTGTGTGCCGCAGGGGCTGCCGGCATTCCAGTCGCACCGGCGGCGCAGATGCCAGGTGTCATCCCTAAAACTGCGCTGGAAATGAGCAGCGATAGCCAAAAAAGTTGATGCATTGTCGGGTTGCCCTCACACCTTGTTAAGGTTCACACAATTTTAAAATGACCGAGCTGCTGGCTAGCCGGTCAGAGAACTGGAGATGCACCGGGTATAATTAAGCTGGCGCGGAGTTTGAGAAACCAGGTTTCTTAAAGAAAACCGGTTTCTAGATGGCCGGTTCAAGATTTTCCATTTTTTCAGTCGAGACGGCTTAATATTAGCTATAATATTAAGGAGAAGGCGACGGGTTGATGCGGGCGAGAAAAATCCGGTTGATTGGCCTTTATGAGGAAACAGAAGCCCGCACCGGCTGGACTGGGGGTGAGTTAATAGGCGTGCCGGTGATTTAATCACGGTTGGTTCTGTCGCCCAAAGCGCGCGCACCGGCATCTGGTGCCGGTTGCGTCCCAGTGTGGCCTTGGATACTGGCTCTGGATGGGGGCGTGACTTGCCTGCGAGCAGCGGTGAGTGAGGGTGCCGGTGAGAGGGTGTCTGGCTGCGGTACAGTGGGGACAAGCAGACCGGCGTTGCGAGATTGCTCTGTACGATTGCCGTTGCCGGCGATGGGTAGAAAGTCAAATAGCATCTAAGATAAGAAGAAAAGCCCTCACCGGAAAACCAGGGACTGTACTGTTGACTTTTTGTCATGTATATCTTATAAACTGCAAGGCGGTCAGATTAGCAGCATTGCCAACCTCCCGATGCCAGCAGCAGCCGGTGAAAGAATAAATGACCTAATGGGAAGGCCGGCTAGAAATTGGCAGTGCTAGAACATGCCGCCTGAATTGGGGAATCTGCCACTGTGCCAAAAAGACAAGCTCGCCACCTGACCCCTGCGTCCGCGCATCTTATATTGAGGATATATTTATCCCGCAGCCAGCAATGAGCTACTGCATTAATCCGAACTGCCCGAAACAAGCAGACCCGTTACACGCGACGAATCGCATTTGCCGGCACTGCGGCGCACAGCTGGTGCTGCAAGGGCGGTATCGGGTGATTCGTTTGCAAGGAGAAGGCGGGTTTGCCAAAACCTATGTAGTCGAGGACTGTGGCCAGCAGAAAGTTCTCAAGGTTCTGCTGCTGAGCGAGCCCAAAGCGGTGGCGCTGTTTCAGAAAGAAGCGGAGGTGTTGAGCCAGCTTCGCCATCCAGGAATTCCCAAAGTGGAGCCTGACGGATACTTTACCTTTGTGCCAAAACCGGAAGCACCGCCGCTGCACTGCTTGGTGATGGAGAAAATTGACGGCCCAAACTTGGAGGAGTGGCTGTACAGTCGCAGCAACAAACCGATCTCGTCTGAGCAAGCGCTCTTGTGGTTGCGCCAGCTGGCGGAGATTTTGCACAAAGTCCACCAGCAGCAGTATTTCCACCGCGATATCAAGCCGGCGAATATCATGCTGCGGTCAAACGGTCAACTGGTGCTGATTGACTTTGGCAGCGCTAGGGAAGTGACCGGCACCTATTTGGCAAAAATGGGGGTGGGGCAAAAAGGCACGGTGATCGCGTCCAAAGGCTACACCCCGCCCGAGCAAGACAGTGGCTATCCCGTACCGCAATCAGATTTCTACGCTTTGGGGCGCACCTTCGTGCATTTGCTGACCGGCAAGTACCCCCTGGATTTTTACGATGCGGCGACGGATGAGTTGAGCTGGCGCGGCGCAGCGCCGCAGGTGAGCAAGCGGCTGGCAGATTTTATCGATTGCCTGATGGCCCGCAAGGCAGGGTCAAGACCGCCCAGTACGGAGGTGATGCTGCAACAGCTGGCAGAAATTGACTTGAGCGCCAGCGTGGGGCCAGCCAGGAAGACTGGGGGCTGGTTGCGATTTGACCGCCTGCCGAAGCTGAGCGAAAAATGGCTGGCCGGCGGTGCGGTGGTGCTGGTGGGCGGTTTGGGATTCGGACAAGCTTTGTTTTACGGGTATTTGACCTCTCGCACGGGGGCGCTGGGCGAGTACAGGGCCCACTCAATGCCGGTGCCGGTGGCCCCTGAGAACGGACCATTTGGTGCCGGTGAGGAAGAAAAGCCCTCCTCCGGACTGATTGCTGCCTACAGCCGGGAACGGATTCCCGAGCGGAGCAAAGGCAACTCGCTGGAAAAGATAGCACTGGCAACCACACTGACGGGGCATTCCCTGGATGTGCGCTCTGTGGCCATCAGCCCGGATGGCCGGACGCTGGCTTCGGGCAGTTTTGACGCCACTGTCAAGATTTGGGATCTGGGCACCGGCGAAGCGGTCCGCACCCTGCATCAGGATTCAAAGGCGGAAGAATTGGTTTCGTCTGTGGCGATTAGCCCGGATGGCAAGACGCTGGTGAGTGGGAGTAACAGTTATGGCGGGACTGTCAAAATTTGGAGTCTGGGCACAGGTGAGCTGCTGCGCACTCTGGCGAAAAATATAGATGGGGTTTCGTCTGTGGCGATTAGCCCGGACGGGCTGGCAATCGCCAGCGGCAGTGAGGACACGACGGTGAAACTTTGGGATGCCGGCAGCGGGGCGCTTCTGAACACTCTGTACGGGCATTCGGGTGCGGTTCGCTCTGTCGCTTTCAGTCCGGATGGCCAGATTGTCGCGAGTGCCAGTGAGGACACGACGGTGAAGCTGTGGAATCGGATCACGGGGGAACTGCTGGCCACTCTGTCCGGGCATGCGGGGATGGTGTATTCGGTGGCGTTCAGCCCGGATGGGCGGGTGCTGGCTTCGGGGAGTGCGGACAGCACGATTAAGCTGTGGGACTTGGGATCTGGCTGTACGCCATCAAAGCGGTGCTACGCCAAGACTACTTTGTCAGGGCATTCGGGAACGGTGTATGCGGTGGCGTTCAGTCCGGACGGGGAGACGATTGCCGGTGCCGGTTTGGCCGGCAGGATCTCTCTGTGGAACGCTCGCACCGGCGAGCTGATTCAAACTGTTGCGGGGCATTCGAGGTGGGTTGAATCGGTGGCGTTCAGTCCCGATGGCAAGAAGCTGGTGAGTGGGAGTGGGGATTCGACTGTGAAGATTTGGCGGGTTCCGCAGTAGGGGGAAAATCAATCGGCTTGAAGTAGGGTGCGTTCCCCCCTGGGGAACGCACCCTACTGCTAGAGTTTCGTGCTAAAATAGCATAGCCTAAGTTTTTTGTCAAGGTTTCGGGCGGGCAAATTGACTAAATCTGGAGGGCCAGTGGCGGGGCGGGAGTCGCCCCCTGAAAGCTGAGCCCGGGCAACCTGTCTCTCAAATCCAGACTGGGAGAGACTTTGGCGCATTTGGGCGGTGGAGTTGGGGCGGGGTTGCGACATTGAGCTGAAAATACGTTAATATTATTTAACATAAAGACGAAAGTAAGTGTCCCCGTCAAAAGATAAACCCTTTAGGAGGATCGGTACCGGTGAATAAACGGTGGAGAAATGCGGGACTGTACGCACTGCTGGCGATCGTTGTCATTGCGCTATTTACCGCTTTTTTTGAAAAACAGCCCCAGAGCAGAGAGAGCTGGCGATACAGTCAGTTTATTCAGGAAGTTGAAGGCAAAAAAGTAGAGAAAGTAAGTATAAGCGCTGACCGGACGCGAGCCTTGGTGCAGGCTTCTGACGGCAACAAGGTGATGGTCAACCTGCCTCCCAACGACCCCGACCTGATCAATATCCTGACGGAGAACAGGGTCAATATTGAAGTGCTGCCGACGAGCGATGAAGGCTTTTGGCTGAAGGCGCTCAGCAGCCTGTTCTTCCCCATCCTGCTGCTGGTGGGCTTGTTCTTCTTGCTGCGCCGCGCCCAAGCGGGTCCGGGCTCTCAGGCGATGAACTTTGGCAAATCTAAGGCCAGAGTGCAAATGGAGCCGAACACGCAAGTGACGTTTGGGGATGTGGCCGGCATTGACCAAGCGAAGCTGGAACTGAGCGAGGTGGTGGACTTCCTGAAGAACGCTGACCGGTTCACTGCTGTGGGGGCGAAGATTCCCAAGGGGGTGCTGCTTGTTGGGCCTCCGGGCACCGGCAAGACGCTGCTGGCCAAGGCGGTGGCCGGTGAGGCGGGCGTGCCTTTCTTCTCGATTTCGGGTTCGGAATTTGTGGAAATGTTCGTGGGTGTGGGTGCGTCCCGCGTCCGCGACTTGTTCGAGCAAGCCAAGTCCAACGCACCGTGCATCGTGTTCATCGATGAAATTGATGCGGTGGGCCGGCAGCGGGGTGCCGGTTTGGGCGGCGGTAACGACGAGCGCGAGCAAACGCTCAACCAGCTGCTGACTGAAATGGACGGCTTTGAGGGCAACACCGGCATAATTATAATAGCCGCGACTAACCGCCCCGACGTGCTGGATGCGGCGCTGCTGCGCCCGGGCCGGTTTGACCGCCAGGTGGTGGTGGATCGCCCGGACTATGCGGGACGTCTGGAAATTCTCAATGTCCACTCTCGCGGCAAGACGCTGGCGAAGGATGTGGATCTGGAGAAGATCGCTCGCCGCACTCCGGGGTTCACCGGCGCTGATTTGTCGAACTTGCTGAATGAAGCGGCTATTTTGGCGGCGCGCCGCAACCTGACGGAAATCTCGATGGATGAGGTGAACGACGCCATCGACCGGGTGCTGGCCGGCCCTGAGAAGAAAGACCGGGTGATGAGCGAGAAGCGCAAAACTCTGGTGGCGTATCACGAAGCGGGGCACGCTTTGGTGGGTGCGCTGATGCCGGATTACGACCCGGTGCAGAAGATTAGCATTATCCCTCGCGGTCGCGCCGGCGGTTTGACCTGGTTCACGCCTAGCGAGGACCGGATGGATTCCGGTCTGTACAGCCGGTCTTACCTGCAAAATCAGATGGCGGTTGCCTTGGGCGGTCGGGTTGCTGAAGAGATTATCTTCGGTGAGGAAGAGGTGACGACGGGTGCCTCGAATGACTTGCAGCAGGTGGCGAGGGTTGCCCGCCAGATGGTGATGCGGTTCGGCATGAGCGAGCGCTTGGGGCCGGTGGCCCTGGGCCGCCAGCAAGGCAATATGTTCCTGGGCCGGGATATCATGGCGGAGCGGGATTTTTCTGAAGAAACCGCCTCTGTGATTGATGAAGAGGTGAGCACCCTTGTGGGGCAAGCTTACCGCCGCGCTAAGGAAGTGCTGGTCAACAACCGTCACGTTCTGGACACGCTGGCAGAAATGCTGGTTGAGAAGGAAACGGTTGACTCCGAGGAACTGCAGGATTTGCTGGCCAATAGCGATGTGAAGATGGCGGCGATTGCCTGAGCGAGCAGGTTTGTTGAAGAAACCGGGTTTCTTTGAAGAAACCGGGTTTCTCAATGGATGCCAGAAACCCGGTTTCTTTGAAGAAACCGGGTTTTTCAGTGTTCAGCTTGCAGGGTGCGTTCCCCCCAGGGAACGCACCCTACTTCTACTGGCTTAAGTGTTGCGCGGCAAAAATCAGAAATGATGCCAGCGGTTTTGAGTGAATCTGGGGTATTTCAGAGGCGCTCGCGTCCTCTCTACTAGCGGAAACGTCTCTTGCGTCTGGCGGCAACGGCTTTGCGTTTGCGTTTTTCGATCGGAGTTTCAAAGTGCCGGCGATTTTTTACATCTGCCAAAATCCCTGCTCGGGAGACTTGACGTTTGAAGCGGCGCAGAGCCGATTCAATTCCTTCGTTTTCGCCTAGAACCACTTGGGTCATTCTTGCTCCTTAATTACTAGAGGTTATTGGGTTGCTTGTCTCAGTTGTAGGTGTCAGGGGTCAGGTGCCTGCTGTCGGGTGTCGGGTGTCAGGGCAAGAAGCCAGAATCCAGAATCCTGAAGAAAAAAAATAATTTTTATACAAGGCAGAATTGCCGAGCTTCTGAGTGCTGACGGCCCAAAGCTATTTTAATAGCGTCCGCGAGAGGGTCTGCCGCCGCCGTAACCGCCGCCTCCCCTGTTCCCGCCACCGCGACCGCCTGCGGGCCGGTCTTCGCGGGGCTTGGCCTTGTTTACCTTGAGGTCGCGGCCCATCCACTCCGCGCCATCGAGGGCTTCAATGGCTGCGGTTTCTTCAGCCTCTGTTGCCATTTCCACGAAACCAAAGCCGCGCGGCTGACCGGTTTCGCGGTCTGTTGGCAGATTAACCCGCTTAACGGTTCCGTATTCGGCAAAAACAGTGGTGAGGTCCTCTTGCGTTGCATCGTGGGAGAGGTTCCCTACATAGATCGACATGGAATAGCTCCAACGTTAGACAGTGTAGAGATTCAGGTTCGGAGATATACCTGCCGGTACAGAAGAGTAGAGTCTCTCGCAATTCTGTAGCGAAGAAAACATCCTACAACCGAATCCAGTTCACAAACTACAGTTTAGCACACTGGAAAAGGCGTAAGCGTTGCGGGACGCGACAGCGTCCTTGGCCTCGGAAAGGGCTTTGAAACGAGCCCGTCTCTCGGATAGCCGCTGATCGCCGGCTTTCGGGGAGGGGGTTTTGGCCATCAGTGGCTGCCTTTTAGCCGCCGCTGTCAAGCTGCTGCGGTGTGGCGAGAGTGGCGGCTTTGGGGGCTTTGGCAGAAAAATTTTTATCCCGCACGCTGCCGGGATGCCGGTGATGGTTTGGGAAGGGCTGCCGGTGCGAGCAGCGCGATTGGCCCGGCGCAAGAGGGTCTGGCGTCTGCTATCACCGATTGGCCCTGTACTGCTATTTTTTGACGGTCGGACTTAATCGGAACACCCTCATGTAAAAGCCTGATTGCCTGCGCCTTCATTATCATTAAGTGGAGCTAGATGATAATGAAAGAGTGCTTGAAACCCTTGCCCTGTGAGAGGTTATTTAAAATCTAGCGATAGAAAAATTGCCGGGCGTTAAATTCCGCCCGCAGGGATGCCAGAGTACATTAATATAAACTCTGGAGTTCATATTTATTCACATTTTTTTTAGAAAAATAGCTAGTGGATGCGGGAAGAAGATGTTTAAATAGTAGAGTAGCTGTTTGCATATTTCTGGCCAAACTTTTCTTCAGACCGTTGTAGCCTTAGAAGGGGTAACGCAGATGAATGCTAAAAAAGATCCAGACAACGATCTTCAGCGACGGGAACGAGAGCTACAGGAGCGAGAGCGTGCGATTCGACTCCGGGAACTAGAGGCGGAAATCGCTCAAAAGGAGCCGCCTCTGTACCAAACCAAGAAGCACCAGCAGCCTGAGGGCTCCCTAGCCGTGTGGTACAAGAGACTGGCGCAAGTGGGGAAGTTTGTGGCCCTTGTTATTGCTGGCGCTGTGGCTTTTCAGCTGGCTCAGGGGATAACGGCTGTAATTGTGGTGGGCGGGCTCGGCTTTATCGCATACAAACTTTTCTTTGAGTCAGAGAAAAAAGAGCGCTAGACTCTCGGCAATTCAGGGAATTTGCGGGCGGGAGATGAAAATGAAAAAAGGCTTAACAATTAACGCCGCTAAGAGCAAAAGCAAAAAACAGTTTACCTGTGAAAAACTGGCCGGTTGTGATTCGATACCCCACGCCGCCCGCACCGGCACGAAGTGGTTCCTAACCGGCAGATTCATTGCTGTCCAAAGATAATAGATTGTCAAATAACAAACATGAAAGCGAAAGTCGAAACCGTCAGCTTCCTGAACGATTTGGAGCGAGTGGCCCGAACGCGGCAGGGGATTGCCAATCATTTGAGTGAGATTGCGGAAACTCTGACTCGGGCTGAAATAGAGGGAGAGAGGGCATCGGGAAAACTGGGTTTAGAAAACGAGATAGAAGACATCACGATTGCCAGTCAAAATTTGCGGCAGGGCGTGTTCCGGCTTCTCGTTTTAGGGGACATGAAGCGGGGCAAAAGCACCTTCCTCAATGCCTTAATCGGGGAAAACTTGCTGCCGGCTGATGTGAATCCCTGTACGGCGGTGCTGACGGTGCTGCGCTACGGAACAGAAAAGAAAGTTACCGTTTACTTTAAAACCGGCGGGCGTCCGGAGAAGCTGGATTTCAAAAGTTTTAAAGAGCGATACACCATTGACCCCAGCGAGGCGAAGCAACTGGAAGAGCAGAAAAAGCAAGCCTTTCCAGACGTCAGCTATGCCGTGGTGGAGTATCCCCTGCCGCTGCTGGAAAAAGGAGTGGAAATTGTTGACAGTCCGGGGCTAAATGATACAGAAGCGCGAAACGAACTGGCGCTCAATTATATCAACAGCTGTCAGGCTATCCTGTTCGTGCTCAGGGCGTCACAGCCTTGCACGCTGGAGGAGCGCCGCTACCTGGACAATTATATCAAAGGTCGGGGGTTAACGGTTTTCTTCTTGATTAATGCTTGGGATGAGATCCGGAAAGGACTGATTGACCCGGATGATGCGGAGGAGATCAAAGAAGCAGAGGAGAAACTGCGGCGGGTTTTTCAAAGCAACCTGGCTGACTACTGTCAGGTGGATGGGGACGATATGTATGAGGAGCGGGTGTTCGAGATTTCGTCGCTGCAGGCACTGCGCCGGCGGGTGAAGAACCCAGAGGATTCTCTTGATGGAACTGGCTTTTCAGAGTTTTTGGCCGCACTTAACACTTTTTTGACTCAGGAAAGGGCTGTGGCGGAATTGCGACAAGCTCGCACTCTGGCACGCCAAACTTACAGCCGGACGCACGAAGGGATTGAGCGCCGCATCCCCTTGCTGGAGCGGGATGTGGATGAATTGAAACGCCGGATTAGCTCAGTGCAGCCTGAGTTCGAGAAACTCGCTGAGATTCGCGACCAATTTCAGGAGGAAATTAGAATCACGCGGGACCGCAAGGCGAAAGGCATTGCTGATTCGTTTCGGGCATACATCTTGAATTTAGGCAATACCTTTGAGTCAGATTTCTTGCGCTACCAGCCAGACTTGGGCTTTCTTGATTCCCTGAGCAAGGGCAAACGGGAAGAGTTTAATGCTGCGTTCAAGCGGGCGTTTGAGCAGTACATCAGTGACAAGATTGCGGCTTGGGAACTGACTGCGGAGCGGGAGATGAAGGAGGCTTTTGCGCAACTGGCGCGGAGTGCGGCGAGCTATGGCGCGAGCTACAGTCAGGTGATAGATTCGATGACTGAGAAGCTGATCGGGCAAAAAGTCTCTGCCGGCACTAATATCGAGATGGACGACAGTTCGCCGGCATGGGCGAGTTGGGCGATGGGGTTTTTGTCACTCGCTTCGGGTAATATTGCCGGTGTGGCGCTCGCCGGTGCCGGTTTCGACTGGAAAAATATCCTGGTCAACTGGTTCGCTGTGATTGGCATCAGCAGCTTTTTGGTGATTTTTACGGGGACATTTCTCGGGCCGGTGGGCATGGCGCTCGTCGGTTTGGGGGTTGGGGCTTTTCAAGCGGAGCAAGCTCGGAAAGAATTTCTGAGCGCTACCAAGAAAGAGTTTGTGAAATATCTGCCTCAGCTGGCGCAGGCGCAGTGGCAGCCGGTGTGTGATACTGTAAAAGAGTGTTTTGAGGTGTACGAGCGTGAAGTGACCAAGCGGGTGAATGATGACATTAAGGCCAGAAAGGCTGAGTTAGATAATCTGCTCCAGCAAAAGGAGTCCCGTGAAATTAATCGGGAGACAGAAGTCAGCCGGCTGCGAGCTTTGGATGCCGGTGTGCTGTCGGAATGTCGCAGCATTGACTCTGTGTGGCAGCAGTTACTGTCCTACTCGGGCTAAAATTTAACTCAGAAACCCGGTTTCTGGGAGAAACCGGGGTTCTTCAGCCGGAGCCAGAAACCCGGTTTCTGGGAGAAACCGGGTTTCTTTACATTTTCACGGACTTAAATGCAATAAACATGAGTTACAAAATTGAAACGGAAAATTTCCTCAACGATTTGGAAAAAGTGGCCCGAGTGCGCTCTGAGGTGGCGCGGTGTCTGGGCGGGATGGCTGAAACCATAAAGCGAGCCGAAGCAGAAGGAAAGCAGACTTCTGGGGAACTCGGTTTAGAAAGAGAGATGGAAGATATCACCGCAGCCAGCAAGAATTTGCGGCGGGGGGTGTTCCGGCTGCTGGTTTTAGGGGATATGAAGCGGGGGAAGAGTACGTTTCTGAATGCTTTAATCGGCGAGAACTTGTTGCCTTCTGACGTGAATCCCTGCACGGCGCTGCTCACGATTTTGCGCTACGGGACAGAGAAGAAAGTGACGGTTTACTTTAACGATGGCAAAAGCCCGAAACAAACTGATTTTAAGAGCTTTAAGCAGGACTACACTATTGACCCCGCTGAGGCAAAGAAGCTGGAGCAAGAAAAGCGGCAAGCTTTTCCAGATGTTGACTGTGCTGTGGTGGAGTACCCTCTTTCTCTGCTGGAAAAGGGGGTTGAAATTGTGGACAGTCCCGGACTCAATGATACCGAGGCGCGGAACGAGTTATCGCTGGGGTATATTAACAATTGCCACGCGATACTGTTTGTGCTGAGGGCGTCGCAACCCTGCACGCTTGGAGAGCGCCGCTATCTGGAAAATTATATCAAAGGGCGGGGGTTGAGTGTTTTCTTTCTGATCAATGCGTGGGATCAGGTGCGGGAGAGTTTGATTGACCCTGATGACGAGGAAGAATTGCAAGCAGCGTCACACCGGCTGCGGCAAGTCTTTAAAGCTAACCTGGCTGAATATTGCCTGGTGGACGGGCAGGATATTTATGATGAGCGCGTGTTTGAGATTTCGGCAATTAAAGCGCTGCGCCGGCGGGTGAAGGATGCTTCCGCTTCTCTGGCGGGGACTGGGTTCCAAGAGTTTCTCGGCGCACTCAACACGTTTTTGACGAAAGAGCGGGCGATTTCGGAATTTCGGCAGGCTCGCACTCTGGCGCGCCAGACTTCCGCTCGCGTGCGGGAAGCGATTGAGCGCCGGCTGCCATTACTTGACCAGGATGTCAATGAATTGAAGCAGAGGATTAGCTCGGTTGAGCCGGAGTTTAACAAGCTGGCAAATATTCGCGACCAGTTTAAGGACGAGATTAGAACGGTGCGCGACAGCAAGGCGAGAGCGATTGCTGATTCTTTTCGCACTTATGTCCTGAATTTGGGGAATAGCTTTGAAACGGATTTCTTGCGCTACCAGCCCGAGTTGCGGCTGATGGAGTTTTTTGATGCCGGGAAACGGCAAGCGTTTGAGAAAGCCCTCGGGGAAGCATTCGAGCGGTATGTGAATGACAAGTTTGCTGAGTGGAGTCTGACGGCTCAGCGGGAGATGGATGCGGCTTTCCTCGGGCTGTCGAAAAGTGCGGCGAACTATGGGGCTTCCTACGCGCAGGTGACGGACAAGATTACTGAGAAGCTGACAGGACAAAAGATTGCTGTCGGGGGAAGCGCTTCTGGGGAGGATGATTCTCCAGGCTGGGCGCGGTGGGCAATGGGGCTGATTTCTCTGGCGTCGGGGAACTTTGCCGGTGTGGCGCTGGCGGGTGCCGGTTTTGACTGGAAAAATATTGTGCTGAATTTCCTGACTGTGACCAGCATTTCGATGATTGCGGCTTCGTTTTTTGGGGTGATGATGGGACCGCTTGCGCTAGGTCTGCTGGGGCTGGGAATGGGTGTGCTGCAAGCGGATCAAGCCCGCAAAGAATTGGTGAAGGCTCTCAAGAAAGAGCTGGTGAAACACTTGCCTCAGGTGGCTCAAGAGCAGTGGCAGCCCATTAACAGTGCGGTGCAGGAGTGCTTTGACGCTTACGAACGCGAAGTTATGAATCGGGTGAATGATGACATTTCGGCGCGGAAGGCTGAGCTAGACAATCTGCTCAAGCAAAAGGAGTCTTATGAAATCAATCGCGGGGCGGAATTGCAGCGCCTGAAGAAGTTGGAGGCTGATGTTTTTTCGGAAGCGCGAAGTGTTGACACGGCTTATCAGGAATTCCTGGTGTCTCTGAGCTGAACCCCACCCCCCAACCCCCTCCCCGCCGGCGGGGAGGGGGAGCCTGGCGAGATGCCGGTGCCAGAAAAGGAGGAATCAATTACACTAAGGTATAGGGAGCTTTTGTGAGGGAATCCATGAGCGAATTGCAGACTAAACTGCTGGCGGATACTTGGGTCGCAGCGACTTGGGATGAATACATGCAGGCCATTGAAGACCCTGCCTCCGAAAAAGCAAAGTGCTATTACCACAATGGACAGTTGAGGATTGAAATGTCGCCGGTTGGAGCTAACCATTCCCGGGATAACGGGATTCTTGCCATATTAGTCTACATATTTTGCATGACTAAAGGCATACCGCTGAATTTACTCATCAACTGTAGCTACCGGCAAACGGGTGTGAGAGAGGGGCAGCCAGATATCTCTGGCTACATTGGGGAGCGGGCTCAGTTAGCTCCTCAAGGAAATTATGCGGTGGATTTATACAGGAACCAACCTCCAGATTTGGCTGTGGAAGTTGCCGACATCACTCTGGCGGATGACTTGGGCGAAAAACGAATCATGTACGAGGATTTGGGGGTGGCTGAATACTGGGTGGTGGATGTCAAAAAGGCGCGGATTACTGCGTTTCGGATTCTTGCCGGTGGTGGGAGTCAGCGGATTAATGAGTCAAATGTTCTGCCCGGTCTGGCTATGTCTCTGCTGGAGGAGGGGCTGCAGCGCAGTTGCCAGATGGATAACATATCTGTCGGCGCTTGGTTTTGGGCTCAGGTTCAAGCCTCACGGCAATGATTCAGGGAACAGGTAGTGTGTGAAAAGTAGTGATTTTATGAACCGCCAAGACGCAGAGGGCGCAGAGGAAGGAAAAGATGTAGGGGCGAAGCATCCGGGCGATAGGCTATCGGTTTTATTGAAAACTTTCTCACCGGATGCTTCGCCCTTACCGGGGGAAGCTATTACTATTTTCCCCCCTCAAACCGCACATTTTTAACTATCTGGAAACAGGAATATGCAAGCGCAGGAATCTTATCATAAATTTGTAACTAGCCTTAAATCCGCACTCGGCGTGCTGGAACTCGATAAAACTTCACAGCTTTATCGGGATGTCACATCAATATGCGACCACCTGGCAAGTCCAATCTTTCGGATTGCTGTATTTGGCCCGTTCAATTACGGCAAGTCAACCCTGCTCAATGCCTTGCTGGGAACCCGCACCTTACCCATCGATTTGATTCCCACCACCGGCGCTGCGATTCGTGTCCGGTACGGGAACGAGCCGCACACTCGGATTGTCCTGACAGATGGCGCGGAAATTAGCAAAGCCGGCACTGATGTGCTCAAGGAATACGCTATCCTGGACGAGCAAAGACGGATGCGCGGCGATGTGGCATCTGTCGAGGTTTTTTGCCCGCATCCCTTCCTGCAAACGGGTGTGGAACTGCTGGATTTGCCGGGTACGAATGACAGGGAAGCCCAGGATAATTTGGTGCGCGACCAACTGCTAACAGCAGATTTGGTGGTTCAGGTGCTAGACGCTCGCAAGCTGATGACCCTGGGGGAGCGGGAAAACCTGCGAGATTGGCTGCTTGACCGGGGGATTAAAACGGTTGTGTTTGCGGTCAATTTCATGAATTTGCTCGAAACTGAAGAGCAAAAAGAAGTCAGCAACCGCATGCGTTTTGTGGCGGAAAGTTTTCGCTCCGAACTGCCGAATAATATCAGCAACCTGTACCGGGTTGACGCCCTGCCGGCTTTGAGGGCGCGGCTGAAAGGAGATATGTCTGCCTTACAGGTGACGGGATTCGGGATGTTTGAATCGGCGCTGCAAAGTATTGTGGCGGTGGAAAAAGAGAAGACGGCAAGCCGCCTCCCCCGCGCGATCGCCAGCGGAACTCAGGTGCGCGACGCGCTGCGCGCGAAGGTGGAAGCGATCGCCACCGGCTTGCGATCGGCTGAAGACAAGCGCAATGCTAAGATTCAGATTCAGCAAAGGGCGGAGAAACTGATTAAACAGGGGTTTGAAGGGAGTGTCTCTGATTTTCAGAGCTGGCTGTACTTGCCAAAACTTATAGATGGCTATAAATCAGAACTGGCGGCGGCGCTGCAGCAAGGTGAGTTTAGCACTTGGGAGAACGGGCGATTCCGGCAGGATATTATAGCACAACAGCAGGCAATTGTCAGCTGGGTGAATAAGGCTTGCGAGTTTTTCAATCGCGAGCGTCCGCCTGAGCTAATGATACCATTTCCAAGCGCTCCAGAAGTGTTGCTACCGCCTCCGCCAGCGGCTTCTAAGTCTTCGTCGAGTGGCGCTGCGCCGGTGGCGATTGCGACTGGGCTGGGTTGGGTTTTTGGTGGGCCGGTTGGTGCGGCTGTGGCTGCCGGCGCTGCTTATCTCCTCAATCAGACGGAAGAGAAAGAAACGCCAGCACCTCCAGCTTCTTATTTGAGTCAGGTACAGGAAGCTTACGCTAAGGCGGCTGAGAACTATTTGACTCGCTTCAGCACGGACGCTTTCTCGGCGCTTCGCGAATATGAGGAAAAGGCTGGGAAGGTGATTAGTTTTAATGTGTCTGAGGAGCCGGTGGAGATTGTTAGCCAGCGCCACCAGCTGGAGTTCGTGCGCAATTTAGTGGATAATTTGACTCAGGAGTTGGAGTCGGTGAGGGCGAGTTTGGCTGAGTAACCCCCTCCCCTTTATCTAAGTAGGGTGCGGCTCGCCGAGAGTACGGCACCCTACCTGGGGGGGATTTTTTTATAAACCGCCAAGACGCCAAGATCGCCAAGGTAAGAAAAGAGAGAGTATTACCACTTTTTTAGTGAGCTATAATTTGGAAAATTTTAAGGGAGGATACATATAAAATGATGGAGAGTTGGGAAGGCAAGTTTATCGCTCTCGAAATTGAGGCGGAAGTGGCAAAGCTCAAACAAGAACTGCGAAATAAAGGCGTTCTGACTGGGCAGCAGGGCGCAGCGTCGAGAAGTAATCTGGGACAGAGCCAGCCGGTGAGTGACAAAATCAGTCGCTTGTACCAAGTTCTCGGGGTGCAACCGGGCGCTTCCCAAAAGGAGGTGAAACAGGCGTACAGGGATTTTGTGAAAAAATGGCATCCCGACCGGTTTTGGGACAGCCCTCAACGCCAGCAGAAGGCTCTGGAAGTTGTCAAGAAGGTTAATGAAGCCTATGCGGAATTTGAAGCTAAACATGGTTTCTGAGCTGGGGTGGTGAGTGGCGTGGGGGCTTCAGCGCACTCCCGCCGCCGCCACAGCTGGGGGAGCCGGTGGTGGAGGCTAAAACAGATGACGGGCGACTCTAGAGATATAATACTGTTGAGGAGGAAATCAGATTGACCGAAACGCCGGCTAGCATTCAGGAAAGAGTGAGACTCGCAGCGACTGGGCGTTTGCTGTTTCTGCCCCATGCGATTCGGCAGATGTCCCGTCCAGAGCGCATGATTACCGAAGCGGAAGTTGAAACGGTGGTGACAGCGGGTGAGTTAGTGGAAGATTATCCGGAGGATGTTCGCGGTCACAGTTGCCTGCTCCTCGGGTTTGGGCAAGCGGGAAGGCCGGTTCATGTGGTATGCTCTCCAAAGGATGAATACCTGGCAATCATCACTGCCTACCTGCCAGAACCAGCCCAATGGTCGCCCGATTTTAAAAGGAGACTTTAGTTATGGAATGTATCTATTGTAAAGGTCAGATGGAGAAAGGTACTGCGCCGTTCAGCATTGAGCGGAAGGGCTACCACATCCACTGGGATGCGATTACCGCTTGGGTTTGCACCCAATGTGGCGAGCCATATTTTGAAGCGCCAGAGGTCGATAAAATTCAGAGAGTGCTGTCAGTTTTAGATCGCGAGAGTGCGGCTTTAACCTCGACTGCCGGTGACCGCTGAGAGATAAAACTGCTAGAGGAGCCGTCTCACTCCCGCTTTTTGCACTCAGATGCTAGATCGATTTATCTGGTGTCCTCTAAATCTAATGCAGGCGGTCACTTTCTGTTAACCCAAGTTGCTGCTTAAGGATGCAGAGCCTCCAAAGCGGCGTTCCCAGGCAGAGCCTGGGAACGAGGAAAAGCTGTTGCAGCCGGCTACAATAGTTGAGAAATTACAGTAAAGTTAGGTCATCAATACTGCCATGACTGAAATTGTGTTTCTGATTGAAGATGACCCTGATGGCGGCTACACTGCCCGTGCGCTGGGAGAGTCGATTTTTACCCAAGCTGATGATATGGACTCGCTGCGGGATATGATTCGAGATGCTGTTCGCTGTCATTTCCCGGATGAGTCAAGCCGGCCTAAGGTAATCCGCTCGCACGAGGTACTGAGAAACCCGGTTTCTTTAAGAAACCGGGTTTCTGGCATGTACTTCATCCAACTGAAAACCGCTATATCAGACCGCTAGCCGCTTCAGCAACCTGTAACACCCTTATCCCAACAAACACCGGCGGAGCGCAACCAGCAACAGGAGCGCAACGATGATTGCCAGCAGCGCCAGCAGTCCAACACCCAGCTTCAGAAGCGGTATCGTGCGCCGGCAGCAATCTGCCGGATCGTCTTTGCCCGTCGGTAGCGGAGCGTCTCCCCCTTTCCACACCGCGCCGGTGAGCAGCTGTTCGCGGGTGAAAGTTCGACTGCGCAGCGTCCTCCCAGTCGCCAGCACCCTGAAACTGTAAATGCCGGACATTGATGCTAAAGTGGCAGTTTCAAACACCCCGGGTTCGACTTCCGCCAGCGTTAGGGTAGCGGTGGTTTTGTCGGGGCGTTCCAATTCCGCTTGTACGGTAGCGCGATTTTCCACCGGCAACCCATATTCTGTCAGCGCAACACGCAACGTCAGCGTCGCCCCGGGTTCATGACTGTTTTGCGACAGACTCGCCCGCATCCGCAAATTGGAATAGGTTTGCACGGAAAGACTGTAGCGCAAACCGCGAGTTTGGACAGCCGTAGCGTTTTGTCTCGCCCCGATAATAATATCGTCGAAACTGAGAACTGCGTGCCAAATGCCTTCGCGGGCGGCGTTTCCGCCAACAGGAACCGGCAGTGTCAGGTGGTAGAAGCTCACACCGTCGCCGAGCACGTAGGAAACGGCGGGATTGCCACCGGCGGCGGACGGATCGATAATCTCACCGCTGGGGGTTTCCAGGGTGAAGCGGATCTCCCTCGGCGCGGGAGTCAGCAAAATCACGTCGCTGCTGATATCCGTTTCGCTGAGGCGGAAGGGAATGCGATGCACTTGTCCGCGATCTATCCAACCTTCTGGATCTAAAACGATGTTTTGGTTGGTGACGCCGGCAAGAATTTGCAGGTAATATTTGCTGAGTCGGAAGTAATCATCCCCGTCGAGGGTGCCGGTCATCAAAAGATAACCGCCCGTGCCGTTGGTGAGGGCTGTCAGAGCCACAGGGCTAATCGCTTCCGGCGTTCCCAAACCGATCGCAAAGACGCGATCGTTGATGCTATCCATGACATCAGCAATATACTGCGGCGTGTTTTCTAACCCGTCCGTCAGCACAATTATCGCTTTGACATCATAGCCGGCTAGGGGTTGGAGCTGGCTGTGGGCGAGCGCTACTCCATCGCCGATGGAAGTTGTGCCCGCCGGATTGGGAGTGTGGGCTGAGATGGCAGTTTTGGCGGCGGTGCGACCGGCACCGAAACCGAGAGGACCTGCGGGGGTGACGGGCATTTCCTCGTAAGCATCCTGGTCAAAACTGACAATGCCGAGGGCGTTTTGCTCTTGAATCACTTCAGCAAAAGGCAGCGCTGAGTAGTGCAGCACGTCGATCTTTTTTTGACCTTCTGGCCCACCGGCGGCGGGAAGATAGCCCTCACCTGGATGCTGGGATTGCCACTCAGCCCAGAGGCGATCCACGTTGCAGTGGTGCAGGAAGAAGACCGGATCGTTGGGGGAGGTCATCGGTAGCATGGAACCGCCAACCCAAACGTGAACGCGGTTGTGCAGCTGCGGACCGGCGATCCACCCTTCGAGCCGGTTGCGAAAGCTGGGGTTGCTTGAGGTGTCCCAGGGAGGCGAATCGTAGGGAACTTCCGCCAGCGCCGCACTCACATCCGCTTGCGCCGGTAAAGTTGGAATATTTACGCCAAACTCGCGCTGCAAACCGCCGGCGGGATTGCCACCTTCGTCAACAATCGTCCAGGTATTTGGATCGGCGGGGTTATAGGCAAAGGGGCCGGTTTTTACAAGGTTTCCATCACTGGAATCCCCATTTCCTCCCATCAGGTCATCACCCCAAACGGGGGCGGTTTCTGGATTGGGCAGCGCCGCATCTTCCGCCCAGTCCCAGTAGGGAAGGCTAACACCGGGCACTTCCGCTTGTAAGTCGCGCTCGAATCGCAGAATAAATTCGCGATGCCAGGGGAAAAACGCAGGACCTCGGTGTGCGGCGTTGCGGACGGAAGGCGAGACATCTGGCGGAGTGGGGTGCATGCCTGCGTCTGCGTGCCATTTCACATACTGGTCATATTTGCCGCTGGCTTTTAGCGCCTTGACCGCTTTGATGTAGTTTTCTTTTTCAGCCGGTGTGAGGGTCTTTACATTCTTTCGGCAAGTCATATTTTCCTGTCTCCAGTTTGTTCGCTCAGCACCCCACGTTCATAAATAGGCAGCCTCTTATACAGGCCAAATCAATTGCCTAAATCTCTTTTAAATGAGGGCACATAGTCGATGACATCTTTTGCCAATTCCTCGATTGATTCATAATCTTCGTAAGGCAGGTAAGAGGTGCTGTACCTGCCTGAGGCGGCATCTCGGGCAACGTCGATTTGCTTTCCGCTGATCAGCAGTTGAGGCTCGCTGTCATCTGTCTTGATGAGAATTTCTCTGTTTTTGTAAGTCCGGCGTTCTTCAGGCATTAAATCCTCCTCGGTTTCGGCTTTTAGAGTTTCGGCGTTTTCTCAGACCGGTTCCTCTGACCTATCTCTAGCTATAACAAGTGTTATAAATGGGTGTCCAGTCGCACTTTCGGATGGCGCACATTTGGGGGAGTTCATTTGAGTGTCACTCACTTGTGCGACAGGAAAATTTAGCGGCTCTCCAATTCGATTGACGTGGTTTTCTAAATGGCGAGAAACCCGGTTTCTTAAAGAAACCGGGTTTCTGCGTTTTCAAACGTAACAGAGAAGCCCGTGGCGTGGCTGCCGAGCCACAGAGGGCAGCTCTGCTATAATAAAAGGTATGATTCCTCAAAGAGCCGGTCTGAGGTTAAAACACAATATAAAAAAGGCCGGCACGGCTGGCTGCGCTGTTTTACGATACGCTGGGTTTCTGAATCAATGTTTCGGGTAGGATGCCAAGTTGGTCGCAGAAACCCGGTTTCTGGCGGGGCTGAGAAACCGGGTTTCTGAATCAATGTTTCGGGTAGGATGCCAAGTTGGTCACAGAAACCCGGTTTCTGCTGGGACTGAGAAACCGGGTTTCTGAATAAATTGGTGCCGGTGGACTTGAGGGGTTTGCTGCCGGCACAGGTAAGAAATGTTTAATACCGGCTCGCAGTAACGTTTAATGGGTTATCATTGGGATGTGCTTCCAACCACAGGGCATCTGCACAAAAGTCGAGTTCGCCAAGCCACTCAATATATCGACCTCCCTGACCCAACTTTACTTGCGAGAAAACCTCAAAATCCGCTAAGACTGCGAACACCCCACCTTGCTGGATGATGGGTGTGAAATCAATAACGACGATCCTGTCATCTGAGTAGACAAGGCGCAGTCGATAGTTCGGTTCCGGAGTCACACTGGTAATAATGTATGGCACAATCAACTCCTGTTTTATTCGAGGGGGTCAATTTGAATCGGTGGCTGAGCTTGCCGGCAGCGGTTCCAGTTATTTAACAATTCTTGCTGGTGCAGTGCTGTCCATTCCAGCACCATTGAGCGAACCCGACTGGGTGCCGTTCCTTATATGATGGTAATGGGTGAAATGCCGACAATCAACTCGTACTCGCCATAAAGGGCGTGGAAATGAGGTGGCGCATGGTCGTTGTAGAACATGCGAATGATAATTCCGTAGAACAGAGAAATGACTGGCATTTAAGGTTTCCTTTTCACTCCCTCAGATAGGGGCGATAATTTGGGATTTGTCACCATTCCCAAAGGTCCCGAATCCAGCAATACTATTCTACTCATGGTAGGATGGATTCCTAAACTGCTAAATCTGCCGACTCAGGGACACCTTCAAAATCTGACTGGACGTTGGATTGAGGTTGGGGAGACAAGTCATCAAATGCCTGACGGAGAACTTTCCCCGTCTCTTTTTGCTCCTCTTCATCTCCCTCCTCTCGCCACGAGCGCAGCAGTTCGCTCAGAGCTTTCTGCCGCTCTGCTCTCTTCACAGGGTCAGGGTTCTTAAGTTCGTCCATCGCTTTTGCCCAAGCATCAGATTGTGCCTGCTTCATGGTGACACTCTCACGAAACAGGCGAATCATCTGAAGTAAATTGGGCCAGTATTCTTTAGGCGTTTGGTAAATCTCACGAAGGAGCTGTTCTATCGGCTCACTTATATGTGGCTGACTCCTTAAATCCTGCTGAGACATAATTACCTCTTTTCACTCAATCCTGCTCTAGTTTAACAAAAAAAAGCCCGCACCGGCGGGCTTCGTTTGTGTGGCGGCAGAATAAATTCTGCCGCAAAGTCGTGTCTAAACCACCGGCATCAGGCACTATCGCGCAGCAGCCGGCATCCCCAAAATATCCTCAATTCGGGGCATTTGATCCACCGGCACCACACGACCTTCATCCTCAAAACCGGCAATCTGGTCAAAATTCAAATACCGGTACAAATCCCCAGCCAAAGGCTCAATCTTCTTCCCCACAACATCGATATATTCCTGTACCGTAGGAACCCGACCCAACAGCGCACAAACCGCCGCCAACTCAGCAGAACCGAGATAAACTCGCGCATCCTTGCCCATGCGGTTATTGAAATTGCGCGTCGAAGTAGAAAACACCGTCACGCCATCTTCCACACGCGCCTGATTCCCCATGCACAAACTGCAACCGGGAACCTCTGTACGCGCACCGGCAGCCCCAAAAATCGCGTAGAAACCCTCCATCTTCAGCTGGTGTTCATCCATCCGCGTCGGAGGGCAAATCCACAAGCGCACACTCACCGGCGGCTCACCTTCCAGCACCTTTCCAGTCGCCCGGTAGTGACCGATATTCGTCATGCAAGAGCCGACAAACACCTCATCAATGCGATCGCCCGCCACCTCCGACAGCAACTTCACATTATCCGGGTCATTCGGAGCCGCAACAATCGGCTCCTTAATTTCACTCAAATCAATCTCAATAACCTCTGCATACTCCGCATCCGCATCAGCTTCCAGCAGCACAGGATTCGCCAGCCACTCCTCCATCTTCGCCACGCGGCGCATGATAGTGCGAGCGTCCTGATATCCCCGCGCCACCATATTTGTCAGCAGCGCCACATTCGACCGCAAATACTCCGCAACCGTCTCCACACCCAACTTAATCGTGCAGCCGGCACAAGAGCGCTCAGCCGTCGCATCCGTCAGTTCAAAAGCTTGCTCAACCTTCAAATCGGGCAAACCCTCAATCTCCAAAATCCGACCGGCGAAGACATTCTTCTTATTCTTCTTCTCCACCGTCATCAAACCTTTCTGAATCGCCACATAGGGAATCGCATTCACAATATCCCGCAGCGTAATGCCCGGTTGCAACTCACCCTTAAACCGCACTAACACCGATTCCGGCATATCCAGCGGCATCACCCCCAAAGCAGCAGCAAACGCCACCAGCCCCGAACCGGCTGGGAAAGAAATCCCCAGCGGAAAACGAGTGTGCGAGTCCCCACCAGTTCCCACTGTATCTGGCAACAGCATCCGGTTAAGCCAAGAGTGGATAATCCCATCCCCAGGGCGCAAAGCCACACCGGCGCGAGAGGCAAAAAAGTCAGGAAGTTCGTGGTGAACTTTAATATCCACCGGCTTGGGATAAGCAGCCGTGTGGCAAAAACTCTGCATCACCAAGTCGGCGCTGAATCCCAGACAGGCGAGTTCTTTGAGTTCGTCCCGCGTCATCGGGCCCGTGGTATCCTGAGAGCCGACAGTAGTCATCACCGGCTCGCAAGAACTTCCCGGGCGCACGCCAGGAAGCCCGCAAGCTTTCCCGACCATTTTCTGAGCCAGGGTGTAGCCTTTGCCGGTATCTGCCGGCGGTTGGGGACGAATAAAAGTGGCGCTCGGCTCTAAACCGAGGGCTTGGCGGGTTTTGTCGGTCAGCGCTCGCCCGATCAGCAGGGGAATCCGCCCGCCGGCACGCACTTCGTCAAAAATGGTGTCCGGTTTGAGGGTGAAGGTGGAGATGACTTCCCCAGCTTCGTTAGTGATTTCACCTTTATAAGGATAGATGGTAATTGCCATGCCGGTTTCCATCGTGGTGACATCGCACTGGATGGGGAGAGCACCGGCATCTTCGGCGGTGTTGAAGAAGATCGGGGCGATCGTACTGCCCAAAATGTAGCCCCCAGACCGCTTGTTGGGCACGCAGGGGATATCCTGCCCGATGTGCCAGAGGACGGAGTTAATTGCCGACTTGCGCGAGGAGCCGGTGCCGACCACATCGCCCACATAGGCCACGGGATGGCCTTTTTCCTTGAGCTGGGCGATGGTTTGCAGCGCCCCGGGCATGCGGGTTTCCAGCATGGCCAAGGCGTGCAGCGGAATGTCGGGGCGGGTGGGGGCGTGGGTTGCCGGTGACAAGTCATCGGTGTTTGTCTCTCCCGGAACTTTAAATACCGTGACGGTGATGGCTTCCGGCAGTTTGGGGCGGCGGGTGAACCACTCTGCAGCCGCCCAGGAGTCAATCACCTGCTTGGCGTAGGGGTTGGTATCCGACAAGTTAAGGACATCGTGGAAGGCGTCAAACACCAGCAGGGTTTTGCTCAGGGCTGCTGCTGCTGAGGCGGCTATAGAAGGGTCGCTCGACTTGAGCAGCTCAATCAGGGACTGGACGTTGTAGCCACCGGCCATTGTGCCCAGGAGTTCCACGGCATCCTGGGGAGAAATTAGGGGGCAGTGGGTAACGCCATTGGCGACAGCAGTGAGAAAACCGGCTTTGACGTAGGCGGCTTGATCCACGCCTGGCGGGACACGATCCCGCAGCAAGTGCAACAGCGTCTCTTCTTCAAGAGCCGGTGGGTTTTTCAGCAGCTCACACAGCTCGGATGTCTGCCCAGCAGAAAGCGGCAGCGGCGGAATGCCCAGCTCCGCCCGCTCAGCAACGTGTTTGCGATAAGATTCCAGCATCTTTTAGCTCTGTACAGATCGTATCAGGACAATTGTGCGCTCAAAGTAAGGGTTTATGGCAAGTGTCATTGGGGATTGGGGATTGGGCATCATCGCATTGGGGATGCAAGGATTTTGGATGCCCGGATTTTGGATTTTGGATTGATTGTTTGGCTCAATGGGCCATGCCCATGCCCTATGCCCGGTGCCCGGTGCCCGGTGCCCGGTGCCCTATGCCCCATGCCCCATGCCCCATACCCTCCCTCAGCTTCCAGCCGCACCCCGCCCCTTACATATAGCTGTCCTATACCTGGTATTTTTAAGAAAAATTTATACAAGCTTGATTGCAACAAACTTTTAATTTAAACTTTAAGAAAGTTTAAGTTTTTTTTAATATTGCTGGAGAAAAGACTAAAATTACTCACAACATGTTAAAAGCGAGCGTTGAACTCGGGGGTTTGCAATTCGTTCAGACCCACAGATACCTGACCTATCGGGCCGGCCCTAAGGGTCGCGCAAGGAGGCAAGTGAGACAGATAAACTTACAACTGGCACAACCAATGAGCGAGAGCCGTGGCGCAGGAGCAATGCCGGCAGCACAGGCAACTGGGCGGGAGGATCGATGCAGGGGGTGCGAGCTGCCCTGCGCGTGTACCGTCGTAGAATTGATGCCGGTGCCGGTGGCGATCAGCCGTCTGGCGGACGGGACAGTCTTGTACGCAAACGAGCTATTTGGCCAAACCTTCGGGCTTTCCTCCCCGGAATTGATTGGACGCCCGAAACCGGACTTCTACTGGGAGCCGGCTGAGCGGCGGCTTCTGCTGGAGGCGCTGAAGCGGGATGGGGCTGTTCGCAACTGGGAGTTGCGCGTCAAGAAAGCGGACGGCACCCCCTTCTGGGTTGCCGTGTCGCTGCAGCCGCTGATTTTCAATAATGAGCCAGCCCTCTTGGGCACGTTCTGCGAGATCACGGAGCGCGTACTCGCCCTTGCGTCGCTCTGTGAAAGCGAGGAGCGCTATCGCCAGCTGGTAGAACTCTCTCCCGACGCGACGCTCGTCTGCCAGCAAGGCCAATTGGTCTACATCAATCCTGCCGGTGCCAAACTGCTTGGTGCCACCGCCAGCTCGGAACTCACCGGCTTGCCCGTTTCAGATTTTATCCCCAATCTCCACTCTAAAATCCAGAAGATAAACTCTAAAATCGTCGAGATAGCCAGTGCAGCCATCAACTATCGGGGGCAACCTGCCTCACAGGTCGTCCTCAGGGACATAACAGAGTTTCTCTGGCAACAAGAGGCGCTCCTGCAGGCGAAGGATCAGCTCCAGACTATTTTGGATGCCGTGCCCGGAATTGTTTCTTGGATTGGCTCAGATTTGCGCTACCTGGGGGTGAACAGGCATTTAGCTGCCCTTTACGGCTTGCCTCCCGCAGCCTTTGTCGGCCAGAACATTGGGTTTCTCGGAGCCAGCCCAGAATTTTGCGAATTTGTGCGCCAGTTTTTTGCCAGTTCCGCCAGCGAAGCCAGCCACGAGCTGCCGGCACAAGTGGGTGGCGAGGTGCGGAACTATCTGATGGTGGCGCAGAAGTCCAATCGGGGGGAGGCAGCGTTTCTCGTTGGGATTGATGTCACCTCCCGCGTACAGGCTGAGGCAGCCCTGAAAAAATCGGAAGCCAACGTCAGAGCTATTTTTAATAGCAGCCTCCAGTGCATATTGCTGATAGACCGCAATTATAAGATTCAAGCCTTTAACAGAACAGCGAGTGATGGTGCCAAACTGATTTGGGGTAAATCTCTTCAGGAAGGAGAATCTATTTATGAATACGTGTCTTCCGAGAGCTTAGAGTGTTTTAACAGACATTTAAGCCTAGCTCTGCGAGGTCAGTCTATCAGAACAGAGCGGAATATAAAAGGAATTAGCAAGTCAAGCCACTGGTTTGAAGTCAGCTACAATCCAGTGTTTGACGAGCGGGGAGACGTGAGCGGCGTCTATTTTAGCGCCGTCAATATAGACGGACGGAAAAAAGCCGTTGAGGCGCTCGCTAAAAGTGAGGAGCGTTTCCGCTCCCTAGTGCAAAACTCCTCAGATATTATTACCGTTCTCGATGCCGGCGGAACCGTCCGCTATCAAAGTCCGTCGGGAGAGCGAATTTTGGGGTACGCCCCCCAACAGTTAATCGGCAAAAACCTCTTCGATTGCGTCCATCCGGAAGACGCACCAGCAGTCAAGATTGCGTTTGCCAAGGCAATCCAAGAACCGGGCGCAGCGGTGAAGGTGGAGTTTCGCTATCGCCACGCGGACGGTTCTTGGGTGTGTTTGGAGGCGGTGGGCAGCAACCGGCTTGACGATTCCGCTATCGCTGGCGTTGTGGTCAACTCCCGCGACATCACCAGCCGCGTGCACCAGGAGGAGCGCTTGCGCCTGTTCGAGCGAGCCATTGCCGCCAGCAGCAACGGCATCACGATCACTGACGCCCAGAAGCCAAACAACCCAGTCGTTTACGTCAACCCCAGTTTTGAGAAATTGACGGGTTACGCGGCGGCTGAAGCAATCGGGCGCAACTTGCGGTTCCTGCAAGGCTCTGACACAGACCAACCCGGGTTAAAGAAATTGCGGGCGGCGATTGGGGGGCGAAAAGACTGCACGGTGGTTTTGCGCAACTACCGCAAAGATGGCACGGTGTTTTGGAATGAACTGCACATTTCGCCGGTGCACAGCGAGCGGGGTCAGCTGACTCACTTTATCGGCGTCCAAACCGATATCACTGACCGGAAAATCACGGAAGAAGAATTAATCTACAGTGCCTTTCACGACACCCTCACCGGCTTGGCCAACCGGGCGCTGCTGATGGCTCGGCTGGGGCAGGCAGTGGCGCGGGCCAAAGAGAAAGCGGATTGCGGGTTTGCCGTCCTTTTCCTGGATCTCGATCGCTTTAAAACGATTAACGACAGCCTGGGGCACACCGTCGGCGACCAGCTGCTGATTGCCTTCGCTCACCGCCTCCAGACGTTCTTCAGCAATTCTAAATTCCTTGAAAATTCCAAATTCATAATTCATAATTATCTTGTAGCGCGTCTGGGGGGAGACCATTTCGTCATCCTCCTGGAAGGCATCCGCACCTCCAGCGACGCCACCCGCTTAACTGAGCTTCTCCACAAAGAACTTCTGGCTCCTTTCAACCTCGACGGACACGAGGTATTCATCACGGCTAGCATTGGCATCGCTGTTGCCGAAGGCGGAATTCATTCTTGGGCCAGGGAATATCTTTCCTCCGGCCCGGGAGACTTCCTGCGCGATGCGGACATTGCCATGTACCACGCCAAGGCGCGGGGCAAAGCCCGCTATGCGGTGTTTGACAAGGCCATGCGCGAGCGGGCTGTGGCGCAGTTGCAATTGGAAAATGACTTGCGGCGGGCCATCGAACGCCAAGAGCTTCAGCTTTACTACCAGCCTATTGTGTCCCTGACCGATCTTCGGATTGTCGGTTTCGAGGCGCTGGTGCGCTGGCAGCACCCACAGCGCGGCTTTGTCTCGCCCTCCGAGTTCATCCCCCTGGCAGAAGAAACCGGCCTCATCCTCCCCCTGGGAGCCTGGGTGCTCCGGGAAGCTTGCTGGCAGCTGCGCCGGTGGCAGCAGGGGGGGCACAGCGCAGATGGGCCGGCACGGGGGCCTGCCCCTGCGACACTGACGGTGAGCGTCAACCTCTCCGGCAAGCAGTTTTTGCAACTGGATCTGGTGGAACAAATCGACCAAATTCTCTCGGAAACCGGCTTGCATGCCGGCAGCTTGAAGCTGGAAATCACCGAAAGCGCGCTCGTGGACAATACCGAATCCGCTGCCCAGATGCTGTCGCAACTCAGAGCTCGGAATATTCAACTGTGTCTCGATGACTTCGGCACCGGCTATTCATCCTTGAGTTACCTGCACCGATTTCCGATCAACACGCTGAAGATTGACCGCACCTTCGTCAACCGCACCGGCGTTGAGGGCGATAGCACCGAGATTGTCCGAACCTGCGTCATGCTGGCTCACAGTCTGGGCATGGATGCGGTCGCCGAAGGCGTGGAAACAAAAGAGCAGCTGGCACAGCTCCGGGCTCTCGGCTGCGAATACGGTCAGGGATATTTTTTCTCTAAGCCACTGCCCGCCGCCGCCGCACTGGCAATCCTTGCGGCACCTCCGCAGTGGTGAGATCGCACCAGTCCGGCATCACTAAACTGAAGGAAACTCCTTCGCAACTCGATCCCGGGCCAAAGTCCGGGATCGAGAACTGTTATCCTGTCGGGTTAATTAACCGCAATTCAGCTGCCAATGCCCCATCGCCCACTGCCCCAATGCCCAATGACCTACAACTTTACAAATTCGATGCAACCGGATATAATATAAAATATAGGCAGTCACTCACAATTCATAGCCCCCATGTCCCACCGGCTATCCAGCGGAAGAACTCTCCCCAAATTTAGCACCATGCCGCGTCAGAAGTCTGAACTGACAGCCGGCGTTGATATCTACAAGCTGCTCATTGAAAAAAAACGATTGCAACAGGAGCTGGACATGATGGAACAGCGCCGGCAGCAGATTTACCAGCGCCTTGCCGTTCTTGAAAATCAACTTGCCTCGCAGACAAACAGCATCCAGCAGCAGGGGGAAAACCCACCGGCATCCGGAAACGTGCCGGTGCCCGCTCCCTCTCCCCAGCCAGCAAATTTGCAATCTTTTGTGCTAGAATATTGAGCGGTCATTGGGGTTGGGTAAAAGCTCCGCACAACACGAATGCAACGTATGATTCATTTTATTTTAAAATGAACCGCCAAGACGCCAAGAACGCCAAGAAGAAGGAATACAGAGATAGTTGCTCAGTAAAATTAAAGGAGCAATTTACAAGATTTTAGGGGTGCGAGGCGTGCGGCGAGAGCAGGTGTGGTGCGTAGCACTTCAGGGATGAAGGGCGAGCGCCTTGCTGGAATGAGCGGTTCCGCTTTGGGGAGCTGTAGCCCCGTGCGTGGCCGCCCCTACGCCGCCGGCTACCGACGGAGACTGCCCCCGGAACGAGAAAACGAGAAAATTTTTAGTTTTAGTTTTTCCCCCCTCTCCTGCTCTTGTAGAGACGCGATTTATCGCGTCTGGGGTTAGGGGGGTGAGGGTGAAGCATTGCCCAGCAACCAGCAAAATCTAAAACAATCGCTTAAGTCCTGTACCGCGACAGGGATAGCAATAGAAACCGTTGGTTCGCTTCGTGCCGGTGCCGGCGCAGTCGGGGCACAGTTGGGGGCGACTCTTGCTCTCATCCAACAAGCGCGGCTGGAAATGGAATCCCTTACCGCTACAGGCGAGACAGGGATTCCTGGCACCAATCGGGGAAACCCCTGTGCCCCGACAGTAGGCGCAGCGCACGGTGGGAAAAAAGAGCCGGTGAGATCCGCGCCCGTGACAGACGGGGCAAGTCGAGAGGGGGGACATGATCCTGAAACGGTCTTTGCCGGTGCCCTCGCAGTAGGGGCACTCGCAGATTTTCGAGTTGGGATCCGCGCTATCCAACAGGGGTTGGGGGGACAGCAGGGGTTGGGGGGAATCGATTTTTGGGGAATCGATTTTTGGGGAATCGATTTTTGGGGAATCGATTTTTGTTTCTAGATTCTTCATCGCTAATCTCATGTAAAATCCCTTTGACAGCTCAGCTGCTGCCGGCTTGCCCGCACCGCAGAGGCGAACCGCCGGAAAGCCCCTACTTTGAGCGCACGCACTTGTGCTTGCAAACTCTTAACCTGCTAGCGCCACAGCTACGTGAATTATATCAAGTCCGGTAGCGACTTTTGTTTTTGAGAGCGGATAAATTCGGTTTCTACAAGAGTTTTCCCCTAAGGACACCGGCGAAAAGCCATCCCCCCGACAGAGGGCCGGTTTTCACTGCCCTCGGTGTGCAGTCAGGATTGATTCTCTTCCTTAACCGCAAAACTGCGGTCAGACCGCTGGATGACTGCGCCCTTTTTAATCAGCGCTCGCAGAGCGTCCGCAGTCTGAACCCGATTTATCCCCAATGCCGCCTCTATCTGAGAAATCTTCGCTCCCCCAGACTGCCGCAAACAGGCGTATACTTCCCGCTCCCAAGACACGAACGCACCGTTCGGGGTCAGCGATTCTCCCCCGCTTGCAGAGGCGATGGGCGGTTCTGCAACTGCTGCGCTATCCCGCAGGGGGGAGTGGCCATTCGCACCGGCAGCCGCTTTTTCTCTCAAATGCCAGGACTTCCTCTTGTGCAAAACTTGTGATAGAATTTTTATGGCAACACCGGCACTCAAGGAAGTGCGAGACAGCAGCACGTCAGCACAAATATCCCGAAAATCGTCACTGTCTTCTGTCACCGAAATCCCGTGGTCGTGGCACACTTTGGCAATCGTCAAACAAGACCGCAAGCCAGAAGACTTTTCGGTGCTGGCTTTGAGTCGAAACGCTTTCACCAGCTGAACTATCGAAAGGGCGTTATTTTGGTCGATGCCGGTTTTTTGCACCAAAATCTCGGTTTGCGTCTTTTCGTCCGGTTCCGGCATACTGACGGTCACCACCCTGTCCATCAAAGCGTCCTGAGCGCTGTGCACGCCGCTGTACTCTTCCGGATTTGAGGTTAAAATAGCGCGGAAGTCCGGGTGAACGCGGATGTATTCCGACCGGGTACCGCTTGTCGGGAGGACGAGGAGTTTCTCTTCCAGCGCCGAGAGCAGGACGTTATTCATTTCTGGGCGAGAGCGGTTGAACTCGTCGTAAACTAGGGTGTACCCTTCCTTGGCGGCGAGGGTGAGTCGGGAATCGACCCAGTTTTGTTTGAGTTCGTCCTCGATTTTGACAACGGTGTGAATGTAGTTATCGACGACTTTTTTGCGGCTGTAACCGGCATCCTTGCCAATCAGGTCGGAGGTTTTCAGCTCGTCGTCGCCAAACACCAGCAGCACCGGACGCCCCAGCAAGTCGGCCAAGTGCAGCGCCAGGGTGGTTTTGCCGGTGCCGGCAGGTCCGCGCAGGTGGACGGAAAAGCCAGATTGCAGGTAGCGCAGGGAGCGCACCGCTATTCGCTCAACTGCCGGCGTGTTGACAAACCCTTTGCGACGCACTTGCAGCACAGTGGACATATCGATTTAAGATTGAGATTTTAGATTTAAGAGTGAGTGGGGGCGAGCCGGCTGAGAGCCCCTACTGGCCTTCGGTCTAGCCCCCGCATAAAGATTGTTCGCCCCCGCATAAGGATTGTTCGCCCCCGCATAAGGATTGTTCGCCCCTGCAGAAGGATTGTTCGCCCCCACATAAGGATTGTTCGCCCCTGCATAAGGATTGTTCGCCCCCACATAAGGATTGTTCGCCCCTGCATAAGGATTGTTCGCCCCTACTCGCTGACTTCCTGCCCGACAGTGTAAGTGCGGTCGCCGTGAACAATCAAACCTTTTGTCAGGAGCGAGTTGAGAATGTCCACCGCCTGCACGCGGTTGAGCCCCAAAGTTGCCTCAATGTCCGCCACGCGAACAACCTCACACCGCTGGATGTAATCGTAAACTTGTTGCTCGTCGGCGAGCGAAACCGCAAGGACGGCTTCCGGCTCGCCGGCTGCTGTTGGCGCTATTTCGGTTGTGGCGCTGGCGGCGGGTTGCGGCTCGGGTGCGGGCGTCCCCCACACCGACTGGCGCAGGTTGGCGCGATACTCCCGCAATTGCGCCCGAAAGCTGGCAAAGCTCTGGTATAGGGCCCGCATTGATGCGGTGCGTTCGGCTCGGGTTTGCTGCAAGGATTGCTGCAGCTTTTGGGCCCGCTCCGCTCTTGCCAATTTCAAATGTTGCAGGAAGCTGCGCTGGCTTACGCGCAGCGACTCTACATAACTAGCCAAATCTTCTGCCAGCTTTTCCCGAGTCAATCGCTGCTCAGACTGAATCGACTTGCGCAGTCGGGCAACGGTTACAGTCAGTGTTTTGTGAAAGTCGCGCAAATCTTTGGCGAGCGATGAGCGCATCTGGGATCTTTCTGTGGCCGTCAGCGCTAAAAACTGCCGAGTTTCCTGCTGTAGCTCGCCGACATATTGATCTAGGCGTGCGGCGAGCTGTCTGGCTCTGGCTTGACGCTCCCTGCCGGTGCTTGACAAAAATGCCTGCGTGTGCTTTTTCAATTTCGGGTAAAACTGCTGCGCCAGCGAGAGCCGGTTTTGAGCCTCTCGATCGGGAATTTCACCCTCTGGGGAGACACCCTCCCCAACTGGACTCTGTTCGCCAATGTTTAGCAGCGCCGGGGCGAGTGCGGACACGCCCCTCCGCTGTTTTCGCTTTTCGGCTAAGCTGTGGCGAACTTGTTGCTGGCGCTGAGTTATTTCTTGCCGGCGCTGTGCGCGCTGCTCTTGCCACTCGTCTTTGAGAGCCATTGTCCCATTTTCCTCCGCAACTTGCTGGCGGGTTAGGGGCGAACCCATTTTGGCTTTTCGATTTTATATTTTACTCACCATTCGCCCTCTATATATCCAGCGCTCAACAAAACTCGGCAACCCTGACGCTGAGAACCTTGAGGGCAGGCGAGACGCCTGCCCTACGCCTATCCCTCGTAGGACAGGCGTCTCGCCTGTCGATGATGTCCTTACACTGACTGTCTATTGCTATAACATAGGGTAAACCTGAGGCGAGATTCGGCTCGGTCTTTTAACCAAGAACTGAGTGCGGTTCAAGATTGGACGCTGAAAGAGTTCCTTGCCTCGGGCAGGGCATGAGAAAAATATAAAAAAAATTAAATCCCCGATATCAGCTTACAGCCAAAAGCTCGCACCGCAAATGCGGAAACTACTTAAGTGGGGGAGAGTGGCACTCTCGCTCCGGGGCGGGCACGGGGGCCCGCCCCTACAGCCTGGGAACGAGGCGGGCACTGTGTCCGCGCTGATCCGTATCGTGCCGCCGGCTCCCACTCACCAAGGGCTGCCAATCATAACGAAGCCGGCCCAGTAGTAGGGGTGGGAGAGAGTCCGGTTGCCAAGTCGCGCCAGTTCTGGAGGGAGGGGCACTTTGCCGGTAGAGCCGGTGAGGGTGCCGTTTTCCAGGCGCAGTTGCCCGCGCAGGGCGGTGAGCTGGGCCTGCCTGAGGGCTTCGGCTTTGATGTTAGCACCCTTGAGCTGCCGGTAAAACTCGGTCATCAGCCCGAGGGTGCCCTCATCGCTGACGTACCATAGACTGGCCAGGGCGGACTTGGCTCCGCTGTAGACCGCCAAACCGGCAAAGCCCAACTCCGCCGAACGATCTCCCACTGCTGTGCGACAGGCGCTCAGCACCAGCAATTCTACCTTTGGGTCACTCAACCGCAGCTGTTTGAGCTGGTCGAGGCGCAGCTTGCTGTCCCACAGCTGAATGAAGGAGTTGGCCGGCTGTCCGGGCAGGAATTCTGCATGGGTGGCGAGGTGAACAATTGGATACGGTGACTTTTGGCGCTGCGCGTTGAGATTGTCCAGGGTGAAGTCCTGGTTGAGAAATGCTTTTCCCCGCCACAGCTTGCCGGCAATCGTCTGAATTTCCACCGGCACTGCCGGCAAGGGCGCAAGCTCGGAAAATTGCGACGCCCCCATCGCCAAGACTGGAGCGTTCTTGAGGGAAGCGTAGTGAGTGTCGGTCAAACTGAAGCAGGGAATCATCCCGAGAGCGTACTTTTCTACCAGAAACTTTTGGCCGTCGTGCAGGGCAGCCACCGGCAGACTTCGCAACCCCACATCCATCGCAAACAGCAGCGTGTCGGTGCCTTGCGCTTGCAGCTGGGCTTCCAATGGCGCAACCAGCCAGTCATACAGTTGCTTCGCGGGGGCTAAATAGCTGTTGCTGTCCCGCAGGCGGGGGTTTGTGATTTGACTTCTGAACTCTTTAACGGCGGCGAGCAAGGTGGCTTTGTCAGCCGCCGGCACGCTCAGGCTCTGGGCTTTGCCCTCTGGGGTGAACAGCAGCAGCTCCAGTCCGTCGGGGAGTGCGAAGGCATAGATCACAGCCGGCTTTGTCCCGGTTTGGCGGGCGAGCTCCCTGAGGGTATTTTGGATGCTTTCCGGCGTTATTGCGGTCTGAGGGACTGTTTCTCCAATATATTGCGAAAATTCTCTTCCTTTTAATTCCTGGATGTATCCCGTAGCTTTATTGAGCATTCCTTGGTGCAGGGTGTCGCCCACCATTCCGGGGGTGGCATCTGCCGACGCCCTCACCCCCTGTGCCCCCCTCTCCCAAGGGGGGAGAGGGGGGAGATACTTCGCCCTCACCCCCTGTGCCCCCCTCTCCCAAGGGGGGAGAGGGGGGAGAAGAAGAGAAGGGGAAGATGCTTCTGGAGGCGCTGTGGTGGCCATCGGGGCAGCCGGCACCCGCACCTCTGGGGGCTTCACAGCGGAGACGGCGGGTGCCGGTGAGCAGTCCAGAGTCGTGTGCGCCAGGACGACTAGCAGGCAGCTGGCCAGAAAAGTTAAGATTCGTTGAGCTAACATTTGACTCGCACACTTTTTGATGTCTTCTTTGGGGAAGGCGTGGGGAACTGAACAGCTTGCTGATGGGCAGATTTAAACCTTATAAAAAATCCTGTATTTCTCAAACGCGCTCCCCTCGCACAGTCTTTTTTATGCCCCGGACCAAAAATTACTCCTTCTCAAGGATGTCTCTATTTTGACTCAATTTCGCACGGGTGTCAAATGAGAGCGCGAGGAGAGTGCTGTCCCAGCCTTTGCCAGTGCGTCGGGGTTTTGTAAATAGAGGAAACGGCAGGGCTTGGGGTTCCGTTTTTTCTCACCCTCTCTCCAGAGCGCAAGAGTTTTGCATGCCTTGTAATGCTTGCCGGGCGAGAGCCGGCAACTGAGGGGCCGGTGGCTCGGCCACCGAATCTTGAGACGGGTGAGATATCTCAAGTTTTTTTCAATCAAAATATTGAAGCTAACAGCCAAAACACGGGTAGCCTCTCACTGGAGATTCTCCTATTTTTGGAATAATTCGTACTGGTTCACTTCCGGTTTAAATGACTCCGCATAAGGAGTTTGCGGTGCGCTGCCAGCCACGAGCTGCCGGTGGCCAAATTTTAAATAGACGCTCACCGGCAGCATCTGCAAATCTTTCTTGACTGCTTTGCAGGGGCGCTTACCTTTTGCTTCTCTTGTAAGGCAGCAATTTTCAGCTGGGGCAGGAAGCGCATTTAGACGTTAAGAGAGAGAGGGGTGCGCACTTTCTGGCGGGTGCGGCGATTCTTTAAAAAAATTCAAGCCACTCGGCAGCCTTTCTCAAGGCGATTTGTGATAATATCTATCTTTAGAAAGATAACGCTGAGAAATGCCAGCTACCCAAAAGCAGGATATTGCTGAGCTTTCTGGGCCAACCTGACAGTGACTGGGACTGTCTCCAGAAAAGTAGGAGCGAACAGCCGAACAGCCGTTCGCCCTTACTCCTCCCCCCAACCGTCAATCCCTTCTTAAACGAACGCGCTGTCGCCGAACGAGCGGGCACTTCTTTGATTGAGGAGCTGCGGGCGGAACGAAAAGAAAGAGGTGTATATAATTGTTGGAATAGAAAAGGACATCACCCACACCATGAAGCCAGAGTTAGAAAGCGCCCAGTTACTCGCGCCAGAGCCAGCGGCAGGCGCTGAAGCCCAGAAAGAGCGAGAGCGGCTCGCCAACATTCTGGAAAGCATTAGCGATGCTTTTGTGAGTTTTGACAGATCGGGGCGCTGCACCGGCGCGAACCGCAAGGCAGAGGAGCTGCTAGAAAAAACGCAATCCGAGCTGACCGACAGGAATATGTGGGAGGTGTTTCCCGCCGCCCCCGACTCTCACTATTATATCCAGTGCCAGCAAGTTTTAGCAGAGCCAGTCACCCTTGAGTGTGAGGAGTTTTTCGCCCCTTTCAACAAGTGGTTTGCAATCCGCCTCTATCCGTCCCCTGAGGGGATTTTGGCTTATTTCCAAGACATCACCCACCGCAAGCGGGCAGAAGTTGCGCTCAAAGAGAGTGAGGAGCGATTGAGGTTAGCGCTGTCAGTCGCCGGGCTGGGTTACTGGGACTGGGATATTCTCACAAATAGAGTGATTTTGTCGGAAAACGGCGGACAGATATTTGGCCGCAGCTTGGAAAACTTTGGGGGAACCGCTGAAGCTTTGCTGGAGTGGGTTTATCCAAAAGACCGCAAATCAATCGCTCTAGCGTTCGCCCGCGCGATTGAGGAGGGGGCGGAGTGCGAAGAAGAATTTCGCCTTGTTTTGCCTGACGGTAACATCCGCTGGATAAAAACTAAAGGCCGGGTTTTCTGTGACCCAACCGGCAAGCCGGTGCGGATGCTGGGAACTGTCATGGATATCACCCACCGCAAGGGGGAGAAGGAGGCGCTGCGAGAGGCGAACAAGCGGATATCAAATATTCTGGAAAGCATTACTGATGCCTTCTTTGCCGTGGACAAAGAGTGGCGGTTCACCTACGTCAATCAGCAAGGGGCGCAAATTTTGCAAAAACCAGCAACAGAACTTCTGGGGCAAAACCTGTGGGAGGTGTTTCCAGAGGCGGTTGGCACAGCGTTTTATAAAAACTATTGCCAAGCGATGGCGACGGGGGTGCCGGCTCACTTTGAAGAGTTTTACCCCCCACTCAATCTGTGGTGTGAAGTGGACGCCTATCCTTCCAGAGATGGGATTTCCATTTATTTTAGAGACCTCAAATATCGCAAGCGTGCCGAAGAACAAATCAAGTTCCAAGCCAATGTTTTGTCGCAAGTGAGCGATGCGGTTATGGCGATCGATTTGGAGAAGCGCATCACTTATTGGAATAAGGGGGCGGAGCGGCTGTACAGCTGCAAGTCGGAGGCGGTTATGGGCCGGTCTTTGCGAGAGTGCTATGAGTACAGCTGGATAAAACCAGAGGATGAGCGGGAGGCGCAGAACTCTCTAGCGGAGACGGGAACTTGGCACGGCGAGGTGATTCACACGAAAAACAGCGGAGAAAAAATCTGTGTCGAACTATCAGCCAGTGTCCTGAAAGATGAAACCGGCAGTGACACCGGCTCACTGGCTGTAATCCGCGACATCACCCACCGCGTGCGCATGGAGGAGGCGCTCAGGCTCAGCGAGCAGCGCTTCGCTGTCGCGCTGCAAAATTCACCGATTGTCGTCTTCAATCAAGACAGAGACCTTCGCTACACCTGGGTTTACAATCCAAAGCTCGGCTACGCCGCCAACGAGATTTTAGGCAAGACGGATGCTGACCTCACGTATTCTGAAGACGCAGCCCACCTGATAGACATTAAGCGGCGAGTTCTGGAAACTGGTATTGGGACGCGAGCGGAAGTAGCGCTGCGAGCGAGTCGAGAGCAAGAGTTTTCTTACTACGACCTGACCGTTGAGCCGCTGCGCGACGAATACGGTAATATTGTGGGAATTACTGCTTCTGGAACGGACATCAGCGAGCGCAAGAAGATGGAAGCCGAGCGCGAACGCCTGCTCAAACTGGAGCGAGCGGCTCGCGCTGAAGCGGAAACAGCCAACCAGATTAAGGATGAGTTTCTCGCCATCCTCTCCCACGAATTGAGGACGCCCCTGACTCCCATTTTGGGCTGGGTCAAACTTCTGCGCACCCTTAAGTTTGATGAAGCGAAGACCGCTCACGCCCTGGAAACGATTGAGCGCAACGCGAAGTTGCAGTCGCAACTGATTGAAGATTTGCTGGATGTTTCGCGCATTCTTCGCGGCAAACTGGGCTTGAATTTATGTCCGGTAGATTTGGCTGTAATCGTTAAGGCGGCGATCGAAACGGTGCGTCTGGCGGCTGAGGCGAAATCGATTCAGATTCAGCCGGCGATCTGTGCCAGCAGCTGCAAGGTTTTTGCAGATCCGAACCGCTTGCAGCAAGTGGTGTGGAATTTGCTGACGAATGCGATTAAGTTCACGCCTTCTGGGGGGCGGGTGGAAATCCGGCTGGGTGCTGCCGGCGGGCACGCCCAAATCCAAGTCAGCGATACGGGTAAGGGCATCAGCCCCGATTTTCTGCCCTTTGTTTTTGATTATTTCCGTCAAGCGGACAGCAAGACAACGCGGAAGCATGGCGGGCTCGGTTTGGGGCTGGCAATTGTCCGCCAGGTGGCAGAACTTCACGGCGGATCTGTGAGAGCAGAAAGTCCGGGAGAAGGGCTGGGGGCAACTTTTACTGTGACGCTACCCCGGCTCGAACAAAACACGGGTTGTCTAGTGCCTGGAACTCTGGAAAGTGGAGAGGCAAATTCTCCCGGGCTGCTCGATAATGTGCGGGTGCTGGTGGTGGATGATGAGGCTGACACCCGCGAGTTAATTGCTTTCACACTCGAACAGTACGGGGCGCGAGTGCGCGCTGTCGCCTCCGCACCGGCGGCGATGCAGGAAATCGCACTCTGGAAACCAGATTTGCTGCTCAGCGATATTGGCATGCCGGAAATGGATGGCTACATGCTAATTCGTAAAATAAGAGCTCTTGCCCCAGAGGGAGGGGGGCAAATACCGGCAATCGCACTGACGGCTTATGCGGGAGAAGCTAACCGGGAGCAGATTATTTCCGCCGGCTTCCAGAAGC
This sequence comes from Oscillatoria princeps RMCB-10, assembly GCA_019359235.1. Lineage (GTDB taxonomy): Bacteria > Cyanobacteriota > Cyanobacteriia > Cyanobacteriales > Oscillatoriaceae > Oscillatoria > Oscillatoria princeps. The sequence goes on from JAHHHT010000001.1 coordinate 273,787, forward strand.
ACGTCACCAAGCCGGTGGAGCCGGTGCAGCTGGCTGCAGCGGTTGCTGAACTCGCCAAAAAATGATATGGGCGAGCGGTGGAACAAGGGCGCTCGGTTTGCAGGACGCTTTAGACGCTTGGCGGTTAAAACCGCAGCTATACAGACAAAACCCGCCTGCGCGGGTTTTAGCGGACTTTCAGTCCGCCAAGGAGGGGACTTTGTTTGTAAGCCCCGATTTGAGATAAGCTGTTTTACGGCGTTCGTGACGATTCAACATGGCAACGATTAACGAGAACTACCTAAAGCTGAAAGCCGGCTACCTGTTTCCTGAAATTGCTCGCCGGGTGAGCGCCTTCGCCGAGGCCAATCCTCAGGCCAAAATTATTCGGCTGGGCATTGGCGATGTCACGGAACCATTGCCAGAAGCCTGCCGTGCGGCGATGATTAAAGCGGTGGAAGAAATGGGCGACCGCGCTACGTTCAAAGGTTATGGCCCAGAGCAAGGCTACGCCTGGTTGCGGGAGAAAATTGCGGCTCACGACTTCCAGGCGCGGGGGTGCGAGATTGACGCTTCCGAAATTTTTATCTCCGACGGTTCCAAGTGCGACACCGGCAACATTCTCGACATCTTTGGCGATGACAACACGATCGCCGTTACTGACCCGGTTTATCCGGTGTATGTGGACACGAACGTGATGGCGGGGCATACGGGTGCTGCTAATGAAAAGGGCGAGTTTGAGGGCTTGGTTTATCTGCCGGTGACGGCGGAAAACAACTTCACAGCTTCTCTCCCCACCCAGAAAGTCGATTTGATTTACCTGTGCTTCCCCAATAACCCCACGGGAGCGACCGCGACGAAGGAACACCTGAAGGCGTGGGTGGATTATGCCAAAGCGAATGGATCTATCATTTTCTTCGATGCGGCTTACGAAGCGTTCATTACTGAGCCAGACATCCCCCATTCTATTTACGAGATTGAAGGGGCGCGGGATTGCGCGATTGAGTTTCGCTCCTTCTCGAAGACTGCAGGGTTTACCGGCACTCGCTGCGCCCTCACCGTTGTGCCGAAGACGCTGACGGCGAAAGCTTCTGACGGTTCGGATGTGGAACTGTGGAAGTTGTGGAACCGCCGCCAGTCTACCAAGTTCAATGGGGTGTCTTATATCGTGCAGCGGGCTGCTGAAGCGGTGTACTCTGAAGAAGGGCGGGCGCAAGTTAAGGCGCTGGTCAGTTTTTATCTGGAAAATGCTAAAATTATCCGGGAGGAGTTGACAGCTGCCGGTTTGGCGGTGTATGGTGGTGTTAATGCGCCTTATGTGTGGGTGAAAACGCCCAACGGTTTGTCGAGTTGGGATTTCTTTGATAAGTTGCTGCACGCCTGCAATGTTGTGGGAACGCCCGGTTCCGGGTTTGGGGCTGCCGGTGAGGGTTACTTTCGCATTTCCGCGTTTAACAGCCGGGAAAATGTGGAAGAAGCGATGAAGCGGATTGCCGAGAAGTTTAAGGCTTAGGGCGAGCAGTTTTAGGTATCGTAAGGTTGTGGCCGGCAGTGCCGGCCCAACTGCGCTAAACTAGAAAGGAAGATTTTGGCAAATATGAAAGCTATGACAGCTCAACAATTGCTGGAGCGAATTGTCCTCAATCCGAAAGTGATGGCAGGAAAACCTGTGATTAGAGGAACCCGTTTGAGCGTTGAGTATATCTTGAACCTCCTCGCGCATGGCGCAACCGTTGCAGAAATCCTGGAAGAATACGAAGGTCTCTGTGCGGAAGATATTCAAGCCTGCATTTTATTTGCCAGTAATTAATTGTCGAATATAGCGTTCATATCAACTTAATCTATAATCTCAAACAGGGGGCCGCTGCCGGCCATCGCCCACCTTGCCTGACTTCTTTGGAGCCTACGCAAATGGTACAGATTCCTTCTAAAACTTTAACGCTGTCAGAGTTTCTCAAGCTACCAGAAACCGAGCCGGCTAGCGAGTATATTGACGGTCAGATTGTTCAAAAACCCATGCCACAGGGAAAGCACAGCGCTATTCAGGGTGAGCTGTCTGCTGCTATCAACGCAGCTCTTAAACCTCAGCGGATTGCGCGAGCTTTTCCCGAATTGCGGTGTACCTTTGGCGGGCGTTCGCTCGTGCCTGATGTGTCCGTTTTTGTTTGGAACAGAATTCCCCGCGATCAGAGTGGCGCAGTTGCCAACATTTTCCTGGCGGCTCCCGATTGGACAATTGAGATTCTCTCGCCGGAGCAAAGCCAAACGAAAGTTATCAAAAATATTCGGCACGGTTTGAAGTTTGAAACGCAAATGGGCTGGCTCATCGTTCCGGAGGAGGGAACGGTTTTTGTTTATCTTCCCCAGAACCAGCTGGAAGTTTTTGAGGGGCCTGCCGATCGACTTCCCGTGCCTTCTTTTGCTGGGGATCTACAGCTGACCGCCGGCGATCTATTTGGCTGGCTGCTAGAATGACAGGAGTGGGGTGGGGTATTAAGAATTCCGCCGGGTTTGGGGGTGCCGGTGTGTGATGAATGAGGCAGCGCCACCGGGCACAGAGGGTGCCGGTGAGCGCTGCATGAAGTTGCCGGCTATCTTGACAGAGGCGAGCGCAGTTAGGGGGCGCTCGCTTTGGGGCGTTCGCTTCTTAGATTAAATATAGCGAACCTGATTTTTCATCTCATCGACCGTGACCTGATTTAAAATCACTAACAATCTTCGCAGGATTTCTTGGGCGGGACGGCGAACAGCAAAGATAATCCCGCAATGCTCTTGATTGGCTGCAAAATAAGCTTGTGCCAATGCTTCAAAATCCACGCGATTGTGGGTCAGCAACGTCAACCCCTGACTGATTGCGTGAGCAAGCTGTTCTTCATCAGTTTTACCTAGCTGACCTGCCTCTCGGGCAGAGAGCGCTTCAAACCCCCTATTTCTCAGCAAATCTGCTAGTATAACGTTAACATCCTCATCCAAATAGAGGCCAATAAAAATCCGATTCATAGGGCTCGAACCAATGGGTCAATCAGATCCTCTGGAATTCGGTTGCGCTCGATGTAGCTATTGATTTCACTTTGGTGATCCAAATAGTAGCTCAAAGCATCGAACACCTGAGCCAGCGTCAGATGGGGCAAACCTTGCGGGATTTCTTCCGGCGCAATTCCCAGACGCCAGCTTTCCACAATAGCCCTCACCGGCGTGCGCGTTCCTCGAATAATGGGCTCACCGCCCAGGATTGCATCATCTCGGACGATGTAGAAATGCTCTGTAGTCTGAACCATGACTCAATCTCTAATTACTATCCATCTTTATTGTGAAGCTTTACCCCGCACAGCGCCGCACGCCCAAAGCAGAGAAAGTGGGGTGGCGCACTCAGCACGCACCCCACGACTTACCAGGGAGTGCCAATCAGGGTAAAAGCCGCCCAGTAATAGGGGTGCGAGAAAGTCTCGCTGGGAAACTTGGCTAATTCCGGAGGTAGAGGTACGCCGCGCTCCCTTGGGCAGACCGTAACCGGCTGAGGGAACGCCTGCCCTACGGATATATCTCGCAGGACAGGCCGGAAAGCCTGTCCCAATGTCCGGAAGAGCATACTCCTTTTAATTCCCAATTACTCTTCCCAGAAACGCTGTGACAGGAGCGCACCGGCATCGCGCGGGAACGGGCAAATATCCGGCAACTCCGCAGAGGGGTAATCCTCCCTTACCTCAGATAAAGCATACTGCCATGAGCTGTCAAACACTTCCAGGAGATATTGCTTGAGACTGGGAGACTGCTCTAGCAAAATATGCAACTCGCTTCGCTGCTCCCGTACAGTGATTTCCCATCCTCGAAAATCACTCGAAGAGGAAACATAGCAGCGCTTGAGCAGATGACTGAGAAGCACCCGCAAACGACTCTGCAATTCACGCCGGTCTCGTTTTCCCAACGCCTCAATCTCCTCAATCAGATTTTCCATGTCTAGCCGGTCGAACTCTCCCGCTTTTAGCTTGGCAACCGTATCTGCTACCCACAGACCAAAGTCGCGCTCGTATAGCTGACTTTGCACGGGGGTTTGTGTCATTCTATCCCCTCCAAACGCCTGATAAGTTTAGATATTCTATTCTCTCTCACAATTTTATCTGAAAAGCTCGCTCGCCGGCACTTTCGGTTCTTTGAAAGTGTGCCGCACGAGAGCGCGCACCCCACGACTTACCAGGGAGTGCCAATCAGGGTAAAAGACGCCCAGTAATAGGGGTGCGAGAAAGTCTCGCTGGGCAACTTGGCTAATTGCGGAGGTAGCGGTACGCCGCGCTCCCCTGTGCCGAAAAGCTGACCTCCCTCCGTGCGCACGCGACCGGCAATCATCGCCAGTTGAGCCTGTCTGAGAGCTTCAGCTTTGATGGGCGCACTCCTCAGGTGCCGGTAAAACTCACTCATCAGCCCCACGGTTCCGATATCGCTAACATACCACAGACTGGCGAGCGCCGACTTCACCCCCGCCTGCACGGCAAAACCGGCTTTCCCCCAATTCCGCCCCCTCATCCCCCAAGGCGGTGCGACAGGCGCTCAGCACCAATAACTCCACCGGCGGGTAACTCAGCTGCAAATTCCTCAGCTCATCCCCCATGTGCACTTTAGTATTAAACAGCTGAATGTACGAATTGTTCGGCTCCCCCGACCTAAACTCGCCGTGTGTGGCGAGGTGCACCATCCTAAACCCAAAAGATTCCCGCTGCGACTTGAGATTGTCCGCCGTGAACGCTTGGTTGAGGAAAGCCTCACCCTCCCACAAGCGACCGGCAATCGCAGACAGCTCCACCGGCACAGCCGGCAAATCGCTCGCGTCAGGAAATTCCTCCGCACCCATCGCCAAAATTTGCAGGGTTCTCACATCCACATAGCGCGTATCCGTCAAGCTCAGGCTGGGCATCAGACTGACGCTGTATTTCCCCACCAAAAACTGCTGCCCGTCATGGAGGGCAGCCACCGGCAGCGATCGCAACCCCACATCCATAATAAACGCTAAATTCTCAATCTTTTTCTCCCCTAGCTCCGCTTCCAAAGGAGCCACCAACCACTTGTAAAGTTGCTGTGCCGATGGCAAATATTTCGCAGACTGCAGCTCTCTGATATTCGTCACTTGCCGGCGAAATTCCGCCGCCACTTGGCTGACTTTGCCTCGCGTCGCGCCCGGTACGCGCTTTAAAATCGGGTTCCCTTCGCCCGTCACCATCACCAGCTGCAGCTCATCGCTGTCATCCTTGCCCGCCTCCGGCTTAGAAGGAATAAAGCTCACATACAGCAGTGCGGGCTTAATGCCTGCTTCCCGCTCAATTTCCAGCAAGGTATTGCGAATCTCTGTCACCGTTTTCAGGCGGATTCGCCCGGTGGATTTCCAGAGATAGTTTTCAAACTGCTCCGTAAAATACTTCTCCAGCCCAAAAACAACTTCGTCAATCGGAACCGGCGGAACTTCTTCAACCACCAGTTCTGCCGGCTGCATCCCGCGATCGAAACTTCTGACCACCTCACCCTCCTCTTGCGGGGAAAGTAGAGCAGCCGGCTCAGCGGGTGGGGGAAGCACCGGCACCGGCTCCGGTATTGCTGGGGGCGGTAGCGGCACCGGCACCGGCACCGGCACCGACGAGGGTGCAGGCGAGGGTGCAGGCGAGGGGGTAATAATTTGAATATTGCCCCTGGTGTAGGTGCCCGGAGGCACCGGCACCCGAAACAGCGGCTCAATCATATAAGAGCCACTGCTAATCGCTCCTGCAGTGCCATTCGCCGCCGCATTTCCGATGGTAAAAGGAGTGTTTGTGCTGCCCCCGTGCCGGATGGTAATCGCACCGCTCCCAGCGCCGCCCGCCGTAGAAATGCTAGCATTTAAATTGTTTTGGTCGGGAAAAGTGCCGGTTGCCCGGAACAAACTATCCGTGGCAATTTCAACGTTTCACCCTGCGCCTCCTGCGCCGCCCTGAGCGTTAATACTTGCAACTTGAATGTCGCCTTGCGGATATAGCCTGACGTCGCCACCGTCTCCGGCACTAGCGCTCGAATCGATGCGCCCCGCAGTAATGCTGTCTGCAGCCGAAATCGCAATATCGCCACCGGCAGACACGCCCGATGAGCGCACATCCCCTAAGGTAACAGCTCCCGTCTCGCTGGTGACGCTGATATTGCCCCCCGCACCTGTGGCAGAGCTAGAATCTAGAGTGCCGGTGCGGGTGTCGATATTGCCGGCACTGCTGCTCAGGGCAATTCCCCCACTCGCCGCGATATTGCTAGCAGTTATATTATTCGTCGCTTCGATATTAACCGCACCGGCAGCGCTAACCGGCCCGCTCAAGGTAAACGTTGCGCCCGTCAGGTTGATACCGGCTGCCCCATCCGTATCAAGGGCACCGCTTATAGCGGTTGTGCCGGTGCCGGCTGTTTGAGTCATGCCGGCAGCTCTAATTGAGCCGGCCTGTACGTCTCCAGCACTCTCAACCGTCAGGTTTCCCAGACGGAAGCTGCTACCAACAGCGCCCATAAAGCTGATGTTACCGCTGCCGGCATTCAGGGTGAGATTCCCACCGCCATCCACAGTATTGTTAAACGCAATATCCCCATTCCCCAGGGTGTTGAGGGAGATGCTGTCTGTGAGCGTCACAGCACTATTAAATAGAATGCTGCTACCGGCAATCTCCCCACCGGCGACCACCCCACCAACACCCGTTTGGCTGAAACCGCCGGCTAAATTCAGATCCGCCGCCGGGGCGATTGTCACCTGCCCGCTGTTGTTGACACTCAACCCACCGCCGTTAGTAGTGGTTACGGGTGCGTTGAGGGCAAAGTTGTTGCCGGTGAGGCTTATCCCGCCAATAGCAGTTGTCTGTAAAGCGCCGTTGAAAGTAGTTGTGCCGGTGCCGGCATTTTGGGTAAGACTGGCGGCATTAATCGCCTGTGTCAGTACATTGTTAGCGCTACTGAAAGTCAAATTGCCCAGCCTATCTGTGGAACCGGCATCCCCGCTGAGGGTGATGTTGCCGGTGCCGGCATTGAGAGTCAAGTTGACAGTGCCATCAACGGTGCTGTTAAAGCTGATGTCACCATTGCCGGCAGAAGTGTTGAGGCTGGTGTTATCCGTAAGGGTGACAGCACTATTAAATTGTATGCTGCTACCGGCAATCTCCCCACCGGCGACCACCCCACCGACACCCGTTTGGCTGAAACCGCCGGCTAAATTCAGATCCGCCGCCGGGGCGATTGTCACCTGCCCGCTGTTGTTGACACTCAACCCACCGCCGTTAGTAGTGGTTACGGGTGCGTTGAGGGCAAAGTTGTTGCCGGTGAGGTTTATCCCGCCAATAGCAGTTGTGTCCAGCGCGCCGTTGAAAGTGGTTGTGCCGGTGCCGGCATTCTGGGTAAGACTGGCTGCTGAAATTGCCTGCGTTAGTACATTATTACCGCTATTTACAGTCAAGTCGCCCAGTCGAGTCACACTCCCCACAGCGCCATTGAAAGTAATATTGCCGGTGCCGGCTGCTAGGGTGAGGTTTTGAGCGCCATCCACCGTACTGCTGAGCGTAATATCACCCGCACCCGTGCCGGTGTCAAGAGAGACATCGCGGCTGAGAACTGCGGGCCCATTTAACTGAATATTTCCCCCACTAGAGCCAGAATTGCTGCTGGAATTTATATTACCAGGGCTAATGCCGCCAGGAGCGGTCAGCTCGACTGCGCCGCCGGTGCCATTAGCAGAAGAGGTATTGAGATTGCCGGTATTAATGCTGCCACTTCCGCTGCTGAAAATGATAGCGCCCCCAGCGCCATAACCGCCAGCGACAGCATTTGCGTCGCCCGCAGTAATGTTCCCGCCAGCTTGCAGGAATATCTCTCCCCCATTTCCAGCATTAGAGCTAGCGTCAAGAAGGCCGGCACTTGTGTCGATATTGCCGGCAGTGCTGGTGAGGCTGATGTTCCCCCCCGGCGCGGTAATGTTGCCGGCGGTAATATTCTCGTTCGCGGTTAGGGCAACCGGCGTGCCTTCAGCCAGTGTAATTGTTGTTCCAGCCGATGTAATAGAACCCGCCCCAACGGGAGCCTGAATCGTCAGCGGATCGTTGAATGTAATGTCGCCGGTAACAGTAATAGCGCCTGCGCTGTAGGGGCGTCCGATCGTGATAGAATTAAAGCCATCAGCTAAAGCGGCAATATCATCTGCTGTCAAATCTACAGTGTTGGGATCGTCACCTTCCCCTGCTGCTGCGCCGCCAATAGAAATATTTCCTTCGGGCGTTGCCGGTTCGAGCCGAATCGTGCCGGTGCTGGTGACTGTACTAGCACCCCCAGTCAAATCAATCTCGCTCCCTCGCAGGCTAATATCTCCCCCACCCAACGTGCCGGTGGCGTTAATTGCGCCTGCGGTAATATTTCCACCGGCATTCAGAGTGACAGGTCCCCCACTCCCAGAACCCGCACTAGAGCTAGAATTCAGATCGCCGGCGGCGGTAATGTCGCCCGCCGCCGTCATATCGATCGCGCCGCCACTGCTATTTGCAGAAGACGAATTTAAATTGCCCGCTGCAATAGAGCCGGTGTTGCTCGTTAAGGCGATATTCCCTCCCGGCGCAGCGATGTCACCTAAATCAAGGTTCTGGTTGGCAATCAGCTGTATCGAATTGCCCTCCGCCACTGTAATTGTCGTCCCAGCGGATGTAATCGAACCCGCCCCAACAGGAGCTTGAACCGTCACTGAATTGTTGAATGTAACATCGCCGGCTACCGTGACAGCACCACTTCCATCTGTTCGCCCAATAGTAATCGAGCTAAAGTTATCCCCCAGTGCCGCAAGATCGTCTGCTGTCAAATCTAGAGTGTTTAAGTCGGCATCTACTGCGCCGCCATATACAAAGACAGTTGCGCCGGCAAGCGCAATATTTTGCTCGGGCGTCGCCGGCATTAGCGTCAAAGCGCCCGTTCCCGTAACTGAATTCGCTCCCCCCAAAAAGTCAATTTCGTTTCCCTTCAGGCTAAGATTACCAGTATTTGTGCTGATCCTTCCAAGCCTTAAACTCGCTCCCGAAATCGCTACAGCTCCCCCCTGAGTGTAGATGGTATCCCCTGCATCCATCGAAAAAGCGCCAGCACCATTCCCATCAGCATCTGCCGTAAAGGTAACCGACCCAGTAGTAGCCTGAAGACTCAGCTGGTTATCAGTCAAGTCATTTATGGTAATACCATTAGTCGCCTCCAGGATAATGTCGGCATCCGCAGTCAGTCCTTCTAATGCCTGTTCAGAAATCGTGAATGTTCCACCGGCATCCCCTTCCAGTATTTCACTATCCGTCACCTGGAGATCATCCGCCCCACCGGCACCATCCACAATCGTAATATTTTCCGGATCTAGCAGCAACGTCCCCACACTTCCGCGAGCCGCGCTTAAATCGGCAGCCCCCCGGAAAATCAGACTTTCTTTCCCCGAAACCTCCACAAACCCGCCATTCCCCCAATCAGTGCCGCCCCGCGCACTAATGCTGCCATAAAACCCCGTCACCCCATCCGCCCAAACAGTGACCCGACCCCCATTGCCACTGACAAGACTGTCTGCTATAATAGCAGAATCACCGCTCACAAAAGTGCGAAGAGCGTTCGGCACCGAACCCAGACCGCGATAGCCGCCGCCAATCAGTACAGTGCCCCCGCCGGCATTTCCAGAAGCGTTAATACGGGCACCGGCTAGCCCCACTTTTTCACCCAAAACATTGACCGCGCCCCCGATTTGTCCGGGAGCAGTTCCCGACACATCAACCGCACCCGAAACAATCGCAGTGCCGGCACCGGCTGGCACCCGCAAACCCGAACCCGCCAGCCGCACCGTCCCATCACTATTAACCGTCAAATCCGTAGCGTGACTCACGCCCCCACCTGTCAGCATTTGCGGCAAAGAAACAGCCGGCACCCGCCAATTATCCGGCAAATTTACACTTCCTGCAAGCGGTTGAATATCCAAACTCAGCAGCATCCCCGCTTGGCTGAGGCGCACCACACTTTCCCCCGGAACCGCCGCCACCGTAACAGCCCCAGCCGGCGCAGAAAGACTGCCGGTGCTGATAGCAGTTCCGCCCAAAAGCGTTAAACTCTGCCCCGACTCAACCGCCAGCCGGCCAAAATTCAGGACCGCCCCCGGCTGCTGCAGTGTAAAAGCAAACGCATTAGGAGTTCCCACCAGCGCCGCAAAATCATTCGAGCCAGAAGCATTAAACCACCCCGAACCAAACCCAATCCCATTTGCGGATGTCGCCATAAACGATGCCGGCACATCCAGCCGCGCATTCGGCCCAAAAATTATGCCGGCAGGGTTGATCAGGAACAGATTAGAATTCCCGCCCGTCACCCGGATTAACCCATCAATCAGCGAAGCGTCGCCGCCGGTAATCCTGCCTAAAATATTGCGAATTTCTGGAGAGGATTGAAAATTCGCAATCTCTTCAGGAGTCAGCCCAAACCGAATAAAAGAGTGGAACAGATTGGCTCCATCTTTAGAGGGAGTCCCGCCAGTAATGTTCAGCGTATTGCCTTGGGGAGTGACGACAGTGCCGGTGCCGTCGGGTGCCGGTGAGATCGATTGCGCAAGTGCCGGCAGCGGCAAAAAGCAAATAGCCAAAGGCAAAATTAAATCCTTTAAGCTTACCCTTTCACCTGTAACTTCTGCGAACAAGCACCACCGGAGCGCAGCCCCAAGGCGTCGAGCGAACATTTAGCTTACCCCTTTTTGATAGAAACCCTGGTCAAAATTACTCAAAAAACAGAACAAAGAGCTGCCCTGCGCCTTGAGAGCGCCAACGAGATGCAACCGCTGACATATAGGAAAAACGAGCCTCTCAGCCGCCACCAGACGCACCCCTGAAAAAGACTCATTCCCCTTCCCTGCCCGTCTTTATATTAAAACCCATATCCTTCTTATAAAGGTGCCAAAACGCCAGATTTTTTACATCTGCCAAAAGGCATATCTCCCAGCACACCCACCGGCTGCCCTGGGAGAACCCCTGCCAAACTCCGCCGAATAACTCTCTCTACCTTCGCGTCTATGGCGTCTTGGCGGTAAAAACAAAAAAACTATTTCCCCTCCCCAATCCCCTGACAGAGATTGCCATCACCAGACTTATTCTTCAAATAGTCGCGCAGCCAATAGCAACCGCGCCGGACCAGACTGTCCAGATCCAAATTATCCACGCGCCAGAGAATCGCAGTTTTGTCCCTGCTAGCCAAAGCCAGAGTTTGGCCGTCCGGGCTAAAACTGAGATGATTGACAACATCATCTTGCTCCAGAGTAGCCGCCAAAGTGCCGTCAGTGCGCCAGACTCTCACCTTCTTGTCCGTACTGGCAGAAGCGAGAGTAGAGCCTTTCGGGCTGAAACTGACACTAATGACGCTCTCAGGGTGCGCGAGCGTGTTCAGCAGAGTGCCGTCAGTGCCCCAGAGTTTGACAGTCTTGTCCGCACCGGCAGACGCGACCAGCTCCCCGTCGGGGCTGAAACTGACGCTCCTGACCTTATCCCCGTGCGAGAGAGTGCGCAGTAGAGTCCCGTCAGTGCGCCAGAGTTTGACCGTTTTGTCATCACTGGCGGAGGCCAAAATCTTGCCATCCGGGCTGAAACTGGCGCTATTGACTCGCTTCCCGTGAGACAGCGTGTGGAGCAAAGTGCCGTCGGTGCGCCAGAGTTTCACCGTTTTGTCGTCACTGGCAGAGGCCAAAATGCCGGTGCGGCTGAAGCTGACGCTATTGACACTGTCCTTGTGCGAGAGAGACTTCACCAGGACACCCTGACGCCAGAGCTGCACGCTGTTCCCACTGGCGGAAGCTACAATCTGGCCGTCAGGGCTGAAACTGACGCTGGTAAACGCCTCGCCATACGGGATAGTGAGTAGCAGGCGACCGTCTTTGTCCCAGAGTTTAACAGTTTTGTCATAACTCGCAGAGGCAATCGCTTTTCCATCCGGGCTGAAACTGACACCATAAACCCAGTCGCTGTGCGAGAGAGTTTTGATCACAGGAGTGCTGTCCGGACTCCACAGTTTAACCGTATCGTCCTCACTGGCGGTGGCAATTGTTTTGCCATCGGGGCTGAAACTCAAGGCCCAAATAAAGCCTTGGTGCCCCCGGAAAGTTTTCAGCAAGCCCCCGTCCAGGCTCCAGAGTTTGACAGTGCGGTCGCGGCTCACCGAGGCCAGAGTCTGGCCATCGGGGCTGAAACTCACATCCACAACCCAGTCACTGTGCCCTTTGAGAGTGTGGAGCAATTTGCCGTCGGAGTTCCAGAGCCTGACGGTGTTGTCCGCAGAAGCCGAAGCCAGCGTTTTCCCGTCAGGGCTGAAGCTCACCTTATATACGCCTTCAGTATGCCCGGTGAAGGTTTTGAGGACTTTGCCCTTCAAACTCCAGAGTTTGACCGTGCCGTCCTCACTGGCAGAGGCGAGGGTGCTGCCCTGAGGGCTGAAACTCACATCCAGAACCTCATCCGCATGCCCCTTAAAGGTAGCTAGCAAGCGTCCCTCCAAGTTCCAGAGTTTGATAGTATTGTCCGCAGAAGCCGAGGCAATCGTTTTCCCGTCCGGGCTGAAACTCACCGCCAGCACCCAGTCCCGGTGTCCTGGGAGGGTCCTCACCAAATTCCCGTCCTTTCTCCAGAGTTTGACCGTCTTGTCCGCACTGCCGGAAGCGATCAGATCCCCGCTGGGGCTGAAACTCACGCTGGTGACCGCGCCTTTGTGCCCTGTTAAAGGCGGCAGGATCGGGCTGCCGTCAGAACGCCACAGTTTGACGGTTTTGTCCGCAGAAGCCGAGGCGATCATTTGTCCGTCGGGGCTGAAACTGACGCCCAAGACATTCTGCGTGTGCCCTTCCAAGCGGTTGCGCTCTTGCACTCTGGAGACGGCTTGCCTGAGGCGTCCCGCTATTTCATTTTTCCCCTCACTCGAGGCTGACGTCTTATTAAAGTTTATCCCGATATCGACACTGGTTTCCAATACGCCGAGCTGGTCGTTATCAATCGAGAGCAGCAGAGCCTTGGAGGCAGAATTCAGCGCCTCTATCCGGGAATTTTCGGCTAGCACGGCAAGGCTGGCCAGCAAAATTCCTGCGGCAACTGCAGCTCGGAATTGCCATTTGCGAATGCGGGTGAGCCGCTCTTCGGCTTGCCTTTGTTTTTCTTGCGCTTCCATGACTTGGTTCAGTTGCTTAATCTGGTCTTGGTTCCGCTTGTTCTGTTCTTGGAGCTTTTCCCATTCAATCGCTCTGTCTAATTTCTGCTGCTGGCGGATGAACGCTGCGAGATAGTCGTGAACCAGCTGGTACAGCTCCGCCGGCATTTCCTTCCAGCGAAAGACCAGCCCAGATTTTTCTAAAATCTCTAGAACTAAATCCAACTTTTTGGCTTCTTGCAAAGACGCCAAATCTGCCGCCAGCTCAGCGCGAGTCTTCAGGGGGCGGGTGTCGTTATCATCCGTTAGCAAGTACAGGACCAATCGGGCGGCCCGCTCATTTTCCGGGCCGCAGTCTGTGACGACTTGCTCCAAAAATCGCTCCACCAGTTTTTGCTTGGGCCCCTGTTTCTGGTACTCGGCCAGCGTCGAGATGTTTTCCGCTTGCAGTTGCGAGCCCGCCACCTGCAATTCAATCGGGCGCACTTCCCCCTCAAGGCCGGCCAAATCTCGCACTAATTCATCGATCAGCGCCGGTTCCAAGTAAAACTGCGCTCGTTCTGTTAAGGTTTGGATGACGGCTGTGGCCTCCGCCGGCGAAAAATTACCCAAATAATAGAGAATGTCTTTGCTGAGAATGTCGTTGTCGATCGCGTCCAGGTGCGTCAGGCGAATCGACTCCAGCAAATAGTGCAAGAAGTCGGCTCGCACAGCCAGCATGACTTTCACAAACGGAATATTCAAGCAGTCTCGCAAAAACTCAAAAAATTGCAGTCTTTTGGCTTGCTCCTTGCACCCGAAGAAAAACTCTTCAAACTGGTCAAAAATTAGGACTGTGAGCAGATTGCGGTCAGCATTTTTTTGCAGCTGCGAAATAATAGCTGCGACTGAATCTAGCGGTGCGCCGGCGGGTGCGGGCGCTCCCCGACCGCTTCTAATCGCCCCGAGTTCAGCGGCTAGTTTGTTTCCCAGCCCTGCCACCCAGTCGGTGTAAACTTGCAGCAGCACCGGCAAAACCTCGCGAGTGCCAACGCTGGTTTTTTTGAGCGCCGGCACCAGCCCCGCCATCACCAGAGAACTTTTGCCCACCCCTGACTGACCGTAAATAACGGTGAGTTTGTGCTGGGGGGTGCTGATCCGGTTGAGCAAGCGATTGATATCTTGCTGGCGAATCGAAACCGTAATTTCTTCGGCAGGGGTTGTTTCGTCGGCGACAGATTGCAGTGCCGGATTGATCGCCTGTCGCTGGGGCTGCAGGCGTCCCGCACCGATAAAAGCGCGGAACCCATACTGGGCTTCTACGGAGCGCTGCTCTTGCTTGATGTGAAACGCATTCAGATACTCGCCTTGCTGAAAGTACAGCAAGCGCAACTCTTCGAGGATGCGCAGGTACAGCTGGGGATCGTACTGCGGTTCAAGGCTGTCTCGGGCGGTTTCCAGGTAACTGAGCGCTTCTGAGTCCAGACCCAGCTGCGCCTGGCTCTTGGCCAAAAGCAGCAGGTAGAGACTGCGGTGCTGTGGCTGCGGGGACGCTTCCTGAGACGCAGGCGATCCCTCGGCGTCGAGAATCTCCAGCGCCCGAGTCGCCATAGCTTGCGCTTCTTGCCAGTTGGACTGCTGCAGCGCCACTTCCGCCAGAAAGCCAAAATCTTGAGCCAGCTGGACTCGATAGCCGGCGGCTTGATGCAGCTGCAGCGACTTTTCAGCCAACTTCTGCAATTCTTCCCACGCTTCCAAGTCTCGCAGCACCTCGCCGGACTGGGAGATAAATTTAGCGACTAAGTCCTGACGCCCCGCCGATTCAAAGATATCAAGGCATTGCTGGAAATAATTGAGAGCCTCCTGCAGGTGGCGGCGGCTTTGGGAGCGCTGCCGGTCCGCTTTTCGGCGGTAGCACAGCCCTATATGAAACAGCAGGATTCCCTGCCGCTCTTTGACGGCTTCGAGAAGTTCCCCGAGCTGTTTTCTGCGATAGCGCAGCGGCTCCGAACGAGCAGCTTCTTCCGAGTTCCAAAAGCTCAAGCTTTTCTGGTAGTGTTCCAGGGCGGCATCGATTTGATAGCTGGTGTAGTCATCCCGACCCAGAAGAAATTGCAGGTCGGCTTCTAGTGCCGGCTCCAAGCTAACACCGCGACTGTGCAAATCCTTGCGGGCTGACTCCAGTTCTAGGGAAGAAGAGGAATCAATGATAGTGGAATTGGGCAGAAACTTGCAAGCCCCTGAGTCCAAAACCGCACAAAATACCCGCTCTGTGTTCTCCCGAATGAAAGCGACTAGCTCGTCCGTCGCCAGCCCAAATTCAAAGGCGGTGGCGTAAGTCTCGAAGTCGGGCGCTAAGTTCATCAGCTTTTGCTGAACGCGGTCGTTCACCCACAGCAAAAGCGGGAACGGAAAACTTTTAGGAAATTCGTCGCGCACCAAGTTGGTGGAAGTCAGCAGTTGATCGAGGGCGCTGACTGACTCCACGCCAAAGACCATTAAGGCTGCCGGCACCTCCTGACCCAGCTGTGCCAGCAGGGTGGTGTACAGCATCTTCACCGACTTGGGCAGGACAAGCTCTCGGATGGAGACGCCGCACTGCTCCCGCAGCCGGTGCGCCAAAACCTCTCGCAGACTCGAGTAGTTGCACCGCAATAAAATTAGGGAAAATTGCCCCTGCGAAAGTTCAATCGCTCGCTGGAGCGTCCGCAAGGATCTCTGATTCTGTGCTGCTATATCATCTCCTGGCTGCTGGGTCTTGATCGTGCCTGCCATTCCTTCGCCTCTGTCAAAACTGGGTTGAAATTCAACCAGGAGCCTTTCTCTGACGCCCTCAGTCGCCTCTGGCGGCTGCCGGTTCAAACACCAATATGCTGCGTAAAGAGCGTTGAGTGTCCTGTGTCTCCCAGTCAAATATTTTTGACGGGTCAGTTGAGGCCCCAAGTTCCACTCATATCACGTCCGGTTGATTGCCTGTAATTAATTTTTCTGCCTCTATGTCCTTCTTCCGCTCTCCCCTGAATCCTAATTCCAGTTAATCAATCGGACATCATACAATTAGGACCGCCTGTCAGGGCCCTCCCACCTCTCCCGCCCAGACGGGACAGGTCGCGCCCCCACAACTGATGGCAGGGTTGCAGGGGGCGCGGTTGCTAAACACTGACTCTAAAATACTGGCGTTTTATCATACAGCCATAAAGACGCGGGGCAAGTTGTGCGTTCGCCCCCACTCACCAATAAATTTTGTGGCTCTTGCGGAACTGGACTGGAAAAAACTGTGATGTGAAACCCCTGCTTGGGTCCAACTCCGCTGCCGGCACGCAAGGGCTCTGTGACAAACCCACTGCCGGTTCGCCCTGTAACCCGCACCTGCTTTATCCGATATAGTTCGAGGCGGGTTCCGAGTGACTGCAACTGTTCGCTCTCAGGAAAAATCTCTGTCAGACGTGCGGCTGTCCGGCTTTAACCGCGACTGCGATCTGCCAGGGGACCGGTGTGCTGTCAACTTTCCTTAAAGTTTATTTTAACAGCGATCCCGACAAAGTACGATTGGCTTTCCGCGTTTGGCTGCTCGAGGGGGGCGCATGTTGGCGCTCAAGGATGCCGGAGATCCCTCACTCATCGCACACTCCGAAACGGTAGCACCTGTCTTGCTTCTGGCGAGCCGCCAGTGCCGGTGGCGCGAACTGTTGCGGCTGGCGTGCCAGTCGGGCATCCGCCACCGCTGATAAGAAAACTCCGCTATCGGATATGTGCGGGCTTTCACTGCGGGCCCAGCTTTCAGGGACTCCGAGCGCCGACAGCAGCGGCACTGCCACGATTATACCGATAATTTTTCTTTGCATAAGAACGACCTCCAAGTCATCAGCAAATAATCAGTAGGGCGGTTGAGCCACAGGTGTCTGGTTGCTCGTCTTTTCAAGACGTCTTGTTGCTGACTCTGGTTCAGCTGCCAAGAGGTTGCCAGATCCCGATGGCAATTCGGCGGTTTTTGCCTTGTAGAGACGGGACATGTCGCGTCCCCACACATCAGCCGGCCACTCCTCCAGGTGACTGCCTTTGGCGGGGCAACCACGGGTGGATTGCCCCAACTGTTGTGTCCTGGGGTGTTCTTTTCCCTCTCGCTTTGGCATTATTATCTTTACCTGTCTGAGGCAATCGGGAAAAATAATTAAGGGAGCGCCGGCTCAAAGATGTCAGCTCTTTCCACCTAATTTAATTCTCTCTCTTTTTCCCAAAGAGGGGGTGAGGGGTATGACACTCCCTTCAACGGATGATTGAGCCTGTCCCACCGGCGGCTGCCGGCGAACCCGCCTCCAACCTGCGGTTGCTCTCCTTTGACAGCGCGGGTGCGTTTCGTCTGAGTTGCAGTCTGGCGTATGGGAGCGCCCCCTGTAGGACAGTTGAGGAACTGCTGTGGCGGAGGCCCACTTTCCGGCGGCGCAGCGCTATAGAGGCTGTAGCACTCACCGAGGGGGAACACCCGCCCCTCCACCCCAGGGGGATCTATTGCGGGTTGCCCCTGTCGCCTGCGCCATTAATAATCAAAACTCATTCTAATTTCTCACCAAACAATTTTCACCCTCTGCCGATTTTCCAGTTATACCATATCCGCTGATGTTGCGGTCATGAATTTCTCTGAGCCTTCCCCCCCGAAGCCGGTGTCAAGTTGTGTCTGGAGTGAAGGAGTGCTGAACGCGCCCGCACGCTCTGCAGCCTGAAACCTGAAACCTCTGCGCGTGCTGCCCCCTCTCCCCTAAAAAGACGGGCCAAAAGCGAGATGAATTGAAAACCGCACAAGCAACTTTAACATTAATTAAAATTTCCGCTCTTCACAGCCAAAGCTAGATCGCTCTCACTCACAGTAGGGTTGGTGTTCAGGAAGTCACGCA
The DNA here is from genome assembly GCA_019359235.1 of Oscillatoria princeps RMCB-10. Classification (GTDB taxonomy): domain Bacteria; phylum Cyanobacteriota; class Cyanobacteriia; order Cyanobacteriales; family Oscillatoriaceae; genus Oscillatoria; species Oscillatoria princeps. The sequence continues at coordinate 291,801 of JAHHHT010000001.1, forward strand.
GCCAGTCGCACCCGCGCACCAGTAACTGATCGAGATCCAAAGCTTGCGGTTCTGTGACGCGCTTGCTGCCAGAGTTTCACAGTACCCACGGAGAGCACCGGCAGAGGCAACGATCTCGCCATCGGGGCTGAAAGCCACCCCGGTGGCCCAACCGCTGCCATCGAGCCGCGTCTTCAGTAGGACAGGCGCGAGTGTCCATCCCACTGGCGACTAATGCCCCCAGCCCGTCGTGCGACAGCAGCAAAACTTGAGACAGTGCCGTCAGCGCCTCTATCTCCGCAATTTCTGCCCGAGATCGCTCTTGCTACTCTTTGTGCAGCGCCTGTCTGAGCTGTTCTTTAGTCAGGCGCAACTCGGCTTGCAGTCCTGGCTCTTTGTACTGGCGAATCAGCGCTACGAGATAGTCGTGAATCAGTTGATAGAAGTCTGCCGAGAAGTCTTTCAAGAGAAACACGAGACCAGATTGAACTAAAATCTCAAGCACTAAATCTAATTTCTCCGCGTCTACTGCTAATTCAGCAGCTAGCTGGTCGTAACTCTTGAGGGGGCGAACTTCTTCTTCCTCGGTGAGAAAATACAGCACCAGTCGGGCGGCACTTTCGTTTTCCTTGCCGCAGTCTTTGACGACTTCTTCTAAATAGTCGGCTACCAGCTTTTCCTTGGGGCCTTTTACCTCATATTCCGCCAGGGTTGTGATGTTCTTGGCTTGCAGCTGGGCCCCCACGACCTGCAACTCAATCGGGCGCACTTCGCCCGGGCTGCCGGCTAAATCTTTCATCAATCGGTCGAGCAGCTGCGGTTCTAAGTGAAACTTAGAGCGTTCGGTTAAGCTTTGGATGGCGGAGCGAGCTTGTGCCGGTGAAAAATTTCCCAAATAGTATAAAATATCTTTATTGAGAATGTCGCTGTCGATGGCGTCCAGCTCGACCGCGCGACTGCACTCTAACAAATAGTGGAGGTAATCCTGCCGCATGGACAGGATGACTTTCACAAACGGAATGTTCAGGCAATCGCGAAAAAATTCATAAAACTGCAGTCTTTCCGCCGGCGGCTTGCAGGCGGAGAAAAATTCTTCAAACTGGTCAAAAATTAGAACCGTCAGCAGATTGCGGTCGGCATTCTCTCGCAAAACCTCCAGAATGGCTGCCGCCGAATCCGGTGCGCAAGACAAGCGGACGCCGGGAGACGCGACTCGGCGCTCTGCATCTGACGCCAGATGTCGCGTCTCTACCTCTGCCAAACATCTGCCCAATCTGCTCACCCAGTCGGTGTAAATTTGCAGCACCACCGGCAAGACGTCGCGAGTGCGAATGCTGGTTTGTTTGAGCGCCGGCACTAAACCCGCCGTGACAATCGAACTTTTCCCGGCACCGGAAGGTCCGTAAATAACGGTGAGTTTGTGCTGGGGGCTAGCAATCCGCTGTTGCAAGCGACTGACATCTTGCTGCCGTCCGGAAGCCTCGATCTCTCGGGCTACTGTACCTTGACGGTCGAATTTCCCCAGTGCCGGATTGAGCGCCGGCTGTTGCGGCTGCAGTCGCCCCGCACCAATAAAAGCTCTGAACCCATATTGCTGCTCAACCGAGCGCTGCTTTTGCTTAATCCAAAAGGCAGCTTTATAATCACCTTCCTGAAAATACATCAAGCGCAAGATCTGCAAAAAGCGAATGTAGCGCTGGGGATCGTAGCGACAGTCAATCTCCGCGAGCGCGTTTTTCACGTCTCGGGCAGCTTCGTGAAGGCCCTTGAGAGCTTCTGGCCGCTGCCCCAAATGCCGCTGCGCTTTCACCAAACACAAGCGGAATATTTGCTCCCAAAGAGCTGGATATAACTCCGGATACTCGGTCTTCTCAGAAGCCGCGCTCAAGGTTTGCAGCCCCAGCGCCGCCCACTGTTTGGCATCTGACCACCTGGACCGCACCACCGCAATCCTAGCGAAAAAGCCCCAGTCTTGAGCCAGTCGCAGGGAACTGCCATAAATTTGATGCAGCCGCACAGACTTTTCGGCTACAGTTTGCAAGGCTTCCCACTCTTGCAATCGGAGCAAAATCTCGCTGAGTGGGCTAATAAACTTCGCTACTAAGTCCGCACGCCCCGCTTTTTCAAAAACCTCAACAGATTCCTGGAAATAAGCCCTGGCTCGCTCGCAGGAGTGGCGGTTGTCTGCTGACTTTCGGTCGGCATTGCGGCGGTGGCACAGCCCGATATGAAACAGGACTGCGCCCTGTCGCTCTATGGCAGTGAGCGCCTGGGGCTGCGCCTTCAGCCCAGCTTCTGGCGGGGGGCTGTTTTGCTTCCAAAAAGCTAAGCTTTGCTGGTAATGCTTGAGCGCGATATCGAGGCTGTCGCGGGCGTAAGCGTCGCGACCGAGAACAAATTTCACACCGGCATCTAGCTCTGGCTCCAACCTGACGTCGCGAGATTGCAAATCCTTGATGGCTGACTCAAATTCTGTGTTGCCCCGCTCGCCGAGGAGAGTGATATTGGCGATAAATTTGCCCGGTTCTGTTTCCAAAACAGCGGCAAAAACCCGCTCGGTTTTTTGCCGCAAAGAATCGGTCAGCTCCTCGGTGGGGAGCGCAAATTCAACGGTTGTAGACCAACTTTCGAGATCCGGCGCTGAGCGAATCAGCTTTTTGATCACCTGATCGCTGACCCACAGTAAAATTGGCAGGGGAAAGTTTTTCGGCAAAGCGTCCCGGATCAGGTTGGTTGAGGCCAGCACCCGATCCAGAGCGCTTACCGACTCTAAGCCAAACACCATAAAAACCTGTGCCATTTCCTGGCAAGGTTCGGACAGCAGCCGGTGGGAGAGCGACCGGACAGACTTATTGAGCGCTATCTCTCGCATCTCGAAGGGGCACCGCTCTCGCAGCTGGCGCACCAAAAACTCGCGCAATGCTTCGTAGTTGCAGCGCACCAAAATTAAGGAAAACTGCCCCTGAGAAAGCTCGATTGCCCTGAGGAGGGTTTGCAAGGAGTTTTGGTTGTAAGCGACAGCATCTCGAGCGGGTTCCGGCTGTGTCATGACTGAAATTCTTTGGCTTCTTTCAAGATGGGGTTGATATCATACCAGCGCCCTTGCTCGTTGCGGTATTCAAATACAAACATGCTGCGCAGCAAGATTTGGTATTCTGTCTCGCCTCTGACGCTTTTGTCGATCGTGACTTGACGGAGCAATTTCCACTCATCGGGCTCGATGGAGCGCGTCAGCTCATTGCAGCGTTCCTGAATCACGGTTTCCAGACGCTGGCGCGGGATGGGTAAATCTCCTTTCTGGATGCAGCGATACAGCAGCCCCAGCAAGTTCCGCACGTGACCGCCACTGACCCGACAGAGCCGGTCTAGGGTTTCCAGGCTGTCAAATACTTCTGTGACTAAATCAATTTGCTGCTGTGGGCTGACTTCTGGAAATGCTCTGGCTAGCAACATCTGTCGCAGCAGGTTGAGCCCGGGAGCGCAATCGCTACCGTCAAATAGCTGCACCGGCACCATCGGCAAGACTTTTGTGTCCATTCCACCCCCCAGGCGATACATCAGCGAACCGTAATCGTTCGAGAACATCAGCGCTAGCGGAATTGTATAAACAACGTGGCAGTTCAGTTTGCGCAACTGCTCGCCCCGGTCAACGAACAGATATTCTGGCTGGGTTCGCCCTGTTGGCAGGCGTCGGTTATCCACCCTGTCCAGGTTATCCACAATCACCACCAGCCCTTGCTTCCCTCGCAGCTTCAGCGCTTGGATCGCCGGTTCTAGGATTTCTTTGTTGATGGCTTGCAGGATGGTGTTCGTGCGCGGCTCCAGGTATTCCCTCAACCGGCTGCGCACCTCTGGGCTTTCTTTCGCTTGCGCTGTGATTTTGCCAATCCCGAAAGAGAGTGATAACTCTCCGTCAGTGGTGGCGCGGGCTTGGCCAACGCCTGGAATCCCCACTTCAGCGGTCACATCTATCTGGGTTTGCAATAAATCTGCCGCGCCTTTGAGTAAACCCCTGAAGCCTCTCGATTTTAATTCGATTTTCAGCTTCTCGATGCTTTCGCTCACCTGACGCGCGATGGCCAGCAAAATATCGCTGACATCAACGTCTCCCAGTTCCAGGTCTTGAGTGGACTCGAAATAAACGACATGAAATCCCTGTTTCTCTAATTCCGCTCTCAGCCTGAGCAATTCTGTGGATTTCCCACACCCAATGTGGCCGCTAAATAGCTGGCAGGTCGGCTCGTCGCCGGAGAGAAGCGAGATGGTTCGCTCTATTTCCTCTACGATCTGGCCCCCTCGCACCGAGGAGAAATCAATGTAGTATTTGCGCTCCTCTTCATTTTTCATGTCGAGGGTTTTGGCCGGGTTACAGGCTTGAAAAAATCTCCGCAACTCTAGTGGCATTTTAATATTCCTTTGCTGTTGGTGTGGGTCGGTCGCGCTCCCTTGCGAGCCGCTCGACATTAGCTTTTTTGGGGGGGTAAGCAATCGGGCAATAAGAATCAGGAATATAGCCGACCGCAAGCCATAAGGAAAACCGTTTTCCCCTGACTCTCTCCCCGGCTATCTCCTCTTGTTTATGATGCTTTTGCTGCCATAATTGTTGCTTCGAGTCCAAAAGGATCGAATGTTTTATACACTCAGAGCAAAGGCCAAACAGGTCAAACCTGACAGCCTCTCTTAATTCTGTCTTGTTCTCGCCACTTTTTGCACCTCGGATGCCCAACTACAAACAGTGGGGCTTTAGCCCAACTGCAAACGGTGGGGCTAAAGCCCAACTACAAACTTTGGGCTTTAGCCCAACTACAAACTTTGGGCTAAAGCCCAACTACGAACCTTTGCCCAGTTTGGCAGAGCTGCGGTGTGGGGTCTGTCTGGGGGACACCCGACACCGCGCCACCGCGCCACCCGCCACCAATTTATCTTTTAATCCGTTTCTATAATAATTATATAGTTACTGGCCCCCTTTAGCCATCTCTGCTAAAACCCTTATAAGCTAAGTATTGCAGAAGCTATAGGTGCCGGTGACTCTTGCCCGTAATGAGAAGTAATTGAACGTAACTGAGAGATCGTTGCATTTTTGCGCCGGTGCGCCTCGGATTCCCTAAACTGTATTGTAACCCATCCTCAGTGTAGCAATTTTGACAGGTGTCAGTATAAATCCGCAGGACTTTCTCCACCGGTGGGGCTAAAGCCCAACTACAAACCGTGGGGCTTTAGCCCAACTGCAAACTGTTCACCGGCGCTGTCGGGGTGGGCCAAGCCCGCCAGAAGGCGCAGATGTTTGCCGGCCTTGCAAATCCTGTTGCTCTTTGGGGGATGTGTTGCGGGTGCCGGTCTTTTATATTTTACCATACGGGGGCAGTTTTGTCAACTGAATGAAAGCCGGCTGGGTGACGGTAGCGCTGCGGGGCGAGGTGCCTGGGTAAGACGTGCCGGTGGGCGCTCCACTTGCAACCGCCCGAAGAGCGAGGGTATGCTTGGGAGGAGATAAGCTGTTAGGCTAATAATGCTGCATGTGGTCGAAAGGAGGCAGCAGCCCACCAGAGCAGCGTTCCCAAGAAAGAGCTGAAGGGTTGGCCTTTCAAGAGAGGATTTCGGAGAAGGAGCAATTGCCTCTAAGCCAATTTAAGATCGCAGTTATTATTTTTTGAACAGCGCATCTATCGTGGATTGGCAAAACCTTGTTTTTTCCAGTCACGCTATCCAGCAGATGTTCTTGCGAAGGATTCGCAAAGGTGAAGTGCGAGCTGCTGTCGCTTATGGGGAAGAGATTTATGAGCGTCAAGATGACACACCTTTCCCCACTTATCTGTTACTGTACTTTGTGGGAGGCAAGCCAATTCATGTAGTGTTATCCTATGATGAATCCACAGATACCGGCTATGTCGTAACTGCTTACATTCCCGATCCCAACCTTTGGCTACCTAATTTCAGACGGAGGAGATAACAGCCATGATGTGTGTAATTTGCAAGCACGGACAGACACACCCGGGTCTAGTGACTGTCACCCTGCAACGAGGAGACTGCACGGTAATTTTAAAAGGTGTGCCGGCAGAGGTCTGTGAAAACTGCGGTGAATATTACTTAAGTGAGCCGGTCACTGAACAAGTCCTCGAACGCGCCGAAATAGCAGTTAATAATGGCGCTGAGGTAGAAATTATCCGATATGCGGCGTAAAATCAAGATAGAGACGCTGCCAAAAACAGCGTCTCTGCGCCCACCACCGGCACGCCTTTCTCAATAAGAGCGCGTGCGCCTGGACGGATAGCCGGCAGGGCGACAAACTCCGCCGGTGCAGTCCAGATGCAACTCGTGCCAGTACAGAGTGGGAATCCCCCAACCCCGAGCGCCGGCATGTTCCTTGCTGAGGAATCTCGTCTCCAAATAATCGCTGGGCGACTCATAGCGCCGCTGACGCCAGTAGGGAACCGTAAAACAGCCGAACGCCTTGCGGTACTCTTCTGAGTCGATTAACTCTGAGACAAACGCCCCCACACCCTGACGCACCAGTCGCTCGTCGCAAGCGCGAATTTCTGCTTCATCGTGCGGTGCCCGCCCCAGAAAGTGTTTGAAGCAGTTCTCAATAAACTTGACGTTAGAACTCGGCTCGTAGAAAATCTTCAGGTAAAGCGGGGATACTGCGAGAATTTTCAAAAAGTGCCGGATGCCTATTTTACCTTTGAGAAAGGCTTTCTCTAAATCCCCCAGCTGCTGGCGCTCAAAATCGTAAGGCTGACGCTCTAGCACCTGGCAATAGATTTGTCTGAGAATGAAAGCTCTCTCCTCGGAAGAAGCCTCATGATTAGTCGTTACGGGTTCGTATAGCATGATGTTACCTTATGAAGGCTGCTGATCTGGGACTTTCCGGACGGAAAGCCCCTGCTGATATCTCGACACACCAAGGAGGCTCTGCCTCCTATCCTTCGTTCCCAGCCTCCGCCCGGGAACGATCAAAACGGGAATAAGCATCTAAAATCCCCAAATAGATTTCAGTATTTCGCTCCAACTTTTTGAACTGGGGCCATCAATTTAGGCGGCAAGTCAAGGGTCTGCAAAATCATGTCTATATAGGGTTCTAGCAACTGATTAGCGGCAGCAGGCAGTTGCTCATTCAGCGTTTCCTGAAGGCAGCGGTAGGCGACTAGACAAGCCTCGTGCTGGCGATAAGCCGCGAGTATGTTGGCCTGCCAATACAGCAGGTTTTCTTTAAAAAACGCCGGGTCGTCTCGCAGCACTGAAAGAGCCATATAGCGGAGCGCTGCCGTCATATCGTACTGGCACCGGCTCCCATGCTTGCGCATCACCTCTGGCTGCAGGGAAAGAAATTTTTTCAGGCTTTCCTGAATCAGTTTATCTGACCGCTCTCGCAGAAGTCCATAGGTCTGTAACCGATTAGAGAACGTTTTCAGGTATCGGTACACCGGCTGAAGTTCTGCCGGCGTTAGGTAGCGCCCCTCGCTTTGATTCGCGAGGTCTTCCAGCAGGGAATTTATACTGCGCATTTCAGCTATTTTTGGTAAACCCCACTCACAGTGTCGTCTAAAAGCGCCAATCCCGCAAGCAATTGATGCAATTTTTAATATACAAATCTTTACTTATCTAAAATTTTCTTAAACTTGGGGATTGGGCATTGGGGATTGGGCATTGGGCATTGGGGATTGGGGATTGGGGATTGGGGATTGGGCATTGGGCATTACTGAAAATCTTCCCCACGCCCCATCCCCCATGCGCTATGCCCCATGCGCTATGCCCCATGCGCCACGCCCCATACCCCTCTAACCGGCAGCATCTCCCACAAAATGATAAGGAGGCACCGGCTCGCCCAACTGCAACTCCCAGTGGGAGCACACTTGCTGCCAGACTTGCAGCTCCTCCAAAAGCTTGGCTTCTTCCTCGCGAGCGCCCAAAAGATAAATACGCTCTGTGGAATCGACCGCTCCACCGGCAACCGCATGACTGTAAACTTGAGCGATTAACCTTTGCACCTCTTGCCACTGAGCCGCTTGCTGGGTTTGAAAATCTTGCTGGCTTTGATAGCGCTGCTTCTTGGCTAAAAAATACTGCTTCCCCCTAGCCTCCGAGGGCACCTCAGACACCGGCGGCGGAAGGGGTAGAAATTTTAACATATATTCAGCCTTGCCGGCAAACCCCTCCAGCTTTTGCAAGTATTCCTCCTGACGAGCCAAAACATGGGCCAACAAACCCCCCACAGAGACAAAATAAGTGCCAAAGCGCAGCGGCAAAACAGCAGTTTGCCGAAAAACCTCACGAATAACCCTGTCGTGGGACATAACCGCCAGCATCAGTCGCCGGTCGTCATTATTAATTTCTTCCAAAGACAGCCCGGGCTCCACCAGCGCCGCCAGACTGTCGCCAGCAACCAGCTCCACTTTGCCAGCGATGCCATCCGGCAACTCTAAGGGAGATGCCGGTATCTTCAGAAAGGCGTAGGTGTATACCGCTAGTTCATCACTGGTCATTACTCATTTGCCGCTCAACAGATAAACTGCAAGTCCAGACGGAGTTGAATCTCGCCGGTGCGCCACTCTCCCCCCGGTGCCTTGCACTCAACAGAAATGCCATCCGCCAGCAGCCCCACAAAAGCAGCCGTTTCTCGCACCTGTTTCCTCAGCCAGACTAGCAGGTTCTCCGCTCTCGCCGGCTCTCGCAAATGCCGGCACGCATGGGATTGAATGATAGCCGAAGCCGGCAGCAGATAGGGGCCAGATGGCAGGACCTGACCCGCCGCTATATCCAAATCCCAGTTTAAATCCCCAGCCCGCACCTTGAGAGTCCCTAGCAGCCGCACCGTGCCGGTTTCCCAGCTGCGCTCTGGCTGGAGGACGCTGGCTTTGACGCTGCCGGTGAGCTGCATCACCTCATAGGAACTGCTGATGATTTGCCACAGCAGTCTGTGCGCCAGCTCGTCTAGCCGCCCGCATGAGGCGGCTGCCTCTTGGCGCACCTCAACTAAGTCCCAGACTGCTCTGACGAAACTGGGAATCAGATGCGCTGGCGGTATAGTGGCCAACACTCCCCCGCGCTCCTGCGACCGAGTTTCCTTGCTCCCAACCCCGCTTGAGGGCGAAACCTCAAACTGCATCAGCGAGACAGCGCCGATTAAGTATTGCCTGACGGCACTGTGGAGATACTGTTCTAAGAGCGCCGGCGACACCAGCCTCACCCCAGTTTCACCGGCTGCAGAAACCTCGTGCGACTCAGAGATCTCGCCCTTGGCGGCGGGCGAGATTTCCCCGCCGGCGCGCCCAGGCGCAGCCGCCGCCAAAGCACCTGACGCCCCTTCAGGCGTGCCGGTGACACCGCCAAGGGCTGCGGTAAATTCAAAATCAAATTTCAGCTCGATCGAGCCTGACTGCCAGCTCTTACCCGGTTCCAGCAGCTCCACACTCGCCTGCTCCAGCAAGATTTTAACTTCAGGACTGGCGGCGAGTATCTGTTGCCGCACTCGCAGCGCCAACTCTGTGAGCGTGCCCTTCCAGGTGTGACCCCCCTCCAGTTCAATCATTTCACACACTGCAGAGCTAACAGTCGCGTCTTTTGAGCCAACCGGCCCCTCTGTGGCCAGGTCAACAGCCCAGCTCCGACCGGCAGCCTCCGCTGTCAGAATCGCCACCAGTCGCAACCCGCCCGCCTCCCACCGGCTCTCCCGCAACCCTCTGGCTCTGACGCCCTCCAGCAGTCGCATCACCTCCGAAGAACTTCTGGCCATGCACCACAGGAGTCGGGGAATCAAATCCTCAACCAGAATGTACTGGGGGGTGGGGCGCTTTTCCTTTTCTGCCTTTTTTCCGCGTTCCTCCTCTTGCAGGGCAACGAGCGCGTCGTAAGCTTCTTCTGTCACATAGGGAGCCAGAGTCTCTGGGGTTTGAGGCCGGTCTGATGGCCAGCCCCCGGCAGGCGAGCGCAACTTGGCCACAATTTCCGCCAGCCGGCTGGTAGCCTCCACGGCGCGTTCGGAAACCGCCCGCCCGCTTGAAAGCCGGTTCACAATTGCAGGTTCGCTCAGTTTGAGTACCGTCTTGCTGACTGTAGCGCCACCACAGTGCTCCGAGTCAACAACCGGCGCTGCTTTTGCCATCTGATTTCAAATTTGCTCAATTCCTGATAATTAATCTAATATCATGTCCGGTTGATTCACCGCAATCAGGCGTTGGGCGGGCCAAAAAAAGAAAATAGGGCGCGCACCCCCAGCGGGGGCGAAACGCTGACGCACTCTCCCATTGGGCTTCTTCTTCCTTCTTGGCGCTCTTGGCTCAGGAGCGGTTCATTATTAAATTTTGTTTCTGGTTGCTTCTTCCTGGGAGCGCCAGAAACCCGGTTTCTCCCTGTTTCTGGCTTCCTTTCGCTTATAAGTGCGTAGCTCAAGCAGGAGGGTGCTTTTCTGTTGCCCCTTTATCTAGATACAAGAAGTATAAAGAGTCTCGCTCACCGGCACGAGTGGCAATCGCCAAACCATTCGCGCCCCAACCGGCAATCGCCACCGGTGCCTGTGGGCCTTTGAGAGTGCCCGCCCGACGCCCGAGGGCATCGAGAAACACAATCTGGCCACTGGCAGAAGCCAGAACGCACCCGCCCCGAACAACTGCCCAGCAAACCGGCACAATATCCAAGGGAATGCGCGTCACCAGCAGCGGGCGCAGCTGAATGCGCAAAGCTGCAGCCCCCCGGGCGGAAAAATTTGAGCCTTCTTCGATGCCAAACAGAGTGAAAGGCTCGCCTGCCGGCACCAGATAGCGACCGCAAAAGTCGCTCCTAAAGGCCACCGGCACGGACAGCTCTCCCGCCCGGGTGCCCCGGCGGGTGTAAATCCTAAACCGGGTGAGAGGTTTGGCGGCGTCTTGCCAAACTGCAAGCAGGTGCCGCCGGTCGAGAAAGATTAATTCTGGCGGAGTTTCCTCGGACAGGGGAATGGTGCGCACCGGCACCCTTGGCGCGCCACCCAGCAGCGCCGGCAGGGAACAGATCCGCACAGAGCCGGCGCTCGCCACTGCTAGCCACCTGCTCTCTGAGTCAGCAGCCATCTGGCAAGGGAAGTCCGATGCCCCATCCCCCAGCTGCAAAAGGCTGGATCGCTCTGTCTCACCGGCACCCAGCCAGTAAAGTTGCCCGCCGGCAGAAGCCAAACAGCCTTGGGGTAAGGGCAGCAGCCCAAGAGCCCTTGCCGGCAAAGTCGCACTGACTGGGGGCTGACCGGATGAGCGCCACACCCTCACTTCCGCCCCCAACGCTGCGTAAAGGTTATTACCACATGATTGTAAAAATGTCAAGGGTGCCGGCAAAAGTTTTTTGGTGGCTCCGGGCAGGGCGCGGACGGGGGCGCAGCCCTTACCGGGCGAGGGTTTAGCGGCGTTTTGCAGGGGGATTCTCCGATCGCTAAACGCTTGCAGCTCGGGGTCATCGATAGCCTGCTGCAGGGCGGTGGCCATTTCAGCGGCGCTGCCAAACCGGCGAGCGGGCAGTTTTTCCAGAGATTTTTGCACAATCGCCCGCAGCGGTTGGGGGATGGCGTCAGGGAGTTGCAGGCGCTGATTCATGTGGGCCCACATGAGGAAGCCGGGGATGCCGGTAAAGGGACGCTCGCCGGCGAGCATTTCTAGGAGGATAATCCCAACAGCATAGAGGTCGGATGAGGCCGAATAAAGGCCGTAAAAGCGCTCGGGAGCCATGTAAGCCGGCGAGCCGATAGTGGCCTCTGCGCTGGGTTGTGACTGCGCCCTCGTCTTGCCGGCGGGCGGGGTGAGTCGCAGGGCAATGCCAAAGTCAGACAGTCTCGGCGTCCACCCGGAGGGGTGCAAAGTCAGGAGGATATTTTCTGGCTTGATATCGCAGTGGACAATGCCCCGCCGGTGAGCTTCTTCCAAACCGGCGAGAATTCCCAGAATCAGCTGCAACCCCTCACAGAGGCGCAAAGAACTGTCCTGTTCCAGCAGGTTGCGCAGGGTTCCCCCCTCACAGTAGTCCATCACCAAGTACCGCCCCGTGGCGGTGTGTTCCAAGGCGGAGCAGGTGACGATATTGGGATGCTGCAGAGTCATCAGCGACAAGAGCTCGCGCAAAAATTTGTGGGTGGGCGAGCGCTTGTGGCTGAGTTCTTTCAGGGCAACCAGTTCGCCGGTGTGGCGATTGCTGGCAAAAAAAACGCGGCCAAACTGTCCTTGGCCAATTAGCCCGATAATGCGGTACTTGGATTGCCCGATCATTGTTTGACGCGCCGGCGAGCTTGGAGAGTGGAAGAGGTTGGCTTTTGCCACAGGTACGGGATAAAACGGACAAACGCGGCTCTTTGTTGCTCAGAAGAACCTCACCCCCCAACCCCCTCCCCGTTCACGGGGAGGGGGAGGTGGAAAGAATTTCACCCGCTCACGCCTTCGCCCCCTCTCCCGAGAGCTTCCTTTGGCGGATAGAGAATATACTATTTTAACTCACAGCAGGGGGATTTTTCCCCTAAAAGTCGCTGCCTGCAAGCTGTGCCATATCAATTTTAGCGGCTGTCCGGGGAGCGTGCCGCCCCTGCAGGGAGAGAGCTGGCATCGAGCGCCGGTGGCGGAAATTGTCTGCCGGTGAGCCGGTGAGAGAACCCGACCGCTGCTAGCTGTGCCATCCTAGGTGTAGGGCTCAACAGCCGAGTCCAGTTTCCCTGACGATGACGCCCAAACAAAGATGGTCAAAATTCTGAGATTAGATCCTCTTGCCTTCGAGGCAGCTGTTCAAACCAATACCAATATCCTGTCGGCACTGCTAGAAAATGAGCTAGATGTCCTCAAAGAATGCGGCGGTCGGGGAATGTGCGCCACCTGCCACGTTTACATCAAACAGGGGATGCAAGGTCTGTCTGCTTTGAACCGGCGGGAGCAGCGGACACTAGAGGTGATTACCACCGCCAAACCCAATTCTCGCCTGGCCTGTCAGGCGCGGGTTATCGATGAAGGGGTGGTCGTGGAGCTGCCTACCGGGATGTACTTGAATGCCATTAAAGATGTTAACACTTTGATTGGTCGCCGCGCCGAGCAGGACTTGCTGCACCCGATCACCGGCCAGGTGATAGTGGAAGCCGGGAAATTGATTACTCGTTCTATCATTACCCAGCTGGAAGAAACCCGCTTCCAGGTCGGGCAATACTTGGCCAAAACCCGGGACGCTTAATATGTTTTAACCGCCATAGACGCGTTAGCGAAGCGGCTGCGCCAGCAGCTAGCGGCTTCCCGCAGGGCAGACGCAGAGGACGCCAAGGGGAGAGAGGATTTTGGATTTTGGATTTTGGATTTTGGATTTTGGATTGAATCTAGAATCTAAAAGTGTATTAGCAATCGGTCGCGCACGAGAGTGTAATTTATGTTGAGCCAACTAGCCAGACTGAGTGTGGCGGCTGACGGGCGCTATGCCACCGCTACAGAACTCCAGTTTCTCAGAGACTATTTCAAGTCTTTTAATTTGCGCTTGAGTGCCTATCAGAAACTTCAGGCGGCGGAAAAAGAAATTATTCGCCAAGTGCAAGCCAAAGTGCTGTCGATAGACCCCAGTTTATTCAGCAATGGCTCCGAGGACGTTACCTCAAAATGGAGGCTTGACACGGTGCGGGTTTTGCGGCACACAGCAGCGGCTTTGTTAATCAACGATCCTGAGCGGCTGCAGAACCGCTTTATCCTGTGGTTCAAAACTGTTCTGCGTGCGATGGATGTTGAGCGCAGCGCCGAGATCACCCATCAAGTGATGCTGTCAGTCGTGCGCCAGTATCTGACGCCTGAAGAGGCGGCCCTATTTTCTCCCCTTTGGGAGCTGAACCGCCTCGACAGGGAGTAAATTTTTGATGTTCAATGCAGCCAATTTCTTTCTCCTTATCCTTGGCTGCCGGCTAATATTTTAGGAGGATTTTGTCACTGCTGGAAGCCTTTTGACAGGGTGAACAGCCGCACAGTTATTAGGGGACAGGGAGGGACAGGCGAGACGCCTGTCCTACAATAAAGCTTATAAGAAACCGGGTTTCTCCTGCGAAACCCTGTTTCTACATCTTAAGAATTTCTTCTTCTTTCTCCCCCTCTCCCCTTGTGGGAGAGGGGGTTGGGGGGTGAGGGGTTCTTCTATCCGAAGCACTCTTACCTAGCCGGACAGTTGGGCCATAATATTCTGGTGTTCCTGGCCTTCTGTCACCCAGGCTTCTGCGGGTTTGAGGCGTTCTGGCAAACCGAGAACAAATCGGTTGCAATCCGCCCCCAGAGACTCACAGGTGGTTTGCAGGCAGTGGATGTCTCGACCGGTGAGCTGGCTAAAGAAAGAGCTTAATATGCCGGCTTCCAGAAAACACACAGGGCGGTTCCACTGCGGGGCTTTTTCAGCAAAAGGAGAGTGGCCAATTCTCACCTCTAGAAATCCCTGCTGGTAATAGGTTTGGTCGAGTTCAAAAGTCCCCCAGCCCAGGGTTTTCCAGCACTCTTGCAAGCACTGGATAAATTCTACCATTTCCATTTCAGCGACAGGCTTGCTGTAGTATTCGCTAACTTCCTCACAAAAACGGACGTAGAAGTTTTTGCCCCACCACCGGCCACAGTTGAACAGTACCAGGCGGGCAGCAGAGCCGGTTTCTTGATCGAGACCGGCATAAATCGCTTCAAATAAGGTTGCCGGCAGAGCCAGGAACCGGTCGCCCCGACGATTTTCTAGCAACCCCAGCTCTAAATCGCCCCGAATATAGGCACCGGGGGCAAAGTAATTTCCGGGGAGGCGCTGGCTATCCAGTAAATCGGCAATCGCAATCATATTAGCTGTTACTTGTTAGTTCGGGGGCGTTTATAACCCACCCTACTGCTGTTAGTTGTGTGGGGATTGTTATTAACGCACCCTACTGTGGGGTGCGTCTGAGATGGAGACACGCGACTGAGCGTTCTACACGCGACTTGACAGCAGTGCCGTCTGAGCTTGGGTTAAAAAAGGCTGCAACAGCGCCAGCGCCTGAGGGGACAGCAATGACTTCAGGCGCTCCTCCAGCAGCTGGTAAAGCTGAGCCTCAATTTCTTCTGTTTGGTGGGTTTGCACCAAGCCTTTCAGCCAGTTCAGCAGGCGTTGCTGCAAAAATTCTCGGTCATTGAGGAGCATCGCCATAGCGCAGTATCGCAAGACCAGCAGCCATTGCTTCAAGGAGCGCTCCAGGATTTCCTGGCTCACCTCCGGAAAGGCTTTTACTAGCTGGTCTGCGACGGGTTGGAAAATGGCTACTTCCTGATCTCGCAGGGACTCATAGACTTTCAGGCTTTGAGCTATGGAGACAGCGTAATGCTTCAAAGCCTCCATTTCCTCCGGCTTCAAGTAGCGGTTTTCCGCCTCATCCATTAGGGCTTCAATTTTGGGGTGCATCGCTAATCACTCATCTTCTCAGTTTGGCGGGGGGCTTTTAGCTAATCAGCTAAATTTTGGCAGCCATCTGCGGGCTGGCTTATCTGTTACAGGTCATTTATAACGCAAAAGTGAAGCCAGAAGAAACCGGGTTTCTTCTGGTGGGGAAGGGAGAAGAAACCCGGTTTCTGGCCCCCACTCAGGCTTAACAATTACTTTACAAATGCGCTCTAAGCGCCACAGACCTTTCATCTGTTCCCTCTTGCCTGCTGGGACTTTTCAAAGGGATTTAAAACAGATCCACCAGGTCTGCCAGTGTGGTTTCTCGAGGTTCCGCCGGCACACTCACCGGCTCAACTGTCGCTGACTTTGGCTTGGCCCCCACTGCCGGCTTGCCCTCCCAAGGCAGAGCCCGGAAAAACTCTGCCACCAGCACGGTCAGCGGCAGGGGCTGGCCAGATTCTGGCTGCCAGTCGGGGAGCGCCAGCGATTCGCCGCTCCAGTTGCAGCTGTTAAAAAACTCTTCAACCGAAACTTGCAGCCAGGAACTATCACCGGTGGTCATTTCAGCCGCTCCCCATCATGCAAGCGTTTCTGAATGTCGCGAGCTGTGGCTCCTTCGTTGACCCAGAAGGCGGCGGCGTCAATGCGATCTTTGTTGCCCAGCAGAAATTTGCAGTAGGTTTCTCCCATCGAATAGCACTGAATTTCGATGCAGCTGAGCGATTTTTTCACCAGCGAGCTGAAGAAGCCGGAAAACAAGCCGGCGTACAGGAAACAGACCGGTTTGCCCACATCCCCCAGGGTGCGAGCCACCGCTGAGTCAAACAGGTTGATGAAAATAAACCCCTGCTTGCGGTCGCTCATGTCCACTTCCCACCGGCCCCATCCCTGAGCCGTAAATGGCCACCACCAGGTTTCCAGCAAGAACATTAAATTGGAATTGTAGATATCCCGCTCGAATTCTTTCTCAAACCACTCGCGGAAAACCACCGCATCCTTGTTCCCCCACTGGCAGCCGATGGTGTACATAATGACGCTGGAAGCGTTGCCCACTTCTTCTTCTAAGCCTTCTTGCAGGCCGATAATGAAGTCTTCACTCGTAAAAATATTGCGGCTGTCGTTCCAGTCCAGGATGGTGCCGGTTTCGGGCCGCATCTGGAAAAAGTCCTGAAACCTGTAGTGGTTGTGCTTTTTGGGGTTCTTCTGTTTCTGAGAGTGTTTTTGCTCAGATGTCTGGGTTGCAGATGGCGCAGGCGTGATAGCGGACTCCCTGTTAGTGACGATGGCCATGTACTGGGTCCTTTCTGGAGTAATTTGATGCGATGAGTTGCGGACAGAGCTTGCTAGTCAATTGTAGTGCCCAACCTTCCGATCTATGAAATGGGAAAACCACCGAACCCGCAGAAGAGGGCGTTTGGGAGTGCCGGTGCGGTGCTCGCCCCAAGCCTGGCGATGGAAATGAAGCGGCTTCCTTCGTTCCCAGGCTCCGCCTGGGAACGAAAAAGGTGTGGGCCCGGCGTGCGCGTGGGGCGTGCGCCCGGTTTACAAGGGAAGTGTGGGCCTTTTGGGCTAAAGCCCAACTACAAACTTTTGGGCTAAAGCCCAACTACAAACGGAGACAGAAATGTGCTATCGTGTGGGACACCGTATGTACCTGGGATTTTAGGCAGCTGTGGTGAAAAAGCAAGCTTGCATCGCAATAGGCATTAACCACTATCAGTTCTTCCAGCCCTTGAGCTACGCCCAACAGGACGCGGAGGCACTCTTGGATTTCCTGGTCGGTGAAGCCCACTTGCCAGCAGACCGGTGCGTGCTGCTCACCGACACCTCGCCACCGGCACTCGGACACTCAACCAGTCCAACTCGCGAAAATATTCAGGCATGGCTCAACCGGCTCTGTCGAGAGCTTGTGGAGCCAGGCGACACCCTCTGGTGCTTTTTTAGCGGCTACGGAGTCAGCTGGAATGGCCAAGACTACTTGATGCCGGCATTCGGCAACCCCACCGACATCCCAGCCACCGGCATACCTGTGCGAGAAATCTTCGCCACTCTCAAAGCAGCGCCGGCGGAAACGCCAAACAAAATAAATACACTGCTCCTGCTCGATATGAACCGCGCCAGCAGCACCCGAGCGGGTGACTCCACCGGCACGGAAACCGCACAACTGGCCAAACAGCTGGACATTCCCACCATCCTCTCCAGCCGTCCGGGCCAATTTTCCCGCGAAAGCGCCGCCACCGGTCACGGTTTGTTTGCGGCGGCTCTCCTGGAAGCGCTGCGCTACACCAACTGCACCACCCTGGAAAGTCTGGAGCGCTATCTCAACCACCGCTTGCCAGAATTGAGCGAACACTGCCGGCTGCCGGTGCAAGAACCTCTAACTGTGGTCAGCAATGCCGAAAAAATTCAGATGCTGATTTGGCCGCTCAACGGCAGCAACGGGGCAATTTGGAGGCACGCCAGCCGATTTGGGCCGGTGGCGCAAACAGCGGGCACCGCACAAACTAACGGCGCAGTCACCGTCTCCCCGCACTATCCCCCCCTATCCCCTCAAAACTCCAAAAAGACGGCGGATATTATATCACAATTCCGAGAAAATGTCATAAGGCCGAGCGAAATCACCGGCCAACCGGCACCGGCGGCGGGCGAGGGGGCAAAAATCCCCTCAAGCTCCCAGAGGGAGCCCCGGAACGAGGGGAATCGGGGGTCCGAGAAATCCTCTCATATCAGTGGGCCACTGCTGTGGGGCTCTGCGGTGGCGCTGGCGTTTCTGCTGGGGATTGCTGTGGGCAAAACCTCCTTTGTCAGCCAGGAGTCATCCGAGACGAGCGCACCGGCACCGCCAAAGGACTCAACACCGGCAGCTTCTATGCCGGCTGAACAGACGCCCAGCAAGACAGGCGAGACGCCTGTCCCCGCCAAGCCACCGGTGGGCCAGCTGGTGACAGCAGCGCCACAGACCCCACCAGTCGGGCTGCCGGCCAGTCACGTCACTCTCGACAAGGCAACTCTGGCTATTCAAAAGGCGCAAGCTTCCCAGTTCAGCTACGCTATTGCCATCGCCCGCAAAGTTCCGCCGCAAGACCCCCTCTACCCCCGAGCGCAGGAGAATATCGACCGCTGGGGTCAGGTGATTTTGGATATCGCCCGGGCGCGAGCGAAACAGGGAAGATTCGACATGGCAATCGCTGCGGCCAAGCTGGTTCCCCGAGATCGTCCGGCGCTGGATGCCGAGGCGAAACAGCTGATCGAGCAGTGGCAGGGGCAATCCCAGCAGCAGCAAGCGCATCAGAACCTGTTGAGATCCGCTGCGCGATTCATCCGCAGGGGAGAGGCGTCTTCTTACCGCCGCGCTATCAACACCGTCCGCCCAATCAAAGCCGGTCAGCCGAAATATGCCGAGGCTCAAAAGCTGATTGCCCAGTGGAGCCAAGGGATATTTGAGATTGCCCGCAGCCGCGCCGCA
The DNA here is from genome assembly GCA_019359235.1 of Oscillatoria princeps RMCB-10. Taxonomy (GTDB): domain Bacteria; phylum Cyanobacteriota; class Cyanobacteriia; order Cyanobacteriales; family Oscillatoriaceae; genus Oscillatoria; species Oscillatoria princeps. The sequence goes on from JAHHHT010000001.1 coordinate 310,600, forward strand.
CGCGGCAGGTTGAGCAGCGCTATTGAGGCTGCCAGTCTGGTGCCCTCGGATGCGCCGGCATACGCTGAGGCCCAAAGATCCCTGGCGCAGTGGAGGCAGCAGCTGGCCAGCCGGTAAAGCCCGGTGCGTGTGGGGATGCGTGGATTTTGGATGCGTGGATTTTGGATGCGTGGATTGGGCATTGGGGATTGGGGACTGGGTTAAGCTGTTGCGCATTTAATTTGCGCTATCGAGCTCTATCCATTCGTTCCGGGGGCCGGCACTCTTTCCTTGCCCCTAAAGCCTGGGAACGCCAAGCAAGCCGGCTCTGCCTTCTTTCTCCAACAAGCAGATTAAAAGCCTAACAGCTTACAGCCTCACAAGTATTGCCTCACACATATTTTCTCACACATATCCCTCACACATCGCGCCCGCAGCGGTTTTCCGCTGGATGAAGTGCGCCGCAGAAACCCGGTTTCTTAAAGAAAACGGGTTTCTCAGTACCTCACTAATATGAAAAACGCTATAAGCTATGGCGCATTGAATTTGCACTATCCATCTCTATTCCCTCGTTCCCAGGCTCTGCCTGGGAACGCCCTCGGTCGGATCTGCCTCCTTTCAAGGGAAAAGCAGGTTAAAAGCCGAACAGCTTATCTTCTGTAAAGGCGCGGCAGTCAAGCGGAGTATAAAAAATTTATTAAAACTTTTTATGGCGTGACATCAGGAGTGGGGTGCGCTGCAGCGCACCCGACCGGCTTGTCCCGCCTCCCTGTCTCAGGCGTTAGTCCCAATGGGAATCTCGATCGAGAACTCCGTACCGCAACCCGGTTGAGAAACACAGTGCAGTGCGCCGCCGTGCTTTTCCACGACGATTTGATAGCTGATGGACAGCCCCAAGCCGGTGCCTTTCCCCACCGGCTTGGTGGTGAAGAAGGGCTCAAAGATGCGCTTTCGCACGTCCTCCGGGATTCCGGGTCCGCTGTCGGCAATCCGAATCACCACAGTTTGGCTCCTGGACAAATGCGAGCTATCTTCTAGCCGGCGCTCGGTGCGCGATGCCCCACGCCCCATTTCAGTGCGAATGGTAATTTTACTGGGCTCGGCTTTCATCTGTGCCGGTGAGCGCCGCTTGTCGCCATCTTCTATGGCGTCAATGGCATTGCTGAGAATGTTCATAAACACCTGATTCAGCTGTGCGGGGTAGCACTCCACCAGGGGAAGCTGACCGTATTCTTTGACCACCTCGATCCCGGCACTATCTGGCTTAGCTTTCAGCCGGTGCTGCAAAATCAGCAGGGTGCTGTCGATGCCTTCGTGGATATCCACCGGCTTCTTCTCGGCTTCATCAAGCCTTGAGAAATTGCGCAGGGAGAGCACCAGCTGGCGCATGCGGTCGGAGCCCACCTTCATCGAAGATAAGATTCTGGGCAAGTCTGAGCTGAGGAACTCTAGCTCAATCTCCTCCAAGCGTTCTTGAATCGCCTGCGAAGGCGGGCAGTGATCCTGGTAAAGGCGCACGAGGGAGAGCAAATCTCGGGTGTAATCATCAACGTAGCCGAGGTTGCCATAAATAAAATTCACCGGGTTATTAATCTCGTGCGCCACACCGGCAACCAGCTGCCCGAGACTGGCCATTTTTTCGCTCTGAATCAGCTGGCTTTGGGTTTGCTGCAAATCCCGGACAGTCTGGGCGAGCTGTTCGGCTTGCCGGCGCGTTTGGGCCAGCAATTCGGCTTGCTGCAGGGCGACTCCCAGTTGCACCCCAATCTGGGCTAGCAATTCCACCTCATACTTTTCCCAGTGGCGGGGCTCTGAATTTTGATAAGCCGCCAGCAAACCCCAAAGTTTTTCTCCCTGCAGGATGGGGACAATCGCATACGCTTTAGCCTGAAATCGCTCCAGAAGTTGAATGTGACAGTCCGCATGTCCCGCCGAGTAAATATCGTCAACCGCCAGGGTTTCGCCGCGCGAGTACCGCCCGCCCCGGGTTTCTTGCAAGTAAGTATCTTCGATGGGAATTCCCAGCAGTGGAGCCCACCCACTGGCAAAAGACTCAGCCACAAAGAAGCCACTCCAATCGGGGTTGAAGCGATAAACCCCCACCCGTTCTGCTTGCAGGAGCTGCCGGACTTCTTGAGTGGTTGTCAAGAAAATGGTGTCAATATCGAGCGACCGGCGAATCTTGTCTACCGTTGCGGCTAGCGCTCTCTCCAGCTGAGCCGCCCTTTCCAGTTGCGCCGATTGCGCCTTAACTTGCTCCAGGCACTCAGCTTGCTGCAGCGCCACTCCCAGCTGCACCCCAATCTCGGCTAGCAATTCCACTTCATATTCTTCCCAGTGACGCGGTGCTGAGTTTTGATACGCCGCCAGCAAACCCCAAAGTTTTTCTCCCTGCAAAATGGGGGCTACCGCATACGCTTTCGCCTGAAATTGCTCTAAGAGCTGAATGTAACAGTCTGCCCGCTCGCCAGAGTAGATATCGTCTGCCGCAAACGTTTCACCTCGGGAATACCGCCCCCCCTGGGTTTGTTGCAAGTGGGTGTCTTGAATGACCGGCGCAACTCCCACGAGTGGGTCCCACCCACTGGCAAAAGACTCCGCCACAAATTCACCACTCCAATCGGTGCCGAAGCGATACACCGCCACTCGATCGGCACTGAGCAGCAGCCGGACTTCTTGAGTGGCTGTCTGGAAAATGGTATTGATGTCGAGGGAACGGCGAATTTTGTCTACAATTGCAGACAAAGTTTTCTGGCGTTGAGCCACGCGAGCCAGTTGCTCGGATTGCGCCCGAACTCGCTCCAGGTATTCGGCGTGCTGCAGCGCCACTCCCAAATGCTCGGCAATCTGGGTGACGAACTCAATCTCGGAAGCCTCCCAGTGACGCGGACGGGTGCACTGATGAACGCACAGCAACCCCCACAGCCGGTCGCCGGTGCGCAGCGGCGCGACTAAGTTGGCGCGAACTTGAAATTGGGCCAGAATTTCCAGGTAACAGTCTCTCAAACCTGCCGTGTGGGTGTTATCGATAGCCGCAACCCGACCCTGCTGGTAGTATGTGGCGTAGCGCTCGCCAAAACAGCGATCGTGCACCCTGATTCCTAAGGCTGACATGACGCCAGGAATTGCGTCTTCCTCGACGATTTCCCCTTCCCAGTCGGCTTCCGGGTGAAGGGAGAACACCGCCACCCGGTCGGCTTGCAACAGCTGGCGGACTTCGGTGACTGTGGCTTTGAAGATGGTATCGATATCGAGCGATTCCCGAATCCGGGCGATGACTCTGGATAAGGCTTTGTACTGTTCTGTTTGAGACTGTAGAGCGGGGTTTATGCCGGTTGAAGCCGCTTCGCGGGCTACACCAATGACGCCGGTGACGGTTCCGGAATCATCTTTGACTGGCGTGTATACACTCTCGTAAATTTTGCCGCCAGAAGGGAGTGGAATTTCTTGTGTTGCCAGAATTCTTTCGCCGGTTTCCAAGACTCGCCGCACCGGCACTTCTATGGCGGGCGACTTCTGCCCAAACAGTTCCCGATTGGTTTTCCCCACGACTGTCTCGGGCGTCAGCCCCAGCTGCGCCGCCCCCGCTGGGTTAATCCAGACGTACCGCAAGTGCCGGTCGTATGCAACTAAGATGTCGCCAGTGTTTTGTAGCATTTGCTGCAATTCTGCCACGCCGGGCGCTGCCGGTGAGGCTGGCTCAGAGGCTGCCGGCATTTGGGGATGAGGGGATAAGGAACTGAGAATCCCCTTTTGCTCCAATCCCAACCCCAATCCCGCTTGTCCGCCACCGGCAGCCAGTATTGTTCTGAGGATCTCGATTGCGGCTTCTTCTGGCGGGGAATCCCGCAACTGTTCCAAGTTCTGAAAATCCATAAGCCCTGCCTAGTGAGAAGTTTTTCTTATAAACCCTTGACTGACAGAAATGTTTTTCTGACAGGTTTAGATGGGAAGATGGTTGAACAGGTAATCTGTGTGGCTGCCCGGAGGGCGCTGCCGCTAGCTCCAGTATAGCTGCCGGTTCCCAGAAGCAGGCTGTTACTTTGTTTTTTTATTTCTTAAGATCGCTGTCAGGCGGTGGAGCGGCTTGTCAGCCAGGTTCTCTGGGGGCTTGAAGAATGGAATTAAATCAGAATCAGGACTTGCCCAACCGCTCAAGAGCTAGCCGGTGGTAGTCTGATTAAGTTCGGTTGAATACTTGTCAGGATAAGGGCGGATCATCTTGTAGAGACGCGATAAATCGTGTCTAGGTTTTTTGGAATAGGGGGATAGAAATTAATTCTGGGTCATTGCCGAACATGATATCACATCCAAGGTCTGTTGGCTTAAAGCGGGGAGGCGGCGGGGTTCAGGGCAGAATCCCTGGATCTGCAAGCTGTCCCGGCTTGAGCCGGCATCCAGAAATCGTGCCTGAGGTTGAGGGTATTCAGTTCAATTTGGCAAAAATTAAGATTTTTTTAATTTTGCAAGTCCGCAAAATTAGCAGAACTTTCACCCGGGAGCTAAAAATTTAATATTTTTTTTACAAAAGCGGAAAGATATCAAGGTGCGGAAGGTTCCCGCCGGCTGCCGGACTGAGTTTAGCCACCATTAGAGCGTTCCTATTGGATGGCTGAAAACGTAGAAACCCGGTTTCTCAAAGAAACCGGGTTTCTGACCCCCGCAGGTTTCACAAATCATTAAAACCCGCTATATAGCGTTTTGCAATTGAATTGAGTGCAATTCTCGATCTACCTTTGCCGTGCCTTGGTAAGGGAGGGTGTGCTACAGCTATTTGAAAACCGCTATAGCGCTGTCGGGGGCACTGGGGGAAAGCCGGTGAGACTTGAGCCAGACAGGGAGCCATCGAGATCGGGCGTTGCGACTGCGCAGAGTGTCAGTGATTCCCACTTACAACTATTGGTGCAGAAAATAAATCTCTTTTGTGACTGAAGTCACAGGTGGCCGGCCCCTCTCATGGCAAATTAGAATGAGTGGAAGTTACGCACTCAAAAATGCCACTAGCTTCTAGCGCCGGCCCGGCTCACAGCCACTGCAAAGATATCCCAGCTTATAGGGCATCGCTGTTGGTAAGAATTAGAAGGGTTTTGGGAGAGGGCAGAGGCAAACCGGTCACTGGGGGCTAAAATTATCTTAAATAATCGCAGAAAAAATGCATTCAAAGGTAAACCGCAGTCAGCCAGTCTCCCTAAACCAACCCAGCCAAACAGCTTTGACTTTTGCGCCGGCATTGGAAACAGAATTAGACAGCCTCATGGCTGCAAAAGAGGACAAACACAGCGGAGCTATCAGCGCAGTGCCATTGAGCCTAGCGGCCACGCCGGCGGCGATCGGGGAGTTGGGGCGCGACCAGCAGGAAAGCGGTGTTGGGCTACCCACTGAATTCCCGTCTCTGAACGGACGCAAAGAAGAAGTTGTCCCCACAGACGCTGCCTTAACCGCGCTGCAAGAGGATGTAGTTAAATTGGAGAAGTCAATAGCACAGCTAAAACAGCAAAAGCAGGAGGCTCTCAAGCAGCGGGTGAGCGAGGGGATGCAACATCTGGAGGAGCGGGCGGAGCGGATAAACGCCCTAGCGGAGCAGTTAGAGGCAGAAATGCTGAAATTTCAGGAAATGGCAGAGGAGGTTAACCGAGATTTCTGCGATAGAGAAACCGCAGAGAGCCTGGTAATTACAGCGAAACCGGCTCCCCTGTGCGAAGTGAGCGATTGCGCTGTTCCCGCTGTGGTGAGACGCGGGTTTAAGTTTGTGCTGACGGCGAGAAAGGTGGAAAAGCTCGGTGTTACAGAAGAGGATGCCGCACAGCGGGCGGCAAAAGCGCAGCAGCGCCGAGAAGCCTTTGAGCGCTGGTTAGAAAGCCGGCGTCAGCGGATTGTTGACGGCTTTTCGGGTTTGTGATGCAGTTATAAGTTTTGTCCTGTTTGTTAAGAAATAACAGAAAGCAGATCCCCCTTTGCCTCTCCTTAAAAAGGGAGAGAGAAACTTAAAGCCCCCGTTTTAGATCCCCCCCTGCCCCCCCTTAAAAAGGGGGGGAGAAATTTAAAGCCCCCCTTTTTAAGGGGGGTTGGGGGGATCTCCTCAGACAGCTCACAGATCCAAACTTTACCCAAACTGACAATATTAGCGAATTTTGGGAAATCTCGCCTGCCGGTTGCTTTTGATAGATGATTTGAGCTGCCGGCGGTTATTTTTACGGTGTGCCGGTGGATTGGGATGCCCGGATATTCACCGGCTTCTTCTCCGACTGGTTGGTGCGAGAAAAATTGCGCATCCGACAGCCCCAACCTGCGGACAGCATATCGGGCATATCCTTAACGATAAAATAAAGTAAAATTTCCTATCGGCGCTCAACAATCTCCCCGTCAGGATTGGGGGAGTGCCGGTGGGAAGTAAAAGGACGGAAATAACCGGAATATCAAGAAACCTGGTTTCTTAAAGAAACCAGGTTTCTGGGCAGGGCCATGTTAGGCTTAATTATGCCGGCTTACTTAGAGTTCCAGCAGCCCCTTGCAAATCTCTGGCATGTAGATTGACGTGAAACAGATTGCCGGGGATACAATTAACCAGTTTCCCGAACGCCGGCGCTCAAAATTTTGCAAGCTTAAGCTGTCCAGCCAATTTAATCCTGTGAGCTACCCAGTGCCAAATTAAACCAATTCCAATTAATCCCAGCCCAATTGACCAGACATACCACTCTACCCAGAAAGCTAGAAATAGGCCAGAAAATAGAGACACCCAACTCAACCATTTTGGGTACATCCGCTCCTCATCACTCATCCGCAGCGCTGCTAGACTGACAATTACACACCGGTACATAGCGCCAAACGTACCAAACGCCCAAGTCGTTCTCACATCGCCGGTTAAAACTAAAAGCGCCAGCGCAGTCCCTAAAAATATCACCGCCCAGTAGGGTGTTGTCCCCGCACTGTTCAGTTGCGCAAAAAAACTGGGCATATCCCCACGCCGGCCCATCGCTAACAGCAAACGAGACACCCCTAGCACAGTCGTCAGCAGTATACTCAGCATGGAAGCGACCGCACCGGCAGCCAAAATGCCTCCCGCACCCGGAATGCCAAAGCTCTCCGCTACCACTTCTAAAGGCGCTGCTTTTTCTGCTGTCGCCGCACTAAAAGCTTCCGCCCCAATGGAACCCAAGCTCACCACCGCCACTCCCAGATAAAGGAGCAGGGTGATAATCACCGTCAGAATAACCGCTTTGGGTATATTCTTTCGCGGGTCTACTATCTCTTCCCCAACCATCGTTATGCGAGCAGCGCCATTGTAGGAAACAAACATTAAGGCGACAGAATGGAGAAAGTTTGGCAGCCAGTTACTAGAGGTTTTTCCCGGAGCGAGCAAAGTCTCAAACCCCTCAGGGAAATGGACAAATAAACCGGCAACAATCAAGAAAAGTAGGGAAAAAACCGTGACAGAGACAACCGCGATAGTGGATACCTTAGAACGCTGCATCCCTCCCAAAACAATTAAGGTGATGATAAATACGGCGGCTTCCGCTACAGGGACTAAAAAATGCCTCTCACCCCAACCAGTGGCGTTCAGTAAATACCCAGCAAAGCCTAAGGCAGCCGTTGCCGCTACCGCAACTTTGCTTAAAAGATAGATCCACCCTCCCGTAAACCCGAGGCTGGGTGTTAAATACTTGTAGCCGTATTCGTAGATGCCACCGCTCACAGGATTGCTCGCAGCGAGTTGGGCGAGGTTAAGACTGTTGCAAGCTCCCAAAAGCCCCGCCACAACCAGCGCTGCAATCACAGCCGTCCCGGAGATGCCGGCGGCAATGCCGATGCTTACAAAAATGCCCACTCCGATAACCGATGCAAGTCCTGTTATGCCGGCACCAAACCAACCCAGTTCTCGTTTTAATTGCCTTGGCGGATTTTCTTCGGACATGATTTCTCCTTTTCTTTCTGTGAGCCGGCTGATTTTTTGGCGTTGCAGATAGGGGGGATGAACCCGGCACCCCAACCCCAGCCCCTTATCCCCAGAGGGGGCCCCCCCCGCCCCTTATCCCCACAGGGGGCCCCACCTTCCCCGCACACCGGGAGGGGGAGAAAGAGAAGAGTTTATCCCACTCGTGCGCAACCCCAATTGTTTGATCATAAACGATGATTCAGACTGCTTCAATTCCACCGGCTAGCTGAAATGTGGACGTGACCGGAAAACAGCAACCGTGCGGTTCTCACTACACCGGCGCGTTCGACGGTGATTTCGGAGCCTTCGCTGCGAGTAACAAAGGCAACTTCCATTTTCCCCGATGGGTGTTCGATGGCGAGCGTCTCCCGTCGGGAGCCGGTCACCACTGCCACGCCATCTGCCACAGAGCCTTTGAGGAGGCTGCAGCAGCCTACGCAGATAGCGCCGGTTACTGCGTGGGAAGAATGGCAGGAATCCGGGACGAAATAGCGGGAAGTAACACTGCCGCCGTAGCGGGGTGGCGCAATGATAGCGAATTTTGGGATGACGCTGTTGGCGACGTTGCCGAGTCCCATCCGGAAGCCGGCGATGCGGCGTATTGCCTCAACGCGCTCCCAGAAGGCTGTATCGGCGTCAAGTTCCGCTTTTGTCTCAAAGCCGGTTTTCCCCAGCGCACTGGCGCGTGCGATCGCCACCGGCATGGCAACATCGATGCAAGTAACATCTACCCCCTCAATTTCCTCGCGCCGATAACCAGTTGGTAGCAACTTGCCTGTTTTGGAGCCGACAACCTCCATGAAATTAAGCAAAATCGGCGCTGCTGTTCCGGGCACACCGTCGATCGCCGTGTCGCCATCGTATGTCACCTCACCGCCCGGGGTGCGCACCACAGCTTCGATCAGCGCCCCTGTATTAACGGCGCGGATCTTCACTGTTGTTTCGCCGTCCTCTGCCTTGACAAGACCCCTCTCGATGGCTGCTGGCCCAACACCGGCCAGGATGTTGCCGCAGGTCGGCCCAAAATCCACTTTCGGTTGCGCTACACTGACTTGCGCGAAGAGGAAATCCACATCCGCCCAAGGATGATCCGACTCAGACAGGATGGCGACTTTGCTGGTGAGGGTTGTAGCGCCGCCAAGCCCGTCAATTTGGAGAGAGTCTGGTGAGCCCATCGCTGCCAGGAGTACCTTGTCCCGCGTCGCCTCATCGGCTGGCAAATCTCTCTTCAGAAAATAGGGCCCGCGCGACGTGCCGCCGCGCATAAACAGGCAAGGTATCGCTCTTTGCACCTTTACCTCTTACGAGCTTGTACGGTGATCCAGCATAACTTTTTTACATCTATCTTAGGTTCTATCTTCGTTTTGTTCAGCTGTCAATATAATTTTGTTAAAGCTTTATATTGTCTTAACTGGACAGTGTGAAGTTGGGGGAGGAGTGGGCCAAAAGGCCAATGGGCCACTCAGGGAACAGGGGTCAGGGTTGGGGTGGTGCCGGTGGTAGAGTTCCAGCGCTCCGATGCGTTTCACCGGCATATTGGGAGGTAGATGTCAACAGACATGCCGGTGAGAAAATTAACCGGCAATTTAGTTTCATCAGCCACACCGGCAACCCGCTCTCCGACGCACTACCACCCAATCTGGAGTTGCAATTTCACTTGCTATTGTTGCCAGTGAGGCGGTGGCGTGGGGGATGGTGGAGCCCACCGGCACCCGGAGAAAGCCGGTGAGACTTGAGCGAGACTGGGAGCCATCCCGTTTGGGCGTTCCCACCTCGCAGATTGTCCCGGATTGCATTTAACCACTTTCGCTGCAAAAAATCAAGCTTTTTTTGTACCATTAGTTACAGGATGCCGGCCCCTTTGATTGCGAACTGGGCCCAAGTGGGAGTTCCGCACTCAAAAATGCCACTACTTCCAGCACCGGCGAGAAACCTTTGAGCGCTGTCAGGGCGGCGTCTTGATATTATTGACAATTCTTCGGGGTTATGATAGGGCGCGAATTTTGGGAAATCTCACCCGCCGGTTGCCTTATATAGATGATTTGAGCTGCCGGTGGTTATTTTTACGGGAGCGAAAGCGCTGGTAGCTGTGTGCCGGTGGGTCCGGATGCCGGTGCGGATGAGCGCGTGCGGCGCGCGGATATTTATTGTTTTGTTCGTTCGGAGACTCCTGAATTGGGCCTGAGTAAGCTGCAAAATAATTTGCAATCTTATGGAATTTGGCAGGAGCAATTCCGGGGCAAAATTATGCCGGTGATTGGCGATTTATCTCAGCCCCTGTTAGGTCTTGACGAGGGAGAGTTTCAAAATCTGGCTTGTGAGGTGGATGTCATTTATCACAGTGGGGCATTGCTGCACTATACTTATCCCTACTCTCAATTCAAGCCTGTTAATGTTCTGGGAACCCAAGAAGTCCTGAGATTGGCCAGTACAGGGAAGGTCAAGCCGGTACATTATGTTTCTACTCTCGCTGTTTTTGAATCAGCGGCCTATTCTGGAAAAGTCGTAACTGAATTAGATCCCTTAGAGCATAGCGAGGAGATGTACCTTGGCTATTCCCAGAGTAAATGGGTGGCGGAAAAGTTAGTGAAGATAGCGGGAGAGAGAGGGCTTCCCATTTCTATATATAGACCCCCATTGATTTCCGGGCACAGTCAAACCGGCGTCTGGAATACCGACGATATATTCTGCCGAATCATTAAAGGATGCATTCAGATGGTTTGCCGGCCAGACCTAGACATTATGTGGGATATGTCCCCAGTGGATTATGTGAGCCAAAGTATGGTCTATCTGTCGCACCAAAAGGAGTCCTTCGGAAAGGCTTTTCATTTAAACAATCCCCAACCTATTCCCTGGAACCTATTATTTGATATGGTTAAGGATTTTGGATATCCCCTCCAAAAGATTTCTCTGAATAATTGGCAAACGCAACTGGAGCGGATTGACAGGGAAAACCCGTTATATCCTCTTATGCCTTTCTTTCTAACCAGACGCTATGACAAGCAGCTGACCGGTATGGAAATGTATGAAGAAGCGAGAAGACCCAAGGTTAGTTGCGAGAAGACCCAGGCCGCGCTAGCAGGGAGTTCCATCACCTGTCCTCCGATAGATGACAAAGTGTTAAAAACTTACTTGTCATATTTCACCGGCAGCGGTTTTCTGAAATTGCCGGAAATTTAAACCCTATCTTTGCTGGCATTTTTCTCCTTGAAAAGTGCCCCGGACAGCCCGGGGGGTTAGACTTAGATTACATTCGTGTCTCTCTCCCGTTGGGACGCGCTCGTACTTCGAGGTTGCCGGCAAGCAACAAACCGCCCATCTGATGAAGGGAGCTACTGTCAAGCCTTGACGGAAATTTCTCAGTGTGATAAAATAGTGTAGGGGCTGGTTTTGCCAACAAATTTGACCTCCGGGCGAAAAATATCTATAAACCCGCCCCCACTGATGCCGGTGAAAAAAAATGCGAGGCGATCGCACTCCCACCGGCACCCCCGCACCCCACATCTACAAAACCGCTCCAACTCTCTCCTTAGAAGGCGCAGGAAAGTGCACCACCGGAATCTCAATGCAGAACTCCGTACCGGCACCCGGTTGGGAAACGCACTCAAACACGCCGCCGTGTTTCTCCACCACAATCTGCCTGCTGATAGACAGCCCCATGCCGGTGCCCTTACCCACCGCCTTTGTCGTGAAGAAAGGCTGAAAAATCCGCGCCCGCACCGCTTCTGGCATTCCCGGACCATTGTCAGCAATCACGATCCGAACAAATTGGCAATGGGGCAACGGGCGCTGGGCGCTGGGCGCTGGTGATTGTTCTTCCCCCCCACGCCCCATTCCCAATTCCCCATGCCCCACTTCGGTGCGAATGCGAATCGCAGGGGATTGGGCACTGCGCACTGCGGATTGTTTTTCTTCCCCATGCCCGATGCCCAGTGCCCTGTGCCCCATTTCCAGCGCGTCAATCGCATTGCTCAGCACATTCATAAACACCTGATTCAGCAAACCGGCATAGCACTCCACCTGCGGCAATTTCCCATACTCCTTAATCACCTGAATCGCCGGACGCTCTGGCTTCCCCTTCAGCCGGTGCTGCAAAATCATCAGGGTGCTGTCTATCCCCTCATGGATATCCACCGCCTTCTTCTCCGACTGGTCGATGCGAGAAAAATTGCGCAAAGACAGGACAATCTGGCGGATGCGGTCAGCCCCAACCTGCATCGAGGACAGCATCTTGGGCAAATCCTCAACAATAAAATCCAGCTCAATCTCCTCAATCCGCTCCACAATATCCGCGTCCGGCTTGGGATATTTCCCCTCATAGAGCTCCAGCAATTCGAGCAAATCGCTGGCGTATTGATTGACGTGAATCAGATTGCCGGTGATAAAATTAACCGGGTTATTAATTTCATGGGCCACACCGGCAACCAGCTCGCCCAGGGCGGACATCTTCTCGCTCTGAATCAGCTGGGTTTGCATCTGCTGCATTTCACTGAGCGCCCGCGCCAGCTCTTGCGCTTGCGCCGCCGACCGTACAGCGGCTTCTTTGCTCTGTTCGTAGAGCTCCGCTTGGTGAATCGCAATCGCCGCTTGCGAAGCCAGCTGCTGCAGCAACTCCAGCTCAGCCGTTTTCCAGACGCGCGGCGACCGGCACTCGTGAGCGATCAGCAACCCCCACAGCTGAGACTCTATCCGCACCGGCACAGTCAGGCTGGATTTAATCTCAAGACTCTCCAAAAACTCCCGGTGACAGTCACTGATCTCCTCGGCTGCCACATTATTAATCGCCCGCATCCTTCCAAAATCGTACAGATCGAAATACTCATCCGGAAAGCACTTCCCCGAAGATTTCACCCCAATAACTGAGCGCCAGTTGCCCCTGCACTCTTCAACCGTCACCTCTCCGGAGCCATCTGCAGCTATCTGGTAAATCACCACCCGGTCTGCATTCAGCAAGGCGCGGACTTCTCGCACAATAGTTTGCAGAATCGTTTTTAAATCCAGCGTGCTGCGGATTTGGTCGGTGATTTGCTTCACCGCCCTGGTAAACTCTAAAGACTGTTGCAGCTGAGCGGTGCGCTCCTGAACTTGACGCTCCAAATTAGCATTGAGCGCTTGCACTTCTTGGTAGAGCAGGTACTGCTGAATCGCCATCGAGAACTGGTGGCCAATGGCTTGAGCCAGCTCAATCTCCTCACGAGCCCACTCGCGGGACTGCCCTCTTTTTAGCTCTCGCCACTCTTGAAAAGATTCCCTCGGCCCCTGCTGTTGAGCACTGGGGTCAAATTCTCCCGCCCACAAGGTTTCCGTTTCAATTTCCTCGCGAAACACGCTCAGAAAGCCGAGCAACTGCTGGCGGTAGTGCAGGGGCACCACCAGCAGCCCCCGAATCCGAGTCGGCTGGAATGCCGGTGCCAGCAAGACAAACTGCGCTTCCTTATATATATCTGTAATTGCCCAGATGCCGCCGCTTCCCAGCTGGGGGGTTTCTGGGTGAGCCGGCTGAAAACCGGCTCCCAACCCTTGCCCCCACAGGGGGTACTCTTCCAGCTCCCCCTCTCCCCAGGGAGCCGGCCCGGCCCCACAGGTGACCAACTCGCAGTTGGGGTGCGCCATCCCGCCACGCCTGATGTACAGTCTGCCACCGGCTCCTTCAAAAGCGGCGACGGTTGCTTCCAGCGCCGCTTGCAGTTGAATGGTTGGCTGGGCGTGCAGCAGGGTGGCGATTCGGTTAATCGTGGCCTCTCGCGCTTGCTGGGCCCGGGCGTGGCTTAGCATCGTCGAGTGCGCCAGCGCCACCGACACCTGATCCGCTACTTGCTGCAGCACCTGCAAATCTTGATCGAAAATGAATTGCGCCTCTGAGTGGTGGGACACCAGCAGCCCCCACAGCTGGTTTTGGTGCAGCACCGGCACCACCACGGAAGACTGCACGCCCATTGCCTTCAGATACGCCGCATGGCAGGAGTCTACTGGGCGGTAGCGGATATCTGCCGTCGCTAAGGGGTTCCCGGTCCCGGCGTCGCGCAGCGGACTCAGACCGATCTGCTGCGAGTTCACATCCACTATCGTCCTGGCCCGCGCTCTGACATACAGCTCTCGCGCCTCCAGGGGAATGTCATCGGTTGGGAAATGCAGCCCTAACATAGAGGGGAGTCTATGGTTATTCACCGACTCAGCAATCACTTCTCCACTGCCATCCGCCTCAAACCGGTAGACCATCACCCGATCCGTCTTTAAAAACGAGCGCACTTCTACCACCGTCGCCGCCAAAATCTCCTGCAATTCCAGAAACTGGCGTATCCGGTTGGTCATGCGGTGCAGCAAAACTTCCTGGTTCAGTATCTGCTGTAGGGTCTGCGTATTATCGGCCAGATTCATTCCCTTGTTTCCAAAAATCTTAAATTATTCTGTAATTAGCCTCTAGTGTAATTTTAAAAGCAGACAGAGCCTTCGTAGAAATCGCGGCTCTCGCTTCTACCAGATAACACCCCAATCAGGAAGACCGGCCCTCCCTTTCTTAATATAACTTAACAAAACGAGCCCCCAACACGCGCGTGAAAAGCCGGCCTCGGGTGGTGGGGCGGAGGGCGCTGGATTGGAGATCGGCGGCCTACTTGTGTGCCAGACGCTGCCGAATCTCTTCGCGCACACTCACAAGAATGCGACCGAGATGATTTTGGCCCGTTCGATCGGCACCGCAGCCCCAGTAGTAATCAGTGGCGGAGTTTTCCACGATCGCCTCACAGCCGGTGGCCAGCAGCGTGGCTTGGATCTCTTTGTGAGTGAGAAATTTAATTAACACCGCCTCTCGCATAATATAATATTTTGCCTCGTGCCAGTCCGGGCGCAGGGTGCGCTTCGGGTCCCGCCCCAGCGCCGCCGCTTCCACCGGCGTCGGGGCGGCATAAATCAGAGGGATAACCGCTTCCTCCGAAGTGCCGGCAAATTTTTGCGCCTGATAGTAGTGCTCCACCGTTGGCCAGTCTTTCCCCTGCAGGTGAATCCCGTGCGGAGAGAAGTTGGAAAAGCAGCCGTAGGGCTCGTCCACCTTGTAAAAGTAAACTGTCACCTGAAATCCGTTAGATTAGTAAATATTAAATCCATACTTTTAGCTCAACCCCTATCAGATTATGGATTTTACCAGTTTTCCTGCAGTTTAAAATCTAAAATCTAAAATCTACAATCAACATGTCTGCGGGCTCCTTTGAGAAAACCAACTTTGGCTGGCAGCTGCAACAGCTGCAGCAACAGGCGGGAGAGTGGCTGGAACTGCAATTTTCCCAATTTAACCTGCCCGAAGTATCATGGCCATCCCGGTCGATGGACTGGAGCTGGCTGCCGCCGGTATCCTGGGCCCTATTCTGGATAACCCTCGGCTTGCTCCTGAGTTGGCTGGCTTTGCGGCTGTTGCGGCTGTGGCCCGAACTTTGGAGCGCTTTCCCCTCCCTGCTGGGGAATTCAGCTGTGCCCAGGGCAACTGGCGCTGAGGCCCAATTAACACCGGCAGCTTGGCAGCAGCGAGCCAATGAATTTCAGCGCCAAGGCAACTACCGGGAAGCCTGCCGCTCACTGTATATGGCCATGCTGCAGCGACTGCACGACACCGGCACAGCCGTTAACCAACCCAGCCGCACCGATGGGGAATACCGGCAGTTGATCGGGCAGATCCCCGCCTGTACCCAGTGTGAAATTCTCCTCTTCACCCACGAGCGGCTGTGCTTTGGCACATCCGTTGCCACCCCGGAAGATTTCCGCCGGTGCCAGCAAGCTTACCGGCAGATTTCCCAGCCGGGCAAGTAAAAATAATTTCCGTTTCTACAATTACCGCACACCCAGACTATTATTATAAAGTAATCAAGCGTAAAATGTATGAGCATTTCCAAACGCCGACTGTGGTGGGTGGGGGGAATCGCCATTGCCGCGATCGTGTTGCTAACCTTGCTGGTTGCGCCCAGCAAGAACCTGCAGAGTCAGGGTTCCACCTACAGCCGCTCTCCCGACGGCTATGGCGCATGGTACGCTTATATGGAAGAGCGGGGCGTGCCGGTGGAGCGCTGGCAGCAACCTTTTAAGGACCTGCCCGGAGCCAGCAGCCAGAACCCTGATTCCGAGAGCAAAAAGCCGATCGCCCTGTTGCGAGTCAACAGCCAGGTGAGTCGGGAATGGATTGACTCCCAGAAAGAAGACTGGGTAAAAAAAGGCAACACCCTGGTAATTTTGGGAGCTTGGGAGCCGGTGAGTGCGGCTGAGTTCAGCACGGTGCTCAATTCCCCCGCAGGCGACGTCAAGATTGAAACCCGACGCCGGCGAAAAGAAAGCCCATTTAGCCAACCGGCAAAAACCACTCTCCTGGGCGATTCCTTCGGCGCTGCAGTTTGGGAAGAGAAAATCGGCAAGGGACGGGTCATTTGGGCCACCACGCCCCATTTAGCCGCCAACGCCTATCAGAACGAGCCAGGAAACTATGAATTTCTGGCACAGCTGGTCACTCAAAATAAAAACAAAGTGTGGGTGGATGAATATATCCACGGCTACAGGAACCCGCAGGATAGCAAAGGCAAACAAACCCCCGGCAGCTGGATAGAATATTTGGCAAAAACCCCCTTGCAGGCAGCTTTTTTGCAGGCGGGCGTCTTGCTTTTAGCCGCACTCTGGGCGGGAAACCGGCGCTTCGGGCAGCCTCAACCCCTAGAGGTGCCGGTGGAGGACAACAGCTTGGCTTATATTCAAGCCCTTGCCGGCGTCTTGGAAAAAGCGGAAAGCCGGGAATTTGTTCTCGAAGTTGTCGGCAAAGAACAACAGCTGCAGCTGCAAAAAGCCTTGGGACTCGGGCCGGTGCTGCTGGAACCGCAGGCGCTGGCCGATGCCTGGGCTAGGGAAACGGGACGACCGGCAGCTCAATTGCTAGAATTGCTGCAACTGCAGTCGCACAAGCGGCGAATCAGTGAGCGAGACTTGCTAACCTGGTTGAGAAAATGGCAATTGGGGATTAGCCGGGATTAGGGGATTTGGGGATTAAGAGTTTTTTATCCCCTAATCCCCTAATCCCGGCTTCTATTCCCCATTCCCCAGACAACTGACACCTAATAACTAATTAATGAGCGAAACTAACGCTGTATTTACGAGACTTAGCCAAACCCTCAACGGGATTGTTGTCGGGCAATCGGCGCTGGTGCAGCAGCTGCTTGTGGCGCTGCTTGCCGGCGGGCATGTGATTTTGGAGGGTGTGCCGGGCACCGGCAAGACGCTTTTGGCGCAGGTGCTGGCGCGACTGGTACAAGCGGATTTCCGGCGAATTCAGCTGACGCCGGATATAATGCCTGCGGATATTTTGGGAACGAATGTTTTTGATATGAATACCCGCAGCTTTAGCCTGAAAAAGGGGCCGGTGTTCACGGAAATATTGCTGGCGGATGAGATTAACCGGACGCCGCCGAAAACGCAGGCGGCGCTGCTGGAGGCGATGCAGGAGCAGCAGGTTACTTTGGATGGGGAAAGTTTGGCTTTGCCGGAGCTGTTTTGGGTGATGGCGACGCAAAACTCTCTGGAGTTTGAGGGGACTTATCCGCTGCCGGAGGCGCAGCTGGACAGGTTTTTGTTTAAGCTGATTGTCGGCTATCCGGATGCGGTGGCGGAGAAGCAAATGTTGCTGAACAGTCAGGCGAATTTGCCCTCGCGCCGGTTGGATTTGGAGCGGCTTAAGCCGCTGGCAAAAGTTGAGCAGGTTTTGGCTGCGCGTCAGGAGGTGAGGGGGGGAAAAGTTGCAGAAAATGTGGTAGATTATATGTTAGCACTGGTGCAGCGTTCGCGCCAGCATCCGGATTTGGCGCTGGGGGCGTCTCCCCGCTGTGCTGTTGCTTGGCTGCTGTCGAGTAAGGCGCATGCGTGGCTGAACCGGCGCGATTTTGTGACGCCGGATGATGTTAAGGCTGTGGCTGCGCCGCTGCTGCGCCACCGGCTGATTCTCAGACCTGAGGCGCAGCTGGATGGGTTGCAGGTGGATGCGGTGATTGCTTCTCTGTTGACTCAGGTGCCGGTGCCGAGATAGAATTGTGAGGTTATCGAGTCCAGAAACCGGGTTTCTTCTGTCTTCCTTCTTGGCGTCCTTGGCGTCTATGGCGGTTCATTATTCCCCCCCCTATCAATTCGCCAATCAATCCAATGATCCCCTCCCAACGAGTCTATTTCCTATTACTGCTGGGCATCGCTATCGCCCCGGCACTCGCCATTTTGTTTAACTTGCCGGCAAGCATCACCGGCACCCTCCTCTACGACACCGGCATCCTCCTCCTGATGCTTTTCGATGCAATCCGGGTGCGCACTCATCGCATACAAGTAATGCGCGGCACCCTGGGACGCCTTTCCATCGGGCGGGATAATCCGGTTGTTTTGTTGGTGCAAGCGGGAAAGCGCCGAGCCCAAATTCAAATTCGGGACAGCTATCCAGTAGAGTTTGAAGTCTCCGCACCGGCACTTTCCGCCTCCCTGCAACCCGACACAGCGCAAGAACTCACCTATACAGTGCAGCCCAAAAATCGGGGCGAGTACCAGTGGGGCGACATACAAGTGCGGCAGCTTGGCCCTTGGGGGCTAGCTTGGCACGACTGGAAAATCCCAGCCGGTCAAAAAGTAGCGGTTTATCCGGATTTGCTAGGATTGCGGGCGCTCTCGATTCGCCTGACGCTGCTGTCAACCGGCAATACGCCCCAAGCTCGCCGTTTCGGTATGGGAACTGAATTTGCGGAGTTGAGGGAATACAGTGCCGGTGACGATCCTCGCCTGATTGACTGGAAAGCGACATCGCGCCGGTCGGGGGCGTTTGGGAGAATACCGCTGCAGGTGCGAGTGCTGGAACCGGAACAGGAACAAACGCTAATGATTTTACTGGATCGGGGGCGTTTGATGACGGCGCGGGTGCGGGGGTTGAAGCGGTTTGACTGGGGGTTGAATGCAACCTTAGCGCTCGCTTTAGCTGGGTTGAACCGGGGCGATCGCGTGGGGGTTGGGGTGTTTGACCGGGAAGTGACCGCCTGGATTCCGCCAGAACGGGGTCAGCAGCATCTCAACCGGCTCATTGAGCGACTGACGCCAATTCAGCCGGTGGTATTAGAGCCAGATTATATGGGTGCGGTAACAAATCTCGTGAAGCAGCAAACTCGCCGGTCGCTAGTGGTGTTGATTACGGATATTGTTGACAGCACCGCTTCCTCGGAACTCCTCGCCGCCTTGGGACGCCTGACGCCGCGCTATTTGCCATTTTGCGTCACTCTCCGCGACCCGCAAGTTGACACTCTGGCTCACACGTCTGTGCCGGTTGCTAACGGGAAAAAGGGAGAGATATCAGCGGCGTACACTCGGGCGGTGGCGTTAGATTTACTGTCGCAGCGCCAGGTTGCGTTCGCTCAGCTGAAGCAAAAAGGCGTGCTCGTGCTCGACGCGCCGGCGGATCAAATCAGCACCCAGCTTGTTGACCGGTACCTGCAGCTGAAAGCCCGGAATCAGCTGTAGCGTTCCGCCTGACCGCACCCCTTATTTGTGTGCGGAAATCGCGCTTGGCGGAACGCACCTCCCCTGTAGCGGTGCTAGATGCTTTACGGCTAGAGATCGGGGCGATTGAAATCGCGTTTACGGCTAGAGATCCTGGCGATTGGAAAGAAGCTGTTGGCGAATTGATGTGGGGGCTTACACCCTACGTCTTCTTTTGTGGGTAGGTTGTTCGGTTGTGGCTATCGCTTTGGGATAGGCGTTGCATGAGCGAATGTAATTTTTTCCCTGAGTCCCACAAATGGTCGCGCTCATGCTTCGCCCCTACAGGAGATCGAGTGTAGGGGCGAAGCATTGGCGCTTTCGGATCTTTACGACTCCGCCCGATATCTTCATTCGCCAATGCTTCGCCCTCTTGGCTCGACCAGCGAAAAGGTCTAACCCCTCACGGATTCGCCAACAGTCTCTTGGAAATCGCGGCTATACAAACAAAGTCCGCGCAGGCGGACTTTTCGACTGATTCTTGCGGCGGGAGCATTTTTTTTCAGTAGCGTTCCGCCTGACCTCACCCCTTATTTTTGTGCGGATATCGATAAGGCGGAACGCACCTCCCCTGCAGCGGTGCTAGATGCTTTACGGCTAGAGATCCTGGCTTTAGATACTGCGACTTGCCTTTCGTCCGCAGGCCCGGACTTTTGCAATTCTTAAAACCCGCGCAGGCGGGTTTCGTCTGTGTGGCTGCTGTTTCCAACCGCCAAGCCCCCAACTTTAAGGGATAAATCCCCGGCGATTCAAATGAAATAGTAGGGTGCGTTCCGCGCCATCCATTCTCGCACACCAGATGGGGTAAACTCGCAGGCGGAACGCACCGCTACCGGAGGGTGCGTTCCGCCTTATCGATTATATCGCACAAATAAAGGGTGCGCTCAGGCGGAAATCACCCTACAACTATTCCTTGGCGCTCTTGGCGTCTTGGCGGTTCCTAAAATACTCATACTTCTTCCCGCTGCAATACACCACCAGCAGCGCAAAAAATAGCATCCCTACCGCATACTTCAGTTCCTCCGCAACAGCAGGACTGGGCGAGAAAAACCCCTCAACAGTGCCGGCAATCACCAGCATCGGCACAATCCCAAACACCAGCTGTGCGGCTTGAGAGCCGCAGACTTTCAGCGCATCTCGCCGGCTGTATTTGCCCGGAAACAGAATCGCCCTAGCCAGCAACAGACCGGCACCCCCCGCCAAAAAAATCGCCGGCAGTTCCAGGGAGCCGTGGGGAAACACAAACGCCCAAAACGGATAAGCTAAATTATTTTGCCCCACCAAAGCGGAGATCGCGCCAATTTGCACTCCGTTGAAGAACAGTATAAACACTGTAAACGCACCGGCAGTCATCCCGCCGGCAACCGCCGTAAACGACACCTTCAGGTTGTTAATCATAATATTGGTGGAGGCTAAAGGTTCAATCCCCACAATCGACCCCATCCACAACTCGTGCCGGTCGCGCACCTTGACAATCAAACTTTCTGGTACTATAAGAGACATAAACATGGGGTCTTGCCACGCAAACCACCAGGCAACCAGCACGCCTATCATAAAGATAGCAACAGCGGCGGCGATGTATCTCCATGTCTGCCGCACCGCCGCCGGAAACCCCCAGCGATAAAATTCCAGCACCGCTTGCCATTGCTGCCGGTGCGACCCCTGGTAAATTTGGTTATAGCTGCGAGAAGTGAGAATTTGCAAGTCGCGCACCAGGGTTTCTCCCACTTGATTTGTCCGCGCCCGAGCCAGATCCGCCGACACCGAGCGATACAAACTGGCCATCTGCCGGATTTCATCCGCTCGCAGAGACTTCAGTCCTTTTTTCTCCACTTGCTGCAAAAGGGCGTCCAGCTGCTTCCAGTTCGGTTCCCGCCGCGCCACCCAACGCTGAATATTCATAATTTCTTTATAAACGCTTGCCGGTTTCTCCCCCTAGCGTAGCTTAAAATAGCATCAACCCTAGCATCCCCCTCAACAGGAGGCTTTCCCTCATGCCGGCTAGCCAGAGTTCTCCCAATCCCATACAGCCACTCAGCGTTGGCAATGTCGTCAGTGCTGGCTTTCGTCTCTATCGCTCGCATCTGAAGTTGTATTTTGGGCTGGCTTTACAAGCCTATTTGTGGCTGCTCGTCCCTATTTATGGCTGGGCAAAATACTCGGCCATCTCGGCAATGATATCACGCTTGAGTTTCAGCGAATTGATTAACCAGCCAGAAACTGTCAGTATGGCCGCCCCTAAAATCTATCCGCGCATGTGGTCATTTTTTTCCTTGGGTATTAATATTGGAATTTACCTAATTTTCGTTTATTTTGGGTTGATTATTGGGGGAGGAGTAATCTGTTTGTTTGTGGCCTTTGTGTTGGGTTTAATCGTCGCTCAATTTACCCAATCAGTGGCCGTTATCTCCATTTTTACAGGCTTGCTGTTTGCGGTAATTTTAATCCTTGGATTCACATGGTTCTTCTCCCACTGGATGGTGGCTGAAGTCGCGCTAGCGGTTGAAGAGGAAATCAGCGTCTCTCAAAGTATGGATAGAAGTTGGAGCCTCACTAAAAACTCGGCTGTCAGGGTTCAAATAATCGCTATAGTGGCTTTCGCAGTCACTTTGCCCCTGATTTTTATAACGAACTATTTCCCCAGCCTCGTTTTATTGGGAATTGAGGAGAATACCTCTCTTTACTGGACGGTGTATTTCATTTCTTTACTGACCAGTTTAGTTGGGGGTGCTTTGGTGCAGCCTTTCTGGCAATCCATCAAAGCTGTGGTATACTGTGACCTGCGCAGCCGGCGCGAGGGTCTGGGTTTGCAGTTGCGCAACCGCACCATTTAACGGCATCGCACAGTAGAAGGATGACTGAAACTTTTTCTAGGAAATCTAAAACCCCCTCTTGCCTCCCCCTCCCCGTGTGCGGCGAGGGGGCTGGGGGGTGGGGTTTATACCGCAAATGTACAGCGCCCATCTAAATCTATAAGCAGCCATGCGTTTATTTAATCGCGTCACACTACTCACGCCAGAAAGTGTCGAACTGGAATTTAACCTAGCCGGCATTGGGAATCGCGCCTTTGCCCTGCTCATTGACTATCACGTCTTGGGCGTGATAGTCGTTGTGTTCCTAATCGCCTGGTCTTTCCTTTCGATTCAGCTGGTAGAACTGTTGGCCAAACTGGTAGGCGCTGATAATATAGGACTCTGGCTAGCAGCCATTGCCATCCTGACTACCTTCTCTATCTATGTAGGTTACTTCGTTTTCTTTGAAACCCTTTGGCGGGGTCAAACTCCGGGCAAACGCTTTGCCAAAATTCGCGTCATTCGAGACGACGGGCGCGCCGTCGGGCTGCAACAAGCGACACTGCGGACGCTGCTGCGACCCATTGATGACATTTTGTTTATCGGTTCTTTTCTCATTATGCTAACTTCCCAGGAAAAGCGCCTGGGAGATCTAGTCGCCGGCACCATTGTCATTCAAGCGGAACAGCCCGCCGCACCGGCGACTTTTCCCATTTCTGAGCCGGCTAGAAACCTAGCGCAACAGTTACCCGACATAGCAAACTTATCCCAATTGCTCCCAGACGACTTTGCCGTCATTCGCGAGTATTTGCAGCGGCGCGGCGATCTGACGAGTAAGGCGAAATCTGAGTTAAGCAAAAAACTCGCTCTTCAAGTCAAAGATGCGATAAATATGAAAAAATTGCCCTATGGAGTTCCCCCCGACCAATTTCTAGAAGCTGTGTATCTAGCCTACCAGCAGCAATCAAGCGCCAGGTAGGGTGCGTTCCTCCGGAACGCACCCTACTATTCATCCCCTACCCGGCAAGATACTCTTGCTGAGGCGTTTGATAGCCAAATCGGCTACCTCTGAATAGCGCAAATCACCGCACAGAACTTTGCCCATTGTCTGGGTGGCTCTCGGTCGCTTGACCCCTACTTTGTAGGCAATGCCTGGAATGCGGTAAAATAAACCAGATAAGCGCTGCGCCCACACCATATCGCCGCCCCACTCTTCGTTGATCACCTCGGTGTATTTTTCCAGCGCGTCACCGGCACCGGAAAGCGCCCTGTCGATTGCCTCTGCTGCTTTGACGCCGCTGAACATGGAGGGGCGAATACCTTCCGCTGTAAACGGATCGACCACGCAGGCGGCTTCACCGGCTAAAAGCGCATTTTGCGCGTGCAGCTTCTGATTGCCATCCCACAAAACAAGGGCGTGTTCGTAGTGCTTGCCGGTGCCTTCCGCCACGCCTAACTGAGTGGCGTACTCACCCAAAATCTTCTTGAAATCTTGCGAGTCACCGCCTTGAAACGTGCCGGCACCGATAGAATAGCCGTCGGCTTTCGGGAAGTTCCAGATAAAGCCATTTTTCACCTGGCCAAAATCAAAGAGTACCTTGCTATCTGACCCATTTTTGGCTGGAATTGGGGTTTCCAAAGCAGCCGCCAGCCGGCGCTTGCGCTCCTTAAAGCCCAGCCACTTGGCCATTGGCCCCTTGGCACCGTCCGCTGCGATTAAATACCGGCCTTCCACCGGCCCATTCGCGGTGCTGACTTGCCACCTGTCGCTTTTGAATTGGATGCCGGTGACTTCCGTACCGTCGCGCAGTTCAGCTCCCTGCTTTTGCGCTTGCTGGATCAGGAAGTGGTCAAACACCTCTCGCCGCACCATCCAGATTGGCTCCGAGACATCCAGTTCCACTTCCACCGGATCTTCCATTTTCCAAGTATAGCGAACTTGCTTCAGCTTCAGAGAAATTGCTGGGGAAAAGTCAAAGTCAAACCACTCGGCGACTGCCGGTGAGACAGCACCGCTACAGGGTTTGTAGCGAGGCAGAGATTCCTTTTCCAGCACCAAAACCGAGCGCCCCCGCTTGGCTAAGTGATAGGCAGCTGTTCCACCGGCAGGGCCGGCACCGACAATTATGCAGTCAAACATTTGTGTCATTATGCTGTTAGTTATTCGTCACTTATTGTAAAGCGTTCGGTCGTTAGCGTCTCAGGTAAAATCCCCAAGTCATCTACTGGGGGCCAGAAACCGGGTAACTTCGGCGAAACCCGGTTTCTATTCAAAAACAGTTCAACACATCAGCACCCATGTCGGGAATTTTGGAATTTAGATTTTAGATGTTACCTGGCCATCCTAAACTCTACAATCTAAAATCTAAAATCTAAAATCGACCTCAGCCGCTCGCACCCGGTATCAGGCTGCTGCTCAGCCGTTTAATGGCCCGCTCTGCCACATCGGAATAGCGCAGTTCGCCGCTGAGAATCTGGCCGATGCGCCGGGTTGCAGAGGGTCGCTTCACACCCACTTTATAAGCGATACCGGGAATGCGGTAGAACAGCCCCGCTATCCGCTGCGCCCACAGCATATCTGTGCCCCACTCTTCGCTGATGACCTCAGTGTATTTTTCCAGTGCGTTGAGATCGCCAGCAAGCGCTCCGTCGATCGCCTCTGACGCCTTCAGCCCGCTAAAAATCGAGGGGCGAATCCCCTCAGCTGTAAACGGATCGACCACGCAGGCTGCTTCACCGGCCAAAATCGCATTCTGGGTGTGCAGCTTCTGGTTGCCGTCCCACAAGCACAGGGGATGGCCATACTGTTTGGCGCTGGAGAAATCGGCATTAAACATCGTGCTGTACTCAGCCAGGATGCTCTTGAAGTTTTGAGACTCACCGCCCCGGAACGTCCCAATGCCGATAGAGTACCCATCTGCTTTGGGAAAATTCCAGATGTAGCCATTTTTGACCATGCCAAATTCAAAGTAAGCCGCAGGAGCGGGTTCGCTGGCGAGTGGGGTTTCCCCTTCCAGCGCTCCCCCGAGCCGGCGCTTCCGCTCCTTGAAGCCCAGCCACTTGGCCATTGGCCCCTTCGCACCGTCCGCCGCGATTAAATACCGGCCTTCCACCGGCCCATTCGCGGTGCTGACTTCCCACCTGTCGCTTTTGAATTGGATGCCGGTGACTTCCGTACTGTCTCGCAGTTCGGCTCCCTGCTTTTGCGCTTGCTGCACCAGGAAGTGGTCAAACACCTCGCGCCGCACCATCCAGATTGGCTCCTTGGTTTCCAGTGCCACGTCCACTGGATCGCCCATATTCCAGGTGTAGCGAATCTCGCTCACCTTCAGGGAAATCGCTGGGGAAAAGTCAAAGTCAAACCACTGGGCGACTACCGGTGAGACGCCGCCGCCACAGGGTTTGTAGCGAGGCAGGGATTCCTTTTCCAGAACTAAAACGGAGCGCCCCCGCTTCGCTAAGTGATAGGCGGCGGTCCCACCGGCAGGGCCGGCACCGACAATGATACAATCAAACATTATCTTTTCAGTTTTCTCCTCAATACGCCAGGTTTTGCGGTTGGTGTTTGGGTTCGGTGCGTTCGGCGAGCCGGTCAGTCATTCCCGCCGGCATCCTTATTGCAAGTTATTGCAAATCTCTTGTGCGGACAGGGGTTTGTCGCCTCTCCGACGAGCGGGGGCGAACGCTCAGAAAGCCCCTGTTACCGGACATGTTATATTTGTATTGGCGGATTCCCCCGAACTCTTCACTGCATCGAGGAAGGGGTGTAATAAGCCCGCCCTCCTATACAATAACGATGCCACCGGACTTGATATCAAGGATGAAGTTAAGGGGCGGTTTGGGGAGAATAGGTTTTAGGTGTCCGGGTTTGAAGGTGAGCGACCACACCTAACACCCGATAGCTAACCCCTAACCCCTAACCCCTAACCCCTAACACAACACCCAATTACACAGTAGTGATGTCTTTCTCTTTGTCCGCCAGCAATTTCTCAAGCTTAGTGATGTACTTATCCGTCAGCTTCTGAATTTTATCTTGCGTGTCCCGCGCTTCATCCTCAGCCAGCTCGCCGGATTTTTCCTGCTTGCGCACGGACTCTACCGCGTCGCGGCGGACATTGCGAATGGCAACTTTCCCCTCTTCGGCGTACTTGTGCGCCATTTTCACAAATTCCTTGCGGCGATCGCTCGTCAGCTGCGGAATATTCAAGCGGATAACCGAGCCGTCATTGTTCGGCGTCAAACCCACATCCGACAGAGAAATCGCCTTCTCAATCAGACTCAAAGTTTTGCGGTCAAAAGGTTGAATAGCGATCGTCGTCGAATCCGGTATGTTAATGCTTGCCAGAGATTTGAGCGGCGTTTCGGCACCGTAATACTCCACCGTCACCCGGTCGAGGAGTGACGCATTAGCGCGACCGGTTCTAATGGTATTAAACGATCGTTGAGTTGCCTCAACGGCTTTTTGCATGTGGCTTTCAACGTCAGCTAACTTCACAGAAACCTCCCACAATTGTTCCAACTGGTTCTCCTACAACAGCTCGGCGGATGTTACCACGCACCGAAATGTCAAATACCATAATAGGGATATTATTCTCTTTACAGAGCGCAATAGCCGTGCTGTCCATCACCCGCAGGTCATTGACCAGCACATGCCCGTAGGTCAGACTTTGGTAGCGGCGAGCGCCCGGGTTGACGTGGGGGTCTGAATCGTAGATACCGTCCACCTTAGTCGCCTTAAATATTACATTGGCATCAATTTCTGCAGCTCGCAACGCGGCTGTGGTGTCGGTGGTGAAGAAGGGATTCCCAGATCCCGCGCCAAAAATCACCACCCGCCCTTTTTCCAGGTGGCGGATGGCGCGACGCCGGATGTAGGGCTCCGCCACTTCCTGCATCGCGATCGCCGTTTGCACTCGAGTTGGCACTCCGCTGCGCTCTAGGGCATCTTGTAAGGTCATGGCGTTCATCACCGTGGCAATCATGCCAATGTAGTCCGCCGTCGCCCTGTCCATTCCAGCACTAGCCGCCTTCACCCCCCGAAAGATATTGCCCCCCCCGACGACAATGGCCACCTGGACGCCACCGGCCACCACATCGGCCACTTCCTGAGCGATCTCCTGAACCACGCCCGGGTCGATCCCGTAACCCAGGTTCCCCATCAGGGCTTCACCACTCAGCTTCAGCAAAATCCGCCGATAAACTATACCCATGATGCAGTGACTACTCTCTCCACTGAATTTCCCTCCACCATACGATAGCAGTAGAGAGGCATTTTGCAACGGTTAGGGATTGGGGGTATTGGGCATTGGGCATTGGGCATTCGGCATTGGGCCATGCCCCACGCCGCCCGCCCCATGCCCCTGACACCTCGATCACTCCCGCCACTTCACCGAGCAGCCAATCGCTTCTGTGGACGAGAGCGTCACCTGCTCCCCGCTGAGCAACTGTTCGATGGCGTTGCGCAAATACGGCACCCCCACCGCTTCTGGGTCATTGGCACTGTCGTCAATTTGCCCGTGGTAGCGCACTACGCCGGTCTTGTCCAGCAAAAATACCTCAGGGGTTCTCTGCGCTCCGAAGCAGTGGGCCACATCCTGGGTCACGTCCCGGATGTAGGGGAAGTTGATCTCGTTCTTGGCGGCGAAGGTTTTCATGTTCTCAAAGCTGTCGTCGGGATACAGCACGGCATCATTGGCGTTGATGCCAATCAAGGTTCCCCCTCGCTCTTGAAAATCGGCTTGGATCTGTTTGAGCCGGTCGAGATACAGGCCCACATAAGGGCAGTGATTGCACATGAACACCACCCCCACCGCTTGAAAATTTTCCAGATAGCGGGCTAAATGGTGTACCTTTTCGTCGATTCCTGGCAGTTCAAAATCCGGGGCGTAGCTGCCGGTGAGAGTAGCGGTCATTTCTATAGAAGTCATATTGCCGAAGTGTGAATCACAATTGGGGAGAATCAACACAGACCCGAAGCGTTACCTGCCCCTACCAGCCTTGAGCCAACGCTTGGTATCCTATTAGTTTATAAACCAATTTGGCCGCTGTGAATTCGGAAACTACTGAATCCACCACCGGCGCTAGTTCCATGACATCGCACCCGATAACTTCGTGGGAGTCAAACACCCGCCGCAAGAAGGCTGTCAGGCTGTACCAATTCAACCCGCCAGGTTCTGGGGTGCCCACCCCCGGTATCAGCGTCGGGTCGAGTCCGTCGAGATCGATGGTGCAAAACACTCGTTTCGTCTGGATGCTGGCGAGTGCTCGCTCCATCCAATCTGGCTGGGTGACAATCTCCCGCGCCCGAATCACCGGCAGCTGTTTTTCTTTAATCAGGTCGGCTTCTTCTTTGCAGATGCTGCGGATGCCGATTTGCAGTGTGGGCAACCCCATGCCCACAATCCGCCGCATCACGCAGGCGTGGTTGTAGATTGACCCCTCGTACTCGTGGCGCAAATCTCCGTGGGCGTCGATTTGAACCACTGTGAAGGGAACATCGGCATACGCTTGCCGGTAAGCTTCCACTACCCCTTGGGTGATGCTGTGTTCGCCCCCCAGCGCGATCACAAACTTTCCACCGGCAATCTGCTCTCGCACCGCTTGCTGGGTGACGCGCAGCATTTCCTCGGACGTCACCTTCTGGCCATTCCGGGTGTCCGCCACGGGGGGCAGCGTGTAAATCCGCACCTCTTCCGCGATTTCCCGGTCTAGCTCCTCATCATAGCATTCGAGCTGTTGCGAGGCGTCTAGAATTGCCGCCGGCCCGTTTTGGCAGCCTCGCCGGTAGGTGGTGGTCGCTTCGTAGGGGATGGGAAGGATTGCGACTCGCGCCTGATCGTAAGTCGATTGTACTTCAGAGCCAATGAAGGGCAGCAGAGCGGCAGGAGTTTGAACCGGCATGTCAGATATCAATTTTAAACAGGGAGTTGCAACATTCAGATCCTGACACAGTATGGGTGCCGGTGGCACACCGAGCCCGACGTTGCAGCCGGATCAACCCCACCCCCCTACCCCAGCCCCTTATCCCCAGAGGGGGCCCCACCTTCCCCGCGTGCGGGGAGGGGGGGTAAGAGGCAGGGCTGTTTCAGTGGGCCAGAAACCCGGTTTCTTTTATCCCTCGCCCGCCAATTCCCTCATTTCCGGAAGAAAGCATACCTACAAAACCCGTCTCAAGGCGTCTTTTATAAAGACCGTTCAATCGTAAATTAGCCTAAATTACTGCCGGTTTACCCAGCCGGTGCCGGCAAGTGGGGCGTCAGGGCGGGGTGAATTATGGATTTAGCGCTGCTTTTCCCAATTTCAATAAGTTTTGCTTATCAATTGCCGTCGGGAGAGTCGGGGAGATGGGGATTTGGGGGGCGCCCACCCCGCAAATTGTGGAATATCCGGAAGAAAGCATACCTACAAAACCCGTCTCAAGGCGTCTTTTACAAAGACCGTTCAATCGTAAAGTGTTGTAATTGCCGCCGGCCCGATAAACGGTTAGGCTTTTAATCCGCTTGTGCGAGAAAGGAGGCAGAGCCTCCATTGGGGCGTTCCCAGGCAGAGCCTGGGAACGAGGGGAACGAGGGGAAAGCCGTAGGGGCGGCCCCCCGTGGCCGCCCCAGAAGAGCCGGCCACCAGGGAGACTGCCCCCGGAACGAGGGGAATCAGGGGGGATTCGGGGTTCTGCAAGAGAGCCGGCTCTGCCCTTGGGGCGAATTTTATTACAAAATGTTAACTAAAGTGGGCGACCAACCTTAGCCATCTAGTTAACCGCAATCCCATGACCTTCTCTACTGCAACCGCCTCAGCTGACTCCACCGGCACCCGCACCCAAACCTGGATTTGGCGGGGGTTCCCCATCTGCTACCAGAGCCAAGGCGACACGGGACCGGCTGTTGTCCTCGTGCACGGGTTTGGTGCCTCTTGGGGGCACTGGCGGAAGAACCTGCCGGTGCTGGCAAAATCCTGCCGCGTCTATGCGATTGATTTAATCGGTTTTGGCGGATCTGCCAAACCGCTTCCCGGCGTCGAGATGCCGTACACGTTTGAAACCTGGGGGCAGCAAATTGCCGATTTCTGCCGGCAAGTTGCCGGTGGGCCAGTTTTCCTCGTGGGCAATTCCATTGGCTGTATCGCCGCCATGCAAGCTGCAGTGGACAATCCCGATATCGCTCTGGGGGTTGCCATGCTCAACTGCTCCCTGCGGCTGCTGCACGATCGCCGGCGGGCTGAGCTGCCCTGGTATCGGCGCATCGGCGCACCCATAGCACAAAAAATCCTAAACGTCAAGTGGGTCAGCCAATTATTTTTCAACCGGCTGGCGACACCGGCAACCGTGCGGAAGATATTGCTGCAAGCGTACAGGCGTCAAGAA
This sequence comes from Oscillatoria princeps RMCB-10, assembly GCA_019359235.1. Lineage (GTDB taxonomy): Bacteria > Cyanobacteriota > Cyanobacteriia > Cyanobacteriales > Oscillatoriaceae > Oscillatoria > Oscillatoria princeps. Next base: position 341,189 of record JAHHHT010000001.1, read on the forward strand.
GCGGTGACGGATGAATTAGTAGAAATCCTCTTAGCACCGGCGAAGGATATGGGCGCGGTGGATGTGTTTGTGGCATTTACCAGTTACTCCCAAGGACCGCTACCGGAGGACTTATTGCCTATATTACCGTGTCCGGCGCTGATTGTGTGGGGGGCCGAAGATCCGTGGGAGCCGGTGGAGTTGGGGAAAGAGTTTGCCAAATTCCCCACTGTTGAGAAGTTTATCACTTTGGAGGGGGTGGGGCACTGTCCCCAGGATGAAGCGCCGGAGTTGGTGAATCCGATTTTGCAGGAGTGGATTTTGCAGAAGTCCGCTACTGCAGTTGCGCCAATGATTTGAGTTGTAGCTTGACCGGCTTTGTGATAGAGTAACTCGTAGGGTGCGTTCCCTCTTAGGGAACGCACCCTACCCCGGGCGAAACATGGAAAATTGGCATGACTGGGGATTTATGTATAAACAGTAGCCCATGAAGGGAGAGGGGGGGGAATCAGTATATCTGGTATATCTGGTTTCCAGCATGAGCTGGGAACCCACAGCTGTGGGCTGCCGCCTCGTTTGAGACAGCCGGTGTGGAGGCATGACTGGTGTTTAACCTATTGAAGCCGAGTTGCGCCTAGTGGATGTCATTCAGCCAACGCCTGAAGCTCCCAGTGAATTGGATACAGATAGCCACAGATAAGCTATTACGCATATAATTTGCACTATCATTGTCTATTCCTCGTTCCGGGGCGGGCACGGGGACCCGCCCCTACTGCCAAAAGAACGCTGCGCTCTTTGGCTCTGCCTCCTCTGTCCAAAAAGCAGCTTAAAAGCCTGACAGCTTAGCAAGCAAAATTAGGACTGAATAAACCCATGCCAGACAATTCTCGTTTCCCAATTGGCAAACCTTTCCAAGCCCCACCTTTACCCGCAAATTTTGTGGAGCGCCCGCAAGTAATCCGGGAACTCAAGCAGCGGCTGCTTGCAGAGCAATCGCCCAGTGCCGGTGTGTTCCTAATCAGCGCAATCCACGGGCTTGGAGGAATTGGCAAAACGACTTTAGCCAGCGCTATTGCCCATGATGCCGAGATTCAAAACCGTTTTTATGATGGCATTTTGTGGGCTACTTTAGGTCAAGATCCCGACATGCTCTCCTTGCTGGGCGGCTGGGTGGAGGCTCTGGGCGACTACAACTTTCGCCCCACAAGTGTGGGGGAAACCTCGGCCCATCTCCAGACTCTGCTGCGTGATAAGGCGGTTTTACTGGTTGTGGATGATGCGTGGGAGCCAGAACATGTTACACCTTTCCTAGTGGCAAGCTACCCCTCCCAGGTATTAGTAATCTCTCGCCGAGCGGATGTTGCCGGTGCGGGTGCCGGTGTGCATCAATTGCAGTTGATGACGCCAGAGGAATCTCTGGCATTGCTTGACAATTCCACACACCGGCAGCTGGAAGGAGAAGAAAAGGAAGCGGCTTTGCGAGTCGCGGAAACAGCAGGATATCTGCCGGTGGCACTAAACTTAGTGGCAGCGCGGGTTAACCGAGGAGTGGCGTGGGATGAGCTCGAAGAAGCATTAAAACAAGAAGTTGCGCGGCTGGAAGTGTTAGAAGGACCGCGCCGGAAAGAACAAACAGCGCTGGCAGCATCTTTCAACTTGAGCCTGAAGGCGTTGCGGGAGGATAGCGAACAAGCCTGGGAAAACTTTATCGCGTTGGGAGTGCTGCCAGAAGATGTGAGGGTAGCCGCACCTGTGGCAGTTACGCTCTGGGGGATGCAGTCAGAGTCAGAAACGGATGAGCGTCTGAAGTTCCTTTGGAATCAGGGGCAGCTCCTGTTAGATTCTGTAGCAGTTGTGGGGGGGTGTGAGTGGAAAAGCTACAGGATGCACGACTTGTTGCGCGACGAGGCTCGCCGGCAATTGATAGCACCTCGCCCCCAAGGAATGGGTTTTAGCTCACTCCAGGAGGCTCACGCCCAGTTGCTGGAGCGATACCGGCAAAAGAGGCGCAACAGTCTCTGGCACACTTTGCCTGAAGATGGCTATATCCATGAGCATCTCGTCTGGCATTTGGAAAAAGCTGGACAAGTCGAGGAGATTCACCGGCTGCTGCGCGAGGAAGCGGAAAGCGGGGGCAATGGCTGGTATGAAGCGCGAGAGCGACTGGGGCAGACGGCGGGTTATTTAGCCAATGTTACCAGCGCTTGGGAACTGGCAGAAGCGAACCCGACGGAGGCATCCTTGCCCGAAGTTGTCGGTAGCGAGTGCCGGTATGCCCTGATTGCGGCTTCCGTCAACAGTCTGGCGGCAAATATGCCGGTCAATTTGTTGGTGGCACTGGTAAAAAAAAAGGTGTGGGCTCCAGCACAGGGATTGGTTTACGCTTTGCAAATTCCAGATCCAGAGCCAAAAGCAAGGGCACTGACAAAGTTAGCCGATTGTTTGCCATCACCGTTAAGAGAGCGGGCACTGCAAACCGCCCTCCAGGCGGCACTGAGCATTCAGGATCAGCGAGATCGCGCACAAGCCCTGAGCGCTTTGGCGGATAAACTGCCAGAAAATTTGTTGCCCGATGCCCTGCAAGCGGCACAGAGCATTCAATCTAGGCGGGAGCGCGCACTTTTCCTGAGCGCTTTGGCGAATAAACTGCCAGAAAATTTGTTGCCCGATGCCCTGCAAGCGGCACTTCAATGTACGCGGGAGCGCGCACTTTTCCTGAGCGCTTTGGTGAATAAACTGCCAGAAAATTTGTTGCCCTGTGCCCTGCCAATGCCACCGAGCATTCAATTTACGCCGGATAGCGCACAAGTCCTGGACGCTTTGGTGAATAAACTGCCACAAGAAAAGTGGCCCGACGCCGTGCAAGCGGCACTGAGCATTCAGGATCAGCGATATCGCGCACACGCCCTGAGGGCTTTGGCGAATAAACTGCCAGAAGTGTTGCCCGACGCCCTCCAGGCGGCACAGAGTATTCAGGATGAGCGGTATCGCGCGTATGCCCTGGGGGTTTTGGCGGATAAACTGCCTGAAGTGTTGCCCGAAGCCCTCCAGGCGGCACAGAGCATTCAGGATGAGTGGAGTCGCGCACAAGCCCTGAGGGCTTTGGCGGATAAACTGCCTGAAGTGTTGCCCGAAGCCCTCCAGGCGGCACAGAGCATTCAGGATGAGTGGAGTCGCGCACAAGCCCTGAGGGCTTTGGCGGATAAACTGCCTGAAAATTTGTTGCCGGATGCCTTGCAAGCGGCACAGAGCATTCAGGATGAGTGGAGTCGCGCACAAGCCCTGAGGGCTTTGGCGGATAAACTGCCTGAAAATTTGTTGCCGGATGCCTTGCAAGCGGCACTGAGCATTCAGGATCAGCGAGATCGCGCAGATGCCCTGAGGGCTTTGGCGGATAAACTGCCTGAAAATTTGCTGCCGGATGCCTTGCAAGCGGCACTGAGCATTCAGGATCAGCGAGATCGCGCAGATGCCCTGAGGGCTTTGGCGGATAAACTGCCAGAAAATTTGTTGCCCGATGCCTTGCAAGCGGCACTGAGCATTCAGGATCAGGGATATCGCGCAGATGCCCTGAGGGCTTTGGCGGATAAACTGCCAGAAAATTTGCTGCCGGATGCCTTGCAAGCGGCACTGAGCATTCAGGATCAGCGAGATCGCGCAGATGCCCTGAGGGCTTTGGCGGATAAACTGCCTGAAAATTTGCTGCCGGATGCCTTGCAAGCGGCACTGAGCATTCAGGATCAGCGAGATCGCGCAGATGCCCTGAGGGCTTTGGCGGATAAACTGCCTGAAAATTTGCTGCCGGATGCCTTGCAAGCGGCACTGAGCATTCAGGATCAGAGAAGTCGCGCATTTGTCCTGAGGGCTTTGGCGGATAAACTGCCTGAAGTGTTGCCCGACGCCCTGCAAGCGGCACTGAGCATTCAGGATCAGCGAGATCGCGCATTTGTCCTGAGCGCTTTGGCGGATAAACTGCCAGAAGTCTTGCCCGGTGCCCTGCAAGCGGTACTGAGCATTCTGTTTGAGGAGTATCGCGCACAAGCCCTGAGCGCTTTGGCGGATAAACTGCCAGAAAATTTGCTGCCCGACGCCCTCCAGGCGGCACTGAGCATTCAGGATCAGCGATATCGCGCACAAGCCCTGACGGCTTTGGCGGATAAACTGCCAGAAGTGTTGCCCGACGCCCTCCAGGCGGCACTGAGCATTCTGTTTGAGGAGTATCGCGCACAAGCCCTGAGCGCTTTGGCGGATAAACTGCCAGAAAATTTGCTGCCCGACGCCCTCCAGGCGGCACTGAGCATTCAGGATCAGCGATATCGCGCACAAGCCCTGACGGCTTTGGCGGATAAACTGCCAGAAGTGTTGCCCGACGCCCTCCAGGTGGCACTGAGCATTCAGGATCGGGGGTATCGCGCACTTGTCCTGAGGGCTTTGGTGAATAAACTGCCAGAAGTGTTGTTGCCCGATGCCGTGCAAGGGTTATTACAGAGCATTCAGCTTCCGTATCACCCATCAGCCCTGAGCGCTTTGGTGAATAAACTGCCAGTGCTGCGCGACGCCCTCCAGGCGGCACAGAGCATTCAGTATCCGGGGGATCGCGCACTTGTCCTGAGGGATTTGGTGAATAAACTGCCACAAGAAAAGTTGCCCGAAGCCCTCCAGGCGGCACTGAGCATTCAGGATGAGTGGAGTCGCGCACTTGTCCTGAGCGCTTTGGCGGATAAACTGCCTGAAAATTTGTTGCCCGAAGCCCTCCAGGCGGCACTGAGCATTCAGCATGAGTGGAATCGCGCACAAGCCCTGAGCGCTTTGGCGGATAAACTGCCTGAAAATTTGTTGCCCGACGCCCTGCAAGCGGCACAGAGGATTTGGGATGAGCAGTATCGCGCACTTGTCCTGAGCGCTTTGGCGGATAAACTGCCAGAAAATTTGCTGCCCGACGCCCTCCTGGAGGCACTGAGCATTCAGCATGATCGGGATCGCGAACTTCTCGTGAGCGCTTTGACGGATAAACTGTTTGAAAATTTGTTGCCCGACGCCCTGCAAGCGGCACAGATGATTTGGGATCAGCGGGATCGCGCACTTGTCCTGAGCGCTTTGGCGGATAAACTGCCAGAAAATTTGTTGCCCGACGCCCTGCAAGCGGCACAGAGGATTTGGAATGAGCGGGATCGCGCACTTGTCCTGAGCGCTTTGGTGAATAAACTGCCAGAAAATTTGTTGCCCGACGCCCTGCAAGCAGCACAGAGCATTCAGGATCAGCTGTGTCGCGCACTTGTCCTGAGCGCTTTGGTGAATAAACTGCCAGAAAATTTGTTGCCCGACGCCCTGCAAGCAGCACAGAGCATTCAGGATCAGCTGTGTCGCGCACTTGTCCTGAGGGCTTTGGTGAATAAACTGCCAGAAAATTTGTTGCCCGACGCCCTGCAAGCGGCACAGAGGATTTGGGATGAGCAGTATCGCGCACTTGTCCTGAGCGCTTTGGCGGATAAACTGCCAGAAGTCTGGCCCGAAGCCCTTCAGGCGGCACAGAGGATTTGGGATGAGCGGGATCGCGCACGTGTCCTGAGGGCTTTGGTGAATAAACTGCCAGAAAATTTGTTGCCCGACGCCCTGCAAGCGGCACAGAGCATTCAGCATGAGCTGTATCGCGCACTTGTCCTGAGCGCTTTGGCGGATAAACTGCCAGAAGTCTGGCCCGAAGCCCTTCAGGCGGCACTGAGTATTGAGAATGAGAGCTGTCGCGCACATGCCCTGAGCGCTTTGGCACCCCGCCTGTCACAGATACCACCGGCTCGCCTTTTTCCCCTCTGGCGAGATGCGCTCCACTCCCTCTCCCGCCGCACTCGCAAGAACTTGCTGTCAGACTTAAAGGCACTGGTTCCAGTTATGTTTGCCTTAGGGGGTGAGAAAGCTCTCGCAGAGATTGCCGGTGCTGTTCAAGATGTGGGGCGGTGGTGGCGCTGAGGGGTGCCGATCGCTGTCTCTTTTCCAGGCAGAGTTGCGGAAGAATTCCACTTTCTTATTGCTAGTTTCCGGGCGATTGAAAAGAAGCTGTTGGCGAATCCCTGAGGGGTTAGACCTTCTCGCTCGGAAGTAAAGAACGGCGTTGCATTGGCGAAGCGAAATTTCGGGTGCAGTCGTAAAGATCCGCGCCGCCAATGCTTCGCCCCTACACAAGATACGATGTAGGGGCGAAGCATGAGCGCGACTGTTTCTGCAATCGGTGAAAGGATTACATCTGCTCATGCTTCGCCCTTCCCCTACCGCTACTAGCAGACAAACCCAAAAACCTACCCCCAAAAGAGGGCATCATGGTGGGGGTAAGCCCCCACATCAATTCGCCAACAGCATCTTGAAAACTCACTGCGACAAACTTTCGCCCGCCTTCGCGGGCTAAGAGAAGAGCGAAATTTATCTGGTTCCTAGGCTCCGCCTGGGAACCCACAGTTAGAGGCTCCGCCTCGTTTTTTGCCTCGTCTTGTGCGGCTGCCGGTGGGGGCAGAGCCTCCAATTAGGCATTTCCAGGCTCTGCCTGGGAACGAGAAATTCACGCTCCAATAAAGCCCGCGCAGGCGGGCTTCGTTTGTATAGCGGCAGAATTCATTCTGCCGAGAATGCCGAGAATGCCGAGAATGCCGGTCATGCCGGCAATGCCGGCAATGCCGGTGGGGCTAAAGCCCAACTACGAACCTTTGGGCTAAAGCCCAACTACGAACCTTTGGGCTAAAGCCCAACTACGAACCTTTGGGCTAAAGCCCAACTACAAACCTAGAAATAAAGCTGGTGCAGGCGGGCTTTGTCTGTATAGCGGCAGAATTCATTCTGCCGAGAATGCCGGCAATGCCGACAATTCCGGAAAGTGATACAATTTAGATCCAAGCGAAAAGTTTCATCCCAACTTGAATGACAAGATTCGTCCATGACCAATTTGCCAAGCAATATCTCAAAGAGATACTAAGTCCTATGGGGCAAGTGGAAACCAGCCGGGATATGGCGGGAGAAGTCCGGCAAATCGACGTTTTGTTTGCCCCCTCATCCCCACCGGCAGCCGTTGCGTCAACTCTGGGTTTGCTGGGGAAATTTGCGGCAACACCGGCAGTCTTTGAGCCTTTCCGCAATGCAGTTGCGCCGCCGGATGTTCGCAGCTGCCTCAGCAAGCTGTTCCAGCTTTATGCGGAATTAGAGCGCAACCGGGAGAGTGGCCGAATTGATGAGGCCGACTTACCGCAACTTTGGATACTGTCTCCTACCGTTTCCGCCTCAATCTTAGAAGGATTGGGCGCTATACAGCACCCAGATCAGTGGGTGAGAGGGGTTTATTTTCTCCCCACCTCTCTCAAAACAGCAATTGTCGCCATTCACCAACTGCCGCGCACCCCAGAAACCCTGTGGGTGAGGGTTTTAGGTAAGGGAAACGTTCAAAAACAGGCCATTGCCGAGCTGAAAGCCCTTCCAAAGGATAACCCATTCCGTTTCAATGCGCTAGAATTGCTGTATAACCTGCGAACGATTTTAGAAGTCCGTCAAGACTTAGAGCAAGAAGACCGGGAGTTAATTATGGAACTGTCACCCCTTTATTTGCAAAGGCTGGAAGATGCCACGCAAGCCGGTGTCCAGCAGGGCGTCCAGCAAGGTCAGCGCCTGATGGTTGAGAGCATGCTTCAGGTTAAGTTTGGGGTTATCGATGAGGAATTGTCCCAAATTATTGAGCCTTTGATACAGCTCGATCCTCTGGAACGCACCCAGCTCATCATGCTGCTCAACCGCGAAGAACTCTTAGCTAGGTTCAACCGGCAAAGATAACCGATTATGTGATAAACTGTAGGGAGGGTCAACCGCTATCGGTGTCAACTTAAGCTCCCGGCGAATGGAATTCGCGGCTACACAAACGAAGTCCGCCTACGCGGACTAAGAGAAGAGCGGGACTTGAAAAACCCTTGCCTTGCGGGTTTTGTCTGTATAGCTGCGGTTTCAACCGCCCAGAACTGGGAACAGCTTAAGCTGACACCAATGGTCAACCGCGCCCCTCTCTCCTATTCAGAAGCACTCATCCTAAGGGAGGCACACCGGCATGGTACAGCAAATCGTACAGCAACTTGAAACCCCAATCCCAGATGAGATACCTTTGGGCTAAAGCCCAACTACGAACCTTTTGGGCTAAAGCCCAACTACGAACTTTTGGGCTAAAGCCCAACTACAAACCTAGAAATAAAGCCCGCGAAGGCGGGCTTTGTCTGTATAGCGGCAGAATTCATTCTGCCGACAATGCCGAGAATGCCGATAATACCGGCAATACCGGCAATGCCGGCTCCCTTAATTCTTTGAATTGCTTATCCCTCAACCGAAAGGAGTCCTTCCTGAAGCGGAAGCCGGTGTTTGCGGTTCAGCCACTTCACATTTCTATCCCTAATTTTATCAAATTTATAACCTTTAAACCCAGCCGCAACAGCCAGCTCGCCCAGCCACCTGTCGGCAGGCACATATATTCCATAAGGTGCGGAATCCCCCACCACAAAGCACACCAGAGCGCCGGCAGCGGTGACGCGCCGCAAAGCCAGCCAAACTTTTGCCATATCGCTGAAATACGCCGCAATCATCGTGTGATAGGGCTTTTTGCCTCCGTGATTCTCTCGCTCAGCTGCCAGCCGGCTGCAAATTTCAGCAATTTCCGGGCGAATCGGCTCAAGCACCGGCTCGCTAAGAATGCTCTCAATCTCTTTATTCAATTTAGCGGCGTGCTGGGTGCAAGAGCGGATAAGATACCGGCGCACTGCGTTTTGCAAATCCCCCCAACTGCGAACTTGCCCAAAGAAACTCATCTCCAGTCTCGTGGCGTCAGCATAATCATAATTATTGGCATAAGGCGGTGAGGTGATGACCAAATCCGCCCAACCGGCAGGAATTGCAGCGCATTCTCTGGCGTCTTCCCGATAGAGGATCGCCCTCGCCCCGCCGGCAAGCCGGTGCCGTTTTTCCATGTCCTCGCTCATCAGCCTGACTTTCGCGGCAAAGGCAACGTATGGCTCAACTATCTTGGCTTTTGTCTTGTTGGGGAGAACATATTGCCACTGAGCGGTCACCACCGGCGAGCACTCCCGCAAAATCGACACCAGCGCCAGCCAAACCAGTTCGGAAACCGGGGAATTGTCAGCAGCTTCTTCCCACGCTTTCCGCAAGGCATCCAGCTGGGAGAGGGCTGCCGGTGGGAAGCACTTCTGAATCAGCGGCGGATATTCACTCCCATCTCCCCCTTGCGTTTTTGCTCGCCCTGTGATAAGATTAGCATAGTCGCAAAATGCTTTGGGATTTTCCCGCCAGCAAAGCTTTGCCTGAGCGATGCGAGCGACAAAGGGATGGGCTTCAATCCCTATAGCGTCTATGTCGCAACATTCAGCGGCTAAAAGCGAAGTGCCCGAACCGGCAAACGGGTCAAGAACTCGACGCCTGCCTCTGGCTTTTTCTCGCTCAATGAGTCCTTCTACCCAAGGCGCGGAAAACCCTGCTGAGTAGCGAAACCACCGGTGCACCGGCTGTGACAGGTTGTCGGCAAAGGTTGAGGCTCTGTCGCTCTCAGCCGCACCTTCATCTGTGGGGAATAATTCTAGCTGTTTTGCCAATCCGTATTGCCTCGGAAAGTCACGCCACTGGCAATTGTAATGCTTCGGGGTGCCGGTGGGGGAGTGCCGGCGGTTGGGGGTGCCTGCCGGTGCCGGAGAGTGAACCTTTTCCCTCCCGGCTGCGTCTTCAAGAAAAACTCAGCCCGGACGTAGGACAGGCGTCCCACCTATCCCTCTCAGGCGTAGGACAGGCGTTCCCTCCGATCCGTCTCAGTTACAGCTATTAATGTCCAAAATTTCTTGGAGGATTCTTACTATGTCCCCAAAGTCGTTAAAATCCCGTAACAGTGTTGCCTTCTCAGCGGTTAGAGGGATTGGCTTGTCCCTGGGTGTGGCGGTGCTGCTGGTTGGCGGGGGTGCCGGTGCGGCGACAGACTCAACAGATTCTGAGGTGCTAGTCGCGCAGTACGCGCCGGTACGCTCCAATGTGCGAGTCCCCCCCAGCGATTCCCCGCAGTCCGCTGACGATCCATCCGCACCGGATGCTGGCACCCAAACAGCTGAAGGGCCACGGTTTACCTGCGAGTACATCAACGGTCAGCACACTGTAATGTACCACCCGCAAAGCCAGGAGGGTCTGGCTTATGCCTGGGCGACGCCTACTGCCCTGGGGGGTGGCTGGACGCCGGAAGCTCGCTGCAACGAAATCAGCCGCCGGTTGGAAGCTTACCGCCCCGACGGTTTGCAAGAACTGCGCACTGCAGTGGAAAATAACTACAATACTATCTGCGTCACGACTGAGGGAAACCCTGCTTGCCGGATTGTGCTGACGGTGCCTCCCGGACAAGATCCCAGGGCAATCCGCGATCGCGTTTTCCAGAATTTGACTGTGGCGGATAGTGGCGGGCAAACGGATGCTGTTACCACATTTACCGGCACCGGTCAAGATGGCAAGCTGCTGGAGCAGATTTTGGGCACAGTTGTCCCCGGTCAGGGGAGCCGGCCTAACCGGCAGTCGGCGTCTGACGGTATCAATTTGCGACCTTTCTTAGATCGCGCGGATGGCGGCACCGGCGCGAAGCTGCGGGGAGGTGGGGGAGGTGCTCGCAATGACTCCAGCCCCCGGCTGAACCCGGATATTTTCCGGTAAAGCCGGTTCTGAGGCTGATTATAGCACCGGCAGCGTCCTGCGCACGTGTGTGTCAAGGGCTGCCGGTGGTTCAGTAGCGGGGAAAAGAGTTAGTTTTCAAAGGGGAAAGAATTAATAAACCGCCCCCGTGAAGGAGCGCCGAGAAATGGTAGGTGAACTGTCTATTGCTATAAAATCCTTGCATCCCTCCCCCCGGATCAGGTTGATGGATTGCCTTTCTGTCGCAAAGAATACTGTCCGACAATCCGCACGTCCAGCTCATAGGTGTCAGCCAGCCGGCGGCGTTTGAGCGCCCGATTTATCGCTTCGGCTCCCCAGCGAATCACTTCCAGCTGCTGGTTGGTTGTGCTGTCTGGGTGAGTGCGGTAGAAGTAGAGCGGCTTGGGAAGGTGCTTAATTTGGGTTACTTCTGAGAACCGCAGGCATAAATCGTAGTCTTCTGCAAGCTCGAATGACTCGTCAACACCTCCTATTTGCTCGTAGATATTGCGGCGATAAAGCCGGAAGTGAAAGCGTGTGGTGACTGGGACGGCTGGCAAGCGTTACCCTGCATTTTGTGGGTGCAGTGGATTATTCACTCACCGGCTCGCTTCCCCCGTCACTGCCACCGTCGCTCCCGCTGTCATCTGGGGCGGGATAGTCGAACACTGAGGGAATGTCCGAACAGGGCGGTTCAACTCGCAAATACTTGTCTCCCCGCAGTCTCTCCGGCTTAGGCAAAGGCTTCATCGCTTCCGCTTGAGCCAGCGCCCATGCCATCACCTCGGCTCGCTCTGTGTCATTTACTTGTGAGGCAATCGTTTGCAAAGCTTTAATCGTCAAGGCTTGTTTAGCCGCGCTACTAATCAGGAGGGATTCATAACACTTTTCCATCTTTTCGTAGGGAATTTGTTCGTAAGGTGGCGGTGGGGCGACGCGCTTCAACATCTCATCAATCTCTGACGTTCGCTCAAAACTCACCAAATTGGCAATCTCTGGCAGAATCGGAACCAGTACGGCGGGTGGGGGAACCCACGACGAGAAGAAGGAGGACAGCAGCCAGTTCGCAGAACCAGCCGCCACGCAAACATGGCTGATTCGACTTCGTGGCAAAGGAAGTGTCGCCGCACCCAGCGCTCGAAATCAACGGCAACATCCTGTCCTAGCTGTTCCGCCAGCTCAAATAGTGCCTTGGTGACGACCTGTCGCATCAGTTCGCCGCGCTCCCCGGGCATTGCCACTGCCCAATTCTTTGCTCGCCAGCGCGCATCACAATCAGCCACAGCCCGTTCGTAAATTGGTGTCCAAATGTCAGGCCGCTCCACTAGGGGGCTTGGCAATTCCAGCACAGGAAGAAAATCTCTTGCCCAGGGTAGCACTGGCAGGGATAATGCTGGAAGCCAGTTTAAAGTGTAGGAGTCTTTCCAAAGGGATTCTAGATTCATACCGTTTTCTTATGTTAGTCCGATTTTTATACTTCATCAAAGGCGCTGATCTATCAGCTGGAGTCCTGTTACGGCAGCAATAGATATAAGCGCAGCTATTGCCCATCCGGGCAGAGGGAGCCCCGCTCCCATGACTTGTCACTTCCATAATAGTCTAGTTTGGGGTTCCAGGCACACCCCCATTCAAGGATTCCAGCGCAGCCCAATAATCGCCATGCCAGTAGGGCCACTGGTTGACAGAATCACCGTTCCATCTGAACTTTTTACCGTTAAAAAGTTGCGATGAGCGCGCCAGGCGTAAGGGAACACGTCGTTGCGATAGCGCCGGTCCCATACCAGAAAGCTTTTCTCCACACGCTCACCTCTGTACCACACGGCGCGGTCAAAACCATAGACAAGCGTTTTTTCTCCCTCAACTGCGACCACATTCAGTCTGAGTTTATATCCTTTGGGCCAGAAGATGTTATCGTATTTGGTAGAAAACCGCTTCACCACGCCGTTACTCAGACATAAATCAGCCCAGTTATCCTCGACCCAGTTATCATCGACGCCGACAGAGACAAAGGGATCTCCCGCAGCGGTGAGCCCGACATTCTGCACAACTAGGTCGGCGGTGACACCTCTAGTGCTGTAGTAGGATAGCGGGACCGTACCGAGCGCAACAGTAAGGAGCGCGTCATCTGTCAATGACTGGAGCATTCCACTGGGATTCTCAGATAATGAAAGAGGAACGTAACGCTTTTTTCCGTCAGGTTCCAGACATTGCACCCGGCGCGGGTTCTCTCCCTCTAATTGACAGAGTGCTTCTCCAGACCCTATCGAACTGTTAAATCCTTCCCAAGGATACGGGCCCTTTATATCGCCGTCCGCACTCACAAACCAGGCTTGTTTACGACTGGAGCTTACAATCCAAACCGCATCTCCCTCAACACCTACCATGTCCGTTCCTGGGACTTTCAGGGTGTGTTTCACAGCTCCCGTACTATCATAGTGGAATAGTAAATCTCGGTGAGTAATCATCCACACTCCGCCATCCCTTCGAGCGCTAAGACCCAGTGGCGGCTCTGGGAGCGGTATCACTCTTGCCGTCTCGCCCACCCAGATGGCAACTGGCATTGTTTCGCCATCGCCTTTGTGAAAAGTGCTGGCCAGCCCTCCCGGACTTGCAGAGGTTTCTATGTAAGGTCTGAGCGGATAATACTTGGGACCCGGTATTCCCGTAATTTGAGCTGCCTCGGGAGGGAGCGGCTTTGCTTCCACCAACTCCTGCTTGATTGGATTATTCCACTTAAAGAAGGCAATAGTCCAGATTGACAGATTCTGACACTTCGAGGCGACCGTTGGTTTTTCTACTAGCCTAATATTTTCCAGTTTAGCACTTAAAATTAGGCCCAGCAACAGAGCTATCAAAACCAACAACGCTTTCCACCTATATTTGGCTAAAACTTCCATTTTTTCCCGTTGATTACTTCTGGCATAGGAGCGCCTACCTGCACGATGCCTTCTAAGATAGCTATATTAATGATTTGTATGCTGTTGATGCCATACGGTCGGTCCCATAAACTAACGGCCATATTGCCGCCTAACGAAAGAGCTACATGTCCTGGGTTTCCTTGCTCTGAATTTTTAAAAAACAGAAGCTGCCCTGGTTTTGGCCTTTCTCCTTTGTTCAGACTACCGTCGAGACGGCGGTATACTGGCAAATCTGGCCGATATCCCATCATCGGCATACCTGAAAATATCAGATTATTGTACCCAGATTTTTCCATGAACTTGTAAATCTGTTCAGCATTAATTAAACCGCTCATAAAGGCCGCATATAAAATCATTTCCCAGCAGTTCATACTCGCAGTGTATGGCAGATATCCTTGCTTTCCATTGGCAAAATGCTGAGTGAAATCATTGGCCGGAGGATTTTGCCACTTTTGCTCCTCTTGTAACAAGCATGCCATAACGACATTAGTTAACTCGGGACGGCTACTAAAGCTGTCTCTGATGAGCTGCATAGTCGTTGAGTCTTCGGTTACTGTCCTCCGCTCTGCTTTTGAAGACTTATTGATGATTAACGAAATAATTCGGTCGTAGTTGGCAATCGCCCCTTCTTTTAACCATTGTTCTATTTTTTGCTTAAAAGTAAGTGCAGGATCGCCGCTACCACCAGCCAACCAATCCTCATCACTACCGCCATAGCCGTAGTCCCCACCATAACCCGAGCCATAGTTGTAGTCCCCACCATAACCCGAGCCATAGTTGTAGTCCCCACCATAACCCGAGCCATAGTTGTAATCCCCACCATAGCCCGAGCCATAGCCGTAGTCCCCACCATAGCCCGAGCCATAGCCGTAGTCCCCACCATAACCCCAGCCATAGTTGTGATCTCCATTATAACCCGAGCCATAGCCGTAGTCCCCACCATAGCCCGAGCCATAGTCGTAATCCCCACCATAACCCGAGCCATAGTCGTAATCCCCACCATAGCCCGAGCCATAGTCGTAGTCCCCACCATAGCCCCAGCCATAGTTGGAGCTATCTCCGTAACCTGTGTCGTAGGAGTTGCCATCTATATAGCCGGAGTCTTGTGAGCCATCATCCCCGCTCTCACTCGACCAATCCCCCTCCCAAGTATTTGACCAATCCCCCGCACTGCTAGTCTCATATGTAGAGCTAACGCTGGAGGTGTTATCGCTGTAGCTGACGCTGGTGTAGGTGGCGCTTGGTGTGCCACCGGCAAAGCTGGTGCTGACGTTGCTGGTGATTGTCTGCGAAACGCTGGGGGTGTTATCGCTGTAGCTGACGCTGGTGTAGGTGGCGCTTGGAGTGCCACCGGCAAAGCTGGTGCTGACGTTGCTGGTGATTGTCTGGGAAACGCTGGGGGTGTTATCGCTGTAGCTGACGCTGGTGTAGGTGGCGCTTGGTGTGCTACCGGCAAAGCTGGTGCTGACGTTGCTGGTGATTGTCTGCGAGACGCTAGGGACTTCATAGCTGTAAGAAATGCTGGGGACTTCATAGCTATAGCTGACGCTGGGGACTTCATAGCTGTACGAGATGCTGGGGACTTCATAGCTATAGCTGACGCTGGGGACTTCATAGCTGTACGAGATGCTGGGGACTTCATAGCTATAGCTGACGCTGGGGACTTCATAGCTATAGCTGACGCTGGGAACTTCATAGCTGTACGAGATGCTGGGGACTTCATAGCTGTAGCTGACGGCTGTCTGCGAAACGCTAGGAATGACAGAGCTGTAGCTGATGGCTGTCTGCGAGACGCTGGGGATGTAATCGCTGTGTTCGACGGCTGTGTGACCGGCGCTCTCGCTGTCAGGGCTCGAAGAAATGACAATCGGGATGTCATTAGTGGAGATGAACCGAGGGGGCTCATTGATTACACCGGCACTCTCGCTGTCAGGGCTCGAAAAAATGACAGTCGGGATGTCATTAGTGGAGATGAACCGAGGGGGCTCATTGATTACACCGGCGCTCTCGCTGTCAGGGCTCGAAAAAATGACAGTCGGGATGTCATTAGTGGAGATGAACCGAGGGGGCTCATTGATTACACCGGCGCTCTCGCTGTCATAGCTTCCAGAAATGACAATCGGGATGTCATTAGTGGAGATGAAGCGAGGGGGCTCATTGATTAAACCGGCACTCTCGCTGTCATCGCTTCGAGAAATGACAATCGGGATGTCACTCGTGGGGCTGAAGCTGGGGACTTCCGAGGTGTACGAGAGACTGGGGCCATCAAAAAGCAAGCTAGCGCTGGGGATAACCGAAGTATAGCTGATATTATCTGAATTGCTGTCACTGACAATCCGATAATCGTCACCCCTATCAAAAGCCGGACGCTCAGAAGGCTTTGCACCCTCAACCGCTTCCCCAGTAGCAGTCAAATCAAAACTCAACAGTGGCTCCATCACCGGCTCCATCACCGGCTCTCTCAACAGCGGTTCCGGCACAGTTCCCCTAGCCGTCTCCACCGCCGCCTGCAAGTTAAGCAACCCAAAGCCAGTCAGAGCATCCCAACCGGGCTCGTTCAAATCCGCAGCCGTCTGCAAGAGAATCTCTTTTACTTGCCGGTAGCTCAACTCAGGATTAGCAGCCCACACCAAAGAAGCCGCACCTGTTACAGCCGCTGCGGCTATGGAAGTTCCCGCTGCAGCGCCCACTCCTTCTCCTGCTGTAGAAATTGCCGGACGCTCTGGCGTTCCTCCAAATGCTAAAATATCCAGACCTTCTCCCGCTCCAGAATATGCAGCCCGGTTCATCCCATCTGCCGCACCGACTGTTATAATATTGTCAAACTCTTTCGACGCTTGACCCAGAGCAGACATAAGACCTGCCTGATTTCCCGCCGCCGCCACAATCAGCACCTGATGCACCTGGGCGTTATTCAAAGCTGCCCGTTCTTTCCCAGTCAGCTCGTAGCGCGTCGTCACACTACCATCCGGGTGGGTCGCTGTCAAATCGAAACTCAAGTTTACCACCGCATTCGGTTGCGCCGAACCCTGAGCCGCACTGACAAATTCCACCAGTGAATCCGCCCAATTCCCTGAACCTACGGCACGTCCCAGCCACACCGGTGCCTTATCATTAATCCCATCTATGCCAGTGCCATTATTTTGTTTTGCCGCAATAACCCCCAAAACGTAGGTGCCGTGCTCGTTGCCTTCCCCCGGCTGCAGCAACGGATTGGCATCCGACCCCACATAATCCCGCCCTAAAATAATTTGGCTGTAGTCAATATCGGGGTTATTGGCAGCAAAGCCGGTATCAATAATGCCCACCAGCGGCTGATTCTCTAGGGGAAAATTCAACAAGGCTGCAGGAGTTCCCACCGCAGATAGAACAGCCGGCGCAACAGTTGCCGGTGCCGGCTCAACTGGCGAACCCACTGTCTGGCTCTCGGCTCCCAGAGGGGGCTTATCCCCCGTTATGATATCTGTGAGCACAGCATCTGGCTCCCCAACTGCCGGCAAGCAGGTTGTCTGAGCGTCATCTGGAGCTACTGTGGGGACTGCACGGAGTGCGGGTGACTTCTCATCGGGCTTGTCACCGGTAATCGGGCGAGTTAACTCAACCGCCGGTTCAACAGGGTGAGTCACTGGCTGTACATCTGTTGTGCCAACAGGCGGTTGCGACTCAAAGCCGGCAATTACCTCCGGCTCTGAGGTTGCCGGTGCAACTGGCGAACCCACAAGCTGTACTTCTGTTGGGCCAACAGGCGCTTGAGACTCAAAACCGGCAATTACCCAAGCAAGCTCAGTTGCCGGTGCAACGGGCATTGTCACAACAGGCGGTTGAGACTCAAAACCGGCAATTACCTCAGCTTGCTCAACCGCCGGTTCAGTTATCTCAGTAACTGGCTCTTCCTCCTGTACAGCTGGCTGTTGAGGTTCCTCACCGGCAATCGGCGTCAAGTACCCAAAAGCCGGCTCTTCCTGGCTAATGTCAGCCGGCACCGTTGAGGGAGACGCAATCAATCCTGTCTCCACTGGTGCGGGTGCTTGCCGGTCTTGCGTTTCTAGTGTGGGTTCTACCGGATGCTCGCCCAAAAGCAGTTCTGACTCCTGCGCTTCTGGCTCCACCGGCAATTGCTCGCTTGCATCCGGGAGTGCCGGTGTCACATATACCAGCAACTCCTTCCCCAGTTGAGAACCTCGCCAATACGCATGCCGGTGCGATCGCTTCATTGAGATGCACCGCACTGCCGGTGGCACCCTTTACCTGAAAAATAATGTCGTTATAATCCGCCTCCCGATTGCTGACCGGAGTGCCAGATATCACTTCAAAAGGAGAGACACTTTCACCCCGGTTGAGAAGTGGGTCTGGCGACGCAGAATCTGGAGGAGAATATAAAGAAGCACTTCCCAGCTCACCCGTAAGCGGGTCACTGTCAGGGGCATTATTTAATTCGCCAGTATCTGAACTGCTGACTGGCACGTCTGCGCCTAGTATTTAGTCGTGCGGAGTGAGAGCAAAAGGCTGCAAACCTCTACTTTTCTCAAAGCTGTCTGAAAGCGCTTCAGTCTCTGGGGGCTGCACACCACTAGCTGACTGGCTTGACAGAGGGTCAAAAGCTATCCCCGACACTGGGTCTGTCGCTAAATTCTCTGGCAGAGGATTCTGATTTGATATTTCGTTTATTAAAGACATTTATTTCTGGCCACATCAATATCTAATCAATATCTAAATATGTGCGCTGCAAAGCAGCAATTTCCGCTGGCTGCCGGCTCTAATTGCCGCAGTCTTGCAAACTGCTTGCGCCTAAAAAGTGTATATTTAAAATGCTTTTTATATGTCTAATATTTCGGCAAATCAACCCCGGACTGTCCGAGCTTTGGTTGCAGCCACTTGAAGTCGAGAACGAATTTAAACTTTTTCATTTAATAGATGCCCCTCACTCTCACACACAGCGCATTTATATCGGATTGCCCTCTCTCTAAAAAGCTTTGACAGGGCACTTCCGCAGCTGACAAAAAATTATTGAAAACTACTTTCTCCAGATTTGGAGATTTTTGTCAATCCGTAATCTCACTATATTTTCACCGGCTTTCTTCGCTCAGCTGCAAGTATATTTACATACAGCTGCAAGTAATATGAAGTTCAGTTGAATACCTGTAATAAGCTGTTAGGCTAATAATGCTGCCTGTCTGCCACAGGAGGCAGAGCCTCCAGGACGTCGTTCCCAGGCGGTAGGGGCGGGTCAGAGTGCCCGCCCCGGAACGAGGGAAGTATCAGCCCGCGCAGGCGGGCTTTGTTTGTATAGCGGCAGAATTTATTCTGCCGGCTTAATAAAAAGCATACAGCCGGACATAATACGAGGGCGGTGCGAGTGGCGTTGGCGCTCGACCCATTTCCCTGCTGGGTTCGGGTGCTGACACCATTCCGGCGAGCCGGTGCTGTCTTCAATCTCCCACCACCTGCGCCTTGCGCAAACAAGCGCTCAGCTTTTCCGCCAAAACCCGGACGCGGGGCTCTTGCATCAGGGTTTTGTAATGTCCGGGAACTTCCTGAATTTCCACCCCCCCTGCTGCCAGTTCGCCCCAGCCAAGGAGGGAATCGCTGCTCTGCGCTGCCGGTCGCTCAATCGCAAGGAAAAGAGTTAGTTTTCCGGGATAAACTTGCGGGATATAATTTATGACGGCTTGGCGGGTACTCTCTTCTATGCGCTGGAAAATGTCGGGAAGTTCGTCTGAGTTTGAGCGACGAACCTGCTCCGAAAACTTGCCAGCAATTTTCTCCGCCATCCCAAAGCTTTTCCATTTCACTCGCTCTAGAATGTAGTTCAGCTGCTGTAATGGGTTGAGTCGCGACAGGTTAATCCAGTGCGTGCGGAGTTGAGCGCCGAGGGTTGGAGTGTCATCCTGCAGTGCGGGATTGAAGGTATCGAATAAGGCGAGCAGGGCTACTTTTTCACAGGCTCTGGTTAACTGCTGAGCCATCTCGAAAGCCACGACGCCGCCGGAGGAGTAGCCGGCCAGAAAATATGGCCCTTCAGGCTGAACGGTGCGGATTTCTTTGATGTATTCAGCCGCCATGTCTTCGACGCGGGTTTCCGGCGCTACCTCACCCGCTTGCAGTCCGTAAACCTGACGCTCTTTTCCCAGATAAGACGCCAGCGGTTTGTAGGAGAACACGCTGCCATTTTGTCCGTGGATGCAGAACAGAGGCGGCTCAGTGCCTTCCCGCTGAATTGGGGTCAGGGCTTGCCAAGAAGCCGGCGCTCTTTCAAGCGTGAGGAAGAAGGCCATTCTCTCGGCGCTCGCACCGTGTATCAGCGCTGTCACCGGAATAACTCTATCAAATTTTTGCTTAATTTGGTTAACGATTCGCGCCGCTTGCAGGGATGTCCCTCCCAAGTCAAAGAAGCTGTCTCTTATGCCGAGCCGGCGGACCCCAAGAACTTTTTCCCAAATCGCCAGAAGGTGGAGTTCCACGGCATTGCGAGGGGCAATTAATTTCTGGGGGTAGCGCTTGGGTTCGGGTGCCGGCAGGTCCTGCCGGTCTGACTTTACCTCATCCATGACTTCTCTCCTTGTAAATCTCGGGTTTTTCGCTTTCAAAATAAATGGCTATCGCTTGGCGCGGTGGCTCTGGGGATTTGGCAAAAATACGAGTGGCAAGCGATCGCTCCTGTAGAGAGGCGATAAATCGCGTCTGGCGCTCTCGACTTGCAGGAGATAACTTCCGCTCTACCGGCATGTGATTTGTGAGAAACGGAAACAGGAGGCAGAGTTTCCGAGTGCCGGCGTTCCCAGGCTCCCCCAGGGAGCGAGGCATGCGAGGCATTTACCCGGGCTGCAGCCGGCAATCATGCCATCGCGCACCAACTTGCTGTACCGTATAAGGGTTTATCCTATCACACCGGCAGCATTTATCCAATGGGTTACAACCCTCTTGTCAAAATCAAAGATAGCGCCAGTGTCTGGGGCAATCCGTCAAAGCAACGCGCTCCTTTTTTCTGCGTCCCCGGACTGGGAGGGAGCTCTTTTTGCCTGTACTATCTGGCCGAACATTTGAGTGAGATGGGGCGTACAGTTTACGGATTCGACGCACCAGGAATTTTACCGGGCACTCAGCCCTTGCGGACAGTTGAAGAACATGCTAAACTGTATTTAGCGGCAATAATGCGAGACTGTCCGAGCAATTATTACACCCTGGGAGGGTACTGTTTTGGTGCGGCAGTTATCCTGGAAATGGCCCGGACGCTGCGAGCGCTGGATTATAAAGTCCGGCTGGTTCTGATTGACCCGACGACTCCCCGCGCCGGCAGGAATAGGCGGCAAACAGTTGAGCAGCTGCAAGCGTTGCGCGAGCTGTTTTGGGCGGCTCCCTCGGACATTCCGCCTGAGTACAGGCTGGTGGAGTTAGCCGCAAAGGAAGCCCTCAAAAGCTACCAGCCGCAGCCGGTGGCGGTGTCGGCTTTATTTGTAGGGCGCTACGACAATCTTTTGAGTTACGATAAATGGTATTATCTCACAGGGGGCCGGCTAACTGAACAAATTATGCCCTGCCATCACTTACAAATTTTGAATGAGCCGCACGTCAAAACCCTCGCCGGTTGGATTGATGAATATCTCACACAAAGTTCAGATATATAGTATTTTTTTACGCCCGGAGAACCCCCGTCCGGTTTGGCTATCTAAAATCCCAAATCCAAAATCCTTGCATCCAAAATCCTTGCATCCCTCCCCCCGGATCGGGTTGATGGATTGTCTTTCTGTCGCAAGAAATACCGGCCCACAATTTGCACGTCTAGCTCGTGGGTTTCGGCGAGTCCCCGGCGTTTGAGCGCTCGGTTGATGGCTTCTGCTGACCAGCGTATCAGTTCTAGCTGCCGGTTGGTTGTGCTGTCTGCGTGAGTGCGGTAGAAGTAGAGCGGTTTCTCAAGGTGCTTAATTTCGGTTATTTCGGAGAGTCGCAGGCACAAGTCATAGTCTTCGGAGAGTTCCATTGACTCGTCGATACCGCCGGCTTCCTGGTAGGCGTCGCGGCGCATCAGGCGGAAGTGGAAAGTCATAAAGTCGAGGAGGAGCCGGTGTTTGGAGTAGGGGATGCGACAGCGCTGTCCGTAGTTTAGAACGTTGCTGTTTGAGTCGATAACTAAATAGTCGGTGTAGACGAGTCCTACTTTTGGGTTGGCATCCAGAAAAGCGGCGGTTTCTTCCAGTGCGGTTGGGGCGAGCAAGTCATCGCTGTCCACCCAGCCGACGTAAGTCCCCTCGCAGATAGCATGAGCGGCTTTGAGGGAGGGGGCTCGCCCTTGATGGGGGGCTGCGATCGCTTTCACTCGCTGATCGAGATTGGCGAAGTTGCGGGCGATGTTTAGAGAGTTATCGGTGGAGCCGTCGTCCCAAATTATAAGTTCAAAATCGCGTTTGGTTTGCGCTAAGACGCTTTCAATGGCGAGGCGGAGGTAGCGCTCTCGGTTGTAGGTGGTGATGATGATGGAGATGGATGGTGCCATTGCGTTTTCCGATTGTGCCGGCGCTAATTGTTATATCATGTCCGGTTAATTGACCTTAAAAAAACACCCTCAACTCATCCCCTCTTCCAAAAAGGAAAATGGCAAAAAATATAGTCTTTCTCTTACTCCCCCTCTCCCCTTGTGCGGGCGGTGAGGGGGTGAGGGGGCATTTAAGTAGCAACTTGAGTTAATATAACAGTTTACTCCAAATAGCCGTAGCCGTAGCCGCCGCCGCCGTAAGCGAAGCCGTAGCCGTAGCCGCCGTCATCGCCGCCGCCACCGCCACCGCCGCCGTCATTATAATCGTCATCGTAAATTGTCAGTGCGGTTTCCATGCTGTCACCGAGGTAGTATAAATCGCTCGACTGCAATTTTGCTAAGACGGTTTCATAGCCTTCAATTGCTGTGTCGTCGAGGGGGGTTAGAGAAATTTTTGCTTCGGTTTGCCCTTCGGGAATGGTGACGCTCCCATCTAGGGATTGGTAGTCGCCGCCATTGGTGGCTGTACCGTCAAGAGTGTAGTTTACTGTTAGGGGTTTTGCGGTCGAGCCGGTGCGGGTAACGGTAAATTCCCCCGGATCTCCAAATTCATAGGCATAAGGGTCAGTGGGGCTTATGGAAACGCCGGTTTTGACTCCGCTGACTAGCAGTGAATAGGGCTGGGTGAAAGGATTGCCGGTGTGGCCAATGTGAATGGTGTAGTCTCCAGCAGCCGGTGCGTCGATGAGTACCTGCTCAACGTTGTCTACCTGATTTTTCTTTGTTCTTGTGGCGCTGTTTGCGGGGTTCGCTGGATCTTGCGTCCAAGGGTGATAAATCGTTTGGCCATCTGGGCCGGTGACCCACACATCTAAGTTGTTCACCAGTGCAGGCTTGCGATCGTTCAGAAGATTCAAATTGATCAGGCTAGTAGGTGCAGGTGCGGGGTCTGTCCACACGATTGTTGCTTTCAGCGGGCCACTGCCGTCAGATGTCACCTTCATCGTCCACTCGTTACCCCCGTAGCTATTTTCCATCACCAGGTTAGAGGGATTATTTGAGCTTTTGGCATCGGTGAGGAAATTAGCCGCAGCAGCAGCATCCACAAGGCCCCAACCGTGACTGTAGTCCGGCCCGACGTTGCCAGCATCAAAGGCAGTGTGCGTCAGCAATCCCTTTGTTGTGGCACTGAGCGGTAGGGTGCCGAAGAGATTCCGGTAATGCTCGATCTGCAGCACAGCTGTGCCGGTTACGGTGGGAGCCGCAAACGATGTGCCTAACAAGTTGCCTTGGTAACTTTCATTGCTCTCTGCTGGGGGAATGCTCCCAGGAACAAACGCTACAGGCGCATACAAATTATTCCCGGCAGCCACAACATCAGGTTTAATCCGTCCGTCATCCGTTGGCCCAAACGATGAAAAGTTCGTCATACGCACATCGCTTTTCTCGTAGGTATCCTTTTTTCCCGTTATCCCCTGAATCGCGCCGACAACAAGTGTATTTTTCGCAACTTGGGTCGGCGGGAGAGAGTCGTAACCTGGAGGGACAACGTTTCCCTGCTCATTGCCAGCGCCCCAAACGCTCAAAAGCTTGGGATTCCTGTAAAGAATATCGTCAAGGTCTCGGGCACTTTTATCGTATTTTCCGTAATCTGGAGGGAAGATAAATGCACGATGAAAAGAGTGATTTGAAGCAACAAATTTAGATCCTTCCGCTTCCAAATCTCTTAGGTAGTTCGCCGCTTGATAACTGTACATCTCCACCTGGTTGGCCATACCACGAGCTTGCGGATCTAGACCTGCCGCTCCGATAAGACCTGCAACAATGGTAGCGTGATCGATGGGTTTTCCATTGGGCGGATTGTCTATTATTTTTACGCGCCCATTAAATTCTTGATGTTCGTCCTGAACCTGCCAAGTATTTCCCTTCCCGTCCCATATCCCGACTGCCAGTCCAGCTCCGCTAAGGTTCAACCCCAGCTCGCCTCCTTCCCAAAGTCGGTCTGCCTCGATCGTATTAGCAGCTACGCTAAAGTTCTGAGCGGACTCGTTTTGGCCTACCGTCTCAGATGCCTGAGCCAATTCGCTGTTGGCAGCCGCCACCTGGTCGTATGCGTAAACTACAGGCTCGGAATTGTCCAGCACCGGCTCCCAGACACCCGTAAGCATGTGTTAGGAGTCGTTCCCTGGGTGTTAAGTGCACTGTCTGGGTTCCAATTGAGGCTGTAGTCTGTATAGCCGCTGGGCTGCAAACCCTGAATCTGGTAATTTCCGGCACTAAACTCACCAAAATCAACCGCTGCTCGGATCAGGGGGCGGTCAGCGGAACTGTACAAAATTGGGCTGCTGCTGAGCGGCTGCAAATTCTGAGCAATTCCAAAACCTCTTAGGGAAGGGGTGAAGCTGCCGGCAGTGCTCTGTTTGAACGGGGAAATATCAAGGGGTTCTGGAAGGCCCAGTAAACCTAAATCGGCTGGGTCGCTGCCCAAACTGCCAAGTTCAGTAATGTCCATTTGTTAAAAAATTTTTCTGCGTAATTTATGACAGATCCAAAACTCGCCTCGTGAGCGTGTCACTTTTCAAGCTGCGATCGAAGTCGAAAGCGCCCAGACACTCTCAATAGCCCGCGCAGGCGGGCGAAAGTTTGCCCGAGGCGTGAGTTTCCAAGAGACTGTTGGCGAATTGATAGGGGGGCGTCACCCGGCACAAAGTAGGAACCTTTGTCCTCCCTTTCCTCGCCTTTCCTCGAAAAAACCCGCGCAGATTTTGAGAGTCTCGCTATACTTGAACTCCCGCATAGGCGGACTAACCAACAGGTACGCCGCAGGCGCGGTTTGTATAGCCGCAGTTTCCAATCGCCTGGGAACTAGCAAGGATCTCAGCGTTGCACAGTAGAAGGATGATTGAACTTTTTGCACTCATCCAAAACCCTCTCTTACTCCCCCTCCCCGCCTGCGGGGAGGGGGTTGGGGGGTGGGGTTCATCCTGCCTTTGTGCAACGCCAGGATGTCTAATCCCTCACGGATTCGCCAGCAGCATCTTTCCAATCGCCAGGAAACTGGCAAAAGTGATACGATTCCACTCGCCTCTCTGTGAGGGCTGAGCCAATTTTTTCCATTTAAAACTCCGGTGAAGTCGCTGACAACCGTAATTTTACTGAATAAATATTTCTTTTAGCACGCCTCCTGTCTGATTAGTTTCTCAAATCTGTTATCTCAGATACCGTTTGACCCAGAAAGGCCAGGCGACTGCTGAAAGCGTCCATCCTTTTCGCGACAGGGCCATTCCCAAGGAATGCGGGTACGGAGGCCAAAACTGAAACTGCGCAGCGCGACCAGCTCGGGCCAGCAGAAGTCCTTAACAGCCGCTGAATTATAATCAGAGTAGCCAAAGATACAAGAGAGTATTGCAGAATGTTGAAAAAGCTCTTGGGTAAGTATTATTTCTTAGCCCCCTTGGCTGCCGGAGTAGCGCTGACTCTGGTTTTAGCTGTCTCCAGGTTGCCAAGCAGTGCGTCGCAACCCAGTCAGTCAGCGAATTTCAGCAGCTTTGCCGAGTGGTGTTTGAATAAAGATAGTTTTCCTGAGGGAACTTCTAACTCTCCTAGATATACTATCGAGCTAATGTTAGAGTGGCTTGACACTAAGGACTGCTTGCAGGCGGCGAAATTTCTTTCAAGTAGCACAGAACTTAACATCACTGGCGGGCTAATTTCTAACATCAGACCTTTTGGCTCTCTGACTCACTTAACTACACTCCATATTACGGACAATGAAATTTTTGATCTGGCCCCCTTACACTCTCTGACTCACCTAACTGTACTCACTCTGAGTTTCAACAAAATTTTAGATCTCAGCCCTCTAAAATCCCTGACTAACTTAACTCGTCTCAGCCTGGGCTACAATCAAATCTCAGACATAAGTCCGCTGCAAAGTTTAACAAAGTTAATCTGGCTCAACCTCTCCGGAAATAAAATTCAAAACATCAAACCTCTTTCATCCCTGACCAATCTTACTGAACTCTATCTAGGAGACAATCAGATTACAGACATCAGCCCGCTTTCATCCCTGACCCACCTTACTAATCTCGCTCTCCAAAACAATCAGATTACAGACATCAGTTCGCTGTCATCCCTGACCCACCTCACTAAACTCGATCTCTTCAGGAATAATATTACAGACATCAGCTCCCTAAAATCTCTAACAAATCTTACTCATGTCTCCCTCAAAGACAACCCGATTGCTAACAAAACCTGCCCTCTAAAACCCGAGTCTATCTGTAAGTTTTAGCTGCTATTGGTCAAGGGCTGACAAATCTCCTAGAGCCGGCGCTCAAACAATCTGTGTGGTGGGAGGGCTGTCAACCTCACACAACTGACCGCTCCCCCACCGGCACGCTGCCCAACTGTAAAAAGTGGGCCGCTCCCCACCGCTGTCAAGTCCGAGCGACTCGCGCTCGCGCTTCTAATGCCCCCGACTGCTGTTAAACTGGGAAATATCAAGGAGTAGCTATAAGAGTATTGCAGAATGTTGAAAAAACTCTTGGGTAAGTATTATTTCTTAGTCCCCTTGGCCGCCGGAGTAGCGCTGACTCTCCTTTTAAACGTCTCCAGGTTGCCAACCAGTGCGTCTATGCCCAGTCAGTCAGCGAATTTCAGCAGCTTTGCCGAATGGTGTTTGAATAAAGATAGTTTTCCTGAGGGAACTTCTAACTCTCCTAGATATACTATCGAGCTAATGTTAGAGGGGCTTGACACTAAAGACTGCTTGCAGGTGGCGAAAGTTCTTTCAAGTCACACAAATATTACCATCTCTAGCTATCTAATGTCTGACATCAGACCTATTGGCTCTCTGACTCACCTAACTGCACTTATGATGGTGGGCGGTGAAAATTTTGACCTGACTCCCCTACAATCTCTGACTAACCTAACTTCACTCTCTGTGAGGCTCAGCAAAATCTCCGATATCCGCCCCCTAAAATCCATGACTAACTTAACTACTCTCTCTCTAATATACAATCAAATATCAGACATTAGGCCCCTGCAAACTTTAACAAAGTTAACAGGACTCAGCCTCGCCGGCAATAAAATTCAAGACATCAAACCTCTTTCATCCCTGACCAAGCTTACTAAACTCTATCTCGGCAACAATCAGATTACAGACATCAGTTCCCTGTCATCCCTGACCAACCTTACTGAACTCGATCTCCAAAGCAATCAGATTACAGACATCAGTCCGCTGTCATCTCTGACCCACCTCACTAAACTCGATCTCTTAAACAACAAGATTACAGACATCAGCACCCTAAAATCTCTAACCAATCTTACAGAGGTCTTCCTCAAAGACAACCCGATAGCTAACAAAACCTGCCCTCTCAAGCCCGAGTCTATCTGTAAGTTTTAGCTGCTCTTGGTCAAGGGCTATAAAGGTTCATTAAAGCGCAGTCGTGACTCTCAGAAATAAGCCCGCGATCGGGGGGTAGTTTTGAACCTCAACAAGCCGGCAATCGGGGTATATGCTTGCGCTTAAGGCACTCGTCACCCCCTAACGTATTAAGCCCGCGACGGCGGGCGAAAGTTTGTATAGCGGCAGAATAAATTCTGCCGGCTTAATATTAATTGTTGCAACTGGGCGTGAATTAAATAGGAGCAGCAGCCCTCCGAATGCCGGTGTCTCCCATAAGGAGTCTGGGAACGAGCTTAAATTCGGCGAAGGACGCTGTCGCGTCCCGCAACGCTTACGCACAATTGCGTATGGGGTAATGTCTGTAGGGGCGGGACCGGCCTGCCCCGTCATCGTGTAGGGGCAACCACGGGGGGATTGCCCCTGCAGTTTCATCTTTTTGATGTGCGATCGCCCCAAATTCTACCCCCCCAGCTCCCCCCTCGGCGACTGAGGGAGGGAGCGGGGGGGCGATATCAAATCCGGTTAATCATTCTAAATAAGTCTTAGCCCGCGAAGGCGGGCTTTTTTTGTGTGGCGGCAGAATTGATTCTGCCGGCTTAATCACAGGCGCACAACCGGACATACTGTGACCGGCGCGCTGAAAACTGATATCACCAATTCTGAGAGGAGGATTTTTGCTTTTGGTGAGTCAGCCAGTCCTGACCCAGCTGAATGGTAACATCAGAGCGCAGAGAGCCGGTGCTTTCCACCCGCACTTCCCCAAAGCCGAGGGCGTCGCGAATGGCTTTGGCGCTCTCCTCATCTCCCTGCTGAGCCACGATGCGAGTCACCTGCAGCGGTTCGCTCCAAGCTTTACCCTCAGACACATTCCGGTAGCCATCCTCACGCAGGCGATCGATCAGGGTAGTGACAGCGCTCTCCTGACCGGTGCTGTCTTGAATGGCCACACTCACCGAGGCGGGGTCAACGGCACCGGCACTCCAGGCGTCATGGCCTATATCAAAGTGCTGCGCCATAATCGCGTCGATGCGGTCGTAGCTCGGCAGCCAGTAACTCGCCTCGTGCTCTCCAGGCTGGTTGAAGTCACCGGGGAGCATCAGCATCTGGACGCCGGAGCGCTGAGTTTGGGCGGCAAAACCGACCAGAGCCACCAACTCCTCAATACTCAAATTCGTGTCAATATATTCTTGGACAACAGAGAGAATTTTCGGCATTCTCACCACCGTAGCTGGGTTGACCGCCTGTTCCATCAGGGCTCGCATCAGCATTTGCTGGCGCTGAATCCGACCGATATCTCCGAGTTCGTCGTAGCGAAAGCGCAGGAATTGCAGCGCCTGATTCCCGTTGAGCTTTTGCTTGCCGGCCTTCAGGTCAATATACAGGTGCTGGGCGTCATCCTTGTACTTCATGTCCTTGGGCACGAACACGGTGACACCCCCCAAGGCATCGACTAATTTTTCCACCGCTTGCACGTTAACGCGGACATAGCGGTCGATGCCGACACCTCCGAGGAGTTCGCTGACTGCTTTGGCACTCAGCGCCGGTCCCCCATAGTAATTCGCTTCGTTAATCTTGGTAACGCCGACTCCTTCCACCAAAGTCTTGGTATCCCGCGGGACAGAAAGCACGACTAACTTTTTGGATTCAGGGTTAAACCGCACCAGAAGCAACGTATCTGCCAAACCGTCCAAGGAATTGACCAGCGCCTGGTATCCCACATTCTCTGGGGGAGGGGTGTTGACGTCTGCGGTCAGCACCTTGGTGCCCAGAAGTAATATATTCACCGGGCGGGTCAGCTGTGGCATGCGCACGCTCATGGATGTGGAGATGCGCTCCCCAGAGCCAAAAACAGCCGCCTGTTCTTTAGTCAGGCGGCTTTGCATCAGCGGCGTACTGGAAAGCGACACGGCTAGCAGCGCACCCGCCGTTGCTGACAGCATCGCCACACCGGTCAAGCCCAAACCCAGCCACAGCCAATGTCCACGGCTTGCTTGAGCGGACTTGCGGAGCGGGCTTTGAGAGGCTTTTTGCAGGGCTGGGGGTTGATTGGGGATGTTCTGAGCTGACACTGGCTTCCTCACACACAAAAAAAAGAGTGGGTCATTGCTGAAATGGCTCGCATCGCTACCGGTAGGTACCGGCGCTCTTCAACTGACATCTTGCCGCAGGTTGTCTCCCTTTTAGCCCGGGCGTCTGAAAGGGCGCTCTGGCCACCGGCGTGCCCGCCCGCCGGGCGGGGCTACAGCAGGCGTTTGCCAACCACTCGCTCCGCCACATGGCTAATCCCGGGCAAGCGCAGCGGCTTTCTTTGCCACAAGCGGAACATCAGCCAAACACTGACCACAAAATAGCCAGAGGTCAGCACGCTACTCATTAATAACAGAGGCAGCGTCAGGAATTCCGAAGACCTGGCCCCTGTTTCTAAAAAAAGGTATCCCGACAGCCAAATTAGGGCTAAGGTCACGGCCAGCCGGCAGGCTCTTGCCTGCTCCCTGCTCTGGGGACGCCGGTACAGCGCCCACAGCGCCGGAAAAAAGCCAAACACTGGAATCAGATACAGATATAGGTTTACGTGCTCGATGTCCCGATTGTCAAATGGATCGTCGTCTTTTTTCATGGACTTTCCCCCACCAGGAGCGATCTGCTCAATGCATGAATTTTGGCTGCTTTGCCTTGACATTGAACGACTTTTACTATATAATACTTTTTCCGGTTCCAAGATCGCCAATCGCTGGGGCTGCGTGGCAGAAGTAACCGGCCAGCTATTCCAAGTCTTGTGTTCTCGCCCTCTGTGCCGCCCTCGTCCCGATGCGCGTCAATATACCCAATGGCAGAGGCTCCAGCAGGGGGGTTTTCTCCCCCCCTCTCCTAAAGCTCGCAATATTTTTGCTTGAGCGGGATGCTCCCGCTCCCCCTGACG
The DNA here is from genome assembly GCA_019359235.1 of Oscillatoria princeps RMCB-10. Classification (GTDB taxonomy): domain Bacteria; phylum Cyanobacteriota; class Cyanobacteriia; order Cyanobacteriales; family Oscillatoriaceae; genus Oscillatoria; species Oscillatoria princeps. The sequence continues at coordinate 371,569 of JAHHHT010000001.1, forward strand.
CCCTTTCTCCCGGCACTGGCGAACAATTTCCGCACCGCTGCACTAGGGTGCCGGCACTGTCCACCAGGCGAGTGCGTAGGGTTGGGTGGCTTGATTAACTTGCCCGGCAAACTGCACCCGAATTTTATAGCGCCCGGTTTGCGGGATGGGGTAGAAAATGTGCTCTGCGCTGTCAGTGGCGCTGACAGAAGCCCGCACACTCTTGGCTGGGTCGCTTTCGTCAGCTGGCATTATATAGAGGTCGAGGTTGTTCAGCCCCAAGTCGCGAAAACCCTCACCCTGATCATACTCACCATTATTATTAGTGTCTTCTAGTTCCACCAGCCGGTTCCACGCCAGGGTAATGGCGACAAAACTCCCCTGCTGCAAGGGTTTCTCCAGCACGTACTCTTGAATTGAGGGCTGGGGGCTCCCCCCTGGCTCGCTTGCCAAAGAGGCGCTTACTGCGCTATAATCCCACCCCACCGGCGGCACGGGGGCGGTGGGGTTCCACTCGCCGGGACTGAACTGCTGGTAAGCCCGGAAGGCGTTGAGATGTCCGGTTCCCATTTGGGCGTGCAGGGGGATAGCCGGGTCTTGGTAAGCGTCGGAAGCTAGCCAGTCGCGGCTGTCTTTGTCTGTAATGGTGCGGCTCATGCCCAGGCGCAGCCCGTCGCCGCTGTCTTTGATTTTGTCAGCTGAGTTGAGCAAGACGGCTTTCATCACTTCGTGCTGGCGAGCGTCCAAGCTCCAGTTGGGCTGCTTGCTGCGCAGCTGGCGGTCGCCAAATTCTTGCAGCAGGGCGACGGTTGCGGTGACGTGGGGGGCGGCGAAACTGGTGCCGGTGGCGCGGGTGACGCTTCCGTCCAGGTTGAGCAGGGCGACGTCCCGACCGGGGGCTAGCAGGCAGACTGACCGGCGCGGACCGAGATTCCCTTCTACGCCAGCCAGCCGGCGGGCGAATCCGGTGAATGTGCTGCCCAAGTTGGCAACGTCAACCCGAGAGAACATTCCCCCCTCTATACCGCTGAAGGCAATATTGACGCCGTTGAAATTGTCGGTGGGAATGGGGATGCCGCCTGTGCCCTGATTGCCGGCAATCACATACAGGACATTGTGGACGCGGGCTGACCAGTCGATGCACTGGGTCAGTGGGGCGTTGCCATCCAAGACCGGCTCGGGGCGGGGATCGAGGCTGAGGGGTTCGCCAAAGCTGAAGTTAATCGCTCGCACGTCGCCGCCGTTTTGCAGGGCGACGTGCTGGGTGGCCAAACACTCCAGCGCCTGCCGGTTTTTGCTGCGGCTGCTGGTGGCGGATGAAGCGTACAGCCGAGCTCCGGGTGCGACTCCCCGCAGGGCTTTGTCGGCGCTGATCATCACGGAAGCCACGTTTTGGGCGTGGGGATCGACGTTGGTGTTGGACTTGGGTGGGTTGTCGCCTTGGAACACCCGCGTCACCGCGACTGCCAGATCGTGGTCAACCGCTTTGTCCACACCAAACTGTCCGGGCCGGCCTATTTCTATCTGGCCAATCGCGATCTTGCGACCGAGCAAGTTATAAGGAGGCTGCTGCAACCTGAGGGCGTCGATGCCGGCAGCTCCCACAGAGGTGTCCAGGGCCCAGACCGCCACCGGCAGTCCCGCCAAGCCCGCAACCGCAACAAACCCTGCCAGTTTTTTAACAATTCTCAGCTGATTCAAGGCTACCATCTTCCTAAATTTGCCAATCAGGCGTGCGCGGGTTACTTTAAAGAACTATAAATATTTTGTTAAACTGATTGCGAAACGTGACGCAGGAGACACCGCCAACCATGACACCAGCACCATCCCGAAAGCCTATAGTTATTGCTCCATCTATCTTATCAGCGGATTTCAGCCGTCTGGGAGAAGAGATTCGCGCCGTGGACTCTGCTGGCGCAGACTGGATACACGTCGATGTCATGGACGGTCGCTTTGTCCCCAATATAACGATTGGGCCGCTGATTGTGGAAGCCATACGCCCGGTGACCAAGAAGCCGCTGGATGTCCACCTGATGATTGTGGAGCCGGAAAAGTACGTTGAGGACTTTGCTAAGGCGGGGGCTGATATGATCTCGGTTCACGCCGAACACAACGCTTCGCCGCACCTGCACCGCACTCTCTGCCAGATTCGGGAACTGGGCAAGCTTGCCGGTGTGGTTCTCAACCCTTCCACTCCTCTGGAACTGATTGACTATGTGCTGGAAGTCTGCGATTTGGTGCTGATCATGAGTGTCAACCCGGGCTTCGGCGGGCAGAGCTTTATCCCGGCAGTGGTGCCCAAAATCCGCAAGCTGCGCCAGATGTGCGACGAGCGCGGACTCGACCCCTGGATTGAGGTGGATGGCGGCTTGAAGGGGAACAATACCTGGCAAGTCCTGGAAGCCGGTGCCAATGCTATTGTGGCCGGCTCCGCTGTGTTCAAGGCCAAGAGCTACGCTGAGGCGATTGAAGGCATTCGCAACAGCAAGCGCCCCACACCGGAATTAGCCACGGTTTAACGGTGCCGTCTGCCCCACACCCCTGACTTTCTCGCGGCGTTGCAGAATGCAGGGATGAAACTGCAACGGGTTTTCCCCCCGCGACCGCCCCGCAACGATCGGAGGGCGGGCACGGGGGCCCGCCCCTGCATACATGAACTCCAGTATGACTCGTTCCCAGGCAGAGCCTGGGAATGCATGTCTTCAGGCTCTGCCTCTAATTGGGCTTGGGGAGGCAGAGCCTCCCAGCTCTCGCTCCCAGGCGGAGCCGGGGAGCTGGGCGCGGGCATTTTCACTTGCCTGCAGCTGGAGCTCCAGCGCGGACTCGCTCTAGAGTTTTCTCCATCTCAGAGAGTTCGATAGCGCCGCTGAGGGTTTCGCCGTTGAGGGTGAAGAAGGGGGTGCCATTAATCCCCAAGCTCTCAGCCAGCTGAATGTCTTTCTGAATGGCAGCCTCCGCCGCCGCCCCACTGCGATCCCGGTTGAACCGAGTCATGTCTAGTTTGAGCCCTTCGGCAGTGGCGACGTACAGCGGCTCGCCCAGCTTTTCTTGCTGGCTGAACAGGGCTTCTTGATACTCCCAGAATTTCCCCTGCTGCTGGGCAGCCCACGCCGCTTTGGCCGCCGGCAGCGCCTCTTGATGAATCTGAGTCAGCGGCAAATGCTTGTAGGTCAGGGTGACTTTATCTTTATATTTGTCCATGAACTGCTTGACCGTCTTGTGAGCTTTGGCGCAAAACGGACACTGAAAGTCGGAGAACTCGACTAGGACAATCTTGCGCTCAGCTGCGCCGGTGGCGGGGGAGTCGCCAATCACTGAGCCGGGATTGGCGATCATTTGCTGCAAAAATGACCGGCGCGCCTGCTGGAGCTGTTGCTGCTGTTGCTGCTGGTACGCCTGTACTGACTCCACAATCACTTGCGGATTTTCGCGAACGATCTGCAAAACTTGCGCTTTTAATTCTGGACTCACTGGTTTGGAGCTGGCTGACTGACTGGGCGCGGCGCAGCTGCTCACTGTTATGGCAATTGCCAGCAGTGCGGCTACCCAGAAGGCGTGCTGGGGGCGGATGCGATAGATGGCTTGGGGTGGGCGTAACCGGCGCATAGATGAACTCATAAAATTTGACGGTCGGCAGATGGCAATACTACAGGCAGTTGTGAGCCGCTTCGAGCGACACGGCTTGCCGGTGCTATCTATTTTAGATTTTAGATTTTAGATTTGAGATTGTGGGATATCTGGTAAGATACCGGCAAGAGCGTGAACTTTCAGGGGCCGGCGATTCCCAAAAGTAAATTAATCAGCCGGATGGGAGAGGATTTGGATTTGGGAAAGGATGTCCGTGCCGAAGGAATTTTCAAGGCGTTTCAGAATTAGGCTGACGCTCCTCGAATTGATGTCCGCACCTATCCACTGCCGGTTGAGGCGCTGAGCGACGGCTAAGGTAGTCCCGCAACCGCAGTAAGCGTCCAGTACCACATCGCCTTCATTGCTGCTGACTTTGACGATCCGCTCTAAGAGGGCTTCCGGTTTCTGGGTGGGATAACCCGATCGCTCTCTGTCTGTTCGGTTTAAGGTTTCAATGTCTGTCCAGTAATCTTCAGCGATTTTTCCGTCCTCCAGGTAATACTTGTAAACTTTGCCGGTTTTTCGGTCGGTTTTTTCTTGATATTGCTTTCCTTCTGAGTCGGTTCTGACTTTCATGTGAGAGGTGGGTTTTCTGGGAATGGCGGCGGCTTGATGATTGAAGGTGTAGTTTTTACCGGCTTTCGTGTAGAAGAAGATTGTATCGTGTTTTCGGGCGAAGCGGTGGCGACTTTTCCCGCCGATTGAATAGCACCAGATGATTTCATTTTGAAACTCGCCTCCCCGGGGGCAGAAGAGGGCATCTAGCACTAATTTTAGATAGTGGCTGGCGGTGGGGTTGCAGTGCAGGTAGAAACTGCCGGTTGGCGTTAGGATGCGGTGAATTTCAGCGATGCGGAGGGTGAGGCTGACCAAATAGGCGAGCGAGCTGCCTTTGCCCAAGACTTTGGATAAGCCGGCAATCAGGTCAGTGGTTTGGCGGGTGAATCTGCCCTCGCTGCTGCCGGTTATCTCAGAAAAGCCGGTTTCGGCTGTGTCATCCCATTTCCAGGTGTCAGCAAAGGCTTTTGCTTTCGTTTCTTTGCCAAGATCGTTACAGATTTGGTAGTAGTTGCGCTGGGAGTTGAAGGGCGGGTCTATATAGCATAAATCTACCGATTCGTCAAGGATGTATTGGCGCATAATTTCGAGGTTGTCGCCGCAGAATAGCTGGTTAGTCATGGAATTGGCGGTGCCGGCGCTGATACGCGGGGGTGAGAAACCGGGTTGATGCCGGCTGTTAGCTGTGCTCTAGCAATGGACAGTCAGTTTAGGACACGGACGGAACGATCTCACTTCCGGAGATTGGGACAGGCAAGATGCCTGTCCTACAAGATATATCCGTAGGTACGGCGTTAGCGTAAGCGGCGCGTTAGCGCTACGCCCTAGCCTCAATGTTTAATGTCCTAACCAATTTGGCTAGTGCTATTTTAGCGCATCCCCCCGCCCCCGTAAAAAAGGGGAGAGAAAGCCTGTTTTTCCAGGGAAGGGGATGTCAGGTTTAATTTTGTCTGTTTGTTTAGATTAGCCAGTGCTGCTAGTATAAGACGGAAGGGAGCAAGCCGGTGCGAGAAGTTGGGGTGAGAGCGCTATTGGAGGGTAGGGCTGCCGGTGCTGCTGGGGATTTTAGGCAATCTATCGGGCACGCAAGGGTGTAAGATCGTGTCAGGTTGATTGACCGCAGTCCCCTCACCCCCCAACCCCCTCTCCCACAAGGGGAGAGGGGGAGTAAGACAAAGACTGGATTTTTTCTCCTCTCTGCCATTTTGGGTATCGGGATGGAGGTGAGGGTCTTTTTTCAGGTCAGTTCACCGGCTATGATATAAGATATTGGCAGCGGTGTGCGTGAAGCGAGAGCGCAAGCGAATCGCATCCTTTAAGCCACGCCAGATAAGCGGGAGGCAGCAGCTTGTGTTCCTGGCATCCCGGGCAGCTTGCTGCCCAGGGGAAGGGGAGGCAGAGCCTCCTTTAGGCATCTCCCATAAGGAGCCTGGGAACGAGAATAAGGAGCCTGGGAACGAGTAAAAAATCTACAATCTACAATCTAAAATCGATATGAGTCTGTGCGTCAATCCCCGCTGCCTAAAACCTGACAGTCCTGATAACCGCTTGTTTTGCCCCGCTTGTGGCTCGGAATTGCTGCTGTCAGGGCGCTATCGGGTGAGCCGGCTGATGGGACAGGGTGGCTTTGGCAAAACTTATGAGGTGGCTCACACCGGCACGAGCAAGGTGTTGAAGATTCTCCAGCTGGATAAGGATAAAAATATTCCCTCTCAAAGTAGAGCCAAGGTACTGTACCTGTTTCAGCAAGAGGCGAGAGTTTTGATGCAGCTGAATCATCCAGGAGTTCCCAAGGGAGATGGATATTTCGAGTTTTGGCCAAGAAACGCTCAAGAGCCGCTGCACTGTCTGGTGATGGAGAAGATTGAGGGTGCCGACTTGCACAAGTACATCAGCCGGCGGAGACGCCCTATCGACCAGGATTTGGCAGTGAAATGGCTTTATGAGCTAACGGCTATTTTGGAGCGGGTGCATGGAGAGAATTTCTTCCACCGGGATATCAAACCGCACCTTCTGTCGCGTGGGAAAATGCCCTGCTAGAGTACACCCTTAAGGGGCATTCTGACTGCGTTTATTCGGTTGCTATAAGTCCGGATGGCAAGACGTTAGCCAGTGGCAGTCGGGACAAGACTGTTAAGCTGTGGGATCTAAGAACCGGCCAATAACTCCGCACTTTTGGAACTGGGTTTTTAAACGGTTCTATTTATTCCGTTGTTTTCTGTGGGGATGGCGAGACTATTGCCAATGCTCCAAAAATGGTGCGCCCGATTTTTGTTGAAAAAGCTACATAAATCCTGGTCATAACTGTCTACACCTACTACTTCTAAAGGAGATATTTCCATGAAAATAAGCTACGACGCCGAAGTAGATGCTCTCAGCATTACCTTCCGAGAAACAACTGTGACAGCGCAGCACATAGCTGAAGGAATCTCTGCCGATTATGATGCGGAGGGTAAATTGGCCGGCATCGAAATCTTGGATGCAGTAAAGCGCTTTGGCGGGCAAGAAACGCTTCGCCAGGTTGTCATAGAGGGGGTTGGTTTTTCGATGATTGCTGAGGGGAGGGAGATTCCAGAAAAAGCAAGCCGGTGATAAAATGAGATCCAAGAAACCTGGTTTCTTTAAGAAACCAGGTTTCTTAACCTTCAGTGGAACGCGCGTTTCCGATCTAGTCCAAGAACCCCATAAGACTCTCAGGATCGTCAATCTCATTCGAGGCGACGGGGCGGTTACCCATCACGGAGAAGCTCTCACTAATCTGGAGGGTACTGGCGAAGATCGGGCGATTCCCAGAAACGGTGATGCTATCGCTAATCTTAAGGTTGCTGGCGAAAATTGGGCGGTTCCCGGAGAAAGTATCCATAACCTTAATCTTACTGGAGCTGACCGGGCGGTTCGCAACAATGGCGAATATCTCACTAATCTCTGGATTCGCACGCCCGATGGGGCGATTCTCAGGTAGGGGGGCTGACTTGTAGACCTGAATGGCACTAGGCTTGGATTTTTCTGGCGATTCGATCTGCACCGGCAGAGCCTCACTGCTGCTCTCGAGGCTTTTTGGAATCGGCTGGCTGTTGGCTGTGACAGTAGTGCTGGTAGTCATTACCCTTATACCGTTGGATTTTGCTAACTGGATTTGCCCATCAGTAGGAGGGAGAATCACAAGTTTTTGGCCCGCGACTCCCGATCTCACTCTGAGTCTTAAAAAAATATTATAAAGTATAGCGAGTCTTAAGGAAAGGGACGCGACCGCTACAGGGATGTAAAGAATTGCAAAGGACTGGGACAAGCGATGCTGGCTCCAGGCAGCTCTGGCTGATTTTGTCCTGCAAGGGGCCTTTTGAACCCACCGGCGACTTGTCCCGAAGGAGCCGGCGCTTGAGATCGCATCCGGGTGTGTGGCCAAAAAAACTAACCCCCCAGCCGGCTTCCCTGTAAGGGAAGGGGGGGCAGGGGGAAATTTGTTTAGATTAATCAACCGGAGATTAAAGCAGGCGCTCTGAAAGCCGGTGCGGCGATCGCGCAACTGGAGCGCAAAAAAGAAAAAGGGCGAGAACTAGCGATCGCCCCTTACTACCCAGAGAACACACTTTGCCGGCAGCGCCTCAAGGGGTGCCTACTTGCGACCCGTCAGCCACTTGAGCGCAATCCCTCCGACGATGGCAGCCACAATCGGATTGCCGAGAAATTTCATCAAATCCGGTTTATCAGCTAATACGTCTCGGAAAATATCGGGGTGAGCGTGATAGCTGAAGGAGGCCAGCTTGCTAACGTCGTCAGCAGTCATGCGGTTGGGGTTGTGAGTCGAAAGCCCCAGCTGTTGCTCCAGCTGCGTTTCGCTCAGTCCTCTTTCCTTCAATTTCTTAAAGAATTCCTTGGCCACATCATGCCGCTGATTCGGCTGGATCTGCGAGATCGCTCTTTGCAGTTCTGGCTCCATCTGGCTGGGCGGGATGTTATCGTGATGGAGAGTCTGGCCAAATAGCTGGCGGCGCTGTTGGGGGGATGAGCGCCGAGCGAAGTCGTCAAAGTCTGTGTAATCCTCCGCCGGCGTATCGGGCATCATTTCCTTATCGCCCTGAGCCAAATCGCTCATTACTTGTCGCCTGTATTCTTCAGAGTGAGTCACTTGATTGACCTCCTAATTCAAATCTATTGCACCCAAACTCCCACGGCTCCATGAATCGCGGGAAATCTCTTTTCAACTTGCCTAGCCCTGCGCTGCTTTATATTCAATCTGGTTGGACTGCTGGTCGTACTTAGCGGTCAAAATCAGTTGCTTGTCAGGGGCGTACATCAAAACCGTTAAGTCCTGATTTGGGAAATTCTTGTGAAAGCCTTGGGCTAGGGATTTTGCCAGGGTCTTCACTTCGTTAGGGCGAACTTGCGGCGAAATCACAACTCCCAACTTGTTGTTATCGCGCACATAAGCATCTTGAATCAGTCCCTTAGCAGTTTGGAGCGCCCAGCTGCCAAAATCTTGACCGGCTGGGGTGTTGCCGCGTTCCAGCTGCGCGTAACTGCCGCTGCTGGCAATGGCAGGTGGATTGGCCGGTCTTTGGGCTGCCGGTGCTCCCCCACAGGCTGTCGCCACACTCAGGACTAATACCAGGATGAGGGCGGTCAAACCTTTGCGAATCTGCTGAAGTAAACTCACCATTACCTCCTCGAAAAAAGCTAATTAAGTTGGCGAAACGTAGAGACGCGACATGTCTCGTCTCTGCAAATATACCGGGCCTTGAAATTTTAAGCCTTTAGCCCACTTTTATAAATTTGTCTGAAACGTGCTGAAGTGTTGAAGAGGACTATCTCGCACCCAGTGCCAGCACCAGGGAAGCCCCAAGCGGGCCAGCCGGCGGATGCGAGATGTCAGGGAGAGGAACTAGATAGGGAATCAGCTACCCAGCCCCTCCTAAAAAAGTATTAAGCCCGGTCAATTATTTTCTTGACCCTATCTTTCACGTCTTCTTTAGCGTGGCGAGCTTCGGCTTCAGCTTGCTTCGCTTGACCTTCCACTTTATCTTCCGGATCGCCCGTCACGTCTCCCATCATTTCTTTTGCTTTGCCTTCGATGTTCTTAGCCGTGGCTTTTGCCCGTTCTTCAAGGCTCATTTTTCCCTCCTATTTTTTTGTATCTATCATCTTATTTCAGAATAGCAACCGGCTTTACCCCAGCCATCTGCCTGAAGGTATATGAAAGGGAGAACGCTGCTCTATCCCTTGGAAGAGTGCCGGTAAGGGCGAGTTTTGGGGTCAGCTTGCCTGGTCACTGAGCAGGCCCAACTCACCTTCCTAAACCAGCCCGCGCCTAGTCCAGCTTGCTGTCGATCTCTTCTTTCAATTCTTCGGCAGCCTTGCGGGTGTCTGCTTCCCCTTGCTTAGCTCGATCTTCGGCTTTTTTCTCGGGAGTGCGGGTCAGCTTACCCCCTGTTTCTGCGGCTTGGCCTTCAAAGTTACCGGCAGCGGCTTTTGCTTTTTTTTGGACGCTCATACCGTTTCTCCTTGTTGATGACAGCATTGAGGTGTAAAAAAATGACCCCCCAAAGTGCACTTGACTTTTATTTTAGAGAAAAGAGTTGAGCGAGCCATCTGCCTGAGGGCAGATTGAAGGTCTAAATTTGGGCGGAAGCCGGCAATCGCAGTTGGCAGTACAATGGGGGTGATGGGGGAGGGAGAGCCTGCAGCAGTTTGTAGTTGGGCTTTAGCCCAACAGCGAGTTTGTAGTTGGGCTAAAGCCCAACAGCAGGGGGCTGTTGAAAATAATCCTGTTTTGCCTCCCGATTCTGGGGCTGCCGGTGCTATCATTTATTGTGGCAGCACAGCTAGCGCGTATCTCATGGTGCAATTTAATCTGGAAGCTCCCTTTAAACCCACCGGCGATCAGCCGCAAGCTATCGCCCAACTCGCCACCGGCATTTCTGCCGGCTATCGCTATCAAACCCTGCTGGGAGCCACCGGCACCGGCAAGACTTTCTCAATAAGTGCAGTTATTGAGAAAACCGGCAAACCGGCACTGGTTCTGGCTCACAACAAAACCCTCGCCGCGCAACTGTGCAACGAGTTGCGGGAATTCTTTCCCCACAACGCAGTAGAATACTTCATCAGCTACTACGACTACTACCAGCCAGAAGCCTACATCCCCGTCACCGACACCTATATCGAAAAAACCGCCGCAATTAACGACGAGATAGACATGCTGCGACACTCGGCGACGCGCTCGCTTTTTGAGCGCCGGGATGTCATCGTTGTCGCTTCCATCAGCTGCATTTACGGCTTGGGCATTCCTTCCGAATACCTGAAAGCCTCTATCCCCTTGCGCGTGGGAGAAGAGTTCAACCAGCGCCAGCTGTTGCGAGATTTAGCCTCTGTGCAATACAGCCGCAACGATCTAGAATTGACTCGGGGGCGCTTCCGCGTTAAAGGCGATGTTCTGGAAATTGGCCCCGCCTACGAAGACCGGATTATCCGAGTGGAATTCTTTGGGGATGAAATCGACGCGATTCGCTATATTGACCCCGTAACCGGCAGCATTCTCCAAAGTGTGACTGCGCTGAATATCTACCCAGCCCGTCACTTTGTCACGCCAGAAGACCGGCTCCAAGAAGCGTGCGAAGCCATTCGGGAAGAACTGGAAGAGCGCCTCGAAGAGTTGCGCCGAGAGGGAAAATTGCTAGAAGCGCAGCGACTGGAACAGCGCACCCGCTACGATTTAGAAATGCTGCAGGAAGTCGGGTACTGCAACGGCGTGGAAAACTATTCGCGCCACTTGGCGGGGCGAAAAGCCGGTGAGCCGCCGGAGTGTCTGATTGATTATTTCCCCAAAGATTGGCTGCTGGTAATAGATGAATCCCACGTTACTGTGCCGCAAATTCGCGGCATGTACAATGGCGACCAATCCCGCAAAAAAGTGCTGGTAGACCACGGATTTCGCTTGCCGAGCGCTGCTGACAATCGCCCTTTGAAGGCGGAGGAATTCTGGCAGAAGGTGAATCAGTGCATCTTTGTTTCCGCTACGCCGGGAGATTGGGAATTAGAAATTTCAGAGGGGCGCATCGCTGAGCAGATTATCCGTCCCACCGGCGTGGTTGACCCAGAAATCTTCGTGCGCCCGACAGACGGTCAAATTGATGATTTGCTGGGGGAAATTAAGGAGCGGGCGATCCGGGGAGAGCGAGCGCTGGTGACGACCTTAACGAAGCGCATGGCGGAAGACCTCACCGAATACTTGCAAGAGCGGGGGATTCGGGTGCGCTACCTGCACTCTGACATTCAATCGATTGAGCGGATTGAGATTCTCCAAGCTTTGCGAGAAGGGGACTTCGATGTGCTGATTGGGGTGAATTTGTTGCGGGAAGGGCTGGATTTGCCAGAGGTGTCTCTGGTGGCGATTTTGGATGCGGATAAGGAGGGGTTTTTGCGGGCGGAGCGCTCGCTGATTCAAACGATTGGACGCGCGGCGCGTCACGTTCGCGGTCAAGCTATTCTGTATGCTGACAATTTGACGGACAGCATGAGGAAAGCAATTGATGAAACTGACCGGCGGCGCGGGATTCAGATGGCGCACAACCGCCTGCACGGGATTACGCCTAAGTCGGTTGTGAAGAAATCGAGCAATGCGATTTTGGCGTTTTTGGATGTGTCGCGCCGGTTGAACGCACAGCAGCTGGAAACGGTTTACGAGGAGGCGGACGAGCTTTCTCTGGAGCAGATTCCGGAGTTGATTGCGCAGCTAGAAGTGCAGATGAAGGAGGCGGCGAAGAAGTTGGAATTTGAGAAGGCGGCTGAGTACCGCGACCGGATTAAGCAGTTGCGGGACAAGTTAGTGGGGCGCTAGGATTTGGGAGAAACCGGGTTTCTGGGAGAAACCCGGTTTTTTCAAGAAACCGGGTTTCTGAGACTCGCATTTAAGAATGCCGCATTTCAAGTTCTCTGCTTAGCAGCGCGGCGTGCTAGAGCCATAACTTTAGGACGCCAACCAGCAGTAAGTGAAAAGCCCAATCCCAAACGGAAGATTTCGGGCATATAATACTCATCTTCTTCTCGAATGACTGCACCATTATCTTCCAAGGTTTTCATCTCTTCTATAGAGAGAGCCAGTTCGTCGCGCGTGAAAGGAATTTTCCTCTTTTCTTGAGGCTGACTGCGCAACTTAGTGAAAACCTTTTTCAAGGCTGTGTTTTCTAGCTCAATCTCCTCAATTTTATTCCGGCTGCATTCAGGCAAAGCACCCCTAATTGCAGTAGGGACAAGTATCCGATCTGTCCAGCCGCTATTATTTACAGACGCTTGTGCCGCTAGGTAGAGAAGACGTACCAAGTCCCGTGACTGGATTTGTCCCCTGAAGTCGGAAAGTGCGGCAATGACCCATCCCGCAGAAAATGCTTGCCGGGAGCCCTCGCCGCCGAGTTTTTTCCCCCATAGGGGTATTAAAGCCTCGGTCAGTTCCTCTTCACGCATATCCTCAAGTTTCTCAACCTCCAGCTTGGGAAGAATATCAGCCTTCCTGGTGACCCAAGCAACAAGTCGGAGAGCTTCTTCCGGATTCCACTTGAGGGCATAAGGCTCGTAGCGGGCCATCATTTGAGCAGCATTTTGGCGCACAGCAGCAAGCACCAGATCGCGCCGCACAAAAATGACAATACCCAAAGGGCGACCGGGCTGCTGTCCGAGCCACTCGGGCACATCCTGCAGTAAAACTCGGAGAGCGGTCTGTTGAGCTTCGTCACTGGTAAGGTTTTGAAAAAGGTCTTCAAGACCATCGATAACGACAGCCAGTTGCTGTTGGCTCTCAGCCAGATGAGCGGTCAAGGCTCGACCGGCACCCTCTGTTTGAGGTTGAAACCCAGCACCCCAGGCGATTACATCTAACCACCGTTCTCGCCACTGTCCTTCAGAAAGTTTCAGCGGATAACCATTGCTGATATGGTCGCGAATAGCAAGCCCATCTAGAGGCTCACCAAATTTCAACGCCTGTGCCGTTTTCAGCCTCACATCCCGCACCAGCTGCTGTGCGGCAGAGTCTAAGTTTTTGGAGGCCAAAACTGGGCAAATGAAAGCCTTAACCAGGACTTCAGTAGCGCCGGCATCTCGAGCAAAAGTTTGCCAGTTTTCTCGGCGAATAATCTGCAGGAAGGTGTAAGTCTTTCCGGAACCTTTCGCGCCGATAGCCACCGCAATCGGGACTTTATTTTGGTTATCTGATGCCAAACGGCGCAGGGGAATAGTAGCCAAAAAATCCTCGGCTTCTGCCGTCTCGGCGTACACCAGTTTTTTAGCTATCTCTCCGAGCCGTTCTCTTTGCGACTGTAAACTCGGAAGGCTTTGCTCAATCTCGGGACTGGGCTTACCTGGCAACCACTCCTGTAACCTGCGCACCTCCTCGACAATTTCCGAACGCTGCAGCAGAGTGATTACATCTTCCCAATTTGCGGGCAAAACCTGCAAACTATCAGCAAAAAAAGTGATAACTCGCAAAGGTTCACGGTCTTCTCCTAGAAAAGGTCTGGCAGCCTCAAGCAGTTTCTCTTCAGCTTCTTCTAGCAAATCACTGTCCCGGTAATTTTTGGGAACCTGGCCAATAATCAGTGCGGGTAAGGGTTCAGTATCCCGTCTGGAAGGTGCCCGCTCTCCAAGAAGCTCTAGGAGTCGGGCTGTTCCTGAAATAGACTGCCCGCTCAGCGTAGTCACAAATACCCGGTAGACTCGCGGATCTAAAATCAGACCCGTGGCGAGTTCGGAAAGTCCAGCCCGAAGGTCTACGATCGCAACATCTGCACCTACCGCTTTGCCCAGTCTTGCTAAAATTTCGGTCAGCAGAAAAGGATTTTTAGAACCTTCGATGAGATGCTCAGGTCGGATTTTCAAGGTGGTAAATCCAGATTGCGAGCGGAATGAAGGCAAGACATAAATCCCGTCAATCAGGGCACTCTGCAGCCGGTCGGCTACTAATTGAACTGCGTTGTTAGCCTCAGGCGATGGATCGCCATGCGCGAGAGCGATAAGGTCAGCAACACAGACGGGGGGACTGGGCAACCGGCGCTCCAAGAGCCAACTGATTCCGGGCGCTTCCATGTCCCCATCCACCAGCAGCACCCGCTGCTTGTCTCTTGCAATAGTCTGTGCCAGTGCAAGTGCGTGAGTTGTCCGTCCCACGCCTCCTTTGAAGGAATGGAAAGCGACTACTGGGGGCAAATCTGATGGTAAAGCTGGAATTTCGATAACCGAGCGGGGAGGCCAAAGAACTGTCGGCCTGGACAAACTCGGTTTCAGTCTGGGGATAGCGGGTTCTTCCTCCGTTTCCTCGAATAAAACTGGCAGCCTGCATTCATTTCCCGGCAGACTTTCTAAAATAATCCAACCGTCTGCCATCTCCTCTTTCGAATCAATTCGGAAGCGAGGATCGTAAACTTCTCGCAGCCAATTTTTTGCTGTCTCTTGTGTGCCAGGGCGAATGCCCATCGTTAACTCGTCCCAGTAAGCTCTCGCCCAAACCAGCCATTCTGGCCAGTTATTCAGAGCTTGCATTCGCAGCAAGACCTCTTCTACGTCAACCCAAGTGTAAAGACGAATATCTGAGGGTATCATTCGTTAAATGTTCTCCTTAATCCAATTGCAAATTTTGTTCAACCATTCAACCAAGTCTTTTTCGTCTTCAGTGTTCAGACCAATCCCATATCGCCATGCCTGGTGAGCTTTTCCTATATCGAACTGCGCTTTCTTCGCTTTATCACGGCCCAGACTGAAACGGGGAGCCTTCCTAACTGCGCTATCCTCCATCAGTTTTATTTCAATGAGTTTTACTCTCCATGTCTCTAAATTATGGCCGTGTCCAGATAGGAGTGTTTCGTCGAAAATCTGCTCGGTTGTCTTGAAGCTTTTTCGGCTAAGCCAGATAGTCTTCATTCCGCACTCTGCTGCGTAAAAGAGCAGCAGGTAAGAGGGACCGGGATGGTTTTTTATTTTTTCATAGGCTGCTAGATGAGCGTAAAAGGCGTTTCGTAATTCCTTAACACTGGCGTGAATCATCTTAGGGGACTATCTCGTTTTTCCTCTTGTACAAATCATCGACCGCCTTTGGGTTTTTCCCTGGGTCGATGAGCGACTCGATGGAACGAGTAACTTCTTCATCACCTTTAGGGTTCGTAAGTTGGAGTTCAGTCCTGAAAGGTCTAAATTTGGCAGCGAGTCTGGCATGGTGGCTTCCCATGTAGGGCTATCATGGCTGGGCGTTGCACATGAGTGGTATGAACCCCTCCCCCAACACCTTTACCATGCACGGGGAGGGGGATTTGGGGCGCAAAGCGCCTCTCTGGGGTTGGGGTCAGGGGTTTTGGATGAATGCAAAAAGTTTCACTCATCATTCTAGTGTACAGCGTCGATAGCTGCGCTGTCAAGCCCCAGCGGCAAAAAGTTTAGTGAATTCTTCTGTGGCTGAGCAGCCAACACCAACTTTGTCATCCATTTTATCCCAAATCTGCCTCCCTAATCGATTTTATCACCCACCGGCTAGAAGTCAAGGCTCCACCGGCTGCACGCCCACTTTCTCCATCTGTGGGAAAAAGACTCAGCCGGTTCTGTGGAGCAAGGAGCAGGCGGTCAAGTAGCGCCGGCTCCTCAAACACCGGCACCCCAAACCCCTCGCTCCTGACTCGACCTCTCTATCTTAAGACATCAACCCCCTCTCACACAACCCCATACTTCTTAAACCAATCCTGCAAACGCTTCCACCCTTCCATTGCTTCCTCCTTGCGATAAGTGGGGCGGTAGTCCGCATAAAAACCGTGCGGCGCATCTGGATAAAGCACAATTTCCGAACCGCTGCTCCCCGCCTTCAGCGCCTCGCGCATCCGCTCAACCGTCTCATTAGGAATGTACTCATCCTTACCCCCATAAAGCCCCAAAACCGGCACCTTCAACTCCCCAGCAATATCAATCGGATTCTTCGGCGTTAAAGGCGCGGGCTCGTCCACCAAACGCCCGTACCAAGCAACACCAGCTTTCACCTTGGGATTGTGCGCCGCATACAGCCAAACCGTCCGCCCGCCCCAGCAAAAGCCGGTGATTCCCAACTTGCCGGTGTTCCCCTTCCCTGACTCTTTCGCCCAAACCACCGTAGCGTCCAAATCCGACATCACTTGCTCATCTGGAACTTTAGACACAATCTTCCTGATTTCTGGAATCTCCGTGAGTTTGGAAACATCCCCCTGACGGGCAAACAGTTCAGGGGCTATCGCTAAATAACCCAGCTTGGCAAACCGGCGGCAGACATCCTGGATGTGCGCGTGCACGCCAAAGATTTCCTGCACCACCAGCACCACCGGGAAATCCTTCCCGACAGCCGGCATCGCCCTGTATGCCGGTATTTCCCCATCCTTTACAGGAATCTTCACCTCTCCCGCCACCAAGTCTCGATCGTCTGTAGTGATGACTTGTGCCGAAATCGGGTGAGCAGCCAGCGCAAAAGAAGCCGCCAGCGTCGTAACAGCCATAAATTTCCGGCGCGTTAAATCACCCACGAGCTATTTCCTCCAGACACTACATAACCTAAGTTGCTACTTATACGTCCAAACATCCAGATCGCCCCAAACCCCCCTTAAAAAGGAGGGCTTTCAGATTTCCCCCCCTTTTTTAGGGGGGGCTAGGGGGGGATCGCCCCTGACTCACTTGTAAGTAGCAACTTGGGTAACACAAACAATTCTACCCTTAAGGCGGATTCTGGGGAAATAGCAGTAGGATGCGTTCCCAACCAGCAACTTCTGCTCCAGACAAGGGCGAATTGGGAACGCACCCCAGGGAGCATCCCATTTTTGTAAACCCATCTCTTGTAGGACAGGCATCTTGCCTGCCCTTGCGAGCTTTTTTTTGGCACAGGCGAGACGCCTGTGCTACAGAAAATGAATAGACTTACAAAATCGGGGCGCTCCCCGCACCCTACCTCTGGAAACTAGGGAAAACACCGGCTCGCCGGTCATATCTTTACGAAACAGCGACCAACTTTACAGACTCTTCACACGTTTGCAGTGTTAAAACCCCTGCAAATCCGGGATAACTGTAATATGCCGGTCTTCTGCTTGAGATGACCAGTGCCCCTAATTCTCTCAGCCCTCTGCGCGTATGACTAGCACCCCTGTCAAGGTTCCTTTTGTTGACCTCACCCTGCAACACCAGCCCGTACAAGCTCAGATAGAACAGGCAATCCAGACGGTGCTGCAGCGGGGAGATTTCGTTTTGGGCCAAGCCCTGGCTGAGTTTGAAGCGGCATTTGCCAGCGCCTGCGGCGTCAGCAGCGGCGTCGGCGTTGCCTGCGGCACCGATGCGATCGCCCTCGGACTGCAAGCGATTGGCATTCGCCCCGGCGATGAGATTATTTTACCCGCCAACACCTTCGTCGCTACCCTGATAGGCGTACTGCGTGCCGGCGCTACCCCCGTGCTTGTCGATTGCGATCCGCAAACCGCCTTGATTGACCTCGCCGCCGCAGAAAAAGCCATCACCCCCAAAACGCGGGCCATCGTGCCGGTGCATCTTTATGGCCAGATGGTTGACCCGCAACCGCTGCTGGACTTTGCCGGCACCCACAACCTGCTGATTTTTGAAGACGCCGCCCAAGCTCACCTGGCTTTTCGAGATGGCTATCGCGCTGGATCGGTTGGTATTGCAGCCGCCTTCAGCTTCTACCCCAGCAAAAATCTCGGAGGGTTCGGGGATGGGGGTATGGTCGTCACCGGCGATCCAGATGTGGCGAAAAAAATGCGAATGCTGCGCAATTACGGCGCTCCCCAGAAATACCTGCACACCGAACTCGGCACCAACAGCCGGCTCGACACTATACAGGCAGCGGTGCTAAATGTCAAGCTCCCCCACCTGGCCGGCTGGAACAAAGCCCGCAACTGCGCCGCTCAGCTGTACGACACCTTGCTGAGCAATAATCAAAGCACTGTCCCCATCCAAAACCAGAGTGGAGCCGGTCACGTTTACCATCTCTATGTTGTCCGCGTCACCGATAAGTCTCCCGCCAAGCGCAACACCATCCAGGAAAAGCTCAGCCATGCCGGCATTCAAACCGGCATCCACTACCCCATCCCCTGCCACCTCCAGCCGGCTTACCGGCATTTAGGCTACAATATGGGCGACTTTCCCCACGCCGAAACCCTCTGCGAGGAAATTCTATCCTTGCCCATGTATCCAGGGCTGAGTGACGATCAAATCCATCAAGTCGTTGCTGAGATTCAGTCGATTTTAGATTTTAGAGTTTAGAGTTTAGATTGAGCCGGCAATCTGGGCATTATAGCATACGGGAGCCAAAATTTTCAAGGAAAACCATGCAAACCGAGCGCAAAATTCCCTTTGACATCCAGCCATACCTGTTCACCGGCACCATCCTGGGGCTGCTAGCCATCCTGTACGCTCCCCTGCTAGCACACTGGTATTATGGCTGGCTGAAAATCACTAAAATCAGCATCGAGCACGAATATTACAGCCACGGTTTGATTGGGTTGCCCTTTGCCGCCTACATCTGCTGGCTCAACCGGCACGCCTGGGGCAAATTGCCTGACGCCGCCCATCCCCTGGGAGCCGCCTTGCTGGGATTGGGCGGCGCATTTTACCTCAGCGGTTTGCCAGATTTGGTGAATTTGTCCTTTCCGGCGGCGCTCGCCGGCATCTGCCTGTGGCTGAAAGGCGTTCCCGGCTTCAAGCTTCAGGGATTCGCGCTGCTTTTAGTCTTGCTGGCGACCCCCACAGAAGTTCCCTACTTGATCGCCCCTTACACCTTGCCCCTGCAAAGCTTCATCGCTGCGTTTGCCGGCTTTATTCTCAAGCAGTTTGGCATGGATGTTACGGTTTCGCACATTAACCTCTTCGTCGGGGGGCGGATTGTTGAGGTGGCTCCCCACTGTGCCGGTCTGAAGATGTTATTCACCAGTCTCTATGTTGCCTTAATGCTGCTGTACTGGACGGGGAACTGGCGGTCGCGCCCGTTCGTCCTGCTGTTTTTAGCCAGTACCGTTGCCGTCAGCGTCACGGCCAATATCATCCGCAACACCCTGCTGACTCTATTTCACGGCACCGGTCAAGAGCATGCGTTTGAGTGGCTGCACGAAGGGTGGGGGGGAGACTTTTATTCAGCCTGCATGCTGGGACTGCTGGTGCTGTTAATCAATGGGTTTGAAACACTCGGCGAGTATTTTTCTGGCGAGCCGGAGCTATCAGAAGAGCAGCCCCAAGAGTTAGGAGTGGAACAGCCAAAACAGTTAGAAATTATCGAGGATGACTGATAAAGTTGTGATAAATTATATCTCAAGTAGGGGGCGTCGATTTTATAGACTTGTAGGGGCGGGTTTATCTTGGTAGGGGCGGGTTCACCCGAGATGTCTGTCGGAAAGAAACGATCTCTATAAACCCGCCCCTACTGCCGGTGGCTTAAAATCAGGCCAAATATGTTACCCGTTAAATTTCTTCCATCCCCCCTCTAGCCATGCTCCCGCATAAATTCCCGCACCCCTACCCACTGCCCAGAGTCGTCTTGCTGCTATTTCTGCTGGTTCCAGCCGCCATAGGGGCAGTTCCCGGTTACCTGACGGGAAAATGGCGCTGGGCGCAGCCACCGGAAGTCAAAGCGCTCGACCGGCTCAGACAGTTGCGGAAAACCGGCGTTGCGATTGCCGGCTGGAAAACCCTCAGCCAGGAACCCGCCTTGATTGGCAATCACGAATGGTTGCAGCAGGAAATTGAGAGACTGCAGCCTGAAGGCAGTCCGGGTTCGCGCCCCCAAAAGGCAATCGTCCTGCTGCTGACCCAAAATGACCGCGCCGACCAGCCTCAGGTCGAGTGGACAGACATCAATGGCTGGCAGCAGTGGCAGACAGATTCCGACCGCTGGGCGAAGTTTGCGGCGGGCCAAACCGCAGCCGAAGTGGAAGCCCGTTTCTTTCGCGGGTGGACTAACCAGCAAACCTATGCGGTTTTGCAATGGTACGCCGTCCCCAACGGTGGCCACCCGGCACCGAGCCGGTGGTTTTGGGCCGACCGCTGGGCCCAGCTGTCCGACCGGCGCGTCCCCTGGGTAGCTGTGAGCGTCCTGATTCCGGTGGAGCCTTTGGGCGACATCGAGAAATCGAGACAGCTGGCTGAATCCTTAGGCCAAAGCGTCCAAGCCGCCGTGATCGCCGGCATCTTGTAGAGACAAGGGTTTAGCGCGTCTGGGAATTCTGGTTCCGGATGCCGGCAGACAGCAAAAATTAATTTTATTGGTATTAATCCCAACTGATAAAATGTTAGATTCTAAACTAAAACGTGGGTGCGCACGCACGTTAATCCCAAATCCACAATCCAGGCACTGACTAGCCTGTTGATACATCTGCCCATGTCGCAAGCGCCACGAAACCCCGCTCACCGGCTGACAGCCCTCTCACTCGCCAGTTTGCACACCGGCATTCCCCTGCTGTGTGCCGGTTTGTTGTGGGGCAACGACTTCCGAGGCAACCCAGCCCGAGCCCAGAGCCAAACGCCACCCGCCCCACCCGCCCGCCGAGATAGCCCGCCACCGCCACCCCCCACCCAGAGCGCACCCGGCACCAACCTTAATGCCAGTCCGGCTGAGAAGTTCAGAACCTACCGCCTCGGACCGGGGGATCAGATTTTTGTTGACGTGCAGCGCTTTCCTTCCGCCAGTTTCAACGGCGCAATCAGCCCGGAAGGGAAAATTGTCATGCCGCTGATCGGAACTGTGTTTCTGCAAGGGCTGACCCTGGAGCAAGCGCGGGCAGAAATTCGCACGCTGCTAAATAAGTATGTTGTCGATCCAGTTGTCTCAGTAGAGCTGCTGGTTCAGCGCCCCGTCACCGTCACCGTCACCGGAGAAGTGGCCCGACCGGGCTTCTACCCCCTGCAGCCCGGTGTGTCTCGCGTCTCTGACGCCTTGCAAATTGCCGGAGGAGCCACGCCGGCTAGCGACCTGCGCTCGCTGCGGGTGCGCCGCACCAGTGCCGGTGGCAGCACCGCCGAACAAACCCTCGACCTCTTGACACCCTTGCAAACAGGTGGTATAATGCCAGATTTTCGTCTGGAGGATGGCGATGTGATTGTCGTGCCCAGACAGGACATCAGCACGGCGCAGTATTATGACGGCGCTACGCTAGCACGCTCCAGCTTGGCTTCCATTGCGCCGGTGGCGGTGACCGTGACGGGAGAAGTGGGCAGACCGGGTTTCTATCCCCTGTCGCCTTTAGCCTCTCGCGTTTCCGACGCCTTGCTGGCGGCGCTGGGCGTTACCCCCGCCAGCGACCTGCGAGCGGTGCGGGTGCGCCGCACTCTGGGGAATGGCTCTGTAATGGAGCAAACTGTTGACCTGCTGACGCCTTTGGAAACCGGCGGCTCCTTACCCAACGTGCGCCTGGCGGATGGGGATATCATATTTGTGCCCAAACGGCAAGTAAGCTCGGCAGGTGACGAGCAGAGCGGTATCATCGCTCGCTCCACCTTGGCTTCCACCGCGCCGGTGGCGATAACCATCACCGGCGAAGTGGTCAAACCGGGCTACTATCCTCTGAATGCGGGATCGTATCGCGTCTCCGATGTCTTGCTTTTCGCCGGCGGCACAACCCTGAATGCGGACTTGCGAGCGGTGCGGGTGCGCCGAGCTCTGGGGAACGGGCAGTTCAGCGAGGAAACGCTGGACTTGTTCACGCCTTTGCAAACTTCCGGCACTTTACCCGATTTGCGCTTGGCTACCGGAGATACGGTGGTTGTGCCCAGACTGGAACCGGGATCGGATCGGGGGTATGACCGGCGGCTGGTTGCCCGCTCTACCTTGGCGAAGCCCCAGATCAACGTCCGCGTTTTGAACTACGCTGGAGGGGCGGCGGGCACGCTTCCCCTTCCCAATGGCAGTAGCTTTGCCGATGCCCTTAACGGCGTCCCCCTCGACACCGCCAACCTGGGAAAAATTGCCCTGATTCGGTTTGACCAAGAGCAAGGCAAGGCGGTGACTCTGGAACTCGACGGTAAAGCGGCGCTCAAAGGCGACCCCTCTCAAAATCTCCTGCTCCAAGATAATGATGTGATTGTCATCGGTCGCAACCTGATTGCTCGCATTGGTAACGCCCTCAATAGGTTTACCCAGCCCTTCCGAGATGTTCTGGGATTCCTCCTGTTCTTTGATTCCTTGAGAAACAGTGCCGACAATCTTTTCGGGCCTGGGGGCAATAATAACCGGTGATTCAACTTAATTTGGGATTTTGGATGGGAGGAGTTGGGCTTAATTAGGAATCTAAAATCTCAAATATCAAATCTCAAACCTAAAATCTAAAGTCTAAAAGTGCTATGCTACCATCAATTGTTAAGCGCTATCTCATCGCTGTAGGGAAATACAAATGGTTTGGAATAGTCACTTTTGTGGCTGTTTTAGGGGCGGCTGGATTCGTGGCTCTCAAGCAAAAGCCTCCTGAGAAAATGTTCCAAGCAGAAGGGGCGCTCAGCTACTCTCTGCCGAAGACGGGATTTTCTAATACGGCTCCGCAAATTCAAGAGCAGGGAAAGGCGCTGTCGAAGCCGATGCTGCTGTCAGAAAAGGTGATCAAAGCAGTGGAGGAGCGACTGCGAAAAGAGCTGGGATGGAACGAAGATTGGCAGAAAATTGTCAAGAATGCCGACGCAGCGGTGCCTCAACCGATAGAGCCCACGTCTACAATTAAAGTGATATATAAAAATCCCGACCAGAAAAAAGCGCAATTGACGCTGATAGCGATGATGGAGGCAATGGTCGAGTACAGCCGTTCTATTAACGCTGAAAGATTGGTGATGACTGGGAAACAACTCAGTGAGCGCCTGACGCCGGTGAAACAGGATCTGGAGAAAGCTGAAAAACAACTGGAACAGTTCGATCGGGTTGAAGGGGCTGTACTGTCGGTGGCTCGGATTGGGGCGCTGCCAACCGCTATTGCCACCGCTCAAGAGCAGCAACGGCAGCTGGCAATGGCTATTCAGGGGCTTGACGCGCAAATTCGCAGTTTGTCTGAGCGCCTCGGGCTGACGCCGGATCAGGCTTATGTGTCTCAAGCGCTCAGTGCTGACCCAATTATTGCCAACCTGCGAGCGCAGCTCCATGACACTGAGTCGCAAATTCAACTTTACGAGCAGTCTCTGCGAGAGGATCACCCGCAGATGGTTGAGTTGCGCCAGCGGCAAACAGCTTTGCAGGAGCTCCTCCAGCAGCGCACCTCTGAGGTGATCGGCGGCAATGGGGTGGCAGCACCGATGATGAGCGACTTTCAAATCCGCCACAACAGCAGTTTGGACCCGGTGCGGCAGCAGCAGGCTACTACTCTAATGGGTTTGCAAACTCAGCGGGAAAACCTGCAGCAGCAACTGCAAGCGGCTGCCCAAACTGAGCAGCAACTCCGGCGCGAGTATGCCAGTATTCCTAACAAGCAGCTGGAGCGCTCTCAAAAGGAACAGCAGGTGCTGATTCAAAAAACGCTCTACGATAAAATACAAGCGGCGCTAGCGGATGCAAAGACTGCAGAAGCGGAAACGGGAAGCAGTTTGAATATTCTGTCTGTACAGCCAAAACCTGCAGACCTGTCTCAGTCAAACCCTTCTATAGTGCTGATTTTGGGAGGCGGTGGTTTGTTAGGAGCAGTTGTGGGCGGGGCGCTGATCTTCTTGCTGTCGCTGCTGGAAGGAAAGTTCTACACGGAGGAGGAGGTGCGCTCAGCTTTTGAGGAGCGGGAGGTGGAAGTCCTCGGGACATTGCCGGCTTTTATGGTGTTCGATCTGAAGCCCGACTTTATGCCGGTGATGGTGGAGCCGGATTCTCCTTATCTGGAATTTTACGAGCGGCTGCGCACGAATCTGCGCCGTGCCGGTGACAAGCAGGTGAAGGTGCTGTTGCTCACCAGTGCCGGCATTGGGGAGGGCAAGACTTTCTGCGCGTACAATCTGGCGATCTCATCGGCGCGAGCCGGCAAGCGCACTCTGCTGATTGAGGCTGACTTGCGCTCGCCTTCTCGCGTGCAGTGCCTAAAAATGACTGCCGATCCGGAAAACTCGCTTGAACCCCTGCTCTATTACGGGCAGCTGAATAACTGCATTCGCTTAGTTCCGGAAATTGAGAACTTGTATGTGGTGCCGTCTCCGGGGCCAGTGCGCCAGCCGGGCGGGATTCTGGAATCGAATGAAATGCTGAGGTTATTAAAGGATGTCCGGCAGCGCTTTGATTTTGTCGTTTTGGACGCACCGGCGCTCAGTGCCGGCAACGACGCCCTGATGCTGGAACCCCACACCGATGGGATAATATTCGTGGCTCGCCCGCTTCACTCGCAACAGGGTATGGTGGCGGAGTATCTTGATTCGCTGACGGAATCGGAAGATATCACACTGTTGGGAGGTGTGATTAATGGGGCTGAGACGCCGGTGGAGGCGCACAGCACCTACCCTGAGCCCGAGCCGCCGGTGGAGTTTCCCGCACCGCCCGATGAGCCGGCGCAAACAGGTAGACTCCCACCTCTGCCATACCCAGAACAAGCTGAACTGCCTCAAACTGCTCGCCGGCGGGCTTAGTCCAGAACCCCACCCCCCTACCATACCCTGACGCGGGGAGGGGGAAAGACTTTTCCTCGCTCCGCGTGCGCTTACGGATATTGGGACAGGCGAGACGCCTGTCCTACGAGATATATCTGTGGGTACGGCGTAGCGCTTACGCGCCGCTCCGCTATAGACGCGAAGCGGCTTCCCGCAGGGTACGCCGGGCCTCAATGTATAATGTCCTAAACAATTTGCCTATTGCTATAATAGCGGCTACTATCTGCGTTCATATGCGTGCGTCTGCGGTTTAAATAAAGATGTCGGAAGGGCTGAGCCAATAGCCCGCGCCAATTCGCAATCCGGGGGTGCAATTTAATATTCGTCTCCCGAGCTAAACAAGCCCATCAGCGGGCCTAAGATGGCTCCGAAAACAAATCCGCCGGCATGCGCCCAGTAGGCTATGCCACCCCCTTCCATGCCGGTGGAAGCCGGCACGTTGAGGCTGGCGACGCTGTTGAAGGCTTGCTGCACAAACCAAAACCCCAGGAAGAAAAAGGCGGGAATGCGAGTGATTGTGGAGAAAATGCCCAGGGGAACCCAGGTGAGGACTTCTGCGCGAGGATATCTCAGGATGTAGGCTCCCATGACACCGGCAATCGCCCCACTGGCACCCAGAGAAGGGACAAGAGAGCCGGCGGAAAAATACCACTGAGTTAAGGCTGCTAGTATACCACACGCCAGGTAAAAAATCAAGTATTTAATGTGACCGAGGCAGTCTTCTACGTTGTTGCCAAAAATCCAGAGGAACAGCATATTGCCGGCGATGTGTGTGAAACCGCCGTGCAGGAATTGGGAAGTAATTAGGGTTGTCCACTCTGGCACCGGCGAAGCGAGCGCTACTCCTTGAAAGCTGAGTGTTAATTCCCTAGGAACTACAGCCCAAGTCTGGAAAAATTGTTGTAGCAGGGGAGGCGGTAATGTCAGTTCATGGAGAAATACTAAGATGTTGGCGACAATCAGCGCGTAGGTGACGTATGGGGTGATGCGTGTTGGTATGTCATCGCGCAGGGGAACCACGGTGTTTTTCCTCAGGATTACAAAGTTGTCTTTAGGATAGCGTATTTTTTCTGGGGATGTCTGTCTGCCGGCAGATTGTGTTGTAGGTTTGAGGGCTTATGGTTAAAAATGAGGCGTTTGTCGATTTGCCACAAAGTTTTTCCCCCTCCCCCTCACCGCCCGCACTTTGGGGCTTCGTTTATACACAAATCCCCAGTCATGCCAATTTTCCATGTTTCGCCGGGGGTAGGGTGCGTTCCCTCGCGAGGGAACGCACCCTACGAGTTACACGCTGTCGCCCGTGCCCAAGATGTGTATCAACGGTAGCCCACTTTGGGGTGAGGGGGAACAGAGATTTGTGCCGGCTCGCCGGCAGCAGAAACCGGGGCTGTTTAAGAAAGCCGGTTTCTTGAGTTTCTTGATGTTTGTTCAGGTTCGGTTTGTTTGGCAGGGTTTGCTGTAGTGCGGTGGGAGATCCGGCGTTCGGTGAGTCTCGCCGTCCGCTCTCAAGCGGAATGTGCTATAATGCCAGCATAGAGAATATTCGTTCTGGCTTCTGGCTTCAGACGCCTAAATTATTAAAGAGTGCCCCTGTTGGGTCAAGATTTCATATCCTCTTAGCAGGCTTCTCCGTTATGACTCATTCAACTCCCACCGGCATCCGCCCGATACTTGATGCCCCCTTGCCACAATGGCAACCGGCAACATGGAAAGATTACTTGGCTTGTTGCGACGATCCAGCCTTGGAACAAGCTAGGCTTTTTTTCAATCAGGGATACCTTTTGATATATCTGGGTAATGAAGGAATTAACCACGCCAGATTCAATAGCCTGCTGACAATGCTGTTTTTAAGCTGGTTCGCCCAGAAAGGCCAAAGTTTTGACGAGCTGGGCGGGTGTGTGATTGAGAAGCCGAAGAGACAAGCCGCCTCGCCAGATAAAATTGTGTATATAGGGGAAGGATCGCCGCGATGGAAAGAGGGGGAACCGCGCCGGATTAATCTAACTCAGTGGCGCGTTCCTGACTTAGTGGGTGAAGTTGCTGACACGACTCTGGCGACTGATTTGGATGAGAAAAAGGAACTCTATGCCGCTCTGGAAATTCCGGAATACTGGGTTGTAGATATCAGGGGGGAAAGGGTGCTGGCGTTTCGGTTGCAGGAGGATGGCAAGTACCAGCAGTGCGAAGATTCTGTGGCGCTGGAGGGGTTGCCAATTTCTCTGATAGAGCGGACTTTAGCGCAGTTGAATCAGGGAAATAATGGCAGTGCGGCTTTCTGGTTTGCCCAACAGATTGCCAATCTGTAGGGGTCTGGGGGAGGGCGAGCCGGTGTTTGATTGCGTGGGGGAATTGCTTCACCGGCATCCCGCACCGGCAGTGCCGGTAAATCCTGCCACTTTTGTTCGGGGATGTGCTAAAATAAACGTGAGAGATTGGCAGGAGGGAGGATGAAAAGGGACGATGTACTGGCAATTTTGGCGGCGCACCGGCAAGAATTAAAAGCCTTGGGGGTGAAGTCGCTCGATCTGTTTGGCTCCGTGGCGCGGGATGAAGCACGCCCCGACAGTGATGTAGACTTTTTAGTGGAGTTTGCTGAACCTGGCGGGCTATTTCAACTTTTACGAGTGCAGCACTACTTAGAGGATATCTTGGGGTGTTCTGTAGATTTGGGAACCGAGAACGCTTTGAGGAAACATTTGCGGGAACCCGTTCTCAAGGAGGCTATCCGTGCCCTCTAGAGAATAGCCACTGCGGATTCAGGATATCTTGCAAGCGATTGAGCGAATTCAGCAAACTACCGCTGGGATGACTTTTGAGGACTTCGCCAGACTGGAAGAAATTGTGACGCAAGGGATTCTGTATAATTTTCTCATCATCGGTGAAGCCGCGATAAATGTGCCGGTGGAAATTCAGTCGCGGTATCGCCAGATTCCCTGGCGTCAGATGGGTGACATGAGGAATGTAATGGCTCACGAATACTTTCAAATAGATCCAGAAAGACTTTGGAGAACCATCCGCGATGATTTACCTCCCCTAGTGCCGGTGTTGCAGGAATTATTGCAACGCGAGGTTAGAGGAGGTTAGAGGTTATTTATAAATAAAAAGTGAAGCAAGAAGAAACCGGGTTTCTTGTGCTGGGTAAGCCAGAAGTAGGGGCGGGTTTACTAACATCTGGGAAAACCCAGAGACATCTGGGGTGAACCCGCCCCTACAACTGCAGCAAGATTCCCGGTTTCTGCCCACCCTCGACGCTTAACAATTACTTTATAAGTCAGCTGTTAGTTTTTTGGGTGGGGGAAGCTGGGAGCGCCGGTGGGATTTGCGGGAGGGAGAGGGGAGGAGGGAGCGCCCCTCCCACAGCCTTAGTTGCTACAGCGGTTACAGCTGGAGCAGCAAAAAAACCCATCTAATGGTATTCTGGGCCGGTTAACTCATTATCAAGAACATAAATCGCTTCTAGCTTAGAAGACGGTACAGTCGAGGCAATCGGCAAATCACGATTGTTAATAGATGGGACTTCATACCCTCTTTCTTCCCGTTTTGTATGTGTGTCATACAGCCATATCTTTAGCTGCCTAAAGTTACAGTCGCGGACACGAATACTTAAACCAAATAAGGTGCCAACAAGTAAAGAATCGAAAAAGCGCTGCGTTTTCTCAGGAACAACACATCGACCGTTCTTCAGTCTAAGTCCAGGTACGCCAACCAGTTCAATCGTTCTCAAACTCCCTTCACGGTAAGGTGAGCGAAAATCAACAACAGTATAGATAATTTCCGATTCCGGGTTCCGTAGCTTTTCAGGTTCTGAGTTGCGGGGCATAGTTCAATCCTAATGCGTGATTTATGGGGCTGGAAGCGTGAGATTAATACTGGATATTTGTCCCAGCCATTATTTTTGTCACTTGCAACCGCTGCTAGGGCTAGGGAGTATTCGCAGGCGGTCGCTTAACGCTGAAAAACTTTGACGGGTTTTTGGCTCTTTTGGGGGGCAAAACTTCCCTGAAAGTTTCAGTGATAATTGCTCCTGCGTAAAAAATAGCATATAAGATAACTGCCAGTCCAAATGCTGCAATCAAAACGCCGACTATCACCGAGTAACAAACTGCTTGTATGCTGTAAAATAAAGCTCTCACAAAAGCAGCCACGGCTCGTTCCAGCCAGTTTATTAACTGCTCTAATAGACCGCAAAACCATGCGAAAAAGCCCATTAAAGTTACCTCCAAACTTGCTTACTATACCGTCAGTTTAGTGACCATTGGGTTCTGCACTGGCGGTAACTGAACGCCTTCCTGCTGATTCACCGGCCTCACTGACATTACAAAAGGCTCGCGATACGTTTGCCTTGGGTCTACGAATGCGAGAATGGTATCCAGACCATCCTGGAAAACAGCCAGCAGCCACTCCCTACTATAACCCAACTCTTGGCGCAGATAGGATTCAATTTCTGGCCAATTATTGTCTAAAAACTGAG
The DNA here is from genome assembly GCA_019359235.1 of Oscillatoria princeps RMCB-10. Taxonomy (GTDB): domain Bacteria; phylum Cyanobacteriota; class Cyanobacteriia; order Cyanobacteriales; family Oscillatoriaceae; genus Oscillatoria; species Oscillatoria princeps. The sequence continues at coordinate 400,784 of JAHHHT010000001.1, forward strand.
CTATCAACGCCAGATAATATTTGGTTGCTTCTGTTACATATCCCCAAATCTCCTTAACTGCTGCAACCAGGTTCTCCCATAACCTAGCAAAAGCTCTTGATAAAGCCTCGACGATCGCAGCGAAAGCATAACCGGCTGCTGCACCCAGGACAAAAGCTGCAGCGGCTTGCAGCAGAATATCCCAAACCATTTGTATGGACTCCTTGTGGGCTATCCCCCCTTCCCCCCTAAATTGGAGGACTGAGAGGAGAGGGCTTTGGCACCTGTACTTTGATGAAGAAGCTAAAGGTTAATTGGGGTGCCGGTCGTCTCACGATCCAATCGTAAGCCCTACCGCGCTCTTGGCGGGTACATGCGTATTTCTGCTCTGCAAGCCGGCCAGCCTGCTTCCTCAACCTTATCGCTTATACCGATAATAAACTCCCTATCTCTAACAAGCAACTAACGGAGGCTATAATTTTTAGTTAGGCTCACGTTACCAATTTCCCGGCACTGCAATGGCACATAATAAGGAGGAGATGTTCGCGCCCGGTGGTTCATTACTGGGACTTAGAAAGGCTGTACCAAGCCCTGGCCGAGGCCAAGCGGCAACTGGCCCCTCGCGCCAGAAAGGGACTGACAAACACGGAAAAGCTGTACCTGCGAGGGCTGCTGTGCGGTAACAGCCCCGCTGAAATGGCCCGCAAACTCCTCCAGAGTCCCAAGGGAGTTGAGGTTTTTTTGTGTAAAACTTTATACCAATACTTTAAAAAGATGGCCAATTCCCCAGATGAACCAATAGGAAATTGGCGAAATATCAATACCTGGCTAGAGTCAGCCGGATATAAAACTCAGTCGCCTTCAGGGTTTCAATTAAATAATGGTTGGCCAGAGGACTTAGCAGTAAAGATATTAAATGTAAGTATTGATAGAAATCCAATAACAATCGAAAAAAACACAATAACAATTACCATCAATATCCAACTCGCATCCGCCTCCCCTTCAGAATCCCCAAATACAGAAGACCCAGACTCCGGCGAACACCCCAAGTGATGATTGCCGGGAACCCACCACGCGCCAATTCACAGCGCACCCTCTCCCCTCCCACCGGCAACCCCGCGCCCAGCTTCCCAAATTTGTGTCCGACTAGCAGTTTTTCTAACAAAACTCATCAAGCCTTGCAATGCCGGCAGGCTTATTCCCCCGCAGCAACTCCCGCCTCACCTCGCAATCTGCGTTACTCATCCAGGACATATTATAGCCCTTTTTCAGCCAAGATTCCACCGATAGTGCGAAGCATTCGCTGATAAAAATTTGAAATAATTTGCAATTTTTTCCTAATGTTTCGCCAATAATTATCATTGTTTGGTAAATAGGGGTCAATTTGAAAGCCGGTCTTCATCTAATGCCGGGGGCAGAAATTCAAACGTCTCTCGCGCCTCCTCTTCGTCTCCCTCCCCTGCCCACTTGCGATAGCATTCCATCAGAGCTTTATTCCTCTGCATCTGTTCCACCGGCATTCTTTGGGGAAGCACACAACAACCCGACGGATTCTTTGAGCCCCTCCCGACGTAGGACAGGCGTTCCCTCCGACCCCCGCCTGTCCACCCGCCTGTCCACCCGCCTGTCCACCCGCCTGTCCCCCCGCCTGTCCACTCGCCTGTCCACTCGCCTGTCCACCCGCCTGTCCCCCCGCCTGTCCCCCCGCCTGTCCCCCCATCCCGACGTAGGACAGGCGTTCCCTCCGACCCCCACCTGTCCAACCGGCACCCCCCAAAACAAAAAAACCTCCAGACAGGCTGGAGGATTATAGTCTTAACCTATCATTTTGTCAACCCCATTCAGTGGGTTGCCGGTACAGTCGTTCAGAGGGCCCTATTTCCACTCTTTTGCCGATTTGTCTAAAACGTAAGCGGCAACGTTCTCGATTTGCGTGGGATTCAGACGACCCTTAAACGCCGGCATGGCATTTTTGCCGTTCGTCACCTGCGTGATAATTGCCTCTGCAGAGTTCATCTTGTACAGCTCCAGAGCCTCCTTCTTCAGGGTCTTCTTGGCCATAACTACGTTGCCGCCGCCCGCGTGGCAAGCAGCACAGTTGGCGCTAAAAACCTTGGCACCGGCGGCGGCGTCTCCATCAGCTAGCGCCGGCTGACCCATGAAAACGGTTAGCGCTGCGAACGCGATTAGGACAGCGGATAAGAGTCTCTTCAACATAGTGCTCCTCTACTAAACACAGGAAATTTTTCTAAGACCTCATTTTATCCGCTTCGCTGACACAAAACGCGACACGATGCTGCGCAACACCCGCAAGCCGGCAAAAAGCCCACTTCTTAACCCAGGCGAGAGGGGGAAAGGGGGAAAATCTATTACTCCTTTTAAAACTGTTACCTATATCAAATTCTGTCGCATCTTGTCAATACTCCCTCGAAAAAACCCTTAGGGTCGCAACCATTGGCTCGCTCTCAGCCCTGATGCTCTTTCCCCGTCTCAATCGGGCCGCAGATTCCACCCCCAGCCGATTTTACGTTTAATTACTTTAACTATGATCGGTGGTGAGAGTCGGAGAGGGAGAGTAAGTAAGAAAATTAATCAAACAGATTATATGCCGTTTCCTGCGATCGCGCCTGGGCGCGGGAGTTCCGCCAAGGGGAGAGTGGCGTGGAGGCGAGCCGGCATCGCGAGAGGCTCTCCGGATGGTTGCATAAGGTAAGCGCCGGGGGGGTGGCTGCAGGGTGAGTGCGAACGCCCCAGCTGGAAAAATGCTGGGTCAGCCGCTCAGCCCCCATCCTGCGGGGGGGCGAAGGGCGGTCAGCAGGGCTGAGAGCGGCTTTATAAAGTAATTGTTAAGATAGCACCGGGGCCAGAAACCGGGAATCTTGCTGCAGTTGTAGGGGCCGGTTCACCCAAGATGTCTCTGGGTTTTCCCGGATGTGAGTAAACCCGCCCCTGCTGATCGCTGACTCACTAGAAGAAACCCCCAAGATGTCTCTGGGTTTTCCCGGATGTGAGTAAACCCGCCCCTACTGACCGCTGACCGACCACAAGAAACCCGGTTTCTTGTGACTTCACTTTTTATTTATCAATCACCTCTCAGGCCAAGTTATGGTGGCAGAAGACAGCCCAAACAGTGGAAAAGTCCCTCTCAATCCATTCAAAATCTTCAGCTCTAGGGAGAGCGCCGCGCGGTTCCGTGCAGTGCTAGCTATGCTAGCTCAGAGCGACTGCGACATCGCCTTAATGGATTGCCAGAGGCCGGTGCCAGATGGCAGTTGGCTACCAGCTCGGGATCAAGTCCCCAGAGGGAAGGACGCGCTTTGCGTCCCGCAACGCTTGCGCCGGCATCTCTATCCCACCGGGGGGACGGCGCAGAGTTTTGGATTGAGAAGGCCAGCCGGAAGAGCTATGAAGCTTCCCGAATGAAAGCTATCATATTAATATATAAAACTCCCAGCGTCGCCTTGTTTGTAACAATTTTTTAAAATTTAACAGGGCTGCCACATCTCATGTCACACATTCTGATTGTTGATGATGATTCGGCCACTCGGTTGCTGCTCAAAAAAACCCTGCAAACGGAAGGGTATCGGGTAACAGTGGCCAGAAACGGCGAAGAGGGTCTGGCGCTGGCGCGGCAACTGCATCCGGACTTAATAATTTGCGATTGGATGATGCCGGTGATGGATGGATTGGAGCTGTGCCGGCGGCTGAAGGCGGATGAGCAGCTGGCAACCGCGTTCTTTATTTTGCTGACTTGGCGAAACAGCGTCGGCGACCGGGTGGAGGGGCTCGATTCTGGCGCTGACGAGTTTTTGTGGAAACCCATTGATATGAATGAATTGCAAGCGCGGGTGCGAGCTGGACTGCGCGTGGGAGGGTTAATGCAGCAGCTGAGTGCTGCCAATCGGGAACTGAAGGCGGCCAACCAGAAACTCACAGCTCGCAACGAACTGCTAGAATCTCTTTCCCTCACCGACCCGCTGACCGGCTTGCTGAACCGGCGGGCTCTGGAGCAAACCCTGCCCCATCTGCTGCAGCAAGTGGGCTGCCGTCAAGCCGGCGCTCGCTACCGGTATTTATGCGCCTTCGTGATTGATGTGGATCATTTCAAGCTGGTGAACGATAACCACGGTCACCTGGCGGGAGACTGGGTATTGCGGGCCCTGGCGGGACGCTTGCAAGGCAGCATTCGCCCTAGCAGTTTTTTATATCGCTACGGCGGGGAAGAATTCATCTGCATTGCTCCAGGAATCAGCCCAAACAGCGCCTGGGCCTATGGTGAGAGCTTGTGTGCGGCGATCGCCAGTAACCCCATCCAGGTATCTGAAGATTTAGCGATCCCGGTCACCATCAGCATAGGGGGCGCAATCGCCAGCGAATCCAACATGCTGAACAGTCAAGACTTATTGCACCAGGCGGACAGAGCCCTGTACCAAGCCAAACGGATGGGTCGCAATTGCCTGCAAATGGCCCCGGCACCGGCATTTTTGATCGGGGAAACCCACTGCTTACAGCCCCGGGTTGAGAAACCTCTCGGCAGTCTCAACCAGCTGTAAGAAGTGAGTTAGCTCCCGAGATCGCACAGAATTTTTTTTACGGAAATGGGCAGTTATAGCGATGGCATTCAAGCCATAAGCCTAGTTTTTCCAGACCTTATCGCCAATCGTTATTTTGTTGATTCCGGTAAATTAATCAAACTTTTGCGTCCCCCATCCCGGGGCGGTTTGCGCCGCTCTCAAAACAAAAGCCGCTAAATTTTCTACCTCCTGCAGGGAGAGCCAACTTTCCGGCACCTGACGGCACCAAAAGGTGGTGTCGCTGCCGTCATAAGTCATGGGCTGGCGCAAATAGGCGACCAAAGCGTTAATATTGTCGCGCGGAGGCGTCGCCCCTTTGAGAGTGTTCAAGGACAGAGACACGCTCGGATCGGGCAAAGTCGCTCCCCCGACATGGCAGTTGATGCAGCTCTCCTCAAACAGGCGTTTGCCAGCAGACAAGTCCGAAGCCGAAAACAGGCGAGTCTGCCCCTGTGCGTCCATTTCCACCGGCACCGGCTCGCGAGCTTTCAAGTACCGGAACACATAGGGGTCCACACCGGCAGCCCAAGCCGGCCTTGTGGCCACCATCACCGCAAGCAAAGCAGCTAAAACCGTTAACAGACCGCGAACTGAGAACAATCGGCGCAGCATTGGATGTCAACCTCTTCTGATGCCAGTAAAAAGTAAAAAGGCAAAAGACCCAGTAAATCATTTGACTTTTTACCTTTTACCTTTTACTTTTTACTTTTTTGTGGCAGAGCCTTAATTGTAGACCTTGCCGCCTCCCCACGCTGGGCCAATAATCTTAGGCTGGAGGAGAATGTGACCGGCGATGGCATACAGGTCATCTTCCGAGAGATTTCTCATCTCCGGGAAAATATCAGCGCTTTCGATGCTGGGGTGCACCTCAGCAATGTTGGTAAACCCATCATAGGTTGTGGGGCTCTTCATGTAATCCACCAGCGCTTCAATATTGTCGCGAGCCGGGGTTGCTCCAGCCAGATCCTTTGTTGACAGACCCACATTGAAGTCTGTTTTCGTTTTGCCCCCCGCATGACATTGAGAGCAAGTATCGTTAAACAGGCGTTTGCCTTTTTCGACTTCTTTCAAGCTCAACACAACAGTTTTCCCCTCGGCGTTCAGCGGCAGCGTGCGGGTCGCTTCATCCAGCTGCACCGCACTAGCCCCACCCACAAACATCTGAAACGCCAAAAATACAGTAGCCACAGCAAGCCAGATGTACCTTTTCAACATGGTTTCCCTCAAAAAAATGGCCGGAGTTATTGGACGCTCAACACAGCTTTAGAACAGTGGGATCTACTCCTGTTCTGGCAACCCCGCACGCGGAGGAGCCGCCGAACAGAACTGAGCAGCACACCTGCCATCTCGGGCTTGACAGAGATGTCACCAGACATTATCTGAAGCAGAACTTTTCAGCAAGGCATTGCTGGGGTTTACCCATCAGAACCGCTCTCCTGGCGTTGAGCCATGATGTAAGCCATAATTGCCTTGGCATCCTCCAAAGCCAGACGGGTCTGAGGGTGTTTGTAGGCAATGCCCAACCGGTCGCACATCCGGCACACCTCCTCTGCAGGAAGGTTGTAATCGGAGGCGATTTCTGCTATAGACAAATCGGCAAACCCCATAATGATGACGGTTAGCTGAAAGGAGTTGATAGAGCCACGTCAATAATCATGCCACCTTCGATGCACCTTTCTCAAATTTCAATCCCGCAAGCGGGATTCACTCGCACCGCTGACATCCCGAGTCAGATTTTTGCACCCCAGACTCACCGGCAGCCCGTTCCGCTGCCAGAGCGCAATACCACACCAGGGGGTCAAAGTCAAGCAAGCCGGCGCGGAAAGCTGTCAGAGAGTTCCTTGACCGCCCCTAATGCGGTTTGTGGATTTTATCGGGCTGGCCGGCATAACAAGCTGTGTCCAGTTGAACCGTAGCTCACAACAGGGCAGCCCAGTTGACTCTCACCGCTCAGCGGTCACTTGTGACTTTTTCAGTCCGGCTGTCTTCGAGGGGGATAGCTTGGGGGATTTGCAGCCGGTGGGCTGCCGGTGGCAGGGGAGTCAAATGCAGGCAAATCAGCTTGGCCAGGGTTGGCTTCAGCTGGGTGCGGGGCACAATCGCGTCCACAAAGCCGTGCTTGAGCAAGTCCTCAGCGCTCTGAAAATCGTCCGGCAGCTTTTCGCGCAGAGTTTGCTCGATCACCCGGCGACCGGCAAACCCGATAGTGGCCTTTGGCTCAGCCAGAATGATGTCTCCCAACATAGCAAAGCTGGCAGTCACCCCGCCGGTCGTCGGGTCAGTCAAAACCGGCATGTAGAGCAGACCGGCTCTGCGGTGGCGCTCCAGAGCCCCAGAGATTTTGGCCATTTGCATCAGGCTCAGCATCCCCTCCTGCATGCGGGCACCGCCAGAGGCGCAGACAATTATCGCCGGCAAGCCCATCTTTGTGGCGTGCTCTATCAAACGGGTGAGTTTTTCCCCCACAACCGAGCCCATACTGCCGCCCATGAACCGGAAGTCCATAGCGCCGAGGGCCACGGTTAGCCCGTCCAGTTGCCCCACCCCAGTCTGCACCGCATCTGCAAGGCGGGTTTTTTCCTGGTACTCGCGCAGGCGCTCCCCATAGGACTTGCGGTCGTAAAACTTCAGCGGGTCAGTCGGGCGCAGTTCCTCGTTCAGGGGCGTCCAGGTGTTGGCGTCTATCAGCTGGCGGATGCGCTCCTCGCTGAACACCCGGTTGTGATGGCCGCACTCCAGGCAGACCATTTGGTTCGCCCGCAGGTCTTTGGTGTAGGAGAGCACCCCACAAGCCTCGCATTTATTCCAAAGACCGTCGGCAATCTCGCGCTCCTGTCGGTCTTTACTAATGGGGCCAGATTTCCGTCGATTCGCAAACCAATCAAATAGAGACATGAAAGCGGTTAATTCCTTACTAGACGCATGCAGTTCCCCTGCCGGTCAAACCCTTAGACTTTCTATCCTATACCCGGAAAGCGACAGATGGTCATTCTGGCCAGTCTGACTCTTCCGCCCCCACTGGACTGAGGAGGAGCAGGGCTGTCCAGCGGTCTTCTGAACTTGCCTTGCAACGCCGCTGGACTGCCGGCACCCAAATAAGACCCCGCCCCCAAGTCTATAATCCGGGTGGGTATCTCGTGAGCGGCCAGCACTTGCTGCATTAATTCAGCTTCCCAGCGGCTGCCAGTAGTTCTGAGCGTAATCCAACACACGACTTTATTTTATCAAGCGACTGGGAAAATCAGCTCTCACGGTGTACTGCCCTTGCCCAATAGTAAGCTACCAGCTTTTCAGGTGGCAGTGCGTTTGAAGACTCCTGCGCCTTGACTCGCGCTGCTATCGGGCACCGGCATGCCCAACCAGGCTGACGCTCTCCCCTCTGGCCACACCGGCAACGGCCTGTGCGGCTGTACCCTGCGAATATTGAGCTAAATCACAGCAGGCTGTTACAAAACGTTAAACAATAAAATTACAAATCTCAAGCATCTACCCCGGCTTGGGAGCAATGGGACAAACTGAAATTAATCAGCAAGCGGGATACCCTGCTGCTGACTTGCTAAAATCTGTTGCCCGCGCAGCCGCCTACTCCCAACTCGCCTCCCGATGGCACAACTATGACTTTTCAGCCTGACCCAACAAAAACTCAGCCTACTTGCAACGATGTGTTAGCCCGGTCATCTGAGGACTCAGGCTGGCTCAACCGGCAGGTGCGCCGCCTCAAGATTGGAAGCAAAATTAGCCTCGGCTACGCCCTCAGCTTTGGGATTGCCGCTGCCGGCATCTCAGCTGGGCTGCTGCTGGGAGAGTATTACAGCCAAATCGCCTATAACCGAGAAAAACAAACCGACGAACAAGTCAGGCTTTTCACGCGCTTGCAAACCGCTGTACTGGAGTCCCGCCGGCACCAGCAGCGGCTCATTCCTCAAGCAGAACAGCCGCAAAAGTTGCAGCAAGAATACTCCCAGTTTCTCACTCATGCCGCTGAAGTCAAGCAGCTGTGGGCGCAAGTCCAATCCTTAGGGCAAAAGAGGAGTTTTCTAACTGAGGTAGATGCCGAGGCTCTACCAGTATTCCTGCGAAACTACGAAGGGGTGCCGCAGGCATACTTTCAGGAACTCGATAAACTCATCGGGCAAATCAATGCGCCTTCTTTGAAGCCAACCGAGAGCTTGGCTGCGCAAAAGCGCCTGCTACAGTTCACCACTAGCCCTGTTGCGCTGCAGTTTGATGGCATTTCGGATGCCCTAACTGATATAATTGAGGTGGGGCGCGAGCTGGAAAAACAGCGGGATGCTGCTTTGATGGCTGCTCAGAGCGTCAAAAATGGGATTGTTGCCGCCGGCATCCTCTTGTCAGGGGGAGTGGCGTTCCTTTTGGCTAGCTACACCCGCCGCGCTATTGTTCGCCCCCTGGAAGATGCCATCGGTGTCGCTCAGCAAGTCACCCGCGAATCTAACTTTTACCTGCAAGTGCCGGTGACTTCTTCTGATGAAGTGGGCGTCTTAGCCACTTCTCTCAACCAACTCATTGTTAGGGTAAGGCAGTTGCTGGCAGAATTGGAAGCGGAAAAAGAAGCCCAGCTGTTCCAGAGTGAGAAAATGGCCAGCCTCGGGCGCACACTTGCCGATGTGGCGCACGAACTCAACAATCCTATCAACTTCATCTATGGCAACTTAGACCCAGCCAAGGACTACATCTTGGATATTTTAGCGCTGCTGGAAACTTACGAAGCTGAGATATCAAACCCACCGGCTCCTGTTCGAGAGCACTCAGACGAAATAGATCTGGATTTTGTGAAAGAAGACTTGCCGAAACTTGTGCACTCGATGAAAGTCGGTGCCGAACGCGCCCGGGATATTATCCTGACGTTGAAAAATTTCTCCCGCCTGGATGACAGCGCCCCCCACCCTGTAGATTTGCACGAATGTATTGAGAGTAGCCTGATGATTCTCAACAACCGGCTCAAAAAGGATATTAAGTTGGTGCGCAAGTACGGGGAAATCCCAGCTGTTGAAGGGTACATGGGTTTGCTCTACCAGGTGTTTATGAATATCCTCAGCAATGCGATCGATGCCTTAGAGGAAAAACCGGCATCTCAAGACGGCAAGCAGATTGCGATCTCCACTGAACTCGACAGTGACTGGGTGGTGGTGCGCATTGCGGACAATGGTGCTGGCATTGCGCCGGACAAGCAAGACAATATCTTTAATACCTTTTTTACTACGAAACCGAGAGGTGTGGGCACCGGCTTGGGTTTGTCTATTAGCCGCCAGATTGTGGAAAAGAAACATGGCGGCAGAATTACTTTTCGCTCCTCCCCGGGCGCGGGTACGGAGTTTGCCATCGGGCTGCCGGTGAAACAGCCCACTGGCACTGATTCATCCCTTAAGGGGTGAGGGGTTAACCCTGTTTCCCCTCGTTGCGGGGGGAAACAGGATTAACTGAGGGGGAAAAATAGCCGCAGGTAGGTGGAGAGAATCGCTTCGCCCCAAAGGGCTGCGATGCCGGCACCGATGGCCAGAAAGGGGCCAAAGGGCATGGGCTTGCTGCGCTCCAGCCAGCCGAGGGCGATTGCGCCGCCACCGGCAAAGGCACCGATGGCGCAGGCGAGGAAGCAGGCGATCAGCAAATACTTCCACCCCAACCACGCTCCCATCATGGCTGCCAGTTTGGCGTCTCCCGCACCCATTGCGGTTCGCCCAAAGGCGAGGGAGCCAAGGAAGGCGATGATGTCGAGCAGCCAGATTCCCAGAACTGCGCCGATAATGCCTGACATCAGCTGTTTGATGGCACCGTCACCGGCGAGTGCCGGCAGAAAACCGGCGGTGGCTTGAAAGGCTAAACCGGCAGCCAATCCCGATTGTGTGAGAGGATTGGGCAGGGTCATGGTATCGAAGTCGATCAGGGAGAGTGCCAGCAGCCAGCTGAAGAACGCCCAGCAGCCGGCGGTTTGCCAAGACAGCCCAAATTGCCAGAAAACCAGCAAGAACAGGGTGCCGGTGGCGGCTTCCACGAGGGGGTAGCGCGGGGAAATGGGACTGCGGCAGTGCCGGCAGCGCCCCCGCAGGCACAGCCAGCCGAACACCGGCACGTTTTCACGAGCGCCGAGCCGGTTCAGGCATTTGGGGCAGCGAGACGGTGGCCACAGGAGGGACAGTCCCGCCGGCAGCCGGTAGACAACCACATTCAGGAAGCTGCCAATAGAAGCTCCCAAGGCGAAGACAATCAAGCCGGCGGCAAAGGTGACGAGCGTGTCCACTTATGTAGAAGTGTGAAGTGTGCGGTGTGGGGTGGGCGATGTGGGGTGGGCGATGTGGGGTGCGTTCCGGGGCGGATGTGGGGTGTTCGTGCCGGTGTGTGCCATGCGCCATGCCCCATGCGCCATGCCCTGTGCCCTTAATAGAGTTCCGATTCAATCTGCTCAAAAGGCACAAAAGATTCGTTCGGCAACAAGATTGGCTTGCGGGATAGAATCATTTGGCCCCGATAAGTCAGCCGGTCGATGACCACACCGAGGGGGCGCTGAAGACGAGCGGCATGAACTTCCTGGTAGGTACGATAGATTTTCCGCGCTGCTCTGAGCAATGCGGGATCGAGCAACTTGGGGAAATCTGCACTATCTGGCCCTTGCTCTGGCCTTTTCTGTGAAGCGTACACTACGCTTACCCCTATTTTTTCGCGTGAGTTTAGCCCTTCTTCTGTGACTATAGCAGGGGATTGACCAAATGTTTAGGGGATTTACCCCCCCGTGGGCAGAGGGGGGACGCCTGTCCAAAGTCTGGGAGGGGGGTTTTTGGGACAGGCGGGACGCCTGTCCTACGTCTGCGAGGGCTGGCAACAGCAGGTGATTTGCGTTCCATCTTCCAATCTATGCTATAATTTACTCAAGACAGGCACCAGAACCTGAGAACCAAAGGCGGTGGCTGCGCCCTAAAGCTCAAGACACTCACCTAGACCTGAGAACCATGCAGCGGGTGGCTGTCCCGGAAACTGCCACAAAGCCTGAAACTCTAAAGGATGAGTGGCCTTCAAGCTAGTTCAAGTGACTTCTTCTTAAAAGAAGGTGGCCAACATCATGAACTTGGCTGTTGAGATCGCGGGATTTGACTGTGGGCATTGGTTGATACGCCTTGGTTGAGAGAATCTCTCAGCTTATGTATTTGTTGGCAACTGTTAAAGGTTGTTAGCAAAAATGTATCGGCTAGGTTTAAGACCGGCTGCAAAGCCAAGTTGACCGGCTGCAAAGCCAAGTTGACCGGCTGCAAAGCCAAGTTGACCGGCAACATTGTCAAGTGAGCCGGCTGCAAAGCCAAGTTGACCGGCAACATTGTCAAGTGAGCCGTCGGCAAAAGTTGGGTGCGTTCCCCCAAAGGGGAACGCACCCAATACAGTTATTCAAGTGGGCGATACTGGGCTCGAACCAGTGACCTCTTCCGTGTGAAGGAAGCGCGCTACCACTGTGCTAATCGCCCTCGACTTCATTAATATAGCACAGGCAGCGGAAAAAAAACAAGTAAAGTTTTGTTTCAATTCCGGAAGGCGTAGGACAGGCGTCTCGCCTGTCCCCCTGTCCCCCTGTCCCCCTCAAGGCGTAGGACAGGCGTCTCGCCTGTCCCCCTCGCGGGCGCACTCCCTCCTCCCGATTAATCCCCCTGGGGGTACTCGTCCCACAGGGTTGTGATTTGGCGCAAGCTCTGGTGATTGCCACAGCCCAAAATCAGGTGATCCAGCAGGGGAATGGCCAGGAATTGGGCACCGGCAAGCAGCTGGCGGGTGAGGGCGATGTCTTCTGGGCTGGGCTCGACATTCCCGGAAGGGTGGTTGTGGGCGACAATCAGGCGGGTGGCTCCCTGGCGGATCGCTTCCCGGAATATCTCGCGGGGGTGGGCCAGGGTTTCGGTGGCGGTGCCAATGGTGATCACTTGGGTGCCCAGCAGGCGGTTTTTCACATCCAGCAGCAAAACCGCAAATCGCTCTTGCGACTGCCACATTAAATCGTGGCTGAGGGCGGCGGCGGCGGCGGCGGGACTGTCTATTTCTTTGCGCTCTGGGGGGCGGGATTGAAACACTCGTTTGCCGAGTTCAACGGCGGCTAGAATAGTTGTTGCTTTCGCCGGCCCAATTCCGTGAATTTGTGTCAGCTCTTGCACGCTGATATCGCGCAAGACTTCCAGCGGATCGCGCTGGTGTTCGCTCAATTTCTGCAAGATGTACTGCCCGAGTCCGAGTGCGGAAAGCTTTCCCTGCCCTTGGCCGGTGCCTAGCAAGATGGCGATCAGTTCGGCTGTGGCCAGATTTTTTGGCCCTTGCGCCATCAATCGCTCGCGAGGGCGTTCGCTAACGGGGATGTCTGCAACTCTGAGGCAGTAGGTCATAGATGCACCGGCAGATTTTCAAGCGAGAACGGATTTTTTTCAGTTATCTCCTATCACCCCCCTTGCATGGCATCTGCACTACACAATCTTTAATGTTTCAATTCGGCTTCTGGGATTGACTCTCGCGCCGGTTTTGGGGGATAGGAATTTTTACTCGCTGTGCCGGTGGCCTGCATACAGCGCTCGGGGGCGGCCACGGGGGGCCGCCCCTACAGATATCAAACGGCAATTGTGCCTAAAGGAGCAAAGGGCAGTGGCAGCCGGTGGTGTGCCATCTTGGAGATTCGCCCAATCAAGGGGGTGCGACGGGTGGGGCTAAAGCCCAACTGCGAACGGGGGCTAAAGCCCAACTACTTTCGGGGGCTAAAGCCCAACTACTTTCGGGGGGTACACAGCTGGGGCTAAAGCCCACAGGACTTACGCAGCGACCTTAATTGTGGGGTGGGTTACGCTAGCGCTAACCCACCCTACAGATAGAGGGTTTGCGTAAGTCCTGGCCCAACTGCGAACGGTGGGCTAAAGCCCAACTGCGAACGGCCACTGTTGGGCGTGGCGGCTGCCGGCTAAAATTATTCTGACCCGTTTATTTTCAGGAAAGCTAGCATCTGAGCGCACCAGAGGTGAATCTACTAACAGTAAATCAGCCGCCGGTGGGATGCCCCGAAATGCCACCGTCTCTACAGTTGCGGCAGTATCAGAAACAAGCGGTAAACAGCTGGTTTGCTAACAAGGGGCGGGGCACTCTCAAGATGGCCACCGGCAGCGGCAAGACGATTACAGCTCTGGCTCTGGTGACAGAACTCTACCAGAAAATCGGCTTGCAGGCGTTGCTGGTGGTGTGCCCTTTCCGGCATCTGGTAATGCAGTGGGCGCGAGAGTGCGATAAATTTGGACTGCAGCCAATTTTAGCTTTTGAAAATGTGCACAGCTGGCAGCGCCAACTCTCAAGCCAGCTTTACAGTGTGCGTGCCGGCAGTCAACCTTTTCTGACGGTTATTACGACAAATGCTACGCTGATCAAAGATGGGTTGCAGTCGCAGCTTAAGTATTTCCCAGATAAAACTTTAATTGTGGGCGATGAGGCTCACAATCTGGGAGCGCCGCGATTGGAGGAGAGTTTGCCTCGCAAAATCGGGCTGCGGTTGGCTTTGTCTGCGACGCCGGAGCGGTATTTTGACGAGCGGGGTACTGAGGTTTTGTTTGATTATTTTGGGCCGGTGTTGCAGCCTGAACTCACTCTGGGAGATGCGATTCGGCTGGGGGCGCTTGTCCGCTACGTTTACTATCCCATTCTGGTGCCTTTGACTGAATCGGAAAGTCTCGTTTATGGGAGGTTGACTACAAGAATTGGCTGGGCGCTTAAAAAGAATGAAAAGGCTGATTTTGAGGAGTGTTTAAAGGCTTTATTGATTAAGCGTGCTCGGTTAATTGGGGCGGCGGCGAATAAGTTAAATGCCCTGCAGCAGTTAATGGTAAGCCGTCTTAAAACTGGGCACACTCTGTTTTATTGTGGGGACGGTTCGGTGGAGGGGGCGGTGAGTAAGGAAAGCAGCCGCCAGCTGGCAGAAACTGCCCGGATTCTGGGGGCTGAACTGGGCTATCGGGTTAATACTTATACGGCGGAGACGCCTTTGACAGAACGAGAGGTTTTGCGCCGGCAATTTGAGTCGGGCGAGTTGCAGGGTTTGGTGGCAATTCGCTGTTTGGATGAGGGGGTGGATATCCCGGCAATTCAGACGGCTGTGATTCTGGCCAGCAGCAGCAATCCGCGCCAGTTTATTCAGCGCCGGGGGCGAATTTTGCGCCCTCACCCCAGCAAGCAGCGGGCTACTCTGTTTGATATGATTGTGATGCCTCCGGATTTGGGGCGGGATACTTTGGATGTGGAGCGCAGTTTGATGCGCAAGGAGTTGCGGCGGTTCTTGGAGTTTGCTGATTTGGCTGAGAATGCCGGTGAAGCTCGGCTGAAATTATTGGAGCTTCAAACGAGATACGGGCTGTTAGATATTTGAGGTTAAGTAGGTGGACATTTCTCGTGACGGGCGACCGCAAGGGTGGCTGGGCGACCGCAAGGGTGGCCGTTTGCCCCTACTGGGAACGAGAAATCAGAGGCAGAGCAGCTGGCGGCGGTAAAATTTTGTAAAGATGTCGTGCCGGCAGAACGCGGTATGATGTTTAATAATGGGACAGTTTCGCTTTTTTCGCGTCCGCACGGATTCCGATTATTAAGGGAACCTATCCTGTTACTGCAATTCTATCACATCCCAGAAAAAAAGCGCTGGCAAAAAACTTTACAATTTGATAAAATAGATTGGACTTAGGGTGCGGACAGATGAGTGACGAAGCGAGTATGAATGACATTCAGGAGCCGATTGCGAGCGCTCCTCCGGAGATCCGGGAAATTATTGAGCGGGTGTTGCAGGCTGAGAAGGACAAGCTCTATATGAAGATTCCCCGCAACATTAATGATGACATCCTGAAAATTATCAAGGAAGCCATACAATGAAGATAATTTCAATTAAGCTCTGCAACTTTCGGCAGTTTTACGGCAAGACGCCAGAGATTATTATTGCGTGGGGGGAGCGGAATACGACGGTTATTCACGGAAACAACGGTGCCGGGAAGACGACGCTGATGAATGCGTTTACTTGGGTGCTGTACGAGAGATTCACGGCGGCTTTTGCTGCGGAGGAGCAGCTGGTGAATAAGCGGGCGATTAGCGAAGCTGAACCAGGGAAAGCGGTGCCGTGCTGGGTGGAGGTTGTATTTGAACATGACAGCAAGCGCTACCAGGTTAAGCGCTTGAGCCGCGCCTACAGGAATGAAGCCGGCATTTCTCATGGCAAAAGTGAGCTGTACATGATGATAGCGGGGGATGAGGGGCGCTGGTTGCCACCGCCGCCGCTGCAACAGCCGGTGGATATAATTAATCGGATTTTGCCGGATAGCTTGCACAAATACTTTTTCTTTGATGGGGAGCGGATTGAGCACATTGTCCGGGATGAAAAGAAGGCTGAAATTGCTGAAGCTACCAAAGAGCTGCTGGGGGTGGAGGTTTTAGAGCGAGCCATCCGGCATTTGGGGGAGGCGAAGAAATCTCTGGAAACTGATTTGAGAGGGATTGGCGATCCTGCGACTAAAAAGCTGCTGCGCGAGAAGCAAAAGCTAGAGCAAGAGAGGGAGCAACTCGCTAAGCGTCAGGGTGAGATTGAGCAGGAGTTGCAGAACCAAGCGGAGTTGAAAAAGACGATTAGCAGCCGGTTGCTAGAGCTGGGGGGTGCGGAGCAGTTGCAATCTTTGCGGAACGAACTGGAAACCCAGAGAGAGTCAATCCGGGAGCAGTTGAAACAGGCGAATGAAGTTTTGAAGCGAGCGATTTCAGCGCGAGGCTATACGGTTTTGCTGTCGCAGGCGATGGCGGAATTCCGAGGGATTGTTGATGGGTTGCGGGAGAGAGGGGAGCTGCCGGCAGGAATTAAGCGGCAATTTGTGGGAGAGCTGCTGGAAAGGAAGCGCTGTATTTGCGGTGCGGAACTGACAGAGGGTACGCACGCTCACGCACTGGTGCACGCTTGGATGGATAAAGCGGGAATGGCTGATGTGGAGGAAACGGCTATTCGCATGAGTACGCAGGTGGATGAAGTTGAAAAGCAGGTGCCTGAATTTTGGGGGGAGGTTGACCGGCAGCAAGCGAATATCAATCAGTGGAGAGCGGAAATTTCCCGGATTGAGACGCAGCTGGACGACACTAAGAAAAAGTTGAGGAATTATCCGGATGAGGATGTCAGCCAGTTGCAGACGCGCTTGGATGAGATTGAGAGTAAGAGCAGTGAGTTGAACCGGGAAGCCGGCTCGAACAAGCTGCAAGGTGAGAGCCTAAAAGCTGAGATTGAAGGCTTGGGAAAGCAAATTGACAAGCAGAGGATGAATGAGTTACGGCAAGCTTTGGCTCAGCGGCGCATTGCGGCTACCCAGGAGGCGGTGGAGCGGTTGACGGAAGTGAAAAGTCGGCTGGAAAAACAGTTCCGCTTGCAGCTGGAAAAGCGGGTGCAGGAGATATTCAGCGAAATTTCGTTCACTCCGTATGTTCCTAAGCTGAATGAGAAATACGAGCTGTCGCTGGTGGAGAATACGGCGGGGGTTGATGCGCCGGTGGCGGCTTCTACCGGCGAGAATCAAATCCTGAGTTTGTCGTTTATTGCCGGGATTATCGATCGGGTGCGCGAGTGGAGTAAAAAGAATGCGCTGATGGGCCCGGATAGCAGTACGTTCCCGATTGTGATGGATTCTCCGTTTGGCAGTTTGGATGAAATATCCCGGCGGCGGGTGGCGAGATCGATTCCCCGGTTGGCGAATCAGCTGGTGGTTTTGGTGACTAAGACTCAGTGGCGGGGGGAGGTTGCTGAGGAGATGGCGGATTGCATTGATAGGGAATATGTGCTGGTCTACAATTCTCCTAAGCCGGATTGTGAGGAGGATGGGATTGAGTTGAATGGCGAGCGCTATCCTTTGGTGCGGCAGAGTCCAAATGAGTTTGAGTACACGGAGATTATAGAGGTGGGTTATGGTTTCTAGTCGGGAGCCGGTGTTGCGGGATGCGGTGACGGATACCTGGTGTGCGGCGAGCTGGGAAGATTTTCTGGCGCTGGCTGATGACCCCGCTTATGAGAGGGGCAGATTTTATTACCATCAAGGCTATATGAGGATTGAAATGGCAGCAGTTGGCCCGCGTCACGGTCGTCTGAATTCGATTGTTCCCTATGTGGTTGTTCTTTTCGCTGCTCTCAAGAACATCCCAATTTTACAGTTGGCTAATACCAGTTTCAGGAAAGCCGATTTACAGGAATTTCAACCTGACTTGGCTTTCTACATCGGTTCTGAGTTGAGGGTGCCTCCTGAAAGCAATTCACCCGTTGATTTGAATGAGTACGATCCGCCGGCACTTGTGGTGGAAGTTGGAGCGACTTCTATCAGTGATGATTTGGGGCGAAAGCGGTTACTCTACGAACGGGCGGGAGTGCGGGAATATTGGGTGGTTGATGCGAATGCGCGGGAGGCGATTGCTTTTGAGATTTCTCAGGGGCGCAGTGGTGAAATTCAGGAGTCGCTGGTGCTTCCCGGGTTAGGGATCGCACGGGTTGAAGAAGCCCTAACACGCAGCCAAACTCAGGATGATGGGGAGATTAATCGCTGGCTGCTGCAAACATTTATGGGAAATTAGACTTGTTGCGCCAAGTAGCCGGCACCCGCTGGGTGAGGTTGTAGAACGCGCTCGCGTCTCTATAAGTCCAAAATCAGTCTGTGACGCCATTCTACCCCTTCACCCCCTTGCCTTCCGACGAGCCCTCCCTGCCCCCCCTAAAAAAGGGGGGGTGAAGAGAGGGAAAAGAAGTTTGTGCCACCGGCTTAATTTTGTAATGATTTTGTAATGCCCTTGAAATGCGGTAAAATAGAGTAGAGTGGGGAGAGCGTCCGCGACGCCGGCAGCTCACAAGGGAGCATCCCTTTTTTGCAAAGATTTTCACGCCCTCACCCCCCAAGGCACCCCTCTCCCTTCATGGGAGAGGGGGGAAAAAATCAATAATTCTCCGCTCTCCCCTTGTGGGAGAGGGGTTGGGGGTGAAGGGGAGTACAAAAATGGGATGCTCCCACTCACAGCATTGAATTAAGAGTCCGCCAAACCTGATATCAAACAAATGGGTGCGCATAGAATTAGAATTGCTAAAGATAAGGCAGAGTTAGTGAAAGCCCTAACCTCCTCAGAGGGCAGCAAAGCCGGCCCTTTTCCGACTTATGCTGATGTGATATTGTTTGCGGCAGCTTTGGGGGCGAGGCATAAAAAGCGCTTGCCGGTCGGGGAAATCTCTAAAAGAGAGCCGGGTCCCATTGAGGAAGATATTTTTGTGGCTAGGGGCTACGATATGGTTATCAAATTGCTGGCTATTGTTGATAATAAAGATGCCCAAATAATCTCTTCCGAGGTAAAATATAGCGAGAGACGCATCCATATTTTTGAAGAGTATGCGAATGGGGGGCTTGAGATTTTGCGCGATGAGCTGCGGGGGGCGGTAGACTATACAGAGCGACTTCTCTTGATGCTCATGTCTGAACGGGTGAAGGATGCGCATTCAGAAGAGGAGTTTGATTTAAGCCGGTTTCTGTCTTGAAAGGGGGCTTGGGGCGGGAGGTCCCTGGCGATTAGAAATTCACTGCGACAAACAAAGCCCGCCTGCGCGGGCTAAGAGAAGAGCGAGACTCTCAAAATCTGCGCGGTTTGTTTCTCGATCCAGGCTTTGGCTGGGAACGCCTGAAGCTTTGGGTTCGTTCTGCGGAACGCACCCTACTTATTGCAAGCTGCTAGTTGAGGATAGGTGGAAGTCCGACTTGCTTCGGCTCAACAAATTTGCCGTTAAATCCGACTGCTTTGCCTTCAATGGTTCTCGCTTCAGCAAGCTCCAGGCGGATTTCCGCACGCTCCATGCCATCCTGAATTCCGCCCAGGATATACACTAGCAACCTCGCCGCTAAATCCCTTCCAGAAACTAGGACTCGCTTTTTATTGGGGTCATACAAAACTCCATACCAGAGAGATTCGGGATATTCCATTCCACTGAATCCGCCGTCTACATCGTACTTGCGAAGTTTATCGAAAATGGCTTTGAGGGATAGCTTTTTCTTGAAGACCAGAATTCCCATCGCCTGCGCGAAGGCTACTTGCCCAACTGGACGGAAAAGCATATTTCCTTCGCCCCCATTTTTCTCAAAGCAAAACCGGCGCAAGTCGGGCGTTTCTTCCCCATGAGCGATCCTCTGATAGCTTGGCAGGGTGGCTAAATGGTCGAAAAGTTTGTTAAATTCGTCAATTCCTTCCTGCAGTTCCTCATCTTCTGGGCGCATGGGAATGAGATTCTTTTTATCCAGGGGTTTCCAGTGGGGGAATTTTGGCCCCAAGTACCGCTCGGACATTTCTTTGAGCGCTTGAAGGGTGGTTAAGACGGTGGACTTTGCCGCAACAGTGGCGCTGTCCCAATTGACGCGGGGATTGCGACCTTTGATATCTTTTAATAAGGGGTGTGTGACGGAAATTTTTCTGGCTACAATGGAAAAGCCGTCATCTTCATTGAGTGCGGCGAGCTGTCCCTGGCTCAAGTTTACAGCCATGAGGTTGACGTGCACAAAGATGGATCTCACCCGCCGCCGCGCTTCTTCGCGGGTTTCTCCTTTCAGGACTGCTGGGATAAATTCGATGCCTATTTTCTCTTTGGCTAAGCTTTGCAAGTGAGCGGTATCGACTTGGTACTGCTCTCGGATGTCTGCGACTGTAATTGCTGCGCCCACCGGTTTTTTGGTTTTGCTGTATCGCTGGAGTCTGCCGGTTTTGATCAGCGCCATTAAACCCTGGACTCCCATCAGCCGGTGCTGTCCGTCCAGGGCGAAAAGGGAAACAGTTTCTGAGACATCCAAAAGCCCTACTGTGCGGTTTTTGTCCAGGGGGGTGAAATCGGCGGCTGACTTGAGCGCCTGTCCGTTTTTATCCCATTCTGGTGCTTTTGGGGCGTCCACCCAGGGAGGGCTTTGCACGACCAAAACTGCTGGGAATTTGTGGGAGTTCCGCGCCGCTAAATACAGGGCTAAAGGTGCCTGACGCGACCAATCAAGGGGGCGCTGGACAATTTCGTCGATGGTTTCTTCGGTTCTTATAACGTTGCCGGTGTCGGAGTCGAATTTTTGCCGGAAAAGGGGCAGTTGGGAGGCGAAGCGAATGCGGCTGTCCAGCCATTCTAAGGTGACTGAGCCAATGAATGCTTCGGTGTTGCCCATCTGGGTTTTCTGAACGAGAATTTTGTCGTTTCTGAGCAGATATCTGTCCAGCAGCAGGGCGAGCGCTTGCCGGTCTCGGTTTTCCTGTTCCAGGATTTGGCTGGCTATGTCAGCCGGCGGGTTGGATGGGCTGTTCATGGGGTGCGGGTTTTAGGCTCTGGGGCTAGTTTTTAAAAATTATCACTAAAATGTGTTAAAGTATAGTTAAGTTTTTTAAAAGTCCAAACTGTGCGATAATGAGATTGTCGGACGGCTAGGAGAGCCGGTGCTTATCATATAATGTCTGTGCTGTCAACTATCTTGGGAAAGGAAAATTCTGCCGGTGGGTGGCCACACCCAGCCCCAGAGCTGTTTTATTCTCGCTTCGGGGCAATCCCCTCGTGGTTGCCCCGATCCCGAAAACGCCTAACAGCTCGTGGGTGGCCACACCCAGGGGGGGCGCGGGTGCCGGTTCCCTACAACATCCTGATGTTTCTGGGAATGAAACAGCCCCACCCCCAGGCCCACCCCGTCAGCGGGGCGAGCCGGTGGGCAATGCTGTCCCTTCGAGCGTGGGAATTTATTCCTTATATTCTCTTCGCGAGTGGGGGGTAGCCGCGAACCGAGAGGGGTTAGACCCCACAATTGTTTGATTTGATGCGCCGTACCGTATCATAGAAGTGCTACTCTGTCAAGAAGATGGTAAACCACAGAATATATAAGGGAGAAAACCATGACACACACGAGCGCCGAGTCAGTGCCGGTGAGAGAGGGAGGCAACTGCCAATTTGTCAAGGTTTACCATCCCAGATTGGCTTTGGCCCTAGTGACTGCTATTCTTACTGGATTGGCACCGGCTGATATTTTGTATGGTTTAGCCGTATTTTTGGGGTTAGGGCTAGATAAAACAACATTTCCCTCCCAAAGATCGCTGCTCCTTGACCAATCGAGTTGAGCCATCTCTGAGACTTTCTCAGCGTCAAAAGACTCGCTCTCTTTGTCATAAGTGCAGTAGAGCAAGCGCCCTAAAATTTCCAGTCCCACACTCATGCCTAAGAGACAGTTTTCCTTAAATGCACGTACTTTATCAACTGTCAAGTCGTCTTTAGAGATTTCAAAAATATGTCGAGTCTGGCTGCATTCCGAGAAAAACTGATTCAGACAACTAACCAGAGCTTCCGAGGATGTGTCAACATCAAAATCTTTAAGCTCATCATCTGGAGCGTCCGCAAAAGCGCAGCTGACAGCCCTAGCTATGTAATTGGTTGTGTAAATCAATTTCTTTTTAATGTCGGGAGTTCCTTTAATCTTCTCTGTCTTGCCATAAAACATTGGGACTCGATATACCAAGTTTTTAGTGATGCCAACCCGACCTTCAAACTCGCCGAAGGACAGAAGCAAGGATTTATCCAGCTGTCGGGTTTGCGCCATATCTCGGAAATCAGTCTGGCACTGGTTAAAGTCTCCTTCTAAAACCAGCGTAATTGGAAAATCATCCTGCCCAATTAACTCGCCTTCAGGACTTTCAATCAATTCGTGAATCGCACGCTTGCGATGCTGTCCGTCAGTAATGTCTAGTTTAACGCCGCGAGGAATGGCCACTAAGCAAATGCCCCGACCCAATTCGATAATCTCAATCTTGTTTGGAGCGATATTCGCCGTCAGTGTCCCCAGAATCCAGGGGTGGCCATTGCTGGCGCGTTTCAGAATATATTGCTTGATTTCCGCCGCATGACCCTGCACCTCTGGGCGATTTTTGCCAGAATCGGGATCGTTGCCGGTGGAGGGTTTGGCCTGGAGAAGGGTGGGCAAGTCATGGGCGGGGACATTGATTTGCACCATTTGGCGCTGACCCTGCTGGAAAATCAGCCCGGGATAGCACTTCTGCCGGTGATACTTGGCGAAGTATGGATCGAGCAAGTCATCAAGTTGCTGGCTCGGTTCAGGCTGGGGGCGGTTGTCTTCTGACATGTAAAGCAATAAAATGGGAGAGAAATCTATGCAGGGATTATAACCGATCTCAGGGGGTGTAAACTAGGAATGGTATTTTTCCAAGAAGCAAGCGACCAAGGCCAAACGCCTCGGGCCTAGCAGGGATGTCACAAGCGGAACAAAAGCCAGAAAACTAGCCATACAGGAGGGTGCAGAGATGACAGAAGAGATCCAGCTATCACTATTCCCACCGCGCACCGTTGCGGAGCTAGTGGAAGACATACAAATGCTAACTAAGGAAATCCAAGAGTTATACTGTCTGGACGAGATACCCTGGGCGATCGGATATAGTGGGGGGAAGGATTCAACGGCTGCTTTGCAGCTTGTTTGGAATGCGATTTCCGAATTACCACTCGAAAAACGAACAAAAACAATTTATGTTATTACAAATGATACACTCGTAGAGAATCCAATCGTTTCCGCTTGGGTGCGCAATTCTCTGGAACGGATGAAGGTTGCTTCCCAAGAGCAAGGAATGCCCATCGAACCGCACCTTACTTATCCTGCAGTAAAAGACACGTTCTGGGTGTGCTTAATTGGGAAGGGCTATCCAGCACCTAGAAACCGCTTTAGGTGGTGTACAGAACGCCTAAAAATTAAACCAGCTGACTCTTTTATTCGGGACGTAATTAGAACTAAGGGTGAAGTGATTCTTGTTTTGGGGACTCGCAAGGCTGAAAGTATTCAGCGGGCCAAAAATATGGCTAAACATAGAGAGTGGCGGCTCCGCGATCGCCTAAACACGAATCCAAGCCGCCCTAACTCCCTGATTTACCTCCCGATTGAAGACTGGCGTACTGATGAAGTTTGGATTTACTTAAATCAGTGGCCAAACCCTTGGGGAAACAGCAACAAAGACTTACTTACGATGTATCGGGGCGCTACTGCTGATAATGAATGCCCTCTAGTGATTGATACCTCGACTCCAAGCTGTGGCGATTCTCGCTTTGGGTGCTGGGTTTGCACAATGGTCAGTAAAGATAAATCTATGGAGGCAATGATTCAGAATGACGAGGACAAAGAATGGATGCAGCCTTTGCTGGATATCCGAAATGAATTGGATATTGAGGACGATCGCGTCAAGAGAGACTTTCGCCGCATTTACGGGAAGGTCGAACTTTTTGAGCGCAATGTGGATGGCAAGATATCCGTAGAACCGATGCCAGGGCCCTATACTAAAGAATGGCGGGAAAAATGGCTGAGGAAAGTTCTCGCCGCTCAAACACAAATCCGCAGCACCGGCCCAGAAGAAATGCGGGACATCACGCTGATTACCCTGGAGGAACTGAGCGAAATTCGCCGCATCTGGCTAGAGGAAAAACACGAATTTGATGACAGCTTGCCCAAAATATACAAGGAAGTCACAGGCGTTGAGTTCCAAGATCCCCGCCCGGGTGCGGACAGGAGTCTGCTGGGCAGCGATGAGTGGGAGGTGCTCGAAGAAATCTGCACCGGCGATGCCATGCACCTGGAACTGATGGCGAAGCTGCTCAACACAGAACGCCAGTTTTACATGAAAGCTCGCCGCACCGGCATATACGACTCCCTGGAGAAGTGCTTTGAAACCAGCTCTCGCTCCAAGGAGGAAGCGATTAAGAACGCCCACTACAAGCGGGACTTGAAAACGGCTGCCGGTGAGGGCAACATTGCCACCGTTAAACAGCTGACTTGGGCTAGTCTGAAATTCTCAACCAAGGATGCAGCTGAGTAGCGCCCCCTCACCCCCTCACCGCCCGCACAAAGGGAGGGGGGAACACTAAATGACGATCTGAGGCAGAACCTTGATATTTCTCGAACTCGTACTGGAAAACTTTGGCCCCTATCTGGGGCGTCAAGTCATCAACCTCCGTCCGGAAAAGGATGGCAATCCGCGCCCGATTATCCTATTTGGCGGCATGAATGGTGGCGGTAAAACCACCCTGATGGATGCAATTCGCCTCGCTCTTTACGGGCAGCGGGCCCAGTGTTCCACCCGTGGCAATTTGAGCTATAGCGAGTTTCTCACGCAGTCGGTTAACAAGCACACGCCACCCGTTGAGAAAACCCGCATTGAGCTGGTTGTTGAGCATATCGTGGAAAACCAACTGACTGAGTTAAAAATTGTCCGCTATTGGACACCAAATCCGAAAGACGGCAAAGATACCTTGGGGATTCTGGAGGGGGATTGGCCGGTCACTCACCTGGTTAATACCTGGGATGAGTATATTGAAAATCTCCTGCCTCTGGGAATTTCTAATTTGTTCCTGTTTGATGGGGAGCAGGTCAAGGAACTGGCGGAACAGGATACGCCGCCTCCGGAAGTGGTTGAGGCGATTCAGTCGCTGCTGGGGCTGGAACTCGCGGAACGCCTGTCAGAGGATTTGGATATTCTCGTCAGCCGCAAGCGCAAGGCGATCGCCAATACCAAGGAACTCGCCAGTTTGGAGGAAATTGAAAAAAAGCTGTCTTCTCAGCAAGCGCAACATGAGGAAGCAAGGCAAGAGATAGGAGCCCTGCAAAATAAGTTAGACCTAGCCCGCAAGAAGCTGCGGGAAGCTTCGACCAAGTTCACGTTGGAAGGGGGCAAAATTGCGGCGGAACGCAAGCATCTAGAAAAACAAAAGGGCGATTTTGAGGCGGATGCCGCCCGCTCGCGTCAGGATATGGTAGAATTAGCTTCTGGCAGTTTGCCGCTCGTTTTGATTGAGCACCTGCTTTCGCAGGCGGAGGCGCAAGCTGAGAAAGAAACGAAACGGGAACAGGCTACAATGGCGCGAGATATTTTGACGGTGCGCGACGATCGCCTGCTGGAGCGAATCGGAGGGATGGGGCTCAGCCCGGAACAAGTTGAGAAAATTAAGTTGTTTCTCGACGAACAGAATCGAGAGCTGGAGCGTGAGATTGGCTGGGATGAAGACTCGTGGCTAGGCGCTGATGAGGAAATCAAAGACACCATCGCTAATCTGCTTCGCTACGAGCTGCCGCATCGGGTTAAGATGGCGCAAGAAAAGCAGGTTTATCTCAAAAATAAGGAAGAGGAGATTCTCTCAATCGAGAAACAGCTAGCGGGGGCGGCGTCTCCGGAGGTTTACGAACAGTTACAGGAGGCGGTTAACCGGGCGCAAGCTGATCTGGCGAGCAGTCAAGGAAGCTACGACGCGGGGAAGCGCCGGTGTGATGAATTGCAGGCGGCGATTGCCAAAACAAAAAAAGACCTGGAAGCGTACAGCGAGAAAAGTATTGAGCGCCAAAATGACGAGCATATCATTGCGGCTTCGGCTAAAGTCCAAGAAACCCTCAAACTTTTCCGGGAGCGACTGACTCGCCGAAAACTGAATAAATTAGAGGTGGATGTGACGGAGTGTTTCCGCTATCTCCTGCACAAGTCTGATTTAGTGCACCGGATTGCTATTGACATCCATATCTTCAGCCTTTCCCTGTACGATCCTCAGGGGCACCCCGTGCCAAAACACCGGCTTTCTGCGGGGGAGAAACAGCTGCTAGCGATTGCTTTTTTATGGTCATTAGCTCGCGTGTCTGGGCGCAACTTGCCGGTGGCTATTGATACCCCCTTGGGGCGCTTGGATTCTTCCCACCGGCAGAATCTGGTAGAGCGCTACTTCCCCGCTGCTAGCCATCAGGTGATACTGCTGTCTACAGATACGGAGATTGGGGAATCTGAAGTGGAACGGCTGCGGCTACAGGAGGCTATTGCGCGGGAATATCTGCTAAAATATCACTCAGCTGAGCGCCAGACAATCGTAGAACCCGGTTATTTCTGGTAGGGAGCATCCCATTTTTGCAAAGATTGTCACCCCCTCACCCCCCAAGGCACCCCTCTCCCAGGGCGGGAGAGGGGGGAAGAATAAAGAATGGACATTGAATGGTAATAATTCACCGGATTTGATATTATGGAACCGCCAGTAGACCGAATTCGCCTCTCTCAAACTGCTAAGGATCAGCTGACTAAACTGAAGCGGGTCACGAAAATTGACCAGTGGAATATTCTGTGCCGGTGGGCGTTTTGTCGCTCGCTCGCTGAGCCAACTATCCCTTCGCCGGTGCCGGTTCCTGCTGACAGTAATGTCGAGATGACTTGGCGCGTTTTTGGGGGAGACATGTCTGATCTCCTGACAGTAGCGCTGAAACAGCGCTGCTACAATGACGGCTTGGGCACTGACAGGGAAACTCTCGCCACTCAATTTCGCCTCCACCTGCATCGCGGCATTGGCTATCTCGCCGGCGATCCGAATATCAAGAAGATTGAGGATTTGGTAGATGTGGCGGTGCCGGTTCAATCCCCGTGACGGAGCAGGCACCGCCACACGGCTGAGAAACCTGGTTTCTTAAAGCAGCCAGGTTTCTGAATTTTCGCCGGCACGTCAGCGCTCCCCTTTGCTGGTATAATTAAGGTAAAGAGCAATTGCCCTTCCTTGTACTGTCCTGAATCCAGAGGTCATCCGTGCAAAAATTAGTCCGACTTAAATTCCTAACACTCTTCTTTTCTTTGCTATTGGCCACCGGCTGCTGGTTTGGGCAGACTCTTCCTGCTTTTGCCCAGCCGTCCTCGCCGGCACTTATCGCCAGCATTTTCTCTTTTTCAGGGAAACCTCCCGCGAATTTGGGGGTAAAGGAAGGCCATCTCGCGGAGTGCCCAAAAACTCCTAATTGCGTGTCCAGCCAGAGTGCCGACGAGGCGCACAAGATTGAGCCGCTGGCGTTTGATGCTGAACCGGCAGAGGCTTTGTCTAAACTCAAGGCAGTTCTCCAAAGTCAGAATAATGCTAAAATCATTGCTGAGGGCGAGAATTACCTCTATGCGGAGTTTACCAGTCCGATAATGGGGTTTGTTGATGATGTGGAATTTTATCTGGATGAGGGGGCAAAAGCGATTCAGGTTCGCTCAGCCTCTCGTCTGGGAGAGTCGGATTTGGGAGTGAACCGGCAAAGAATAGAGGCAATCAAAACCCAATTCCATGCTTAGGTTGATTTGAGAGTTCGGCAAGTTTTCGCTTCGCTGGGAGGGCGGTTGCCCTCTCAGCTGCGTCTTTTTACAATTGCCGGAACCGGCTGCGGCCAAACTAATAATGCCGGTGCGAGCTACAGCTTGTCCCACTCTTTCGTGATATTACTAGCTCCCTAAGGGATACAGTCAGCACGGGTTGGCTTTCTCTTTCGGGGTGGGAAAAGTCTGCCGGCTGCATCCGAAATATTTGGCTCGCCCCGGTACAGCCCACCCACTCCCCAACCAATCCCGCGAGATTTTCAGCCTGGGGGAGCACTTTTATGGTATGCAAGAATCTGTCCCTCTGTTTGCGCCTACCCCGTCAAACGACTATGGCTGATGATTCCATTCCTCTGCCCCCAGAAAGCCCTCCCCCCTCTCGCCCTGTGCTACTCGCCCAGGAAGCCGGCATCCTCAACCAAGATACCACCTTCCTCGACTGTTCTGGCGACGGGAACACCCCCCGCACCCCTGCAGATATCGTCAACCTCAGCTACACCCTCAACCTCATCAAATCCCCAGATGAGCGCCGAAACACCTTGCGGCAAGCTTGGGCGCTGGCACGCCAAGTCTTAATCGTTGCCGAAAAAGTTCTCATAGATGACAGAGAAAGCGGCAAAGTTGTCTTCGGAGATGGCACTTTCACTCCTTGCACTGCCGGCGAGAAATATTTCCAGCACCGGCAGCTCAAAACCTACACCGACAGAGTCCTGCAAACTGACGCCGTACCGACAGGATTGGGCGTCTATTTCGTATTTCGAGACTCCAGCCAAGCCGAAACCTTTCGCATCTCCCGCTTCCGCTCCCCCATCCCCATCCCGGCAGCTCGCACCGGCATCCAGCAATTTGAAGAAAACCGCCAACTCCTCACCCCCTTAATGGCATTTTTCAGCGAGCGCGGGCGTCTCCCCATCGCCGGCGAACTCCCCCAAGAACCGGAACTGATTGCCAAATTCGGCACCCTGCAAGACGCCTTCCAACTCATCTCGCAAGCCACCGGCTCCCAACAGTGGGATGCCATTACCGACAAACGCCGGCAAGATATCCTAGTCTACCTTGCCTGCACGCGCCGCCCGATAGAAACCCTGCCCTCTCAAATCCAAAACGACATCAGCGCCCTGTTCGACAGCCGCCAGCAAGCCGGTGAAACAGTGGGGGAAATGCTCTTGAGTTTGAGCGACACGAATATAATAACAGCCTGCTGCCAAAACAGCCCAACCGGCAAAAAACTGCCCGGTGCCCTCTACGTCCATATTTCCGCCCTCCCAGCACTCAACCCCTTGCTGAGGATATACGAAGGATTCGCCAGCGCCACCACTGGACGCATTGACGGTGCAACCCTCGTTAAATTCAGCACCGACAAACCCAAAATCTCTTATCTATTCTACCCCGACTTCGACACAAACCCCCATCCAGCATTGCTGGCTAGCATACAAATTGACCTCCCGGATCTGCGGATCGCCTATCGCGACTATAGCGCCTCCGACAATCCGCCGGTGCTGCACCGAAAAGATGCCTTCGTCACCCCCGACTACCCGCAGTACGAAACATTTGCCCAACTCACCCGCCAAGAAGAAGCCTTGGGGCTTTTAGATCCCGCCCGCGCCATTGGAACTCGTCAGGTTTGGCTGCGATGCTTGCAAGACGACGGTTTAGAAATAGAAGGACATCGCGTTGTTCGCCGGCTTGAAGGCGTGCCGGTGGAAGCTGGAGACGCGCCCGATGGTTCAACAAATTCTTTGGTGCCCAAAATAGAGCGCCACAAAGCCGCCATTGTCCGCAGCGAACTCTCTCGCCCCGTGCGCCTCGCCCTGGAAGCCGGTCTTTTTAGCGAGAATACCACCTTTTTTGACTACGGTTGCGGGTATGGCGGAGATGTTCAGCGCATCGCACAGCAAGGGCACTGTGCAGCAGGCTGGGACCCCTACTATTTCCCCAACAATTCCCGCACCCCCGCTGATATTGTCAATATAGGCTACGTCATCAATGTCATCGAAATCCCGGAAGAGCGCCGCGAAGCCCTCATCAAAGCGTGGGAACTCACCGGCAGAGTTTTGCTCGTCGCCGCCCAAGTTCTGATTGATGACGGAAACAGCGGACAAATTGCCTACGGTGACGGCGTAATTACCCGCCGCAACACCTTCCAGAAATATTACGAACAGGAAGAGCTTAAAATCTACATCGACCGAATCATAGGCACTGACGCAATTCCAGCGGCGCTGGGGATTTATTTTGTCTTCCGCGACAGTGCGGAAGCCGAAATATTCCGGATGTCGCGCTTCCGCTCCCGCGCCATCACGCCGAGAGTGCGAATCCCCAGCAAGCGCTTTGAAGATTATCAGGAATTGCTGCAACCGCTGATGGCTTTTGTTACCGAGCGCGGAAGGCTGCCGGTGAAAGGCGAACTTGCCGGTGAGGCGGAATTGCTGGCGGAATTTGGCTATTTTCGCCGCGCTTTTCAGACGATTTTACAAGTAACTGACCCTCAAGAGTGGGAAGCGATTGCAGCTCGCCGCCGGCAAGACACCTTGGTTTATCTCGCCCTCAAACAAATCAGTCTGGGCGAAGACCGATCGCTCGCCTATCCCAAATACCACGCCCCCGAAATCCAAAACGACATCAAAGGACTTTTCGGCACCTACCAAGAAGCGTGCGACACCGCTAGCGCACTGCTCCACAGCACAGGCATTCTCAGCATAATCGCTAAACTTTGTCAAACCAGCACAATCGGTCAGCAACTCCCCAACGCCCTCTGCGTTCACGTTTGCGCCCTGCAAGAACTCCACGCCATCCTGAGGATTTACGAAGGCGTGGTTTGCAGCACAATTGGGCGCATGGATGAAGCCACTCTGGTAAAATTCCACACCGACGCGCTGAAAATCTCCTACCTCTTTTATCCCGACTTCGACACAGACGCCCATCCAGCCTTGCACACCAGCATGCAGATAGATTTGAAACACCGGCGCGTCACCTACCGGGATTACGACACCTCCGACGAGCCGCCGGTACTGCACCGCAAAGACGCTTGCGTCACTCCCGACTACCCGCTTTACAAGACCTTCGCCCAACTCACCCGCCAGGAAGAAAACTGGGGGCTTCTCGATGATTTGAGTGCCATTCGCACGCGCAAGGGGTGGCTGAAATGTTTGCAAGAACACTGCGCGGAAATTCGCAACCATAAGGTTTATTGGCGCAAAGATGCTGACCCCTACCGCGTTAAATATTTGCGTTCGGCTAGGGAGGCGCGTCGGAAAAACCGGGAAGCGGGAGAGATCAATTAGTTGAAATTATCGTTACCGGGCGAGCGTCCGGTAACGAGTGTGTTATAATAGCCCCTAAGAACTAGCCTCGCATTCACTTGAAAAACCCAGAGATGAACGTTCGCGCTTTTTACCGAGCCGCAAAAGTCCCGGCTGAGCCGCCTTACGACACCATTCACCTGAAAGTTTTCTATCCGGCGCGGATGTCGGGTAGCGAACTAGAACGAGATATGGGCATCGTGCCGGCTAACCCAGAACTGGCTCCCTTTCCGGTGGTGATTTTCTTCGGCGGCGTCAACTGCGGTTATGAAATGTACCAGTGGCTGGCGATTAAGCTGGCTGAGCGCGGGTTGGTTGCGGTTACATTTGCCTGGGTTGCAGAAAACCTGCCGGGGATAATTGCCCTCACCCCTGGCGTTGACATCGCTATGTCGAAACCCGGCACCTACGGTACTGCTCCGACGGCTTCGGCACTGCCGGCACTTCTTGCCGAATTGGAGCGCTTGCAGGCGGAGGGAGTTCTCGCTGGATTGCTTGACCTGGAAAAAATCATTTTGGGCGGACACTCTGCCGGTGGCAGACTGGCACTAGAAAACGCCGATACGCGCTTTTTTACCCAAGTGGCGGCGGCTTTTGCCTACGGCGCTCACACGGCTGCTGCTGTGATGCTGGGGTACGATGCCGGCACAATTTTGCCCCTATTTTCATCGCTGCCAATGCTGCTGATGGGGGGCACACGCGATGGGGTGATTGCTAAGAGCAGCTTTCGCTATGGCATCAGCCAAGGGGATGCCACCACCTCAGTAGTGCGGACGTTCAGGGAGGCGATTTCTGGGGGGCGAAATGACTGCTATTTGATTCTAGTTGAGGGGGCGAATCACTTTTCCCTCGCTCACCCCTCCGACGGCACCACCGGCAGGCCATTTCTAGACTTCCCAGCTACCCAGCCAGAAGACGAAATCCGCTCTTTGGTAGCTGAAGCGATTGGTCTGTTTATTGACGCTCACGTTCGCCACCAGCCGGCAGCATTCCAAGCGCTGCACCAGCTGCTAGATGCTGCCAATCCCCTGATTGCATCCTTCGAGCGCAAGTAATCACCGTTTGCAGTAAGGACTTTAGTCCTTTCTTATTCTTCTTACTCCCCCTCTCCCCTTGTGGGAGAGGGGGTTGGGGGTGAGGGGACTGCGGTAGTTCAAGGACATGATATAATGTGGAGACGCGACATATCGCGTCTCTACTGTTTGGCTAGCTCCACCCAATGTTCGACTCCTTTTTTTGTTGGCTGTCCCTTGGCATTGAATGTCCAGATATCTCGCTTGTGCTGCGGGCCATAACTGACGTGCACCGGCCTGTCATCCCCATAAAAATATAGAGAGTCAAACGGCAATCTCTGGGCTAATACCCACTCCACAACCTGCCGGATGGACAGTCCGACAATCAAAAAATCGCACGCCGCGCCGAGTCTCTGGCAGTAATACTTGCCATTCTTATTGACCTCATGGGCCATGTGCTGGTCGAGTGCCGGCGCGACGCGACCATTTTTCTGACCTGTCTCTGGGTCTTTTTGCTCCAAATACCGCTTCAAATCTTTGGAGCAAAAGCCATAAGTCAGCCGGAAGCTGTCAAATCCGAACTGGTCAATAATCGGGTCTAGGATAAACTGGTTTAACTCTCGGAGGGCGGGAATCGTCTCCTCTAGGTTTTCTGGAAAGGGATTGATTTTGCCGGCATACTTTTGATAGGTCTGCGTGCAAGTGCAGAAATCCTCAAGGGTGAGGTATTTGCCCAGTTTGACTTCTTTCATAACCATTGAACCGCACAAGTAGCGCTCCCTACTGCATTACGCGCCGGCATCTGCCGGTGCGAAGTAAATCGCAATCGCAGTGGCGTAAGGGTCAATTGCCGGTTCTGGCACCTGGATGGTTAACTCCCCCAGCGGATCGGGATTGAACGAGTCCATAATGGCGCACCGCGCCGTGTATTTCAGTTCCGTCCCAGTTGCCAGAACGCGCACCGATTGCACCCGCTTCACCGGCACCCCCCGCACCGAAATAGTCTCATAAGGCTTCATCAGCAAATGCAGATAAACCCGGTCCCCCTTGCGGGTAGAAGGGCCATAAAATTGCCAGGGTTCCAGTCCGGGCTTTGTTCCAATTATACTTTCCCCATTGCCGCTCATCCACCTTTCCACCTCAGCCAAACGCTCCAACAGCTCTGGCTGAATTTTGCCATCCCCCATAGGACTGACATTCAACAGCAGGTTGCCGCCTTTACCGGCCACCTCACACAGCGCGTGAATTAACTGGCGAGGTGACTTGAAATGCTTGTCAGCTGGGTTGTAACCCCAGCTTTCGTTAACAGTCATGCAAGTTTCCCAAGCGCGAGCCGGCGGTTGGGGCGGAATGAACTGCTCCGGCGTGTCGAAATCCCCGCATTCTGGCAGCCGGTCGTTAATCAGAATTTCTGGCTGCAACGAGCGAATCATCTCCTTTAGCTCCTGCGCCCGCCACTGTTCCGGGGTTCGCTCCCAGGTGCCATCAAACCAGATAATATCAATTTTCCCATAGTTCGCCAGCAATTCCCGCACTTGAGCGAACATAAACTGAGTGAAGCGCTCCCACTGTTCAGGGGTTGGCTGGCGATACTCACCAAAAACGTAAGGCTTGTCCGCTTCAGTAAAAGCTGGGTAATCTGGGTGATGCCAGTCAATCAGCGAGAAATACAAGCCGGTGCGAATTCCTTCCGCACGCATGGCATCAACAAATTCCCGCACGATGTCTTTGCCCCAAGGGGAATGCTGAATCGAAAAGTCCGACTGTTTGGTGTGGAACATGGCAAAGCCGTCGTGGTGCTTAGCCGTCAAAATGGCATATTGCATCCCCAGACGCTTTGCCAGCTTTGCCCACTCGTGCGGCTTATAGTGCTGCGGGTTAAAGGTTCGCGCCGTGCTGTGATATTCCTCAACGGGGATATTCTGGCAGTAGGGGAGGCTGAACACGCCGCCCACAAGTGGCCACGACAATTCGCAGCCGCGCTGGCTGCTATGTCCCCAGTGCACAAACATCCCAAAACGAGCGGTGTCAAACCAGTTTTTCATAACACAATTGTCCTGTTTAAATTAGTCCCTCTGTTTGTAGTGAGGACTTTAGTCCTCATTCCCAGACAAACCGATAAAAAACTCAAGTAAAAGAAGAGAGCGGCGGAATTAGTTAAAACCCCACCGTGCGTCCGCCTCCCTTTAATTTTTGAAACCCGCGCAGGCGGGTTTCGTCTGTATAGCCGCGATTTTAATCGCCAGGATATATTTGCCAAAACGGGATGCTCCCCAACAGTACCTTTATATCGCTATTCTGTCAAAGCTACCGGCGCTGACACAACCCCCATCGCTTCCAGCACACCGGCAACCCGCAGAATCAGCGCTTCATTATAAGGTGCTGCTACCAATTGCACCCCCACCGGCAGAGCGCCGGGGCGCTGAATTGGCACCGATAAAACCGGCAGCCCAATGAAAGATAAAGGCTGCGTAAATAACCCCAGATGGGGGCGCACTAAAATCTCAACCCCATCCAAAATCATCTTTTGCTGCCCGATCGCCGGTGCTGGGCAAGGCGTAGTTGGAGCTAAAATCAAATCCACATCCTGAAACACCTCGCGCACGCGATCGCGAAACCAAGTGCGGAACCGCTGCGCCCCGATGTACCAGCTCGCAGGAATCAGGGCACCGGCAAGGAAGCGATCGCGCGTGGCGGGGTCAAAATCCTGCGGGCGCGATCGCAAGTCATCCAGATGCAAGGAAGCGCCCTCGCAAGCCGTAATCACAAACGCCGCCGCGCGGGCGCGGTGCGCCTCCGGCAATGTGACATACTGCGTTGCGCCCAGAGCGCGGGCGACTTGTCCCACCGCCTCCAGCGCTGCCGGTTCCGCACCTCTGGTGAAATAGTCGCCTGCGATCGCAATGCGAACACCGGCAATCTCTTGCAGAGACGAGACTAATTGCGTCTCCGCCACAGGGCGATCGCAGCAAACCGGGTCGCGATCGTCGCGCCCTTGCAGGATATCAAACGCCGTGGCAATATCGCGCACCGAGCGGGCGAACGGCCCGATGTGGTCTAAGCTGCCGGCAAACAGCACCGTGCCGGCACGCGACAGACGCCCGTAAGTCGGTTTCAGCCCGTACACCCCGCAAAAGGCAGCCGGCACGCGAATTGAGCCATTCGTGTCCGAACCCAGCGTCAGCGGAACCAGCCCACCGGCAACCGCCGCCGCCGAACCCCCGGAGGAACCGCCGGCGACGCGAGTCAAATCGTGCGGGTTGTGCGTTGCGCCGTAATGAGCGTTTTCGGTGACAAAACCGTAGGCGTACTCGTCCATATTCAGTGCGCCAACCAGCACCGCACCGGCTTGTTTCAGTCGGGCAACAGCTGTGGCATCTTGAGTCGCTGGGGGTTTTTCGGCGTTAATTTTCGAGCCGGCTAAAGTGGTTGTGCCGGCAATATCAAACAGGTTCTTGACAGCAACCGGCACGCCGGCAAGCGGGCCAGGGTCTTCCCCCCTGGCAATTTTCCGGTCAATTTCCTCAGCCGCTGCCAGAGCGGTATCCGCTGTTACAGACGTAAAGCAGTTGAGCGCCTTATCTCTTGCAGCAATCCGGTTCAAAGCAGCAGAAACAGCGTCTTTGGCGCTGACTTGTCCTGTGCGGACTGCAGCGGCTAGCGATACGGCATCAGCTCGGTTTAAATCTAAAGTCATGGCTCAAACACCGGCGCGGCTTCAATTTCCTCTGGCAGGGGGAATTCTGTCACCAGTTTGGCGACGGCCTGAATTCTGGCAAAATTCTCCACAACACCGGCGCGGTGTTCGGGCTGCAGTTGCAAATCCACCAACCGAGCCATTTGCTCGACATATTCAGCTGTATCAAACATCTTTTCGCTCATACTTTATGTCAGGCGCTCTTGCTGATTTCTTGCGGCATTACAAATTTACCATCTTCTGCCGGTTCAAAGTCAAGAACCTGGAACACCGCATCCAGGTTCAGCGGGCCATAAATGTGAGGGAAGCGCTCTCCTCCTCCCACCCCTTCATATCGAATTTCCGCTCCCACCTTCTGCGAGTCAATGCAAAGGAGTGTCAGTCCCTTTTCACCCGGAAACCAGGTATTTGCCACTGGGATAACTTGTTGCGGTTCCGAACAGTGGATAAACCCTTCTGATTCCAGCGTATCGCCGCGATAGACTCCAGCCAATTTGGCTCGCTCCCATTCTTCCCGCTTTGTGATGTGCAAAATAACGCTCACAGCCGTTCCTCTTCGCAACTTCAAGAAACCGGGCTTCTGGAAGAAACCCGGTTTCTGGCCCACTGTACCAAATCATGCTAGCAGGAAACGAGGGCGTCTTTCCGGTAAAGGACAGCTAAATCTTCCTCGTCGAGCTCCACCGGCGTCCCGCTGCGAATCAGTTCCGCAAAGTCTTCATTGGGCACCATTATGCACAAGGCGTACAGGCGACTGGAGCCGGTATTTTCAATGACGTGGGTGCCGGTGGGCGGCACTAAAATGCTGTCTCCCGCTTTTATCGGCACACTTTTGCCGTCACAGTTGGCTCGCCCTTCTCCTTTGAGGATGAAAAACATTTCAGTTGCGTAGAGATGCCGGTTGGGGGGCGTCTTCCCGCCGACATCGAAAATTTCAACGCAATAGGTTAGGGAGGCGTTTGCACTGGACGGTTCAAACACAATCGCCAGACGGTTGGTGTCGTTAGGGCTAATGCGATAAGCTTGGTAGTCCTTAGGAGATTTGACCACCGGAATCACGCAGCGCAGAGATGTAACCATATTAAGTTTCCCTTTTTAAAGCAAGGATTTTAGGCGGTACAGCTGTCAGTCATTCGGGGGCTGATCCCCCTTATTATCACGATTTTATTGCCTGAAACATGGCTTGAGAATCTGTTACAAAACCGAAGCACTGCTTGACGTTGTAAAGGGTTGCTTGCCAGCAATACTCGGGGGAAGTTGTGGCAGTGCAGTCTTGTACTAATATGCAGTCATACCCTAAAAAGTTGGCATCTTGCAGTGTGGCCATCACGCACTGGTCGGCATTCACCCCACCAAAAAACAGGGTCATTTTCCCCAGGTTGCGCAGGATGCTGTCCAGGGGGGTGTCCCAGAAACCGCTCATGCGGTACTTGTCCACCCGGATGTCTTGCGGCAGCTGTTCCAGTTCGTCCACCACGGCGGCTGCCCAACTGCCGGCTGCCAGGACTTTAGCGCCGTTTGCTGGCAGGGGGTCGTTGAGCCCGATGCCGGTGCCGGTCGGGTTGTACACATGGCGCAAACCGGCACTGATATTGAGCAAATCCGGGCGGTTCCCCCAGTTCACCCAAATCACCGGAATGCCGGCGTGGCGCAGTGCCGGCAGCAGCGCCTGCAATGGGCCAATGGGTGCCCGTGCCGGTGTGACATCCACCCCAATATGCGCCAGCCAGCCATCAGGGTGACAGAAGTCATTCTGCATGTCAATCACCAGAATCGCGGCTTTCGCCAAGTCCAGGCGCAATGTCTTGGTTTCTGTAGCCAAAGTAACCGGTCGCGCGTCGAGGGGAGGGCGAGTGATATCCGCGATCGCGTCATCAACTGCCCAGGCATTGGGCGGAACTCCTAGAGTGTGGAGAGGGCGATTCATGGGTTAGCTGTATTTTCTCAAGCATAAGTGGCTTCTCGCTCATTTTCTCTCCAGAAGACTGTTTTGTGGGAGAATTTTAAATTATTTTCACAATTGGCGGCTGCACCGGCAGCCGGCCCGGTTTGCAGAATGGGGGTCAGAAACCGGGTTTCTTAAAGAAACCCGGTTTCTTGTGGCTTCACATGCCGGTGCGCGTGCGCCCCTGCGAACCAAAACTCAACTGCTGCAGTTGTGCGGGTTGCCGGTGCACTCTAGTGGCTGTCCGTCAACTCGGATGTTTGCCCGGGTTTCAATCCAAACCCTCGCCCCACAGCTCAGAGGCTTATCGGGGCGGTAAACTACCGTAGCAATTACATTGCCGGCTTCATCGAGAATTTCAACTTGATTTCCGTAAGTGCTGGACTTGCCGGCCTTTACGGCAATCACCGGCTTATTTGCGCCTTTGGCATTGGCTTTGATGTGGTGCTGATTAACGTGAATGCGAATTCTCATAAAAGTTTCCCTCCTTTGGCTAATCTCTACGCCCGATTGCCGGTTCTTGCCGGAATCAGGGCTAAATCCGAACAGTTTGATTTGGAGGTCACTCCTGACAGGATTTTTGCGCCGCCAACTCAGCCACGCCCTTTCTGAGGAGTCCGGGCTGAATCTAGCGCTCCTGTTCCAGACTTTGCAGCCGCTCTCAAAACCTGATATAATTGCTAGTATTCTCGCTGGGATGATGGCGGTCAGTAATCAGGCGGATCGCTACTGGTTTGCTAAGATTGCCGGCGGCAAGCGATCTGCGGCGCTGAAGGCAATGCGGATACTATTGTGAGAGGTAATTATGATACAATTTGAAGCGGGTCTGCGCCTTCCAACAAGCGCTGAACTTCCCTGTTCCGACGACACGCCTGTGGATAACGAAAATCAAAATTTTATTCCGAATTTCTTGTTATTCCTGCTGGAATTTATTTGGGCCAATCGCCAAGACTGGTTCTTTGGGGTGGATATGGCGATCTATCACACCACGGGAGGGAACCCCGCCATCCCTGTTGTCCCCGATGGGTTCTTGAGCTTGGGAGTTGAGCGCCGAAAGGGCGGGGGTTCTCGCTTAAGTTACGTCGTCTGGGAAGAAAATGGGGTTGTCCCGATTTTTGCCCTAGAAGTCGTTTCTCGCACGCCGGGGGGAGAGTACGACGAAAAAATGGCAATTTATGCCCGGTTAGGAACACTCTATTATCTAGTTTACAACCCCGACTACTGGCAGCGAGACCGGCACCAGCCTTTTGAAGGCTATCGCCTAGTTGATGGCGCTTACCGGCTGCAAATTGGAGAGCCTTTCTGGATGCCGGAAATCGGCTTGGGTATCGGGCGCACCCGAACCCAAACCGGCGGATTGGAGCGGGAGGTGCTTTCCTGGTACAATCAGCAGGGAGTCAGGTATCTGACTCCTGAAGAACAGCTAGCTCTCTACCGCCAGCGCTTTGGCGAATTGCCAGAAGATTAATCATCTTCATTTCTCTTTCCCGGAAGCCTTATGGTGCGTCTCCCATAAGCAACCGGGAAGGAAAGAGTAAACCTGAGGGAGGAAAAGCCATGAAACTGTCCGATTTATCGACAGAAGCCCTAGAGAAAATCAAGTCCGCTCGCTGGGACCGCATCATTGAAAAGCATGAGGGACCGGAACGCTGGGAGTCTGTCTTGACCTATGCTGAGCCGGAGTTTATGGACATTGAGGGGCGTTGGGTGCTGTTACCTGTGGATCGCCAGCACCACCCGAAAATCAGCATTCTTCGCACGATTTGGAGTGCGGACCGGCTTTCGCTGACGCTTTTTCTCCAGGACACCACTTTCGACGATCACCCGTTTTTCTCTGGCTATATGGCGGTTTGCGATCGGGTGAGCGGTGAGGATTTCTTTTTGGCAATTTTGTATCACGAATGGTTTATAATTGAGAATGCCGGTGTTTTTGAAAACTGACCGGCCCGCATTTCTCTTTGCCGGCTATCGCTGCCGGCTGTAGACACACGAGCGACGCCTGCGCGGGGGGTGAGGATTTAGGGTTCCGGATTATTTTTCCTCTCCCCTAAAAAGCCGGTAATGTATAAAAAAGACAAACTAGGAGGTCAACTCAACATGACAATTGATGTGCGATCCGCTGTGATTGGGGCCAAGCAATATTTGCAGTCATTGCAAGATCAGATAGGGATGTTAATAGATGACTTAAGGCTTGAAGAAGTCGAACTGTCCGAGGATAGAAAATTCTGGCTGATTACATTAGGCTTCAGCCGGTCGGCAGACAAAGCCAAAAATCCTCTGGCTGACCTGATTGACTCTCCCAAGTATGAGCGCGAGTACAAAATCTTTAAAATCAATTCGGAAACGGGTGAGGTGCAGTCCATGAAAATCAGAGAGGTGTGAGGGAGTAAACAGTAGGGTGCATTCCCCCCAGGAGGGAACTCCACCTTGATGGAGCGATCTCAACGCGGAACGCACCCGGAACGCGAAACACACTCAACTGTGAAAATCCGAGAGGTGTGATGGAAGAAATTAAAGAACTGTTTAAGCGGTACAAGAAAAAAGGTATTTTAGTGGACACCAACATCCTGCTGCTCTGGTTCGTTGGGACTGTCAATCGTCAGCGAATATCTCGATTTAACCGCACTGAGAAGTTCACACCAGAAGATTACGACCTGTTATTGCAGCTCCTGCGAGCTTTTGATAAAATTGTGACAACTCCAAACATCCTTACCGAGGTTAACAGTCTGGCCAACCAGCTGGGCGAGCCAGAGCGTTCCCAGTGCTTAGCCATCTTCGCTAAAGGGGGTGCCAAATTGGATGAATTCTATATCGAGAGCAAAAAAGCCGCCGGCATGGAAAACTTTTCTAAGTTTGGGCTGACTGATTGTGGTATTGTCGAGCTAGCCAGGGATCGATATCTAGTGCTGACTGACGACCTTAAGTTGGCCGGCTATCTGAAAAAAGAAAAGATCGATACCGTTAACTTTAACAATCTCCGCCCCTTGGGATGGAGCTAGAAATAAGGCGAGGATCTGCCTCGGTGTATGCGTTACCCACAGTGCGACGCCGGCTTCCCGTAAGGGTGGGTGCCTGGGAACGAGGTAAACCGCTAGTCGTAGGGAGAGGGGAACCGGATTTCTCCCCCTTCCCTTGTAGGGAAATGAGCAGGGTGCATTCCCTCCCAGATGGGAACTCCCCCCACAACTACAAGCTGAAAAAAGAGCAAATGCTGCCAAATAGACTTGTCGCTTATTGCCTCTCGTCTCAAACGCTATTCCTGCTGGCGCTAATCCTGCCAGGTAGCGCAACCGGCTGCTCCTTCGCCGCGCCGGTGCGGACACAATACCAATCACAAGAAGTTAAAATGAAAGAAAGTCAATCTTTGGTCACACTAACCGGCACTATTCTTTTCAAAGACCTGGAAGGGCGCATGCCAACCCCCGAAGCTTGGATGGCCGGCGAAAGCAAGTATTACGTCCTCGACGTAGGAGACGCCCAAATCGAACAGCCAACAGCAGAGGAGGGAGTCATCCTGCGGACTTCCGACCAGATTTCCACAGAAATCTTCCAGCAATATATCGGAAAGCGCGTTATAATTGAGGGTGAATACGTCGCCCCCAAACCTTTCATCCCCCAGAGTCCAATGGTAGCCTATCCGATGGGGCCAGATCGCCAACCCCTCCCAACAGGCGGCGGCTTCAAAGTCTACCGGCTCGAAGCAATTGGCGAGAAGTAGGAAGTGGGGTGCGTTGCGCAAAGCGCAACCCACCCTACCGAGAAAAACCGGCTCAACCCGACAGGCGCTTAAATATGACCGAAAAGTTGTTCGCCGGCATCTCAACCGTTTCAGCTAAAGTCAGATTTTGCTGAGCGGCGATCTCCACCACCTCCTGCAAATCGCGCACCCCCCATTCCGGATTTTGAGAGCGCAACATTTCGTCAAACGCCGCATTGCTGGGTGCCGTGTGCCTCCCCCCATTTTTAAACGCGCCGTACAGGTAAAGAATCCCCCCAGAGGGCAAAATCCGCCCCGCACCCGCCACCAGCCCCAATGTCGCCTCCCAAGGTGAAATATGTATCATATTAATAGCAACAATAGCGGTAATGGGCGGTGAATTGCCGCCGGCAATACCCTCCGTTTCTACGCGCCAAACCGGCTCCCGCACATCGATATCGATGGGGGGATAAAGATTCTCCGATGGCAAATAGTCCCGCCACGCCGCAATACTTTCCCTAGCTCGCGAATCAGGGTCAGAAGGTAGCCAAAAACGCGGTTTCAGGCGCGGCGCAAAAAAGACCGCGTGCTCACCCGTTCCGCTCGCTATTTCCAAAACCGTACCCGCAGCCGGCAAAACCCGCTGCAAAACCGCAAGAATTGGCCCTCGGTTGCGCTCAGTTGCCGGTGCGTATAGCAGCCCATCGTCAGAAGCTGTCATATCTTTTATTTCACCACCAGGTTGCGTTCCTGCTTTGCGTAACTCACCACACATAGACGTAGGACACGTCTCGCCTGTCCAAAACACATAAACGCAGGACAGGCGTCTCGCCTGTCCCAAACGTTCCACACACTTATGGGCAGTACAGGATTTGAACCTGTGGCTCTCTGCTTGTAAGGCAGATACTCTACCGCTGAGTTAACCGCCCGGTTTGACTCACAGAAATATAATATAACAGACTGCACGAAAAAAAGCAAGCACCCCCCAGCTAATTTTTTTCCCAACAATTCCGCCCCAAGTCCAACCCCCCAAAATCCTTAATGCCCTCTGGTCGCACCCATGACCGCATTACCCTGTGGAGCTTGCCGGCAGTGGCCGGTTTGAGCTTCAGCCTCACCCGTAATGGCAACCTCACCTTATTAGTTGCCACCGGCTTCTTGTTTGGCGGGCTGATGTTTGGCCCAGACCTCGATATCCACTCCCGGCAATTCCAGCGCTGGGGGTGGCTGCGCTGGATCTGGCTGCCTTACCAGCAGAACCTGCGCCACCGCTCGTTTCTCTCCCACGGGCCAGTCCTCGGGACAGCCCTGCGAGTATTCTACCTCGCTTCCTGGATCGCCGCCCTGTGGATTTTTGTCGCCGCCGCCGGCAAACTGTTCTGGGGCTGGCACTGGAATTGGCACTCAGCCGGCGCTGCCGTTGCCCTGTCTTTCCAGCAGCACTGTGCCGAGTGGATCGCCCTGTTTGCCGGTTTGGAGCTCGGCGCGATGAGCCACTACCTCAGCGACTGGGCCGGCTCAGCCTACAAGCGCTTCAAAAAACAGCGACACTCCCTCACCCCAGCAGCCAAACCCAGCAACCGCCCGCCTTCTCCCACTCGTCGCCAGAACCGCCGGTCTAAATCCGTGCCGGTGAAACCCCGCCACAAAAATTAGGCTGTTCGGCATTTAATTTGCCCTATCCATCTCTCCCCACTCGCTCCGGGGCGGGCACGGGGACCCGCCCCTACTAACAAAGGAACGCCCCTCTGGAGGCTCTGCCTCCTTTATCCAACAAACAGATTAAAAGCCTAACAGCTTACCTTCATCGAAACCCCCACTTCTTACTCCCCC
This sequence comes from Oscillatoria princeps RMCB-10, assembly GCA_019359235.1. GTDB lineage: Bacteria > Cyanobacteriota > Cyanobacteriia > Cyanobacteriales > Oscillatoriaceae > Oscillatoria > Oscillatoria princeps. The sequence continues at coordinate 443,972 of JAHHHT010000001.1, forward strand.
TCCCCGCGAGCGGGGAGGGGGTTGGGGGGTGGGGTTCAAGATTGGCACCGGCCCAAAATCGCGTTAAGAATTATTAAAAGCAGTCCCATCTCAAAATTCCCCCATGTCCAGCCCTCACACCACCGTTCCCGGAACTCTCTCACCCGCCCTAGCCGCCCTGCAGCGCCTGATTGAAGTAGTCGCCAAATTGCGCTCCCCCGACGGCGGCTGTCCTTGGGACTTAGCCCAGACACCCGAAACCCTAATTCCCTACATAATTGAAGAAGCTTATGAAGTAGTCGATGCCATTCGCAGCACCGATAAAGATGCGATCGCAGAAGAACTCGGCGACTTGCTGCTGCAAGTCGTGCTGCAAGCGCAGATTGCCGGTGAGAGCAATCAATTTACCCTCGCAGAAATCGCCACCGGCATCGCAGAAAAACTCATTCGCCGGCACCCCCACGTCTTTGGCGATGTCGAAGTCAGTAGCGTTGCGGAAGTCCGCCACAACTGGGAGCAAATCAAAGCCGCAGAGAAAGGAGAAACAGGCGAAGAATCCCAACTCCTCAGTCGCAAACTCAGCCGGTACGCCCGCACCCTCCCGCCCCTGACAGCCGGAATGAAAATCTCCGAAAAAGCCGCAGCCGCCGGTTTCGAGTGGGATGACGCTGCCGGCGTGTGGGCGAAATTTGAAGAAGAACTGGCAGAATTCAAACACGCCCTCGAACACGAAGATAAAGCGCAGCAGCAAGCCGAATTAGGAGATATCCTGTTTGTGTTAATTAATCTCGCCCGGTGGTATAATTTAGATCCGTCAGCCGCCTTACAGGAAACCAACCACAAATTTATCCACCGGCTCTCAAAAGTCGAAGCCTTTGCCGACCGCCCCCTCACCGATTATACCCTAGAAGAGCTAGACGCCCTTTGGGAGCGAGCCAAAGCCCAGCTAGCGAAGCAAAAGCAGCAATCCCAATAACCCCCTTTCTCGCACCCCAAGTAGGGTGCGTTCCTTCCGGAACGCACCCCACCTACCCCTCAATCGTTCCCCAAGAATAGCGCAGGTATTTAGGTGAAAACAGATTCAATTTTCTATCGCCTATTTCAGGTTTTGCCAAGCACGTTTTTTGAACTGATTGGTCGAGACGCCGCCGAGGCGAGCGCTTATCAGTTCACCTCCGTAGAAATCAAACAACTCGCCTTCCGCCTGGATGGGCTGTTCCGCCCGACTGCCGGTGCGCCCGGACAGCCCATCTACTTCGCCGAAGTGCAATTTTACCGCGACGATGAGTTTTACTTCCGCTTCTTTGGAGAAATCTTCCTCTATCTCTCTCAATACAAACCCAAAACCCAACCTTGGCACGCCGCAGTCATCTATCCCGCGCGGCGCTTTGAAGTGGAACAAACCCTGCAATATGGGGAACTCCTCGCCAGTCAGCGGGTAACGCGCGTGTATTTGGATGAGTTAGGGGAAGCAGCAGAGCGTTCCCTCGGGTTGGGGATGCTGAAGTTGGTTGTGGAATCCCAGGAGAGTGCTGGGGAAAAGGCGCGGCGGTTGATTTCCCAGGCGAGACAGCAGCTGGCAGATGCGCCTGTCCAGCAGGATGTCTTACAATTAATAGAGACGATAATGGTCTATAAGCTGCCGCAATTAAGTCGTCAGGAGATTGAGGATATGTTGGGATTAGGTGATTTAAGACGAACCAGGGTTTATCAGGAAGCCAAACAGGACGGTCGCCAGGAACTCACGTTGGAAGCAATCCCGCGAATGGTTGACATGGGGTTAAGCTTACAGCAGATCGCTCAGGCGCTAAACTTGCCGGTGGAAGAAGTCAGGAAAATCGCAGAGGAATCCTAAAAAGCCGGTCGCCCTCTGGGATAAACTGGACAGCCCCGCTGGATGCGACCGGCGGGCTGTCCACTCTCCAGTCCTAAGAAACCGGCTTTCTCCCCTAGTTGCCGGTATAGCGCGTCTAAATCCTTATCTCTCGTTCCCAGGCTCCGCCTGGGAACGCGGTTCTGGAGGCTCTGACTTGAAAAGGTTTGTAGTAGGGCTTTAGCCCTACCGGCGGGCCTCGTAAGAGCGCATATAGCGGTTTTCATCTGAGTGAGGTACTGAGAAACCCGGTTTCTTAAAGAAACCGGGTTTCTGGCACGTACTTCATCCAACTGAAAACCGCTATAATTTTCATTGGTGACCATGTGCGCAGCTCCGAAGCGACTGCCTCCTTTATGTAATAAGCAGATTAAAACCCTAACAGCTTATGGCTTGACCGGCGCTCTAGAACACCGGTAAAATATGGGTGTTCGGGATTAAGAAACCGGCAACATTTGCCCTGTTTCCAGGATAGCCTTGTGGGGCTAAAGCCCAACTACAAACCGTGGGACTAAAGCCCAACTACAAACTGTAGGGCTAAAGCCCAACTACAAACACCGGCATCACACCAGCGCCGGCAAGACAAAACCCAAAATTATCGCCCCAACACCCATCACAAGCTTCCAAAAGCGAGGGTAGCTGTTAACCGTTTTACCTTCTACCGTTTTCATCCGAAACAAATCGAACCACGGGCCAACTCCGCGCCGAAACCAGCCGGTCACAGTCACTTGCGACCCAATCAAACTGCTCGCTATACCCGTACCGAAAAGCAAATTCCCCAGCGGGCCAAACCGAGAAGCGTAGCGCAGGAAAATCATCCCATTCTTATCCTGCAATTTCAAATCAGAACCCGCTATATACCCAGCATCTCCGCGACCGATTAACTCGCCCTCCAGCTGCACAAACCGGCCCCGCAAAGGACTCGCATAAGGGTCAGACATCAGCGCCAGCACGTCAGACTTAGCAGCTTTTGCCGGTTGGGGAAACATCGCGCAATTTTTCACCAAAATTCCTATGCCAATGCCGGTCATCCACAGCCAGAAAAACGCTTTCCAGACTGCAGGGTTACCGGACGCAACCCACAGGCTCATGCCAATCGCAAAGCCAAGCAGACCCCCAAGAAAATCAGCTTGGTAGCAGAGCAAATCGGCGAAAAAGCTGCCGTAAAGCCTGTTCTTGCTCAACTTTTTGCCCTCTCGCACCACCAGAGCCATATCAAATTCCACCGGCAGCCCCAATTGCTCCGCATAAGTGCTCAGCGCCCGAATCCGCTTGCCGGTCAGCGGGTGAGTGGAACTCAGCTCCATCCACCAGCCCCAAGGGTTAAACATATCCCACAAGAAAACCCGCCCGATTTGTTGCGGTTGAGCAGCCATGCGGTAAGCCGTGCCGGTGGAAGTTGCCGCCTTCGGATCGTAAATGCCCAAAGCGCGGGTGCCTTCCACCAGCTGGCTGGGCTGCTGCGCTCGCTCCCCCTCTTCCAGAATGCCATAAGCAATCTTCACCAAAGCTCGCGACAGCCCGTTCGGGTTGCCGGTGACTTGCGCCGCAAAGTGGTCGGCAAAATATTCCCGCGTCCGCGACAGGTACAGCACCAAGTACGTTCCCACCAAGTGGAACACATAAGCCATCGTAGCGGCACTCTTAGCTGCATCTTTGACTTTCTTGTTGTCGATGTGCTGGCTCAGACGCCGCGCGTAATTGTAAATCAGATAGGTGATCTGCAGCAGAGTCGCCGCCAGCGTCATAATCGCAAAGTCCCAGTGGACAATGTGGCCCAGTTCGTGGGCGTAAACGGTGGCAATTTCATCGTCGGAGAGGTAGGTGAACAGCCCCTCGCTGACGACGAGGCGAGCGCTATTCGGCAGAGCGCCATAGGTAAAAGCAGTGGGGTTTTGGTCGTCAATAATCCCCAGACGCGGCTGTATGAGGTTTTTGGTTTGGCAAACCTGGCGAATGATTCTTGCTGACTCAGGACTTTTGCCCTCAACTTCTGCAAGGCTCACCCAGCGGGTGCCGTAGAGCCAGCGTTGGGTTAAGTCCATCAGCAGGGGAGACAGGAAAAAGGTGACGGTATTGAAAACGAGAGTGACGGCGATCGAGATGCCCAAGCCGGTCGAGGGACTGTCGCTGCTGACGATAAACTTCAGATTCAGGCACAAAACCAGCACCATGCCGAAAAGCAGCCCGATGGTGACAGTAGAAGCCAAACCCAGATTGCCCGCCACACCGGCAATCGCCAGTTTCACGCCCCCTTTAGCCGCTCGCCCCGCCTTGGGAAACCGGCTTTGCCGCTCCTCTGGCGGCGGGGATGCCGGCTCAGCCGGCTCAGCCTTAGCCGCTTTTGGCTTGCTCAAAGACGGAAGAGTTTGCTGCGCCCAGCTTTTAACCAGGGCGTTCTCGCTGTTGAGCAGTTGCGCGCACAACTGGCGGGCTGACTCAACTTGGCCGGTGCCTTTATAAGCTTTCACCAGCCACATCAGCGCCTGAGAGTGCTCTTGGGATTCGGTATCCCCGCTCCCTTGCAAAAATTGTTCCAGTAATGGAACCGCCTGTGAGTAATCTCGCTGTTTGAGTGCGCCCTTGGCGGCTTGGAACAGTTCGGCGGGTTCCCTCGGAGTTGGTTCCGGAGTTGGTTCCGGTTCGGCGGCGGGTAAGGGCTGAGTTTCCCGAGCCGCCAACAGCACCGGCAGGACTTTCTGCGCCCAGCTGACTGTCTGCGGGAGATCGTAGGTGGCCATCTGCTGGCAAAGCGCAATCGCCAGCTCTATCTGCCCACTGCCTTGATACGCCTTCACCAGCCACATCTGCGCCTGGATGCAGTCAAACGAGCCGGTGCCGGCACAACTCTGACAAAAAGCTTCCAGCAATTGAACCGCCTCTGGGTAGCGTCTCTGTTGGGCTGCTTCTACTCCCGCTTGAAAGGCTCCTGAATTGGGTGACATACAAGTTTTGTTGCAAAAGAAGTAGAGAGTCTGAGAGTATGAATCAAGAAATCTTAATTTTTTGTCACAAAAGTTGGATATTTTATCCATCTTTATGGAGAAGATACCCAAAGATTATATATTTTTTAACCTGAGAATGCGAAAAATGTGGGAATCTCGCAGACTGTCAGGCTGCTGAATAGCAGACGAATCCTCAAGTGCGGGGAATGAAAAATTTCTCCGCTCTATCCCCCCAACCCCCCAACCTCTCAACCCCCCATTTCCCCAGCCCCCCATCTCCTGTCCCCCCTGAGGAAGGGGGGCTGTTTCATTCTTTGTAGGGGCAATCCCCCCGCGATTGCCCCGATCCCGAAAAGTTCAAGACTCCCGCAGCGCCGCCAGCACCCTGTCGTGAATCGCGCCATTGGTGGCGATCGCCCCCCGGTTGTCGGCCATCTTGCTGCCGGCGGAGAAATTCAGGGGCTTGCCGTACATGTCCGTCACCCGCCCGCCGGCTTCCTCCACCACAATCGCCCCCGCCGCGTGATCCCAAATATTCTCCCGGTAGTCCGGCTTCTCGGGCCACGGCAGGCGCAAGTAAAGAGCCCCCATCCCGCACGCCACAGCTCCGTATTTAGCTTGAGAGTCCATGCGGAGAGGCGGCGCGGTAATGCCGGCAGCCAAGGCCACCGCCTCCTGTCGAGACGGGTCGCCGTGAGAGGCTTCCACACTCTGCAAAAAGCGCAGATTGCCGGCATCCGCGCCAGAAACCTGAATCCGGCGCGGCTCCCCACCGGCAAGCGGCACCGCAAACGCCCCCTCCCCCCGCACCGCCACAAACAGCACGCCGGTTTCACCACCGGCAGTCAGCGCCGGACAGCCGAGCACCCCCACCCTCACCGAACCTGCTTCCACCAGCGCCAGCGCCACCGCATACTGGTCCTGACGCAAAAACCCTTTCGTACCGTCGATCGGGTCTAGCGTCCAGAAGCGCCGCCCCACCTGGCCATTCCCCCGATCTATCCAGCTCACCACTTTCTCCGGCGTCGCATCGGGAAGTAAGTCTTTAACATAATTTGTGATTTTTGTCAAGGTGTCTGCCGCTGCCGGCTGGCGCAGCTCAGCGGTGTCCTCCTCCGCCACCACTGGATCGTCCGGAAACGCCTCCCCTAGGGCTTGGCAAATTACCGCCTGGGAGCCATAATCGGCCACCGTGACGGGGCTTTTGTCCTTCTTTTCGATGGCAACCGGTATGTCGCGGCGGACTCGCTCGCACAGTTTGGCTGCAGCCAAAACTGCCGAGATGGCGACTTGTTTTTCTCGCTCGTAAGACATAGGGAGTTTTGAATTCATTACCTCCAGTTTTTCATAAAGAAACCACAAAGAAACCCGGTTCCTTGAAGAAACCGGGTTTCTCAACCGGGGCGGGTTTATAAATACTTTCACAGAACCCACAGATATCAAAAGTAAACCCGCCCCTACTACTTACCTGCAGTTTGATGGTGACGGCCTTAATTTTGATCTGTTGCGGGACAAACCGCACTCGCCCTTGTTGCGCCCACTACCGGCGGTCTGACTGGTTCCAGCCGAGAATTCTCGCCACCTGGCTAGCGAGGGCGATCGGATCGAAGGGCTTGGGCATCACCGCTGTAGCTCCCAACTCCGAGAAGCCGCGCCGGTTAGATGCCTGTATGTGGGCGGTTAAGAAAATCACGGGGATGTGTTCTGTTGTGGGATTGGCTTGCAGCCGGCTCAAGGTGGCCACTCCGTCCAGCTCGGGCATCATCAGGTCTAGAATGATAGCGTCTGGCTGTTCGGCTGCGGCTAGTGCCAGTCCCTGTCTGCCGGAATCTGCCGTGCTGACTTCCCACCCTCCCATCATTTCCAGACACAGCTTGGTCACTTCCCGGATGTCCTCCTCATCATCAATCACCAGGATGCGCTTCGGTGCTGTCGAAACTGAGCGAGAATCCATCGACGTAATTTGTTGGCAATAAGAGTTCGCTAATTTATTCTCAGAAAGGGCTATCATTGTTTTTCTGGCCTCCTTTGCCAGTGATGAGGAAGTAGGTGATAATTACATCTGTCCCACCCTGTTTGGGGGATATTGCCGGCTGCCCGTTTGGTGGGGAATGGCTGCCGAGCTGCAGGGTTGGGGTGCAGCTATCCTTTGCCACCCGCAGATATCTTCAATAAACGCGCCCCTACCCAAACCTTGAATAGCGCTCCACCAGTGAGAGGCGACAGTTAAGTGGAGCGGCTCAAGAGATTGAACGAGTGAGATATCACCGATTTTCACGGGGGATCTCTACTCCCCTCAGAGGGATCGTCCGCAGCAGACCTCGCCACTCCCGTCAAATCCTGTTCCTTTACAGGCTCTATTTTCAAGCTTAGCGCTCAAAACTGAATAACTTGTGAAACTCTCTATAAAATTGTTTGGCAACCCTGACAAAGCACCATTTAGCCTCATCAGTAACAAGCTGGGCAAAGCTCTTTACACTGCCCGACACCCTTATTTATAAATGGTAAATAACACACATCTTTTTGGCCTCACTCGCCAGCTATAAAGCCTCTCTGTCTAAAGACATAGACGGGCAGTTAAACTTATCTCTAAGTTGCTGCTCACTGCCGTTTATTGTGACGCTTTTTAAACCAGTGTGGCAACTTTTTTATGGAATCTTTCGATTTGCCCGCTCCCCCTCACCCCCCACACCCTGTCCCACCAGGGGAGAGGGGGCTTTATGAACGTGAAAAGCGGCTAGCAGAACCTTAAAAAATCCTGAATTATTCAGGCTCGGAAAGAAAAAAATTTTTCATCTTTTGTTAAACTTTGGTAGATGCGCTTGCCTTGATTGCGAAACCATGACCACAGTCCAAGTCGGAACCCCTCCCCTACTTAAAATTGCTCAGCAGACCCGTCAAGCGGCGCGGCGGCTGGCCATTCTCCCCACAAGCGAGAAAAATCAAGCAATCGAAGCGATTGCGCGGGCGCTGGAAGCAGCCGGTGGTGACATTTTGGCCGCGAATGCAGCGGACTGCCAAGCCGCTGAGGCCGCCGGCATTCCCAAACCGCTGTACAGCCGGCTAAAGTTGGATGAAACCAAGCTAAAAGCCGCGATTGCCGGCGTGCGAGATGTGGGGCGACTCCCCGATCCAGTCGGTGCGGTGGGGATTCACCGGCAGCTGGATGATGGGCTCGTCCTCAAGCGCGTCGCCTGTCCGCTAGGAGTGCTGGGCGTGATTTTTGAAGCCCGCCCCGATGCGGTGATTCAAATTACCAGTCTGGCAATCAAGTCGGGCAACGGCGCTATCCTCAAAGGCGGACAGGAAGCGGCACACTCTTGCACCCAGCTGGTGAGGGCGATTCACCAAGGGCTGGCGGAGAGTGCGGTTGACCCCGCTGCAGTGCAGTTGCTGACAACGAGAGAGGAAACTCTGGCGCTGCTGAAACTGGATGAGTGTGTCGATCTGATTATACCCAGAGGATCTAACTCGTTTGTCCGCTTCGTGCAGGAAAATACCCGCATCCCCGTGCTGGGACATGCTGAGGGGATTTGTCACCTCTATGTGGACAAGTCAGCTGACATCGAAAAGGCGGTGAATATTGCCGTTGACGCTAAAACCCAGTACCCAGCCGCCTGCAACGCCATTGAAACCATGCTTGTCCACTCCCGCATCGCCCCCGAATTCTTGCCGGTGGCTGTTGCTGCGCTGCAGCAGCGCAACGTCGAGTTGCGGGGGGATGAGCGCACCCGCGCCACTGTCAGTGTGTCACCGGCAGCAGAAGCCGACTGGGCGACGGAGTACAGCGATTTGATTCTGGCGATTAAGGTGGTAGATTCTTTAGAGGAGGCGATTGACCACATCAATACTTACGGGTCGAAACACACGGATGCGATTGTAACGGAAGATAGGGAAGCTGCTGGCAAGTTTCTGGCGCAAGTTGATGCTGCCGGTGTTTTCCACAACTGCTCAACGCGCTTTGCGGATGGCTTCCGCTACGGCTTCGGCGCAGAAGTGGGCATTAGCACCCAGAAAATGCCGCCTCGCGGACCCGTTGGTTTGGAAGGACTGGTGACCTACAAATACCAGCTTGCCGGTGACGGTCAGGTTGTGGCCACTTATTCTGGCAAGGATGCTAAACCTTTCAGTCACAAAGATTTGTAAGATAGGGTTTGGGGAATTGGGAATTGGAAATTGGGCCGGGATTTGGGGATTTGGGGATTGGGAATTGTTTCTGTTCCTGAGTTCTCCTGCCCAACGCCAAATTATCCCATTCCTTCCCCACTAACAACTAACACCTAAAAACTCTAAAATGGAATGGTTTCGACTCGCTTTCCAGTTGCGCGGCTCGGTCGCTCTCACTGTTTTCCCTCGCGCCCTCTTGTGCGGTGGGTTTGGATTTATTGTGTCTCTGCTCTATTATTTTGAAGTCCCTTTAGAGTGGCGCGTCTTGGGGAGTGTCATTAGCAATGTGGTCTTCAATCTGATTTTAGGCTTATTATTGGTGTTTCGGACGAACACGGCTTACGACAGATTTTGGGAAGGCCGGAAAAACTGGGGGACTATCGTTGTTAGTGTCCGCAACTTAGCGCGGCAAATCTGGGTGGGGGTTGCGGAAGTTGAACCGGCAGACAGAGAGAAGAAAGCGGCTGTCCTGCGGTTATTGGCTGCCTTTGCCGTGGTGACTAAGTTGCGCCTGCGACAAGAGCCGGTGAGCGGCGAGTTAGAGGAGTTGGTGGACGCCGACCTATCTCTCAAGCTCAAAAGTGTGAAAAGCCCACCGCTAGAAGTGGTTCGCTGGGTTGGGGCTTACCTGCAGCAGCAGCACGACCGGCATTGCTTGAACAGCAACCAGCTGATGGCTATGAATAAGTTGCTGGACAGTCTGGTAGAGGCGTTAACCGGCTGCGTTAGCGCTAGCGGCGCGTCAGCGCTGCGGATTTTGACCACCCCAATCCCACCTGCTTACGCGATTTACCTCAAGCGCGTCTTGCTGATATATTGTATTGCATTGCCTTTTAAATTTGTGGAAAGCTTGAAGTTGTGGACTGGCTTGATGGTTGTTTTAATTAGTTTCGTTTTGTTTGGGGTGGAGGAAATTGGCAATGAAATCGAAAATCCTTTCGGTTACGACCCCAATGACCTGCCCCTGGATGAACTTTGCCAGACAATCCTGGGCAACATTGATGATTTAAGTACGCCGCTTGTGGGGCTAGAAAGCTCAAAGACAAGTGATTTGCTTCCTACCTAAGAGTGCTAACAATGGATTCAATTCAACTCACCGGCATTCGCTGTTATGGATACACCGGCTACTTGCCAGAGGAGCAAGTGCTCGGTCAGTGGTTTGAAGTAGACCTCACCCTCTGGCTGGATTTATCGCCGGCAGGCAAAAGCGACCGCATCGAAGACACCCTCGATTACCGCAAGGCGATTTCAACGGTGCAGCACTTGCTAAAAACCTCTAAGTTTGCTTTGATAGAAAGAGTGGCTGCGGAAATTGCAGAGGCTATGTTGGAAGACGAGCGGGTGGGGAAAGTCCAAGTCCGCTTGAGCAAGCCGGCTGCCCCCATCCCCGATTTTAGCGGCAACATTACCGTTGAAATCACACGGGCGAAAAACTGAACTGAAGGGTGATTTCCCCCCACCCCGTTTGTAGTTGGGCTTTAGCCCAAAGTTTGTAGTTGGGCTTTAGCCCAAAGTTTGTAGTAGGGCTTTAGCCCAAAGTTTGTAGTTGGGCTTTAGCCCAAAGTTTCCAGTTGGGCTTTAGCCCAAAGTTTGTAGTTGGGCTTTAGCCCAAAGTTTGTAGTTTATCAGTTCCCAGAGTTAGGGTGCGTTCCGCTTTTTCCAGCACTCCATACAACCGGATTGCTCTCAGGCGGAACGCACCCTACTGCTGCTGCTAATTCGCCTCCATCCAGGCAACGCACTCCTGCAGTTGCCGGCGCACTGTTTCGCCATCTGCATGATACCGCCGACCGTGACCGGGGAGCACCCACTCGAAGGAGTAGTTAGCCAGCCGGCGCATCGATTTGAGCTGTTCTGCCCAAGAGTACCAGCAAACGTCGCGGAAGGCAACCAGCCGGCCAACTTCGTCAGCCCAGGCGAGATGATCGCCGCTGAAAAGGTATCTGTTATTATACAGCAAAACCGTGTGACCTTTGGTGTGACCGGGAACCGGAATAATCAGCAGGTCGGGAGCGAATTCCACCGGCTCATCTCCAGTCAGTTGTATTTCCACATCCCTCGTGCCGGTGCTGATTTCGTCAGCGTGCAGGATTCGCTGGCACCCAAAATGCTCTCTGTACTTGCGGTGATCCGCCACATCATCCCGGTGGGTGAGGTACATGTACTTAATTCCACCCATCTCCTCCAGTCGCTTGACTAGCGGAGGCGCAAACCGGGGAGAATCGACTAAAATATTCCCTTCTTCCCGCACAATGAAGTAGCTGGTAGCGGCGAAAGAATCCTCAGAATGATAGCCGCAGTGGTAGATATTTTCAGCCACTAAAAGGGGGAAAGTCTGCTGGGCGTCTTTAATATCCTTTGGCTTTTCGACGGTGCCGATAGAAGCGGTGGGGCAAGATAAGAGCGCCTGCATGGCTTGCAGCCGTTCGGTGGGGTTAGCCGGCTGGTGGTAAACCGCTGACTGCTCGCCGTCACTGTGAAATACTGCCGGTGCCATCCACCGGCATGTATCGCAGTCAATGCAGGTGCTATCGACATAAAAGTCGCCGGTGACATTTTCGGGCCGGCGCTTGTTAAGATGAGCCACAGTTTTACCTCTTGAATCTGAGTTTAATAGTTGAGAGACGGAGCCTCCCTTACCTCGTTTCCAGCTTACCTCGTTCTTGGGCTGCCCGCCTGGGAACAAAACTAAAGTTTTTTGAGAGCCACCTACAAATTGCAGTCAGCAGCCTTTTGCAACAGCAATCGCCAGCCGGCAGAAGCGAAACGGGCCAGCCAATACATCGAAAAAGTCGAGGGCACGAGCCAAGTAATGGGCAAATGCCCTGCAGGGGCAGCACTTGCAAACATTATCTCATCGTATTTGATCCATTTGTCCCCTTTCCGCCACCCCACTCTCTCAGCTAATTGGTGGTAGTCACAGTCAAGTTCGTGATAAATGTGTTTAATCACGCTAAAGCCAAAACGTCCCTGACTGCGAGCCACCCAAAGCCGGTTTATCTTAACAAGGTCAGCGCAAGGAAATTGGCGGATATCGTTTTCGGTCAGCAGACAATCTCTCCGACGGTCTGCAACCGCAATGAATAGCATCAGCCGGCGCGTTTCCCAATCCGCTTCTTTCCAGTCTTTTTGGGCTAATAAATGGTCTAATCGTGTCCAGTCCGCTCCACCTTGAGAAGAGGCTCCTAAAGGTAGACGGGGATAGGAATCTGGATTGCCGGTCATTGCTGCCTTCTCATTGAAAAGAATATGTTTTCTAAACATCTAATCTAGTGCCAGAGGGGAGCATCCCATTTTTGCACTCCCCTCCACCCCCAACCGAATTCTTTATTTTTCCCCCCTCTCCCAGGGCGGGAGAGGGGGGTTAAGGGGGTGAGGGTGAAAACCAAGCCGGAGAGGCGAATTTGTAGATTGACTTTGACTCCATTATAGAGTGAGCGAAGGTCGGTTGAGCACCTGCCGGTTCGCTAATTTTTTTAGCGGTTCGTGAAATTGGCCAACTCTACAGATAGCGTAGCTGGCGGCTGTGAGAGAGCAGCGATGGATAGCCATCCCCACTACTTTGTCCTTTTTGTCAAGACAGGCCGGTCAAGTCCAGAAGACCCCCACCTAAAAACATGAAGCAAACACAACAATTTACAGCCCTTAGAGACTGTTTATAAATAATTGTTAAGGCCGCCAGGGGGTGAGAAACCGGGTTTCTTTTGCTGGATCGAGTGATATGTAATGGCCCACAGCCACAAGAAACCCGGTTTCTGGCTCCTTCACTTTTCTTTATAAACCGTCTCTAAATTTACAGATATGTCGGGACTGGCGCACAACTATGAAAGAAACCGGGTTTCTGGTTCTGGAACGAGGGCTGAAAGTCAAGACTGCTGGTTGAGAAACCCGGTTTCTGCCTAAGTCCTATATCTATCCTTTGCCCCGAACTCGATATTGCCAGTCCGGGTGATACTGTGGAAGAAGCGCCTCAAAAACCGGCAGCATCGCCAGACTCATTGAAAACACAGGTTTGCGCACAGATCGCTTCATAAATATCCAGCGCCTGCTGCTTTCCGCGAGGAGTCACTCGGTCAAGGAAGCGCAAGTCAAACAGGGAGGGGTTAGTCAGCCGGCTCACCACAGCCTCGCTGACAATCACCCCGCACCCGTAAACCTTCGTCAGCTCTTCCAAGCGAGAGGCAGTATTCACCACATCCCCAATCACCGTAGAATCCATCCGAGAATTAGAGCCCAGGGTGCCAATCAAACCCCTGCCGGTGTGAATTCCAATCCCAATATTCACCGGCACTTGCAAATTGAACAAAACTCTGCTATCATTAAACTCGCGCAGGCTTTGCCGCATCATCACCGCCGCCGTCAGCGCGTCTTGCGCGTGGTGCCCCTGCCGGTCAAACACCGCCATAATCGCATCTCCCAGGAATTTATCAATGAAACCGTGCTGGGAGGCGATAGCTTGATTCATCTGAGTGAAAAACGCATTCAGCCACTTAAACGTATCCGCCGCATCCTGAGATTCCGCGATCGCAGTAAACCCGCGAATGTCGCAAAACAGAATCGAAATCTCTTCTTCTTTCGCATTTCCCAGCTGAATCGACTCCACCCCAGCCGGCGCAATCCGCTGCAGAAATTGTTCCGGCACAAACAGGCGGAACTTTTCCGTCAGCGCTTGATTGATTTGCCAAGCTGCGGAAAGATTGCGCTTGTTTTTTTCCTGAAGCTGCTGGCTGAGCTGCAATTGCAAGTGCTGCTCGCGCATCGCCCGCAACCGCAACGTGCTGGCAATCTTCGCCAGCAGCAGATTGCTTTTCACCGGCTTGGTGAGGTAGGCATCTCCCATCATCTCCAGTCCCTTTATCCTGGAGTCCTCATCCTCCAGCGCCGTCAGAAAAATCACCGGCACCGCCATTAGAATAGCATCTTCCCGCAGCCGCCGGCAAACCTCAAAGCCATCCAGATCCGGCATCATCACGTCCAGCAAAATTAGCGCCGGTGGGGACTCCTTTGCCACCGCCAGCGCTTGCGCACCTGACTCAGCGGAGAGAGTCGCGTACCCTTCTGATTGCAATAACTCTTCAAGCAAATATAAATTGCTAGGCTGATCATCCACAAGCAGAATGCAGGGCAGGTTGTTTGGCATGGCGGTGAAGATATATTCGGCAGTGCGGTACAGGTTAAAGTCCCTAATTATGCCGGCATAATTAAACGTAACATTGCCTTTCTTATAAAGCTGTTAAGAAACCAGGTTTCTTCAATAAACCTGGTTTCTTAAGTTTAGAAGTGTCCAAATACAACCTCACATTTTTCTTATCCCCCCTCTCCGTGAGCGGAGAGGGGGTTAGGGGGTGAGGTTATTACCGCAGCCCAGTGGCGTTCGGCTCTATCTTAATCCGAACCGATAAAAGATTCCACAGTGTCGATCGCGTGATTGAGATCCAGAGGCTTGCTCAAATACCCGTCAGCACCGGCTTGGAAGCAGCGCTCCCGATCTCCCGGCATTGCGGCGGCGGTGCACGCCACCACCGGCACCCCCTTCCACAGCGGATGAGCCTTCAGCTGGCGGATCAGCTCCAACCCATCCACGTCCGGCAGCTGAATATCCATTAAAATCAGGTCGGGCAACAGCTCCAGCTTCACCAGAGACGAGTGAATCGTCTCCTGCATAGCAGCGCCGTCGCCGATCAGCTCCACCATGTACCCCTGCGATTCCAGCAGCTCAGCGATCAGAATTTGGTTGAGCGGCTGGTCTTCCACCACCAAGACGCGCTTGGCACCGGCCTCGATTTCAGCACCACCGGCACCCGAACTCAAGCGCCACGAGTTGGCCTCCTGGTTTTTCGAGGCAGGCACCTCGACGCGCGGCACTTTCACCGGCAGCCACACCCGAAAAATGCTCCCCTCACCCGCAACCGACTGGAACGAAACCGTCCCCCCGTGAAGTTCCGCCAGCCGCTTGGTCAGCGCCAGCCCCAAGCCGGTGCCCTCATGGCGGCGCGTCAGGGAAGCGTCCACCTGCTGGAAGGGGCGGAACAGCAAGTGCCACTTTTCAGGCGGCACACCGATTCCGGAGTCGCTCACCTCCAGACACAGGTAAGCCGTGCTGGGATTGATTGGACTGCGGTCGGGCCGGATGTCCTGGGCCAGATCGCTGCCATAAGCCAGCCGTCCCGCCAGCTTGACTTTTCCCCTGTCTGGGGTAAATTTGACGGCATTGGAGAGCAAGTTGATCAGGATTTGCCGCACCCGCCTTTCGTCGAGCAGCACCTGGCTGAGCCGGTAATCCACTTCCAGGGACAGAGCGATAGCCTTGGCTTCGGCGCGGGGTTGAATCATTTTCAAGCACTGGCTGCACAGTTCTTGAACGCAAACCGGCTCCAAGTTCAGCTCGACTTTGCCGGCTTCTATTTTGGAAAGGTCGAGAATGTCATTAATCAGCTGCAGCAGGTGCTGGCCACTTTTGTCAATCGCCTTGACGTGATTGATTTGGCGAGGCGTCAGAGAGCCGGCGGTTTGCCGCAGCAGCAAGTCGGAAAAGCCCAAAATGCTGTTGAGAGGCGTCCGCAGTTCGTGGGACATCGCCGCCAGAAACTCGGATTTCAGCTGGGACGCCCGCTCCAGGTCCTGATTCATCTGGCGCAGGTGCTCTTGGGCGCGGGCGCGTTCGATGGCCACCCCCAGCGTGCGGCAGGCGGCCAGCAGCATGTCCTGCTGCGGGGCGTCCTGCAGTTTTTGCAGGTTGCGCGATTCCAGGGTGAGCACGCCGATAATCGTGCCGGTGGTGGAAGGAATGGGAAAAATCCCCAGCTGGCCAATCGCGGAACTGCGAAATCCCGGCACTGACTTGGGGTGGTTTTGGTAGTCCTCCACAAATAGGGGCAAGCCGGTTTCTACCACGTCCCAGAGCAGACCCTGTCCGTAGGGAATTCCCCGCTCCAGCAGCGCCTGCATTTCGGCAACCGCCGGCTCGCCGTAAGTGGCGAGAAAGTGACCGGAGATCTCATTGGTGAGGACGCAGGCGTAGCGCTCCGCCCCCTCCCCGCTAATGACTTTGACATCTCCGAAGGCGGCATTCATCGCTTGCACCAGGTAGCTGAGAGCGAACTGGCCAATTTCCCGCAAGTCCCCGGAGGCTTGCAGCCGTTCCGTCAAGCCCAGCAAAAATCTCAGACGCCTCACCTCGTCATTCAAGCTGGCTTGGGAGCGTTTGTAGCTGGTAACGTCCCGAAAGGTAAACAGCCGTCCCCCATCGGAGGTGGTGGTGGTGTAAACTTCTAGGGAGATGCCGTTGGCTTGTTCTAGATAGAGGGAAACGCTCTCGGTTTCGGCTCGGTCGAGGGCTTGTCGCACCTGCTCCCCAAGCTCGGCTGACCAGTAGCCCCCCTCCACGACTTCGGCAAATACGGCGTCACTGTGCGGCTGTGTTTTCAGCCAATCGGGTGATAGCCCCCAAATCTCCGCCAGTTTTCGATTGAACAAAACCAGGCGGTCGGTTTGGTCAAACAGCGCAATCGCATTGTCCACTTGGTTGAGGATGAGTTCCCGCTCCTCCTTTAACCGCTGCAGGTGCCTCTCAATCTGCTCTTGATTCATATACGCTTTATCAACCAGCCGGGGGCTATATAGAAATCTTTAATATTACTTTACAAAACATAACACTTCCCACCCGTGAGGCCGGGCTCTCTGGGTTTGCGATCTCGGTAACACCCGATCCGCTCCGGAATGGCCACGGCGGGCCGGCAGGGTGAAGTAATATCACTTCCGGTTACTTGCTTGTTCTAAGATCGGGCGGCGCCCCCCGCGCAACCGCACGGTAACTCCCGCAGTCTTAATTTTGACACACCGGAAACTATATTATTCATTGCGCCGTTACGCACCAAGGCGCTGTTCCTTTGAGAGAATCTCGTGGCACAGGGCACCGGGCGCGATTTTTCAGAGCGGGTTAGAGCGGGTTTATAATTATAAAGTAATTGTCTTAACAGTTACTTTATAAATTCGCTCTAAGCCTGAACTGGGACTGAGAATTCTTACTCTCTTCCCAAAATAAAATTGCCGGTGCCTGGTAGGTTTAGGACTAGCGCCGCCTGTAGAGACAAAGACATGCCCTTGTCTCTACAACAGACACCCCCTCACCCCCTCTCCGAGTTCGGGATACCGCTGAAATGCAGAGCGTGCTGGTGTTTTTCCCGAAACTGCCCGAGCTCGGAGAAGCTAGATGATGCGCTTTCTTCAGCGCCGCACCGGCCACCGGCATTCGGGCCAAATCTTTACATTGCATAAATGGCAAGGCGGCAGTGCCACCGTCGCGGTAGCATAGGTGGGAAAAAACTGGCAGAGAGGATATTTATGAACAGCTTACCAGCCGGCAGAGTCCTGAAAAATGGCCAATACGCCATTGAGGCGCTCTTGACTGACAGCATGGGCCAAGGTAAATTTGGCATTACCTATCGCGCCACCCAGGTGGAGTCGAACCTGCCAGTGGCCATCAAAACCCTCAGCGCCCGCTCGCGCCAGCATCCCGACTTTGAGCAGTTTCACAAGCAATTCCTCGCCCGAACACAGAAGCTGCTCGAGTGCCAGCACCCCCATCTCGTCCGAGTTCGCGACTGTTTCGAGGAAGCCGGACTGTTTTATGCGGTTATGGAATACATTCCGGGCCAGACCCTGGCCCAAATCACAGACAGTCAGCCGCTGCCAGAAGCGACAGCCATTCACTACATTCGCCAGATTGGCGCGGGCTTGAGCTTGGCTCACCAGACCGGTTTACTGCACCTGGACATCAAACCGCAAAACATCATCCTGCGCCAGGGAAGCAATACCGCAGTGCTGACAGACTTCAGCTACGCCTGCGAGTTAACTCTGGGAGTGGACAGAAACCGCGCCAGCCTCTCAGCGGGGTACGCGCCGGTTGAGCTGTACCTGCCAACAGCGCCCCGCACCCCGGCTACCGATATTTACGCTCTCGCCGCCACCCTTTACTGCCTGCTGATCGGGTTCCCGCCGGTGGCGGCACCCCTGCGGGTGACGCGAACAAAAACCGCAGCTGCGTCGAATCCCGTCTCCCTCCCAGAGAGGCGGCAGCTGCAGCTCAACCTCAGCCAAGCCGTCAAACAGGCCATTCGCCAGGGCTTGCAGATAAAACCCCACCGGCGGGCACAAACCGTCGAAGAGTGGCTGGAACTCTTGCCGCAACCGCAAACAGCCACAAACACCCAGAGCTTGGCGCACCAACCCAGCTCAACAGTGGCAGATGGGGCTAAACGCGAAATATTGGTGTTCAAAGACCCAAATGGCAGCCGCACCGGCACTGAGACAGACGCGCCGCAGCTTCCCGCAGAGTCCGCTCCCCCCCGACCGCCAGCCAGACAGTCCCAGAGCCGATCCCACACTGACAGCAATACAGCCAGCTTTGGAGGGGCGGATTTCTGGATTTTCGGGGAATTCCAGGATGTGAGGCCAAATTCGAGCCAGCCCCCGGCACCGTCCGCCCCCAAGCCAAGGGCAGTGACGCCAAATTGGCAAGATCCCCAGGTTCGGGAAAGTCTGCCACTTTTCGATTCATGTGTTGTTCCTGTGCCCTTCCCCACTCAAGCGCCGGCACCTGCGCACCCTGCTGCAGACCGCGCCCGCGAACCAGCAGAAACCCTATCTGCTGCGCCTGACTCACAGCCAGCCCCCAGCACTCAAGAAGGCAGGCAGGACGACGGCGATCCAGAGCCAGCCGCTTCACAGCCATCGCGGCGCTGGGTTCCCGTAGCCTTCATCGTCACTGCCGCTGTCGCAGGGGCAGCCGGTGCCGGCACCGGCTTGGCACTCCGGTTTAACAGCGCAGGTCAGCCCGGTTCTACCCTGTTTCACGCTGACCAGTCCTTTCCAGCCCGCAACGACTGGCCCGGCTCAGATCCCGCCGCCCAACACGCAGATGCCACCGGCACGGAAAGCCCTTCAGCCGAGAGCGAGACCGACCTAACAGCCCCACCTGCTTCTGAGCCATTCCAGCAGCAGGAGAGTGACTCCGATCAACTCGGCGCTCAGCCCTCGGACTACCCCAATCCCGCCCCCGAGGCTTTAAGCGCCGCCGAAACGGCCTCCGCCGCGCCTTTCCCGAGTCCCGATGCCGCTGAAAGTGCCACTCCCCTGACCGGCACCCCACTCAAAAAGACCCTCACCCTGCCCAAGCGACACACTCCCGAGCCGGTGTCTTCCGTCCTGCCGTCTGGCACACAGGCAGACACACCAGCACCCCAGCCCTTTTTAGAGGTGCCTTCCTATGACCCCAGCTTCACGCCCGGAACGGGCATCATTTTAGAGGGCAGGTTATAATTTGTTGCTGACAGGCACAGAGTTTTTTTATGAGTAATTCCCTAGTCCATGCCTTTTTTGTTGGCAGAGCCCTGGCTGAAGCGCTCAACGAACAGCTCGAAAAAACCTTGACCACCGCCCTCAGCGACCTCGGCAAATTTGATGCCGAGCAGCGGGAGCGCTTGCGGCAGTTCACCGCTCAAGTCCTCGATCGAGCCAGTGTTGAAGCCGAAACTGCCACCGCCAACCGCGTGCCGGACTCTGCGCCCTCCGGGCCTGATTCACCTGGCCCTGACCTCCAAGCCACTATTGATGAGCTGCGGGCAGAAATCGCTCAGCTGCGAACTCAGCTAGCAAGCTATCGCCGCCGGTCTGTTTAAGTCCCAAGCCCGCCCGCAGCCCAAGTTATCAGGCATGAGGAATGAGTTTAAAATAAGAAATAATACGAAAAACTCATTCCTCATTCCTCATTCCTCAAAACTGAAAACGAAATCTCGTCAATCACCTGAAAAAATAAGTTAGGAAACTGAGTGTCTGCTCTCCCTGATGACCAACTCACCCGCAAGCAATATGCCGAGCGCAAGGCGAATGCTGACGCACTCAGCATAAACGGGTCGCGTTCTGAAAGCCTCAGTGCCAAAGGCACTTTGAATGGCGCTGCGTCCGCCCAAGGGATAGCCTGGCCTCGACTTCTCGTCAAACCCAACTTTGATAGGGCTTACCGCTGGAATCGCGAAGGTTACTCCCATCGCCGGCGCTTCATCGAAATTTGGACGTTTGTTTTAATGTTGATGGCCGATATATGGCGTAACAGTAAACCTTGGACTTATGCGGGCGGCTTCACTGAAGCCAAACAGAAGGCCAGACGCCGCGACCAAGCAGTCTGGATTCGAGAAACACTGCTGGAACTCGGACCGACTTTTATTAAGGTGGGGCAGCTGTTCTCGACGCGGGCCGATATCATCCCCACGGAATACGTCGAGGAACTCTCTAAGCTCCAAGATAAGGTGCCGGCTTTCAGTTACGAGCAGGTGGAACGGATTGTTGAGCAGGACTTGGGAAAGCCGATTTCCCAACTCTACCGCAGTTTTGACCCGATTCCCCTGGCGGCTGCCAGTCTCGGACAGGTGCACAAGGCCCAACTCCACTCCGGCGAAGAAGTTGTGGTTAAGGTGCAGCGAGCTGGACTGCGGCAGCTGTTTGACATTGATTTGGATATCGCTAAGGGAATAGCTCGCTACTTTCAAAACCATCCGGAGTGGGGCAAAGGCCGGGACTGGATGGGCATCCACGCCGAGTGCTGCAAGATTCTTTACGAAGAAATAGATTATATCAATGAAGGCCGCAATGCGGATACCTTTCGCCGCAACTTCCGGGGCTACGACTGGGTGCGGGTGCCTCGCGTCTACTGGCGCTATGCCTCGCTTAGGGTGTTAACCCTGGAATACATGCCGGGAATTAAAATTAGCCACTACGAAGCTTTGGAGGCTGCCGGTCTGGACCGCAAGCTGCTGGCTAACCTGGGAGCCAGGGCATACCTGCAGCAGCTGCTCAATGACGGCTTTTTCCACGCCGACCCCCACCCGGGCAATATCGCTGTCAGCCCGGAAGGGGCCCTGATTTTCTACGATTTCGGCATGATGGGCCGCGTCAGGAGCGACATCCGCGAAAAACTGATGCAGCTGTTTTTTGGCATCGCCCAAAAAAGCGGCGACCGGGTGGTGACGGCTCTGGTAGAATTAGGTGCTCTCTCGCCGACAGACGACATGGGGCCGGTGCGCCGGTCTGTACAGTACATGCTGGATCATTTTATGGACCAGCCCTTTGAAAATCAGTCCGTGGCCGAGATTACTGACGATTTGTACGAGATCGCCTACGACCAGCCTTTTCGCTTTCCCGCTACCTTCACTTTTGTGATGCGGGCTTTTTCTACTTTGGAAGGGGTGGGCAAAGGACTTGACCCAGAGTTTAACTTTATGGAGGTTGCAAAGCCCTTTGCAATGCAGATTATGACCAATGGCAACTCCTTTGAGGGGAATAGCTTCCTCGACGAACTGGGTCGCCAAGCGGCTCAGGTCAGCAGCACGGCTTTGGGTCTGCCTCGCCGCATAGAGGATACGATTGACAAGCTGGAGCGCGGCGATCTGCGCATCCGCGTCCGCTCTACCGAAACAGACCGGGCCCTCCGCCGTCTGAGCAGCATTCAGCTGGGCAGCAATTACGCAATGCTTATCGCTGCCTTCACTTTGTCAGCTACGATTTTATTAGTTAGCGATAAGGTGTGGTTGGCGATCTTGGTTGCCCTGGTCGCAGTGGCAATTGGCGTGGCCTTCATCCGCCTCCTGATGCGGCTCGACCGCTTCGAGCGCTTTTGACCCCCGACGCACTCCGACTGGGGAAAATCGCAAGTGTGGCGGCGGATGGCGGTAGGATGACAGGCGGGACGCCTGTTCTGCGGGACGGATCTGTTATGTCTCTATTCCGGGAGACAATCTGTCCCAAGCCTGCTCCCACTCGTCGCCCCGCCATCCTCCACTCCCACTCAGCAGTCAACTCCCACTCAGCATTCATCACCGATCCATGAAACGCTACTTTGCCGGTCTCACCGACCAGGGACTCCTTCGCTCTGTTAATCAGGACGCCTACTATATCGATCCGGGCGGGCGATTTTTCATCGTGGCGGATGGCATGGGCGGACATGCGGGAGGTCAAGAGGCGAGTCAAATCGCCACGGAGGTGATGCAAACCTATCTCGACAAACACTGGGATTCGGCTCAATCTTCTGTCGCCCTGCTGGAAGCAGCCTTTTTCAAGGCCAATGAGGCAATTTTGCAAGACCAGCGCACCCATCCGGAACGATCCGATATGGGCACAACCGCCGTTGTCCTCCTGTTTCGCGAAAACTCTTCCCAACCCTCAGATACAAAATCTCAGACTGTCTGGGCGGCTCACGTGGGCGACTCTCGCCTCTACCGGCTGCGCGGCTCTAAGCTGGAGCAAATTACCGAAGACCACACCTGGATCTCACGGGCGGTGAAAGCCGGCCACCTGAATTTGGATCAAGCCCGCAACCACCCTTGGCGGCACGTCCTCTCCCAGTGTCTGGGACGCCAAGACCTGCAAGAAATTGACATCCAGCCGGTGGAGGTGCAGCCGGCAGACCGGTTGCTTCTGTGCAGCGACGGTTTGACTGAAGAACTCTCTGACAGCTCGATCTCCTCCCACCTCAAAAGTATCCGCGCCTGCGATCAAGCCGCGATGGCTCTTGTTAATGCTGCTAAGGATAAAGGGGGACGCGACAACATTACCGTGGTGATTGTGGCCATCGACCGCGACCGCGCTGAAGATTAGCGGCTGTTTGTCCAGTCTTTGGGCCGCAGGGGCGGGTTTGGCCAAAATGTTCGCCACACAGCTGAGAATGCTTGTCAGCCCGCCCCTGCCAGTTGCGCCGGCACGGGTCGCAGCTGTTTATCACCCCCTCTATCAGAAAGTGAGCATTTTGGCAACCCCCGACTCGGATTTTTTGCCCTAAATTGCATGTAACAGTGTGGGGGCATTCGAGAGAGTGTCTCTGCTGAGTCTTTTGCTTAAACAACCTGCCGGTTTTTGATATCACCTCCGGTTGATTGACTGCACTTCCGCCGCGCCCCTCACCCCCCAACCCCCTCTCCCGCAAGGGGAGAGGGGGGTTTAGAAAAGCAAATTATATTCCCCCCTTCCCTGGCAGGGAAGGAGGGGTAAGAGGGGTTAGGTTTTTCAGATTAATCAACCGGATAGTGATATGACCGGCAGCAAGAAGAGGGCTTCCCCCCATTCGGGGGGATGTTCTTTGCCCCACCCAACCGGCAGCCGGATTGCCGGGGAAAGCCGCGCCACAAGGGTCGCATCTGCTTGCAGGCGCGCCGGCGTAACGCGCTTTGGAAACCGCCAGAGGCGATTATCGCCTCTCTACAGGGGTGTGGGGTGCGGTTTGGCGCTCAGCTCCGACTGCACGGCGTTACGCGGCGGGGGGTAAGAGCCGTGACACGATCCCGTTGGTGCCTGCACGCAAGCTTTCCCCCCTTTTAGGGTCAAAGGTCTTTAACCAATCCAAAAAGCCAGAAACTGCCTGCATTTGTTGGCAGGAACGCGCCGGCATTGCTAGTTGCAGGCCACACAGCGATTTGGTTCAGGTTGAGCAATTTTCCTGTTTGCGATTTGATACAACTGCCTGTATACCGTGTGGGAACTCGGCAAGTGCTTTGGCCATCTTTACACCCACGGTCTGCAGGAGGGATGCACAGTTTGTCAAATAATTGTTATCTTTTTTAATACTCAGCGATAGCTAGGTGGGTCTGGGAATCCGGAAACCCACTGACAAGCGCTGAAAGGAAGTCATAAGTCTGGCTTCCCCAGCACGCTGAGGCAAAGAATGCTGTTTTTAAACTAGGAGGTCTTTATGAACCAACCTATTGAACTCTCTTTGGAGCAAAAATTCAGGATCTGGTCTTTTAAGACACAGGTTGAGCAAATGAACCTGGAACAGGCTCAGGAGTTTTTGGTAAAGCTCTACGAACAGATGATGATCAGCGAAGCCACCTACAAGGAGCTTTTGAAGCACCAGTGGGGCTTAGAGGCAGGTCCTGCGATTGAGTAGAGCCTTTTTGTCGCACAGTGGGCGACCTCCGTCTCTTGCTCTGTTCCTGCGAGGAAAGGAGCTGGGGGTGCTGGGGCGTCAACTTCACTTCCCTCCGATTTGTCAGCTGACTGCTCTCAACTTAAAACCGTTTTTTTTAGATCCCAATACCTGCCACTTTCTGCAGTCTTTTTAACAAATACCTTCCCAATCTGAGGCTTTTTTGATAATGTATGCTTACCTGTTCAATAAGATTAAGTTAACTTTTTACTAAATAACTATCCCGAAAGACGCCTCCCTTCCGTCTCCAAAGGAAACCCTGCCGGTGTTGCCTGACAGAAATGGTTGGCACTCCGCTCCCAGTTGGGCGCAGCGGCGGGACTGGGGCACAGGGCACCGAGAATTCCTTATCCAGCAAACCTTTGAAACCTTCAATAACCAAGCACTGATCACCCTCAGGTAGGGAGCAGCCCCACCTTCTCGGTAAGAACAGGTTATTTATTGATGGGGGCTAGATGGGGAGAGAGGGCGAGGGCGAGGGCGAGAGGGTCTGAAAAGCTAGCAATTCAGGCATCCTGCGTCGCACCGGCTGCCTTTGTCCTGGGGCAGAAAAAAAATTACAGCCCCATGTTAGGGGTTAGGGGTTAGGGGTGAGGGGTTAGGCTTTAGGAGAGAAGTTGATGATTCACCCAATGCGAGCTTGCCCCATGCCCAAACGAAGGCTATTCAGGCTGGCGCTCATAGGTGGCTTCCATAGTGCTGCTCAGGTAGTGACCGGCCATAATAGCGCTGGAGTGGTAGTATTTGTTACCATCTAGGCGGTACAGGGTTTCAAAGCCACTGCGGCGCTGCTGGTCGCCGAGTACCCAGTAGCGCTGCACAATTGTTTCCGGGGCAATCCAGCCTTCGCCCTCCACGCGGCCCAAGTCGCTGTGCTGGAGGACAAAAGTGTACTGGCGCTCGCCACTGTCGAGGTGCCCCCGGTACTGCAGAGTAATTTGCTCGCGCTCAGTGCCTGGAAATACGAGTCTGGTGACCATAGTGAACCAATTCTCTTGATTCCATGCCACCAGAGTTTTACCTTTGACGGGAATGGGCATCCCATTGCGCTCCAGCCAGTAGCCTTCCAGCGTCCACCGGCCAGGTTCGATTAAAAACGTGTGATTCACAGCACGATTCCTTAATGCCCTTACATGCTATCTTACGGCTTTTACCGGGCAAAATGGATGTCACCCAGCAGCGCCGCCTGACGGGCACCCGTCACCAGGGGGAGATTGCCAGGGATGCCCAACTGACGCCAGTAGGCAAGCACCCCAAAGG
Source organism: Oscillatoria princeps RMCB-10 (assembly GCA_019359235.1). Taxonomy (GTDB): domain Bacteria; phylum Cyanobacteriota; class Cyanobacteriia; order Cyanobacteriales; family Oscillatoriaceae; genus Oscillatoria; species Oscillatoria princeps. The sequence continues at coordinate 469,170 of JAHHHT010000001.1, forward strand.
CGATCGCTTCTTTGAAATCCGCACTCAACCCCACATCAAAAGTTGTCAGCACCGGCACCGGCTCCATCATAGCTTGCAGACGGCTTTTCAAATATAAATTGCGGCTGCCCCCGCCGCACAGCAGCACCCTGTCCGGCTGCACCGGCAAAAAAGCCCGCAACTCCCGCGCAATCGTTGCCGCAGTCAGTTCAGCCAGACTGGCCAGCAAATCCGCCTGACTGAGGGAATACCCTTCTGCCTCAGCCAGACAGCGGTGAAAATACTCCACCCCAAACAATTCCCGACCGGTGGATTTGGGCGGCGGCTGCTGAAAAAATGGGTGCTGCAGCCACAGCTCCACCAGAGGGGCGCAAGGGGTGCCGGTGGCAGCCATCGCGCCGTCTTTGTCGTAAGTTTGGGCACCGCCGGTCAAGTGCTGCACCGCTATGTCCAGCAGCACATTGCCCGGGCCGGTGTCCCACCCCCGCACCTCTAGCTCCCAGTCGGGAGTTCCTGTAGGCGGGATGAAAGCCACATTCCCAATCCCGCCGATATTTTGCACGCACCGGCTCTCTGTCGGGTGGCTCAGCAAACAGACATCCACCTTCGGCACCAGGGGCGCACCCTGTCCGCCAAGGGCGATGTCAGCCGCCCGAAAATTGCTCACGGTGGGAATGCCGGTCAGCTCCGCAATAACCGCACCGCGCCCCAGCTGCAGGCTGTATCCCAGTCGTGCGGGCCGGCTAGCCGTGTCCCCAGGGGGCCGGTGGTAGACAGTTTGGCCGTGAGAGCCAATCAGCTCAGCCTGCGGGTGGCCAGTGTTGATAGCCATTGCGGCGCGGGCAAATTCTTCAGCGATAGCGTCATCGAGTTCTGCCAGTTCCGCCATCGTTATTGCCGCGCCGGCGCAAACATCCAAGATTCGGGAGCGCAGGTCGGCTGGGTACGAGAAAGTGGAAGCCGCCAGCAGCTCAACTTTCAAGTCCAATTCCGTGCCGGTGATTTCGGCCAAGGCGGCATCTATGCCATCCACCGAGGTGCCGCTGATTAAACCAATTACTTTTGTCACTGTAGATTATTGATTGCTAGGTTCGGGTTTGGGCATCGGGAATGGGGCAGCGGCTTGTACGGGGCATCATCCTACGATCGCATCATCGCATGGGGCGAAAAGGCGTGCCGGTGCTGACAGAGAAGGCACCTAGTACAAATTGTACAGATTTCTCAGTTCCGGGGCAGCGGCTTGTACGGGGCACCGGCACGATCGGATCGGGCTAAAGGGCGTGCCGGGGTTGACATTTTCGCCACCTATTTTGTGTGCCCAGTGGTAGACATTTGTGAGTTATGGGGGAATGGGGCATGGGGCTTCTGGCACCGGCACGATCGGCTCGGGCTTTTGGGCGTGAGGGTGTTGACATTTTCGGCACCTATTTTGTGTGCCCAGTGGCAGACATTTGTGAGTTATGGGGGAATGGGGCATGGGGCTTCTGGCACCGGCACGATCGGCTCGGGCTTTTGGGCGTGCCGGTGCTGACATTTTCGCCACCTATTTTGTGTGCCAGTGGCAGACAAGGCCACCATTCCGCTGGGCTTCTTTCCGTGGGGTGTTGCCGTGAATCCGGTGAGCGGGGTCGTCTGGGTCTTGGTGAACGGGCAGGACATCCTGCAGGTCATCAATCCTGCCACAAATACCATCACCAAGACACTGAACCACGGCACGAACGCGATGGATGTCAGCATCCATCCGCTCGCTCCGTTCGGGATTGTCTGGAGCACATCCTGCGGCGGCAACCGCGTGCGCAGCTATTCCCCCAAGGAAGGCTTTGCCAAGGACGGCGGGTATCTGTCACTCATTCAATATAGCACGGTGGCTTTTTCGGGGCAGGTGCTGGCGTTACGCGACGGGCGGTTCGTCGTGACGCAGACAAAATACAATTTTGTGCTGGTCGGTGAGGGGTGCTAAAAAAACGGCACCTCCCGAAGGAGATGCCATTTTGATTGAGGTCACGCTGAAAGTTTAGTGGAGTGTCGCTTGAACCTCAGCACTAAACAGCGCAGCCAGCTCATCAAGCGTTTGATGGATTGACCTGTCCAAACCACACTGTGCAACGATGTGGGCAATCGTGTAGTCAAAAGGGCGATCCTCAGGCAGACGCACCACATCACCCTCAGTCTTAATTTGCGAAAACCCTCGCAATGCTGGATGCTCTCGCACTTGCTCCAAGCCTCTCAAGGCAATGATTCGCCCAGGATTTTTTGGTAGCAAGGCACGCCCACCAGCACGAGATAAAGGAGTTCGCATTGCATCCTGAGGCAAAAAAGGGTTGTATCCCTGAATGACTTGGAGCAGGCGATCGTATGGACGGATTTCCCCAAGAGACAGGGGCAGCAAATGAGAGTTGATACACTCACCTCCCAAGCGTCCGCCAATCTCAAGGATTTTTGGGGTGCCATCCTCGACCATCATATCAACGTGGAAGCCGCACCAGTCAATTCCAACCAACGCTACCGCCGCACGTGCCATCTCAACCATTTGTGCCTGAACAGAATCAGGAAGCAGAGACGGTGTTGTGTTCTGGTATTGCAGCGGAATGCTGAAATCGTTTTCCTTGTCGATAATTGCCAGAATGTAGGGAACGCTTCCCGCAACCATGCCAGCAACCGAATGCTCAGTGCCAATCACTTGCTGCTCCAGGAGGAAAACCCCATCGTACAAGCCGTAGGTCGCGTCTTTTTCTGGACGGACCAGTTCAGTAAAGTAACGGAACTTGGCCAGGGCTTCCTTTTCGTCAGCGATCTTGACAATGCCCCGCCCACCGGATGAACCAGGAGGTTTCAATAGGCAGGGCGTACCGACATCATCCAGAGCTGCCAAAAATTCAGACTCTGTCCGGATAAACGCAAAACGTGGATTGGCTTCAGGTAAACCAGCTGCCAGAATTTCACGCGTCTGCGCCTTGTTCCGCACATGGTGAACAGCTTGCGGTGATGTTCCGGGAAGACCCAGCACATCAGACAAACACGCCACCAGTCCAACTGCACCATCTGTCCATCCTGTCACCCCGGAAATCTGTAAAGAATGCTGCCGGATATACGACAGAATATCTTCCACAGCCCGGTCAGGATGCGCCAGCGGCGTTTCAACAAGATGCTCGATTTCAAAGCTACGATAGGCATCAGCGGAGCTATCCGCAATCAGGAGTTGACACCCAGAATTTCTGGCAGCAAAAATCTCTGCCTCGCGCTCAAGAGAGAGCGGACGTGTTCCAACATAAAGCAAGGTTTTCTGTGTCACAATTATTGATCAGTCACTTTTATAGACTTCCCTGCCACCGCTTTGGATGACAGGGGAACAAACAATCAAAAACTACCCCGGCTATACAATGATGCCAGCTGCCTGGAAAAGACAGTGGAAAATCATGGTATAGGCATTCGCAGTGGACACGTCCTTCAATCCCATATGGGCTTCAGAACGTCGTGACTCATTCCAGAATCGGACATTCCCGACATTGGCAAAAGGTATACGGATACCGCTCTGGATGCCTGAAATAGCGTGCGGCTGATTATTAATCTTGCCATCCGCATCCCAGGCTGTGTTGAAGATCAGGCTGATCTGGTTGAGCGGACTCTTTATTCCAGCACTATTCTGGTTATACACCCACAGACGGCTCTGATAGCGCTTTGCCGCCGTCTCGATCAGTGCTTGGTCTTCCGCAGACAAGTCTGCGAATGCAATACCATCTTGCTTGATCTTTTGCTCCACACGAATACAGGCTTGACGCTCACGCAACACTGCCAAGCGGCGCGCATCCCCATCTTGCAAGCCATCTTCAATATCTTCCGGAGTGCGCTGCCAAATTGCCGGTGCCGCTTTGTTAGAGGGCATGGGAATAGGAATCAAATCACCGTTTTTAATCTTGAGTGGGCTGGCAGACTGACAGAAAGACTCAACGCGCCAGGTAGCCCCTAAAATGCAGGCAAACCCTTGCATCGTGTCACCGTCTTGCCAGGGACGATTCACTGTGCGTGACAAGACCGTTGCATCGTCGCAAAACTCGTTGGTCACCAGTTTCAGGACGGTTGCAATGGCAACATCGAGGCTGCCAAAGCGAGCGAGAACATCCCGAAAGATGGTGCGCTTGGTATTCTCGTCAACAGCCAGCAAGTTTGTCGCAGGGTTGATGCCCAGAACGTCTGCTGCCAACCGAACCGCGATCGGATCGGGCGCAATATACTCTTCCGGAACAAACAGTTCCTTGCACGTGCCTTGCACCACATGAATGTGCTTAAGGCGGCGAAGGCTCTCCATCCGTTCTTGCAGCACAGGAAAGTTTGCAATCTGAGCCAGCAACTGGGAACCAGATGCGGTAAACTGCAACTCTCCTATGTTCTCTTCCAGCACAGAAAGACGCTGGGCGAGGTACAAGATCAGTTCGGAAGTATCGCGGCTGCGGTTGATCTCTTCCATCACCTTGTCGCTACCTTTCAGAGCGCAAAGAGACAGAGCCGCAGCCAAGTATCGCTGTCGTTGTGTCAGTGCCGACCAGTCCAGAGCGGCTTCACCGACCCGCACCCGATCGAGCAGGGCATTCAGTTCGCCTTTCCGGTCAGAGCGGACTGCACCACGCTCAACAATGGCTTCACCGTCCAAACCAATGATAAAGTCAGTCGCGTTGATGGTTTTGGCAAACTTACGCAACAGGACAAAACCTTGGATCAGAAATTCACCACAATCGGCTTGAACTGAAACCTGAGCGGACTGCGCGGCCAATTCACAGATCCCGTTGAGGGTATCAGCGAGTTCTGCGACACGAGCCTGATTTGGCGTATTATAGCGCCGTACAGCGTCAGGAACCGGGCGACCGATATCAAACACACTATCAGGTGCCTCCAGCAGATTGGGAACACCATAAAGAAGGGACACACTTTGGGTCATGCCATTGAAGGCATTCACAAGCTCGTCAGGGACTCGAACATTTTGAGTTTCCATAAGTTTCAACTTTGTGAGTTATGGGGGAATGGGGCATGGGGCAATCGGGGCACCGGCATCATCGGATCGGGCTTTTGGGCCTGCCGGTGTTGACATTTTCGGCACCTATTTTGTGTGCCCAATGATACACATTTGTCAGTTTTGGGGAATGGGGCATGGGGCTTCTGGCACCGGCATCATCGGATCGGGCTTTTGGGCGTGCCTGGGCTGACATTTCCGCCACCTATTTTGTGTGCCCAATGATACACATTTGTCAGTTCTGGGGGATGGGGCATGGGGCTTCTGGCACCGGCATCATCGTATCGGGCTTTTGGGCGTGCCGGTGTTGACAGTTGCGGCACCTATTTTGTGGGCCAATGGTACATATTTCTGATTTCCGGAAGAAAGCATATATACAAAACCCCTCTGAAGCCGGTAAATTGTAAAAACTATTCTTTCGGATATATGTACATAATGGCGTCGCGCCTCCGGGCGGCGCTCTAGATTGGGGATTCTGCAGCTGTCAGTAAAGGGGGAGCATCCCGGTTGTGCAAAGAAGCCCAAATGAATACGACAATGATTTCAGCAGGGGGTAGGAGGAGAAGATTTTTGGCCAGCTGAATCCCGGAAACGGGATTGAAACGGTGTGGGCGGGAACCCTAACCCTGACCCCCAACGCCTAACCCCTAACCCCTAACCCCTGACCCCTCGCTAGCGACCGGCCATTTCCATGAGGATTTTTTGAGCGCAGTGCTCGTTGGGCTCGTCAGCGGGACGCCGCTGGATGTATGTGCCCACTGGCTGCAAGTCCCAGGTTTGCCGGTTGTCCGCCAGCATAATTCCGAGAATTTCCTGCAAGTCTTTGGCCAGTTCTGGCTCTTCCACCGGCACGACAGCTTCCACCCGCCGGTTGAGATTGCGGCTCATCCAGTCCGCACTGCCGATATACACTTCTTCCTGACCCCGGTTGTGGAAGTAAAAAATCCGGGAGTGTTCCAAAAAGCGACCGACAAGACTTTGGACGCGGATGTTTTCGCTGACGCCTTTCACCCCCGGACGCAAACAGCACATACCGCGCACGATCAGGTCGATCTCCACCCCGGCTTGGGAAGCTTCGTAGAGGGTGGCAATAATTTGCGGGTCTACCAGCGAGTTCATCTTGGCGACAATCCGGCCCTTGCTGCCATTTTTGCAGTGTTCCATCTCCCGGCGAATCAGCTCCGTCATCCCAGAGCGCATGTTCACCGGCGCGACGAGCAGCTTGCGGTAAGCTCGCTGGCGGGAGTAGCCGGTCAGGTAGTTAAACAGATCGGTCAAATCCGCCCCCAGGTCGTCCCGACAGGTGAGCAGTCCCAGGTCTGTGTAAATCCGGGCTGTTTTGGGGTTGTAGTTGCCGGTGCCGATATGAACGTAGCGGCGGATGCGGTCAACTTCGCGGCGCACCACCATTGCCACTTTAGTGTGGGTCTTCAGCCCCACCAAACCGTAGACCACATGCACGCCGGCGTTTTCCAATTTCCGGGCCCAGTGGATGTTGTTCTCTTCATCAAACCGGGCTTTCAGTTCCACCAGCACGGCTACCTGCTTGCCATTTTCAGCCGCTTGAATCAAGGCGTTGAGAATCGGCGAATCCCCGGAAGTGCGGTAGAGGGTCATTTTAATGGCCAAAACGGCGGGGTCACTGGCAGCCAGGGTGATGAAGCGCTGCACGGTGGCGGGAAACGAGTCATAGGGGTGGTGGACGAGGATATCCCGCTGGCGAATCAAGGCAAACAAATCTTCGCCTTCCTCGGCGTCCATGTCGGGGCAATCGTCACTGGGGTCACTGAGCCGGCGGAAGCGGGGCGGCACCACCGGCGTCCAGGGCGGATCTTTGAGTTCTGGGAGGGGTAAGTCCATCAAGCACATCAAATCGCCGAGACACAGCAACCCGTCCACTTCGTAAACGTTGCTCTCTGCTAGGGAAAGCTCTTCTGAGAGCATTTGCCGCACCGGCACGGGCATGGTGGCTTGAATTTCCAGGCGCACTACGGAGCCGCCAAACCGGCGCTTGCGCAGTTCCTGCTCTATTGCCTGCAGCAGGTCGTCCGCTTCGTCTTCTTCCAGCCCCAGGTCGGCATTGCGGGTGACGCGGAAGGCGTGATATTCTTGGATGTTCATGCCGGGGAACAGGAATTCCAGGTTGTGGGCAATCACCTGCTCTAGGGGGACGAAGGAGAAGGAAGGTCTGCCGCTGTTGGGGTGCCAGCTTTCCAATTCGGAAGGCAGGGGGACAAACCGGGGCAGGAGTTTGGGCACTTTGACGCGGGCAAAATATTCTTCTTCGGTTTCTGGATCTTTGACCACTACTGCCAGATTGAGGCTGAGGTTGGAGATGTAAGGGAAGGGGTGGCCCGGATCTACTGCCAGGGGGGTGAGGACTGGAAACAGGTGCTCTTCAAAGTAGCGCTGCAGGTACAGCCGCTGCTCCTGGCTCAAGTCCATGTATTCCAGGATGTGGATGCCGCGATCTGCCAGGGCGGGCCGCAATATTTCTTCAAAATGCCGGTGCTGCTGGGCGACCATCGGGCGCAACCGCTGGCTAATGGCTTGCAGCTGCTCGCTTGGCGTGCGTCCGTCGGAGCTGAGTTTGCTGACGTTCGCTTCTACCTGCTCCTTGAGTGCGGCGACGCGAACCATGAAGAACTCATCCAAGTTGGAGCTGAAGATGGCCAAAAACTTGAGGCGCTCCAGCAGTGGGGTCCGGGGGTCGAGGGCTTCGTGCAGCACGCGGTAGTTGAACTCCAGCCAGCTGAGTTCGCGGCTGAAGTAGTATTGCGGGTCGGACAGGTTGATTTCGGTGGCAGTTGTGTCGGTTGTCGGCATGGTTCTTGGCGCAACGGGTGTCCCTGAAGGCGTTTCCATCTCGGGCGCGGCACACTACCCGTAACCCCACCCCCCAGCCCCCTCCCCGTGAACGGGGAGGGGGGGGAAGAGAGAGGGGTAGGGGTTCATTGAACGCGCTGTGCAACGCCCATTCTATTTATTTGGGAGGGCAGAGGTGGAAAAAGCCCCCTATTAAATTTTGCAATGCGCCGGGCAACCACGGGGGGATTGCCCCTACAAGCCGAAAGCTTCGTCTTCTCTGCCGCGCCACCACTCACCGAGGTTCATTAAGTCTTGGTGTATGTCAGCGAGTTCGCGGGTGTATTCTGTGTTTGAGAGGGTGGCTCGGCGCTCTTGGAGTTTCTGCAAGCGCAGTTGCACTAGCAGCCACGGTTTGGAAATGCCGCCGGTGGCTTCGATGTATTCTGCCAGCTGTTTGCTATCCATGTCTCGCTCTCTCGGTTACGGTTTTGTTAAATTATATTAAGTTTTTTTGCAGTGGCGGCTGTCCTGTCAAATCCGGCGCACAGCCATCTCGCCACTTCTTCTTCCTTGGCGTAACCGGAACGGCGGCGGTTGATAAAAAAAGCAGTCGCAGATTCTGCCGCGACTGCTTGACATTAGATTGATTTTATGCTAAGGGGGGAGGCAGGTATTCCCCCCCACGCTCGACGGGTGCCGGTGCGTTAAGCAGCAGCGGCGAGATTTTCGGCGACGAAATCCCAGTTAATCAGGCTGTCGATGAAGGTTTGAGCGTAGTCTGGACGACGGTTTTGGAAGTCGAGGTAGTAGGCGTGCTCCCAAACGTCCATCGTCAGCAGGGGGGTTTGGCCTTTGGTTATCGGGTTTTCGGCGTTGAGGGTTTTGGTGACTTTCAGGGTGCCGCTGTCCAAGACGAGCCAAGCCCAGCCGCTGCCGAACTGGGTGACACCGGCATTCTTGAACTCTTCCTTGAATTTGTCGAAGCTGCCGAAGTCAGCGCTGATTTTCTCGGCGAGTGCGCCGGTGGGTGCGCCGCCGCCACCCGGTTTCATGGAGCTCCAGTAGAAGGTGTGGTTCCAAACCTGGGCGGCGTTGTTGAAGATGCCGGCTTTGCTGGGATCGCCGGCGGAAGCCAAGACGATTTCTTCGAGGGATTTGTCGGCGAGCTCGGTGCCCTCGATGAGCTTGTTGAGGTTGGTGACGTAGGCGGCGTGGTGTTTGCCGTGGTGGAAGGAGAAGGTGTTGGCGGAGATGTAGGGTTCGAGGGCGGTGGGGGCGTAGGGTAACTCGGGAAGTGTAAATGCCATAGTGATAGATCCTCTCTTAACTGCGGAAAGCGTGTTCGTAGTTGGGCTTTAGCCCAAACGTTCGTAGTTGGGCTTTAGCCCAAGGTTCGTAGTTGGGCTTTAGCCCAAGGTTCGTAGTTGGGCTTTAGCCCAAGGTTCGTAGTTGGGCTAAAGCCCAAAGTTCGTAGTTGGGCTTTAGCCCCAACGTTCGTAGTTGGGCTTTAGCCCCACCGGCTGGCCCAACTGGTGCCGGTGAGACTAATGATAGGATTTTATATCAAAAGTCCACCTGGGGGGAGGGGGCAAGAGGGTGCTCTGGTGCGGTAATCCAGGGTGGGGCAAAGGATAGGCGCTTCGCCTCGGACTTCAAGGACAGATTCGAGGCGGGGTGTCGCGCTTGCGCCCTCGGCTTGAGCCCGACCGGCACCTGGGGGCGATTCTTGATGGCCTTTTTCAGGCGGGGGATCTCCGGCGATTCACCCCTGCGGGGAAAAAGAAAAAAATCCTAAATCCCCGGAATTATGTCCTCAGGAAAGGTCGGTATTTCTCAAAAAACGGGCTTGTTTTGAGTGTCCGAGGTCAGCGGCGCTGGGGATTTGAGAGAAAGCCGAGACATAATTACCTAAATTTTGGCTTTTTCCTAGCGCTTGAGTCCTTGAAAAACTAGAGGAAATACGAGAAAGTAGTAAGTGGGTGAGGCGAGCGAAAGCGTAAGCCCAACCCAAATGCACTTTTAATTAGAGAGACCTGTATCAATGGCTAAAATCCAGATTCAAGACTTAGAGCCTCAGAGCTTTATCAGCGAAGTAGATGCTAATGAACTCGAAAACGTTCAGGGGGGGGGGTGTCGATCATTATTGGCGCATTTTTTGGGGCGCTACGAATAGCTAATACGGCTTTTAACATAACCAAAGCGACTTATAAGGCGGGAGAATTTTTCGGGTTGTGGGGGAATTCACCGTGGGGGAATTCACCGGATCAACCCTCTAGCAATAGCAGTGGAGGGGCCACAATCGATCCGATGGACCGTATCGCAAACCAGGTCATGCGCGGGCCAAAACCCGCTTAACATTCCTGCCATTAACTTGATGCTGGAGGTAGGGGCACGGCAATGCCGTGCCCCTACCTCAGTTTGTTTTAATTCCTATCTCGCACCCGGAAATTAGCAAGCTTTTACCGAGTTCTTCCTCGTTCCCTCAGGAAGGAAACGAGAAGAATTCCCGAAACCGTCGGCATCTAGGCAGTTATTATGCCTCAATCCATGCAAGTGGCAACTTCAACTTGCTCCGTTTGCAGCTTCAGCCATTCCGAGAACAAATCCGAGAGAATCTTAAAGCGCAGCTTCTCATCCAACACCGGCTGAATCACCTCCTCCACAAAAATCAGGTGAACTCCCTTAGCCGTCACAACCGGTTTGAGAACCTGCGGCGGGTTAGCCGCAAAAACAGCAGCCGAAATCTCCGGTTTTAACTCCTTGCGGCGCACTATCCCCCGATATCCCCCAGAGCGGCGCAACTCCTTATCCTGAATATATTGATGCGCCACTTCCGGAAAACTCATCTCACCTTCCCGCAGCGCATAGAAAAGCTCCATCGCCAAATCTTCATCCTCCAAAACAACTTCATACATCACCACCCCGGCATAATCCAGCTGGTGTGCGAAAAAGTAGGGTTCGATTTTATCCTCAAACAGATGTTTTGCTAGCTTCCCAGAGACGAGACTGGTGTGCGCGATTTCTTCAAAATCATCCAGAGACAGACAGTGCTTTTGCAGCCACGCCCAGGTATCACCGGCACTCAGCAGTTTGTTGGCAACCCGCAATTGATCCGCTGCTTTCTGAAGTTCTTCTATCTCTATGTTAATCCCAGCCTCAGCTGCTGCAGCTGCAATAACCTTGCGAGTCACAATTGCTTCGATGAACTCAGGAATTTGGCAAGACAGCTTGACTTGCTGAAGGATATCCTCGCCGGTAATTGTTATAGGTTGGGACACGTTAAACTCCTCAATTATGTTAGTGTTTGTTCAGTTCAGCCAGCCCACACCGGCAGGCTTTGTTTGACGAGCGGGCAATTCATAATGCTGTTGGCGAATTAATGGGGGGTTAATCCCCACCCCCAAGTTCACGGAGAGGGTTGGAGGGTGGGGTTCCGCGTTTTGGGGGCAGTCTCCGTGGGTGGCTGTTTTTCCTCGCTCCCAGGGTAAGCTGGGAACGAGGAAAAAAACCGCGCATATTTTGAGAATCTCGCTCTTCTCTTAGCCCGCGCAGGCGGGCTTTGTTTGTATAGCCGCGATTTCCAATCGCCTGGAAAGTAGCTAATCGCCGGGAAACTAGCAAGCATGTCTAACCCCTCACGGAGAGAGCCAAAAACATCATTCATTCACCTGGCATTCGCCAGTAATCCCCACACCGGCATCTCCCCTGCGCCCAACACACCGGCACACCCCCCACTACAATTTTAACCCATCTTTTTGCAACTTCTTGAACGGGTCAATAATAAAATCAATAATGCGGCGCTGGCGTATAATTATCTCAGCAGTTCCTGTCTGACCGGCTCGGAAAGCGACACACTCCTTACCAGTCCGAATACACCCCTGCTTGAGTTCAATTTCCACCTCATAGCCAGCCACCTTACCTTGCGGAGTCTCCGCCACCTTAGAATCTGGCGAAATCCAACTCAGCCGCCCCTCCACAACTCCATAGTCCTCCACCCGATAATCATCCAACTTTATCTTAGCATCTTTTCCCCCCTTTCCATCCCGTACCGACTCAGTTTCCGACGTAGGAATCAGCCCCTTAAACAGCAAGCGAGTTCCCTGCGGCGCAATCTCAGCAATCAGCTGCTTTGGCTGCACCATCACTCCCGGCTGCTGGATTGGCAACTGAAATATTATACCATCCTTTTTCGCCACAATCGCATACTTATTTAACTGCTCCTTCAGCGACTTAATCTGAGTTTGCGTACCCGCGATTTCCGATTGCAGCGCTGCAATTTGCGTTTCCAGATCGTTGAGCTGCTGCTCACTCTTCGACACCGCCAATTCACCCGCATGAATCAGACTCTGATAGCTATTTTCCTGCTCCTCCTGGCGCAGCTTGGCTTGCTCAATATCCGACTCAACTTGATGCACCGTTCTCCCATAGCTCTCTTGCTGCTCTTCTAAACGCAGCTTCGCCTGCTTCATATCGGAATTCGCTCCCTCCACCTCCTGCTGGCGTGCTTTTCCCACCCCCTCCATTTCTTTTACCTTAATTTCTGCAACCACACTATCCTCCCAGAGTTTGCGGTAGCGCTCCACTTCCACCCCAGCGTCAGCCAAACGATTCTCTGCTAAACTGTAAGCAGTCTGGCTGTGTTCCAAATTTTGCTCCGCCTGCTTCACTTGAGCGAGTTTTTCCTCTTTCTGCAAATTATAAGCAGTCTTGAGAGAATCAAAAGTCTGCCGCGCCTGACTCACTTGAGCGAGTTTTTCCAATTCTTGAGCCTTGTTCTGTTGCTGCTGGGAACTGAGCGAGAGTACCAATTGATTTTTACTCACCTTCAGCTGGTTGAGCCGGTTTTGCTGACCTTCCAATTTAATCTGGCTCTGCTGGATATCGTCGCGAACAGACTTAGATTCCAGCTCCATTATAACATCCCCAGCTTTCACCGAGTCCCCCTCTTTTACGCGCACCGCAATCGCCGCACCGGCAACATCCGCCTCCTGCTTAACCGTACCCCCTTTCAGCTCAAGTCGCCCCATCGCAGTACCCGTTTCCTCCACCTTATATAGCATCGCCCAGGGTAAAGCGATAGAAACAAACACCAGCAAAAAATACAGCAACCCCCGCGTCCAAGGTCGCGGTAAAGTGTCCAGAAGTTCCTGAGTGGCATAGGACCAATCATCACTGGATGCAGCCGGTGCTGCTGGGGATAAGCCCTCGCCGGCACTCGGATCTTCTTCTATCTGGGTTGGGGGGCGTCCATTCAAACTGTTAGGCATAGTTTTACCTGAATTATATCACAATTTTAGACCTGAACTCTGGCTTGGAAAAGCCGGTGCCGGTCGGCGAAGGTTTGTGGTATCTATCTTACCTTTAATCTCCCCGGTGAATAGCAGGAGGCGGAGCCTCCAGTTATGCTTTCCCAGGATGTAGGGGCGGGCCTCCGTGCCATCGGTGTCAACTTAAGCTCCCGGCGATTGGAAAGAAGCTGTTGGCGAATTAACGGGGGGTTAGACCTCTGGCTTGTTGGCCAGGTTCCTGGCGATTGAAATCGCGGCTATACAGACGAAGCCCGCCTGCGCGGGCTAAGAGTAGAGCAAGATTCTCACTCCAAAGCGCGGTTTTTTTCGAGGAAAGACGAGGAAAGGGGGGGACGAAAGGTTCTCTCGAAAGCTCCCCTCCCCGTTAACGGGGAGGGGTTGGGGGTGGGGTAAAACCCCCTATCAATTCGCCAACAGCTTCTTGGAAACTCACTGCGACAAACGAAGTCCGCCTAAGAAAGCGCGGCGTGCGCCAACGCGGACTAAGAGAAGAGCAAGAATCTTAAAACCCGCGCAGGCGGGTTTTGTCTGTATAGCTGCGGTTTCAACCGCCGAGACACTAATGGCCACCCACGGAGACCGCCCCGGAACGAGGGGAGGCGAGATTTAATTCAACCGGCAACATCCAACTGCTGCTGGTTGAGATAAAAATAATGACCCCGCTTCGCCATCAACTCCTCGTGAGTCCCACTTTCCACCAAAACCCCCCTATCCAGCACTAAAATCAAATCAGCCTTGCGCACCGTCGAGAGCCGGTGGGCGATAATCAGCGTACTTCGTTCTTTCAGAATCGTGTTAAAATTATTCTGGATAATCCGTTCCGATTCCGCATCCAGGTGACTGGTTGCCTCATCCAAAACCAGCAAGCGGGGATTCCCCAACAAAGCGCGAGCAATTGCCAAACGCTGTCGCTGTCCTCCCGATAACATCCCACCCCCTTCCCCAATTTGGGTTTCATAACCCATTGGCAATTTCTTAATAAACCCATCCGCCCCAGCTTGTCGCGCGGCTTCCATAATATCTTCCAGTTTAGCAGATGGGTGCCCGATAGCAATATTTTCCCGAATCGTACCCCCAAACAGAAACGTATCCTGGTCAACCACCCCAACTTGCTGCCGCAGCGACCGCAGTGATAAACTGGTTATATCCAGCCCATCGATTAACACCTTCCCATCCGTAGGGGGATAGAGCCCCAAAACCAGCTTAGAAATCGTCGTCTTCCCCGAACCGCTGCGCCCCACCAGCGCCACCGTTTGCCCTGGCTTGACCTCAAAACTGAGATTTTCCAGCACATTGATGTTGCTTTCGGGGTGATAGCGGAAAGTCACCTTATCAAAGCGAATGTTCCCGCGAAGCTGGGGCAATGACTGTCGGGCTTGATGCTGCAAATCTTCCTCCGGTTCCGAGTCTATCACATCATTGATGCGCTCAACAGCAATTGTCACTTCCTGCAAGTCATTCCACAGCATCGCCAGCCGCTGAAAAGGCCGAATAATATTCCCCAGCAACATATTGAACGCCACTAATTGCCCAATCGTCAGCTGGTTTTGAATCACCAGCCACGCCCCAAACCACAGCAACCCTGTGGTAGCCAGCGCTTCGATAGTGGAGCTTAATATCTGCAGCCGGGTGCTGATGACTTGTCCGGAAAAGCCCGTCTTAATCTCCTTATTCAGGAGTTCCTCCCAGTGCCAGCGCACTGTCTGCTCAACCGCCATTGATTTTACCGTGCGGATGCCGGTGAGAGATTCTATCAGATAGCTGCTTTCCTCAGCCCCGGCATTAAAAATATTTCGCGAAACTCGCTGCAAAAAAGGCGTGGCAATCAGCGCCAGCAACAGAAACGGCGGCACAATCAGTAATGCCAGCAGCGCCATCTTCCAACTGTACCACAGCATCAACCCCACATAAACAAAAACCGTTATTAAGTCCAGCAATATGGACAGCGCCTCACCCGTGACAAAGCGCTGGATTTTGCTATTTTCCTGCACGCGGGAGATGATGTCGCCCACATAGCGCGACTCGAAGTAGCTGAGGGGCAATCGGAAGGTGTGCTGGATAAAACCGACTATCAGCGCCACATCGATTCGGCTTGCTGTCTGGTCAATCAGGTATTGCCGCAAACCAGTCATGGCGACTCGAAACAGGCTAAAAATCAGCAACCCTAACCCTACTGCTGTCAAAGTCAGCTGGCTGCGCTGCACGACTACCCGGTCTAAAATCAACTGGGTGAATAGGGGCGTAATCAGTCCAAAAATCTGGATGAATAGGGAGGCGATGAATACTTCCAGCAGCACTAACCCGTGCGGTTTGGCTAATTCAAAAAACTGCCAGAAAGGGGTAGTGGACTCCTTCGCATCTTTTATCAAAGCTGTGGGCTGCAATAGGAGCGCATAACCCGTCCAACCGGCTTTGAATTCTGCGTGGCTGAGAGCCAGCTGGCCGATCGCCGGATCGCATACAATAACCTGTTTCCGGGTGACTTCATACACAGCGATGTAGTGCTTCCCCTCCCAGTGAGCGATTGCCGGCAAGTTCTGTTTCGCTAGTTGGTCAAGACTGGCTTTCACTGGTTTTGTGGAAAACCCAATACTTTCCGCAGCTGCTGAAATTCCCCGCAGTGATGCGCCATTGCGGTCAACATTTGCCATATCCCGCAACCGGTTGACACTGAAGCTTTTCCCCCAGTATCGCCCCACCATCACCAAGCACGCCGCACCGCAGTCAGACGCACTTTGCTGGGCGAAAAACGGATAGCGCCGGCTGACTCGCTGCCACAAATGGCCAATCTGCAAGGTGGGGCTGGGAAAATAAGCCTTGCTAATCTTTTTCTGGTTTTTTGCCTCCGTCACCTCGGAGAAACCGGCTTTCTCCACCGGCGAGCGGTTCTCCTCCGGCGCAGAGGAGGAACCAGTCTTCACCGGCACCCCATCAGCGCCTCTCAGCTGCGAATCTCTCACAAGTGCTTGCCGGTGAAGATGCTCTCGGATTTTGGGATATTTGCGCAGCAAGTCTTGCAAGCGCTCACTTGCAATGTAGCCCAGCACCGGCGCATCTTTGGCAGCTTTCACCGCATAAGGCTCAAACGACTCTTCCGGAAACAGAGTCAGTTCCCCAAATGATTCCCCTGCTTTCAGGGAAGCCGGTGAGTTATTGTGCCGGTCGAGCAGCCTGCACTTGCCGGCAATAATAATATAGATACCTGGTTCAGCGTCTTGCGAACTCCAGAACTGTTTGAGTGCCGGTGGCTCTAGTATTTTAATATATTGTAGCGCACTTGAGAGTTCCCGTTCCGCAACAGACTGTCCTAATATTGTTTCCAGCAATTCCCGAGAAACTGCGGACGTAGATGCCTTTTCAGCCATAGCTGCCACCTCAACTGATAGAATTGAATAGCCACAGGTCTGTATCTGGCCCACAGTCTCCCGTCAGGTCGCCAATCGCAAGGCGGGTGCCGGTTTTCTGCGCGGTATCCTCCGCTGGGGCGGGTTTGGGGCGGGTGGACAGTCCCATTTCTTTGAGCAGCCGGTTGATGTGGCGAGCGCTGATTTCAATCCCACACTCTTTCGCCAGATGCTTGCTCAGCCATTGCGCTGTCCAGCGCTGAAATGGATAGCCAAAATCGCGGGGACTGTTGCTGGCCAGTTTTTTCAGCAGCTCTAAATGTTGGTCACTAACAGTTTTTGGTCGGCCTATGGGGTTATCATTCCAGGTGTGAGCCAAGCCTGCTTTGGCTGTGAAAATCCAGTGCCGCGCCGTCTCCTGAGAGCACCCTAGCGCTTTGCAGATTTTCAGCTGAGTTTTCCCCTCATCTGCCAGCAGCATGATTTGGATGCGCTGGCGGTACTTCTCGGGCAAATTGTCTGACAGACTTTTTTGCAGCAATTTCCGCTGGAAGGGCGTCAGCAGCTGGCCTTTGGGCGAGTTGCTTTTGCCGGTCTCGGATTGACAGGAGCGGCGTGACATGAGCAGATGCCGGTAAAAATTATAGGAATAACAAGCCCGCACGTCACATCACACCAGGAGTTCAAGGTTCTTGGCGAGTGGTACGGGACTCAGCTGGCCATTGTTGCATAATTTAACTATCCCTATTCTAGAAAGGTCTGGTTTGTTTTCAGCTTTTCTTTATGTTATAAATTGCTTATAGCATATATATATATATATATAAGCTACACTTATATATTATCTTCCCTAATATCCTGCTCTGTGGCCATGAGTAGGGTGCGTCCCCCCCCGGAAACGCTCCGACTGTAGCCCACCGGCAGCGCCCCTATTGGTGGCGGATTCCCGCGCCTGGGGCATGGTGATTCTCCAACGCCCCTTCCCGGCGCTCACTCGCCTGGATTTTCTCACCGGCACCCCTGTTTCCCCCCCAGCTCGGCAAGCACGCTCGCCTTGGCCACGCTCGCCTTGGCCACGCTCGCCTTGAGCATTGGGCATTGGGAATTGAGTACATGCGCCATGCCCCATGCCCCATGCCCCATGCCCCATGCCCTATGCGCTATGCCCCATGCCCCATGCCCCATGCCCCCATGTCCCACGCCCCACGCCCCACGCCCCATTGTCCCCACCGGCAGCCGGTCAGGATGCAGCAAGCCCCACACCACCCGTCAACCCCCTTAATTGTAAAGAATCCCCTCGTTCTCAGCTCAAGCTGGGAAGGCGGCTTCGCCAAGCTCGCCGCCTTTCTCTAACAAGCCGCATTACGAGCCTAACAGCTTGCCGGCTGCCGCACAATCGATACCGCAAGCCCCACACCGGCACCCTCACCACTCACATTTCCCACCCCGCCACTGGCGGCGCACCGGCACCATGCCGCGATGCCGGCGCTCTCAGGCGGCTCGCCCACGTTGCGCTTGGGGATGGCCGGCGACCTGTGGCCGGCGACCCGTGCCGGTGCCTTCTGCCCTCTCCCCACCGGCTGCCGGTCAGGATTGCTCGCGGCCCCCCCACCCGTCAAGCCCTTAATTGTAAAGAATTGTAACAATAGCTTGTCATTCCCCAACTCCCCTGCTAGACTTAATATATTGACCCAAAGTTTTAATAACCACTCCCAGAGTAAACCCTACCTGAGAGCGGCCATTACCAAACCAAGGAGCAGTCCGGCAACAGTTGTGAACTCAGTTTAACACTTTGCCAGATTCTCTGAATTGCTCGTGATGGCAGGAAGATAGGGCTTTTGGGCCGTCGTTTAAAAGCAGGGAGCAAAGACGATGAGCGCTAACAACAGATTTGCAAAACGCAACCGCCGGTACACCGGCCCGAGCAAGAGCTTGATTGCCAGCAAACTCCTCAACCCTGAACTCCAGCTAGCCGGATTTCTCGGGAAAATCAGACAGGAAGTTTCCGCCATCCTCAACCTGCGCATCACCGAAGTCAGGCTAAAGAAACACATGCTGTGGGTGGCCTGGAAAGGCAAAGACGGCAGGACTTGCAGCCAGTTTTTCAGCTACCGCAAGCTCCCCATCTGGCAAGAACTCGTGATAGCCAAAATTCTCGAATGCCCGGATTTGCGGACGTGGGGCCGGTTTTCCAGAGCATGCCGGTGGGAATACCACCATTTTTCCTACGTCACGGAGATGAGGGACTACATTGACGAGGCCCTAGACAGCCGGCTCAGCCAACTAAAAGCCCAGGAGTGGAGCGAAGAAGAAAGCTAGCTGGCGGACTGAACTTTAATAAAAATCAAAACACCGGCACAGCAGTGGCCCGGTAGAGCGTCTGTGCCAGAGTTGGGTAACTGTCCCACCGGCCCGTCACACTGAAGTCGCAGTCGTTGAACTAGAAACCGCCAACTCCTGCAAGCGTTCCTGCTGGTCTTGGGCAATGCAAGCTTGGATCGCGTCATCAATATCCCCTTCCAAAACCGCATTCAGCGAGAAATTCTCACCCAAGCGGTGGTCGGTGACCCGATTGTCCTTGTAATTGTAGGTGCGAATCTTCTCCGAGCGAGATCCAGTGCCCACTTGCGAGCGGCGCATTGAGGTGACAGCTTCCTGCTGCTCCCGCAACTTCATCTCGTACAGCTTAGCCCGCAGAATCTGCATGGCCCGCTCTTTATTTTGCAGCTGGGAGCGCTCCTCCGTGCAGAAAATCCGGATGCCGGTAGGTTTGTGGAACAAATCCACAGCGGTTTCCACCTTGTTGACATTTTGACCGCCGGCACCGCCGGAACGAGCCGTGCTCAGTTCAATTTCCTTCGGGTCGATGTGCACCTCCACCTCGTCCACTTCCGGCATCACCGCCACAGTAGCCGTCGAAGTGTGAACTCGCCCTCCCGCTTCCGTCACCGGCACCCGCTGCACGCGGTGGACGCCTGCTTCAAACTTCAGCTTGCTGTAAACCCCCTCGCCCTGAATCTCCAGAACCGCTTCTTTAAAGCCGCCCATTTCTGCTAGCGACTCACTCACCAGCTTCACCCGCCATTTTTGGCTTTCCGCGTAGCGCGAGTACATGCGCAGCAAGTCGCCCGCCCAGATACTGGCCTCATCGCCGCCCGTGCCGGCGCGAATTTCCAGCATGATATTCTTCTCATCATTGGGGTCGCGGGGCAGCAGCAAAATCTTCAAGCGCCGCTCCAGAGCCTCCAGACGAGCTTCCAGCTCCTCAACTTCCTGCGCCGCGAGGAGCTGCCACTCGGGATCGCCACTGGCTTCCTTCAACACTTGCCTTGCGCCGGCCAGCTCTTCTTGCGCCGCCTTCCAGATGTCATAGGTATTGACAACCTCTTCCAAAGACGAACGGGCCTTAGCCAAGCGCTGAAATTCACTCGGATCTTTAGCCACATCTGGATCGGCCAGACGGCGGGTTAACTCGTTGAAAGTTTGCTCAACGGATTTCAGTTTTTCTAGCAGATAAGTCTCAGCCATGTCAGTTGCTCTCGCTTATTGAAAATATGTAGTGCAGTATTTAGGCAGCGGAAATTTTAGAAAAGCCATTTCAGAAAAGGCCGGTGCGGCCTTTTCTAAAATCCGTGCTTCCCAAATCCTTGCCTCCAACATCGACAAGCTGAGAGCGTCGCTACTTCTTCTTATTGCCCTTTTCCCCTTTTTTGGAGGCGGCGTCCCCCATGCCGTACTTGCGCATGAAGCGCTCAACGCGGCCTTCCGTGTCAATAATTTTCTGGGTGCCGGTGTAGTACGGGTGGTTGCCAGACCACACATCGACGTGGAGTTCTGGCTTAGTGGAGCCGACTGTCATCACCACTTCTCCGTTGCAGTACACCTTAGCCTCTGGATACCACTTGGGATGGATGTCAGGTTTTGCCATTGTTTTCTTCTGATACATTTACGCGACATTATTCCAGGCATTCCCGGACCATGCGACGATAGCACTATCGCCCATAAAGGCGGCAGAGGCGGTATCCCGCAAAGCTTTCGGGAAGATCCCGAAAGCACTATTTCGGTTAGTTTCAGGTCGGTGTTTTGGCACCTACTTAAACCCATAGCGCTTTCACGCTCAGCGCCGATGACAGCTGCTTTAAGCTCAATTTCCTGTTTCGCTTGGCAACCGTGTCGGAAGTCTCAAAGGCGGATCAGAAATCAAGCACTATTTTCAAGTCGAGCGGTCGGCACGGTTCGCTAACGCTATTTTTTCGAGCCTGACCTATCTCATTATACCGTGTCCTACTGCTTTGCGTCAATAATCCAGGATTAAATCCTGCTCTGCTTAGATTGTAGCCCGTCATCGCCACGGGCGGTCAGCCCGCCAGACGAGCGCGGCCTGGAAACCCCTCAAAGGTTCCCACCGGCATCTAGCTGCCAACCGCCGGCCCCAACCCAGCTGTTGCGCTTTTAATCTGCTTGTCACGCCAAGCATGCAGATAGCCGCGAAACCCGAGCTACCTGCATTCCCATTCATGCTCCAGGGGCGACAGCCCTGAAATACAAGACAGCTAAAAGTGAAATTTATGTGCGCAACAGCCCAATTTGATTAGCGCTTCGAATACTGCGGTGCTTTGCGGGCTTTGCGCAGACCGTACTTCTTGCGCTCCTTAGCGCGGGGGTCGCGGGTCAAATAGCCTTCGATTTTCAAAGGCTGGCGGTTGTCGGGGTCTAGCTCGCAGAGAGCGCGGGCTACGCCCAGGCGAATAGATTCCGATTGGCCGGTGAGTCCGCCGCCTTCCACCTTAACCAGGATGTCGTATTCATTTTCCAGCCCCAGAGTTTCCAGGGGGGCTTTGGCGGCTGACAGGTAGCTGGCGTTGAATTGCAGGTACTGGTCTCCGGGACGCCCGTTGACGATCAGCTGGCCGCTCCCTGGAACCAGGCGCACGCGGGCGACGGCTGACTTGCGGCGACCGGTGCCCCAGTAAACGGCTCTGCCCTGCTGTTCTGTGGCTTGCATTATTCCTCTCCTCCTGGAATGGTTTGAATTTTCAACTCTTGGGGTTTTTGAGCTTGGTGGGGGTGGTTGGGGCCCTTGTAGACTTTCAGCTTGTTGAACAAGTCCCTGCCCAGGCTATTTTTGGGCAGCATGCCGCGCACGGCGTGTTCGATAATGCGTTCTGGCAGGCGCGATTGCAGTTGGGCGAACGTTTCGGTTTTCATGCCGCCCGGTCTGCCGGAGTGACGCCGGTAGAGCTTCTGGCTGCGTTTTTTGCCGGTGACTGCGACAAGTTCGGCATTGATCACAATTACGAAGTCACCGGTATCGAGGTGGGGGGTGTAGGTGGGTTTGTTCTTACCGCGCAGGACTCTGGCGATTTCGCTTGCCAGACGCCCCAGGCGCTGACCGGCAGCGTCTACGACGTACCAGTCTCGCTCTAGGGTGCTTTGTGAGGGAACGTAGGTTTTGTTCATCGTTTATTGCCAGTTGTCAGTAGATAATGTCCCGGACAGGGTGCCAGCGGGCGGCGAGACAGCAAGCCGGTTCCATCAACTCCCCTTTACACCTTTCGGTCACCCCTGTCAAGGGGGTAGGGAAGAATTTTGACGGATTGAGGGCGGGGTGCTGCCAGCGAGGAGGAATTTGGGCATGGTGTCAAACCAGATGTCTGGGGGGAAGGGGGATTCAGGGTAGCCGACTCGCAACAGGCACAGCCCGCATGCCGGTGCGGCGTACTTGACCTCTTCCCGGCGCTCGTTAGCCCACAGGTCTTTGAAGTCAGCCAGGGTGCGCCCCCCCCGCCCCACTTGCACGAGCAGCCCCACCAGCAGGCGCATCATGCCGTAGAGGAAGCCATTGGCTTGCACTTCGATGTAAAGGAATGGCCCTTGCCTGCCGCACTCAGCCGCCTGTACGTCCACCCAGGAGTGGGAGCGGCTGCTGCGGCTGCGGTGGAAGGCGGCCAGATGGTAGTGACCGATCAGCTGCTGCAAGGCGGCTTGGATCAGTGATTCATCCAGGGGGGCGTAATAATAGTGCCAAGCAAAGGGCCGCACGAACAAGTTCGGTTGCGGATCGGTGTAGAGGGTGTAGCGGTAGCGCCGCCAAGCGGCTGAGAAGCGAGCGTGCCAGTTGCTGTCAACCAGCGCCGAGGCTCGCACCGCGATATCAGAGGGCAGGTGGGTGTTGAGAACAGCCGCCCATTTGTGGGGGGGGACAGTGCTCGCCGTATCAAAGTGAGCCACTTGAGCGGCTGCGTGGACACCGGCATCGGTGCGACCGGCACCGTAAAGCGTCACCGGTCTGCCGTGTGCCGATTGCAGGACTTTTTCGATTTCTTCCTGCACGGTGCGCTCTTTGGGCTGCCGCTGCCAGCCGTGGAAGTGGGTGCCCTGGTATTGGATTGCCAGGGCGATTCGTTGGGTTGACAGGGGCTCTGTGTCTGACATCAAAGTCGGCGCGGTTAATCGACCAGCTCTAGAATAGCCATTTCAGCATTATCTCCCCGCCTGGGCACGGTGCGAAGAATGCGGGTGTACCCCCCGCTGCGATTGCCGTACCGGTTTTTGACCTGTTCAAACAGGGCGTGTACCAGCTGTTTGTCGTAGATATAGCCTATGGCCTGCCGGCGAGCCGCCAGAGAGCCATCCTTGGCCAAAGAAATGATGCGGTCGGCTTCAGGCTGGACAGCCTTGGCCCGCACTTTGGTAGTGGTGATCCGACCGTGACGAATCAGCTCTGTGGTCAGAGCCCGCAGCAGAGCCCGCCGCTGGTCAGCTGGCTTGCTCAGTTTAGGAACGCGACAACCGTGACGCATAATCTAGTTTGAAGAATGAAGAATCGAGTCTGAGTGAACAGTTGGGAAGTCGCACTTCCCGATTAAATCTTTGATTTAGGGGGAGATTGCTGAGAGGTTTAATCGAGAGCGATAGCGAAGCGGGACGCGACAGCGTCCTTCTTCCTCTCAAAGGGCGCAGCCAAGAGCCTCCTGCGAGGGCTAGCCCGCGGCGAGCCAAAGCCGAATTTTTCTTTCTTAAGTCCGATCTGGGTTGATTCACGAGCTGTCTCACACTTTATTTTTGCCCCTGACGGAGCTCCTGGTTTTATTTGCCAAGGGAGCCTGTCAAGTGGCCCGGAGTTCCAGCCCCCAGCCAGACAGGTGATTGTCTCAAAGGCTCGCTTTTATGTATTTTAGCGTGCCCCCGGCAACCGCTCCCACTCAATCAAATATTTCTCAGTAGCCTGGCGCCGCATTTTTGATAAATGAAGGATGAAAGATAAATTTTTTTTCACCCTTCAAATTTGACAGCTCGCACTTTTCTAGCTGGTTTTAGCCTGCTTTTCTTGGGGCAGCGTGATCCCCAACCGCTTCTGCAAGGCTTCTATGACTTCTTCGGCTGACTTTTGACCGAAGTTTTTTATCTCTAGCAGGTCTTCTTGGGTGTAATCCAGCAAATCCGCCACTGAGTTAATTTGGGCTCGCTTCAGGCAGTTATAGGCTCGCACTGAGAGCTGCAATTCCTCGATGGGAATCTGGCTCGTTGGGTCTTCTGAATAGTCCTCACCTTTATCCAGCCCCTCAAAGTTAATATCTTTGAGTGGGTTGAACAGCTCCACGAGAAGCCCTGCTGCAGAGCTGAGGGCTTCTTGGGGCGTCAGACTGCCATTCGTCCAGATTTCTAGGATCAGCCGGTCTTTCTCCATAGAGCCTCCGATGCGGGCGTCTTCAACGATGTAGTTGACTTGGCGCACCGGCATAAATATAGCGTCAATTTGGAGGAAGTCCAGGGCTGGTGGAGCCTCGTCGCGCCCCCGCTCGACTGAGCGATACCCCTTGCCTTTTTCAATGCGAAATTCCATCTCCAGGGTGGCTCCTTCGGAGAGGGTTGCCACGTACTGGATGGGAGAAACAACCGCGACCTCAGAGGGCAGGTCGAACTGGGCCGCTGTGACCCGGGCCGGCCCTTTTGCCAGCAATCGACCGATTTGCGGTTGAGAAGTATAGCTTTTGAGGACAATTTCCTTCATGTTCAGGATAATTTCCAGCACGTCCTCCCGCACCCCCGCAATGGTGGCAAATTCATGATTGACGCCCGCAATGCGGACTGCCGTCACGGAGGCCCCTTCCAGGTTGCTCAGCAGCACCCGCCTCAGCGCATTGCCGACTGTTGTGGCTTGCCCTCGTTCCAGCGGCTCTATAATAAATTTGCCGTACTGGCTTTGGTCTTTCTCAGTGTTGGACTCTACACACTCTATCTGAAACTGCGCCACGGAGTTACCTCCCTTCTCCAAGATGCCTGGAAGCGCCGCAGGCGCTCCCGGGGGTGAATGCTGCAACCTTTGACTGATACAGCGCGGACATGACAGTCAGCACAAAACCGCGCGCTATACTTACTTCCTGCTTTACTGACTCCCTGATGTCGCCACACCAGGATTTTTTGAGTTCCCACAGGCTCCGCCGCCATGCCGCCCTATTAGGATAGTTTTCCAGATTGAGACTAGCGTTAAAATCTCGGTTGGCTTTGTGTCCGCAACGGCCACATTCAAACCC
Organism: Oscillatoria princeps RMCB-10; assembly: GCA_019359235.1. GTDB lineage: Bacteria > Cyanobacteriota > Cyanobacteriia > Cyanobacteriales > Oscillatoriaceae > Oscillatoria > Oscillatoria princeps. The sequence continues at coordinate 494,149 of JAHHHT010000001.1, forward strand.
GCCCGCCCTGTAACGGGCTGTAATCTGGGTGCGGTGCATTTCGGCAGCCGGCGCTGACTGGATGGGAGCCAACGCTCAGCTCCCTTGCGCGGCAGCACCGTATGGCTCGGCTTTATAAAGCTGTTGCCGCTTGAATTCACAATCAGCGGCACCACCCGCACGCCGCACAAGCGGGCGGGCGCGATGTTTCGGCTCCCTGACAGAGCCCCCTCTGTGCGGACGCTCGTGCGCTTTGGGAGTGTCCGAGGATGCCCTTGCCCGAAGAGCGCGTCTCCGCCAGAGACGGTGAAGGGTGCGGGGTAATAGGGTCATTAGTGCAATCAATTCCCCACTTCTCGCTTTTTTCTTCTCCCGTCTCACTTCTCACTTTTCTTTTAGCAGCAAAGCTTGCGTTCAGACTCGCCGGCGTTTCGGGGGCCGGCAGCCGTTGTGGGGGATGGGGGTAATGTCCCGAATCAGTGTGATTTCCAGCCCAGCACCTTGCAAAGCGCGTATTGCAGTTTCTCGACCCGCTCCCGGCCCGCTCACCATCACTTCTATCTGGCGCATCCCCTGGTCATTCGCTCTGCGGGCCGCACTTTCTGCGGCGGTTTGGGCGGCAAAGGGGGTGCCTTTCTTGGCTCCCTTGAAGCCGCTGGAACCCGCTGAGGCCCAGGAGATCACCTCACCGTTTTGGTCGGCAATCGTGACAATGGTGTTATTAAAGGTAGACTGGATGTAAGCTACTCCATTCGGCACATTCCGCTTTTGCTTGCGTGCCCCAGCTTTTTTAGGTGTTTGTCTCGCCATAGTTCAATGCGTGCGTTTTTACTTGACTGTTCTGCAGGCGTGTGACTTACTTCTTAGCGGCTGCCTTCTTCTTACCAGCTACCGTTCGGCGGGCCCCGCGACGGGTGCGGGCATTGGTGCGGGTTCTCTGTCCGCGAACCGGCAGCCCCAAGCGGTGCCGGCGTCCCCGGTAGGTGCCAATATCCATCAGGCGCTTGATGTTCATGTTTTCCCAGCGCCTGAGATCCCCTTCGACTTGATAGTCGTTTTCTACCGCATCTCTTAATGCGGCCACATCCGCGTCACTTAACTCTTTAACTCGGGTGTCTGGATTCACACCCGTTTTGGCCAGAATCTCCTGAGAGCGCGATAGGCCAATTCCATAAATGTAGGTCAGGCCAATCTCTACGCGCTTGTCGCGAGGAAGATCTACCCCGGCAATTCGTGCCACGCTTCTTTCCCCCTAGTGTTTTTCTCGTGTTGCTACAATTTTCGATGATGCACAAGATGCCAGACCGGCATCCAAAAGTGCGACGCCCTACCTCTAACCTTGACGTTGCTTGTGTTTCGGGTTAGAACAGATTACCATCACCCGACCGCGGCGGCGGATGATACGGCATTTCTCGCAAATTTTCTTGACCGATGCTCTTACTTTCATGCAAAGAATCCCGCTGGATACCCCCTGCCAGCCTAATTTGGCCAAGGGAGGAAAGCGAGGCGGTGTGTGGCGCTTCCCTAGAGTCAGTTGCTTGCCCGTTTTTTAGCCGGTCGGGCCTAACCTGCGCCAAAATGCTGGCTGTTCCCGTTTTTGCGCCCGCCCAGATGTTCCTTCGGCACCGCACGACAGGCCGCGCAGCGAGCCCCTGGAACCCAAGGGCAGGTCAGCCTGCCACTGTACTTTCGTGAGGGGCTTCCTCACTCTCGCGTGCGGAACAGCTGGCTTTCTGCAAGCCCCCTTCCAGAAAAGAACTGGGAGAGGGCAGTTGAAGACTTTGCTGGCCTCACTACAAACGTAATATTATATCAATTTATCTGCAAGATTGCAACAAACTCAGCCTCAGCCCTCGCTCTAACTGAGTTTTGAAAACCTTTTATCTAAACCTACTTCTTGCGAAGCCGATAAGTAATTCTGCCTTTGGTCAAGTCATAAGGGGTCAGTTCGACTTTTACCCGATCTCCGGGCAAAATTTTGATGTAGTTGCGCCGGATCTTGCCGGAAATGTGGGCCAGTACGTTAAACCCGTTGTCCAGGTCAACGCGAAACATGGCATTGGGCAGGGATTCCGTCACCGTGCCTTCCATCTCAATTAAATCTTGCTTAGCCAACTTTTTTTTACCTCAACGCTACGGCTGGTGCAACTCAACTAACACGGTTTTCCGCTTCCCGAGACGGGAACTGCTCTGGGGATCTCATTTTAACATATCTTAGTAAAGCTTGACCCCAAAGCAGTCTGAAACTCGGCAATGGCTGCGCCGGCCCCTAGAACTGGCCGAAGCGCACTCACTCAACAGCACTCAAGCGCGGGATTGGATCGAACCAATGACTTGTTTGAGTTCTGCCGTGACTAATTCCATTGACAGATTGCCATTGACAGAAACCAACTGCTGGCGCTCCCTGTAAAAGTCGATCAGCGGTGCGGTTTGCTGGCGATAGACTTCCAAGCGCCGGCGGATCGTCTCTTCGTTATCGTCCTTGCGCCCCTCCTTGAGCCCCCGGCTAAGCATGCGAGCCACCAAGACCTCATCCGGCACCTCGAGGTTGACGACGCGCTCGCAGACCTGATCCATTTCCTGGAGCAGCTCATCCAAAAACGATGCCTGAGAGACGTTGCGCGGGAAGCCGTCCAAAATCCAGCCGGCTAGGGCGTCCGCCTGACTCAGGCGCTCCCGCATCATGTCCAGGATCAGCCGGTCGGGAACTAACTCGCCTCTGTCCATGAAGGCTTGCGCCTTTTGACCCAAAGCCGTCTGTTGGGCGACGTTGGAGCGCAACATGTCACCCGTTGAAATGTGAGGGATCTCACAGAGTTCAGCCAGCTTGTGTGCTTGCGTGCCTTTACCCGCTCCCGGAGGTCCGAGGAAAATCAATCGCGCCACTATTGCTTCACCATTCCTTCGTATCGCTGGGATATGACGTAAGTTTGAATTTGTTTGGCCGTATCGATAGCCACCCCCACCAGAATCAGCAGTGAAGTGGCCCCGAGTCCTTGAAATGTCCTGACGCCGGTGGCGCTTTCTACAGCGGTGGGCACTATGGCCACCAAACCGAGAAAGACCGCTCCCAAAAATGTCAGCCGGTTCAAAACCCGCTCGACATACTCACTGGTCGCCTTGCCAGGACGAATGCCGGGAATGCTGGCCCCCATCTTTTTCAAGTTCTGAGCCATATCTACTGGGTTGACAATCAGCGAAGCGTAGAAATAGCTGAAGAACACAATCAGAGTCAGGTAGAAAGCCACGTACACCCAAGGGGCCGGGCCACCCGGGCTGAGATAATTAGCGACTTGAATCAAAAATTCATTGCGGGTGAACTGGGCGAGCGAGTAGGGCAAAATCAAAACCGCTGAGGCGAAGATGATCGGCATGACGCCCCCCTGATTCAAGCGCAGCGGCAGATAGCTGGTGCGCTCTCTGTAAAGGCGTCGCCCGACTTGCCGGCGTGCTGAAATGATGGGAATGCGGCGGGTTCCTTCTTGAACGAACACAATCCCCACAATCATCACCAAGAAAACCACCAGCAGGACGATCACCTGGCCCACTCTTTCCCGGCCTCCCGTCTGGGCGTACTCAATCGTGTTGCCCAAGGAGCGGGGCAGCACCGCCACAATATTGAGAAAAATTAGCAGGGATGCGCCATTGCCAATGCCGCGCTCGGTAATCAGCTCCGACACCCACATGACAAACATTGACCCGGCGCTGAGGGCCAGCGCGGTTTCGGCGATAAATACCGGTCCGGGACTGACCGCCGCTCCGGAATTGGCGACCCACAGGGCAATGCCAATGCTTTGAATCACCGCCCAACCGACCGCCACGTAGCGGGTGATTTGAGAAATCTTGCGCCGGCCCGCTTCCCCTTCATTTTTCTGCAGCTCCTCCAAGGCGGGGATAGCTGCTGTCATCAGCTGCAAAATGATGGAAGCGTTAATGTAAGGTAAGATTCCCAGGGCAAAAATTCCCAGGGTGCGAATGCCGCCCCCCGAGAAAAAGTCCAAGAAACCGATTAAAGGGCTGTTGCTAATATTCGCTTCAAACGCGCTTCGATTCACCCCCGGGACTGGCAAGAAGATGCCCAGGCGCACCAAAATCAGCAGGCCAACAGTGACGAGCAGCCGGCCCCTGAGGCCCGCCGCTTGCGCCATCTGCATAAAGGTTTCTTGGGCTGTTGGAGCTTTATCTCGACTAACGACCATGCAGGCGTACCTCTCAATACAGTTGAGCGAGCGCACTTGCGCGACTGGGACTGGCCAGCGCTGCGGTGTGGGGGCGGGGCAAGCAGATATCCTTTGTTTCCAAAAGACATCTGGGGTGAGCCCGCCCCTACGAAGCTCCTGCGACTTCACAGCTCCCGCCCGCCGCCTCAATTTTGGCGCGGGCACCTGCTGTAAAGGCCGCTGCTTTTACATTCAGCGGGACATTGAGTTCCCCATCACCTAAAATTTTCAGCGAGCCTTTGTTGGCTGTGACAATGCCGGCTTCTATCAGTACCTTGAGGGTAACATCTGTATTAGCCGGAAGTGAGGCCAGCTTACTTACATTAATCGTAGTGTATTCCTTGCGATTAATGACGGTAAAGCGCTTCAGTTTTGGCAAGCGGCGGTACAGGGGCATCTGCCCCCCTTCAAAACCGGGCCGCGTGCTGCCGCCCGATCTGGCTTTTTGACCGCGCATCCCCTTGCCGGCGCTGGCACCTTGACCAGCTGAAACGCCCCGCCCCAACCGGCGGCGGCGCTTTTGGGAGCCCTCCTTGGGCACCGCATCTTGCAATCTCATAGGTTTGTTCTCTGCAGGGAGCTGTGTGCTGGAAGCTGTCCGCTGCCAGCTGTCAGTTATTTATAAAGCTGAGAGCTGAGAGCTGACAAAAAACTAACTGTAAAGGTTCTCGACGGGAATTCCCCGCTCTTCGGCAACTTGGGAGAAGGTGCGCAGGCCCGCCAGGGCGTTGACAGCGGCTCGGGCATTGTTCAGGGGATTGCCCGAGCCCAGCTGCTTGGCCAGGATGTTGCGCACGCCGGCCAGTTCCAGAACCGTGCGCACGGAGCCCCCGGCAATCACGCCCGTTCCCGGAGAAGCCGGTCGCATCATTACCGCTGCGCCGGTTGCGGCACCCTGAGCGGGGTGGGGAATGGAATTTGACTTGGTCAGAGGCACCTCAATCAAGTGCTTTTTGCCGTCAACCACGCCTTTTTTGACAGCGCTGATCACGTCAGACGCTTTGCCGACGCCCACGCCGACTTGGCCCCGCTCGTTGCCAACCACGACGATGGCGCGGAAGCTGAGCTTTTTACCGCCCTTAACCACTTTTGTCACCCGGCGGATCTGAACGACCCGCTCTTGCCACTCGCTTTCTTTTTCGCGAGGGCGACTGCTTTTTCTCTTACTGCTGCGTTGCTGCTGTTCCGCCATAGCTTTTTCCTTACTGAGGTTTCAAGGTTTGAAGGAAAGAAGGTTTTCCGGTGCGCAACAGGTGCGCATCTCACCTGAGGTGTGCTTCCCACTTTCCCGCAAACCCCCTAAAAATCCAATCCAGCTTCGCGAGCGGCATCTGCCAGGGCTTTAATGCGACCGTGGTAGAGGTTGCCGCCGCGATCGAAAACGACCTTTTGAATGCCTTTTTCCAGCAACCGCGCCGCGATCGACTTGCCGACTAAGACCGACGCCTCACAGTTAGCCCCAGACTTCAATTGAGACTTCAGCTGCGGATCGAGAGTTGAGGCGGCGACCAGGGTGTGGTGCGCGGTGTCGTCAATCACCTGCGCGTAGATGTGTTCAGAGGAGCGAAACACCGCCAAGCGAGGGCGTTCTGGGGTGCCGAACACTTTGCGCCTGACTCGCCGGTGGCGGCGAGCGATGGATTGAGATCGAGTTAGCTTCATTTCTTACCCTTGCCTCCTGCTTTGCCAACCTTGCGTCTGACGAATTCACCCGCATAGCGGATGCCTTTGCCCTTGTAGACTTCCGGCGGCCTGACGGCACGAATCTTGGCCGCTGTGTTCCCCACGACTTCTTTATCAATGCCGCTAACAATCACGTTGGTGTTGTTTTCGACGGCCACCTGAATGCCCTCGGGCGGTTGAATTTCCACCGGCTTGCTGTACCCGACGTTGAGAATCAGGGTGCGGCCTTGAACCTGGGCCCGATAGCCGACCCCCTGAATTTCCAGGCGTTTCTGAAAGCCGGCGGATACGCCGTCAATCATATTGGCCACTAAGGTGCGGCACAAGCCGTGGCGCTGGCGAGCCGCTCTGGACTCGTCCCGCCGCTTAACCGCAATCGTGTTGCTCTCCTCAACGACTAGCACTTCTGCGGGCAAAACCCGAGACAGCTCGCCTTTAGGCCCTTTAACAGCAACCCGCTGTCCGTCAATCTCTACTGTTACTTTGCCGGGGATGGGAATAGGGCGCTTGCCGATACGAGACATGACTGATTACTCCTTACTAATGCATGGATTTTCGATTTTGGATGCAAGGAGTCAACCCTTCTATCTAAAATCTAAAATCTAAAAACGCCTCTACCAGACATAACAGAGCACTTCTCCTCCCAAGCCAGCTCGACGAGCTTCTCGGTCGGTCATAATGCCCGATGACGTGGAAATGATGGCAATGCCGATCCCGCCCAGAACCCGTGGCAATTCTTTCCGATTGGAGTAAACCCGCAAGCCCGGTCTGCTGACTCGCTTGAGAGCGGTGATAATTGGCTTGCGGTTCTTCCCTTTGTACTTTAAGGCCAGCACCAGCTGCACTTTTATCCCTTCGCCCTCTTCTGAGCACTCAGCAATAAAGCCTTCATCCTTAAGGACTTTTGCAATGCTGCGGGTCATTTTAGTGGCCGGCACTGATGTCGTTTCGTGCCTCGCCAGACTCGAATTTCGGATGCGAGTTAGCATATCTGCAATCGTGTCGTTAGCCGCCATCGTTCCTCCTTATAAAATTTTTCAGGTAGTCCGGAAGGGCATACCCATTTCTTTAAGCAAGGCGCGGCCCTCTTCGTCGGTTTTTGCCGTGGTAGTGATTGAAATATCCATACCGCGGATTTGGTCGATACTGTCGTACTCAACTTCTGGAAAAATCAGCTGCTCTCTAACGCCTAAGGTGTAATTCCCCCGGCCATCAAAACTCTTGGGACTTACGCCGCGAAAGTCCCGAATGCGGGGCAGCGCCAGATTGATCAACCGGTCTAGGAAGGCGTACATGCGCTCGCCTCTCAGGGTCACCATAATGCCCACCGGCATCCCCTGACGGATTTTGAAACCGGCAATTGCTTTTTTCGCCCGAGTCACCACCGGCTTTTGGCCTGCGATCAGTGCGATTTCCTTCAAGGACGCTTCCATTGCCTTGGCATTCTGAGCCGCATCCCCTATGCCTCTATTCACCGTGACTTTTACCAGCTTGGGCACCTGATGGATGTTCGTGTAATGGAACTGCTCCATCAGTTTGGGGACAATTTTCTCACCGTACAGGATTTTCAGCCTATCTGCCATAATTTCTCCTTTTCACACTCCCTGGTCTTGGTCAGGGACTTGACTCTCACTTCAGAATTCAGGACTTAGCGGCCCGCCTTGCCTTGCTGACTTCTGCCTTTTAGCGTTCCGCCCGCGCTCGCACTCAGCTGCTAATCAATGATTTCGCCCGTCTTTTTCAGCATGCGCACTTTGCGCCCGTCTTCGGTAAACGTGTGGCAAACGCGGCTGACTGCCTTTTCCTTAGCGGAATAGAGCATCACGTTGGAACTGTGAATCGGGGCTTCAAAGTTTACAATTTTACCCGACTCACCCTCCTGCTGGGCTTTCACATGTTTTGTTTTAACATTCACCCCTTTGACAACCACTTGGCTCTCTTTAGGGATGGTGCGCAGGATTTCGCCGACTTTGCCTTTCTCTTTGCCTGCGATCACCTGAACGGTGTCACCTTTTTTGACGTGCATTTTATGGCGCACGGGTTCTTTGCCGGCTTTTTGCGAGCCGCCCTTAATTGGGACTGCCATCAGAGTACCTCCGGAGCCAGAGAAACTATTTTAGTGAAATTTTTGTCGCGCAGTTCGCGAGCCACCGGCCCGAACACGCGGGTGCCCTTGGGGTTGCCGTCGGCGTTGATGATCACGGCGGCGTTGTCGTCAAAGCGAATGCTCATGCCGCTGTCCCGGCGCAGCCCCTTGCGGGTGCGCACGACCACCGCCCGCACGACGTCCGACTTTTTGACGGCCATATTGGGGATGGCGTCTTTGACGACGGCGATGATCACGTCGCCGACATTGGCGTAGCGCCGACCGCCGCCCAGAACGCGGATGCACATCAATTTGCGGGCTCCGCTGTTGTCGGCAACGTTGAGGTAGCTTTCTTGCTGAATCACAGTTGGTTTTCCTTGCAGTTGGAACGCTGTCACGCTGTTAGCTGTTAGTTTTTAGCGGTCTAAAAACTTCCAACTAAAAACCAAAAACTCTTTTAATGCGCGGTGCCGGTGAGAATCTCTTTTACCTCCCAGCGTTTTGTCTTGCTGAGAGGGCGAGTTTCCTGAATGCGCACTCTGTCCCCTTCTTTGCAGCGATTTAACTCGTCGTGAGCTTTGTACCGCTTGGTGCGCACTACGATTTTGCCGTATTTCGGGTGGGGCGACCGGTTTTCGATCGCCACCACTACGGTTTTGTTCATTTTGTCGCTGACCACCAAGCCAACTCGTTCTTTTACTGCCATTGTCACCTACTCCTCAACTGGGCCAGATTCTGTGCCTGCAGATTTTGCCGGGGCTTGCGCTCCCGCCGCGTTTGCCCGCTTGCGCTCCGCTTCAACGGTCATCAGCTGAGCCAGCCGATGCCGGGCGTGTTTGAACTCGTGGGGCTTTTCCAGCCGGCGAGTGGCTTGCAGGAGTCGCAATTGAAACAGCTGCCGCTTCACTGCCAGAATTTCTGCGTCCAGCTGTTCGTCACTCAAGTTTCTCGCATCTGTTATTTTGGACAAAGCCATAATTACGACTGCTCCTCCTCACGCGAGATGAACTTGGTCTTGATCGGCAGCTTGTAAGCCGCCAGGCGCATCGCCTCGCGGGCGATCTCTTCTGTGACGCCGCCAATTTCAAATAAAACGCGACCGGGCTTTACCACTGCCACCCAGAATTCTGGCGAGCCTTTTCCTGACCCCATCCGGGTTTCTGCTGGGCGCATCGTCACCGGCTTGTCTGGAAAGATCCGTATCCAGATTTTGCCACCTCTTTTAATGTAGCGGGTCATGGCGCGACGGCTGGCCTCAATTTGTCGGGAGGTTATCCAGGCCGGCTCTAGAGCTTGCAGGGCGTACTCGCCGAAGCTGAGCGTGTTGCCGTTGGTGGCAATACCCGTCATCCGCCCCCGCTGCTGCTTGCGGAATTTCGTTCTTTTTGGACTTAACATGATTGGTCAATTCTTAGCTGTCTGCGGTCAGCTGTCTGTTGCGAAGCTGTCTGCTGCTCTCCCTTGAGAGGGGGGCGCTTGGCTGACAGTCCTGACAGATAACTGGTGAGTCTCAATCATTAGAGCGGTCTTCAAACTTCTGGCGGCGGCGCTGCTGCTTGCGCGGAGGCTGAGCCGCCGCGGAGCTGGTGCTCACCTCTTGCTGCCCGGGAATGATTTCGCCTTTGAAAATCCAAACTTTGACGCCGAGAATGCCATAGATAGTTTTGGCGGTGCGGTAGGCGTAGTCAATGTCTGCCCGCAAGGTGTGCAGCGGCACTCTGCCTTCCCGAGTCCACTCGGTGCGAGCGATTTCTGCCCCGTTGAGCCGTCCGCTGACTTGGACTTTAATACCTTCCGCGCCGGCTTTCTGGGCCCGCTGGATGGCTTGGCGCACCACGCGCCGGAAGGAAACGCGCCGCTCTAGCTGTCCTGCGATGTATTCGGCAATCAGCCCCGCGTCGGCATCGACTCTGGCCACTTCCACCACATTGATGCGGATCTGGCGATTGCTGTTGCCCAGCATTTCTTGCAAGCCGGTGCGCAGAGACTCTATCCCCTGACCGCCGCGCCCGACGACCACGCCGGGGCGGGCGGTGCGCACTTCCAGGTCAATCTGGTCGGCTTTCCGCTCCACCCGCACTTCAGAAATCCCCGCATTACTGAGGGTTTTTTCCACATGTTTGCGGATTTTGTAGTCTTCTTGCAACAGTTCTGGGTAGCGATTGGCATCGGCAAACCAGCGAGAGCGGTGCTCTTGCGTGATCCCTAAACGAAGCCCTATTGGATGAATCTTCTGTCCCATAGCGATTTTAGATTTTAGATTTTAGATTTTAGATTTTGTCATGTGATTTTTCATCTAAAATCTTGCGGTTGCTTTCTCAATTCCAATCCGGCGCTAATTATTCGTCCCCAGCTTCAGGAGCCACCGCCACTGTGATGTGACAGGTTTGCTTGCGAATCTGGTAAGCGCGACCTTGTGCTCTGGGGCGGAAGCGCTTCAGCACCGGCCCCATATCCGCATACGCTTGACTGACAATCAGGTTCGCCGGCTCTACCCCTAAATTGTGCTCCGCATTGGCCACCGCTGAGCGCAGGGCCTTCAGCACTGGCTCGCACGATCTGTAAGGCATGAACTCCAGAATAATCAGCGCTTCCCGATAGGAGCGCCCCCGAATCTGGTCTAGCACCCGGCGCACCTTGGACGGAGACATGCGGATGTATTTGGCTATCGCTTTGGCTTCTTTTTCGGTGTCTACAGCCATTGATTTCTCCTTATCTGCTGGTCAGCTGTCAGTTGTTCCAGGTCAGTTGTCAGTTTTCAGCTGGGCGCGAGCTTATCCTCTCGTGGGGTGGCGGGCTGGTTTATAAAGATACTTCGCTGTCTGGCAAATCTTACGGGTTCGCCCCGCCCCCACAGTTTACTGACCCCTGGCCCTAACCCCTAACCCCCAAGACCAACTATCTTTTTGCTTTCTTATCCCCTTTAGAGTGCCCCCGGAAGGTGCGAGTCGGGGCAAATTCCCCCAACTTGTGCCCTACCATCTGGTCTGTGACGTACACCGGCACGTGCTGGCGTCCGTTGTGGACTGCAATGGTGTGTCCCACCATTTGCGGCAGAATTGTCGAGGCTCGCGACCAAGTTTTGATCAGCTGCTTTTCGCCCTTATCATTCAACTTTTCTATTTTGCTGAGCAGGTGATCGGCAACGAAAGGACCCTTTTTGAGAGAGCGACCCATAGTTCAATTCCAAAAAATAAACCGTCAAGGATGATGGTGTTGTGTGAGTGCTTTTCACGCCGCACTCACCCAACCGGTCGTGCGGAACGCCTCAGGACTCCCGACCGCCACGACCGCGCTTGGAGGATTTGCGCCGCCGGCGCACGATTAAAGCGCTGCTGCGTTTGTTGCGCTTGCGAGTCTTGTAGCCCAGCGCCGGTTTGCCCCAAGGTGTCACCGGCCCGGGTCTGCCGATCGGGGCTCTGCCCTCTCCGCCGCCGTGGGGGTGGTCTACCGGGTTCATAACGCTGCCGCGCACCTGTGGGCGGCGTCCCTTCCAGCGAGTCCGCCCCGCCTTGCCGACGCTGATATTTCTGGCATCGGTGTTGCCCACCTGGCCTATGGTAGCGTAGCACTCGCGGCGCACCATCCGCACTTCACTCGAGGGAAGCTTGATGGTGACAAAGTTTCCTTCCTTAGCCACTACCTGAGCGCTGGCTCCTGCTGCCCGCACAATCTGGCCGCCCTTTCCGGGAGTCAGCTCCACGTTGTGGACGCTGGTGCCCAGGGGGACATTCCCCAGTGGCAAGGCGTTGCCGATTTCAATGGCCGCCTCGGGCCCTGCCACCACCGTCGCGCCTACCTTCAATCCGTTTGGGTGCAGGATGTAGCGCTTTTCCCCGTCCTGGTAGTGCAGGAGGGCAATCCGAGCGTTGCGGTTGGGATCGTACTCGATCGCTGCCACTCTGGCGCTGCAATTGCGCTTGTCGCGCCTAAAGTCCACAATCCGGTACAGGCGCTTGTGGCCCCCACCCCGGTGCCTGCAGGTAATCACGCCGCGATTGTTCCGACCTTTAGGCCGGTGTTTCGAGCTCGTCAGCGATTTTTCAGGCTCGTCCCGCGTTATCTCGGCAAAGTCCGAGACGGAGCGCTGGCGAGTGCTAGATGTGTATGGCCGATAAGAACGGATGCCCATAGCTTTAGCTTAATTTGTCCGCTGTCAGTTATCTTTTGTCAGCTCTCCGCTGTCTTTTCTCCCCTGCCAGCTGCCAGCTGCCAGCTGTTGGCTGCCACTGACTGCTGACTCCTGACTCTTCTACACTTCGGGGAACAAGGTGATCGAATCCCCTTCTGCCAGCGTCACAATTGCCCGCTTGTAGTGCGGCTTAAACCCCACAAATCTGCCCACTCGACGCTTTTTCAGCGGGCTTCTTTGAGTGTTCACGCTCACCACTCTCACCTCAAACAGGTACTCAATTGCTGCTTTTATCTGCGGTTTCGTCGCTTTTGGAGCTACTTCAAACGTGTATTTGTTCTGCTCCATTAACAGGGTTGCTTTTTCTGTCACCAGCGGGCGACGCACCAGATCCGCCAATTTGCGGGTATTGTATTCAGTCACTGTACACCTCCTGAATTTTGGCCAGAGCGGCTGCTGTCGTGACAATTTTATCTGCCGCTAGCACGTCATACACATTCAAGCTTTTAGCTGAAATCAGCTTCACAGAAGCTATATTCCGAGCCGACAAAAGAACGTTTTCTTCAAGCTCGCTGACAATCAGCAGCACTTTTGATTCTGGCCCGACACCCCAGCGCCCCAGCGCCGCCACCAAATCTTTGGTTTTGGGTCTTGGCAGCTGATTCGCGAACTCCTCAACCACAATCAAATCCTCGGCGCGACTTTGCAAAGCCGTCCTCAGGGCCAACCGCCGCTCTTTGCGGTTCATCTTGATGTCGTAGTCTCTGGGTTTGGGCCCGAATATGACACCGCCCCCCCGCCACAGCGGCGAGCGAATTGAGCCGGCGCGAGCGCGACCCGTGCCTTTTTGACGCCAGGGTTTGCGTCCGCCGCCGCTGACTTCCGACCTCGTTTTCGAGCTGGCTGTCCCCTGACGCGCATTGACCATTTGCATTCTCAGCGCTCTGTGGACAATATGAGCGGCGTTTTCTTGTTTCGCCACCCGCAGCTCCAGAGTCGCCGAGCCGACTTCTTCTCCTTGCCAGGAACGCACTACGCAGTTAACCATATCTTCTGTCCTTTCTCAGGTGTTGGGGGTTGGGGGTTTGGGGTTTGGGGGGACATCTGGGACATGTCCTGCTGTTGGGCTAAAGCCCAACTACAAACCTACCGGCCTACTTTTTTCTCCGGCATGATATTGAGCAGCGCCCCCCGTTTCCCCGGAACCGCTCCTTTTACCAGCAGCAGGTTGCGCTCAGCGTCCACCCTGACTACTGTCAGCTTGCGCACCGTCACCTGTTTGCCTCCCAGGCGACCGGCCATCCGCTTGCCCGGGTAAACGCGACCGGGTGTTGTCCCCGCTCCCACAGAACCGGGCAGCCGGTGGTTTTTTGACCCGTGCGACATTGGCCCTCGCTTGAAGTTGTGCCGCTTCTGATAGCCGGCAAACCCCCTGCCGATACTGGTTCCGATTGCGTCTACAATCTCACCGGCGCTGAAAATATCGGCTTTGATCTCCTGTCCCAACTGATAATCGCCTGGATTCTCCACGCGATACTCTTGCAGGTGCCGCACCGGCGCAGTCCCCGACTTGGCCAGGTGCCCCAGCAGCGGCTTGTTGAGAGCCTTGGGCTTCACCTCACCGTATCCCACTTGGATCGCAGTGTAACCGTCTGTCTCTTCCGTTTTAATTTGCGTTACCGCGCATGGCCCTGCTTGGATCACGGTGACTGGGACAGCTTTTCCCTCCGCGTCAAACACTTGAGTCATGCCGAGCTTCGTGCCCACAATACCTACAGCCACGGGTTTGATGGTCTCCTTTTTTTACGCACTACTATACTCCCGGATGTCAGGCCAACCTCCCATCCGTTCGATCCATAAAGTTTTTTCACGCCAGCCAGCCAGCATCTGTTTCCTAAATTCTCAGGAAACCAGCTTCCCGGCAGTTCTCTGCCAAAATTGCCTTTTGTCTTAAACTGTCAGCGACCGGGCCAATTTATCCCGGCCTTTGGAGGAACTTCTAGGGACTTAACCCGCGAGCGGGTCAGTATCCGACTGGTGAGACGGGCCGCAGCGCTGAACAGGCCATTCAGCCGTGCCGCTCATTTCCTCTTCTGCAACGCCTTTCGTGGGGAATCGCAGGCCCAAACTCTCCCTTCTTGCCTCAGCAGACTGGAATGCCTGTAATTTTGCCGACAATCTCAAATATTAAACTATCTATTTGAACTTGTCTAGTGATTTGGGAAAAATTTTTTTTTCAGCTGCCGGCCACCCTGTGGCCAGGGGGCGGCAGGGGCGCACCGGAGCCGCCGCGCAGCCCAGCCCCCCCTGATTCAGGATAAAATGCCAGCAGCAGTTAACAAAACTACAGCATAAGGTAAACAGCACAGTTATGGCACTGATCACCACCGGGGGCCAACTGATTCGCGATCTGGAAAAGAACGGTGCGCTGGGACTGTATGTCCCCTTAGAAGGGGGATTTGAGGGGCGCTACCAGCGCCGCATACGGGCAGCAGGGTACACCACCTACAACCTGAGCGCCAGAGGTTTGGGAGACTTAGCCGCCTATCTGACAGGGGTTCACGGGGTTCGCCCTCCCCACCTCGGCAAGAAAAGTCTCAGCACCGGCGCAGCAGTCGGCTATGTTTACTACCTCCCCCCCATTCTCAACACCCAGTTAGACCACCTGCCCCCCAAGGCCAAAGGACTGGTGCTGTGGATCATCGAAGGACACATCCTCTCCCGTCAGGAAATTGAATATTTGACGGCTTTACCTCAAATCGAGCCCCGCGTCAAAATTGTAGTGGAGATGGGCGGCGAGCGCTTCTTCCGCTGGAAGCCCCTGAAAGATACCTTAGCCGCCGCCTGAAGCCGACGCAGTTCCAGCGACCACAAGCGGATGTCCCGGGGTAACAGTTGCCGGTGTGCGGCGGAAACGGTTTAGGAACCGCTGTGCGAAACGCGCCCACCCTTGTCTCCATCATTCCACTATGTACAGACAAGGACATGTCGCATCTCCACCGTTCGAGCTCCCTTGCTCCACCGTTCGAGCTCCCTTGCTGCACCGTTCGAGCTCCCTTGCTCCACCGTTCCAGCTCCCTTGCTCCAGCGGTCGAGTTGCGGGGTGCTCTCCGAGTGGGGCTAAAGCCCAACTGCTTTCCGGCCCACCGGCCCACCGGCCCACCTCGATCCGCACAGCGTCACTTTTGCACCCGCAACCGCCAGGGGACGCCGGCTTGCTTGAAAGTTTTGATAGTTTTAAAGAAGAGTGAGCCTATAAGGAAGGCCGGGATTAGGGGATTAGGGGATTTTGGATTGTTCATGCTTTAGCGTTTGATGTTTGCAAAGATTTTCACCCTGACCCCGCTCACCCCCCTATCCCATAAGCGGAGAGGGGGAAAAGGCCATTAATACTTTCACAGGAAAGATGCTTATGTTGGAAAACCGTGATTACACACTAATTATTGACAAAAGTGGCAGTATGTCCATGAAGGACCTGCCGGGGGGTAAAAGCCGGTGGGCGCTCATGCAAGAGTCTGCCCTTGCCTTGGCCAGCAAATGTGAGGAATTAGACCCGGATGGGATTACGGTTTACCTGTTTTCTGGCCGGTTTAAACGCTACGACAATGTAACCGCCGCAACAGTGGCGCAAATATTCAAAGAAAATGAGCCTTCTGGGAGCACCGATCTGGCGAAGGTGCTCGAAGATGCCCTCAACAGCTACTTTCAGCGCAAGGCGGCAGGGCAGGCAAAGGCCAATGGCGAGACAATTTTGGTGGTCACAGACGGTGAGCCAGACGATCGCAAAGCCGTGATGAGGGTGATTATTGAGGCGTCTCGCCGGCTGGACAGAGATGAAGAACTGGCGATTTCGTTTATTCAAGTGGGCAGCGATGCGACCGCCACTCAATTTTTGAAGGTGCTGGACGATCAGTTGCAAGGTGCCGGCGCTAAGTTTGACATCGTTGACACTGTTACCGTCGAGGATATGGAAGATATGACCCTCACGGAAGTTCTGCTCAATGCGATCGTGGATTAACATTCCTTTTTAGGGAGTGGCTAACAAGGAGTGACAGCCACCCCTAAAAAACTCTCTCAGTTTCCTCCCTCTGCGCCCTCGGGGTCTGTGGCGGGTTAGAAAAATCATTAATTTATTATAGGGGGGCTCTGTTGAGTAGGGGAAATATTTTTTAAGAAACCGCGCCTGAGCTAAGAGCGCCAAGAGAAGAGAAGAGAGAGGATTTCAGGAAGGATTGATAAGGCTATAGGAGAAAGTCGCTGGCTGGAATGTATTTGAGGATAATTTATCATGCTAGAAAACCGGGACTATACGTTAATTATCGATAAGAGCGGCAGTATGAGAGCGCCTGAGCTGCCAGAGGGTAAAAGTCGGTGGGCGGTTATGCAGGAGTCTACCCTAGCTCTGGCGAGGAAATGCGAAGAACTTGACCCAGACGGGATTGCGGTTTATATTTTCTCGGGGCGGTTTAAACGCTACGATAAGGTGACAGCGAGTCAAGTGGAGCGGATTTTTCAGGAAAATGAGCCGGTTGGCGGCACTAATCTAGTTTCTGTCCTGCAAGATGCGCTCAATCACTACTTTCAGCGGAAGGCTGCCGGTCAGAGCAAACCAGAGGGAGAGACAATTCTAGTGGTAACTGATGGGGAGCCTGACGACCGAATGGCTGTGGTGGATGTGATTATTAACGCCTCTCGCAAGATAGATCGGGATGAGGAACTGGCGATTTCTTTTATTCAAGTGGGTTCCGAACCGCATGTTACCAAGTTTCTCAAGTCGCTGGACGAGCATCTGCAAGATGTCGGCGCGAAGTTTGACATCGTTGACACGGTAACATTCGAGGACATGGAAGACATGACGCTGACAGACGTGCTGCTCAAGGCAATTGTTGATTAGGGGTTTCCTTATGGCTGGATTAAGTAGGGTGGGTGACGCGCTTCGCTTCACCCACCAGAATGGAGGAGTTTTAGAGGCAAAATATATGGAATCGATAGATCGCTTATTAGCTGAACTTAAGGCAGAGTATCAGGAAAAGGATAAACCGGCTGAGATCAAAACCCCGCCGCCTTTGAAAGCAGCGCAGAAAGCCGAGCCGCAGGCATTGCAGACTTATCAAGCTCCCCCCCCGCCAAAGACAAAGAATTCATCCCCCCTGTATGAGGGTAGCTTAATAGCGGAACTCAAGACGGAGTACGAAGAGCGAGACAGAGCTGAGGAACTGAAAAGACAGCAACAGGTCAGAGAAGAACAGCGCAGACAGCAACAGCTGCTCGCACAGCAGCGCCAGAAACTCACCCTCGCAGCCCAGGCGTGGCTAAAAGAGTTAGAGCCGCTGTCAGAAGAAGGGCTCTGGTTTGAAGCGCTGGCTGAGAAATACCCCTCCCGACTGGAGGCGGCTATTGATTACTTGCAAGCTTTGCAGGGAAAGAATCCATAAAGACTTCACGGGGGACTCAGAAACCGGGTTTCTTAAAGAAACCCGGTTTCTCGCCTGGAGGATGCGGTCGGTGCGAATTCCAGAGTGGGGCGCGCATCGCTAACCCGACAGGGAGATTTGTGATTTTTATATTAAAAATCAGGGCATTCTCCGGCTGGGTAGTATAAACTAGAAGAAGAAACTCTGACAGTCCTTGGAGGTTGTCTCTGAATGGAAGGAGGTAATGTTTTGCAAGACCGTGACTATACGTTAATCATTGACAAAAGCGGCAGCATGTCCACCCCAGACCAACTGGGGGGCAAAAGTCGCTGGGATGCGGCGCAGGAGTCTACCCTAGCGGTGGCGAGAAAATGCGAGCAGTTTGACCCGGACGGGATTACAGTTTACCTGTTTTCGGGCCGGTTCAAGCGGTTCGAGAACGTTACCTCTAGCAAGGTGGCACAAATATTTCAAGAAAATGACCCTTCTGGGAGCACTAACTTGGCTGCTGTGCTGCTGGATGCGACGAGCAACTACTTTCAGCGCAAGACTGCCGGTCAGACGAAGCAGAGTGGAGAAACCATTTTGGTGATCACTGACGGGGAGCCTGACGATCGCAGAGCGGTGATGAAGGTGATTATTGACGCCTCTCGCCTGATGGACAGAGATGAAGAACTGGCCATTTCTTTCATTCAAGTGGGTTCGGACGCAACGGCTACCCGGTTTCTCAAAGCGCTCGATGATGAGCTGCAAAGTGCCGGTGCCAAGTTTGACATTGTTGACACTGTTACCCTTGACGATATGGAAGGCATGACTCTGACGGAAATCTTGCTCAATGCGATCGCGGACTGAGTGAGTGCGCGGACATAAATTTGCCGGCGGCGATCGCCGCCGGGATTGAAGAAACCCGGGTTCTCCAAGAAACCGGGTTTCTGGTTTCCGGGCTGGGCTTTGTCCTGAATGACGCTGTTTTTTTACCGCAGATGAACGCAGATAAATGCAGATAGCGGAGTCAGGGGCATTCACCGGCATTCGCGTCCAGAGGCGGTTAAAATTAGAAGTTTTTGCCAGATGTGGGGAATGATGGGAGCAAGAGCCCGACAGCGCTGTTTGAGAGACTCACCGGCATGTATTGCTCATCGAGCCTCCGCAACTCTATCCCCGACACCTGGAGACAGGAGCCAGCCGCACCGGCATTCCCAACCGAGGAGGGGTGAGGGGCACGCAGCAAGACTCACATTTATCATCCTCCTTGCGGCAGAGATGTGTGCGCTCCTGCTTGCGGCAGAATAAGCAATTACATCGGGAGCGTGCCGGTGCCCGCAACTGTACCGAACAGCCCTGGGGCAGGGGTGGTTTTTTTCTTTCTCCCTCTTCCCCAAACTCCCTCTCAGCCAGTCATAATATTCTTGCATGCGCTGCCACGCTCCCATGACATCCCTACCTCAAGGGAACGCAAGCCTTGCGCCCCACCCCCACTCATCCGCCCGCCAGCAAAAATACTCACGCCCCGGTGAGCGACAGCGGGAAATTGTAACGATTGCCACACCGGCGCTATGCCGCTCTCCTCAGCCCGCAGAAAAGTATCGCTGTATAACAGCACTGGGCAATTAACTCTACATAAAATATTAAAGAAGAGCGAATTCCTCACCACCCCCCAGAAGGACACCTATGGCAAGCGCACCGGCAACCCAAGCTCCTACCGACGATCTGGACGAAAAACTGCTGCTGAGAACCCTAGCAGCGGTCAAAAAAGGTGACTTCAGCGTTCGCATGCCCATTGACCAGACCGGCATTGCCGGTAAAATAGCCGACACGCTCAACGAGGTCATTGAACTCAACGAAAGGATGGCCAAAGAGCTAGAGAGGATCAGCACAGTGGTGGGCAAAGATGGCAAAATTACCCAGCGAGCCTCCTTGGGAAGCGCCGGCGGAGAGTGGGTAGCCTGCATTGATTATGTCAACACCCTGATAGCCGATTTAGTGCAGCCCACAGCAGAAACCGCTCGCGTCATCCGAGCCGTTGCCAATGGCGATTTATCCCAAAGAATGACGACAGAAATTGAAGGCAGACCCCTCAAAGGAGAATTTCTGCAAACCTCCCAGATCGTCAACACAATGGTCGAGCAGCTCAGCTCTTTCGCCGGTGAAGTCACCCGCGTAGCCCGAGAAGTGGGGAGCGAAGGAAAACTCGGCGTGCAAGCCGAAGTTACAGGAGTAGCAGGCACTTGGAAAGACCTGACAGACAGCGTAAACTCAATGGCGGGCAACCTTACCGCCCAAGTGCGAAACATTGCCGAAGTGACGACAGCGGTGGCAAACGGCGACCTTTCCAAGAAAGTCACAGTTGATGTCAAAGGCGAAATTTTAGAGCTGAAAAACACCGTAAACATCATGGTGGATCAGCTGAGTTCCTTCGCTTCAGAAGTGACGCGGGTTGCCCGCGAAGTCGGTTCCGAAGGAAAACTCGGCGTGCAAGCCTATGTAAAAGGAGTAGCCGGCACCTGGAAAGACCTGACCGATTCAGTCAACTCAATGGCGGGCAATCTGACAGCCCAAGTGCGAAACATTGCCGCAGTCACGACGGCAGTAGCCAACGGCGACCTTTCCAAAAAAGTCACCGTCGATGTCAAAGGCGAAATTCTCGAGCTGAAAAACACCGTCAACGTCATGGTAGACCAGCTCAACTCCTTCGCCTCTGAAGTGACGCGGGTTGCCAGAGAAGTCGGTTCCGAAGGCAAACTCGGCGTGCAAGCGGAAGTCCCCGGCGTCGCCGGCACTTGGAAAGACTTGACAGATAGCGTCAACTTCATGGCCGGCTCCCTAACCGCCCAAGTGCGAAACATCGCCGAAGTGACGACGGCTGTAGCCAACGGCGACCTCTCCAAAAAGATTACCGTTGATGTAAAAGGCGAAATTCTAGAGCTGAAAAACACGATCAACATCATGGTGGACCAGCTCAACTCCTTCGCCTCAGAAGTCACCCGCGTTGCCAGGGAAGTGGGATATGAAGGCAAACTCGGCGTGCAAGCGCAAGTCCCCGGAGTTGCCGGCACGTGGAAAGACCTGACCGACTCCGTAAACTCAATGGCGGGCAATCTGACAGCCCAAGTGAGAAAAATTGCCGAAGTGACGACAGCGGTAGCAAATGGCGACCTTTCCAAGAAAATCACAGTTGATGTAAAAGGAGAGATTCTAGAGCTGAAAAACACGATCAACATCATGGTGGACCAGCTCAACTCCTTCGCCTCAGAAGTCACCCGGGTTGCCCGAGAAGTGGGTTCAGAAGGCAAACTCGGAGGTCAGGCCGATGTCAAAGGAGTAGCCGGCACCTGGAAAGACCTCACCGACAGCGTAAACTTCATGGCCGGCTCCCTGACGGCACAAGTGCGAAACATCGCCGAAGTGACAACGGCAGTGGCAACCGGCGACCTTTCCAAGAAAATCACCGTCGATGTTAAAGGCGAAATTCTCGAACTGAAAAACACCGTCAACACGATGGTGGACCAGCTGAGTTCCTTCGCCTCCGAAGTCACCCGGGTGGCGCGAGAAGTGGGGACAGAAGGCAAGCTGGGCGTGCAAGCGGAAGTAAAAGGCGTAGCCGGCACCTGGAAAGACCTGACCGATTCAGTCAACTCAATGGCGGGCAACCTGACAGCCCAGGTGCGCAACATTGCCGAAGTCACAAAAGCCGTAGCCAACGGCGACCTTTCCAAAAAAATCACTGTCGATGTCAAAGGCGAAATTTTAGAGCTGAAAAACACCGTCAACATCATGGTGGACCAGCTCAACTCCTTCGCGTCTGAAGTCACCCGGGTGGCGCGAGAAGTGGGGACGGAAGGCAAGCTGGGGGTGCAAGCGGAAGTCAAAGGCGTAGCCGGCACCTGGAAAGACCTGACCGATTCGGTAAACTCAATGGCGGGCAATCTGACAGCCCAGGTGCGCAACATTGCCGAAGTGTCAACCGCGATTGCCAACGGCGACCTTTCCAAGAAAATCACCGTGCCGGTGAGAGGCGAAATCCTGGAGCTGAAAAACACGATCAACATCATGGTAGACCAGCTGAGTTCCTTCGCCTCAGAAGTGACGCGGGTGGCGCGAGAAGTGGGTTCGGAAGGCAAACTCGGCGGTCAGGCGGACGTGCGGGGAGTCGCCGGCGTTTGGAAAGACCTGACCGACAGCGTGAACTTTATGGCCGGCTCGCTGACCGCCCAAGTGCGGAACATTGCCGAAGTGACGACGGCAGTGGCCAACGGCGACCTCTCCAAGAAGATTACCGTAGACGTAAAAGGGGAAATTCTGGAGCTGAAGAACACGGTCAACACAATGGTGGACCAGCTCAACTCCTTCGCATCTGAAGTCACCCGGGTGGCGCGAGAAGTGGGTTCGGAAGGCAAACTCGGCGGTCAGGCAGAAGTCCGGGGAGTGGCGGGAACCTGGAAAGACCTGACGGACAGCGTCAACTCGATGGCGCGAAACCTCACCGCCCAGGTGCGGAACATTGCGGAAGTGACGACGGCAGTGGCCAACGGCGACCTCTCCAAGAAAATCACGGTGGACGTGAAAGGGGAGATTCTGGAGCTGAAGAACACGATCAACATCATGGTGGACCAGCTCAACTCCTTCGCCTCGGAAGTGACGCGGGTGGCGCGAGAGGTGGGAACAGAAGGGAAGCTGGGGGTGCAGGCGTATGTGAAAGGGGTGGCCGGCACCTGGAAGGACCTGACGGACAACGTCAACTCAATGGCGGGGAATCTGACCGCGCAGGTGCGGAACATTGCCGAAGTGACGAAGGCAGTGGCCACGGGCGACCTGTCCAAGAAAATCACGGTGGACGTGAAAGGGGAAATTTCCGAGCTGAAGAACACGATCAACACGATGGTGGACCAGCTGAGTTCCTTCGCTTCTGAAGTGACGCGGGTGGCGCGAGAGGTGGGGACAGAAGGGAAACTGGGCGGTCAGGCGGACGTGCGAGGAGTGGCCGGTGTTTGGAAAGACCTGACAGACAACGTAAACTCGATGGCGGGAAACCTGACCGCGCAAGTGAGGGGGATTGCGCGAGTGGTGACGGCGGTGGCCAATGGCGACTTGAAGCGCAAACTGATGCTGGAAGCGAAGGGAGAAATTGAGACCCTGGCGGACACGATTAACGAGATGATCGACACGCTGGCGACGTTTGCCGATCAAGTGACCACGGTGGCGCGAGAGGTGGGAATAGAAGGCAAGCTGGGCGGTCAGGCCAAAGTGCCGGGAGCAGCCGGGATATGGAGGGCGCTAACCGACAACGTAAACGAACTGGCGGCGAATCTCACCACTCAGGTGCGAGCGATTGCCGAAGTGGCGACTGCGGTGACTAAGGGGGATTTAACCCGGTCAATTGCGGTGGAGGCGCAGGGGGAAGTGGCGATCCTGAAAGACAACATCAACCAGATGATTGCCAACCTGCGGGAGACCACGCAGAAAAACACCGAGCAAGACTGGCTGAAAACCAACCTGGCCAAGTTTACCCGCATGCTGCAGGGCCAGCGAGACTTGGAGACAGTGTCCAAACTGATTCTTTCCGAGCTGGCACCGCTGGTCAACGCCCATCACGGCGTGTTCTACTTAATGGAAGCCGGTGGCAATCACCCGGCCTTCCTGAAGCTGGTGAGCACCTACGCTTACCGGGAGCGCAAGCACCTGGCGAACCGGTTCTACTTGGGTGAGGGGCTGGTGGGGCAGTGCGCCCTGGAAAAAGAGCGGATTCTGCTGACTGAGGTGCCCCACGACTATATCAAGATCGGCTCCGGTTTGGGGGAAGGCACACCCCTGAATGTGGTCGTGCTGCCGGTGCTGTTTGAGGGGCTGGTGACGGCAGTGATAGAATTGGGGTCTTTCCTGCGGTTCAGCGAGATTCACTTGACTTTTTTGGACCAGCTGACGGAAAGCATTGCCATCGTCCTCAACACGATCGCCGCTTCCATGCGCACCGAGGAGTTGCTCAAGCAGTCGCAATCCCTGGCAGAGGAGCTGCAAAGCCAGCAAAAAGAGCTGACGGAGACGAACAAGCGATTGGAGCTGCAAGCGAAATCGCTGCAAGCCTCGGAGGAATTGCTGAAAAGCCAGCAGGACAAGTTGCAGGCGACCAACGAGGAGCTAGAAGAAAAAGCGCGGCTGCTGTCGCTGCAAAATAAGGAGGTAGAGCGCAAAAATCGGGAGATTGAGCAAGCGCGGCGGTCTTTGGAAGACAAAGCGGAGCAGCTGGCGCTGACTTCTAAGTACAAGTCTGAGTTTCTGGCCAACATGTCCCACGAGTTGCGGACGCCGCTCAACAGCTTGCTGATTTTGGCGCGGCTGATGAGCGACAACGCCGACGAGAATTTGACGCCGAAGCAAGTGGAGTACATGCGGACGATTCACTCCGCCGGCACCGATTTGCTGGCGCTGATCAATGAAATTTTGGATCTGGCGAAGATAGAATCGGGAACCATGTCGGTGGAAATTGACCAGATGCTGTTTTCCGACTTGCGCAGCCATCTGGACCGCACGTTCCGTCAAGTGGCTCAGGACAAAGGGATTAATTTCAGTATCGAATTGGACTCGCAACTGCCGAGGGCGATTTATACCGACTCGAAGCGCTTGCAGCAGGTGCTGAAGAATTTGCTCTCCAACGCTTTTAAATTTACCGACCGGGGTGAGGTGAAGCTGAGTGTCACACAGGCTCGTGCCGGTTGGAGTTCCGAAAACGAAATTTTGAATCGCGCCAGTATGGTGCTGGCGTTCGCGGTCAGCGATACAGGCATCGGCATCGCTGAGGAGAAGCAGAAAATTATATTCGAGGCGTTTCAGCAGGCGGACGGCACCACCAGTCGCCCTCTTAAATGAATACTACGGCGGCACCGGCTTGGGCTTGTCCATCAGCCGAGAAATTGCCCGACTGCTGGGCGGGGAGATCGGTGTGTTCAGCCGGCTGGGTGAGGGGAGCACCTTCACGCTGTATTTGCCGCACACCTACCCGCCGCCAGCCTGCGCTAGCGCAGCGGCTCCGCAGGAGCTGCCGGTGAGCGGCGGCGAGACAGAGATTCGCTACGGAACGCCGGCTGTCGGGAGCGGGCGTCAGGGGAGCACCGCCGCGATGCGGGAGCTGCGGGATGAAACAGATGGGCCTTCTGCGCGGGATGCGGGGGCGGGCTCCCGTGCCTGCCCTCCGCAGCTTCCCCTTGCCGCTGTCGCCTCCCCCACACCCAGCACAAACCCCGAAGCCACCCCTGGAAAATCCTTCCCCTCACCCCCGGAGTGGGCGCGGGAGCTCAGTGACGACCGGGCGGATATCCAGCCTGGAGATCGGGTGCTGCTGGTTGTGGAGGATGACGTCAATTTTGCGCGGATACTATTAGATATGGGGCGGCAGCAGGGCTTCAAGGTTCTGGTGGCGCTGCGCAGCGATACGGGTTTGGGGATGGCGCGGGAATTCAAGCCTGATGCCATCATCCTCGACATCCGCTTGCCGGGGATGAATGGCTGGACGGTTCTCGACCGCTTGAAGCACGACCCCGCCACTCGTCACATTCCTGTCCACATTCTCTCAGTTGAGGAAGACGAGCATCGCGGTTTGAAATTGGGAGCGCGGGCTTATTTGAAGAAGCCGGTCACCGGAGAGCAGCTGGTGCGGGCGCTAGCCCAACTCAAAGAGTTTGTCGAGAGCCCGGTGAAAAAGCTGCTGGTGGTCGAAGATGACGAGCAGCAGCGCCGCAGTATTGTGGAGCTGATTGGCAACGGGGACGTGCGGACAACTGCAGTCGGAACCGGCGCTGAAGCGCTAGCGGCGATGAAGGCTGAGCGCTTTGATTGCGTGGCGATCGACTGGGGCTTGCCTACCATGAACGGTTTGGAACTGATCGAGCTGATCCGGCACGAGGGAGTCGCCGCACGGGGCTCTCATGTGTGGCCGGTGCCGGTTATCGTTTATACCGACAAGGAACTGACTGAGCGAGAGCAAATCCAGCTCAAGCACGCAGCGGAGAGCGTCATCCTCAAAGATGCCCGCTTTCATGAGCGCCTCTTGGACGAGACAGTCTTGTTCTTGCACCGGGTTCAGGCTTCTTTGCCGGAACCGCAGCGGCAAATGCTGCAAAAGTTCCACCAAACCGACTTGGTGATCGCCGGCAAGAAAGTGCTGGTCGTGGATGACGACATGCGCAATATCTTCGCTCTCACCAGCATGCTGGAGCGCCATCATATGCGGGTGGTGTATGCTGAAAACGGCAGGGATGGTATTGCTGTGCTGCAAAATACGCCCGACATCGATATCGTTCTGATGGATGTGATGATGCCGGAAATGGACGGGTACGAGACGATGCGAGCTATTCGCAAGATTGACAAGTTCCGCTCCCTGCCCATGATCGCGCTCACCGCTAAGGCCATGCAAGGCGATCGGGAGAAATGTCTGGAAGCCGGCGCGTCCGATTATATCCCCAAGCCGGTCGATACCGAGCAGTTGCTCTCCCTGCTGCGCGTCTGGCTCTATCAGTAGGGGCGAATGGCTGATAGCCCGCGAACGGCTGTTCCCCCGCGAACGGCTGTTCCCCCCTGCTGGGTGGGAGTTGAGTGTTATAGCAGATTGCAACTGAGTGAGGTACAGATATTGATCCCCCCCTTACCCCCCCTTAAAAAGGGGGGGGAGAAGCTAGCCCCCCTTTTTAAGGGGGGTTGGGGGGCTCGAAGCGCACTCCTCAAGTGAAAAGTGCCATAAGTTAAAAAGGAAAGTTTTGAGGGTTGAGGGCTGAACCTTGAGTTCCAGAAAATTTGCGTCCGCTGGAGGGCACCAATAAACGGAATATCAAGAAACCAGGTTTCTTTAAGAAACCTGGGTTATAAACGCAGTTATATTCCTGATGGCTGCCCGCTTAAGTCTAACCGGCTCATTCAAAAATCAGTCTCAAGTTTTTAATCAAAACTACCGGGCAAAAGCCAAAATTTTATCAAAACTCTTGTTTAATTTCCCCCTCAACCCTCACCAACTCTGACTTGTATGACGTCGGAACAAAAAGTTAACGTCCTCCTGGTTGACGACCGTCCGGAAAATCTACTGGCTCTAGAGGCGCTCCTGGACAGCCTCGGCCAGAAGCTGGTAGCGGCTACTTCCGGGCCAGAAGCTTTAAGTTGTCTCCTGAATCAAGATTTTGCTGTGATTCTGCTCGACGTCCACATGCCAGGAATGGATGGATTTGAAACAGCAACACTGATTCGACAGCGAGAGCGCTCGCGGCACACTCCGATTATTTTCCTGACAGCGTTCAGCAAAAGTGACCCATTTATATTCAAAGGGTATGCTCTGGGAGCGGTAGACTACCTGTTCAAACCGATTTAGCCGGAAATATTGCTGTCCAAGGTGGCTGTTTTTGTTGACCTCTTCAAGAAGACTGCAGAGGTCAAACGACAAGCAGAAGAAATTTTCACCCTGAATGCGCAACTGGAGAAACGAGTCATTGAGCGCACCGCCCAACTGGAAGCCGCCAATCGCCTGAAAGATGAAGTGCTAGTTCGCGAACAAGCCGCAAGAGCTCAAGCTGAAGCAGCAGAACAGCGTTTTCGCGATTTGGTGAACGGTTTGGGGCACGCACTCTTTTGGGAAGCGGATGCAGCTACTTTGCAATTTACCTTTGTCAGCCAGAGTGCTGAGCAGCTTTTGGGCTATTCAGCAGAGCGGTGGGTGGCAGAACCGGATTTCTGGATCAAGCTTATCCATCCAGACGATCGAGAGCGGGCGGTGGCTTTCTGTCGCCAGGAAATTCTTCAAGGCAGAGATTGTGAGTTGGAGTACAGGTGCCTAGCAGCGAACGGTCGGGCGGTTTGGCTGCGCAACAGAGCGTACATTGTTCGGGACCCCTTGGGCGGCGTGCGCAAGCTGCGAGGTTTGATGCTCGACATCACGGAAGCTAAGCAAGCTCAAGAAGCTCTCTCGTCTCGCGCTGACGAGCTAGCACGCCTGACGACTGTGCTGACCCAGATGAATGTAACGTTGGAAAAGCGCAACCAGGAACTCGACCAGTTTGCTTATTTTATCTCCCACGATTTGAAAGCTCCTCTGCGGGCGATCGCCAATCTCTCTCAGTGGCTGGAAGAAGACCTCAGCGACAAGCTCACTGAAGACACGAAACGCCAAATGGATTTGCTGCGCAGCCGCGTTTACCGCATGGAAAATCTGATTAACGGCTTGCTGCAATACTCTCGCGCCGGTCGGGTGAAGACAGAATTGCAAACCGTCTCGGTTGAAACCTTGCTGAGTGAGGTGATTGACTCTCTGGCTCCCCCGCCCGATTTTACGATTGAAATTGGCCCGGGGATGCCGGTGATGAAAACTTCCCGTATCTTGCTGGAGCAAGTCTTTGCTAACTTGATTGGCAATGCCATTAAGCACCACAATCGCCCTCCCGGTTTTGTGAAAGTCTCAGTGCGAGAGAGCGGAGAATTTTATGATTTTTCTGTTGCTGATAATGGCCCGGGTATCGCACCGCAGTATCACGACAAAGTGTTTGTCATTTTCCAAACCCTGCTGCCGCGAGACCAGAGAGAAAACACCGGCATTGGCTTGTCTTTAGTTAAGAAAATTGTTGAAAGTGAAGGGGGGACTGTCCGTCTGGAGTCTCAAGAAGGTCAAGGAACTACTATTCGCTTTACCTGGCCAAAATCTACTTAGAGCGCTTCGGCGCTGCCACCGGTCTGTTTAGGGCGGATTTATCAATAGCTTCGCCTCACCGGCTTTCTCTCAGCGGTAAACCCACCCTTGCCTAGAAGCGGCTTTATAAAAATATTCTGTCACCCACAGACAACCGAGGGTTACTCGACCCTACAAAGTGTTATATAGCGGTTCTAAGTTGGAGGAAGTACGCCCCAGAAACCCGGTTTCTTTAAGAAACCGGGTTTCTCAGTACCTCACAAAGGATGAGAAACGCTATATAGCGCGTCTAAGAGACTGTTTCTAAATAATTGTTAAGACAGCCAGGGGTTGAGAAACCGGGTTTCTTTTGCTCGGTCAAGTGATATGGAATGGCGCACCAAGAAACCCGGTTTCTGGCTCCTTCACTGTTCTTTATAAACAGTCTCTAAATCCTTTGGACAATAACTGCAGGGGCAGTCCCCCCGTGGCTCCCCCTACCGGCGGAGGTTGTGCGAATCATTTAGACGCGCTATAGCACTAGCAAAAATTGTTGGGACATTAGACCGGGACTTACGCACAACTATGAAAGAAACCGGGTTTCTGGTTCTGGAACGAGGGCTGACAGTCTTGACTTGTGGTTGAGAAACCCGGTTTCTGCGTAAGTCCTACAGACAATGAGGGCAGGCCCGTTCCGGGCGGGCGCATGCGCTTGCTTACGCGCAAGCTGCTTCCCGCAGGGTAGAGCTCGCGGCGCAAGCGCCTCCAGCGCTGCGCAGTCCCTGCGGATATACCTCGCTTCGGCAGGGATCTTGCCTGTCCCAATATCCGGAAGAGCCTTAGCGTCCAGCGGCTTTGCAAGCGCTGCGTTCCGGCCTAGCCATCTCACTTGCTAGTAGGGATAGGGTCGGAGGGAACGCAATTCGTACGTCCGCGCCCTAAGTGGCTACTGCTATAACCCTCACAAGCGGTTTGCAGTGAGGACTTTAGCCCTCATCAAGCTCGCGGTATAAGGACTGCCGCCGGCTGACTGCGAACATTTACTTATCGCAGCCAATTCACCCGACTTGACAGAAGAAACCAGTTTGAAGTCTCCCGATTCCACCGGCTCGCCAGTTGCCGGCAGCCGAGCCCCCCCAAAAAAGAACAATTTCTGGGATTGCCCGAAACGACTCCCCAGGAAGTCCGCAGCTAAAGGCTAGGATGGGGGGCTAGCCCCAAACAGGGGGAGAGGCAGAGCCATTTCAGGCAACAGGTGCGGAGTGGGGTAGGGGCTGAACTTCCAGAACCCGCACTCTCGCTGCAGGGTGCGGGGAAAAACTGTTCTTTCTTGTTCCTTGTTCCAACAACGCTTACAAATCACAGCACCCCTATATATAGAGTCTCGCGCTCGATAGGATTCCCTAAATCTGAACTGCCGGTTTTTTTTTACCCATTTCTGCCGTGCGGAGCGCGTGTTTGTAAAGATCCTCCGCTTCCCCGATATATGCGCTGACCGGATATATAGAAGCGCGAACCCCCCCCTACTGCGCGAGCTGGCAGCGTCTGCAGGCCACGGACAGTGGGGAAATGATTTTTTAAACTTGCCTGCCAATTGTTGCCGTCGCAGACTAGCATAGAAGTGTGATCAATCTCTCTCATCCCCTTAATTCCTTAACAAAAGGCCACTGGTTCAAGCTGATCTGCGGAGCCAGCTTCCAACACCTGCCATCTGTTCGGAATCTGGCGTTGGCCTACACCCTAGCCGGTGCCGACTGCATTGATGTAGCGGCAGATCCAGCTGTGATTGCGGCGGCTGCGGAAGCTCTACAGAGTGCCGAGCAGCTGGCTGGTGCCGCTGCTGAAGGCGGGTTTGCCTACAGGAGACGCCCGCTGCTGATGGTGAGCTTGAATGATGGGGAAGACCCGCATTTTCGCAAAGCAGAATTTAATCCAGCAGCTTGCCCACCTGATTGCTCCCGCCCCTGTGAAAGTATTTGTCCAGCGCAAGCCATTGTATTCGCCAAAAACGGTGACGCCCCTGAAATCAACTTTTCTGGGGTGATCGACGGGCTGTGCTATGGCTGTGGGCGGTGTTTGCCGGTCTGCCCAATTGAGCAGATTGTCACCCGCTCTTATGTGTCAAATGCGGCAGCGGTGGTGCCTCTGGTACTCAATGCCGGTGCTGACGCCATAGAAATTCACACGCAAGTGGGGCGGAAGGAGGATTTTAAGCGCCTGTGGGGGGCTATTGCGCCGGCAGCCGGCAACCTGAAACTGCTGGCCATCAGCTGCCCGGACGGAGAGGGTTTGGCGGACTACCTTTGGTGGCTCTGGGAGCTGATTTCGCCCCTGCCTTGCCCCCTAATTTGGCAAACCGACGGGCGTCCGATGAGCGGGGATATTGGTGCAGGCACCACTCGCGCCGCCATCAAACTTGGCCAGAAAGTCTTAGCGGCCCGGCTGCCCGGATACGTGCAACTGGCCGGCGGGACAAATGACCGCACGGTGGGCAAACTGCGAGCCGCCGGACTCCTGCAAAAGCAGGAAGTAAAGAGGATGAAAGATGAATCCGACTGGGAGCTGGGGGAAACGGCCCGGGGGGCACCCGCACCCAACACCGCTCACCCTCACATCGCCGGTGTGGCTTACGGCAGCTACGCCCGCGTCTTGCTCAAGCCGGTGCTAGACGAGCTAGAAGTTGGCAATCAATCCCCCGATTTAGCGGCATCTGGTTCAATTCCCCGACTGGCTCGCTTAGAAGACACCCCGCGACTGCTGTGGGAAGCGGTTAATTTAGCGGATTCTCTGGTTTCTCAACTCAAATTACCCCTAAAATTGCTGGAAACTGCCATGAAAAAGTAAACAGGATGCGCCCCTTGTAGCGACAAGCCAAACGAAGCGTGGAAAATTTGTCCGCAAATTGCAGACAAAAGGGTGATAGCAACAGCTAGACTCCTGCGATCGCAAGTCCCAATGTTTTGAGGCCCAAACACCAAAACCCAAATCATCTATGGTGCAGTCCAACGCTGTAAACCCCTCTGACAAGCAACTCCTGATGACAAACGTCGATCTGGGAAGGATGCAGATTACAGACGATCTGAACAAATTACTGGACATTTTGCCGGATGAAATTCGACTGCCTCTAGAGCAGCACCCGCAGCGGGACAGTCTGATTGAGGTGGTCATGGATCTGGGACGCCTGCCGGAAGCTCGATTTCCGGGAAAAGCAGAGTACCTGTCCCAGACGCCGGTGTGCCGAGAACACCTGAATTATTCCACTGGGCGGGTGGGGCACTTTAGCGGTGACAACCGGGCCGGTATTGAGCAAACCCTGCACCGAATTAGCGCTATCCGCAATCGCACCGGCGAGATTATTGGCTTGACGTGCCGTGTCGGGCGGGCCGTTTTCGGGACAATTGGCATGATCCGCGACCTGGTGGAAACTGGCAAGTCAATCCTGATGCTGGGGCGTCCTGGCGTCGGCAAAACCACGGCGCTGCGAGAAATTGCCCGCGTGCTGGCGGATGAGTTGGACAAGCGGGTGGTGATTATCGACACATCCAACGAAATAGCCGGCGATGGAGATATCCCGCACCCGGCAATCGGTCGGGCCCGCCGCATGCAAGTAGCCCGCCCGGAGCTCCAGCATCAGGTGATGATTGAGGCGGTGGAGAACCACATGCCGCAAGTGATTGTCATTGACGAGATTGGCACAGAGCTGGAAGCCTTGGCGGCTCGCACGATTGCGGAGCGGGGGGTGCAGCTGGTTGGCACAGCGCACGGCAACCGGATTGAAAACCTGATTAAAAACCCGACGCTGGCGGATTTGGTGGGCGGCATCCAGGCGGTGACGCTGGGAGATGAGGAGGCTCGCCGCCGGGGCTCTCAAAAGACGGTGCTGGAGCGCAAAGCGCCCCCAACCTTTGAGATTGCGGTGGAAATGATGGAGCGGCAGCGCTGGGTGGTGCACGAGCAAGTGGCGGAAACGGTTGACACTTTGCTGCGGGGGCGTCAGCCGAACCTGCAAGTGCGGACGGCGAGCGAAACCGGCAAGGTAACTGTGACTTGGGAGCTGCCGGTTTCGCCGCTGTCGGCACCTTCCCCGACGCCTCTGGCACCGACCGGCTGGCGGTCGTCGGGGCAGATGACTCCCTTACCCGCGCAAAAAGCAGCCGCTAGCGCAGCGGACCGGCAGGAGCTGCCGCTTACCCAGGAACGCTATTTTCAGCAGCTGCTGGATGAATCGCTGAACCAGCCGGCGACCTTTGGCAGTCGGGGGGGGGGAAATGGGGCCCTGCAGGAGAGCGTTGGCGCTGTTGCCCGGACGCCCGGGCCAAATGGGGAAGATTGGCCGGTGCACGTTTATCCCTACGCGGTGAGCCGCCAGCAGCTCGAGCAAGTGATTCGGGTGCTGAACTTGCCTGTGGTGCTGACGAAGGATATGGACGACGCTGAGGCGGTTTTGGCGCTGCGCTCCCACGTCAAGAACCAATCCAAGTTGCGGCAAATTGCCAAAGCTCGCCAGCTGCCCGTTCACACGATTAAATGCAGCAGCATTCCCCAGATTACTCGGGCTCTGCGGCGGATGCTGGACATGGACGAGCCGGGCACGCCCGACGTCGCCGATCTCAACCTGTTTGCCCAGTCTCTTGCGAAAGAGGGCAGTTCTGACGAGATCGAAGCGCTCGAAGAAGCCCGACTGGCGGTTGAGCAAATCGTCATTCCCAAGGGACAGCCGGTGGAGCTGCTCCCCCGCTCGGCTAAAGTGCGCAAAATGCAACACGAGCTGGTGGAGCATTACCGCCTGAAGTCCAGCAGTTTTGGGGACGAGCCGAACCGGCGGCTGCGGATTTACCCTGCCTGATTGAAGGGCATGGGGCATGGGGCATGGGGCATTGGGTTATGCCCCATGCGATGATGCCCCATGCGATGATGCCCAACGGTTAGATTTCATATTTAACTTCAGCCCCGGAATTGATACTGAAAAACTTGCCAACAGCCTGACGCAATTGTGCGGCGTCAAATGGCTTGGTTAAATATTCTGTCGCCCCGGCAAGGCGTCCTTGCACCTTGTCGAAGAGTCCGTCACGAGCCGCCAGCATAATAACCGGCAGATTTTGAAACTGCGGTAAGTTGCGCACCGTGCGGCAGAGTTCCAAGCCATCAATCCCCGGCATTGAAACATCCAGTAACAAGCCCGAAATCTTCTCATGGTAAATTATCGACAAGGCATCTACTGCATTGTCTGCGACTAGAACCCGGCAGTCTCCTTCTAGGGTTCGTTTGATCAGTTCAAGCATGACAGCGCTATCATCCACTGCCAGAATTGTCGGGAAAGAATTCAAATTTGAAGGGAATTTCAATCGCCGATAGGGATTTATATCAAGTCCGGTGGCATCCTTATTGCAAAACTATTGTAGAGACAAGGGTTTATCGCGTCTCTCTACAATGCCGTCGCAACCGTTCATGATATCACACAAACGAATGCCGCAGCATTTATATATCATATCATGTCCGCTTGCATCGGTTTTGTGTACATACCCTTGTAGGGGCGGGTTCAGCCAAGATATTTCCGGCGAGCGAGCAGAATATGAATAAACCCGCCCCTACCCCCTCAGTACAACAACGGTGCTACCGGGCATGATATCATAGCAGATTCCCAGACACAATAAGTATTCGCACGCACGGGCGACAGGGCTAGCGCCGGCCTCACCTCCTTTGGGTGTGGCCAGGGGCATGGGGAGGATAAATTTTCATTCTTTGCTTTAGTGGGACGCTCCCGAGATAGAAGAACCGCTCCCCCCAGCCGTGTCTGGATTGGAGGAGAATTCTCCCGAACCGCAGGAAAACTGATCGCGGCTCAAAAGCGGGCGCACTGGCTAACGGCAAAAAAATTTAATATTTATTTAAATAAGCTTTAAAAAAGATTAAAAATGTAAAGATAGAAACACCCCTTCTCCGGGCATAATAGAGCTAGCAGGTTCTGGGTGCAGCCAGGTGTTTTAACCTGCGGGCAGCCAGGGGAAGGAGAAGTGGTATCGGGGAAGCGGCGGTTGGAACCGGCAGCAGGCAACGATTGCACCGGTGCTTGAGAGGGAAACACTGTTGCTCGCTGGAAAACACTTCATGCTTGAGGCTTGACTGGAATCAAAACGCGATAATGCGGGTGGCGGACGCCTCTAAAAAAAGAAAAACTCAAATTCAAACACCGTCAAGTGCTTGCCCTGAAAAAGAGTGTGACACGTTCCGATGGGGGAGGACAGCAGAAATATGAAAGCACGGTTGCAAAGGTCAGCATCCTACGGCGGGTGCGAGCCGCGACCCCGAAAAAAAGAACAGCAGTATCCCATCTGTGACGCTGGGTCTCAGGCAGACTTAGACGATCTAACTCGCCTAGCCGCTTACATGTGCTTTACGCCGGTGGCCTTCCTCAGCCTCAGCGATGGAAAGCAACAGGAGTTGTCCCGCACGCCAAGCTTCGCTATCGTGTCTGAGTTTGGCTGCCAGAAGAGTCAAGCCTACCGCTACCGGTCGGCGTGCTACCATACAAGCCAGCAATCTGACTTGCTGATTGTCCCGGACGTGGTAGCGGACGACTGCGCTGTCACACCCAAGGGAGCGAATCCGAAATCCGCCCTGCCTAGCGCTCGGGCGGAAGAGCTGAGGAAGGAAGGCAGCCAGCTGAGGTTTTACGCGGGATACCCGCTGACGGGTGCTGCCGGTGTGACGCTCGGGGTGCTGTCGGTGATGGATTACCAGCCAAGGGCTCTGAGCTGCGAGCAGCAGCAGGCTTTGCGGATTTTGAGCCGGCTGGCTGCTGAGCTACTGAGCTTCCGTGACGGTGCGGCTTTGAGCGTTCCCGGGAACGCCTTTGGCTCTGGCGCTGCAGCCAACGAGCACACCGACCCCGCTCCAGAGCCAGAAGAGGGCCTGAAAACGGCACTGTCGAATCAGACCGGTGCGATTTACCGTAAGGGGTGCCGCTGCAGGACGTGGGGCATCGAGTTCATCAGCGATACCATCCTAGAGATTTGCGGATATCCAGCCGAGGAACTGATGGCGGGAGATGGCCGCACCTTGGCCAGTCTAATTCATCCAGAAGACCGGCAGCGGGTGCGGTCGCAGCGCTGGAGCTGCTCAGGCGGGCCATACTCCACAGACTATCGCCTGATTCACGCCGATGGCACTGTGAGGTGGGTGCGGGATCTCGCCGTCAGTCTCACCCCCGATCGAGAGGTGAAAGGCTGCGTCGGGAAGTCGCTTTTCGGCGTCATCTTTGATATCAGTGAGCGCGGAGAGATGGAGGAGAGCAACTGCAAACAAACCCACCGGCAGATGGTCAGCATATTGGACAGCATCAGCGATGCCTTTTTTACCCTGGATCGGGACTGGCGCTTCACCTGTTTGAACTCGCAAGCCGAAGTGCTTTGGTGTCAAACAAGGGATGAGTTAATGGGCAAGTGTATCTGGGACTTGTTCCCAGACAAGACCGGCAGCTCCTGCGGAGCCCGCACGGAAAGGACTTTCCGCGTCCAGTTGGAGCGGTCGGCATCGCTTGCAGTTCCGGTTGAGTTCGAGACGCTGCACCCTCCGGCGGGAATTTGGCTGGAAGTGCGAGTCCGTCCTTACCCGGATGGGCTGTCTGTCATTTGCCGGGACGTGACTGACAGAAAATCTGGCTCGGCGGGGGAGCGGTCCAGCCTGTGGGCTTTGTGCGCGGCGGTGGGGATGGCGCTGGCGCAAGGCGGCGCTTTGCCAGACGTCCTCAAACGCTGCACCAGCGCTGCGGTCGAGCATTTAGAGGCGGCAGGCGCTCGCATCTGGACATTTAACCCCACCGCCAACCGGCTAGAACTGGAGGCCACAAGCGGCGAGCCGACACGCCCTGAAGACACCGAGGGAGAAACCTCAATCGTCGATTTCATTGCCAGCAACCGGCTGCCGGTGAGCGGTCAGCTGCGAGTGGTGAGCGGCAAACTGAGAACGGTTAGCAGCAGTGGCCTGTCCCCGGGGGCGGGCACGGGGGCGGGCCCCCACACCCTTTACCCCTCACAAACCCGTGCCAGCTGGGGCGGGCACGGGGGCACCGGCACTACAGCGAAAAACTATTTTACAGGCTACCCCCTGATTGTGGAGGAGCGGTTGGTGGGGGTAATGGCTGTGTACAGCTGCCTGCCGGTGACAGAAGAGGTTCGCAACCTGCTGGAGTGGGTGGCCAATAGCATCGCGGTCGCCATTGATCGCTGCTGGGCGCGGGAAGCTCTCCTCAAACGCCGAGAAGGCTTGCTTTTCCGTCTGGCCAGCCAGATCCGCAACTCCCTCGACCTCAACACTATCTTGGAAACGGCGGTCTGCGAGATCCGCAACCTGTTGCAGATTGACAGATGTCATTTCCTGTGGTATTTGCCGCACCCTGAAAGTCCGAGCCTGATGGTCACCCATGAAGCCCGTTCCGCTGATTTGCCGAGTCTGCTGAGCGACTGTCCGCCGCAGCACTTTGACTGTTTAGCTCGCAGAATCCAGAATCTGGAACTGCTGCGAGTCGATGACTTGCCGCAGGCAACCGAGTTGGATCGGAACACTCACCTGCTTTTGAAAAGTTTGGGCATGACGTCTCAGCTGCTGCTGCCCCTGGAGACGCGCTCTGGCCAACTCGGTGCGGTGGTCTGCAGCCACTGCAGCGGTCCGCGCCCCTGGAGCGACAGCGAGGTGGAGCTGCTGCAAGCGGTGGTCAACCAGCTGGCGATCGCGATTGACCAAGCGGAACTCTACGCCCAAACCCATGCCGCTGCTCTGGCGGCTCAAACCCAAGCGCAACAGCTGAGTGAGGCGCTGCACAATCTCAAGCAAACTCAAGCTCAGCTGGTTCAGAGCGAGAAGATGTCCAGCCTTGGCCAAATGGTGGCCGGTGTCGCCCACGAGATTAACAATCCGGTCAATTTCATCTACGGCAACCTCACCTACGCCAATAACTACATCCAAGACATCCTGGGGCTGTTAAAACTCTACCAGCAGCACTATCCGGCTCCAGTGCTGGAAATTCAAGAGCGGGTTGAGGAGATGGACTTGGAATTCCTGATCGAGGACCTGCCTAAAATCCTCTCCTCAATGGAGATGGGAGCTGACCGCATCCGGCAGATCGTTCTGTCGCTGCGCAACTTCTCCCGCCTCGACGAGGCAGAAAAGAAATCTGTGGATATCCATGAAGGCATCGACAATACGCTGCTGATTTTGCACAACCGCTTGAAGCCGAAAGGGAAGAGTGCTGGCATTCAGATTGTTAAAGAGTACGGAGATATCCCTCGGGTCGAGTGCTACCCCGGCCAGCTCAATCAGGTGTTTATGAATATTCTCAGCAATGCCATAGACGCTCTGGAAAGTCAAAGCGACCCCCGAACCGTCACTATCCGCACCGAGGTGACAGACGCCGCCGATGAGGGTGGGTCGCCCCGCAGCTCAGCAGGCAGTGGAAAACAGGTGGTGATTCGGATTCGGGACAACGGGCCTGGAATGACGGAAAATGTCAAGCAGCATTTGTTTGACCCCTTCTTTACCACCAAGCCGGTTGGCAAAGGCACCGGTCTGGGGCTGTCAATTAGCTACCAGATCGTGGTGGAGAAACATGGCGGCTCCCTCAAGTGTTTTTCAGAGCTAGGGCAGGGTTCAGAGTTCTCGATTCAAATTCCCATGCGCTGGAAGTAACAATCGAACTTCCGCCGCGAGGAACCCGGGACACGTTTGCCTGGCTATTGCCGGCAAGACGCTTTTTTCCCCCATCCCCCCGGAACGCCCATCCGTTCTACAGTCCGCTGCCGGCCCCAGTTTTCTTTGATGTGGGCCTAAGCTGCTGCGGGGGACTGTCGCCTGCGCACTCCGCGCCGTTAGCAAGCTCCGTAAGGAGCGGTGGGCTGCGTCAGCAGCTAGCACGCTAACGGATGCCGCTGCCCAACTGGGCTGCCGGCTCTGGGCCGGTAAGCCTGTCCCACAACCTCAACACCTGCAGCTTCCCGCAGCTTCCGCACCGCGGCTTCTCATCTGCTGTATAATTTGTTGCCAACCCTGTGCCGCGCAATTTCTCACACAATTCTAAAGAAGCGTCCGGACTTAGCGCTTAGGGGCTATAGCTATAGAGGAGAGCCGCTTAGCCCAGTTAGGAGCTTCAGGCGTCGCCAAAGGCTGAGATAAAGTAAGAGTTCTGATTTTTGGAGTTAAAATTATAATTACTAATTTTAAAGTCAGAAGTCATAATTCATCCCGACGTTCCCAGTCGCCAGTATCGAGTCGCAGTTCTTAAAAGGGACTGCACTGCAACCGCAAGACAGCCGAGATGATTTTCGCCCTTACAGAGCGGCCCAGCCACTCTGCACTCAAGCTTCAGGGTGCCAGGGCGGGCTGTGGCAGGTCAGGGGGGTCAGGGGTGGAGGCGATCTGCACTTCTCACTCTTGAGTGGTGGTATAGGCGCGTCTAAATGATTCCCGCAAGCGCGGCAGGGGCAGCCACGGCGGGACTGCAGGTGCAGGAATTGCCCACAGGATTTAGACGCGCTCTACACCAGGGTCTTTTAATGCTGCGGTTCAGAGCGACCCACGTTTAAATCATTGGGTTGGCCTGCGATAATTATCTTTATTGTCCCATCTGTACGCTATCAGGGGAATAAGACAAAAGGCAATTCGCAAAAGTCAAGCTAAAATTATTTATTCCGGCAGATTCGGCGCGAATCGGGGCCTGAACCATCGCAAATTTTCAGAAAAATCTCGGTTTTCTCTCTCTCCCCCTCTATCGATTTTAGCTTGTAAATTTTAGATTGAGGGTGCCGGCTATGCGGAGCGCTAGCGTTAGCGCACTTGCGCACTCCGCGCCGCTAGCTGAGTGACGCTGCGGCATCGCGCTTTGCGCTCAGGCCCGCCGACCGGTTAAGTTTTATAAAAGAAGAAACGTTCAGGATAGGGACATTGCTAATGAATGATGCTATAATAAACAAATTGGCCAAGCTGATCGGCTCCCAAACCGGCTTGAACATCCGAGAGCAAGATAGGGACGCTTTGCGCAAGAAGATTTGGACTCGGATGAAGACGCTGAAATTATCCGCAGAGGAGGAGTATTACAACCTGTTAGAGGCGGTAACTGTCCCGAAGAATGGGCAAGATGCGTGTGCTAGCGAATGCGAATGGAAGGAACTGACACTGCTGCTGACCACCAGCGAGAGTTATTTCTTTCGCGATCGAGGACAGTTCAGGCTGCTGCAAAATCAGATTTTACCAGAATTAATCGAACGCCAAAAACTAGCTCGCAGCTTGCGGATATGGAGTGCGGGCTGCTCCACTGGGGAAGAGCCATACTCTCTGGCCATTCTCGTTCAAGAGATGATTCCCGACTGGGAACAGTGGCAGATTTTGATTTTAGGAACAGATATTAATCAAAGCAACATTGAGAAGGCAACCCGAGGGATTTACAATTCTTGGTCATTTCGTTTGGTAGATACAGATTTACAGAGACGGTATTTTTATGACCGCCAAACAGAATGGGAAATCGGGGAACAAATTCGCCGGATGGTGACATTTCGTTATGGCAATTTAGTGCAGGATCAGTTCCCTTCCCAGGCTGCCGGCGTCTGCAATATGGATCTGATTATCTGCCGGAATGTGTTTGTGTACTTTGACTCCCAGGCGATCTCAACTGTCTTGGACAAATTTTACAGCACGCTCAAACCGGGAGGATATCTGATCACCGCCCATGCTGAACTGTACGGCCAGCAGCTGGGGCGGCTGCGGGCCAAGGTGTTTCCGGAATCAGTAGTGTATCAGCGGCGTGAGGATTGGCCGGTGGAAACAGGCTTAGCTGGGCCAAAGCTTGGCCTGTGGCCTGGAGAATCGCACTCGCGCCGCAGTGCGAGCAACCGCCAGCAAGCCGGCACAGACCGGGCGGCGCTCGGTCGCCCAATGCCTGGAGAATCGCCTCAGCTGCGCAGCCGAGTACCGGCACCATCCTCAACACACCCTGCTTTTTCCAGTGACCAGGCGAATTTGTTGCCCAATGGGCAACAAAAACCCATTGAGGCAGCCACTCCGATTGCGCGATCCGCCGTCGGGGGCTCTTTTGTGCCGGCGGATGCCACCGTGTCGTCGCAGAGCGCACACAAGCTCCTGAGTGAGGCGCAAACCCTTTTCCAAAAAGAAGCCTACCGTGAGGCGATTCAAAAAGCAAAACAAGCAATCGCTCTGCAACCGGGCCATTTTGGTGCCTATTACCTGATGGCGCAGGCCCACGCCAATTTAGGGGAATATGACAAAGCAAAGCAAGCCACTCAGCAGGCAATTCAAATCAACTCTCTCTCAGCCGATCCTTACTACCTGTTAGCGCACATCGCTGAAGAACAGGGA
This sequence comes from Oscillatoria princeps RMCB-10, assembly GCA_019359235.1. Lineage (GTDB taxonomy): Bacteria > Cyanobacteriota > Cyanobacteriia > Cyanobacteriales > Oscillatoriaceae > Oscillatoria > Oscillatoria princeps. Next base: position 534,662 of record JAHHHT010000001.1, read on the forward strand.
GACATTCAAGCTGCCAAAATGTTTTTTAAGCGAATTATTTATCTCTCTCCTTCTTCTATCTTTGCCTATCTTGAACTGGCTTCTCTGTACGAGCGAGAAGGGGATATGCCCAGAGCCAATAAAATGCGCACGACAGCTTTTGAGCTGCTCAAGGGATTGCCCCCAGATGCTACCCTAGAACAGCACAGCCAGCTGAGAGCCAGTGAATTGCTGCTGTACGTCCAAAAAATGCTGAGAAATCATCAATCTAAGTAGACAGAGCAAATAAAATCTAAACTAGACCTCTCGCCGGCTCCCTTCCAGGGTAAAACAGGAGTGTGGGGCATCACCCTCGCCCCTCTCCCCTTTCCCTTGAGCGGCCTTGCGTTGGGTGCGTTCTGCTCTCGGACGAGCCCTCACCTGACGTCGGCACGTGCAGCGGCTCCCCTTCCGCCCCCCGGGGGAACAGCAGGCGCAAATTAAATGCTCGACAGCTAAACCTCGGGCTCTCCCCCCAGTTGATAGCATTTGGGTAAAAAGGTGGCTTGTCCGCAAATTCAGCGGAGAGCTTTTTAGGAAAAGATATTTTATAAGATTTCTTACCTCAACACTTTTACTAGGGCCACATATGGAACCCAAACCCTATCTTATATTCAGTCTCAATGGCAGCCGGTATGGTGTGGAAGCGTCCGGCGTCCAGGAAGTTTTCTTTTTGCCGGAGCTGACGCCGGTGGCGGAGGCACCCCCGGACATTGTGGGAGTCGTCAATCTGCGAGGCAATATTTTGCCGGTGATGGATCTGGAGCTGCGCCTCGGACACCGAGCGCGGGAGTACCAGCTGACAGATAGCGCTATCGTCCTGGAGTTGCAAGGATTTCAGATTGGCATTATCGTCCATCAAGTCCACGAAGTGCAAGACCTCGCTCCAGAGGAGGCTACCGGAGAATTCTTTTACGGGCGAAAACTCCCAGCGCACTCCCACCATTTTGTGTCCGGCGTCGCTAAGGTGGCGGGTGGGATCGTGATGCTGCTCAACCACGAGAATTTAATCCGGTATTCAGAAGCTGTTGAGCCGATAATCCGCGACGAAAGTGCTGGCAGTTTCGCCGCTAGCGAGAACTACTCCAAAGAGTCTGAAGCTGTCCAGCGAGCGCCTCATGTTTTTTGCCCCCACGCAACACCCGAGGAACGGGCTATATTTCGGGAGCGGGCCGAAAATATCATGCGGTCAACAGACCAGCAGGATTTTGCCGGCCTGATCCCGCTGGCTATTATTGGGCTGCAGGGAGAATACTTTGGACTGGAACTGGAGATGGTGCGGGAGTTTACCGACATCCGCAAAGTCACTCCTATCCCCTGCACACCGGCGCATATTGTCGGCAATATGAATTTGCGGGGCGAGATTGTGACGCTGGTGGATATTCGCAGTTTGTTAAACTTGCCGCTCACCGGCATCACCCAGGCATCCAAGGCAATGGTGATTCATATCGAGGATGTGGTGGCCGGTGTGACTGTGGATGAAGTGTTCGATGTCATGTACCTGCACCCAGAGCAGATTAAGCCGATTCCCACAGCCGTCCACTCCGCAAATGATGAATACCTGCGAGGTACGGCTCCCTACGGGGACAAGATGATGACGCTTCTGGATATGCCCAAAATTCTCACCAAAGGGGAGTTGACTGTCAGTGAGGAAGTTTAATGGTTGGCTAGTGAGTGGGCAGCTAGATGAGGAGAGGGGGAGAAACTCTCATGCGTCTTTCTTCTTCCTTCTGCTGGTAGAGGCGGGTTTATTCCAGATGTTTGCTGGTAATCAAGGATGTCTGTAACCCAGCCCCAACGTCAAGGACAGCGCTGGAGTCAGGACAGCTGGACAGCAATCGCCTGAAAGGCGGCTTCCTCTTTGCTGGGAGTGCGAGCTAGGCTAGGCTATGATCAAGAAATTCTTGTTTCATCCTCCCGCTTTCCTCCTTCATGCTTTGACTCGCTTCCCTTCCTTGTGGTTAGCAAAGTTTAATCTGCCGGTCAATTCAAACACGGGCCCTGGTAAATTCCCGAATTGATGCCGGTGATAGCGCCCGCTTGATTTTTGTTTAAGTCTTGTAGCGAACTCAGAGGTCAGTTCTTTATGTTCGATAAATTTCGCCTAAGAAATCGGATTTTACTGGGATATATTGCGCCAACTTTTTTGTGGGCTATTTCGGCATTTGCTGTCTATTTTAACGCTCAAATAGTCCGAGATAAATCCTCAATGGTCGCTGTTTCCAGAACTATTTTGGATCGAGATCAAGATATGGCTTTGAATATTCAAGTCATGCAGAGAGCGGTTCGGGGATATCTGCTCGACAGAAGTGAAGTTTCTTTGAATTCGTACCAACAGGCAAAGCAAAACGTTCTGAGCTTATCAGCTTCTTTAGCTGAGTTTGTCAAAGACCCGCAACAGCAAGAGAAGCTCCCCCGAATTGTCGCTCTGGTGAGCCAGCTGGATGCCATGAACCGAGAGTTAATTGCCTTGGTAGACAGGGGTCAAGTCGGGCAGGCAATTGCAACCTGGAAGTTGAAAGATGGGCGCGAGTATGATGAAGAGATTACAAGCCTATTAAAGGATTTTGAAGGTCGAGAAAAGCAGATTGTGCGGCAAAGAGAAGACGAGAAAAATGCGGCCTTGAATGCGCTTGTATTTGTGGTTGTGGCCGCTACAGCGCTGTCTGTCCTGCTGGCCATTGCTATTGGTCTGTGGGTTGCCTCTGGGATTGCTGACCGGATGAGCCGGTCTGCCAGTGCGGTTGCCAGCGCTTCCAGGGAGATTGCCGTCACGATGGAGGAGCAGGAGCGCAGCGCCACCCACCAGGCGGCTTCGGTGAATCAAACCACCACCAGTTTAGATGAGTTGGGAACCTCCTCGCAGCAAGTCGCGCAGCAAGCGGAATCTGCCGCTCTGGGTGCCTGTCAAGCGCTGACCCTGACGGGTGGCGGAACCAAGGCGGTGGATCGCACCCTGGAGGGAATGGCGACTCTCAGAGAAAAAGTAGACGCTATTGCCCAGCAGACTCAGCGCTTGAGCGACCGGACGAGCCAAATTAGCAGCATCGCCAGTCTGGTCAGCGATCTGGCCAACCAAACCCACATGCTGGCGCTGAATGCCGCGATTGAAGCTGTCCGCGCCGGCGAGGGGGGAAAAGGGTTTGGCGTCGTCGCCAGCGAGATTCGCAAATTGGCCGACCAGAGCAAGAAATCAGCCGAGAAGATTAACGCCCTCGTTGCCGATATCCACACCGCGCTAGCCGCTACTGTAATGACCACAAATGAAGGCACCAAGACTGTTGAAGAAGGCATGGCGTGCGCCCGAGACACAGCCGACGCCTTTGCCGGTGTGGCGGATGCCATCAACCAGGTGGTTTTGAACAATCAGCAAATCTCACTCAGTATCCAGCAGCAGGCTGCTGCGATTCAGCAGGTGGCAGATGCCATGAACGCCATCAACACCGCTGCCCGAGAAACTGCGACTGGCATCACTCAAGTCAAAATTGGCACGCAACAGCTGAATGAAGCCGCCGATGCTCTCAAGGCTATGGTTTAGCAATTAATCAACAGGGGGAACGCAACATCATGGGGCTCATGGCATGGGGCTCATGGCATGGGGCTCATGGCATGGGGATGGTTTCATAAAGAAGATTAATAGCAGTGCCCTATGCGTAAGCGTTGCGCCCCCGCAGGGGGGCGTGCGAGCCTGCCCAAGCTTATTTCAAGGCGCTTCTTGACATCTTGACGCTGCTATGAGTGCCAATCTTGAGCGCGTTGGCGTACCAGGGGTTAAAATCAGCACTAGAACCCGCAACATCCCGCTCCCTAAGAGCGTGTTTATAAAGTAATTGTTAAGCCTGAGTGGGATCCTGCAACCGGGTTTCTTCTCTAGAAGGGCTGAGTTCTTTCGGCTGACCCACCACAAGAAACCCGGTTTCTTGTGACTTCACTTTTTATTTATAATGATCTCTTAAACACCCCTGTGCGACAGCGGTTCAACGAAGGAGGCAGGAATGGTTTTAATCACAAGTGTTACCCACAGTATTTCCTCGCGAGTAGATAGCAAAATGTTTGAGAAGTTCAAATTGCAGGATCGCATCACTTTCGGCTATTTGGTGCTGCTGGCTTTGTCCCTGGTCGCGGCTGTGCTGGTTTACTTCCAAATCGGCGACCTCAAGCAGCACATCACAGTTCAAACCCTTGGCCAAACCATCGTCAGGGAGTCCGACCGGCTCGCCTTAAGTATTGCCGGCATCGAGCTGGCTGCTAGGGGCTATCTCCTAAATCGAGATGACAGCGATTTGCAAACCTTCAACAAAGATGAAGAATTGTTTGAAAAATCTGCCAAATCTTTGGCAGACCGGGGTGGCGTTCGCCAGCAGGAAGAGCGGTTTACGGAAATTTTATTGCTGGCCAAACAATCGGTGGAATTTCATAAAAATTTAATTCAACTCGCTAAGGCAGGCCAAGTCAAAAAGGCGATTCAAATCTATGCTTCAGACGCGCCCGGAAGCCAAGCGCGCCAGCTGCAAATCGCCCTGGATGCTTTCAGCCAGAAACAGGATGAGATTCAGGCTGAAAACATTCAGCAGGTTCAGTCTAGCATTGATTTGTTGCTGGCGGTAGTGGGGGCCAGTACACTGATATCGCTGACTGTCACCCTGGGGCTCAGCTTGTCGGTGGGCAACTTCATTGCCCAGCAGATCGCCCGGGACACGACGAGCATCGCCTTATCGGCCACCCAGATCGCCTCGGCAGCCACGGAACAAGAACGCTCCACCACCGAACAGGCAACCTCTCTCAATCAAGTCGCCACCACCATTGATGAGTTGGGAGCCTCCTCGCGCAAGTCAGCTGAGCAAGCCGAAACGGCAGCCACCGGCACCCGTCAGGTCTTGGCCCTAGTTGCCGGCGATGACCGGCTCGATTGGCCAGAGGCAAACGGGCCAAGCTTGAAAGACCAAATGACCGCCATGCAAGCCCAAATTCTGCAATTGAGCGACCGGCTCAGCCAGATTGGCAGCATCACCAGAGCGGTTACCGATTTTGCCAATCAAACCAACATGCTGGCCCTCAACGCAGCTGTTGAAGCCGCTCGTGCGGGAGATCGCGGCAGGGGCTTTGCTGTAGTTTCTGGCGAAATTCGCCGGCTTGCTGACCAAAGCAAAAAGTCTGCCGAGCAGATTAACACCCTGATCCTGGATATCAAAACGGCTGCCGAAGCCACGGTGATCGCTACAGAGCAGGTCAGCAAAATCCTCGATCGGGTGGTCGAAGAAATTAATAACGTCAGCCTGAGCGTGCAACAAATCGCCCTCAATGCCCGCCAACAAGCCACCGCTACCCGACAGTCGGCAGATGCGGTGAGCAACCTCAACCAATCCGCACAGCAAATCGTCAGCAGCATCTCTCAAACCAAAATTGGCCTGCAAAACCTCAAGGAAGCCGCCCAGAAGTTAGGAGCCTTCATCTAGCGTCCCGCCCTCTAATCTCCGTTTGATAACTTTAGATTAACTGCGAAGGGCAAAAGCAATATAAAGTGAGCCTGAGCGTTCTGCATCTCCAAGCCCCTGCGCGGATTAACCGCAGCGGTCAGATCCCTTGCGGGCTCCCCAGGAACACGCCCGCCAGTGGCTCTTCTCAAGTTAAAGTTAAATCAAACTGCAACCTCGCCCGCCCAAAATCTGAGAGCTATCGTACAGCCAGGAAAACAGAATGTTGAATTTTTCCTCCCCACTGCCATCACCCCGCCGGAGTTTAAGAACTAAAGCCGTCCTTTTATCGGTCGCCCTCAGTACGGTGCCGGTGTTAGTAATCGGTGGGCTGGCTTACCAATCTACCAGCCAATCGATTGAGCAGCAAGTGTTCGCGGCAAAAGAAGCCCGCGCCCGCGAGCTGGCTGACAAAACCAACCGCTTCATATTTGAGCGCTATGCCGATATTCAGGTACTGGCAAATCTGGCTATTTTCACGACCCCCCGCGTCAGCCAGGTTCTTTCTCTCCAGGAAAAGCAGCTGCTGCTAGATAAGTACATGACCGCTTACCGGGTCTATGACAGTATTGCTGTTTTCGATCTCAAGGGCAACTCGCTCGTGAAATCTTCTTCAGAAGCCCCGCTAGAGAACCACAGCGACCGGGAGTATTTTCAGGAAGTCCTTAAAACCAATCGCCCTGTGATTAGCAATCCAAGCTTTTCAAAATCTACTGGCGAGTTGGCCATTCACTTCGCAGCGCCTGTTAAAGATATCGTCACCAACCGAACATACGCCATCCTCCGTTCGCGGATGCCTGTGAAATACCTGCAAGAAGCCCTCAAAGGCTTCAACCCCAATGGGGATAAAGCCCATTTTATCGACGGTTCAGGAAAATTATTTGTCGCTCACACTCCGGAATACTTGGGCAAACAGGTGCGGCGAGAGTATCCTGACTTTCCTGAAATGCTTTCGCCAAGAGCGCCAGTTGCTAAAATAGCTTTCAATCAGGTGGAGGGGAAACATCTTTTGGTAGCCACCGCTCCTATGGAAAACCTGGAAGATATGCCGCCCCTCAACTGGGTGGTTTTGATTGATAGCGATCCCAAAATTGCCTTTGCCGCGAGCGATCAGCTGCTGCTGACTGTAGGGGTGGGGACTGTGCTGACCGCTTTGATCGTTGGCGCGATTGCCACCGCCTTGAGCATTTCTGTGACTGAGCCGCTGATCGAAGGGATTGCTAGCACGATCAATGCGATTGTTAGCTCTTCCACCGCTATTTCGGCCACAATGGCGCAGCAGGAAATTGCCATAACCCAGCAGGCGGGGGCTTGCAATGAACTCACCGTTGGTGTGGATCTGTTGAATAATTCTGCCGGTGAATCCGCCGCGCAAGCCAAAGCTGCAGCCCAAAGTGCCGGTCAGGCACTGAAGATGGCTGATGGGGGAACGCGGGCGGTGGAACAGACTCTTGAGGAAATGGCGACGGTCAAAGGTAAAGTGGGCGCGATTGCCATTCAGATTAGCCACCTCAGCTCGCGATGCGGTCAGATTGCCAGAATTGCGGATCTGGTGAGCGATCTGGCTAACCAGACTCATTTGCTGGCGTTCAACGCAACTGTGGAGGCAGTGCGAGCAGGTGAGACCGGCAAAGGTTTCGGCGTAGTGGCTGCTGAGATTCGCCTCCTCGCCGAAAGGAGCAAACAATCCGCCCAGAATATTAATGGCATCGTCGCCGATATCCAAGCGGCGATCGACGCCACGGCGAGCACTGTGGGTGAGGGCACTTTTACCGTAGATGCCGGCGTCCGAATCGCCCAAAAAACAGCTGATGCCTTCAGTGGCGTCATAGCAGCTATCAATGAGGTCGCTGACCGCAACCAGCAAATCTCCCTCAACGCCCAGAAACAAGCTGCTGCCATCCAGGAAGTGCTGGAGGCGATGAACGCCCTCAACCAAGCTGTGCGAGAAACTGCCGGTGGCATCTCTCTTGTCAGAGCCGGCACAGAAAAACTCAACGATGCCGCCCAGAAGCTTGGAGCCATCCTCTAGAACCGGCTGCGGTTTTTTGCGCACCCAGCCGTCTGTGTTTCCTGCTGCAATTCTAGCATTTGCCCTGGCATCAACTCCTTCTCCCCCTCTCCGCTGGAAGATGCAATTCGCTAAAAAATGGGTATACTAGGTTAGATGTAATTTGAAGGCCAAAGATAAGGTGAGGCGACTCTTTACTGGAAAAGTGTGTCTGCATACAGGCGACATTCATGCGGAACGCCCACCGGCTGCCGGCCATAACCCCATGCTTGTTCTTGAGTTTATCATTTAATTTGTCAGGGTGTGCCGAATAGCGACATCAACCTTTCTTTGAGGGGTTAAGCAGCTAAAAAAGAGCGGGGCGGATGGCGGAAACCGGCACGGGGCAGAGATGCCAAAAACTCTGTGGGACGATCCCGTCTCGCTTGTGCGCGGTGGACAGCGATCCTCGACCGGCAGGGTGCCTTCCCCAGGGGGTAACGCTACAAGTTGTCAGGAAGCATCTACTCCGATCGCGGGATTTCATAAATTTAGGTAGGGGGTTAACGGCTGCCCGCCGTAGCGCGGGACATGTGGGAACTGCATTCTTCGGGTTCACCGCAGAGGTTTCCGACACAGCTTCCTCAACCGAAAAACTGCGGTGCCCTTTGGGGAAGAGGGGGAAATTTTCTTGATTTGACAAACTTCCCGAGCTGAAAGTCAGAGCTGCTTTAACAAAATTTTATAAAACCCCGTGAGAGCCAACAAAAATTAAAGTTTTTATAAAAAAATTAACCCGGGTGTCTGGAACTGTTATGTTTGGAGCGGAGCCGCCTAAACGGGATGCCCAGCGTGTGGGGGCTGGTAGAAAGAAAAGACTGGCGTGCGGACTTTTCTGTTGTGCTGCCGGGCATAACTGGGCTGTAGCAAATCTCCCCCTGTAGGGGCAGGCCACCCACGGAGACTGCCCGCTGAGGCTCTCGTGCGTCTGCATCTGGTGTTTTCGCTGCCAAATTCTGCCTGCAGGGGCACCAGCGCCAACTGTGCCTGCCCGCTTCGGCTCGCCTGCGGTGCTTCTCGCCCCGGGCGCGTTCCGCACCGGCACCAGCCTGCCTGTAAAATGCGCAAGTTTTGATCGCACGCAGCGCTTCGGCCACCGCACACAAATTCAGGACATTTTGCGCCACCCTCTAAAGGAGCCGCCATTCATGATTATAGAAGACGAAGAACTCCGGATTACCTTCAAAGTTGCAAGCGAAGAGCACTTGCAGAAACTGGATGACGGGCTGCTGCATTTAGAGAAACATCCCGACGATCTAGCTTGTTTAGACGAGTTGATGCGGGAAGCCCACAGCCTAAAAGGAGATGCCAATATGCTGGGCGTCAAAGATATTGGCACCCTAGCCCATCAATTGGAGCATATTTTAGGCACCTTAAAGCGAGGAGAGACCAAGCTGGCACAGGAGTTAAGCGACCGCTTGTCTCATGGGTTATATGCCATCCGCCAACTCGTCAGTGAAGCCGTCACCGGCTCTCCCGCCGGAGTCAACACCTTTTACGCCCTCGCCTATCTGATGGGAGCTGAGGTTAAACAGCAAGCGCCGCCCAAGCTGCTGGAAGTTGCGGAAACCCTGCAAGCGCCCCCAGAGTCAATATCGGAACCAAAAGCTCAAGACAGTTCCCACATTCCAGTCTCCAGTCCGCTATCGCAAACCCCACTCAAAACTGAGGGCGCACAGATGCAGAGTGCGGGACGGCGGACGGAGGCTTCTAGCAAAAGCCGAGCCGCCGGCACCGAAGCCCCACTCAGCAAGGAAAATCGCGCACATCTGACGAATGCCGGTAAGAATTCCCCTCGCTATATTGAAGACGACGAACTGCGGGAAACCTTCAAAATCGCCTGTGAGGAGCATTTGCAAAAACTCGACGGCGGATTGCTGCACCTGGAGAAATACCCCAAGGACTCTGCCAAAATAGAAGAATTGCTGCGGGAAGCGCACAGCATTAAAGGCGACGCCGGCATGCTGGGAGTCTCAGATGTGAGCACCCTAGCCCACCAAATGGAGAACATTTTAAATGGCGTCACCCGGGGCGAAATCAGCCTCTCGCCGGCTCTTTGCGACCGCTTATCTGCAGGGTTGCACGCCATCCGCCTGCTCGTTGGCGAAGCGGTAACAGGCGAGGAAACAGGCCTCACTCTTGCAGACGCCCTGGCCCAGATGTCGCTCACTGACCGGACGCCAGAGGTTGGATCGCCACCCGCACCGCTGGAGGAACCCGTCGCAGACGCAACCGGGGTTAATTCCCCCTACTCCCTTTTGGCAGAGGGAGACGCCACGGGTTACTTGCCACCCACAACGGGAGGGGCGGGTTTGCCCGAGATGTTTCCCACAGCGCTTCCTGAACCGAAAAACCCGCTCACACCTTTGGGGAACGCCAACGGCGCTCTGGGGGCGGTTTCGCCCGACGTGTTTCCGGCGCAGCCCGGGGGACTGACTTTCCGGCCTGAAGCAGGCGCGCCAGACCAGGCACTGCAACAGGGCAATCGCCCCAAACCGAACAGCCCAGCCTTGCCGCCGGCAAGAGTTGCCGGTGCCGGCGACGGTGCCGAAATCAAAGCCGGCACCGACGGCTACCGCATTGAGACGATTCGCGTCGAAACCCGAAATCTGGACAGCTTGATGACCCAAGCCGGCGAACTCACCGTTACCAAAATTCGCATCGCGCACAGACTAGCAGAAATTGAGGAAATTGTCAACCTCTGGGAAGAGTGGAGCCGCGATACCTATGTCAATCGCTTTGCCTTCGAGGAAATCGGGCGGGGGAATCGAGATGGGGCGGTGAAGGCACCGCTTGCTGGCCTGGTACAGAACTTGCACCACCGCGCCGAAGAGCGACTGGAGCGCCTCGGGGCTCAAGTCAACCGCCTCAGGGGTGCGGTTTACGAAGACACCGCCAGACTGGAAGTGGTCGCCGATGAATTAGAGGAGGGAATTCGCACCCTGCGCCTGCTGCCCCTGTCCACGATTTTTAATTTGTTTCCCCGCATGGTGCGGGATCTGGGCAGACAGGAAGGCAAACAAGTGCAGCTGCTTGTGGAAGGGGGAGAAACTAGGGCGGACAAGCGCATCCTGGAAGAGATGAAAGACCCCCTGACGCACATGATTCGCAACGCCATCGATCACGGCATCGAAACACCGGCAGAGCGTCTGGCTGCCGGCAAGCCGCCGGTGGCCACGATTCGGCTGCGGGGCTACCAAACTGCCGCCAACATTATCATTCAGGTCGAAGATGACGGGCGCGGTTTGGATATGGAGAGTATTAAACGGACAGCGCTCAAGCGCGGTATCTGTCGCGAAGTTGAACTCGCCGCCATGAGCGAGAGTCAAATTCAGTCTGTGATCTTCGCTCCGGGCTTCTCCACCCGCACCTTTGTCACGGAAGTCTCCGGGCGGGGAGTGGGGCTGGATGTGGTGCGCACCAATGTCGAGCGCCTCAAAGGCACTATCCAAGTGGAATCGGCACCGGGGCGGGGATGCACCGTGCGCTTGCAGCTGGGCACGACCTTGGCCACGGCGCATGTGCTGCTGGTGGCCGTCAGTGGCCAGCCCTTGGCCCTGCCGGTGGAGTTCGTGCAAATGGCTAGACTGGTGCATCAAGAGGAGATTTTTACGATTGAAGGTCGGGAAACGATTCTCTTGGACAGCCAGCCGGTCTCGGTCGTGCCGCTGGCCGATTTGCTGGAATTGCCGGCTAGCGTGAATACTCTGCCGGTTTCATCTGCGGCGTCGCCTTGTATTATCCTGAAAGTGGGAGAAGAACGTCTGGGACTGCTCGTAGAGGCGCTGCTCGACGAGCAGGATGTCGTGCTCAAACCGCAGAGTAAGTTGCTCAAAAGGGTGCGTAATGTGGCCGGTGCCACTATTCTGGGAACCGGCGAAGTCTGCATGGTTTTAAATCCCCAGGATTTGCTCAAGTCCGTGCGCCGGCACGCTCTAGCTGTCACTCCCGTGAAAGGGGTTGAGCGGGCAAAAAGAAAACAAGTGATTCTGCTGGTGGAAGACTCTATTGCCACTCGCACCCAAGAAAAGCGCATTCTGGAAAGCGCGGGGTACGAAGTGACTACCGCAGTAGACGGATTGGATGGCTTCAATAAACTGAAGACTCGATCCTTTGATGCGGTGGTGTCTGACATTCAAATGCCTAATTTGGATGGCTTGGGGCTGACTGCTAAGATTCGCCAGCTCAAGGAATACAGGGAATTGCCGATCGTTCTGGTTACATCTTTGGCCTCAGACGAGGACAAGCAAAGAGGCGCTGAAGCCGGTGCGAACGCTTACATTACTAAAAGCTCGTTCAACCAAGACGTACTCCTAGAAACTCTCAGAAGACTGGTCTAAGAAAGTGTGAAGTGTGAGGAATGAAGTGTGAAAACAACTTCACACTTCATCGAAGCTCAGCCCAATACCGTTCACCCTTCATCCTTCCTATGCATCGTCCCCCGATTCGCGTTTTGCTGGTAGAGGACTCGCCGGTGGCCACAACGATCCTCAAACGAATGCTCGCCTCATGCCCCGACATAGTGGTGGTGGGGACGGCTCGCACCGGCACCGAGGGATTGGCGCTGATTCCTGCGCTCCAGCCTCAGGTGATCTGCACCGACTTGCACATGCCCCAAATGGACGGGCTGGAATTCACTCAGGAGGTGATGGCCAACTGCCCGCGCCCGATTCTGGTAATTAGCTCCTCGGTGCAGGAAGAAAATACCCAAAATGTGTTTCGGCTGCTGCAAGCTGGGGCGGTGGACGTGTTTCCTAAACCCCGGGGCGCAATTGGCAGCAATTACGAGTCTGTCAGGCTGGAGCTGATCAATAAAATTAAGATCCTCAGCGGCGTGGCTGTTTTTACCCTGCGCCGCAAGCCGCCCAAAACTGATGCGCCCTCCGCCCGCCGGTCCGCTTCGCAAGCTGTCGAGCTCGACCGCAAGGGAAAATCACCCACGGCTCCACTGTCGCTGCGCCCGACTCTTAGCGCCCCCCGCTCACTCCCACCGCCCCCAACCCCAAAGCCTGCAACTAGCTCATTTTGTTGCCCATTGGGCAACAAAAATTTTGCCTGCTCCGACTCCACGCTCAAGAAGGTGGTGGCGATTGGGGCATCTACCGGCGGTCCGCAAGCCCTGCACGCGATTCTCACTCAGCTGCCTGAGAATTTCCCCCTGCCGGTGATTTGTGTGCAGCACATCAGTGAGGGATTTTTGCAAGGATTGGTGGATTGGCTGGCGTCTGAGTGCCAGCTGCCGGTGAAAATTGCCCCCGCCTATGAGTGGCCACAACCGGGAACCGTCTATTTCCCGCCCGAAGGGCGTCATTTGGAATTGGATGCCCGAGGCCGGTTTATCTATTCTGCTGCGCCACCTGTATCGGGACATCGCCCTTCTGTGAGCGTCACCTTTAACTCTGTGGCCAGTTTCTATGGCAAGGGGGCGGCAGGCGTCCTGCTGACCGGCATGGGGCGAGATGGCGCAGACGGCTTGCTGGCGATTGCTAAGGCCGGCGGCTTGACCGTCGCTCAGGATGAGGCGAGCTGCGTTGTGTTTGGCATGCCTAAAGAAGCTATCGCTCTCGGTGCCGCCCGGCACATCGTGCCGGTCAGCGAAATTGCCTCCCTGCTGCTCAATCAATTAAAAATTGGGGCATAGGGCAATTGACAGTAGCGTGGGGAGTGGCCAGGCCCCGGGCAGAGCCGGGGCTTCCCAGGCACTAGCCGGTTGGACATGCTAGCTAATTGACAATAAACAGGCGCGGGCCGCAGCTTAACATAAGTTAAGCCAATAAAATTTGTTGAAATAATATGTAAATTACATTAAATTTCAGTAAATTTACGGAGGCAAGTCTTGGGGGAACCCTGTAGAGTGGATAAAAATTACAGCAAGTGAGAGAGATGAAGCATTTTTTCCTGGTTAGCTAGTGCGTTTTATGGGGCAATGGCAGTAGGCTGTGTTCCTAGAAGAGTCAGCGCGTGAGAAAGGTGTTGGAACCTGGAAGGCAATAGACATGACATCAGGAGAATCTTTTGACAGCAATGCGGGAGCTCAAGATGGGATAAGCATAGAGATTACAAATATCACCCCAAGGTTCTTTCCGACCCCAGTCTATGCCATCCCGAAAAATGAGCTTGGAGCCAAGATTACGGTAAAATTAACAGTGAGTATTAACCTCACTACTTCAACTCCCTTTTGGCTAAATCCATACCAGTCCTTTATTCCAGAGCTTTGGACACCAGACGGTCAAAAAAGACAAATACTTTTAGTTCCCGACGAGCCTGCCGCCAGCACTGAGGCAAATCGGCTTTTGACAGACAGCGCAGCCTCTCCGCTTACAGGCAGCGAAACGAGAAACTTTAAGAGGTGGAGAATCCAGCCTGGAATACTTATACCTCTTGGTATAAGGGCCACGCTTTCGTGGCATCAGGACTCGCTCCAACTTAAAATCCCCACTATTTCTGACTTCTTCCTCAGTGGTGCGCTCCCCAAGAACTTCTGGTGTTTCGATGCTCTCCAAGAAGGAACTTATCAGATTCGATTCCTCTTGAACTTCCACCGCCATCCGGAGCCCTTAGAGTTAGACACCGGGGAAGTAGGCGACTCAGAAGAAAGTGATTTAGAGGTGTTAGCGACTCCTTTTGCGAATATTCGCTTAGTTATGCCGGGATTGACTGACAGCAGTGCCATTGAAGTGGATGGTGTTCAGTTCAAAACAGAGATGCCAGAGCCGGTGCTGGCTGTCTCCCCTAAACGGTATGATGTTAGCACTCCTGTAAAGTTAGGTATTCGCGCAACTAACAATACCTCAACCGCTCTTCGCTTTGAGCAATTAGATTCCCTTGACGTAAGTTTAATAGATGAGGCCGGGAATAAAGTACACATGAGGAGCGATCTTTTGAGAACCGGAGTGGGTTCAGGGCCAAAGTATTACTCAGCTCAACCAGGAGAGAGTGCGCTGTTTGTTTTAGACGGACAGATTGACTGGGTTTTCAATCAGCTGCAACTCGCCATTCCCAATCAAGCCGGTGGCTTCTTTTATTTTTACCCCCTCCAACCGGGCAGATATCAGATCCAACTTATTTACCGCGCTACCGGAAGGCACGTCACCGGCCCAAAGGAACAGATATTGGAAAAGGTCTGGACTGGTTGGGTTTTTCTGCCGTTCGTAGAGTTCTATCTAGTCTAATGATGAGCGGATTTCTAGCCGGTGCGAAATAGATAGCAGACAGGCGTTAAAAACGTTTTAAAAAGTGTGGAGTCTAAAAATGCGGCGGCAATATTTTATAGCTGGATTAACTTCTGTTTTGACACTGATGCTGACTGGGCGGGCCAGTGTTGCGTTTACTATTATCCCCTCACAACCAGGTGCGACTTCTAACTGGAGACCAGATTCACCCTACTTTATAGATGGGAACAGGGGAGGCAAGACGGAGGTGGATACAAGATTATGGACGGAGCCTATACCTGTAGGAGGGACGGAGAAATTTCAGATAGTAATCTCTCTTTGGGCTGCCATATCACAAGGCGGTTTTTTTGGTTGGGATTTTCAGCCCGCACAGCAGGACTTAATGGGCAGTTTTGAGATTGTCAATTATCTGGCCTGCGGTTATAAAGTGCTTTGTGGTATTGAGAACCCAAATACAGATATCCGAGACGATGGAGTAGGCGCTACTTTTTATTTAAAATACCGTCCAGCACCTACCGACCCTCAACCTGGACAAGGTAAACTCCATTGGATTCAAATGGGTCAAGCTAACTATGGTGGTGGCTTGCCCGGTATTTTACCTAACGCTCCATTCATCGATAATCTGTCGCAAAGGACTGATCCTTACTACGATACGCTAGGTCAGGCGGGCGAAGATTTTTTTCAAGACAGACCTTATAATTCCGCGCAAGATGCAGCTGAAACAGACAATTACTTCGATGCGTAACTCTACCTCGTTGAGGAGACTACACCTCCGGGAAGCCAGACAAGGACAGTCAATGTTTATAACGGTATCCGGTGGGGTTGGAAAAATACAGTAACTTATTTTCCTACTTCTCTCCCTCCACTTCCTTGTATCGGCGACAGCGGTGGCGGTGGGTGCGAGAGTGCCAGCGCTTTCTATCCTAATAATGGAGATGCGCTAGTCTCGACTACCGGCTTTGGATTGCGCTTGAGCAACACTCGTCTTCCCTCGGAAAATACGGTCAGCTTTTCCAGTGCCTCTAACGGACAGCAGCCTCTGGCTTTTCACCCCCCACTCAAAGATACCACACAAACTTTTGTAGCCAGCGATAATCCTTTTACCCAACAGGAGTCTGAACTTTCTAAATCCTCTGAGGCTGTTCCCGAACCAAGCACGGTACTGGGTGGGTTGGCGCTCGGAACGTGGTGGGGAGCCGTGAGCCTGAAAAGAAGGAAAGATAAAAAGTCGTGACGCACCTTTACACCCTGCTATTTTCCCTGAGCATCATCCTTATCAATCCCTGGGGCGCAAGCCGGGGTTTTATCTGGACTGGCCCAAAGGTGCTGGCACTCGCAATGATTACTCTAGTCAACCTCGCCATCTTGTTGGAAGAAAGGCAAGACTTGACGGTTCCTCGAAGCTGGCGGATGAATCTGATACTGTGGGCGCTATTTCTCGGAATCGGACTAATATCAACCCTCGCGAGTCCTTTTCCTTTGCGCTCCCTATTTGGCCAAGAACAGATGGGCGACGGCTTGCTGTACTGGCTGTTAGTTGCCGGCTTCACTCTCAGCAATACCCTGCTGTTAAGACTTCACCCAGAACTCGCCCGCTCGCAACTGCAAGGTTTGCTGATTGGAGGAATCATTCTCGCTCTCAGCATCTTCCCCCAAGTCACCGACTGGCGAATCGACTATACCGCCACAACCGGCAAGCTGCGAGAGAAATATATCTTAGCCAGCACCATTTTCCAACAGCAGCAGCCGGTTGGTTTGTATTCCCATCGCGGGCACGCCGGCTTTGTGCTAGCTGCAGTAGCAGTTCTTTCCCTTGTGGCGTGCCGGTGGAAATGGATAAGTGCCCGCTACCTCGCAACTGCTTTAGCTCTGATTCTCCCAGCGCTGCTGCTGACCCAAACTAGGGCGGCAATTCTAGCCCTAACAGCCGGCAGCTTTTATCTTCTAGGAAGCAAATACTGCAAGCAACTCATCCCTCTTGCTTTAATCAGCCTGCTCGCAGCCGGCATCATCACCGGCATCCGACCCACCTATAATAATATACCACTCATCAGACAAATCGCATCGGGCAGAATTTTTCTAGGGGAAGTTTCCTGGCGCGGAATTAGCCAGCGCCCCCTGCTGGGATGGGGTTTTGACGGTTTTGGCACCGCCTGCAACTACGTCCGCGATCCCAACTGGATGCCGGCAGTTGTTCGTTTGGGAGATTTCAGTTTCGACTATTTTGATAAAGACCGGCAGCTGAAAACCAAACCGCTAAAAACCGCCAAAGCTCACAATCTGATTCTCGACACAACTCTATCCACCGGCATCTTAGGAATGCTATCCTACTTCACCCTGTTGGCATATTATCTCTCTCGCTCCATCAAATCACCCGCTCGTGGCGCAGAGGCGGTAGCAATCGTTTATCTCGCCTTCACCTTCACCTGGTTTGAGTGCGCCCAGTTCTCCCATCTAGCATGGTGGTCGCTCAGCCTCTGGGGAGTGATAAATCTAGATATCTAAAATTCTTAGACATATTTGTATGGGCGATTTTAACCCAACTATCTTTGGATGAATTCAAAAGATTATACCGAGTTGAGATAGATAGTTTTATAGCAGTAGCCACTTAGGTGAGGACATTCCGGCTCCCTCGCTCCAAAAGCTCCCCCGCTCCAAAAGCTCCCTCGCTCCAAAAGCTCCCCCGCTCCAAAAGCTCCCCCGCTCCCCCGCTCCTGTTGTCCTAACCAATATGGCTACTGCTATAGCGGACAAGCATCTGCGTAGAGTACAGTCTGGAGATCCCCCCAAACCCCCCTTAAAAAGGGGGGCTTTGAGAATGTTCCCCCCCTTTTTAAGGGGGGGCTAGGGGGGGATCTAATATCTGTAACTCACTCGTTTTAAATCTGCTATATACTTGTTTTTAGCGCTAGGCTTTGTGGGCAATAAGGGAAAAAATAGAGAGTATTTTCCCTCGTTACAAGAGCCTGAAAACGAGGGAAATGCCTCAGAATTTTTAAGCGAGATTGACAAGCTTATCCAAGTTGAGGTAAAATACAGCTTTGCCGTCTGCAGTGTGAATCAGTTTTTCCACAGCTGGCGCGAGTTTGCCTTGCCGGTACAGCTCAGGAATTTCACTCAATTGGTCTAGCGGCACGTCCAGAATCGCTGGCATCTCAGCAATGGGGATGCCGAGACGCTCTCCTCGATTTAAGGCACAAACGATCAGGTAATTGCTATCGCTTGATTCTGAGCCGGCCAAAAACAGCGCCGACACATCAATCAGCGTGATGGTTTCGTTTTGATGCCGCACTAAACTGCGGCCACTGCGCAGCGTGCCGTGGGGCGTAAATTCTTTGAGAACGCGCTGAACCCGCTCAATGGGAATGGCACAGTGCTCGCTTCCCACTTGGAACACAACGAGTTTTTCAGTTGGTGTCCGCGTCAGACTTTGGTGCTTGGTGCGGAACCGGCGGCTATATTTCGGACTGTTCATAGTTGAATTTCACAGTTAATTTTTCTTGTTATATCCAGTTCCTGTAGCATTTCTAAATCAGCTGCGACCCTCTCTCTTTTCTTTCCTTGGCGAACAGGCGCGTCTTGGCGGTAAAAAAATCACAAATCAATGCAACCCGATCTACAAGCGCTTCTAATGAACTATACCCCACTTCCCCGCTCCCTCAAAGAAAAACACCCCTCCCAGATATATATCTTTGTATCGGGATCACCCCTTAGCCATGAGCTTCCAAAAGTTGAGAGACGACCTGTAACAGCTGAGCTTCACTGTAAGGCTTCGTGAAGTAATGAGAAGCGCCCAATTCCAGCGCTGTTTGCCGGTGTTTAGCGCCGCTGCGGGAGGTGAGCATGGCTACGGGAAGGCTGGCTAATTGGGAGTCGGATTTTATCGCCCGCAGCAGTTCAAATCCATCCATGCGGGGCATTTCAATATCGGCGATGACTAGGGAGCAATCCAGACCGCTTTGCAACTTTTCCAGGGCCTCCTGGCCATCTTTGGCGTGAACCACCCGGTAGCGAGCCCGATTCAGGGTCAGTGCCAGCATCTGGCGGATGGTGTAAGAGTCGTCCACGACCAAAATTTGCGCCGGCAACCAGGATGGCTGTAGAGATTGGGAGCCGGGATTTGGGGATTGGGGGATTGGAATTGCGCCTGGAGAGGGGGCGTTTGCCGGAATTTGTGGGGGCGCTTGGTGCCGCGCCCCTAGAGTGCGGGTCTGAAATTGGCCAATTAGATCGTCCACATCCAGAATGCTGACGGCACGGCCATCTCCGAGAATCGTGCAGCCAAGGATGCCGTGAGGTTTAGACAGGGGTGCCGGCAAAGGTTTGACGACGATTTCTTGCTGGCCGACCAGGCGCTCAACCGCTGTGGCCAGAATGCCCTCACTGGAAGCTAGGACGATTACGGGGATGTGGTCTTGGGCGATGGGGTCGGGAGACGGGCCATCGGGATGGGGAATGCTGTATTTGACCAGTTCCTGCAGGCGCACGAGGCGGATAAACTCCCCCCGCCAGCGCAACATGGGCTGCGTGCCGGCCATGTGGATCTGGTGCCCTTCCAGGTGGAGAATCTCCTCGACGGCATCCAGGGGGACGGCTACGGTATTGCGGTCGGTTCGCACCAGCAAAGCGTCTGCGATGGACAGCATCAGGGGCAGCTTCAGGATAAAACTGGTGCCTTTCCCAACGCGGGAGTCCACTTTCACCGTTCCCCGGACAAGCCGCAGATTGGTGCGAACCACATCCAAACCCACTCCCCGACCGGAAAGTTCGGTAACATCACCGGCAGTGGTCAGCCCGGGCCAGAACAAAAATTCATAAAGTTCAGCGCTGGAAAGGTCGCGGGCTTGCTCAGGCGTGATATAATTATTTTGCACAATTCGCAGGCGAATCGCTTCCGGGTCAATTCCCCTGCCGTCATCGCTGACAGTAATGATGGTTTTGCCGCCTTGATGGCGGGCTTCGATTTCAATTTGGCCGGTTGCCGGCTTCCCTGCTGCCTTGCGCACGGAAGGCGGTTCAATTCCGTGATCGAAGGCATTGCGCACGAGATGGACTAAAGGATCGCGCAGGGCGTCGAGCAAGCTTTCATCAATTTTGGTGTCGCGCCCGAAAAGCAGCAAATTCACCTGTTTGTGGTGGGTGTGACACAGATCCCGCACCGCTCTGGGCAGGTGATCCACCGCCCGGCTGAAAGGCACCACCCGCAACTGCATCACCCGCGCTCGCAAGTCGTCGCAAATGCGGCGCAGGTGATCTGTGCTGCGCTCGAACTTGGTGGCCAGTTCGTCAATTTTGCTGGCCGACTGGGCGATGGCTTGGGTTGTCTCAATCACTTCCCCCGCAGTGGAGTGGAATTCTGTATACTCGTCCATCTCCAAAGGATCGAAGAAAGCGGTAACAGGCAATGGGGCGCTGGGAGCTGGAATATCTAAGGGCGTTCGGTTCCCCCCTGCGGGGCTGGGGCAGGCACGGGGGCCTGCCCCTACAGTACCCCGCACCCCACTGCCGGCGAGCCGGTCATACTCTTCCCGCAGCTGGCTTCCGTACTGATTTAAATCTAAAATTTTTCGCCGGATGCGCCTCACTTCATTTCGCAGCTGCGATTCCTGAAGTTCTAAATTTGTCCGGTTAATCACTAACTCTCCCACGAGATTGATTAACTCCGTCAGGCGTTCCAAGTCAACCCGGATGGTGGGCCGCGCTTCCACCGGCACGGGCACTCCTGCCCTTGTGGGGCGCTGCATTTGTGCCGGCATCTCTGACTCGCCAGCAGAGTCTGTCCGCAGCAATTCTTCACCCCCACGGAATTCCGCCGAAGCAGATTCTGTGACGGAGTAATTATCAGCGCTCAAAAATGAATCCGTGTTTTCTCTTAATTCCTCATTCCCGATTTCGCTCCGATCGCTGAACTCCTCACTCCCCCCTTTTTCTATCACACTTCGCGCAACGACAATCGGCTCTCCAGCACACACTTGTTCGCGGGCGACTTGCAAGCAAAGTGCAATCTCCCTGCCAGACGTTTGCAGCAGTTCCGCACTCAAATCGGGAGTTTGAATCAAGGAGCGCAACCTCTCAGCAATTTGGCCATATTCCGGCAGATTTAGCATGCCGGCAACCCCTGACAGCTGGTAATAAATCTCGCTGACGGCGCGGACGGTTTGCTCCAGGGTTTCTGGCAAAACTTGCGAAATCTCAGTTTCTAAACGGTTGAGAACCGGCGGCAAATCGCGCTCAAAAATCGCCTGGATCACCGGCGCGATGGAACTGCCGGCAGCAACCGAGGTTTGCGGCGGCTCTTTTTTGCCGTACTTGGCTTCCAGTTCGGCTTTGAGCTGGGAGATCGCCAAATACGGTTCAGAATCCATGTTTTCGGATGCTTCCGCACTCTCACTTGGCGGGAGGGGCGAGCCAGCCGGTGAGGAATTTCCGGGTAAAACCGGTAAACTGTCACCCGGAGGCTTCGCCCCTACCTGAATTGTGCCGGCAATCCTTCTCAGACAATCCACTCCGCGCAAGAGAGCTGTTACCGTTTCCCGGTCTAAGTGGGACAGGTCCGCCTTATCCCGCAAAATCGCAAAACAGTCTTCTAAAGCGTGAGCCGCCTGAGCGAGCGTTTCAAAACCAAACATCCGAGCCGAACCCTTAATCGAATGGGCGGCTCGGAACATCTCCTTAACCAATTGCAGTCGCGTCTCGCCGGTGCCCCCGCTTTCCATCGCCAGCAAATTCGTTTCCAGCAATTGCAGAAATTCCTGCGTCTCGGCGATAAATACGCCGATTAGTTGGTTGAAGTCGTCGGAATTCATCGTTATCTCTGTTAGGCGCTAGTTGCTAATTGTTGGCGCGAAGGGCGGGGCGGAGTAGAGGGAGAGGGGGGGCAGGTTTTTCTGGCTTCTGGCTTCTGGCTTTTTCCCTAACTGCGAAAATTCCCCACCGAATTTTGCAGCTGATTGACTGCGGAAAGCCAACCCGTCGAGGGAGGAGCGCACCTCCATAGATTTTTGGGCGGTGGTGGTGGAAATGTCGCTGACTTGCTGCATGCTGGCAGAAACTTCTTCCGCAAAAACAACCTGCTTGCTGGCCGCGCGGGTGATATTGTGCACGAGGGCGTTAATCTCCCGGCTGACTTCGATGATAGCAATCAAATGGGTCTTGGCTTGGGCAGCCAGCTGAGTGCCGGCAACCACCTCTTGCGTTCCGGCGTCCATCGCCTCCATCACCCGTCCTATTTCGCTCCTGATTTGCAAGGGCAATCTCCGATATTTCTTCGGTTGCGCCGGCAGACCGCTCCGCCAGCTTGCGGACTTCCTCCGCCACCACGGCGAACCCCAGCCCGTGCTCGTTGGAGAGGGGCAGCTTCTATGGTAGCATTGAGCGCTAGCAAGTTGGTTTGGGCGGCGATTTGACCAAACGACGTTACTATTTTACCGATTTGTTGGGAACTTTCTCCCAAGCGCTTTATCATCTTCGAGGTTTGGGAAATGGTGTGCCGCAGTTCGTTAATCCCTTCTCCCACCCGCTCTCCGGCTCCCCCACCGGCGCTGGCGGTCTCCGACGCCTGTTTGGCAACTTTTTCTGCCCGTTGCTTAGGTTAGGACATTAGACCTTGAGGCTAGGGTTTCTGGGAAGGACGCTGTGGCGTCCCGCTTCGCTATCGGAGGGAACGCAATTCCTACGTCCGCGCCCTAAGTAACATGCCGGTGGGAAGGCGGAAGTTCTGGCGGGATTAGGTGCTGAAGTGCTGCACTGAACGCTGCAATTCACTGACGGTGGTGGCTAACCCATCCAGGGAAGCGGTCACGTCTCGGGATTTTTGTGCTGTGGTGGTGGAAATCGCAGCCACGTTCTGCATGCTGGCAGAAATGTCTTCAGCAGAAATAACCTGCGCTTGGGAGGCGCGGGTGATAGTTTGAATGAGGCAGTTAATCTCCTGGCTGACTTCCATGATAGCAATCAAGTGGGTTTTGGCTTCTGCCGCCAGAGACGTGCCGACGACTACTTCTCGGGTGCCTGCTTCCATCGCTTCCATCACCCGCCCGACTTCGCTCCTGATCTGCTCGACAATATCGGAGATTTCTTCGGTGGCTTCTGCGGAGCGTTCGGCGAGCTTGCGGACTTCCTCGGCGACAACGGCAAACCCCAGCCCCTGTTCGCCGGCACGGGCGGCTTCAATGGTGGCGTTGAGTGCCAGCAAGTTAGTTTGGGAGGCTATTTTGGAGATAGAGGTGACGATTTTGCCGATTTGTTGGGAGCTCTCTCCCAGGCGTTTCATCATCTTGCCGGTTTGGGAAATGGTCTGGCGCAGTTCGTTAATTCCTGACACGGTGCGGTCTACGGCTAGCCCGCCGGCGCGGGCTGTTTGGGCGGCTTGTTGGGCGACTCGCTCTGCTTTTTGCGAGATGTCAGAAACTTCTTTGATAGAGTTGACAGTTCGGTCGATTTGCTGTAAGGCGCTTTCAATCTGTTGCGCTTGATGGCCGGCTTGTTTGGCCAGTTCATTGGTGTCGCTAATCGATGCGGCAGACTGATCGCGCACCCCTTCAGCCACATCCTGAATGCCGGTGACAACTTGCCGCAAAGACTCAATCAGGAAGTTGAAGGATTCCGCAACCGCTGCCAGGATACTGTCGGACACCGGCGCTGTCACGGTCAGGTCACCTTTGGCTGCGCCTTGGATTTCATTTAACAGGTTCTCGACTTGTTGGGTGAGGGAATCGGCTTCGGCTTTCCTTTCTGCCGCTAATTTTTCCAGCCTGTCTTCGGCGAGTTTGCGGTCAGTGATGTCAAAGCGAATCCCAATATATTTGACAATTTTGCCGCCCGGGTCAAAAATTGGCGCAATCGTGGTGTTCACCCAGTAAAATGATCCATCTTTGCGCTTATTTTTGATTTCTCCTTGCCAGACTCTGCCGCGAGAGATCGTGGCCCACATGTCTTTAAAAAAGGACTTGGGGTGATAGCCGGAGTTGATAATACGGTGGGTTTGCCCTAATATCTCTTCGCAGCTGTAGCCGGCGATCTCACAAAACCGGTCGTTGGCAAAAGTAATGGTTCCTTTTAAATCGGTTTCGCTGACAATCGCCGCCTTGTCGAGGGCATTCTGCCTGGTTTTCAGTTCCTCAGCCATGCGGTTTTGCTCTTGCGCCAGCTGTTTGAGGCGCTCCTCTGTCCGCTTGTTTTCGGTGATGTCGTGAGCGATGGCGTAGAGCAATTGCTGTGCCGGGTCGGGCTTTGTAGTCCACGCCAGCCAGCGGTAGGAGCCATCTTTGCAGCGGTAGCGATTTTCAAAGTAGAGCGAGGTCAGGCCGGTGGCCAGTTTTTGCGCTTCGCCAATGGTCGCTTCCCGGTCGTCCGGATGGACAAGCTCGATAAATGCAATGCCTGCCAGTTCCTCTGGCGTGTAGCCCAGGGTGGTTGCCCACGCCGGGTTGAGGCGTTTGAAATTGCCATTCATATCGGCAATGCACAGCAGGTCGAGAGAGAGGGTGAAAAAGCCGTCGCGCTCTTGTTCTGCCCGCTTGCGCTCGGTGATGTCGATTCCCATCTCCACCACTAGCAGCCTGCCATCGATGTCACAGAATGGGTAATCGTAAATCTGGTAGGTGCGGCCTGTGTTTGCGTCCAGCCACTCCCAGGTTTGCGGGGTTTTGGTGTCGAAAACCCGGAAAGTGGGGCACTCCTCGCAAGGCTCTTGCCGACCGGCAATCGTGGCGTAACAGGCTTTGCCCGAGGGCTCCCCAAACTGCTCCCGGAACTGCCGGTTGGCCAAGGGCACCGAATAATCGGGTGCCTGGAGGTACAGGAAGGCGGGAATGCCGTCAACTAGGGAGCGCAAACGCTGCCGCTCTGCCTGCAATGCCGCCTCCGCCTGTTTCCGCTCGCTGATGTCGGTAAAGATGGCAATGATTCCCAGCTGTTCGCCCCTGTCATCTTTAACGGCGGTGCTGCGCAGAAACGCCGGCTTTGAAACGCTGGTGCGAGTGCGGATCTCTATCTCGCCGCTCCAAGATTTGCCCCCGATTGCGGCAGCGATGGCAACTCTTGCTATTTCCGGATCGTTAAACACCGCCTTTTGCCCCCCCGAGAAGCTCAGCCGCTCGGCGGTTGCGTATTCAAACAGCTCCGAGAACGCTTTGTTTTGATAGATGGCGGTGCCGGTCATGTCGGCAATCAAGATGGCGTCACCGGCAGATTCCACTGCTTGTGTCACCCGCTGCAGGGACTCGATTAATCGCGTCTTTTCTTCTTCCGCCCGCTTGCGGTCGCTCATATCCCGGGCGATGGTGGAAATAAACTCAACCTCCCCACTTTCCGATTTGTGCGCCACAATTACCTGGGAGACAGGAATCTCCGGACTGTTGCGGTACTGCAAAACAGTTTCGCCCCTCCAGACGCCGTTTTTGATTGCGCTTGGCAGCCCTATGTTTAAAATCAGTTCAGCTGCCGACTCGGCGCAGAATTCAGAGTTGTGGATGCCGGAAATATCCTCATTTTCCCCAATCCCCAGCAAACGCCTGCCAGCCCGATTGATATAAAGTGAGTATCCATCGGTGCCGGCGGTGCCCACGCAGTCTGAGGTCATCTCCAGAATGTCAGCCAGGCGCTTCAGGGACGCTTCTGAGCGCTTGCGCTCGGTGATGTCTTGCCAGCTGCCGACGATTTCCACTACAGCGCCGGCGTCATCGAGCACCAGCCTCCGCTCGTCGCACAGCCACAGGTAGGTGCCATCTTTGCGCTCGAACCGGTATTCTTCTGAGTGTGCTAGAAGCTCAAACAGCCTGTAACGGCTGGCTTTCAGCCGCTTTGCGTCTTCTGGGTGAATGTGGCTAGCCCAGAAGGAGGAGTCCTCGATAAATTCCCTCGCTTCCCAGCCGGTCAGGCTCTTGACATTCTCTGACAGATATGCATATTCGCCGCTGTTTTTGCAGCTGTAAATCACAGCTGGGCTACTGGCCAGCAGCTGTTGCAGCCTCGCCTGAGTGGCTTGCAGGGCTGACTCCGCCTGCCGGCGCTCAGCAATTTCTTTTTCCAGGGCTAGGTTGGCTGCCTGCATCTGCGCTGGACTGGGCAGAGCCAGCGCCCTGGGCATCAGTGGCACCAGCATGGAGGCAGTGTACACCGAAACCGCAGCAGTTATGGCTTTGACGAAACCGCTCAGCCAGTAATCCGGGTGCCACAGCACCCACACTTCGATCAGGTGAGTGGTGCCGCAGCTGACGATAAAGGCACCAAACAGCAGGAAAATCCAGCTGAAAGGCAGGTCGCGCCGGCGGCGGACGAAATAAATCAGGAGAATGGGAATCGCGTAATAGGAAACGGCGATTGACAAATCTGATACCAGGTGGAGGCCCACCAATTCTGGCTCCCACAGGTAGCAGTTCCCGTGGGGCATAAAAGGGCCGGCAAAAAAGGTTTTCAAATCTTCTAGCATAAGCGCTCGTCATCTATTGATTATTCATTTTGAAGGAATTACAGGCTCTGCGGCCAGCAGGATTTGGGATGCCCGGATTTTAGATTTTGGATTTTAGATTGGGATTGGAGATAGGGGATTTGGGATTGATTGTTGTGTCCAATGCCCCATGCCCCATGCCCCATGCCCCATGCCCTTAACTGCGGAAATTGGCCACTGAACTTTGCAGCTGGTTGACCGCCACGGCTAGCCCATTTAGGGAGGATGTCACCCGTTCAGCCTTGTGAGCGGTGGTGGCAGAAATTGCGCTCACCTGCCGCATGCTGCTGGCAATCTCTTGAGCTGAAACGGTTTGTTTTTGAGCGGCACGGGTGATGTTTTGCACGAGGGAGTTCATCTCCTGACTGACTTCTATGATGGCGATTAGATGGGTCTTGGCTTCTGCCGCCAGCTTGGTGCCGGCAACGGCTTCTTGGGTGCCGGCATCCATCCGCCCTGTCACCCGGCGGATTTCCTCCTGAATGGTGCCGACAATCTCGCCAATCTCCTCGGTGGCGTCTGCCGATCGTTCGGCGAGCTTGCGCACTTCGTCCGCCACTACGGCAAAACCCAGCCCTTGCTCGCCGGCACGGGCGGCTTCAATGGTCGCGTTGAGCGCCAGCAAGTTTGTCTGGGCGGCGATTTGGGAAATTGAGGTGACAATTTTGCCGATCTGTTGCGAGCTTTCTGAGAGGCGTTTCATCATCTTCGAGGTTTCGGAAATCGTTTGCCGCAGTTCGCCTATGCCTTCTACGGCGCGGTCTACGGCGACGCCTCCGGCGGCTGCTGTTTGGGATGCCTGTTGGGCGACTTTTTCGGCGCGACCGGAAACGTCGGACACTTCTTTGATGGAGTTGACCAGAAGCTCAATTTGCTGTAAAGTCGCCTCAATTTGTTGCGCCTGGCTGCGAGCGAGACCGACGAGTTCCTCGGTATTGCCAATCGCCGAGCTGGTGGCGGCTGTCACTTGCGCCGCCAGCTCCACGATGCCGGTAACGGCTCTCCGCAACGAGCCGGTCAGGAAATTAAAGGAGTCGGCAACAGCGCCGAGAACGCCAGAGGGGACTTCGGCGCGTACCGTCAGGTCTCCTTTGGCGGCTCCTTGGATTTCACTGAGCAGCTTCAGCACTTGTTGGTTGAGGGCATCGGCTTCAGCTTTCCTTTCCGCCGCCAGTTTTTCCAGTTTTTCCTCTACCTGTTTGCGCTCGGTGATGTCGGTAAACACAGCAATCAGCCCCACCATACTGCCGGTGTCATCTTTAATGCCATCCGCCCGCAAAAATGCCGGTACGGTACGGCCAGACCGGCTGCGAATTCCCACTTCCCCACTCCAGGAATTTCCCGCCATGACGGTTTCCAAAATTTCGCTGCCGGCATTTTTGTCCGCCAAGGGCAGCCACACGGGGTTGCTCCGCCGCGACCGGGCGGCAAAGCTGTCCCCACCCGTGTGTTCTAACAAATCCGAAAAGGCTCGGTTGTGGTAATAAATTTCCGTGCCGGTGGGGTTCAAGATGGCAATGGCATCACCGGCACTTTCTACGGCTTGAGTGACGAGCCGGAGTTTTTCTTCGGCTTGCTTGCGCTCTGTGATGTCGGTGGAAATGCCGCAGATGGCGTAGGGAACGCCGCTGTCGTCGCACAGGGAAAATTTGATGGAAATGTAGGTGTGCGCTCCGTCGTTTTGCGGGATAACCTCTTCTAGCTTCAGGGGCGTTCTGCCAGCGAGGACTTGGCGGTCGCTGGCGCGTAAAGCCCCGGCTATCTGCTCCGGGAACAGATCGCTGTCCGTCTTGCCAAGGATCTGCTCTGGGGTCATCTGGCAGACCGTTTCAAACTGCCGGTTGACGAGAATGTACCGGCCTGCGGTATCTTTGAGATAGATGACTGCTGGGGAGTTGTCCAGAATTGCTTGCAGGCGCTCTCTGCTTTCTCGAAGAGCAGCTCCCACAGAGGTGCGCTCTTCAATTTCCTGTTTGAGCAGTGCGTTGGAGCGGGACAGCTCTGTGGTTCTTTCTCCCACCCGCTTTTCTAATTGATCGCGAGCTTGCTTGAGCGCTTCTTGCGCTTGTTTGCGATCAGTAATGTCGCGGGTGACTTTGGAGAATCCGCGCAGCTGCCCAGATTCATCTCGCAAGGCGTTCACAATCACATTGGCCCAGAATTCTGAGCCATCGGAGCGCACCCGGACGCCCTCTTCTTCAAACCGGCCTTCTTGTGCGGCTTGGAGCAGCTCTCGCTCGGGCTTGCCGGCAGAGATGTCAGCGGGGGTGTAGAAGCGCGAGAAGTGCTTTCCGAGGATTTCCGAAGCTCGATACCCCTTAATCTTTTCAGCGCCGGCGTTCCAGCTGATCACGTTACCTGTTGTGTCCAGCAGCAGAATTGCGTAGTCTTTCACGCTTTCAACCAGCAAGCGGAAGCGCTCTTCGCTTTGCCGCAGGGCTTCCTCTGCTTGTTTGCGCTTGGTGATCGCTTCGCTGGCGATGATGATGCCACCGATCTCACCTTTGGCGGTGCGCCAGGGGTGAATTTCCCACTTCACCCAGTCGGTGCTGCCGTCGGCGCGGAGAAACGGATCTTCTTCGCATTTCTCCACCGCTCCCGCCAGACACTTTCGATGAATCTCTTTCCAGCTGTTGGGGATTTCGGGAAATATCTCGTAGTGAGATTTGCCAATAATATCTTGATCTCCCAAGTTCAAATCTGACAGCCACCGGCGGCTAGCGGCGAGATAGCGCATCTGCCGGTCGAACATGGCTACGGCAGCAGGGGTGTGATCCACAAACAAGCGCAGCTGTTCCGATCTCTCCCGCAGGGCGTCCTCTGTCCGCTTGCGCTCGCTGGTGTCCCCGATGATTGCTAAAAAGACGGATTCCCCATCCCGCTCTATCAGTTGCAGGTGCACTTCTACCGGATACAGACTGCCGTCGGCTCTCTGGTGGGCGGTTTCAAATACCAGTTTTTCTCGCTCCCGCCGCAGCAGTGGCGCAATTCTCTGGCGAAATTCATGATAGTCTGTTTCGGGCTGGATGTCAACGAGTGTCATTGCCCTCATGACTTCTAGGGAGTAGCCCAGGTTGCGCAGAGCGCCGGTGTTGGCATACTGGAAGCGCAGGGTTTGAGCGTCGAAAAGGTAGATTTCGTTGAGGCTGGATTCAACGACTTGCCACAGGCGCGTCCGCTCGGCTTCCGCTCGCTTGCGTTCTGTTATTTCCTCGTAAGTTCCCAGGATGCCGGTGACGGTGCCGGTGGCGTCGTGCAGGGGGATTTTGTTGGTTTCTACCCAGGTTTCTTTTCCATCTGCGTTCTGCAGCGGCTCGATAATGTGATACTGTGGGGTGTCGCTTTCCATCAGCCGGCGGTCTACTTCCCGGAAAAATTCCGCTTCTGAGTGTTTCCAGGCCAAGTCGCTATCGGTTTTGCCAACTATGTCTGCCGGTGTGGCCACACCGGCCTGTTTGGCGAAAGCTTGGTTGCAGCCCTGGTATACTGAGTTTCTGTCTTTCCAGAATATCGTCTGGGGAATGTTGTTGATTGCTAGCTGCATCAGCTGCAGGTATTGCCTTTCACCGGCCAAAGGCGGGGCAGCGCCTTGTGGCTGCCCCCACCACTGCCGGCCAAACCACAGCAATGCCAGCGCACTGATTGCGTGGAGAACATCTCCGGTTGTTTGCCACAGGTAAAGCGCTTCTGGGGCGTCTTTGCAACCGGGAGCGTGGCAGATATTACTGACTGCGCCGGTGAGGAAAAAGGCAAAAGCCAAAAGGCGCGCCCTGCCACCGGCTGTACTGACGGGGGATTTTTTTTCTTTTTCCTTTCTGTTGAGCCAGCTTGACGTCAGCGCCAGCGCCAGACCCAAATAGCAGAGCGCGACGCTCAAATACGCTCCTCTATCTAGCCCTTCTAATTGGGTGCTGTTGAGGGAGAATGTATAAGCCAGTGCCTGTAAGTTAGCAGCTACCATACTGTCGGGGATTTTTCACGAGAAATTTAAAATGTCCTCGCTGCCAGTTGTCAGCCGCGATCGGTCAGCCGGCAGCCGCGAACTCTGAACTATTATATCTTGAATTTTTCCGGTTACCAGCATTGAGATTCCCCGATTCTTTCTCCATCCAAAATCATCAGCAATCGCCCCTCAAAATTGTATAAACCTTGGAGAAAGGGAGCCAGTTCTTCGCTGACTTCTACCGCCGAAACAATTTGGTCTGGATTGAGCGCAACCACTCCCTCCACACGAGAAACGGCCAATCCCACACGCATAACTTCCAATCTCCCATCTTGGAGATGCTCCTGGGGAGCCGCTGCGCCAACGGGCACTTCCAGAACCAGGATGCGACTGCTGGCATCTTCTGTGTCAGCCGGCGCGTCCCCAATCAAGCGACCGAAATCCCCCACGGCCAGGATTTCTCCGCGCAGGTTTGTCAGTCCCAGCAGAAACGGCAGTGTGTTGGGAACAGGCGTTACCGGCTGTTCGCTGAGCATGAGCACTTCCCTGACCCCAAACAGCTCGACAGCAAAGAAACTGCCTCCTTGGCCAAACAGCAGGTATTGCCGGAGGGAGGGGCTGTTGGGGCGACTTTCCGAGTCGCCTGCCGCGCGGGCGCTAACCGGTGCAGTCATATAAAGAAAGGCAATACAACCTCAATTTTGGCTTATCTCGCCCTCTAGGGGCGGGTTTATCCGACATATCTGCAGGTGGCAAAGGATATCCACACACCCACCCCCACTTGCGCTGGGGCGGAGCCACTGATATCGTATCCGCTGGCACCGGTTTTTGCTTCGACAGGGGCGGGCGCGTTCTACAGGGCGCAGGGCGCGAACAATTCCAGCCCGGACGCCTGCCCTTGCGGCCTTCGCGCCTTGAAGTGAGTGCGGATGACAGGCGGCGGCGAGGGTGCTGCTGGCGACGCCCCCACCCTACTGTTCCCGCCCGCCCTTACAACAGTTTCCTGGCAGTGGCAAAAGCCTCGCCGGTACAGCCATCAGGGAGATGGCTGCTGCAAATCGGTGCGAGTGGGTATTTATCTCTAAAACCGTCGAGCCGGGGCGGGTTTATTCAGGATATCTATTGGTGGCAAAGCATATCTGTGAGCCCGCCCCTACATGAGTTGAACCGGGTTTTAAGCGTTCTGTTTCTCTTCTGTCGGGAGCGGGACACCGGCGAACTTGCCAACAACCAGACGCAGTTGCTCGGTCTCAAAGGGCTTTGTTAAATATTCTGTCGCGCCGGCAAGACGACCTTGCACCTTGTCAAAAAGTCCATCTCGCGCCGTCAGCATGATCACCGGCAGATTTTGAAATTGAGGCAAGTTGCGCACCGTGCGACAGAGTTCCAAGCCATCAATCCCTGGCATGGAAACATCCAGTAACAAAACCGCAATCTGGTGGTGGTAAATCAAGGACAGAGCGTCCACTGCATTGTCTGCCACTAAAACCCGATAGTCGGGTTCTAAAGCCCGTTTGACCAGGTTTTGCATGACAGCGCTATCATCCACTGCCATCACTGTCGGTCTCGGACTCTCACTGGTAAGCATATTTTCTTCCCTGGCCGTTTTTCTCTTCAAAGCTACTGTACACTTAGCGGGTGACTCGGTGAGGCCCCTTTAGACTCCTGTGTCCTTTTGGGGAGGCAGGCGCTTCACCCACTGACAGTTCGTCGCAGCTTGGGCGGTGGTATAACTTGCGTCACCGTCTCCTCTCAACCAGAGTGCCCCATTTTTATTTTAAGTCACCGCCGCTTAATGGTTTTTCACTATTTTAGGCCAGGACAACAGCAGCAGAGCACGCCTGCCGGCTTTTCTCCCCCCGTTCCCTGAAGTTCCTCAACCCACCGTTGAAATGCCCGAGGACTGGCACGGTATCGAGCGGTCAAACTCAGCCAGACTCTGATGGCCACAGCCGGCTTGCGGTTAAAAATATTAAAGTTTTTATACTTCTGATTGGAGGTGGCACCTCACAGAGCCTGTCAGTTTGCTAACACAGAAATGTAAACACTCCTCCCAAAAAACGATGAACTGCCCCCTGTGCGCTCATCCCACAACCCACAAACACGGCAAAACTACCAAAGGCAGCCAGCGTTACCGCTGCGCCAAGTGCAACCGGACTTTCACCGACAGCCTCGACACCGTTCACTATCGCCGCCAAGTCAGCCCCGATCTGGTGCTTCTCGTTTTGCAGGCGTATGCTGAAGGCATTAGTCTCCGGGGCATCAGCCGCCTGACGGGACTTGCCTACGGTACTGTGGCCAGCCTTGTTAGGGCCGCCGGTTCCGGAGTTCAGGCCATTCCCCACCCCCCCGGGCCCCTGGTGGAAACGGCCACCGGCACTCCCTGAACCCAGAGGAACGCACTTGTCCCTCTCCCCCTCTCCCCCTCCCCCCCTGAGACAGCAGCAGGTCAGAACCCTTGTGCTGTCTGGGTTTCAAAAATTTTAAAAAAAATTCCCAAAACATCTTGACAAGCTCTAGGAGTTAGTCTTAAGATAATTAACGTTGAGGCAATGGGGTGTCGCCAAGTGGTAAGGCAGCTGGTTTTGGTCCAGCCATTCCGAGGTTCGAATCCTTGCACCCCAGTTAGAAGCTGCCCGCACTGTCGGGTAGCCTCACCTTAAAGGTGAAATTTTAGGATTTGTATTCTCCATAAGTTCCGCAGGTTTGCGCTCGACAGAGCGCTGGCCTTTCTTTATTTGCACAGTTCCCCGCAGAATGCCGGTGGCGCAAGCCACCCCAGAGCCGGTGCATCTAGTTCGCACAACCGCATCCTCCCGGCACTGCCAACCTCGCTCTCCGGCAAAAAGAGTGTGGCAGTTCTTTGGGTGAGTTACGCGAAAGGGTACTGCTGCCAAACAACAAATTTTGCCGGCAGATGTTAACAAACGGTAGAAATGGGGAACAATAGTTAGAGCGGCAGCCGTCCTGGAAGGCTGCCAGCCGCAAGCAAGCTAAGAGACGGCTATTACTTCAGGGTGTTTTTTTTAGAGGTGTGAGATTATTTTCAGTCTCGCACTGATGGGTTTTTTGTGGTTTTTTTCCCTCTCACATAGAGTTCAGGACTGGTCGCTGGTCGCCAGAGAGTTTTTAGCGCCTATAGGTGTAATATGCCAAGTTTACTGAATTCCTGCTTTACAAAAAACCGCAGCTTCCCAGCTTTTCAGCAAAACCTCACAAGTAGGGCTCAGCCATCACCCAATGCCGGCTTAGCCCTTGACAAATTTCCCCCTGCCCCCTCTCCCTGGGGAAGCGGAGAGCAAACAAGGGATCTCGCAGAGGGGACAAAAGAAATTCTCTTCATTGACACCGGCATCGCAGATTGGAAAACCCTCGCTGCCGGTGCCAACCCTGGAGTAGAGGTCATCATCCTCGACCCAACTCGCGACGGGGTAGACCAAATCAGCGCAGCGCTCAGCCGGCGGCGCGGAATCTGCAGCGTCCACATCGTATCTCACGGCAGTCCGGGAAGCATTGATCTCGGCAGCGCCAAGCTGAGTGCCGGCAACTCCCACACTTATGCAAACCAGCTGCAGCAGATGCGCGCCGGCCTAACCCCTGACGCCGACATCCTTCTATATGGTTGCAGCGTCGCCGCCGCAGCGGGACGCGCCTTTCTCGAAAGACTCCACCGGCTGACCGGCGCAAACATCGCCGCTTCCGCTCGCCCCACCGGCAGTCCCGCACTCGGCGGAGACTGGAACCTGGAAGTCCGCACCGGCACCCTCAAAACCGCTCTGGCCTTCCAGCCGGCAGTCATGCGCCACTACCAGGGCCTCTTCAACAGCGACCCGCTGCTGCTCAACCAAATTGCCGATCGAACCACCGCCAAAGGGACACCCTTCAACTTCAGCATTGGCAACCCCTTCTCCGACCCCGACGGCGAACCCCTCCAGTACACCGTCACCCAAGAAAACGGCAACCCCCTCCCCAGCTGGCTCTACTTTGACAGCTACAGCCGCACCTTTTCTGGCACCCCCAACAGCTGGGACACTGGCACCACCAGCATCAAAGTCACCGGCACCGATCCTAATGGCAACAGCATCAGCGAAATCTTTACTCTCACCGTAACCAACAGCGCCCCCACTGTAGCCAACCCCATTTCCGACCAACTCACCGTCGCCCAAGCCCCCTTCAACTTCAGCATTAACAACACCTTTTCCGATGCGGATGGCGACTCACTCTTTCACACCGCCACCCTGGAAGACGGCAGCCCCTTACCCAGTTGGCTGAGCTTTAACGGCGGCAACTTTTACGGCAACCCCACTAATGCCAACCTTGGCACTCTCAACATCAAAGTTACCGCATTCGAATCCGCTGACGGGATTGCCAGCGACATCTTTCAGCTGACCGTAGCGAACTCCGCTCCCGCTCTTGCCAACCCGATTGCCGACCAAACCGTCAAAAAAGGCGCGAACTTCAACTTTAGCATTAATAACGCCTTTAACACCTCTAACAGCTGGGTGAATTATTTCGCCACCGGGGCAAACGGCAGCCCCCTTCCTGGCTGGCTGTACTTTGACCCCAACAGCCACACATTTTACGGCACGCCCGGCAATA
The DNA here is from genome assembly GCA_019359235.1 of Oscillatoria princeps RMCB-10. GTDB lineage: Bacteria > Cyanobacteriota > Cyanobacteriia > Cyanobacteriales > Oscillatoriaceae > Oscillatoria > Oscillatoria princeps. The sequence goes on from JAHHHT010000001.1 coordinate 569,367, forward strand.
ATGACGCCGGTGCCCTCAGCATCAAAGTTACCGCGTGGGATGCAGCCAACCATAGCGTCAGCGACACCTTTAACCTGACGGTTAGCAACAGCACCCCGGCGCTAGTAAGCCCCATCGCCGACCAAATCATCACAAAAGGCGCACCGGGGGCTGGCACGGGGGCCAGCCCCTACAGCATTAGCAGCGCCTTTGACGATGCTGAGAATGACCAAATCCAATACAGCGCGGCACTGGCAAACGGCAGCCCCCTGCCCGGCTGGCTGTACTTTGACAGCAACACCGGCACGTTTTCCGGCACGCCGGCGAATGCAGACGCCGGCACCGCCAGCATCAAAGTCGTCGCTTCCGACACGCCTTTTGGCCCCGCTGCGAATCCTGTCAGCGACACCTTCGACCTGACCGTCAGTGCCAACCTGCCCCCCACATTGGTCAACAATAGCGGTTTGCAGCTCGATGAGGGGGCGACTTCTGCGATTGCGCCCAACCAGCTTTTGGTGGGAGATGCCGAGGGCGAGGCGATTACCCTCACACTGCAGGGGCTGCCGGTGTCTGGGACTCTGCTCCTCAACAGCACCCCCCTCGCTGCCGGCAGCGTTTTCACAATAGCTGACATTGACGCTGGATTGCTCGCTTACGCGCACGACGGCACGCACACAGGCGGCGACAGCTTCAGCTTCACCGCTGCGGATGCCGGTGGCAGCACTTTGGGCTCGACGAATTTCTCGATAGCGAAGCGGGACGCGATAGCGTCCTTCGCGGTCAATCCTGTTAGCGACACCCCCACCGGCACTAGCCTTGACGCCACCGGCACTGCCGAAAACAGCCCGGCAGGCAAGGTTATCGGCAATCTGTCTGCGGCTGACCCCGATGCGGGCGACACTCACAGTTACACTCTGCCCGATGATGCCGGTGGGCGCTTCTTCCTGGACGGCACCCAACTGCTGGTGCTCGATGGCAGCTTGCTGGACTTCGAGAGTGCCGGCGAGCACACCATTCGGGTTTTGGTGGCGGATAGCGGCGGTTTGAGTTTCGAGAAAGACTTGACAGTTAGCGGGATTGATGCTAATGAAGCTCCGACTGACATCAGCCTTGATGGTGCCGGCATTCCCGAGAACAGCCCCACCGGCACGGTTATCGGGAATCTGGCGGTTGCTGACCCGGATTTGAGCGACACTCACACTTACGCGCTGCCCGATGATGCCGGTGGGCGCTTCTTGCTGGAAGACAGCCAGCTGAAGGTTGCGGACGGCGGCTTGCTGGAATTGGGGGGTGCCGGCGATCACACGATTCGGGTTTTGGCGGAGGATAGCGGCGGCTTGAGTTTCGAGAAAACCTTGACAATTAGCGTAATTAATGCTAATGACGCTCCGACTGACATCAGCCTTGACGTGACCGGCATTGCCGCAGCAACGGGTACGACTGAACCGGCAATGGGTACGACAGACTCGGCAACTGTTCCGACGGACTCGGCGACTGTTGCGACTGAGCCGGCAACGGGTACGACTGACTCGGATAACAATGCCGGCGGCATAGAAAATGTCACTCCGGATTCGGGAGCTGTCACCCCGGGCGGGGAAAATGTCACTCCGGATTCGGGAGCTGTCACCCCGGGCGGGGAAAATGTCACTCCGGATTCGGGAGCTGTCACCCCGGGCGGGGAAAATGTCACTCCGGATTCGGGAGCTGTCACCCCGGGCGCGGAAAATGTCACCCCGGGCGCGGAAAATGTCACCCCGGGTGCTGAAAATGTCACCCCCGGATCGGGAATTGTCACTCTTCCCGGCACCGGCAATAGCAATGCAGGCGGCAACAATAGCAATGCAGGCGGCAATAATAGCAATGCCGGTGGCAATAATAGCAATGCCGGCGGCAACAACAGCAATGCCGGCGGCGGCAGCATTTCAGGCAGTACCGGCACAGACACTCTGACGGGAGGCGCAGGCACCACCACCAGTAGTGGCAGTACCGGCACAGACACTCTGACGGGAGGCACCGGCACCACCACCAGTGGGGGCAGCAGCGCTACCCCGACCGCCCCCGCCAGTAGCGGAACTCAGACCGCCCCAGGCAGTGGCAGCAGCCCTCCGACTTCCAGCACCGGCACAGCCACTGGGACTGGCAGTGCCGGCGCAACAGCCGGCGGTGGCAGTATCATTCCCAACACCACCCTTGGAAGCACCGGCAGCGATACGACAGCCCAAGCCACCAGCAGCGACAGCCTGCCTGGAAGTACCGGCAGCGCGATCGTCGCTGGGCATACCGGCTCGCAGTCGGCGGCGGGCGGCACCGGCTCGCAGTCGGCAGCGGGCGGCACCGGCAGCAACATACCTGCAGGCAACACCGGCTCCCAGTCGGCGGCTGTTGACACCAGCACTGATAGCGAAGCCGGCGATAGCGTCCTTCCCCTAGCGGAGGACACCGACTCGCACTCCACAGCTGAGGACACTGGCAGCAACAGCCCGGCGGGCAGCACCAGCTCGCAGTCGGTAGATCCTGGCACCGGCTCGCAGTTTGCTGCAGGCGGCACCGGCAGCAACGCCGGGGGTGGGAATACCGGAAGTGACACAACCTCCGGCGGCACCAACAGCGGTGCTGTGACGGGCAGTGCCGGCAGCGATACCCTTGAGGGCGGCACCGGCAACGATACGCTCAAGGGCGGTGCCGGCGACGACACCCTCCAGGGCTTCCAGGGAGATGATAGCCTCAGCGGCGAACAGGGCAATGACTTCCTCAGTGGCTATCAGGGCGCTGACTTCCTCGATGGCGGCACCGGCGGCGACATCCTGCAGGGCGGCAAAGGGCGCGACACTCTGGTCGGTAGCGATGGCCAAGATATCCTGCTCGGCAACCGAGCCAGCGACAGCCTGGTTGGCGGCGACGGCAATGATTTGCTGTGCGGCAATCGCGGCGCTGACACCCTCGATGGCGGCACCGGCAATGACACCCTGCAAGGCGGCAAAGATAGCGACTCCCTCGCCGGCGCTGAGGGCAATGACGCCCTCTGCGGCGAGAAGGGCAGTGACAGCCTGAGTGGCGGTGATGGCCGCGACTTGCTGTTTGGCAATTCTGGCGCTGATTACCTCGATGGCGGCGATGGCGACGATACCCTCGATGGCGGCAAAGGCAATGACACCCTCACCGGCGGCGCGGGTGATGATGTCCTCTGCGGAGGTTTTGGCAGCGACACCCTCACCGGCGGGAAGGGCAACGACACCTTCGTCTTGACATCTGGGAAAGGGAGTGATATAATCCTCGACTTCACAGATGAAAAAGATTCCCTGGCACTCGCCGGCGATCTGACCTTCGAGGAGTTGGTGATTGCTCAAAGTGCCGGTGGTGTTAGCATCAGCATTGCCAGCACCGGTGAGCTGCTGGTATCCCTCAGTGGCGTGGGTGCCGGCCTCATCAACAGTGAGGATTTCACCGCCCTCTAATCTGAGTTTGGGCACGCTCGCATGGGGCATCACGCAAAAGGGCAAAAGCAGAAAATCTTCCCCATGCCCTATGCGCTATGCGAAATCCCTAGCAGCTGACGCCGACATCTTTGTATATGGGTGCAGTGTCGCGCAGGCGGCGGGAAGTGCATTTTTGGAACAACTCCACCGGCTGACAGGGGCCAATATTGCCGCTTCCGCCACCCCCACCGGCAGTGCGGCGAAAGGGGGTGACTGGAACCTTGAGGTGCGGATTGGGGAAATTACGACAGGGAAGGCATTTGAGCCGGCAGTCCTCCGCGACTACACCGGCATTTTCAACGAAGATCCCCTTTTGCTCAACCCCATCGCAGACCTTTCCGTAACAAAAAACGTTCCCATAAACTACAGTATTGCCAGCGCCTTCTCCGATCCAGAAAATGACCCTATCCAATACTACGCTACCCTAGCAAACGGCAACCCCCTGCCAAGTTGGGTGCATTTTGACAGCCATACCGGCACTTTCTCTGGCACCCCCGGAAATGCTAACATCGGCACTATCACCGTAAAAGTATGCGCGACCAACTCCGGTGGTTTTAGTGCGAGCGGCGCAAGCGACACCTTTAATCTGACGGTGAGCAACTTCGCACCGGCAACTGCCAGCCCGATTGCCGACCAAACAGCAACTGCAGGAACACTGTTCAGGGGAAACCGGCACCTACAGCATCAAAGTTAGCGCCCAGGATTGCTTTGGAAATCCCATCACCGACATCTTTAACCTGACGGTGGCCAACAGCGAGCCGGTGCTTGTAAACCCAATTGCTGACCTGATCGTCAAAAAAGGCCCGCCCAACCAATACAGCAGCAGCAACACCTTCACCTTAAGCATTGGCAACGCTTTCTCCGATGCGGATAATGACCCGCTTTACTACACCGTCACACTAGCAGACGGCAGCCCCCTGCCGAGCTGGCTGCACTTATACCAGAATCAGGGAAGCCCAGGTTTCCCAGGTTTCACCGGTACACCCGGGAATAGCGACGTTGGCACTATCAGCATTAAGTTAACCGCCTCAGACTCACGATGATGCCGGTGCGGGTGCCGGTGTCAGCGACATCTTTAACCTGACAGTGGCCAACAGCGAGCCCACTGTGGCCAACCCGATTGCTGACCAAACCGCAATAGTTCAGGCACCTTTCAACTACAGCATTGCCAATACCTTCAGCGATGCGGATAATGACCCGCTTTACTACACCGCCACACTAGCAGACGGCAGCCCCCTCCCGGGCTGGCTGCACTTTGACAGCTATAGCCGCAGCTTGACCGGCACTCCCGGAGCGGGCGATACTGGCACAATCAGCGTTAAGGTACTCGCCTTCGACTCGGCTTTGGCAATTGGCAGCGCTTTCAACACTTCAGGTGGCCCGCTTTACTATAGCGCCACCTTGGCCAACGGCAACCCCCTGCCGTACTGGCTGCAATTTGACAGCTACACCGGCAGTTTCCACAGTACGGACAATAATTGAGAAGGGATTGCGGCGAGCCGGTGTGGCCCAACCAATAGTATGCCCGCCGGTGTAGCTTGCATCAATAGTAGCCCTCCCTCCAAAGTATCGTGATGGTGAAGCGGGTGCGGCATTTGTGGAACAAGACCACCTGTGAGGTGATGTTTTATCTGAGTTCCCTGCCTTGCGATGCGGCGCGTATCGGTCGAGCTATTCGTGCTCACTGGGGTATTGAGAACCAACTACATTGGGTGTTGGATGTCACCTTTGGCGAGGATGCCTCCCGCATTCGCACTTTGGCAAGTCCTGATAATTTTGCCTTATTACGGCGAATGGCCGTCAGTATCTTAAACCGGGAAACCTCAAAAAAACGTAGTCTCAAGCAGAAGGGTAAACGGGCTGCGATCAGTCGGGATTACATGCTAACCGTGCTAGCGGCAGCACTACCGGAATAGCATATTTTGAGCAGATTTTTCTTGCGCTTCCTCTGGGATCATACCTAAGCTGTTTGGGATTTTCATGGCCGTTCGGGATGAGGATAAATGCTTTGAGCAAAAAATCAAAATATTTGCCTCTGGCTGTCCAGCTAAAAAAAACGGTTGGCAGGGATCATTGCTCACCCATTTTACTTCTATATCCAAGGTTATCGCCCCGTGGGAAATATACAAAAACCCGCCCCAACAATTCCTAGGACGGGTTGATGTCACGATGATATTAATCAGGGATTAAGCATTAACCACTGCCCATTTTTCAATGGGTTGGGCTGGATTAGCCAAATAGTACACAATACCTACTTGAGAACTGTCCGCAGTATAGGAGCCGATCGCAAACCCATTGGTTTTATTTTTAATCGTGCCATCAGCGCCAATAACCCATTGCTGGGTAGCACTGCCATTAATGGGATTAATTACCAACAATTTGTTCGCCCAACCGGGGACCTCCTTTATATCCAGAGCATAGTTACCCAACTTGCTCTTAATCACCCCGTCAGCGGTAATTTGCCATTGTTGGTGATTCCCACCATTATAGGCGTACAGTAACACCTGGGTTTCGGGATTGGCTTGACCCCCTGCCACATCCAACACCGCACCATTGGCCGCATTTTTGATCGCAATCCATTTGATTTGCGGCGGCGGAGCTTCTAATAAAATAGGTAACCAGGTCGCATCTTGATCGAATAATCCTGAGCCGTCCCGACGATCGAGACGACCCAAAAACAAGCTATGCCGGATGAAGAATCCGGGGTAGTTTACTGACTCAAAGGAGAAACCTTGAGCATTAGCCAATCCTCGTTGAGGATTCCACGAAGCGTCTTTCTTGAACAAGTCACTGCCGTCTGACTTGTGAATATAGCACTCATAGTTAGTGTGGCGGATGTAATGGTCTGGGTAGTTTTCAGACTGGAAGCTAATCCCAGTTCCCGCCAGACCTGGGACTATACGGAATGAACTATCTAACTGGTATAATCCACTGCCGTCATTGGGATCAATCTTAATCCGATAATTTTGGTGCCGCAGGTAACGATCGCGGTAATTGTTTGATTGAAAGCGGAACTTCTTGCCTAAGAGTTCATCGATTACGGTAGCCATTGACAACTCCTTTGTGTCAGATAATTTGGTGACGATATTCAGTGAATCCATCAGCCAGTGTCATCCTAGCATATTATGTGCGAGGGCTTTATTGAAAATAATTTTATACTTTTTTTATGTTTGTGTGGCCCGCGTGATGAATTATCCGAGTTGTTGCCCGGCTCGCCGGTGTGGCCCAACCAATAGTGTGCCCGCCGGTGTAGCTGGCATCAATAGTAGCCTCTGCCTGCTGGTGTGGCCCAATCAATAGTAGGCCCGCCGGTGTGGCCCAATCAATAATATGCCCGCTGGTGTAGCTTTCACCAATAGTATGCCAGCTTCTGGAGCAAGGTGATCACATGCTTGGGATTGGGCGAGCCAGTAGCATCGAGCAAGAGCCATAGAACAGGACTATTGCTGCCGGTGGCAGTGGATGCAGAAACTTTGCATGGGCGGTCGGCTAAACAGCGCAGCTGAATCCGCCTCAGATCCGCTGCTTGTGTAATTCCCCCGGCCATTTGAAGGGCCCGCGTTACCGTTGGCACTTGTATCCCCTGCCCCGTACTACCGCTTCCCACTCCTATCAGGGTCAGGCTCTAATATCCAGGACGGTTCACTTCTCCTGCGACGCCAATGTTCAGGGGGCGCGGTTCTTCCAGACTCAGGGTAACGATAGGACGTGTGAGGTAGGGAGCGTATCCATCATTAATTACCTTGGCTGCCTGTTGCAAGGTTAGCCCTTTGACAAAAACACTGCCAATCAGGGGCAAGTTGAGTGAGCCATCCACCAGAACTCGGTGCTGGCCATTCTGCCCGCTGTATTCGGGCACATTGAAGATATCGATTTCAATGAGATCCCCAGGGCCTAAAATGTAAGCTTCTTTCAGTTGAGCCGGCCCTGCTGCTGGACTGGGCGCGACTGTCCCGATACCGGGGAGCTGAGCGATAGCCGGGACGGTGCCGGTGATTACCATTAGACCTGATAGTGTTAACCCGGTAACAGGTGGGGTCAGGCGCTGAATTAAGCTGTGGCTGCTGGCAAGCTGGGAACGCATGGATTTTCGATACCACGGTGCAAGCGGAAATAATTTCGAGAAAACCTTGACAATTAGCGTCATTGATGCTATTGAAGCTCCCACCGATATCAGCCTTGACACCCTGACCGGCGGCGCGGGTGATGATGTCCTCTGCGGCGGGAAGGGCAGCGACACCCTCACCGGCGGTGCCGGCAGCGACATTTTCCTCTTGACATCTGGCAAAGGTAGTGATATAATCATCTACTTCTCTGATGGCACAGATTCCCTGGCACTCGCCGGCGATCTGACCTTCGAGGAGTTGGTGATTGCTCAAAGTGCCGGTGCTGTTACCATCAGCCTTGCCGCCACCGGTGAACTGCTGGCATCCCTGAGTGGCGTGGGTGCCGGTCTCATCAACAGTGAGGATTTCACCGCCGTCTAATCTGAGTTTGGGCACGCTCGCATGGGGCATCACGCAAAAGGGCAAAAGCAGAAAATCTTCCCCATGCCCTATGGGCTATGCCCCATGCGGTTACTCAATTGATGGGTTTGCCAGATGAGTTCGGTTCGGCGGAGCGCACAAAACATCGCTCGCTCAGTTTAAAAATTTTGCCGGCCAGTGTTAATACTCAGCAGCTCAGGGGAATCATAAGAACAAAGCTGCACGCCAGGAAAACTCAAGGACAAAACCAAGATTAAACGTTGTTTTGGGTTTAGGCTCTTCTCGGCACATAGTTAAGATACCTTTAAATTTTACACGACCGAGAAATTTCCCCAGGTTTCGCCCCTCAGATGGATTTCCAGGCAGGTAGCTGGCGGGATCTACATACAGGCAAAAAAGGTGCAATATGCCAGCATTATTGGGTTCTCACTTGGCACAAACCGGCTCTTTGGTGTCTTTTGAGGACAGCTTCACAGAGGACGCCAGACGTCAGGGCGGCGGCGATGACCAGGACAAATTCACCCCTAACCCCTCAACCCGGGGGACGGGGAAGCCCGGACATCAGAAAAAACAGATTCTCTTTATTGATGCTGCTGTTCCCAGCTGCGAGAGCCTGATTTCCGGGACGCTGCAGGGGGTAGAGACGGTTGTTCTCCACCCCAGAGAAGAGGGGGTGGGGCAGATCGGTGCGGTGCTTGCCGGTCGCAGCGGACTGCAGAGTCTTCACATTGTATCTCACGGCAGTCCCGGCAGCATCCAGCTGGGCAGCACAAAATTGAACGGCGACACTATCCACACTTATGCAAACCAGTTGCAGCAGTGGGCGGAAGCCCTAGCTGGCACCGACATCCTTATCTATGGGTGCAGTGTCGCCGCTGGGGCGGGAAGTGCCTTTTTGGAAGAACTCCACCGGCTGACAGGGGCCAATATTGCCGCTTCCGCCACCCCCACCGGCAGTGCGGCGAAAGGGGGTGACTGGAACCTTGAGGTGCGGATTGGGGAAATTACGACAGGGAAGGCATTTGAGCCGGCAGTCCTCCGCGACTACACCGGCATTTTCAACGAAGATCCCCTTTTGCTCAACCCCATCGCAGACCTTTCCGTAACAAAAAACGTTCCCATAAACTACAGTATTGCCAGCGCCTTCTCCGATCCAGAAAATGACCCTATCCAATACTACGCTACCCTAGCAAACGGCAACCCCCTGCCAACTTGGCTGCATTTTGACAGCTCTACCGGCACTTTCTCTGGCACCCCCGGAAATGCTAACATCGGCACGATCGCCGTAAAAGTATGCGCGACCAACTCCGGAGGTTTTAGTGCGAGCGGCGCAAGCGACACCTTTAATCTGACGGTGAGCAACTTCGCACCGGCAACTGCCAGCCCGATTGCCGACCAAACAGCAACAGCCGGCACACTGTTCAATTTTATCATACCGGGCAACACTTTCAGCGATGCAGACAGTGACCCGCTCAGTTACACCGCCACCCTGGCAAACGGCAACCCCCTGCCAAGTTGGCTGAACTTTTCTAACGGCACCTTTTCTGGCAACCCAGGAAATTCGGACGCTGGCACCATTAGCGTCAAAGTCATCGCCTCAGACACATCCAATAGCAGCGTCAGCGACATCTTCAATCTGACAGTTCAATCGAGCAATCCCCCGGCACTTGCCAACCTAATTCCTGACCAAATCGCAAGAAAAGGCGCAAATTACAAGTTCGACATTAATAACATCTTCAGCAATGGGACGAACTACAGCGCCACTCTCGCCAATGGCAGCCCCCTGCCGGGATGGCTGAGTTTTTCCTCTTATAATCTCACCTTTTCTGGCACGCCCCCGACTGGGGAAACCGGCACCTACAGCATCAAGGTGAGCGCCCAGGATGGCTTTGGAAATCCCATCACCGACATCTTTAACCTGACGGTGGCTAACAGTGAGCCGGTGCTTGTAAACCCAATCGCTGACCAAATCACAAGAAGGGGTCTGTCCTTATCCTCCAGCACCAACCCCTTCAACTTCAGTATTGGCAACGCTTTCTCCGATGCGGATAATGACCAGCTGCACTACACTGCCACACTAGCAGACGGCAGCCCTCTCCCGGTTTGGCTTTCCTTCAACCAGGATTATGGCACCTTCAGCGGTACGCCCAGGGATATCGACGTTGGCACTATCAGCATTAAGGTAACAGCCTCAGACTCACCCAATGCCGGTGCGGGTGCCGGTGTGAGTGACATCTTTAACCTGACAGTGGCCAACAGCGAGCCGGTGCTTGTAAACCCAATCGCTGACCAAATCACAAGAAGGGGTCTGTCCTTATCCTCCAGCACCAACCCTTTCAACTTCAGTATTGGCAGCGCTTTCTCCGATGCGGATAATGACCAGCTGCACTACACTGCCACACTAGCAGACGGCAGCCCTCTCCCGGTTTGGCTTTCCTTCAACCAGGATTATGGCACCTTCAGCGGTACGCCCAGGGATATCGACGTTGGCACTATCAGCATTAAGGTAACAGCCTCAGACTCACCCAATGCCGGTGCGGGTGCCGGTGTGAGTGACATCTTTAACCTGACAGTGGCCAACAGCGAGCCGGTGCTTGTAAACCCAATCGCTGACCAAATCACAAGAAGGGGTCTGTCCTTATCCTCCAGCACCAACCCTTTCAACTTCAGTATTGGCAGCGCTTTCTCCGATGCGGATAATGACCAGCTGCACTACACTGCCACACTAGCAGACGGCAGCCCTCTCCCGGTTTGGCTTTCCTTCAACCAGGATTATGGCACCTTCAGCGGTACGCCCAGGGATATCGACGTTGGCACTATCAGCATTAAGGTAACAGCCTCAGACTCACCCAATGCCGGTGCGGGTGCCGGTGTGAGTGACATCTTTAACCTGACAGTGGCCAACAGCGAGCCGGTGCTTGTAAACCCAATCGCTGACCAAATCACAAGAAGGGGTCTGTCCTTATCCTCCAGCACCAACCCTTTCAACTTCAGTATTGGCAGCGCTTTCTCCGATGCGGATAATGACCAGCTGCACTACACTGCCACACTAGCAGACGGCAGCCCTCTCCCGGTTTGGCTTTCCTTCAACCAGGATTATGGCACCTTCAGCGGTACGCCCAGGGATATCGACGTTGGCACTATCAGCATTAAGGTAACAGCCTCAGACTCACCCAATGCCGGTGCGGGTGCCGGTGTGAGTGACATCTTTAACCTGACAGTGGCCAACAGCGAGCCGGTGCTTGTAAACCCAATCGCTGACCAAATCACAAGAAGGGGTCTGTCCTTATCCTCCAGCACCAACCCTTTCAACTTCAGTATTGGCAGCGCTTTCTCCGATGCGGATAATGACCAGCTGCACTACACTGCCACACTAGCAGACGGCAGCCCTCTCCCGGTTTGGCTTTCCTTCAACCAGGATTATGGCACCTTCAGCGGTACGCCCAGGGATATCGACGTTGGCACTATCAGCATTAAGGTAACAGCCTCAGACTCACCCAATGCCGGTGCGGGTGCCGGTGTGAGTGACATCTTTAACCTGACAGTGGCCAACAGCGAGCCCACTGTGGCCAACCCGATTCCCAACCAAATCGCAATCGTTCAGGCACCTTTCAACTACAGCATTGCCAATACCTTCAGCGATGCTGATAGTGACCCACTTTACTACAGCGCCACCCTCGCAGACGGCAGCCCCCTGCCCGGGTGGCTGCACTTTGACAGCTATAGCCGCAGCTTGACCGGCACTCCCGGAGGAGGCAACACTGGCACAATCAGCGTTAAAGTGACCGCCTCCGACTCGGCTTATGGCCCAGCAGGTGCCGGTGTCAGCGACACCTTTGACCTGACAGTCGCTTCCACCGCGCCCCCGGTTGTCAACCCCATAGCTGACCAAACTGTAAAAGCCGGCGCACCCTTTGACCTAAGCATTGGCAGCGCTTTCAACACTTCAGGTGGCCCGCTTTACTATAGCGCCACCTTGGCCAACGGCAACCCCCTGCCTTACTGGTTGGGGTTTGACAGCTACACCGGCACTTTCCACAGCACGAGCAACAATTGGGAAGGGATTGGCACCACTAGCATTAAAGTCACCGCCTCCTACGGTAGTCCAGCGTCTCCCAGCGCCAGCGACATATTTGACCTGACACTGACAGACAGCCCACCTGCTGTAGTGAACCCCATAGCTGACCTAGCCTTAAAAGCCGGCGCACCCTTTGACCTAAGCATTGGCAGCGCTTTCAACACTTCAGGTGGCCCGCTTTACTATAGCGCCACCTTGGCAAACGGCAACCCCCTGCCTTACTGGTTGGGGTTTGACAGCAATACCGGCACTTTCCACAGCACGAGCAACAATTGGGAAGGGATTGGCACCACTAGCATTAAAGTCACCGCCTCCTACGGTAGTCCAGCGTCTCCCAGCGCCAGCGACATATTTGACCTGACACTGACAG